>NZ_JAUSRE010000004.1 GCF_030811655.1 Pseudarthrobacter enclensis | reverse complement strand
CATGAAACGACTGGGGGCAGAAACCATGCCGGGACCGACCGGCCAACACACCCTCATCCTGCAACAGGAACGGGCTACGAAAAAGGTAACGGGGGTAGAGCCTCCCGGTACCGCAGCGCTCGGCCGAAGGCTGCTGATTACCGGTCAATTGATAGTTTTCCAGCGGGATGTCCCCAAACAGTTTCCCCTCTGTAAAAGGCGGATAGACATCTTGTTTCCTGCAGATTTCCGTCCCCTCACCAGCACTGATGCCGCACCGGCACTCGGCGGCGGGGGCCGCCGTGGTGCAAGAATGAGGCGGTGACTTCAGCCGGACCGGGACGCCCCCGCCACCAGCAGCCGTCGCGGCCAGGCGCCACGGCCCGCGACGAAATACTCGACGCCGCAGCCGAGCTCTTCACCAACCAGGGCTTCGCCAGCACCTCCACCCGGTCGATTGCGGATGCGGTAGGAATCCGGCAGTCGTCGCTCTACCACCACTTCAAAACCAAGGACGACATCCTCGAGGACCTTCTGGAGGGGACGGTGTCAGCCGGCCTGAAGTTCGCACGGTCCGTGGCCGCGCTTCCTGCCGGATCCCCGGGAACCGAAGGCCCGGCAGGAAGCCGGCTGCACGCCGTCGCGCTTTACGACGGCACCCAGCTGTGCAGTGCCCGTTGGAACCTGGGCGTCCTGTACCACCTGCCGGAGGTGCGGAGCACCCGCTTTGCCCGGTTCCTCAGCGATCGGCAGGAGCTGCGGCGGCTGTACGGGGAGCTGGGCGGGAGCCTGCCGGCGACCCCTAAGGGAACGGACGGAGGCGACTTCACCTTCCGGCTTGTCGAATCCCTGATCTACCTCCGGGCGGATGGGGCGGTTGGTCCGGAGTCGGCCATGCAGGCTGCGGACGCCGGGCTCATTCTTTGCGGGCTTGGCCACGATCTCCCGGCCATCCGGGGCGCCAGCCGGGCCCTCATCGACGGGCTCGCCTGAGCCAGGGCGTCCGTTACACCCGCGTCCCTTATGCCCCACCGAGTTTGCTCAGCTAGGCTCGGAGCATGACGCGAGAGAACATCAGGACCCCCGACGGCGGCACGATTGAGCTCTTCTCCACCGGCGCGGAACTTGCCACGGCAGGGTCGGGAGTGGTGGTGGTACCGCCCTCCATGGTGACGGCCGCCGACTACACCAAATTTGCCCAGAAACTGAGCGCAGCCCTGGGCCGGCCGGTGCACACGTTCAACCGTCGCGGCCGCGGCTCATCGTCCCCGCAGCCCGAGGATTACACACTGGACGTGGATATCCGGGACCTCGATACCGTCATGAAGCACACGTCCAGCACGGACGTCTTTGGACACAGCTTCGGCGGCGCGGTTGCCCTGCACGCCGCGCGGACCCTTCCGGTGGAGCGACTGGCCGTCTACGACCCCGCGGTGTCCGTAAACGGCAGCGTGACCGCCAACTGGATTGGGGAATACGAGAAGGCGATCGCCGCCGGCGACGACGACCGCGCCCTGGCCGTGATCCAGCGGGGCCTGGAGGCAGGCGGTTCCTTCTCGTCGCGCATGCCGCTCTCCATGCTGACGCTTGCCAACAAGCTGACAGCGGGCACCACGGAAGGCAAGCAGCAGCGTGAACTGATGCGCACCGGCGTCCGCGAGATCAGGGCCATCATTGCTGCGGACATGCCGGCCGAACCGTTCCAGGCGCTGCCCTTGGAGACGCTGATTGTGGTGGGTGAAAAGAGCCCGGCGTACTTCGGCATTGCCTGCGGCCAGATCCACGACGTCCTGTCCGGTTCCAGCTACACCATCCTGCCGGGCTTCGGCCACGACGGCGCCATCAAGGCTCCGGACAAGCTGATCAAGGAACTGAGCGACTTCTTCGCCGGCTAGTGTCGCCGGCTGAGTCAGTGCGCGCCGTGCCCTGCCGTAGCGCCGTCGGTCTTGCGCATCATTACGGACAGCACGACGGCGGCCAGGGCTATGACGGTCGCTGTCATGAAGGCGGCGCTCATTCCGGCGACCAGGCCGGACGCGGCACTCACCACCGCGAAGATAGACACCAGCAGCGCGGTGCCCGCGGCGCCGGCCACCTGCTGCGTGGTGCTCATGATCGCCGAACCATGGGAGTAGAGGTGCGGGGGCAGCGGGTTGAGTCCAGTGGTGAAGGCGGGGGTGAACAGCAGCGCGAGGCCGAAACTCAACCCCACGTGAAGGGTGATGATCCACCAGACTGCCGTGCCGGCGTCGAGCATTGAAAACTGCCAAAGTGTGGCCACCATCAGCAGGGACCCGGTGACGGTCAGCGGCAGCGGGCCCACCTTGTCGAACGCGCGGCCAATGACCGGGCCAAGCAGGCCCATGGCAAGGCCGCCGGGAAGCAGCGCCAGTCCGGTTTCGAGCGAACCGAGGCCGCGCACCTGCTGCAGGTAGAGCGGCAGCAGGATCACGCCGCCGAACAGGGCCATCATGGCCACCACCATCAGCAGGACCGAGACGGTGAACATCCGGAAGTTGAAGGCCCGCAGGTCCAGCAGCGGCGCGGCGGCCTTCTGCAGGCGGACCTGGCGCAGGACGAATACCGCCAGCGCAGCGACGCCGACGACCAGGGCCGCGATGGCACCTGCGCCTGGACCCGCCTGGCCGCCGTGGCCGCCACCGATCTGGCTGAGGCCGTAGACCAGGCCGCCAAAGGCCGGGACGGTGAGGATAACCGACAGGACATCCAGCTTCCCCTTTTCCGCCTCGCCCACGTTGGTGAGGTATTTCGCCCCAATGGCCAGCGCGGCAAGGGCCACGGGCAGGACGAAGACGAACATGAACCGCCACGTGAAGTGCTCCAGGATCAGGCCCGAAACGGTGGGCCCCATAGCGGGCGCCACTGAGATGGCGATACTGACGTTCCCCATCACCGCGCCGCGTTTGGACAACGGAACCAGGGTGAGGATGGTTGTCATCAGCAGCGGCAGCATGATGGCGGTGCCGCCGGCCTGGACGATGCGTGCCAGCAACAGGACTTCGAACCCGGGCGCCATGGCCGCAAGCGCTGTCCCGCCCGCGAACAGGCCCATGGCAAGCATGAAGACCGCCCGCGTGGAGAGGCGCTGGAGGATGAATCCGGTGGTGGGGATGACCACGGCCATGGTGAGCATGAACCCCGTGGACAGCCATTGGACGGTGGGCGCATCCACGCGGAGGTCCACCATAAGCCGCTGCAGGGCCACGTTCATGATGGTCTCGTTGAGGATCACCACGAACGTCGCCACCAGCAGCGTACTGATGATGGTCACAGACTCCCGGGACATCTTCTCCGGGGCAGCAGGCCGCGATCCTTGGTTTTTGACGGACTGGCCGCTGGCGTTGGGAGAGGTCTCGGTAGACATGGGTGTTCCCTCAGGGGTGTTTTAAGAGTGGTGCGCGGCCGGCGCCGCTGCAGATTCCAACACTCTACCCGCTGGAGTAATTCCTCCGCATGGGTTCTTTTTACCCCTGAGGGAACATTAGGGATTTGCGTTAGGCCGTCTGGCCCGCGTGCTCGCCTTCGGAGATTTCTTCCACCAGCTTGTTGTTGAACGCGGGGAGGTCGTCCGGGTTCCGGCTGGTCACCAGACCCTGGTCCACCACCACTTCCTGGTCGGTCCAGTTGGCGCCCGCGTTCTTGAGATCCGTTTCCAGGGTGAAGTAGGACGTGACGTTGCGGCCCTTGATCACGCCAGCCTCGATCAGCAGCCACGGACCGTGGCAGATCGATGCCACCGGCTTGTGCTGCTCAAAGAAGCTGCGGGTGAAGTTTTGGGCGTCCTTGTCGACGCGCAGGTGGTCTGCGTTGACGACACCGCCGGGAAGGACCAGCGCGTCAAAGTCGGAGGCGTCGGCGTCGGCGACCGTCATGTCGACGTCGAAGGTATCGCCCTCCTCCGTGCCGTTGTAGCCCTGCAGCTTGCCGCTCTTTGGCGCAACCAGGGTGGGCTCGCCGCCGGCGTCCTTAACAGCCTGCCAGGGGCTGGTGAGCTCTACCTGCTCCACTCCATCAGTGAGCAGGAATGCGACCTTCTTGCCTGCGATGCTGTGCTCTGACATTGTTCCTCCTCGCCTGAGGCGGCCCGCGGCCTTTAGGCACACGGCATGCCGCCCGAGAGTTGATTGCCTGACGCTTTCCAGCCTAGGAAAGTAAAAAGTAATAAGCAAGCTGACTATCTTTCCCGATGGTGCTGCCCCTGCGGACTTCCGCGGCAAATGTGCCGCGTTCGACGCGTAGGTTCCTCCTGCTGCGCGCTACGCATTTCCGCGGCGCAAATTACTCGTCGCGCCGGGTGCTTGGGCTGCGGAAACGAACCTGCGCAGCGGCAAGGCGTACGACGGCGGCGCGCGGCTTTTGGGGAGCGGCGCCATGGGCTGCGCGGGCCGGGCGCCCAACGATCCCCCAGCCACGATCCCCTCGTCTGCCCGGTCTGAATGTCGGTGGGTGGTTGGATGATGTGGGTATGGGAATCAGCGGTGGTTTGGGGGCGGTGTTGGAGGGTGTTCGTGCCTCTGTCGCTGCCCTTGATGCGCTGGCTTTGGCAGACCTGGACCTTGAGATCCCTGCAGTGGGTGCTGATGGTGCCGGTGTGGACGTGTTGCAGCGGCGGTACGAGTTGTGCCTGGAGCGGTTGGAGGTTGTTGCCCGGTTGGAGGCGCAGCTTGCGGCGGTGAAGGCGCGGGACGTGGCGGAGTGCATTGGGTTGCAGCAGGCCATGACCGGCCCGGATGCCTCCCTGCAGGACCGCACCTACGCCGAAATGTCTGTCGTGGAGGAGATCGCAGGGGTCCTGACCATCAGCTCCGCGGCCGCGGGCGCGTTGGTGGACCAGTCACGGCGGGTCTGTTCCCTGCCACCGGTGCTCGAGGCGCTGTCCGCCGGTGCCGTGTCCTGGCAGCACGCCCGCATCATTGCCGACGAGACCGAAGAACTCACCCCCGAAGGCGCCATGGAGTTGGTGGCGCATTTCTTCGACCTCGACGCCCCCAACCCCGCACGCGGCGCAGCCCCCGGTGAGCTTGTCCCGTCCCGGTTCCGGGCGAAGGTCCGTGGGTGGCGGGAACGGCACCACCCGGAATCCATCGGGAAACGCCACGCCAAAGGTGAGGCGGACCGGCGGATGGAATACAGCCCCGACCGGGACGGCATGGCCTGGCTCTCGCTCTACCTCCCCGGGGACACCGCGTGCGCCATCTGGAACCGCACCACCGCCACCGCCCGCGGCCTCCAAAGCCCGGACGAGGCCCGCACCCTCACCCAACTCCGCCCCGACATCGCAGCATCCCTGCTGCTCGGTGCCGGAAACCCTGCCGGGCCCATCAAGACTCCCACCCCCAAGACCGACGTCCTGGTCACCGTGCCGGTGTTCTCCCTCCTCGGCCTCACCGACGAACCCGCCACGCTCGACGGCTTCGGCCCAATCCCGGAGTCGATGGCCCGCAAACTCGTCGCTGACGGGGCGCATTCGTTCTACCGGGTCCTGGTCGACCCCCGGGACGGGGCACCACTGGAAATCGGACGCACCCGCTACCGACTCCCAGAGACCATCAAACAATGGATCAGGATGCGCGACGCCAAATGCACGTTCCCCGGCTGCACCAACCGCACCCCCGACAACGAAATCGACCATGGCACAGCTTGGGAACACGGTGGAAGCACCGGGATCAGCAATCTCGGACAACTTTGCCCGAAACACCACCGACTCAAACACCACAGCACTTGGGCACCAGATCCAACCACCACGAAAGAGCCACCCGGCTGGACCTCACCCAGCGGCCGCCACTACAAACCCGAACACCCGGACCGAGAACAACCGCACTGGCCGCAATGGCTCCTGCCTGCTGGACTGCAGTCTCCGGAGGCCAAGGGCCTCGATGCCGGAGTTCCGGATGCCACGTGCAGTGACGTGCACTGCCTCAATATCCGCTGTCCCGAGGGCGGCCTGGCAGACCTCCCGCCCTGGGAACCAGACAATGACAGATACCTCGACCTCGACGACATCCCACCCGACGACCCCCTCTGGGAGGAGTTCTTTGCAGGATCGCTTGCCCTCACCCCCGGCTGGATCGGAGCAGAGTGCTAGGCCTTGGCGCTCGGCGCCCGCCCGTGACTGCGTCCATCAGTTGAAAACTGAAAGGCCTGGTTTGTCTGCAGCTGATCAGGTCGGGGGCGCCTGCGGGTCGGCGGCGGCTGCGGGTTGACCGCGGCTCCGCCTGGACCTTCAGAGGCTGCTAAGCCCTGTGGTGCTCAATCAGCCAACCGGCCATCTGCTGGGCACGTTTAGCGGCGTCCATGTCGCCCTCGGCGGCAGAGATGATGGACCCCTTCATCAGAATGTGCATGGACCGGGCGAACTCCTCGGGCTGTTGGAGTCCAGCTGTTTCCGCCAGGGCTTGCACGTGGCCGCGGATCTTCGCCAGGTAGTCGATGCTTGCCTGGCCAAGAGGATGCGCTGGGCCCATCTCCAGGAGGACATTGACGAAGGAGCAGGCTTCGAAATCTTCGCGCAGGAACCAGTCACTGAAGACATCGAAGATGGCCAGCAACTGTTCCGCGGCAGTGTTTGCCCTCCGCTGCGCTTCGGAGACGATGGCATCAACAGTCCACAATTTGTCCCGCCGCTCAAGGAACGCAAGCACCAGGGAGTCCTTGGACGGGAAGTGCCGGTAGAAGGTGGCCTTGGCCACTCCGGATCGTTCGATGAGTTCATTGACGCCAACATCCCGGATGCCCCGCCGCGAGAACAAGTCGTACGCGACCAACAGGATGCGCTCCTGGATACCGGCACCGCCAAGCGTCGCCTCGCCCGCAGCGTGCGCGGAAGGCGGTTGACCGTTTGCCTCAGGATTCATCGTGTCAATAGCCTACTCCAGGGAAGACAGACCAGTCTTTCCGGCTGTAAAGTTCTTCCTACGCGCAGTGCTCTCAACAGCCGCGGAGGCCAGACGAACGGCCCCTTCGGAACGGTGCAAGGAGGCCCCTATGGCAGCAGAGCGGTTGTTCGAAAGCGTTCCGTCGGACCCGGAGCCTTGGATGTCCAGTGACACTCCGGCCGAAGTCCGGCAATTCGCTATCGAATCCCTCCGCTGGCAGGCGCAGGAAATCATCGACGAACTGCTCTCCAGCACAGACCCTGCAGATGAACTGGCCAAGGCCCGTCTGCGACGGTACGTGGCCCAAAATCCCGGGCGCCCGGAAAGGGCGCTACTGGAGCAGCTGATGGCCAGCGAGGACGGCCTTCACCTCTAGGCCGCTCCTTCAACGCGCACGCTCGAAAGCTGCAGGAACCTGGCGCGGCCCGGCTGGTGCATCAGGAGTTGAGCGGCATGTTGTCGATGAGCCGCACCGGGCCCACCTTGGCAGCGATGAGGGCCAGGCCTTCTCCGCGGAACGGCGTCTCCCGGCAGTTTTCGGCCAACGGTTCAAGCGTGCGCGGATCCACCACGTCGAAGTAGTCGAGGGAAACCAGCGGCTGGGATTCCACCAGCGCCAGCGCGGAGTCAAGGTCCAGGGGCTCGTGGGCGTTGGCCCGCTCTTCCAGCAGCCGCAGGGCCCTGGACAGAACCAGGGCGGCGTCCCGCTCTTCGTCGGACAGGAAGCGGTTCCGGCTGGACAGCGCCAGGCCGTCCTCCGCGCGGACCGTCGGCACGCCCACAATTTCCACGGGGAAGTTCAGGTCGGCAACCATCTGCCTGACCAGGGCCAGCTGCTGGGCGTCCTTCTGGCCGAAGTAGGCACGGTAGGCAGGCAGTCCACCCGCAGCGGCACCTGCTGCGGAACCAGCCGTAAGCCCCGCCGCCGGCATCCCATAATGCAGCAGTTTGGCCACAACAGTGAGGGCGCCGTCAAAATGCCCGGGTCGCGAAGCGCCCTCCCATTTCTCCCCCAACCGGCCCGAGGTAACCCGCACCAACGGCTCCCCGCCGGGGTAGACCTCCTCCACGGAGGGCGCGAACGCGAGGTGCACGCCCTGCTCCTCCAGCAAGGCAAGGTCTGCGTCAAGGGTTCGCGGATAGCGGTCCAGGTCCACGGCGTCACCGAACTGCAAGGGATTGACGAAGATGCTTGCAACCACCACGTCATTGTTTTCGACGGCGGTGCGCGCCAATGTTGCATGGCCTTCGTGGAGTGCGCCCATGGTGGGCACCAGCGCCTGTGAAGTGCCCTGCTTGGCGTTCAGGAGCCGGACGCTTTCGGCCTTCAGCCCGGCCACAGTGGTCACGAGTTGAATGGACATCAGTCCTCCTTCGGATCCAGGGCGTCGCGGAGCCCCTTCAGCTGGTCAGGTTTCAGCAGGCCGCGACCTTCAGCACGGCGGGCAGTGGCGTGTGCCATTGCCAGGTACGCCTCAAGCACATCCCCATGCCCACCGTCGTCGAACTCACGCAGCGCTTCCGCATGGGCACGGACCGTTCCCACGTCGCCCCGCGCCACGGGGCCAGTCAGCGCGGACTCCCCGGAGGCCAGCGCGTTCTCCAGGGTTGCCCGGAGCAGCGGACCGAGCATGCGCTCCGGGGCTTCGACGCCCACCTCGCGCAGCAGTTGCGATGCCTGCGCCACCAACGTGACGAGATGGTTCGAGCCGTGGGCCAGGGCGGCGTGGTAGAGAGTCCGGTCCGCTTCGGCGATGGCGACCGGCTCCGCCCCCATCTCCACCACCAGCGCCTGGGCGATGGGGAGCATGGCGGCGTCGGCCGTCACCCCGAAGGTACAGTCAAGCAGCCGGGTGAGGTCCAGGCTCATGCCGGTGAAAGTCATGGCCGGGTGAAGTGCCAGGGGAATGGCGCCCGCGGCACGCACAGGATGCAGCACACCTACGCCGAACCGGCCGGAGGTGTGCGCCACGAGCTGCCCGGGCTGCCAGGCGCCGAGCTTCGCCAGCCCCTCCACCAAATCCGGCAGTGCATCGTCCGGTACCGCCAGCAGCACCAGCTCGGCTCGCTCAACGATCTCCTGCACTTCCAGGATGGGCACGCCGGGGAGCAAAGACTCAGCCCGCTCCCGGCTCGCATCGGAAACCGCCGACACTCCAATGACGGCGTGCTCGGCGGCCCGCAGGGCGGCGCCAAGAACGGCCCCCACCTTGCCGGCGCCGATGATTCCGACGCCGAGGCGTCCGGGCTTAGCCATTTTGCTGGCCTTCCTGTTGGTTATGCATTCGGGAATCCATAGTTTCGACGGGCTCAACCACCGCTTCGCCCCCACCCACCGGATTGGGCTCCGGCGCCGGAACAACCTGCCGCAGCCATTGTTCCGTCGTCTGCCGCTTCCGGGCCAACCGGGCGCGCGCCGACTGCTCGTCGAAGAGCCGCCTCGCCTCGTCCAGCCCCGCGTGCCTGAGCCGCGGGGCAACCGGCCCCGCCGTGGTGTGCAGGACCAGGTCTGCCACTCGGAACCAGCGCGCCAGGGGCCCCTGCTGCAGCGCCATTGACTGCGTCCGTTGATGCGGCACCAGCACAAGCTCGCGCCACCAGCGGCCGGAACGGATCAGCAGGGCCGTGTCAGTGGCCGCAAAACCGTTCCGCCGCCACGCCAGAGGTGCCAGCAGCCAGGCTCGGCGCGGCGTGGTAACAAACCCGCTGCCGGTATCCCTGCCGGTGAGCCCGGCGCCGAACGTCATGGCAGGCTGGGCGGTTCCGGGGTCGGGCAGGACCAGCGAGAGCATGGCCAGGACCTCGGGGAACTTCCCCACCGGCAGCAGGATGGTCCGGGTGTTGCCTTCGACCGCGTTGCCCGACGTTCCGTAGCCCGCCGCGTTGACCTGCATCCGGTACCAGCCGAACGGGCGCCAGAGCGGGGGCTGCGCAATCTTCACCGCCTGGATCCGCCCGGGCGGAAGCGTCTGCGCCTGGGTGTCCAGGAGTCCGTAACGCAGCCGGATTCCGTCAGGGGAAATGGCGGCGGTGAAGTTGTACCCCTTGTTGAAGAAGTTCCAGTAGCTTGCCGCAAGGCCCAGCGCGGCGGGCACCAGGTAGAAGTAGAAGGCGCGGTTGTCCGTCACTGCGGACAGGATCACGGAAGCCACGCCGCCCACCACAATGAAGAAGCTTTGCTCGCTCAGCAGCAACGATCCAATAAGGCGCGACGGCGGCACGGCCAGCACTGCGAGCTCCGGCGCCTCGGGCGCGGGACGGGCTGGAAGTCCCGCGACGGTCGGGTCCCAACGGCCCGCGACGGACGGGGCACTCATGCCGGCCGCGGAAGCCGTGCCGGGACCAGCAGCAGGGAATGCCCCGGAAGCGCGCGCCAGGATGGTGGCGCGCAGCTGTCGTGCGTCATCGATCCTCAGGTAGGCAAGGCGGACCGCGGACTCGCCGGCGTCGGCAACTTCAAACTTGAGTTCAGCCAGCCCAAAGATCCGGGCCAGCAGGGGCCGCACGATGTCAATGGCCTGCACCCGGTCCAGGCGTGCCTGGCGGTGCTGCCTGAAGAGGAGTCCGCTGTTGACCCGGACGTAGCCGCCCGACACCTGGTATCTGGTGAAGTACCAGGTAAGGACGAACCCCAGCACCGCCACCGCCAGCACCAGCGCTCCCCCGCCCAGCAGCCAAGGGGCACGCCTGGCGAACCCTTCTTCAAAAACGGGTTGGCCCTGCAGGGCCCGCTCGAAAAGGTCCCTGCCAAAGAAGAAGGCGATGGCTGCCAGGGCAAACCAGCCACGGACAAAAGGTGAGGCGGGATGGACACGAAGCCATTCGCCGTCGGACGTTGCGTTGCTTTCCGGACCGGATGCAGCAGAGGGCAGCAGGGGCGGTCCGGGCAGCTGGCCGTCCGCGGTCACAGCCCTGCCAGCCTGGCTTCGCCGCGCGCAGCCAGCTGCTCACGCAGCCGCACGCCTTCCATTGCCGGGAGGCCGGGGATGCGCGCGTTGGTGCCCGGCGACGCTGTGTGGAGCTTTACGGTGCACAGCCCCAGCGCCCGTTCCACCGGGCCGACGGCGATGTCCACGTACTGCATCCGTCCGTAAGGCACGGCCATGCTGCGCTGGAAGAAGATGCCGCTCCTGATCAGCAGGTCGTCGCCGCGCTCGGCGTAGCCAATGGCCCGGACCTGCCGCGGAATGAGGGCCAGCCGCCACAAGGCAACCACCAGCGCGACGGCGGGAACGGTGACGGCCAGCCACAGTGGGGGCCACCGCCACCATCCCAGGAGGACAAACACCAGCGGAGCGGACAGGATGAGGACTGCGGCGAGGTTGGCGACGGCCCACTCCACCAGCCGGACGGAGACGTACTGCGGCGAAACCCTTTGCCAGGCGATACCGGGCGGGTCAATCGCCTCGGTATGCATATTCGCCTTCCCCTGCGGCTTCCCCGCGGGCAGGGCGGCCCTTTTTGCTGTCCAGGTTGGGGTCGCCGTCTTCCGGCGGAATCCGGCAGAACCGCTCCACGACGAGACCAACCACGATCATCACCAGCCCGCCGCCGGCCATGGCCAGGGCCAGCCAGGTGATGCTCTGGTCGCTGCGCAGGCTCCATACCCGCAGCTGGTCGAGGAAGATGCCCACGTGCCAGCCCAGCAAGACTGTCCCGGCATAGGCGCAGGCCTGCGCCAGGACCAGGGTCCGGGCGGCCAGGAGCGGATCCAGGTGGGTCTTCTTGGCAGTGCTGTTGGGCTTGTGGCTGTTGCGCCATCTCAGGACCCGGATTCCCAGGACCAGCGTGATGGCCACGATGACACCCATGGTGGCCAGGGCGGTAAGGGGCAGCACGGGCGTAGCCATGCTGTACCGGCTGGTGACAACAGTGGCAGACCAGCCGGCGACGGCGAGGATGACGCAGATCAGCAGGAGGCGCAGGGGGTTGATGGGCTTCATCGTTCCTCGACCGCTCCTGCCGTGGGCAGCCCGTTGAAGTCGCCGAACCCGTCGAACGGAGCCAGGTCCGCGAAATCGTCCGCCTGTGCCGCGAGGATGCTGATCCGTTCGCCGGCCAGTGTGGCGCTGGGCTCAATAAGCGACCAGGGGTAGAGGACGAAGGCCCGGGACGCCGCCCGGGGGTGCGGAAGGGTCAGGTGGGGGTCGTCGCTGTGCAGGTCGCCGTAGGTGATGATGTCGACGTCGAGCGTCCGCGGACCCCAGTGGACCTCACGGACGCGGAGGTGCTTGTTCTCCACGGCCTGGCAGTGTGCCAGCAGTTCCATTGGGCTGAGGCAGGTCTCCACGGTGATGACCATGTTCAGGAAGTCCGGCTGCCCCGCAGGACCTCCCACCGCCTTGGTCTGGACGATGGGCGAGACGGCAAGGAGGCGCACTTCCGGCGGATCCACGAGGTCCGCCACGGCCTCGGTCAGCGTCTCATTGCGTTCGCCAAGGTTGCTGCCGAGGGCCAGCACGGCCTTGGTGTAGGTCCCGTTCATCCGCGCACCCCGATCATGCCGCAGCCGCTCATGCATCCGCTCCGGAAAGGACGGGTCCGGCGGCGGCACGTTCCCTGTGGACAGCCACAGCGACGTCGCCGAACGGGACCTCGATGGGTGCCTGGGGCTTGTGGACGGTGATGTCGACGGCGTGGAGCTTGAATTCGGCCAGGAGGCTGTCCGCGATGCGCACAGCCAGCCCCTCGATGAGGTTCAGTGGTTCCCCGGAAATCCAGTCGACAATACGCTGCGCAACCTCACCGTAGTGTGCGGTGTCCCGGACATCGTCGGACTGCGCCGCCTCGGTGAAGTCGAGGTAGAGCACCGCGTCCACAACAAAGGGCTGGCCCTCCCGGCGTTCGAAATCGAAGACACCGTGATGGCCGACTGCGGTTACTCCGGTCAGCGTAATCCTGTCCATGGGTCCCCGGCCCTATTGCGTTTTGGGTACGGTTGCGGCTGAAGACACGGCGGCCATGCGCGCAGCCACCTTCACGGCGTCCAGGCTTGATCCCACGTCATGCACGCGGACGGCCCAGGCCCCGCGGTAGGCACTGATGGCGGTGATCGCCGCCGTGGCACCGTCGCGCTCCTCGGGAGCGGCGGCCTTGCCCGCCACGGTAAGCAGGGTGCCCAGGAACCGTTTGCGGGAGGCACCTACCAGGACCTTGTGGCCCAGGCTGTCCAGCTGGTCCAGGTTCTGAAGGAGTTCCCAGTTCTGCGCGTCGTTCTTCGCAAACCCCAGGCCCGGGTCAATAATGATCTGCTCCTGGCTCACTCCAGCCGCGTACAGCTTGTCCCGCACTCCCGCCAGTTCCGCCACCACTTCGGCGGCCACGTCCGTGTATTCGGCGAGCGAATTCATGGTCCGGGCGTCTCCGCGGCGGTGGGTGAGGACGTAGGGCACCTTGGCGGCAGCCACGAACTCGGCCATTTCGGGCTCGATACTCAGGCCTGAAATGTCGTTGATGATGGCGGCGCCCGCCTTGACTGCCGCTTCCGCCGTGGAGGCGTGGGTGGTGTCAATGCTCACCAGGGCACCAGCCTTCACCAGCGCCTCGATGACGGGCAGGACGCGGCGCTGCTCTTCGTCCGGGCTGACATCATCCGCGCCCGGCCGGGTTGACTCTCCGCCGACGTCGATGATGTCCGCACCCGCGTAGAACATGCGCAGGCCGGCAGCAATGGCGGTATCCGCCGTGGCATGCTTGCCGCCGTCGCTAAAGGAATCCGGGGTGACGTTCAGGATGCCCATGACCAGCGTCCTGTCAGTGGGCAGGTCGTCAAACCGCGCAGCCGGGCGCGGCTTGCGCAGGATGGGCAACGGGGAGGTTGCGGGCCCCGTTCCGGGGGCTGCAGCGAGTGAATCCATGGTGTGTGGTTACCTTCCGAGGATGAGGCTCATGGCTTCGGCACGGGTGGCCGGGTCATGAAGCTGCCCGCGGACCGCACTGGTGACGGTCTTCGCTCCGGGCTTGCGGACGCCGCGCATCGACATGCACATGTGCTCGCATTCAACAACGACGATGGCGCCGCGGGGCTTGAGGTGCTGCACCATCGCTTCGACTATTTCAGTGGTCAACCGCTCCTGCACCTGCGGGCGCCGTGCGTAGATGTCCACCAGCCGCGCCAGCTTGCTCAGACCCGTCACCTTTCCGTCGTGCGACGGGATGTAACCGACATGGGCCACCCCGTGGAAGGGCACCAGGTGGTGCTCGCACGTGGAGTAGAAGGGGATGTCCTTGACCAGGACCAGTTCCTCGTGGTCCAGGTCGAAGGTGGTGGACAGGACGTCCGCGGGGTCGTGGTGCAGTCCGGCGAACACCTCGGCGTACGCCTTTGCCACCCTTTTGGGAGTGTCGACGAGGCCGCCGCGGTCCGGGTCCTCGCCGATGGCAAGGAGGATCTCGCGGACGGCCGCCTCAATCCGGGGCCGGTCCACCTTTTGGCTCGTCGAATGGTGGGAACCGGCCTCCGCCAGGTATCCGGCGGAGGCGGGAACGTCGTCGTCGTCGAAGGAAGTCACAGGGAAAGCTTAGCCGCGAAGGGTGTCAGGCCCCGAGTCGGTGACTCCGCCCTTGAAGGGAGCATCCTCCGGGACGCCCTGCGCGTGCGGGGGCTGGGCGTCCAGCGGCTCGTCCAGGCGGGCCTTCTTGGCTTCCTCCTGGGCTTCGCGCTCTGCCCGCTCGCGGCGGGTTTCCACGGGACCGGCCAGGACTGGGCGGGTCTCCTTGGACAGCCACACCTCACGGAAGTCGCGCTTGCGCACGTCCCGGAAGATGTCGGCGATCTCTGCCTGGTTGAGCGTTTCCCGCTCCAGCAGTTCAAGGGCCAGTATGTCCAGGATTTCCCGGTTTTCGGTGAGGATCTCGTAGGCCTCGTCGTGTGCCTGCTCGATGAGGCGGCGCACTTCCTCGTCCACGACATAGGCGATCTGGTCCGAGTAGTTGCGTTCGTGCCCGGCGTCGCGGCCCAGGAAGGGTTCCCCGCCGCCCTGGCCCAGGCGGACAGCGCCGACACGTTCGCTCATGCCGTATTCGGTGACCATCTTGCGGGCGGTGCCGGTGGCCTTCTCGATGTCATTGGAGGCACCGGTGGAAGGGTCGTGGAACACGATCTCTTCCGCCACTCGGCCGCCCATGGCGTAGGCCATCTGATCCAGGAGTTCATTGCGCGTAATGGAGTACTTGTCGTTTTCCGGAACCACCATGGTGTAACCCAGGGCCCGGCCACGCGGAAGGATGGTGATCTTGGTGACCGGCGCGGAGTTGCGGAGTGCAGCCGCCACCAGGGCGTGGCCGCCTTCGTGGTAGGCGGTGATCTTGCGCTCGTGTTCCTTCATGACGCGGCTGCGCTTCTGCGGGCCCGCCATGACGCGGTCGATGGCCTCGTCCAGGGCGCGGTCATCGATCAGGTTGGCGTTGGAGCGCGCGGTGAGCAGTGCGGCCTCATTAAGGACGTTGGCGAGGTCGGCGCCGGTGTAGCCGGGGGTCTTCTTCGCCACGGCTTTCAGGTCCACGCCGGGCGCCATCGGCTTGCCCTTGGCGTGCACCTGCAGGATCTGGTCGCGGCCGATCAGGTCCGGCGCTTCCACGGAGACCTGGCGGTCGAAGCGGCCGGGACGCAGCAGTGCGGGGTCCAGGACGTCAGGCCGGTTGGTGGCGGCGATGAGGATGACGTTGGTCTTGACGTCGAAGCCGTCCATCTCCACCAGCAGCTGGTTGAGGGTCTGCTCACGTTCGTCGTTGCCGCCGCCGATGCCGGCGCCGCGGTGGCGGCCGACGGCATCGATTTCATCGACGAAGATGATGGCGGGCGAGTTGGCTTTGGCCTGTTCAAAGAGGTCGCGGACGCGGGAGGCGCCGACGCCGACGAACATTTCCACGAAGTCCGAACCGGAGATGGAGAAGAAGGGTACGCCTGCCTCGCCGGCTACGGCGCGGGCCAGCAGGGTCTTACCGGTACCTGGAGGGCCGTAGAGCAGGACTCCCTTGGGGATCTTGGCGCCAACGGCCTGGAACTTGGCCGGTTCCTGCAGAAATTCCTTGATTTCCTGGAGTTCCTCCACGGCTTCGTCCGCACCTGCGACGTCAGCGAAGGTTACCTGCGGCATGTCCTTGCTGACCATCTTGGCCTTGGACTTGCCGAACTGCATGATCTTGGAGCCGCCACCCTGCATGCGGGTCATCAGGAACCAGAAGAGGGCGCCCAGCAGGATGACCGGGATCAGCAGGGAGAGCAGGCCGGAGAACCAGTTGCTCTCGATCGGCTGGTCGGTGAAGCCCTGGGCGGGCTTGGCGTCGGTGACGGCCTTTACTACGTCCTGTGCCCGTGCATCCACGAAGAAGAACTGCACGCTCTTGCCCTTGTCCTGCCCATCCACCTGCAGGTCATCCTTGAGCGTGAGGTCAACGCGGTTCTCACCGTCGAAGATCTTGGCCTGCTCCACCTTGTTGCTGGAGAGCAGTTCCAGGCCCTTGTCCGTATCGATCCGGGCGGCACCGCCGGGGGCGAGCGTTGCAAAAGCCACGAGGAGCAGACCGACCACAACGACGATCCAGATGCCCGGGCCTTTGAAGAAGTTCTTAGCTTTCATCTGTTCGGGGCTGGCCCCGTCCCTTCCGGTAGTGCTTCACGGCGAGTAATCTGCGCGCGTGATGGTGCTGCGTCAGCTTCTAGCTATACACCGTCCGGACTAGATCACGCATAGCCGAAAGCAAAAGTTCCCTGTCGGCGTAGCTTGCGCGGATGACCGCCGAACGCCCGCTTCAGCGCAACACCGGCAAGGACGGGACTGTCGTCCGGCGGGGAGTCCTGGGGAGGCCTACTCGTAGACGTGCGGGGCCAGGGTGCCCACGAAGTCCAGGTTGCGGTACTTTTCGGCGTAGTCCAGGCCGTAACCCACCACGAACTCGTTGGGGATGTCGTAGCCGACGTACTTGACGTCGATCTCCACCTTGGCCGCAGTGGGCTTGCGGAAGGCGGTGCAAATCTCAACGGACGCCGTGCCGCGGGATTCCAGGTTGGTCTTGAGCCAGGACAGGGTGAGGCCGGAGTCGATGATGTCCTCGACGATCAGCACGTCCTTGCCCATCAGGTCCGTGTCCAGGTCCTTGAGGATGCGCACCACGCCGGAGGACTGGGTTCCCGAACCATAGGAGGACACGGCCATCCAGTCCATGGAGATGTGGCTGTGCAGTGCCCGGGCCAGGTCCGCCATGACCATGACGGCGCCCTTGAGGACGCCCACAATGAGGATCTCGCGCCCTTCGTAGTCCTTGTCGATCTGCGCTGCGAGTTCGGTGATCCGCTGCTGGATCTGTTCCCTGGTGTAGAGAACGTGCTTGAGGTCTGCCTGGACGTCGTTTGAATCCACCAATGGCTCCTGTTTAGATGCGGGGTGCGACTATTTTGCGGGTGGCTTTTGGGGCCGGAATACTAGCTTCCCACAGCGCGCCCGTTCGCGGGGAACGGAACCGGCGTCCTCCGGGGACGCGGCGACGGCAACGCCCCGGGATTCCTCAAGTTCCGCCAGCGACAACCTGTACACGCTCACGTTGCCGGGCAGCTGGACCGGACCTGCCGAACCCTTCCGCCGCAGCAGCGCTTCCGCCGCCAAAAGGCGCTGATAACCGGGCTGCTGGCCGCCGGCGCCGGCCGCCGCCTTGGCGATGACCCGGAACCTGATGGCGGGGGCCAGGTCCCGCAGCGCCTCCTCCGGCAGGCTCAGTCCGGTCCCCTCCCGCTCCACGAGCGAGGCGTAGGTGCTTTCCGCCACTTCCTCCAGGTAGTCGGCGTCCAGCTGCAGGATGGCGGCGGTGCGGGCGAGGGACTCAGCTACGCCGGGACCGAGTTTGTCCTCAAGGTGCGGGAGGACCTCCACCCGGGTCCGCGAACGGGCGAAAGCGGGATCGGCGTTGGTGGGATCGTGCCAGGGATCCAGGTCCTCCACGGCACAGATCTCCTCGGTGTCCGCCCGGCGGAGTCCGAGGAACGGCCGCAGCAGAAGGGTCTTCCCCGCACCTGCGCGGGCAGGCCGCATGCCGGCAAGCGAACGGGTGCCGGAGCCGCGGGCAAGGCCCAGGAGCACTTGTTCAGCCTGGTCGTCCAGGGTGTGGCCCAGGAGGATTGCCTCCGCGCCTTGTTCAACAGCGGCGGCTTCCAGCGCGGCGTGCCTGGCTTCCCGGGCGGCGGCTTCGGGGCCCATGCCGGCGCCGGCCACGGTGACAGTGCGGATCTCAACCGGTGCCAGGCCCAGCTCCGCCAACACCTGGGCCGTGTGCGTGGCCACATCAGCTGAGCCCTCCTGCAGCTGGTGGTCAACCACCACGGCGCCAACCGTAAGGGGGTGGCCGTCCACGTGCCCGCGGCGGGCAAAATAGGCGGCGACGGCGGCGAGCGCCAGGGAGTCCGGGCCGCCGCTGCACGCAACAACAACGTGGCGGGGATAGCCTGCCCCGGACAGGGCGTCCTGCAGCATTTTGCGTGCTGTGCCGACGACGGGCGCGAGCCTGCCGGGCCGGCGTCGCCCACTGCGCGTGGGGGCATGTACCGGCAGAGGTGAAGGTGGATTGTCAGGCAGTGGCGCGTGGGGCAATTACAGGCCCATCCGCTCAAGCCACAGCTTGGCGTCATGGATCTCGGGTTCCGTAGGCAGGTGCTCAGCCGACTCCCACACCCTGTTGAACCCCTCCATCCCGGCCACGTCCACCACGGCGCGGACAAAGCGCGCCCCATCGGAGTATTGGCGCATCTTGGCGTCCAGACCCAGGAGGCTGCGGATGAACTTCTCGATCACGCCGCGGTCCTTGCCCCGGTCGTTGAAGCGCTGCCGGATGGTCTTGACGGAGGGCACGATGCTGGCGTCCACGCCGTCCATCACCACGTTTGCGTGGCCTTCGAGCAGGCTCATCACGGCGGTGAGGTGTGAAATCGCGGCCTTTTCCTCGGGGTCCTGCAGCAGGTCCAGGATGGCGCCGCGGCGGGGCGCCTCTCCGTTCGCCGACCGGTCCTTCAACGACCGTGCAGCGGCCGAAGCCCGTTCCATCAGCGAATCGACGTTGCCAAGCAAGTGGCCGCTGAGGTTGTCGATCTGTTCGAGCATGTGGTGGCGCAGCCAGGGTGCGGCCGCGAACTGGACGCGGTGGGTTTGCTCGTGCAGGCACACCCAGAGCCGGAAATCCTCCGGCGCGACGTTGAGTTCCCGCTCAACAGAGACGATGTTGGGGGCCACCAGCAGCAGCCTGCCGGCCGCGGGCGCAGAGGAGTTTTCCGCCAGCGCGGCGAAGGGGTCGTACTGGCCCAGGACCTTGCTGGACAGGAAGGCCAGGACGGCGCCCAACTGGCTGCCGGTGATGGCGCCGCTGACCTGGGCAGCCCCGGGGCTGAGGTTTCCGCGCCGGCTGTCCAGCATCTTCTGCATGGCGGGTTTGAGCATCACCGCGAAGCTCTGGGTATTGGCCTTGGCCCAGGACGCCCGGTCCACCACGAGCACCGAGGAGTCCCGAAGATCGCGTGCCGCCTCCAGGCCCGTGATCTCGTGGACGTGCGGCACTGATGCGTCCGCGAGCCTGCGCAGGCTGTCCACCGCCTCGCCGATGGCCTTTTCGTCGAGCACCGGTCCGGCTGGGGCCA
Organism: Pseudarthrobacter enclensis; assembly: GCF_030811655.1. Taxonomy (GTDB): domain Bacteria; phylum Actinomycetota; class Actinomycetes; order Actinomycetales; family Micrococcaceae; genus Arthrobacter; species Arthrobacter enclensis_A. The sequence continues at coordinate 232,483 of NZ_JAUSRE010000004.1, read as the reverse complement.
GCCGCGCTGCGGCAGAAGCAGCGAGGTCCCAGTTAATCAGGGATTGGGCCGGACTGGATTGGGCCGTGGGGGATCCGTTTGTGGATACGGACGGTGCGGACTCGCGCGCAGTGGACTCCATGGTTCCCATCAGAACACAGCAGGCCGCGGCCCGTCCTTAAGTTCGCTGACCGGCGAAACTTCCACAGCCCCTGCACAGGAGGGGAAAAGCGGCGTCCCAGTGTGCCGCGGGAGATTGGAAACACCCCGAAAGTCCCTGCCGAAAGAGGCCGCCATGATCCCCTACCGTCCCATTCCTCCCCTGACCGCAGGCGAGCGCAAGGGCTGGGCGTCAGTGCTTGCCGCCGTCGTCAGGGCCGCGTTGCTGGGCGTGCAGCCGCAGTAGTTCCTAGCGGCAGCCGCAGCCTGCGAGCGCCGTGGCGGCCCGGTCCAGGGCCTCCTTGTTGCCGGCGGCCCCGGGCGTCAGTCCGTTGCCGATGAACGAGAAGACCAGGAGCCGCCCGTCAGCGTCCACCACGTAGCCGCTCAGCGCGAGCACCGTGTTCAGGGTTCCGGTCTTGGCCCGCACCAGCCCCGCGCCGCCGGACGTTGTGGCATCGCCGTAGCGGGCGTCGAGCGTTCCGGACAGGCCGCCAACCGGAAACCCGTCCAGGGCGGCGCGCAGCCTGGTGTCGGTACCGGTGGTCATGGCACGCACCACCTCCGCCAACAGGCCGGAAGGGACCTGGTTGCCCATGGCCAGCCCGCACACGTCCGCCAGCTTCACAGAGTCCGCGGCGATCCCGGCTGCCCCGAGTTCGGCAGCCACGGCGGCCACAGCGCCATCGTTGCTGCCCGGCCTGCCCGTGGCCACCGCGGCCATCCGGCCCATGGTTTCGGCCAGGTAGTTGTCCGATACCTGCAGCATCAGGTCCACCTGCTCTCCCACGGTGGCCGAGTCAATGCCCGCCAGGGCTGCAGCGCCGGGAGCGGCGGGGGAACGTTCGACGCCGGCCGCCACCGTCAGTCCCGCACCGGCACCTGCCGCGCGCAGCTGCCCGGCGAACGCCTCTGCCGCGGCCATCGCGGAGTCCTGCGGGCGCGGACCTGTGGTGACGGCGGGATCGAACCGCGCCGAGTTGAGCGCCAGAGGAGAGAGGGGTGCTATTTCGCCGGCTTCAACGTCGCCCGACTGCCAGTTGGGATTCAGTGCCGGCCCGGTAAAGAGGGAGTCATCCACCAGGACCTTGATGGTTCCCGTGGTCCCGGCGGCCTGCAGGGCCCGGACCGTCAGGGCGGCAAGGGTGCCAAGGCCTGCGTGGCCCATCACCTGGTTCGGCTGTGATTCCCCTGCCCCGAGGAGAACGTCGCCACCGCCCACCAGCACCACCTGTCCCGGCGCGGGGCCTGGCACCACCTTGGTGGTGAAGCGGTGCTCCGGTCCCAGCGTGCGCAGTGCGGCCACCGCCGTCAGCAGCTTGAGGTTCGACGCCGGAACCCGGCCGTCCGCGCCGCCCCTGTCAAAGAGCACCTGGCCCGTGAGCGCATCCTGCACCGTGCCGGTGAAAGTACCGCCGCCGTCGGTCATCAACACCGGCTCCACCTGGGCTGTTACCGCTGGCCGGACCGGCACTGGCGCGGACGGCTGAAGCGGGGCGAGCACCTGCGGTGCCGAAAGGGTTGCCGGAGCCTGCTGCCAGGCAGGAGTGGCGGGAGTGGACGCGGGGGCGCTGGAGCCGAACAATCCGGGGCCGAGGAATCCGGGAGCCACCAGCAGGGCGCCCGGGACGGCGAGGATGAGCAGGACCAATGCCGCCAGCGCCAAGTGCCAGGGCTTTCGAGGCCGCCCGCCACCGTTTCCCGGGCGGCGGGACAAACGGTCACGCGTGGGTTCCCGGCTGGTTGTTTTGGTCATGCTGGTGCTGGTCCTCAAGTCCTGAAATTCCCCACAAGTTCCTGATTCCAGGGCCTCTCGCTATATCCTCAATACTAGTCGGCGGCACCGACACTCTCATTTACGGGCCCGTCAAGTGTGCCGCGCACCCCCCTGCAATTGCCGAGGAGCATTCCATGAAGCACGACGTGACCATCGAGATCCCCAAGGGATCGCGCGTCAAGTACGAAGTTGACCACGAGACCGGCCGCGTCCGCCTGGACCGCGTCCTCTTCACCTCCATGCAGTACCCCACGCACTACGGGTACTTCGAAAACACCCTCGGCGAGGACGGCGACCCGCTGGACGCACTGGTGCTCCTGCAGGACTTCGACCTGCACCCGGGTGTCATTGTCGAGTCCCGCCCCATCGGCGTCTTCAACATGACCGACGACGGCGGCGGGGATGCCAAGATCCTGTGCGTGCCCGTGGACCCCCGGTTCGACCACATCCAGGAAGTCAGCGACGTCAACGAGTTCCTGATCAAGGAAATCGAGCACTTCTTCACCCGCTACAAGGACCTGGAGCCGGGCAAGTGGGTCAAGGCCGAAGGCTGGGGCGACCGCGCCGCCGCCGAAGCCGAACTGGAGGCCTCCATCAAGCGCTACGTGCCCACCGGACACTAGTCCCCCTGACGGCGTGGGCCCACCTCCTTGTTGACGGCCCACTCCAACGACCAGTCCGACGGCGGGTGCCCGGCTTTTCGAAGCCGGGCACCCGCCGTCGTTGTTCCAGGAAGTTGTGGCATGGTGAAGCTGTGAGTTCCGAGCCCGCCGTAACGTCCCAGCTCTTGTTCCAGCCTCCCTGCGGGCCCGTCTCCGGTTGGCGTGACGGCGGGGTCATCCGCGCCACCGGCATCCCGTACGCCAGGGCGCAACGGTTCCAGCCGCCGGCCCCGGCCCCGGACTGGACTGCGGAATTTGCCGCCACCTCCCTCTCCCCTGCGTGCCCGCAGGCACCCGTGCCGTTCCTCGATGACGTCCTGGGCACCAGGTACGGCGAGCTCCCTGGCAGCGAGGACTGCCAGAACCTGTCCGTCACGATGCCCGGTGACCTGATGCCGGGTGAGAAACTGCCGGTCATGGTGTGGATCCATGGCGGCTCCTACACCACCGGTTCCGGGGACCTGGCCATCTTCGACCCCGCCCGGCTGGTCGCCGAAAACCGCGTCATCGTGGTGTCCGTGACGTACCGGCTGGGCCTGTTCGGGTTCCTGGCCACTCCCACGGGCCGGCCCGGCAACCTGGGCCTGCTCGACCAGCTTGAGGCCTTCCGCTGGGTGCAGCGGAACATCGCCGGCTTCGGCGGCGATCCGGGCCAGGTCACCGCGTTCGGCCAGTCCGCGGGCGGCGACGCGATTGCCCACCTGATAGCCACGCCCGAGGCGCCATCCCTCTTCCAGCGCGCCATCATCCAAAGCGCGCCGCTGGGCATCACCCGCGGCCGGGCAAAGATGAATCACGCCATGGGCATCGCCGCGGATTCCGTAACGGAGGAGACGCCCGCCCTGGACGTGGTGGCCCGTGAAGCAGAAGTTACCCAAGTGGCCAGGAAGTTTGGCATGCTTGCCGCCATGCCGTTTGGAACCCAGTACGGCCACGACCCGCTCCCGGAGGAGTCCGGCATCGAGGCAGCCTGGAACCGGAGCGCGCCCGCAATCGAGGTACTGATTGGCCACACCTCTGAGGAGGCCCGCCTGTTCCTGCCCCGCAACCCGCGGCTCATGCGGCTGGCCGCCGTTCCGCTGGTGGGGGCCGCCGCCGTCCGCGCCATCGACTGGGTGGTCACCGAAACCGTATACGGCCGGGCCACCAGGCGGTTCGCCCGCCGGCACGCCAAAGCGGGAGGCCGTGCCCACCGCTACGTTTTGGATTGGCACGCCCCCGGGAACATCTTCGGCGCCGCCCACACTGTGGACCTGCCCCTGCTGCTGGGCACCCGGAAGACCTGGGAGGGCGCGGGCCTGATCGAGGGCGCCCGCTGGGAGGATGTTGAGGCCGCGGGCCGGGAGATGCGCGCGCTGTGGGCCGGCTTTGCGGGGGGCGGGGACCTCGGGAAATCCGGCGGCATCCCGGGTGTCCTGCGCTACCGAGCCGTCTGAGCCCGGCATGAAGACCCTCGGCGTGGACCTGGCGGCAGCCACCAAGAAGACGGCGGTTGCGGTCATCGATTGGGGCGGTGACCGGGCCCGCCTTACCCACCTGGCCCTGGACGTGGGTGACCAGGAGATCGTGGAGCTGTTCGGCACCTGCGACATGACCGGCGTCGACTGCCCCGTGGGCTGGCCCGACGCGCTCATCCCGTTCCTCACCGGCCACCTGAACAACATTGCGGCCCCGGTCCTCGAACACGACGGCATCGCAGGCCGCAGGTTGCTTGCCTACCGGGACACGGACCGGTTCTGCACCGCCCAGACCGGCCTGATCCCGCTGAGCGTCTCCGCGGACCGGCTGGCCCATCCTGCCATGCGCTGCGCTGTGATCCAGGCAAAGATCGCCGCGCTGCACGGTCCGCAACGGCGCGACGGGGCCGGACGCCTCGCCGAGGTGTATCCGGCGGCATCGCTGAAGATCTGGGGCCTCAACGGGCGCGGCTACAAGGGCCGGGGTGTCCCGGAAGCCGAACGCCTCAGCCTCCTGCTGGCTGCCCTGGAGGAACAGGCACCGTGGCTGGACCTGGGCGGTTACCGGGACAGACTGACCAGTTCGGACGACCTGTTCGACGCCGTCATAGCCTCACTGACCGCCCGTGCCGTGGCCCGTCGTCGTACGCTCCTGCCCGATGGTGCCCACGCCCAGGCCGCCCGCAGCGAAGGCTGGATCCACCTGCCCAGCTGCACGCTGGACGAACTCCCGGGGCAGTAAGTCAGCCGCCCAGCTTCCAGTTCCGGATCTCCTCCGGGTCCTCGCCGTGCGTGCGGGTGTGCGCGCGGGCGCGGCTGCGCCGGTCCTGCAGGTCCTGGCGCAGGAGCGAGTGCTTCTCCGCCATGCCCGGCACGCGGTCGATCGCATCGATGGCGAGGGTGAAGCGGTCGATGCCGTTGAGCATGGCCATGTCGAACGGCGTGGTGGTGGTCCCCTCTTCCTTGTAGCCGTGCACGTGCAGGCCCTGCTGGTTGGTGCGCCGGTACGCCAGCCGGTGGATCAGCGCGGGATACCCGTGGTAGGCGAAAATAACAGGCTTGTCCGGGGTAAAGATCCCATCGAAGTCGTGGGCCGGGAGGCCGTGCGGATGCTCGCTTTCGTCCTGCAGCCGCATCAGGTCCACCACGTTGACCACGCGGACCTTGAGTCCGGGTGCGCCCTCGCGGAGCAGCTCGGCCGCCGCCACGGTCTCCACCGTGGGTACGTCACCGGCGCAGGCAAGGACGACGTCGGGCTCCTCGCCGGGCACTTCGGACCCCGCAAACGTCCAAATCCCCAAGCCACGGCGGCAGTGGTTGGCGGCGTCCCCCGGGCCAAGCCAGGTGGGCGAGGGCTGCTTGCCGCTGACCACAATGTTCACGTAGTCCGTGGAAGCGAGGCAGTGCTCCATGACGGACAAGAGAGTGTTGGCGTCCGGCGGCAGGTACACCCGGATGACCTCGGCCTTCTTGTTGACTGCATGGTCGATGAAGCCCGGGTCCTGGTGCGAGAACCCGTTGTGGTCCTGCTGCCACACATGCGAGGACAGGAGGTAGTTCAGCGAGGGCACCGGCTGGCGCCAGTGCAGTTTGCGGGACACCTTCAGCCACTTGGCGTGCTGGTTGAACATGGAGTCGACAATGTGGACGAAGGCCTCGTAGCAGTTGAAGACCCCATGCCGGCCGGTGAGCAGGTAGCCTTCCAGCCAGCCTTGGCACAGGTGCTCGCTCAGCACCTCCATCACCCGGCCGGACCGCGCCAGGTGCTCATCGACGTCGTCAATCCGGTACTGCCACACCTTGTCGGTGACCTCGTAGACGTTCTGCAGCCGGTTGGACGCCGTCTCATCCGGGCCGAACAGCCGGAAGTTCTCCATGTTCTGCGCAATAACGTCCCGCATCCAGGAGCCAAGCGTGACCATGGGGCTGACCCGCTCGATGCCGGGAGTGGGCACCTCCACGGCGTGGTCCCGGTACGCGGGCAATTTCAGCGCGCGCCGGAGCAGCCCGCCGTTGGCGTGCGGCGTAGCGCTCATGCGGAAATCTCCCGTGGGCGCACCCTCTGCGATGTCGGGCCTGAGCCTGCCGTCGCCGTCGAACAGTTCGTTGGGCCGGTAGGACAGCATCCACTCCTCCAGCTGCTTCAGGTGCTCCCCGTTGGTGCGGACCTCCGACAGCGGCACCTGGTGCGCCCGCCACGTGCCTTCCACCTGCAGCCCGTCCACCATGCGGGGGCCGGTCCAGCCCTTCGGCGAGCGCAGGACGATCAGTGGCCAGCGGTGTCCACCCTCCCCCGCATCCTCACCGGAGAGGTCTTGCCGGTGGGTGTCCTGGATGGCTTTGATGTCCGCCAGGCAACGGTCCAGGACAGCGGCGAAATCCTGGTGTGCCTGTTCCGTGCTGTCCGGGTCCGCCACGGTGACGAAGTACGGCTCGTGCCCGTAGCCGCGCAGCAGCTGCTCCAACTGCTGCTCAGGCATCCGGGCGAGGATGGTGGGGTTGGCGATCTTGTAGCCGTTCAGGTGCAGGATGGGCAGCACCGCGCCGTCCGCCGCGGGATCCAGGAAGTTGTGGGAGTGCCAGCTGGCGGCCAGTGGCCCGGTTTCCGCCTCGCCGTCGCCAATCACGACGGCGGTCACCAGCTGGGGGTTATCGAAGACCGACCCGTAAGCGTGCGCCAGGGAGTACCCGAGTTCCCCGCCTTCGCTGATGGAGCCGGGAGTTTCCGGGGCGGCGTGGCTGGGGATGCCGCCGGGGTAGGAGAACTGCCGGAACAGTTCCGCCAGGCCGGCCTCATCGTTGCCCACATGGCCATAGATTTCAGAGTAGGTTCCCTCCAGCCATGCATTGGCGACGACGGCGGGGCCGCCATGGCCGGGACCGGCCACAAAGAGCATCTCCAGTGAGTCACGGCGGATCACGCGGTTAAGGTGCGCGTAGATGAAGTTGAGCCCAGGGGTGGTCCCCCAGTGGCCCAACAGGCGGGACTTGGTGTCCTCCGCCTGCAGCGGTTCCCGCAGGAGCGGGTTGGACCGCAGGTAGATCTGCCCCACGGAAAGATAGTTCGCGGCCCGCCACCACTTATCAACGAGCTCGAGTTCTTCCTGCGGAAATGCGTCCTGCTGCATCCGGTCCTGCTGCTGCCCGTCCTGCCCTGCGCTGCCGGCCATGACCATCCTTACGTCGGGTGTGCCGCTGCAGGCGGCCGTTCCCCCATCGCAACAGATGAAGGGGCAGGCAGGCAACCCCCGCCGTCGGGCTTTTCCGCCCTTGCCGCACAGCGCATGGCACAGGTTCCCGGCAGACGGCGCGGCCGCGGAACAGTAAGACTGACCCACGGGCCCACATTCCGGCGGGGATCCAGGGGCGCTGACCACTCGTAACATGCCGGTTCCGCCGTTCCTACTTCCGGGTAGTGTGGACCCAGAATGTTCACCCTGACCATCAACCAGACGGACAGCCGGCGCGACGGCGACCAGGTTCCGCAGCTGCTCAAGGCACTGCGGCACATTCCCGCGCGCCTGGATTTCGACCGGTCCGTGGAGGACGAAGTCCAAGGGATCGTCGAGTGTCCGCACCAGGCCGTGGACACCGCCCTGATCGCGCTCCGCAGCGGGTACTGGTACGTGGGAATCGGCGTAGGACCGGTGAATGAACCGCTGCCCAACCAAGTCAAGGACGCGTCGGGCCACGGCCTGGTGTACGCGCGGCGCGCCGTGGACAGGCTTCGCAACAGCAAGGAACGCATCCCGGTGGCCGTAGAGGGGCCCCTGGCTGATGCAGCCCACGACGCCGAGGCCGTCCTTCGCCTCCTGGGCCACATCGTGCGGGACCGTTCGGGCGCAGAGTGGCGGGTGCTGGACCTGCTGACACCTGGCGTCCGCGGGCAGCAGAAGGCGGTGGCGCAGGAACTGGGCATCACCACCCAGGCTGTCAGCAAAGCGGTGGCACGGTCGCAGTGGAACGAGGAACATGCCGCCCGGCCCGCTGCCGCAAGACTGCTGGCGCTGATCCTCGCAGCCACGTAACCCGGGGCGGGGTAACCCGCTTAGGCGTGGTCCGCCGTCGTCATTCCTGCCTGGACGTGCGCGCCCGGCTTTAGCTGCCGGCGGCTGCCATTACCGGTTCGCCGTTGAAGTACTCCAGCTTCCAGCCGTCCATCGCGTGGTGATGTGCCAGGTTCAGGGCGGCGTTGTCCACGCTGGCGAGGGTCTGGCCGATGGCGCGGCTGAGGCTGACGCGCAGCAGCGTGCCATGTGTGACCACCAGGAGCCGCTGGCCGCGGAACTCCTCTGCCAGGGCTTCCAGGGCGGCGAGGCCCCGGTCTGCGGCCTCGTCTTCGCTTTCCGCACCCTTGAAGCCGCCGGGAACCCGGAGCGCCTCCAGCTCCGGGCCCGCCTGCATCCCTTCGGCAGGACCGAAGCTGCGCTCGGTGAGCTCCGGGACGCGCCGGGATACCGTCAGCCCGAGCCCTTCGGCGATCAGGTCAGCCGTTTCCGCGGCGCGGCTCAGGGGCGAGGAAACGATGGCGTCCCACTCGTAAGGGGCGAGGACGGCGACCGCGTCACGCGCCTGGCCGCGTCCGACGTCGTTCAGAGGGATATCGGTTGATCCCTGCAGCCGGCGCTCGGCATTCCAGTCGGTCTGGCCATGGCGGACGAGGGCGAACGTCGTAAGGGTCATGCCCCTATTCTGCCTTGGCCGCGGACCGGGACCGGAATCGCGGCAGCGGAAAGTGTCTTGCAGCGCCTTACAGCAGGCTGCGGAGCACGTGGGCCGCGCCGTCGTCGTGCACCGAGTGGGTGACCTCATCGGCAGCGGCCACCACCTCTGCCGGAGCCTGCCCCATGGCCACGCCGCGGCCTGCCCAGGCGAGCATTTCGATGTCATTCCTGCCGTCACCCACAGCCACCGTGAGGTGCTCCTCGAAGCCGAGCCGGACGCGCAGGTTTTCCAGGGCGCTGGCCTTGGTGACGCCGGCGGCGGCGATGTCCAGCCACGCGGTCCAGCCCACGGAGTAAGTCACTCCGGCCAGGCCCACGTGGTTGATGGCCTCGTTGAACTCCTCGGGGGTGTTTTCGGTGCTGAACACCACCACGCGGACGGCGGTTGCCTCCAGCATGGTGTGGAAGTCCACGCCCACCGCCTCGACCCCAAAGCTGGCATCCTGGAACCGCTCCGTGGACAGGAAATTACCGTCGGCGTCCTCCAGCGCATACTTGGCGGACGGGAGGCGTTCGCGGAGGGCGCGCAGGGCCGGCGCGGGATCGAACGTGGCTTTGTGGATCACCTCGTAACCGTTTTCCAGCTCCGGGTGGAGCCGCAGGGTCACGCCGCCGTTGCAGCAGACCGCATACCCGCGCTCGATGCCGATCTTCTCGATGATGGGAAGCGTGGCATTCAGCGACCGGCCGGTGGCAATCATCACCTCGTGTCCGGCGGCCACTACGGCCTGCGCGGCATCCCGCACCCCGGGGGACATGTGGCCGTCATGGTTGACCAGGGTGCCGTCCACATCCAGTGCGACCATGAATTTCCGGTCAATAGGGGTGAACTCAATGTTGTTCAGGTTGTTGTTCTGGTCATTCTCTCGCCGGTCATCGTTGCCGGCGACTGAGGTTTCAGTCAGCGTTGTCATCCACATAGTGAACCAGACGTAACTGACACGCGCTAGGACGGGGACCACACGTTTACTGAACTGTTGGTTAACACGGCGGATTTCCACATGGCTGCTGTGCCGGCGTCTCCTTCGTTATGCACCCGCCGACGGACACCGCACCCCCGCACGCGCCGGTGCCATGTCCATTGGCAGGTGCGGTTAGGAGATCCCTGGTTGTCCACATGCACCTGCTGCCCGCTTCAACGACGGTGCATCATCCTGTGACGATGAGCGGCATGCACCTGAACTCGGCTCAAGATCTCCGCCTCACCACGGGGGATGCCCGCTCACTCAGCAGGCGCTATGCCCAGGGTGAACTTGTCCGCGTCCGCAAAGGTGTTTACGCCCGGAAGGAAGAGTGGGTATCCCTGGCTCCGTGGGAAAGATACCTCCAGACAGTCCGCGCCGTGGACCTGGAACTCCCGGGATCCGCATTCTGCCTGAACTCAGCGATTGCTGTTTGGAACTTGGACCTGCTTGCAGTTCCTGGATGCGTCCATCTGTCCGGGGCATCGAGGGGGCACCGGCCGGAAGCAACCCACCACTTCCGCGGCGTGCAACAGGTCCGGTCACACAGGCATCGAACACATCAGCGCTTACGGCGTTCACAGGCATCGTGGCCACCCTGCCGCAGTGGAGCACGCAGGGCTTCAGGTAACCCCCCTGCCCGAGACCGTAGTAGGAGTCATCGCGACGGAAAGCTTCGCGGCAGGAGTAGTGCTGACGGACCACGCAATTAGCAGCCGCCGCACTTCGGGACCTGCGCTCAGCAAGGATGAACTGCTGGGCACGGCTGCCCGGCTCCCCGGCTCCTATGCTCCAGGCAAAGTTCAAAGTTCCGGCAGGCGGGTTCCTCCTCGCCCGGACTGACTTCTTCTGGCCTAAGTACCGGCTTATCGGGGAGTTCGACGGCGACGCGAAGTATCTCAGTGACCACTACCTGGGCACCCGGACGGCACGGCAGGCCGTACTGGCGGAGAAGAAACGCGAGGACAGGCTGCGGGCGGCCGGCTTCCCGGTTGTTCGATGGGACTGGGCAACAGCGTCCGACCCCGCCCGCTTCGCGGCATGCCTCCGGCAGGCAGGCCTGCCGGTCGCCCGGAGCAGACTATCTGGCACGTGTCCAGGTCCGGGTGCACCAGCAAAAAGAAACCTACAGGACCGGCAAAACCTCAAGGCCGCCGATGTACTTCTGCAGCGCCTTGGGCACGTTGACCGAGCCGTCCGGGTTCTGGTGGTGCTCCAGCAGCGCCACGATCCAGCGGGTGGTGGCCAGGGTGCCGTTCAGGGTGGCCACGGCACGGGTGCCCTTGGAGACCCCTTCAGCGTTGACCACCCGTTCACGGATGTTCAGGCGGCGGGCCTGGAAGGTGGTGCAGTTGGAGGTGGACGTCAGCTCGCGGTAGGCGCCCTGCGTGGGAACCCAGGCCTCGCAGTCGTACTTGCGTGCGGCGGAAGTGCCCAGGTCGCCCGCCGCGGTGTCAATCACCCGGTAGGGCAGCTCGCACTTGGCCAGCATCTCCTCTTCCCAGGCCAGCAGCCGCTGGTGCTCGGCGGCGGCCTCCTCAACCGTGGTGTAGATGAACATCTCCACCTTGTTGAACTGGTGCACGCGGATGATGCCGCGGGTGTCCTTGCCGTGCGAACCGGCCTCGCGGCGGTAGCAGGAGCTCTGGCCGGCGTAGCGGATGGGGCCGGCGGAGAAGTCCAGGATCTCGTCGGCGTGGTACCCGGCCAGCGCCACCTCGGAGGTGCCCACCAGGTAAAGGTCGTCTTCGGCGAGACGGTAGATCTCGGCGTCGTGCTTAACATCGAAGCCCGTACCCTGCATGGTCTCCGGGCGCACCAGCGTGGGGGTGATCATGGGAACGAAGCCCGCTTCGATGGCCTGGTCCATGGCCATCTGCAGCAGGGCCATTTCCAGCCGGGCTCCAACGCCTTTGAGGAAGTAGAAGCGGGCGCCGGAGACCTTGGCCCCGCGCTCCATGTCGATGGCGCCGATCAGCTCACCGATCTCCAGGTGGTCACGCGGCTCGAAGTCGGGGAATTCGCGGGGCGTGCCAACGGTCTTAACCACCACGTAGTCGTCCTCGCCGCCTTCGGTAACGCCGTCCTCCACCAGGTTGGGGATGGTGCGCAGCAGTTCTTCCTGCTTGAGCTGGGCGGCATCGGCCTCCGCGGAGGCTGCCTTGACGGAATTGGCCAGCTCCTTGACCTCGGACAGCAGGGCCTGCTTCTCCTCGCCCTTGGCTTTGGCCACCTTCTTGCCGAACACGTTCTGTTCCGCGCGGAGGTTTTCGAAGCGGAGCAGGGCGGCACGGCGGGTGGAGTCCGCGGAGATGATCGCGTCCACCACTGATTCGTCCGCGCCGCGGGCACGCTGGCTGGCACGGTACTTGTCCGGGTTTTCGCTGAGGTCTTTTACGTCGATCACCAGACAAGGGTATCCAATTCGGTGCACGACGGCGGGCGGCGGCCTCCGTGCCCCCGCCTGCCGCGCGCCGGGCTACTGTTGAACCACCATGAGCGACTGGATTCTCTACCTGCTGATTGCGGTGGCGCTTGCCTTCGCCACGTCCAGCTGGTGGGGGGTGCGGCGCCTCAAAGCCCTGCACGTCCGCAGCGCCGTGGCCGGGGAAGCCTACGAATCCGGGCTGGGGCAGCAGCGGGTGGCCGTGGTCCTGAATCCCATCAAGGCGCGGGCAGCCGAGGCGCGGGCAACGATCCAGCGGGCCTGCCTGGCAGCCGGATGGGAAGAGCCGGTCTTTTTCGAAACCACGGCGGAGGACCCCGGCTTCTCCCAGATGCAGGCCGCCCTTGCGGGCAAGCCCGACGTCGTCCTGGTGGGCGGCGGCGACGGCACTGTACGCGTGGTGGCTGAGGCCCTGGCCAACACGAACGTGGCAATGGGCCTGATCCCCCTGGGCACGGGAAACCTGCTGGCACGCAACGTAGACCTGGACGTCAACGATCTGCATGGCAACATCCAGACCGCACTCTTCGGCCGCCAGCGCTACATCGACACCGCCCGGATGGCCATCGAGAACTCCCGTACCGGCCATTACTCGGAACACCTCTTCCTGGTGATCGCGGGCATCGGGATGGACGCGGAGGTGCTGGCCGACACCAACGCGGGGCTGAAGAAGGCCGTGGGCTGGCTTGCCTACACGGAGGCCGGCGTCCGCCACCTTCCCGGCCGGCGCAAAAAGGTATCCATCGCCCTGGACGGCAGCCCGGAGCAGATCCGGAATATCCGCAGCGTGCTGTTCGCCAACTGCGGCCTGGTACCGGGCGGCATCGATTTCATTCCGCAGGCCATGATCGACGACGGCATGCTGGACGTGGTGGTGATGAGTCCCCGGAGCGCCCTTGGCTGGCTGCTGATGTACATGAAGATCATGTTCAAGCACAGCGGAAAGCTGCCCATCATGACCGTGTACCGCTCCACCAAGGTGGTCATCAAGTGTCCCGAGCCCATGCCCACGCAGCTCGACGGCGACACGTCCGGTGAGGCGACGCAGCTTACGGTCCGGGTGGAGCCCCGGTCGCTCCTGGTCAGGGTGAAAGGGCAGGTCCAGGCAGCGATGGGATAAAGACTCCGGGGCCACGTTGGCGCCCGCTTACGGGAGGGCCGGCGTCCGGATGACGGCCTGGTCAGGAGCCGGCTTCCTCTTCTGGTTCCTTCTCCACGTGCGTGCCGTGCTTGGCGGCCGCATGGGCTTCGGACTGCTCGCGGATCATGGCCTGCTCCTCTTCGAAGCGCAGGCGGTCAGCCCGGTCCGCGTCGTCCCCGTCCCAGTCCTGGTTGTCTCCCGACGGCTTGGGGTTGACGATCATCCCCTGGCCGTCGTTTTCGGTGCTGCTGGTCATGACCCTCTCCCTTCGTCAGGGGCCATACCCCGTGTGGATCAGGTAAGCATACGCATTGTCCACAGCCCGGGGAAGTACTTCGGAGCGCTTTTGCCTACGCTGTTGGCGAAGCCGCAAAACCGTTTTCACCTGCGGGGCGTTCCCCCGACAGGATGGATTCAACCCAGGATCGGGCGGCCGAGAACGCTTCATCGGAGGTGTGTGGCGCCACCTGGGAGGCCTGGCCGTCCGCCCTGGGGTAGGAGCCCAAAAAACGCGTCGCCGGGCTGATGCGGTGAAGCCCCGCCAGCGCATCAGCCACCCGGGCGTCGCCCACGTGGCCGTCAGCGTCAATACTGAAGAAGTAGTGGCCCAGGTACTGTCCCGTGGGGCGGGATTCGATCCGGCTGAGATTGACGCCGCGGCTGGCGAACTGGTCCAGGATCTCCATGAGTGCACCCGGGCGGTCCTCCGGCAGCGGGACAGCCACCGTGGTTTTGTCCGCGCCGGTGGGGGCCGGAAGCACTTCCGGGCGGCTGACCAGGATGAAGCGGGTCACGGCGCCGTGATTGTCACCAATGTTTTCCGCAAGGACCGACAGTCCAGCATGTTCCCGTGCCACGAGGGGAGCACAAATGGCCGCGTCGTAGTGGCAGTCTTTGTCCAGCAGGCCCACGGCGGCGGCCGCAGTGGAGGACCCCGGGACAAATTCCGCTTCGGGTATGTTCTTGTCCATCCACAGCCGGCACTGGGCCCAGGCGTGTCCGTGGGTGGAGATTCTCCGCACGTCCTCCAGCCGCACGCCAGGGCCGGCCACGAGGACGAAGGTGATGGGAACCAGGACCTCACGAACGATGCGGAGTTCCGGGCCGCCCGAGATTGCATCCAGGGTGGCGGTGACTCCACCCTCAACCGAGTTCTCGATCGGGACCATCGCAGCATCCGCCGCCCCGTCGCGCACCAGGTCCAGGGCAGCGTTGACGTTGGACGCGGGAACGCGGACCGCCTGGAGCGCGTCCGGAACCTGCAGGAGCGCAGCCTCGGTGAAGGTACCTTCCGGCCCCAGGAAGGCGTAGGTATGGGAAGCAGCGGGCACTAAAGCACCAAGGGCTTGAGTCCGTTGTCCGAGACCAGGGGCTTGCCGGATTCGAGCCACTGGTCCATTCCTCCGGCGACGTTGATGGCGGTATACCCCTGGCCCGTGAGCCACTGGGCAACGCGGAAGGACCGGCCGCCGGTGCGGCAGATGACGTAGACGTCCTCATCGGGATCGAGCTCGCCCAGCCGGGCCGGGACCTGGTCCATGGGGATGTGGAGTGCGCCGTCAGCATGTCCGGCAACCCACTCGTAGTCCTCGCGGACGTCCAGGATTACCGCGTCGGTAGGGACGTCATGGACGGGGACGGTATCGAAATCACTCATCGGAAGTCCTGTCTTGGCGGATCAGAGTCACTTTTAAGCCTATCCCTTCCACCTGCTTCCGCCCCGACCGGAGCCGGCACGCTCGAAACAGATGCCGGAAAGCAGCGGGTTAGGCTGGTGGAGCACAAGGAGGTTTCCATGTCCCGAAAGCCCGTGGCCACCACCGCGCCAGCGCCGCGTCCGCGCGCACGGGCGGAGCGGAACACCCTGGGGCCGCAGCGGAAGGCACGTCTTCGTGGCTGAACTCCACGACCTTTCGGCAATGCAGCTGCGGAATCTCCTGCGCAGTGGAACGGTCTCCGCCGCAGATGCCGCCGCCCATTTCCTCGCGCGGATCGGGCAGCAGAACCCCCGCCTGGGGGCCTTCATCACCGTCACCGGGGACCAGGCCATGGAACAGGCACGGGCAGCTGATGCCCGTTACTCCCGCGCCCTGGACAGCGACCTTCCCCTGCTGCACGGCATGCCTCTGGCCTTCAAGGACCTCACCGACGTGGCCGGGGTGGTGACCACGCACGGCAGTGCTGCACTGGAGCACAAGCCTGCGCCGTCGGACGCTCCCCTGGTGTCCCTCTTCAAGGACGCCGGCGTGATTCCGCTGGGCAAGACGCAGGTGCCCGAATTCGGACTGACGGCCTACAGCGAAAACCGCATCGCACCGCCGTCGCGCAATCCCCATGCCCCCAGCAGGAGTTCGGGAGGTTCGTCCGGCGGCAGCGCCGCGGCGGTGGCGGCAGGGCTGCTGCCGTTCGCGCCGGGGACCGACGGCGGCGGATCGGTCAGGATTCCGGCCGCGGCGTGCGGATTGGTGGGGCTGAAACCGGGCCGGGGCCTGGTGCTGGCCGGGGAAAGCGCGGGAGATCCGGCCCGCCTGGTGGCGCCCGGGCCCCTTGCGCGCAGCGCGGAGGATGCAGCACTGATGATGGATGCGCTGGCACCGGGGAACGGATACCTCCAGGCACTGCGCCAGGAGCCTTCCCGGCTCCGCATCGGCGTCACGCTGGACAGCCCATGGTCGGGCACCTTTCCCTTCACGCCCGACGCCGAGGCACTTGACGCCCTCCGCGCCGGCAAGGCCCTCCTGGAACACGCGGGCCATGTCCTTGCCGACGCTGCCATCCGTTATGACAACCGCTACCCTGATGCCTTCACCACGGCCTGGACCGCCGGGGTGGGCACGGCGAGGATCAGCCCCACGCGCGAAGCCTTGCTGGCACCCCTGACCCGGACTTTCCGGCGGCGCGCCCAGCAGCGCAGCCCCGCGAAGCTCGCAGAGGCGCTGGCCTTCCTCCGGCAGTTCCAGCACGACACCGTGGCCCAGTACGGGCAGTGGGACCTCATGCTGATGCCGGCGCTGGCGCAGACCCCGCGGCCGGTGGGATGGTTCACCGGCACCGGACATGGCAGTGAGCGCTGGCCCGCGGCCCAATGGCCGGGCGATGCAGACGGCGACTACCGCAAGCAGTGCGAATTCGCGCCCTGGTCCTCCATGGTCAACGTGTGCGGCCTGCCGGCCATCACCATTCCCGTGTACTGGACCGGCGGGACCCCCGGCAGCGGGTTGCCCATGGGCATACAACTGGTGGGCCCCATGGGCTCGGAGGTACTCCTCCTTCAGGTGGCGCACCAGATAGGGTACTGACGCCAGCCACTGCTGTTGGCCGTTGTTGACCTGAACCTAACGGCCGCTTAACCCGCCCGTAATCCTCACGGCACAGACTGGAAGAAGCACCATTCAGCACCCTCCATTCGCCCTCCGCCCGATGAGGAGTTGCCCCACCATGAACGCAGAGAACCCTGCTGCCAACGCCGGAACCACCGGGATGGCCGACGACGAACGGCCGGACCTGAGCAACTCCAACGTCCGCGAGGACCTGGCCATGACGGGCCGGTGCGCCCTGGTCCACCTTCCCACGGGCCGGACCTGCCTCCTCCCCCTCCGCCACCAGGGGCCCTGCGAGTTCCACCGCCCGCAGGAGGCGCAGGACATGGTGCCTGGCAGCTGAGCGGCGCCCGGCTGGAAGCGGCTGGAAGCCTCCTGGTCCTGATGTCCCGGCCCATCGCGGGCCTTGCCTCCGCGGCCCCCTGCCCCTTCGCCGGTCTATCGACTCCCGCACCAAACCGGAGGACGATTAAAGGGCAGTCACCATAAGGAGGTCTGTGATGTGCTACGCATCGAGCAAGGACTTCGGGTGGGGCGCAAGGAAAGAAACCAAGCGTCAGCCTGAAGCGGAACCGGAGGCTCCCGAGAAGACCCCGGAGGAGCCGGACAAGGCACAGGAATTCACGTTCTGGGCCTTCCCCAAGTGGCGCCGGACGCCTGCGCCACGCACCCCCTCGGCCGAGCGGAGCAAGGAGAGGGTGTGACGACCGGGGCGACCGACCCGGACAGGAGTCACGGAGGGGTCCCCGCCCGGGGCCCCCTCCGCCATTGCGGCTCCATGACAGCTCCATGCCAGGCCTGTCCCTGATGCGCCGCACGCCGTCGTTCCAGTCGTTGTGCTGCGGGGATCCTGACGTCTATGGTTGAACAATAAGCATGCTTACCATCCTGGGAAGAGGGACGACAATGAGCGCAGGACAGTACACGCCGGGACCGGACCGCCGGCCGGAAACTGAACCCGGCACCACGCAGCCCGACTCCACGGCAGCACCGGCAGCACCGGCGGCCCCCGCCGCGGGGCGCGGCAACGCACCCTCTTACCGGGCAGACACACCGGACACGGCGGCGCCCACGGCCGCGGCCCCCAGGGCAGGCGCCGCCCCGGACCGCAAAGTCACCCGCGCAGGTGTCATCTGGGCCGCCGTGGTTGCCGCGCTTGTGCTGTTGATCCTGCTGATCATCTTCATCCTCCAGAACCAGGACCAGGCCCTGGTCCGTTTCCTGGGATTTGAAGGTTCTGTCCCGCTGGGCATGGCGCTCTTCATCGCCGCGGTGACCGGAGGGGTGCTGGTGGCAGTGGCAGGCGGTGCCCGCATCCTGCAGCTGCGCATGAATGTCCACCGGGACCGGGCGCGACAGCGGAGGTAAGCGCCCCAGGCGTACTCATGGCTTTGCGCGTGCCGGACCGGGGGTAAAAACCGGGAGCCGACCCCATTCCAGCCCCCGGCACAGCGTCAGCGCCGTCCCAGGGAGGCGAACTTCCGGGCCCGTGCGGCCACGAGTTCAGGCACCGGAACAGCGGCCACCCTGCCCAATTCATATTCAATGGCACGGGCCATCCGGGTGCAGAACTCCCGCGGCTCCAGTGAGGCATCAGCACGCTCATCAACAATGTGGTCCACCAGGCCGTTGGCGTGCAGCGCGGCGACGTTCACCCCCTGCGCCTGGGCCATGGCGGGCGCGAACGCGGTGGTCCGGTGGACGATGGCGCTGGCACCCTCCGGAGGCAGCGGCGACAGCCAGCTGTGCTGGGCAGCGATGGTCCTGTCCGCGGGCAGCAGCGCCAGGGCCCCTCCCCCGGCGCCTTGGCCCAGCAGCACCGAGACCGACGGCGAACCAAGCCCGATCAGTTCGTGCAGCGAGCGGGCAATCTCCGCGGCCAGACCACCCTCCTCCGCCTCCCGGGACAGCGCCGCACCGGCAGTATCAATGACAGTGAGCAGGGGAAGCCTGAGCTCCTCTGCCAGTTTCATCCCGCGGCGGGCCTCCCGCAGCGAGCCTGGCCCCATCCCGGCACCATCCTTGCGCAGCGGGCGCGCGTGTCCCAGCACGATGCAGGACTGGGTGCCGAAGCGCGCCAGCGCCAGCAGCAGGCCCGGGTCCTTCTCGCCCTGTCCCGCCCCGTTAAGGGGGAGGGCGTCCGTGGCGCCGAACTTCAGCAGCTGGCGCAGGTCAGGGCGGCGGGGCCGCCGGGAGAGCTCGATGGAGGTCCAGGCGTCAACGGCCGCTGGCCGGATGTTCAGGGTTTCGGGCGGAGCAGGCGGCGCAGCCGCCGGATGTCCGGGAGAGAGGAGGTCCAGGGCCCGGGCCACCAAGTCGGCCAGGTCGCCGGGCTCCACCACACCGTCGATCAGCCCCTTGTGGAAAAGGTTCTCGGCGACCTGCACGTTCTCCGGGAACGCTTCGCCGTACAGGGCCTGGTACACCCGCGGCCCCAGGAAGCCCAGCAGGGCACCCGGCTCGGCAACGTTGATGTGTCCCAGCGATCCCCACGACGCCATGACGCCGCCGGTGGTGGGGTGCCGCAGGTAGACCAGATAGGGCAGCCCGGCCTGGCGGTGTGCCCGGACAGCGCCGGTAATCTTCACCATCGACAGGAACGCGAGCGTGCCTTCCTGCATGCGGGTTCCGCCGGAGGCAGGGCCGGCCAGCAGCGGCAGGCCCTCCGCGGTGGCGCGTTCGACGGCGGCAACGATCCGTTGCGCCGCAGCATGCCCAATGGAGCCGGCCAGGAAAGAGAATTCGCTGACGATCAGTGCCACCGGGCGCCCGCGGATGAGGCCGGCGCCGGTGATTACCGATTCGTCGGCGCCACTGCGCTCCCTTGCTTTGGCCAGGTCGCGGGCGTACTCCTCCGACAGCGCGGGCTGCTCCGGTTCGCTATCCCAGGAGACAAACGACCCCGGGTCCACCACCGCGTCCAGCAGTTCGGTTGCCTTCATGTGCCGTACATTCTCTGCCGTCGCCATGCTATTTGGAGCCGCCAGGCGTGGCACCCAGGCCCAGCCATTCGCGGATTGCGGCGCCGTCCTCGTTGAGCAGCGGTGGCGCGTCGTGGCCGGTCCGGGTGGTTTCGGCCGCGTCCCCGGGTGCGAAGAACCGCAGGGGCGGGCCCGGCAGGCTGATCTTTCCAAGCAGCGGATGCTGCACGTCAACCACCAGGCCCTGCGAGGCCACCTGCTCCCACGCGTACACCTCGTCCAGCGAGCGGACCTTCCCTGCCGGGATCCCGGCGTCGTTCAGTTTTTCCAGCAACTCAACAGCGCCATAGTCCGCGAACGCGCGTTCGACGGCGGCAATCACCTCATCGCGGTTCCGCACCCTTTCCGCGTTGCTGGCAAAGCCCGGGGCAGCCGGTTCCAGGCCAAAGGCCGCGGCGAAGGACTGCCAGAGCTTCTCGCTGCCGACGCTGATCTGCACGCTCCCGTCCTTGCAGTTGAACAGGCCGTAGGGGGCGATGGACGGGTGGTGGTTGCCCTGGGCCTGCGGGACTTCACCTGCGATGGTGGTCCTGGTGCCCTGGAAGGCGTGGACCCCGATCAGCGATGCCAGCAGCGAGGTCCGCACCACTTGGCCCTGCCCGGTCCTGTTCCGCTCCACCAAAGCGGCGAGGACACCAAAAGCGCCGTTCATCCCGGAAAGCAGGTCCGCGATGGGGACGCCCACGCGCTGGGGATCGTCCGGCCCCGAGCCCGTGAGGGACATGAGGCCTGCTTCCCCCTGGAGGATCTGGTCGTAGCCGCTGCGCTGGGATTCGGGCCCGTCGTGGCCAAAGCCGGTGATGGACAGGATGACCAGCCGCGGGTTGAGCTGGTGCATGGCGGCGGTGGAGAAGCCCAGCCGGTCCATGACGCCGGGCCGGAAGTTCTCGATTACCACGTCCGCGCGCTCCAGCAGCCCGCGCAGTACCGCCTGCCCGTCGCCGCTCTTCAGGTCCAGGGTGATGGACTCCTTGTTGCGGTTGCAGGACATGAAGTAGGTGGACTGGAGGTCGTCCTCCGGCCCCACGAAGGGCGGCCCCCAGCCCCGGGTGTCGTCTCCGGTCCCGGGACTCTCCACCTTGATGACGCGGGCGCCGAGATCGGCCAGCATCATCCCGGCGTGCGGACCTGCCAGTGCGCGGCTGAGGTCGACGACGAGGTGCCCGGCCAGGGGTCCTTGGGAAGATTCGGTTGTAGACATGCTGGGTTTCCTTTCTAAAGTGCGGCGTAGGTGGCTAGAGCCAGCCGGGAACCACCAGTGCCAGCCAGGCCAGGACGGGACCGGCCACGATAACGATTCCGCTGTAGCCGAGGATCCGCTTGTAGAACTGGTCCTTGTCCACACCCTCGGGCGCGTTGGCCAGCACCAGGGCGCCGTTGGTGGAGAACGGTGAGACGTCCACGATGGTGGCGGAGACCGCCAGGGCGCAGATGACGCCGACGGCACCGATCTCGCCAGTGGAGAGGAACGGCACGGCCAGCGGGATGAGTGCCGCCAGGATGGCGGTGGAGGAGGCAAAGGCGGACACCACGGCGCCGATGAAGCAGATGATGAGGGCCGCAAGGAGCGGCATTCCCATTCCGGCAACGCCGCTGGAAACGAATTCGATGGTGCCGGCTTCCTCCAGTACGCCGACGAAGGTCAGCATGCCGCAGATCAGCAGCACGGTGGACCAGCTGATCTTGTTGATGGCGCCCTTCTGGGCTGCGGGCGATACCAGGGCCAGCACGATGGCGATGGTGATGGATACGAACCCGACGTCCATCTTGAAGCCGAGGGCCACGACGGCCAGCACGATCAGGCCGGCAATGGTCACCAACTGCGGGATCCGTTCCTTGCGCTCCTTGGTGGCGGCGACGCCGTCGCCTGCGGGGTCGCGGGGGCCGTACATGCCGGAGCCGACGCCCTTGAAGGGGACGTCGCCACCGGCTGCCTTGGCGCCGACGCTGACGGCCATGCGGGCTTCGGCTGCCTGCTCCACGAAGTGCCCCACCCTGGAGGACAGGAGGTTCCTTCCACCCAGGACCATGAAGAGCACCAGGGCGATGACCAGGTTGAAGATGAAGCTGGAGAGGAAGAGTGCCGTGGGACTGAAGGCCAGGTCCGTCTTGGCAAGGATGCCGTTGACGGTGACGCCATAGACGGCAATGGGCGAGAAGCCGCCAGCCTGGGCACCGTGGATGACCATCATGCCCATCAGGAGCGGGCTGATCCTGTACTTGCCGGCGAAGCTCAAGGCGATCGGGGCGATGATGGCAACGGCCGCGGGAGACAGGGCGCCTACAGCCGTGATGACGGCGGTGATGGCGAACATGACCCAGGGAATGAGGGCAACGCGGCTGCCCACGAGTTTGACGGCACCCCGGACCAGCAGGTCGATGGTGCCGTTGTTCTGGGCGATGGCGAACAGGTAGGTGACGCCGACGATGGTCAGGAAGAGGCCGCCGGGGAAGTTGGCCAGGATTTCGTTGGTGGACATGCCAAGGACTACGGCGCCCAGCAGGAAGGCGCCCACGAACGCGAGCGCACCCATGTTCAGGGGCAGGACGGTCGCGAGCAGGAACATCACCGCCAGGATGATGATCGATAACACAGGAGCGGACATCGTTGGTCCTCCATTTTGGGGAAGCTAGGGGGAGCGAGTGTGTGACGTGAGTTACTGGCTCACTGGACTAGCCTCTTAGACAGTGAGTCTATCTGTCAATAGATGAAGGAGGTATCCTGATCCGGTACGTCCGAGGGAGGGCTTTGTGGAGAAGGCAGCACGACTGGGTCTGGAGCGGGTCTCACGTCCGCGGCTCTACGAGCAACTGGTGGAGCAGATCCTCGCCTACATCGAGTCCGCGCAGTTGAAGCCCGGCGACCTCCTGCCCGCAGAACGCGACCTCGCGGAGCGGCTCGGCGTTTCCCGCGCCACCCTGGCCCAGGCCCTGGTGGCCCTTGAAGTACTTGGCGTTATCGACGTGCAGCACGGCACCGGGGCAGTCCTGGCCAGGCGGCCCAGCGTGGCCTCCGTCATCAAAGGTCTGCGCGCCCACCAGAGCCGCCTCCCGGAAATCGTGGAAGCCCGCAGCACGCTTGAAGTGAAGCTTGCCGCCCTTGCCGCTGAACGACGGACTGACCAGGACCTGGCGGCCATCGACACCGCCCTGGACGTCATGGAAAAGGAAATCCACGACGGCGACCGCGGCACCCACGGCGATGAGCTGTTCCATCAGGCCATCACGGCCGCTGCGCACTCGTCGGTGTTGGCGCAGCTGATGGCGTTCATCGCGGAAATGATCCTGGAGACCCGGATGGAATCGCTGGGCCAGCCCGGGCGCCCCGAGCAGTCATTGGCCTCGCACCGGAAGATCGCCGAGGCCATCCGCGCCCAGGATGGCGCCTCAGCCGCGGACGCCATGCTGGCCCACATCGACCTTGTCTCTGACGTGGAGCTGCTCCGCTAGGACCGACGGCGCCCCGGCTGAAGCGCCCGTGCCGTCGCCGCATCCTTGGCCGGCCGGGACTAGAACGTGCCGCCGCTATTCGAACCGGACGTGCTGGCGACGGCCAGGCCAATGATGAGCAGCAGCCACAGTGCACCGTAGCCCAGCAGGCACAGGTAGCCCAGGACCAGGCCGCTGATGGACATGCCCCTGCCCGAAGGTTCCCGGCGGAGGGCAAGATGGCCGGTGATGATTGCGGCGACCTGCGGAAGCACCAGCCAGCCCATGATGACCGAGGCGATGCCGCAGACCATGCTGGCAATGCTCAGGGTCTTCGGCTCCGGCCTGCCGTAGTACGCCTGCTGGCCAAAGTACTGGGCCTGATCGTACTGGGCCTGGTTGTAGGGGGCCTGGTTGTACTGCGGCTGGCCGTACTGCGGGGTCCCGAACCGTCCCTGGCCATAGGATCCGCGGCCATAGTCGGGCGGCCCGTACTGTCCCTGGTTGTTCCCTGCCGGCTGCTGGTGGCCGGGCCAGGGCGAGCCATTGCCTTGGTAGTCAGGTCCCTGGGATGGCTGGTTGGTCATGGTTTCTCCCCTGCGAATCTGCCTACAGCCTACTTCAGTGCAGTACCAGGCGGATGGCCAGGAAGACCATCAGGACCCCGATCCCGGCGTCGATCCAGCGCCAGGTCTGCGGCCTGTGGAGGACACCTGCCAGCGCCCGCGCCCCGTACCCCAGGGCCGAGAACCACAGCACGCTGCCGGCGACTGCGCCGCCGGCGAAGACCCAGCGCAGGTCGGCGCCCTGCTGGTTGGCCACGCTGCCCAACAACACCACGGTGTCCAGGTAGACATGCGGGTTGAGGAAAGTCAGTGCTGCAGTGGTGGCAACCACGGAGTTCTTTGACCTGGGCGCCTGCTCCGAAAGCGCAGAGGGTTTCGCCGCCGCTGTGAAGGACCGCACCCCGAACCAAAGCAGGTAGGCCGCGCCGGCCCAGCGCAGGACCTCCAGCACTCCGGGGAACCGCGCCACCAGCGCTCCGATGCCGGCTGTCCCGCCCACTATCAGCAGGGCGTCACCGGCCATGCAGACGGCTACCACGGCCCCAATGTGCTCCCGCCTGATCCCCTGCCGCAACACGAACGCGTTCTGCGCCCCAATCGCCACTATGAGCGCGAGCCCTGTCAGCATTCCGGTAATCCCTGCGGTCCACATATCAACGACGGTAGGATCCTGCGCCATATGCAGGCAAATAAAACATTCTTCTCTTTCCTTAGAATATCTTCATGAACCTGGAACACTTGAAGGCCCTCGTCGCTGTGGTGGACGAAGGTACGTTCGAGGCAGCGGCGGATTTCCTCCGGATCACGCCGTCCGCCGTCAGCCAGCGGATCAAGGCGCTGGAAGCCTCGGTGGGGCAGGTCCTGGTGCGCCGCCGGCTGCCCTGCACCGCCACCGACGCCGGCGCCCTGCTGCTGCGGATGGCCCGCCAGGTGCAGGTATTGGAGGCGGAAACGGCCGCTGCTCTTGGCTCCGGAGCGTCCTCCCGGGCCCATCTCCCGGTGGCTGTCAATGCCGATTCGCTGGCTACCTGGTTTGTCCCCGTGCTGCAGCAGGCCGCCGGATGGGACGACTCAGCCCTCGACCTCCACGTGGAGGACCAGGGCTACAGCAGCCAGCTCCTGCGCGAGGGCGAGGTCACGGGCGCCGTCACTTCGGACCCCGTCCCGGTCAGTGGCTGCCGGGTGGAACTCCTGGGTTCCATGCGGTACATCCCGGTGGCTGCCCCCGCACTGCACCGCCGTTTTTCCACCTCAAGGGGCATCGACTGGGCGGCCATGCCGGTCCTCAGATTCAACACAAAAGATAACCTGCAGCAGCAGCTCCTTGCGGCGAAGGGCGTGGGCGAACAACCTCCCACGCATACCGTCCCGTCCTCGCAGGGATTCCTCACCGCGGTGACCGCCGGCCTGGGCTGGGGGATGATCCCGGAGCTGCAGCTCACCGACGAGCTGGAGTCCGGCGCGCTGGTCCGGCTGGAGAAAGCCGACCACCAGGACGTGGCCCTCTACTGGCAGGCCTGGACCCTCGATTCGGAGCGGCTCAACCGGGTTACTGCCGCCGTCCGCAGCGCTGCGGCAGACCGGCTGCGGGCCGGAGGTGCCCCGGAGGCTAGCGGCCCAAGTAGGGCAGGATATAGACGGCGAAAATGACGAAGGCGGCGAGCAGCGCCAGCTTTCCTCCGCTCGTGGTGCCGCGCTGATGGGCACTGCCGTTCCGGCCGTGGGCGCCGGCAGCGGCGCCGGCCCGTGATCCTGGCGGCGTCCCGGCCCGCTCTGACGCCTGCCGCCCGCCGTTCGCCGCCCTGGGGGGCAGGGCCTTGCCCGCAGGGTGCCGGGCCGCGCTTTGGCTTCGTCCTGTTCCGTCCGGACCTGCCGCCTTCCGGGGCCCGGGCTTCATGCGGGGAACTGCAGTGGAGCCTCCGGGCGGTAAAGCGTCCGGCGGGCGCACCACGGTACCCGGACGCACGTTCCGCAACGCGGTAATGCCCGGCTCCTGCTCATGCGTAAGCTGCTGGCCCAGCTGCGCATACAGCCCCACCACCTCCTGCTGGTCCAGCACTGGCGGCAGCGCCTCGATAGCGGCCACCACCCGTTGGGAGCCCGCAATGGCAACGTCCGAGTTCGTCACGCCGAACAGGTCCGGCTGCGCGGCCATGCAGATGAGCGGCCGCACCAGCCTGCGATGCGGTGGAGTCAGCACCGAGGCCACGGCAGCGCACTGGGCAAGGGCACCTTCCACGGCCTGGGTCCGCGCAAAACGGCCCTGCCACAGCACGCCGGATGCCACCCGGACCTCACCCGTCCAGTTCTTGGAATCAACCACCACCACACCGCCCGGTCCTACCAGGACGTGGTCCAGGTTCGCCTTGGGACGGCCCGGCCAGTGGACATCGTGGAGCACGTACCAGCCGCGCGGCACCAGCTCGCTGAGCTTTTCCGCCACCACTTGCTCCCCCACGGCGCCGGCGTCCCACGACTTTGTGGAGCGCTCCGTCTGGTCCAGCCGGCGTTTCAGCCTCGCAACCCGCTCGGCGGCGAGCCTGGACTGCTCCGCTGCCCCGTCTCCTGCCCCCATTGGACGTCCCCGTTTCCTTGGCGGAAATGACGACGGCGACGGCCCGCCGTCGTCCGTTCCTTTCGTTGCATCGTGGAATTTTCTTGAAATTAGCAGGGTGCCGGAGGGCAGGTATATAGGTACTTTCCGGGCCAGGTACTCAGGTGGACTACTTGTTTGGCGGCGTCATTGCGTGTCACAGGGGCCGGATTTTGGGCGGGTCGTTTTGACTCCTGCCAGGTTCTGGCATGCTGGAGCCATGGCTAGCCGCGCGGGCACAGTTGCCCAACCACAGGACCTTGTTGACATCACTGCGCTCCTTGACGCGTATTACGACATCACGCCGGACCTGGGGGACCCCGGCCAGCGCGTGGTGTTTGGCACGTCCGGACACCGCGGGTCCAGCCTCAAGGCGTCCTTCAATGAGCCGCACATCGTGGCCATCACCCAGGCGATCGTTGAGTACCGGGCAGCGCAGGGCGTCACCGGTCCGCTGTTCCTGGCGAAGGACACCCATGCCCTGAGCGAGCCGGCGCAGAACTCCGCCCTGGAGGTGCTCGCCGCCAATGGCGTCCAGGTCCTCGTCGACGCCCGTCACGGCTACACCCCTACTCCGGCACTGAGCCACGCGATCCTCACGTATAACCGGAAGGCTGCGCCCGGCGCGCCCCAGGCGGACGGCATCGTGGTGACCCCCAGCCACAACCCGCCGGCCGACGGCGGCTTCAAGTACAACCCGCCGCACGGCGGCCCGGCCGACTCGGACGCCACGGGCTGGATCGCAAACCGGGCCAACGAGCTGCTGGAAAACGGCCTGCGCGGCGTGAAGCGGATTCCGCTGGCCGAGGCCCAATCCGCGGACACCACCGGCAAGTTCGATTTCCTCTCCAGCTACGTGGATGACCTTCCGTCCGTCCTGAACCTGGACGCCATCCGGGAGGCCGGCGTCCGGATCGGGGCCGATCCCATGGGCGGAGCCTCCGTGGACTACTGGGGCGAAATCGCTGAACGCCACCACCTGGACCTCACCGTGGTGAACCCCACGGTGGACCCGCAGTGGGCCTTCATGACCCTGGACTGGGACGAGAAGATCCGCATGGACTGCTCCTCCCCGTCCGCCATGGCCTCGCTGATCCAGCGGATGTCCGACGCCGCGGCCTCCGGCCAGCCCGCCTTTGACATCGCCACCGGCAACGACGCCGACGCCGACCGGCACGGGATTGTCACCCCTGACGGGGGCCTGATGAACCCCAACCACTACCTGGCCGTGGCCATCGATTACCTCTACCGCAACCGCAGCGGCTGGAACCCAGCCTCCGTGGTGGGCAAGACCCTGGTGTCCTCCTCCATCATCGACCGCGTGGCAGAGAGCCTGGGCCGCAAGCTCGTCGAGGTCCCGGTCGGTTTCAAGTGGTTTGTGCCGGGCCTGCTCTCCGGCGAGGGCGCGTTCGGCGGCGAGGAATCCGCGGGCGCGTCCTTCAACAAGCTGGACGGCAGTGTGTGGACCACGGACAAGGACGGCATCCTGCTGGCCCTGCTGGCCTCCGAAATCACCGCGGTCACGGGCAAGTCCCCGTCCCAGCTGTACAAGGGACTGACGGACCAGTTCGGCGCCCCGGTGTATGCCCGGATCGATGCCGCCGCCACGCGTGAACAGAAGGCGAAGCTGGGCAAGCTGTCCGCTGCCGACGTCACGGCGACGTCGCTTGCGGGCGAAGAGATCACCGCCAAGCTCACCGAGGCGCCCGGCAACGGCGCAGCAATCGGCGGGCTGAAGGTGGTCACCGAGAACGCCTGGTTCGCGGCCCGGCCCTCCGGCACGGAGGACGTCTACAAGATCTACGCCGAGTCCTTCAAGGGCGAGGAACACCTGAAGCAGGTGCAGGCCGAGGCCAAGGCGCTGGTGGACAGCGTCATCGCCTAGCTTTCACCTTCGCGGCTCCAGAGCCGGAGGACGCGCCTAATGGTGTGGTCGCCGCCGGGAGCCATGTCCACCAGGGCGACGCGGTCAAGTACGACGGCGTCGCCCGGGTGGAGGCGCTTGGTGGCGGTTGGGCCGGTGCCCACCTGGTGGGAGACGTGCGGCCGGTAACCCGTGAGGGTGTGGTGCGGCGTGAGGATCCTTCCGCCAACATCCGCCACGGCCTGCACGAGCTTTTCATGCAGTTCCTGCAGGGCGGGGTGCGGTTCCACCAGGTTGACGGGGACGGACGCGTTCCGTCCAAACCCCGCGTCCTCCGCTACGGTCAGCGGGGCACCAAGTGCTGCGGTGGCCGTCCCGTCCGCCAGCCCGGCGATGCGTTCGGCGGGTTCGGCACCTGCTGGAGTGCCGGCGTCGAACCTCACGTCAAACCGCACGAGCGTGATGTGCAGCGGCCAGTCAGTCCGCGGGAAGACCTGGCCCTCGGCCACCGGTTCGACGAAGGCCACGAAAATCAGGTTCCGGATCGGCATGGCCCCAGTCTCCCACTCCCCCCGTCAGACGCCCCATCACGTCCCGCCCTTAAAACCCCAACGCCCCATCAGGAGGTGATGGGGCGTTGGGGAAAAGGGGGCAGTAGGTGATGGCGCGTCGGGAACTGTTAGACGGTGCGGACGGCCTCGTCGTAAGAGAACTTGGGCTTGGCCGCGCCCCAGGCTTCCTCTCCGGGCTGGCCGATGTTGACCACCAGGAAGCTCTTCTGGTCCCCGGCGGGGAAGAAGGCTGCGTCGATCGCGGCGAAGTCGGCGCCCGTCATGGGGCCCGCGGCGAAACCGAGCGAGCGGACGGCCAGGATGAAGTAGCCGGCCTGCAGGTGGGCATTGTTATTGCCCGTGGCTGCGGCCAGGGCCGGGTCGGCGTCGTACATGGCCTTGGGGGCGTTGTAGCCGGGGAGGAAGTCGTCCCACTTGCCGGCCCAGTCGGTGTCGTAGCTGAGGATGGCCACGAGGGGAGCGGAAGCCGTCTTTGCCTGGTTGCCGCGGGACAAGGCGTCCACAAGGGTGGCGCGGGCCTCGGCCGAGCGGACGTAGGTCACGCGCATCGGCTGGGAGTTGAACGCGGTGGGGCCGAACTTGGTGAGTTCGTAGATGGCCTGTGCCTGCTCCTCCGTCACCTCTCCGGTGAAGGAGTTGGCGGTGCGGGCCTGGGCGAAGATGGCGTCCACCGCTGCGGAATCGATAACCGCCTCATCATGGGCAATGGTCATGTGCTTACCTTTCGCTGCGCCGCCCTGCCTGCGGGGTGGCTTCTGTTGCTTTCCATAGTTGCAACTTCAACTGCTTTCCTCCTCTTCCCGTGGCGGCAGGTGACGTTGGCCACAGCGGCAGTCCTGGAAAACTTGGCGGTATTCTGGAGCGAGTCGATTTTCGCCCATTCGCGGCATCCCCCCTGAAAGGCTTTCCTTCCCATGAGCATGCTCGGAATCAAATGGAAGCTGCACGGCACCGGCAAATCCATCAAGCCCGGCCAGGTGGTGGCGCCGGATGAGCGCCTGGCCTGGCCGTTGACGATCGGCGTGGGCATGCAGCACGTGGTGGCCATGTTCGGTGCCACCTTCCTGGTGCCCATCATCACCGGGATGCCGCCGGCCACCACCCTGTTTTTCTCAGGGATCGGAACGCTGCTCTTCCTGGTGGTCACCAAGGGCCGGGTGCCCAGCTACCTGGGCTCCAGCTTTGCGTTCATCGCCCCCATCACCGCGTCACAGGCCCAGTTCGGCATCCCCGGCGCACTGGGCGGCGTGGTCCTCGCCGGTACCACGCTGGCGCTGGTGGGCGCGGTGGTGCAGAAGTTCGGCGCAGGCTGGATCAACCGGCTGATGCCGCCCATCGTCACCGGCGCCATCGTGGCCCTGATCGGCCTGAACCTTGCCCCCGCCGCCAAACAGAACTTTGACGCGGCGCCCGTCACGGCCCTGGTCACGCTGGTCACCATCATCCTGGTCAGCGTCCTGTTCCGCGGCATCCTGGGCCGATTGAGCATCCTGGTGGGCGTGGTGGTGGGCTACCTGGTGGCCATGCTCCGCGGCGAGGTGAAGTACGACAAGATGGACGCCGCAGCATGGGTGGGCCTGCCGCACTTCCAGACCCCGGAG
Organism: Pseudarthrobacter enclensis; assembly: GCF_030811655.1. Lineage (GTDB taxonomy): Bacteria > Actinomycetota > Actinomycetes > Actinomycetales > Micrococcaceae > Arthrobacter > Arthrobacter enclensis_A. Next base: position 202,250 of record NZ_JAUSRE010000004.1, on the reverse strand, counting down.
TTCCACATCGGCGTCCTGGGTCTGTTCGTCCCCGTAGTCCTGGTGCTGGTGGCGGAGAACATTGGCCACGTGAAGTCGGTGGCCGCCATGACGGGGCAGAACCTCGACGGCGTCTCCGGGCGCGCGCTGCTGGCCGACGGCGCAGCCACCGTGCTGGCCGGCTTCGGCGGCGGATCCGGCACCACCACGTATGCAGAAAACATCGGCGTGATGGCAGCCACCAAGGTCTACTCGACGGCGGCCTACTGGGTGGCGGGCATGTTCGCCATCCTGCTCAGCTTCTCCCCGAAGTTCGGCGAACTGATCGCTACCGTCCCGGCAGGCGTGCTGGGCGGCGCGGCCACCATGCTGTACGGCATGATCGGCATCCTGGGCGTGAAGATCTGGGTGCAGAACAAGGTGAACTTCTCCAACCCGGTCAACCTGACCACGGCTGCCGTGGCCCTGATCATCGGTATCGCCGACTACACCTGGACCATCGGCGACCTGAAGTTCACCGGCATCGCCCTTGGCTCGGCCGCCGCCCTGGTGATCTACCACGGCATGAAGGCCATCGCGGAAGCACGCGGGACCGTGGCAGAACCGGAAACCGAGCCGGGAGCGCTGCCGCCCGCGGCCAAGGCCGCCATGAAGGCTGCCGCCAAGCGCGCTCCCCGGAAGCGCTAGGCGCCTCAGGCCACCCTGTCCGATCCCAGCGCCGGGTCGAGTCCCATGTCCACAGCGGATGGGACGCCGCGCCCGGAGGCATGGCCCCCGGGATGGCCGGGCGGGAAGGGACCGGGACGGCCAAGGCCGAACACCGGTTCCGGCTGCGGACGCTTAGCCATTAAGGGGCCGCCGGCCTGGTGGTGGCGCAGCCGCTTCAGCACCCATGGCACGAAGTACTGCCGCGCCCACACCAGGTCCTCGGCCCGGGCCTGCGTCCACCCGTGGGCCGGAAGCGGCCGCGGCTGGAGCGGCTTGAGCGGGTGGGCCACGCCCAGTGCGTTGAGGGTGGCCACGGCAACCGAGTGATGCCCCAGCGGGGATAGATGCAGGCGGTCGGGGTCCCACATGGCCTCGTGCTGAAGCTCCGGCAGGCACCACAGGTCAACCATGATGGCGTGGTGCCGGGCCCCTATCCTGTGCAGGTGCTCGTTGTAGATGGCGACGCGGCCCCGGATCTTTCCGAAAACCGGCGTGCTGCCCCAGTCGGGGCCGGCGTACAGCAGCACCGTGGCGCCCGTCGCGGCCAAGGTGCCCACGGCCTCGTCAATCTTTTCTGCCAGCTTGTCGGGGTCGCCATGCCGGAACACGATGTCGTTGCCGCCGCCGGACATGGCGATCAGGTCGGGTCTCAGGGCCAGGGCCGGTTCCAGCTGGGCATCGAGGATCTGCTTCAGCAGCATGCCGCGGATGGCCAGGTTGGCGTAGGCGAAGTCCGGCTGGCCGTCCGCCAGTTCCTCCGCCACCCGGTCCGCCCAGCCCCGGAGGCCGCCCAGGCTGTGCGGTTCGGGGTCGCCAATTCCTTCCATGTAGGAGTCGCCCAGGGCAACGAACCGGTGCCATGGGTGCCTGGCTACTCCTTGTTCGACGGGCCGCAGTTCCTGCTTCTCGATGGTCATGCCGTCCTCCCTTTTGCCGCTGGCGGGGGTTCCCTCCCCGCCCCGGCGTCCCTGCGGGGTGACGTTCCGGTTGGAAAGTCCCGCCCCGCCGCCGACGGCCGCGGCAGCTCCGCCACGCCGTCGTACGGTTCCTGCCGCAGTCCCGCAGGCTGCGCGGGCCCGCGGTCCATTCCACTGGGCGCAACGACGCTCAATGCCGCGTCCCGCAGGTCCACTTCGTGGTGCAGTGCCTGTGTCTGCAGGAAGCGCAGCGCGCCCTCGCGCGTGAGTCCGTATTCGTTCATGAGGCTGCGCACCGCGAGGTCCACCAGCACCAGGGAACTTTGCACGACAGCCAGACCCGCCGTCGCTTCCGCGCGCTCCGCCACGTGGAGCACAACACGCAGCGCCCGGGCAACCTGGCGTGCGTAACGCCGGCTGCTGACCAGGTCGTCGCTGGTGAACATGTGCGGGGCAGGCGCATACAGGCTGATGGCCGCGCTGGTGCCGCCCTCGGAGAGGATGGGAACGGCGAGCAGGGATTGAACGCCGTGGCCGGCGGCGATGCTGGAATATCCGGGCCAGCGGCGGTCCAGGCCCAGGTCGGACACCAGGACGAACTCTCCGCTGCGAACCGCCTCCATGACCGGTCCATCGGAAAACGAGCACTGCTCCCGGTCCGCCTCGCGCGCCTGCTCGGTGCTGGCCGCCAGCGCGTGTCCTTTACCCAACCGGAAGAGGGTGGCAGCCCAGCCGATGCCACGCCGCTGGCCCCCAATGTCCACCATCAGGTCATGGGTGACTTCCCCGAGGTAGGTTTCAACGTCTTTACTGTCGAAAACCGGCTCCGGGGTAACTGGAAGCGGTCCCCAGCCAACCTGCCCGGTGGGATCAGCGGCCATGTTCCAGCCTTGCTATCAGAGCTCCGGCCCACTGCAAAACCTTTGCTCCAAGCATACGGCCGGTGGGCGGCTTGAAGGTGGACACCGGGAAAACAAGGGGGTTTTGGCAGCTTAGGGAGGAGCGGCGCGCCGGTGTCCCTTCCACCGGCATCGCTGCGCAGTAGCATCGGGAGAGGGAACGCCGAATACTCCCTGCCCGCCTGGGTACCTGTCCCTGGGCAAGGGGGTCTTGAAGCATCCATGCCAGCACGGAAACGAGCAACGGAAAGAGGAGCTAATGCGGGAGCCGGGCACCAGCGAACACACTTCGGAAGCGGATGCAGACGCAGTAAATGGGGAAGTGGACGCGGGTGCTGCGGAGCAAGCCACGGAACTGGACGCGGGTGCTGCGGAGCAGGCCACGGAACTGGACGCGGGTGCTGCGGAGCAGGCCACGGAACTGGACGCGGGTGCTGCGGAGCAGGCCACGGAACTGGACGTCAATTTCGACGAGCAATTCTTCGCGGCCCGGCCCAAAGCACTGCGGCCCATCGCACGGCGGCGCCAGTTCGTAGGCAGCAAGCCGTCCTTCGAATTCGACGGGCGGAACGCCGCGTACGTGGAGTGGCTCCGCAACCAGGCCATGCTGGGGGACGCGAACACGCTGGCGCGGCAGCTGTCCGGACAGGCCAGCATGTGGCAGAACTCGTACGCGCACCCCAACCCGCGTGCCGCCGTCGAACGCGCTTCCGTCTGGTTCACCGCCTATCCCCTGTCCTTCATCACGCCGACCGGCCAGTCATTCCTCTCCGCCCTGGGCGACCCCGAAATGTGGAAGGCCTTCCGTGAAATCGGCATCCGCGGAATCCACACCGGCCCCGTGAAGCTTGCCGGCGGCATCAGCGGCTGGTCGCACACGCCCAGCGTGGACGGGCACTTCGACCGCATCAGCATGGCGATCGACCCGGTCTTCGGCACGGAAGACGAGTTCCGCCGCATGTGCGAGGTTGCCGCCGAGCATGACGGCACCGTTATCGATGACATTGTCCCCGGCCACACCGGCAAGGGCGCGGACTTCCGCCTGGCCGAAATGAACTTCCGGGACTACCCCGGGATCTACCACATGGTGGATATTCCGGAAGAGGACTGGCACCTTTTGCCGGATGTTCCCGAGGGTGCCGATTCAGTCAACCTCAGCCCGGACTCGGAGCAGGCGCTGCAGAAGGCCGGCTACATCATCGGGCGGCTGCAGCGCGTCATCTTCTACGAACCCGGGGTCAAGGAAACCAACTGGAGCGTCACCCGCCCCATCGTGGACACCACCGGCAAGACCCGCCGCTGGGTCTACCTGCACTACTTCAAGGCCGGCCAGCCCTCCATCAACTGGCTGGACCCCACCTTCGCAGGAATGCGCCTGGTGGTGGGCGATGCCCTGCACTCGCTGGTGGACCTGGGCACCGGGGCGCTGCGCCTGGACGCCAACGGCTTCCTGGGGGTGGAAAAGAGCGCCGAGGAGCAGCCCGGCTGGTCCGAAGGGCACCCGCTCTCCGAGGCCGCCAACCAGCTCATCGGTTCCATGATCCGCAAGGTGGGCGGATTCTCCTTCCAGGAGCTGAACCTGACCATTGACGACATCAAGGCAACCTCGGATTCCGGGCCGGACCTCTCCTACGACTTCATCACCCGCCCGGCGTACCACTACTCGCTGGTCACCGCGGATACCGAATTCCTGCGGCTGACCCTGCGGCTGTCCCTGGAAATCGGCGTCGACCAGGCCTCGCTGGTGCATGCCCTGCAGAACCATGACGAGCTCACCTACGAACTCCTGCACTTCGCCGCCGGGCACCGGGACGAAATGTTCGAGCTTAACGGCGAGGAACTCACCGGAGCCCAGCTTGCAGAGCAGATCCAGCAGACCCTCCGGGACCGGCTGACCGGCGAGAACGGGCCCTACAACGCCGTCTTCACCACCAACGGCATTGCCTGCACCACGGTCAGCTTCATCATGGCCGCGCTGGGAATCAAGGACCCGGCGGACATCACCCCGGAGCAGGAAACGCAGATCAGGGACGTCCACCTGCTCCTGGCCATGTACAACGCCCTGCAGCCCGGCGTCTTCGCCCTCTCCGGCTGGGACCTCACAGGCATCCTGGCCCTGGACCGGAGCAGCGTCCGCGAACTCACCTCCCAGGGTGATACGCGCTGGATCAACCGCGGCGCCCACGACCTCATGGGAACCAGCCCGGACGCCACCACCTCCTCGGCAGGGATGCCCCGGGCACGCAGCCTCTACGGGCCGCTGCCGGAACAGCTGAAGGACCCGGACTCGTTCGCCAGGCGGCTGCAGCGGATCCTTGCCGTTCGTGAAGACAACGGGATTGCCACCGGCACCCTGCTCGACGTTCCGGACGTCTCAAACCGGGGCGCACTGGTGCTGGTCAACCGGCTCAAGGACGGAGCCCTTCAGGTCACGGCACTGAACTTCTCCGGCCAGGACATCGCCGGCAGCATCCAGTCCAACGAACTGCCGTCAGGCGCCAACGTCCAGGACCTGTTCAGCGGCGAGACCGTGGGGCAGGTGGACGACCTGCACAGCTTCTTCCTGGAACTGCCGGCCTACGGCGGAACGGCACTGATCCTGACCGAGGCGCCGGAGCCCGACGCGGAAGCCTAGGTTCCCCGGGTGGCGCCGGAATCCCCTGCGTCACCCGGCGGCGGCCCCGGCCAGGGTCGCTTCGATGACGGCTGGCGACAGGATGTACTGGGTGACCAGCTGGCTTGCCCCCAGTACGGCAGCCTGGCTTCCGGCGCGGGAGACGCTGATGCGCAGGTGCGAGGTGGCCAGCGGCGGCGAGCGCCGGTACACCACTTCGCGGATGCCGGCCACGACGTGCTCCCCCGTCTCCCCAAAGCTGCCGCCCACCACAATGACTGACGGATTGAGCAGGTTGACCACGGAAGCCAGCACCTCGCCGATGTCCCGGCCTGCCTGGCGCAGGGCCTGGATGGCCTGCAGGTTGCCGTCTGCGGCGAGCCGGATCACGTCGGCGCCCCTTGCCACGTCCAGTCCGTGCTCCCGCAGGGAACGCGCGACGGCGGGACCTGACGCGAGTGCCTCCAGGCACCCATAGTTTCCACAGGCGCAGAGGATATCCGCGCCCCGGGCCACCTGGACGTGTCCCAGGTCGCCCGCCGTACCGTTGGCACCGCGTTGCAGTTCGCCGTTGCTGATGATGCCGGAGCCGATGCCCGTGGCCACCTTGACGAAGAAAAAGTTGTTGTGCTCCGGCCAGTGGGCGGACTGCTCCCCCAGGGCCATGATGTTCACGTCGTTGTCCACCAGCACGTGGACGGGGAGGGACCGCTGGACGTAGCTGACCACATCGAACCCGTCCCAGCCCGGCATGATGGGTGGTTTTACGGGCTTGCCGGTGTCATGTTCCACGGGTCCGGGGAGTCCGATGCCGATCCCAGCGAGTTCGCCAACCCCCCGTCCCACGGAGCCAAGCAGTTCCTTGCCCTGCGCCACCACCTGGTCCAGCACTGCCTCGGGCCCATCGGCCACCTGCTGTTCAAGCCGGTGCTCTGCGAGGATCTTCCCGCCCAAATCAGTGACCGCCACGATCACGTGGGTGGCGCCCACGTCCACGGCAAGCACCAGCCGGGCGGAGGGGTTGAAGGCAAAGCGCGACGGCGGCCTGCCGCCGCTGGACAGCGCCTCGCCTGCGGGACCCACCAGGCCGGAGAGCATCAGCGCATCAATCCGGGAAGCGACGGTTGAGCGGGCCAGTCCCGTGGTCAACGCGAGTTCGGCCCGGGTGCGCGCCCTGCCGTCGCGCAGCAGTTGGAAAAGATCGCCGGCGCGGGACAGGCTGCCGACGTCGGCGTCTTTTAGGGCCTGTTTCCCCGTGGCTTGAGTCATGTCTAAGTCATAACACTCTTACTTGGTGCTGTCATCACGGCAGAAGAACGATGCGCAACAAACAACTTTTGCTTGACGCGCGTCAAAAGTGCCTCTACGTTGTGATTCACGGCACATTCGTCATTCCGCTAGCAGGCATTCACGGAACTGATCCCGCCACAACAGAGTCCGCTTACAAAGAGGTAATTGAACTTGTCACACCACGCAGCGCCAGCAGACCGGCTCCTCGGCGTCGGCATTCTCGGCGCCGGCCCGGTCACGCAGGCCATCCATCTCCCGGCCCTGGCCCGGCTTCAGGACATCCTCGAGGTGCGGCACATCATGGATGTGGACCCGGCGGTGGCCTCCTCCGTTGCAGCCCGCGTCGGCGCAACATCCAGCACCGGGATGGATACCCTTCTTGGTGACCCGGCTGTGGACATCGTGGCCATCTGCAGCCCCCATCAATTCCATGCAGACCAGGTCATCGCCGCCTGCCGGGCAGGCAAGAAGGCAGTTCTTTGCGAGAAACCCTTCGCCATGAGCGGGGAGGAAGCTGCCCGCATCTCCGCAGTCAGCGCTGAAACCGGCGTACCCATCATCGTCGGGGCCATGCACACTTTCGATCCCGGCTGGCTCGCGGCAGAAGAGAACTGGGGCGACCTTCCGGAGCAGGTGCACACCATCCGGTCCTCCATCGTCCTGCCGCCCAATGCCCGCTTCGAAGACTTCGCAACTGAAATCATCACCCGCCCCACCGCCGCCCAGCCCGACTACTCGGACATCGAGGTCATCAAAACCGCGCTGCAGGGCGGCGTCATGGGCCTGGCAATCCACGACCTGCCCCTGGTGCGCCGATTCACGCCGGACTTCGAGCAGGTCGAGCTCCTCCACGTATTTCACGTCCGCCCGTTCGGCTACACCATTTCGCTCCGCACGCCAAGCCGCACGATTGAACTGCGGGCCGTCATGAACAGCACCTGGAAGCCGGAATGGTCGTTCGAAGCAATCGCGGACGACACGGCACTGCATATCGACTTCACGCCGTCCTACGTCCAGGCGGGCTCCGCCGTCGCTGCCTTCTCGCGTGGCAGCGGCACCGAAAGAAGGTCTTCGGTCCCTACGGCCACAACGGCTACGAGGGCGAGTGGCGCGAATTGGCTGAACTGGCCAGGGGAACCCGGCCAGTTCCCTCCGCGCAGGCGCTGATTGACGACCTTACATTCGCCCTCGCCATCGCGGATGCCACGGTGGCAGGTGCGGCGGCACTGCACGCAGATGCCGCAAACAAAGCAGGAGCTTCGGCATGAACGGCCACTACACCGTCTGGGCAAACCCCGGGGCCGTGGCAGGCGGAGCCGTCACCCAGACCATGGCATCCCTGCCCGCAACGTTCGGACCAGCCCCGGAGGAGCGGGCAGGCAGTGCCGACGTCGTGGTCATCGCCGGCGGATTCGGCTGGACCGCCGAAGCCACTGCCGCGACCGGCTCCGGCGCCCGGGGCATTGTGGTGGCCAACCCGGTTCCCGAGGACACCTCGGAACTGGCAGCCGCGGCAGGTGCCGCAGGTACCGCCGTCGTCCTTGACCTTCGCTGGGCTTCCAATCCCGCACTGGTGGGCGAAGCCGCGGACCCGGACGCCCGGGACGCGGTGCGCAGCGCACTTGGCACTGCGTCCCTGCTGGACAGCGTTGCGACGGCGGCTCCAGGCAGCGACCCCCAGCGGATCCTGGGCGAGCACCTGGCCGCGCTGCTGGCCGTGTGCGGCCCCTTCGACGGCGTGGCACGGCTCAACGGCAATGCCGCCGGATACACCGTGGGCGGCCGACTTGGCAACGGCGCCCCCTTCACCGCCCAGGGCGTGCTCACCGCTGCCCGCCCGGCCGGCGTCGATATCCGCCTCTACACTGCCGACGGCGGGGTAGCTGTCCAGGTTCCCGACCCGGACGCAGCGTGGCCCGCCGAAGTCCGGGTTACGGGGGCGCACGGCGAACTCCTGCTCCCCACCCTCTACGAATCCGCCCACCGGTATGCGTGGCGGCGCCTGAAGGAACATCTTCACGCCGGCACCCGTCCAGACGATCTGGCCGGGTTCGCCCGGCTGACCGACCTCTACGCAACCCTCGCCGCCCCGTAACCAGCCCCTCCGATACGCAACCGAACAAGCACCCCCGCAGCACAGTCCAGTCCCACCTCCACTCTCGACGATGAGCAGGACCGCACCACCGGCGCAGGCCAGGACGGTCCCGAAAGGACACATCATGAACGCAACTTCCGAACAGCGCCGTTCCTTCTCCCGGCGCGGCTTCCTGGGCCTGACGGCTGCCGCTGCCGCAGCACCCCTCCTCGCTGCATGCGGGGGCGGCTCGGCATCGCAGGGCGGCGGAGGCGGAGCGGGCGGCACCATCAAGTTCTGGGACATGCCCTGGGCAACGCCGGCCTACAATGACGCCGCCAAGGGCATCGCGGAAGGTTTCTCCGGCGCCAACGGGGCCAAGGCGAGCTACCAGATCATCCAGTGGAACAACTTCTACCAGACCTTCTCCTCAGCGATCGCCTCGAAGACAGGCCCGGCCGTCTCCACCGGCGGCGGCTTCCAGGCCTTCCAGTTCGAACAGCAGGGCCAGATCGCCTACGCGGACAAGGTCATCGACAAGCTGAAGGCCAACGGCCAGTTCGACGACTTCCTGCCCGGCGTGCTGGACCCCTTCAAGTCGGCCAAGGGCTACGTGGCCGTCCCGTGGCAGCTGGACATGCGCGTCTTCTGGTACCGCAAGTCCCTGTTCGACAAGGCAAACGTTGCACTCCCCACTGACTGGCCGTCCCTGCTGGAGGCGGGCAAGGCACTGAAGAAGGTCGGCGCGTTTGGCTTCACCACCGGCGCAGGAGCAGGCAACAACTACGCCAACCACTCCATGATCATGATGATGGTCAACAACGGCGGCGGTGTCTGGAACAAGGACGGCGAGCTGGACCTGATGAATGACCGGAACGTCGAGGCCATGGAGTTCGTCCTGGAACTCGTGTCCAACGGCATCATCGACCCCGCTGCCGTCAGCTACACCACGGACAACATGTCAGCGCAGTGGAAGGACGGAAAGGCAGGCTACGGCCTGTTCCAGGTCAACGTGCCGCAGCGCGTCGGCGACACGTCGGGAGACCTCATGGTGGCCGATCCCATCACCGGGCCGCACGGCGACAAAGCCACCATCGTGTTCCCGAACAACATCATGATGTACACCAACACCCCGTCGCAGGACGCCTCAGAGGAATTCCTGGTGTACTACCTGGGCCAGCTGAAGCAGCTGTGGCAGAAGAAGCTGATGTCCGCCCTGCCGGTCTTCAAGTCCATCACCGAGATGCCCGAGTTCGCAAACGACCCCAACAACGTGAAGATCGTCAAGGAATGGCAGCCCATCGCCAAGACTTTTGCTGCCCAGGGCAGCACACTCAACGCCAACCTGGCTGCGCTCGACGGCGGCCAGGCACTCAACCAGTTCAGCCAGACCATCATCACCGGCAAGGCAGATGCCAAGACTGCCCTGCAAACCTTCCAGTCGGGCCTAGAATCCGTCTTGAAGAAGTAGGACGGACCGCCCATGTCCAGCACCACCACCCAGTCCGGCCTGGCCCGGGCCCGCCGCGGGGTTGCACCTGGCGGGACCGGGACGGTCCCCGGGAAACGCAAGAGCAAGCTGTCCGCGCAGGCCACCAGGACGTTCTTCTGGCTCCTGCTCCCCTCCGTGGTCCTCCTTGTCCTGATCCACGGCTACCCTCTGGTCTATGCCGCCGTGCAGGCGACGCACGACGGGGACCTGCTGCAGACCGGCAACTTCGTGGGCGGCCAGAATTTCGCCACCGTCCTGACCTCGCCGGCGTTCTGGAAGGCAGCGCAGTTCACGCTGTGGTTCACCATCGTGGGGGTCTTCGGATCCTGGCTGGTGGGCCTGGGCCTGGCCCTGCTCCTGCGCACCAAGATCCCGGGCGGCGGCACCTTCAAGGTCCTGCTGCTCCTGCCCTGGGTGGTGCCCATCGTGGTGTCTTCCACCGCCTGGAACTGGCTGGTGGCCACCCCGGACAGCCTGATTCCTTCGCTGTTCCGGAACCTGGGCATGGGCACCCCGCTCTTCCTGGCCGATCCCACCCTGGCCGCCGTCACCGTGATGGTGTTCAAGGTGTGGGTCAGCTTCCCCTTCATGATGATGATGATCTCGGCCGCCCTGGCCTCCGTGGACACCACCGTGTACGAGGCAGCCAGCATGGACGGCGCCAGCCGCTGGCAGCAGTTCACCCAGATCACCCTGCCGTTGATCGCACGCTCCACCTACATCAGCTGGATCCTGATGACCATCTTCTGTGTCAACGACTTTCCCACGATCTATCTGCTCACCGGCGGCGGCCCCGTCAATGCCACCACGTCCCTGGTGGTCCTTGCCTACCGGACCGTGTTCCAGGACTTCGCCACCGGGCCCGGCGTGGCCATCGCCTTCCTCATGACCATGACCCTGGTGGTCATCTCGGTCATCCTGTACCGCCAGATCCGAAAGTCGAGCGTCGAATAATGAGCGCAGTCCTTCACGCCCATCCCGAGTCCGGCCCGAGCCTGGGCGTTGACGTCGGCAAGCGCCGCAAAGTCCTCTCCGAAGCCGGCCAGCGGGGCCGCTGGTGGCGCTTCGCCGCGATCCTCATCATCACTGGAATCGTGCTGGTGCCCATCATGGTCACCGTGCTGCTGGCCTTCACGCCCGGACCCAACAGCACCGCGACCGGGCTCACGTTCGAAAACCTCGCCAACGTCTTCTCCAAGACCCTGGCCGCGACATGGCTCAAGAACAGCCTGGTCACCACCCTCTCCACCGTAGTAGTGTCCGTGGCCGTTGCAGCACCCGCCGGATACGTCCTCTCCCGAGGCCGCAGCAAGGCGGTGTCCGGCTACTCGCTGCTGCTGTTCGTGATGCAGTCGCTGCCGATCATCACCTCCGTGGTGCCGCTTTTCATCCTGTTCGCCGGCATGGGCCTGGTGGACAACCTCCTGGGCCTGACCATCATCTACGTGGGCTCCACCATGACAGTGGCCACCTGGATGATGGCGGCCTACTTCGACTCCATCCCGGCCAGCCTCGAGGAGGCATCCTGGATCGACGGATGCTCGGTCTTCGGATCGTTTACCAAAGTGGTGCTCCGGAATTCACTCCCGGGCGTCCTCTCCACAGCGATCTTCGCCTTCCTGCTGGCGTGGAACGACTACTTGGTGGCCATCGTTTTCCTGCGCTCGAACGAAATCTTCACCCTCCCCATGGGCGTGCAGTCCTTCTTCCAGCAGAATGCAACTGACTGGACATCCGTCATGGCCCTGGCCGTGGTGATGATGCTCCCGCCCGTCATTGTCTTCGCCACCTTGAACAAGTACTTCAGCGTCGGCGGCATCGGCGGATCGCTGGCAGGACGCTGACCACGGTCCGCTGAAGACCGCCCGCCCACCCCAACGACCAACCACAAACCGCAAAAGGAAATACATGTCCTACTCACTGCAGCTCTACACCCTCCGCAATGCCCTCTCCGAGGACCTTCCCGGCACCATCAGGAAGGTGGCGGAGATCGGCTATACCCAGGTTGAGCCGTACAACTTCGTGGCCACTGCCAAGGAACTGGGTGCGGCCCTGAAAGAGAACGGCCTGACCGCGCCCTCGGGCCATGCGCCCCTGATGAGCCAGGACCAGGACGGGATTTTCGCCGCTGCGAAGGAACTGGGAATCACCACGGTCATCGACCCGTTCCTTCCCGCGGAGCACTGGCAGAAAGCCGAAGACATCCAGGCCACCGCAGCCAAGCTGAACGCAGCCGCGAAGAAGGGCGCGGAATACGGCATCCGGGTGGGATACCACAACCACGCGTGGGAGCTGGAGTCCACTATCGAGGGCCGGACCGCCCTGGAATACTTTGAAAGCCTGCTGGACCCGGAGCTGGTCCTGGAAGTGGACACCTACTGGGCGGCCGTGGGTGGCCAGGACCCCGTGGAGCTCCTGGGCAGGCTGGGGGACCGGGTGAAGTTCATCCACATCAAGGACGGCCCCCTGAACAAGGACAACAAGGCCCAGCAGCCCGCCGGCCAGGGCAAGGTTCCCGTCCTGGACGTCATCGCCGCCGCCAAATCCCTGGAAGTGGGCGTGGTGGAGTTCGATGACTACAGCGGCGACATCTTCGAGGGCATCGCCCAGAGCCTCGCCTTCCTGACCAGCAACACTGCAACTGAAGGAGCCAACGCGTGAGCACCCCCGCAGCCAACCCGGCCCGCAGCGGCCCGGTAGGCGTCGGTGTCATCGGCGCCGGCGTGATCAGCAAGCAGTACCTCGACAACCTCACGGCGTTCCCGGACCTCAAAGTCCACGTCATCGCCGATCTCTTCGAGGACGCCGCCGAGGCACGGGCCAAAGAGTACGGCATCCCGGAATGGGGCGGCGTTGACAAGGCCCTGAACCACCCCGACGTCGAAATCATCGTCAACCTCACCATCCCCGCCGCGCACGTGGAAGTGGCCACCGCAGCAGTCCACGCCGGCAAGCACGTCTGGACCGAGAAGCCGTTCTCCCTGGACCGCGAGTCCGGGCTTGGCCTGCTCAAGACCGCGGACGCTGCAGGAATCCGCCTGGGCTGCGCCCCGGACACGTTCCTGGGCGCGGGCATCCAAACCGCGCTCCGGCTGATCCGCCGGGGCGACATCGGCACTCCCCTGACCGCCATGACCACGTTCCAGACCCCCGGCCCGGAGTCCTGGCACCCCAACCCGGCGTTCCTCTTCCAGCACGGCGCGGGCCCGCTGTTCGACATGGGCCCGTACTACCTCACCACCCTGGTCCAGGCCTTCGGCTCCATCCGCAAGGTGGCCGCCGTCGGGTCCAAGGCCAAGGACGTGCGCGTCATCGGCTCCGGCCCCAAGGCCGGCGAGGTGTTCACGGTTGAGGTGCCCACGCACGTTTCCGCCATGGCCCAGTTCGAGTCGGGCGCGTCCTCGCACAGCGTCTTCTCCTTCGAGTCCCCCCGGACGCGGATGGGATTCGTGGAGATCACCGGCACCGAGGCCACCATCTCGCTGCCGGACCCCAACTACTTCACGGGCGACATCAAGCTCTGGCGCGCCGGCGACGAGGACTGGACCACCGTTCCCGCCACCGGGCCCGCCAACGGCCGCGGCATGGGCGTCCTGGACATGGCACGCTCCCTCCGGGCCGGCGTTCCGCACCGCGCACCGGGCGAGCTGGCGTACCACGTGTTGGACACGATGGTCTCCATCAGCGAATCAATCGACGCCGGCACGTTCGTGAACGTCGAAAGCAGCGCCCCGGCATCCCCCGCCCTCCCCGAGGACTGGGCACCGGAAACGGCCACCCTCTAACCCGGCACACCCAGCCCAGCCAGCAGGAAGCACGCAGGAACGCATCATGACCACCCCCGCACACCAGTCCGAGCCCCGGGCCTCCCGACCGGCTACACGCCCGTTGGGCGTGGCCGCCATTGGTTACGCCTTCATGGGCAAGGCCCATTCCAACGCGTGGCGGAACGTGGCCAGCTTCTTCGACGTCCCGGCCTTCGAACAAAAAGTCCTCGTGGGCCGGGACGCCACCGCTGTGGCAGAGGCCGCGGCCAAGTACGGCTGGGCCGAATCGGCCACGGACTGGCGCACCGTAATCACCCGGGACGACATCGACATCGTGGACATCTGCGCCCCGGGCTGGATGCACGCCGAGATCGCCATCGCGGCGCTCGAGGCGGGCAAGCACGTGCTGGTGGAAAAGCCGCTGGCCAACACCCTGGCCGAGGCAGAACTCATGACCGCCGCGGCCGCCAAAGCCAGGGCCCGGGGCGTGCAGTCGATGATCGGTTTCAACTACCGCCGCGTCCCCGCCCTGGCCCTCGCCCGGGAACTCATCGCCGAAGGACGGCTGGGCACCGTGCGGCATGTGCGCGCGGCGTACCTGCAGGACTGGCTCGCCGACGCCCAGGCCCCCATGACCTGGCGGCTGCGGAAAGAAACCGCCGGGTCCGGCGCCCTGGGGGACATCGCCTCGCACGCCATCGACCAGGTCCTGTTCCTGCTGGGCGACCAGGTCACCGAAGTCTCCGGCCGGCTCAACACGTTCGTCACCCAGCGCCCCGGCTCTGAGGGAACCGAGGACGTCACGGTCGACGACGCCGCCTGGGCCACCCTGTCCCTCACCTCCGGGGCCATCGCCTCCGTCGAGGTCTCCCGCGTGGCCACGGGCCGGAAGAACAGCCTCCAGATCGAGGTCTACGGCGAGAAGGGCAGCCTGCTGTTCGACCTGGAAAACCTCAACGAACTCGGCTTCCTCGACGCCACCCTTCCCGTCCGCGAGCAGGGCTTCCGCCGTATCCTGGTCAACGAACCCGAGCACCCCTACCTCGCAGCCTGGTGGCCGCAGGGCCACATCATCGGCTGGGAACACACCTTCACCCACCAAATCCGCGACTTCCTCACCGCCATCAACGATGGAACCCAACCCACACCGTCGTTCGAAGAGGGACTGAACGTCCAATACGTCCTGAACGCCGTCGAGGAATCCGCAGCCAACAAAAGCACCCTCACCATCGTCCGCCACTAAACGCCAGCCAGTACCAGCCGCCGCCAGCACCAATCCAAGGAGCCCCCGCATGCCCCGCCCGTTCACCCTGTTCACCGGCCAGTGGGCCGACCTGCCCTTCGAAGAAGTCGCACGCCTGGCCTCCGGCTGGGGCTACGACGGCCTGGAAATCGCCGTCTCCGGCGACCACCTGGACGCCTGGCGCTGGGACGAACCCGGCTACGTCGACTCCAAACTGGAGATCCTGGACAAATACAACCTCAAGGTCTGGGCCATCTCCAACCACCTCAAAGGCCAGGCCGTCTGCGATGACCCCATCGACTTCCGGCACCAGGCCATCGTCGGATCCAAAGTCTGGGGCGACGGCGACCCCGAAGGCGTCCGCCAACGCGCCGCCGAGGAAATGAAACACACCGCCCGGCTCGCCAAAGCACTCGGCGTCGACACCGTCGTCGGGTTCACCGGATCCTCCATCTGGCAATACGTCGCCATGTTCCCGCCCGTCCCGGACAAAGTCATCGACGCCGGCTACCAGGACTTCGCCGACCGCTGGAACCCCATCCTGGACGTCTTCGACGAACAAGGCGTCCGCTTCGCCCACGAAGTCCACCCCTCCGAAATCGCCTACGACTACTGGACCACGGTCCGCACCCTCGAAGCCATCGGGCACCGCGAAGCATTCGGGCTGAACTGGGACCCCTCCCACATGATGTGGCAGGGCATCGACCCAGTGTCCTTCATCTGGGACTTCAAGGACCGGATCTATCACGTGGACTGCAAGGACACCAAGATCCGCCAGACCGGACGCAACACCGTCCTGGGCTCGCACCTGGCCTGGGGTGACCCCCGCCGCGGCTGGGACTTCGTCTCCGCAGGGCGCGGCGACGTCCCTTGGGAAGCTTCCTTCCGCGCCCTCACCGCGATCGGCTACAACGGCCCCATCAGCATCGAATGGGAAGACGCCGGCATGGACCGCCTCCACGGCGCCCCCGAAGCCCTCGCAGCCCTGAAGAAGTACGACTTCCCCGCCTCCCAAACCAGCTTCGACGCCGCCTTCAGCAGCAACGACTGAGCTCCCCGCCATGCGCAGCCTCCGCCCGGGCCAGCAATGCGAGGTGTGGATCGCTTCGACCAACGGCCAGCGGAATCTTGTATACGCTTCAAGGAATATGCTCTTTGAAGCGCCCAACTGGACCCTTGACGGGCACGCACTGATTCTGAACGGCGGCGGCAAGCTGTGGCGGCTCAGCCTGGCGGATGGCGGCCTCGCGGAGGTTCCGCTGACCGGCGTCCCCCACCTCAACAACGACCACGTCCTCGCCCCGGACCGGAGCACCATCTTCCTATCCGGGGAGGACGGCCACATCTACCGGGCGCCCCTTACGGGCGGTGCAGCCACGCGGATCACGGACGACGACGGGTCCTTCCACTTCCTGCATGGCATCAGTCCCGATGGTGGGCGCCTGGCGTACGTGGACATCGAGGGTGGGGACTTCACGCGGCCGGGGCGTCTGCGGACCATCCCCGCGGCCGGCGGTCCGGCCCGCAGCGTGGATGTGGGGGCCGGGCACTGCGACGGCCCCGAGTACTCGCCGGATGGAGACTGGCTGTACCTCAACACCGAATCCTTCAGCACGGCGCCCGGCCACGCGCAGCTGGCGCGCGTCCGCACGGACGGCAGCGGATTCGAGCGGCTCGCAGAGACTGCCAGTGTGGACTGGTTCCCGCACCTCTCCCCCGACGGCCGCCTGGCCAGCTACCTTCGCTTCACGGCTGGAACGCAGGGCCACCCCGCGGACCTGCCGGTTGAGGTCGTCCTCGTTTCCACCAATGACTGGACCACTCCGCTGCACACCTGGCCGGTCTTCGGCGGCCAAGGCACCCTCAACGTCAACAGCTGGTCGCCGGATTCCCAACGCTTTGCCTTCGTTGCGTACCCGCTGCGCTAGGGTGTACGGGCCGACTCCTGGCCGAGGACGACGTGGTGCGCCTCCACGCGCCGTTCTATCACCGTCGTGGGCGATTCCAGGTGGACCGCACCGGACGGCAGGATGCCCGCACCGCCGTACCGTTCCATGACCTGCCATTGGGCCACCACGTCCTCGCCGGCATGGTCGGCCGGGAGGCTGGCCCAGAAACGGAACCCCCCGGCGTCGTTCAACGCCTCTCTCCGGTACAGCACGCAGCCGCCCAGCCATGCCACATGGTAGGGGACCCATTCGCCGGGCCGCAGCGACAGTTCGGCGCTCAGGTGGCTGAGGTTGGCGGCGCTGTGCAAAGGCCACTGTTCGAATTCCCGGGTGCCCGGGCGGACGCGCTCGGGGGTCACCGGGCCGTCCCATGGCCGGAACGGTGCCGTCTGTTCCGGCCTGGGGTCACCCAGGAAGGACAGGCCCTGCGGCGCCATTCCCACAAAGCCGCACTGGAGCCGGTCGAGCGCCTGGCTCAGCCGGGCCAGGGCACCGGGCTCCAGCCAGACGTCGTCATCCAGGAAGAGGCACTGGTCCGCGGTGGACTGCTCCAGCAGGAACTGCCGGTGTTCGGCCAGGCCGCGGCGCGGGAGGTGGCGCAGCAGCGTGACGGGCCGTCCCTGCGCCTCAAGCACCCGCACCATGGCGGCGGCTGCGGGATGTTCCCAGGCGGGCTGGCCTGCCGACTGGTCGCTGATGACGACGGCGAACGTGGGCCCGGACTGCGCGGCCAGTCCCGCGAGGGTCACGGCGAGTTCGGCCGGCCGGTTGCATGTGGGAACCAGGACGTCCACGTCCACGCTGTCCGGCCGGTCCAACCGGCGCGCCCACTGCTCCGAAGATCTCATGCCACAGGCCACCTTCCCGGGGTTCGACGCCGGCGCCGACAGGCAGCATGGGGTGGCAGCTGCTGCCGGTTGCCGGCGAATTGGTTTCGCCTCTTCCGTACCCAGCCGGGCGGGATGTATGCCCTCCCCCCGGCGCAGGCAGCCGGCTGAAGCCCCGTTACAGCAGAGGCCCCCCGCGTCCGCTGCCCGGGGGCAGCAGAGCGGGGGCCCGTGGGCCAGGGCGCCTTATCCGGCGTCGAAGCTTTCGTCGTCGTCGTTGGGTGACTTCTCCTGGGGAAGATCGTTGCCGCTGCCGTCCGGAATGCCGGTGGCTTCCTGCCCGGACTCGGACGACACGGGAGCCGAACCCTGGGAATCGTCGTTGGACTCATCGATTTCCGCTGCGCTGGAGGGAAGGTCCATATCGTGCGGTACGGGCTGCTGACCCGCTCCGGCCTGCGGCTCGTTGGTGTCCGCGCCGGGCGACGAAGTGCCGCCGCTGGACTGCTTGCCCTGCCCGCCATGGGTCCCCGCCGCCTCCTGCTCCGCGGTGGGGGTCCCGTAGCCGCCGGGGGCCGTCTCGGGTTCAGCCTGCTGGTTTTCCTGCGTCATGCTTCCTCCTGTTGTGCGTTGCCGATATTGCTGGTCTGGTGATGGTGCCGGATAGTCGTTCCGTCCTGCCTACAGTCCCTTGCCGCCGGTGACCGGCAGGACGGCGCCGGAGATGTAGGAGCCGTCCTCGGATGCCAGCAGTACATACGCTGCGGCGAGTTCCGCGGGCTGTCCGGCCCGCTCCAGGGGCGTGTCCTGCCCGAAGGACGGTAGCTTGTCCGGCCACTCTGTGGCGGGAATCAGGGGTGTCCAAATGGGGCCGGGCGCCACTGCGTTGACGCGGATCCCCTTGGGTCCGAGTTCCTGGGCCAGGACTTTGGTGAACGCCACCTGGGCCGCTTTGGTCATGGCGTAGTCGATAAGCCCCGGTGAGGGGTTGAAAGCCTGGATGGAGGCGGTGGTGATGATGGAGGCCCCCGCCTTGAGGTGGGGTACGGCCGCCCTGGCCGACCATAGCAGCGAGTACAGGTTGGTGCGGAAGACCCGGTCAAATTCCTCGGTGGGAAGCGTCTCCAGGCTCTCACGGTTCTTCTGGTACGCGGCGTTCAGCACCAGGACATCGAGGCGCCCGAATTCGGAGACGGTCTCGTCCACAATGCGGGTGCTGAATTCCTCCTCGCGTCCGTCGCCGGGAAGCAGGAGCACCCTGCGTCCGGCTTTCCGGATCCATTCCGCCGTGTCCTGCGCGTCGTCTTCCTCCTCCGGCAGGTAGGAGATGGCGACGTCGGCCCCTTCCCTGGCGAAGGCGATCGCCGCGGCTTTGCCGATGCCCGAGTCGCCGCCCGTGATCAGCGCGGCCTTGCCCTCGAGCTTGCCGTGCCCCTCGTAGCTCAGCTCCCCGTGGTCCGGCTTGGGGTCCATCGGTGCCGTCAGCCCGGGCTGTTTTTGTTCCTGTTCCGGAAACGGCCCCGAGTGGTAGCCGCCGCGCGGATCTCCCGGCTGGTCTTTCTGCTTTTCCGTGTCGCTCATGGTCCGCCCTGCCTGTGTCGGTTGGAAAAAGCCCGTCGGTTGGGAAGAGCACCACCGTGCTCCGGCCCTTTGAAGCTATCCCGATGTGGAGCACGTCGTCCACCACTCCGGGTAATAATCAGTAAACTTATCAAATGTTGTAGGAGGCGCAACGGCTGGCCTTGTTTCTGGGTATGGGAGGAGTAGAAAGAAGACCTGGACGGGGCCTGAAAGGGAGGAAGACCGATGTCCGAAGTCGAGGACTACACCGGCCGTACGGGACGGAATGAGACCCGTGAAGAGCAGCTGGACCGCAACTGGGCGGAACTGCTGCAGGAGCTGCGCGTGCTCCAGACCGGGGTGCAGATCCTGGCAGGCTTCCTGCTGACGCTGCCATTCCAGCAGCGGTTCGAAAAGCTCGACGACTGGGAAGTCGGCCTCTACCTGGCCAACGTAGTGATCGCCGCGTTAACCACCGCCTTCATCCTCCTCCCGGTCAGCGTGCACCGCCGGCTCTTCCGCAAGCGGCTCAAGGAAATGCTGGTTTCCAGCGCCGACACCATCACCAAAATTGCCCTTGGCGGCATCGCCCTGCTCAGCGCCGGAACCGCTGCCCTGGTGTTCGACGTCGCTGCCGGACGGTCCGCCGGGGTCGTGGCGGGAGGAGCGCTCCTGGGCGTCATGGTGGTCTTGCTGGTCTTTGTCCCGCTTCGACTGAACAGACTGGCCACCGGAAGGGTCCTTCCCACGGCCGGGGAGAAGGAGTGAGGATACGTAAACGGGCCAGGGAACACGGCCTGCTGCTGGCCAACGCAGGCCTGGTCCTCGCTTTTTTCGTTGGGATGGCCACGTAGGCGGTCCTGGTGGGTGCAGCGGTCCACCTTCGGGAAAAGGGGTCCCCTGAATCGAAGCCTGTCGCTGAACCCCACTGCGGAACCGGCGCCGAAGGCGCGCCGACGCAACACCACCATCGTGGGCTGGCGACCCCGCCTGCTAGGCGCCTTCGAGTACCTGGCTTGTGGCCCAGGCCAGGTACTTGCCGGCGTTTGCCACGGCGTCTTCCGGGCTTGAGGCGACGTCCAGCAGCTGCGCCGCGCCGACCACACCGTGTCCGGCGAGATCCTCAAGGGTCACCAGGATCCTGCCCGCCACCACGATGACAGGAATGCCCCGTTCACGGGCCGCGTCGGCGAGCGCGATCGGGGCCTTTCCGGTCAGCGACTGCGAATCCATGGACCCTTCGCCGGTGATGACCAGGTCTGCCTGGTCCAACTGGCCTGCCAGACCGGTCAAGCCGGCCACCAGCGCGAAGCCGCCTTCCAGCGTGGCATTGGTAAAGGCAAGGAACGACGCCGGGAAGCCGCCGGCGGCGCCCGCACCGGGGACGTTCACGTCCCGCCCCGTTGCTTCCCGCAGCACTGATGCCCAGTTGCGAAGCCCGGCGTCGAGCATTTCCACGGCGTCCTGGTCCGCCCCCTTTTGCTGGGCGAAAACGTGCGCGGCGCCGGTTGGCCCGTACAGGGGGTTGCGTACGTCCACGGCAATGCGGAAGGTGGCGGCGGACAGCCGCGGGTCCAGGCCCGTCGTGTCGAGGGCGACCACGTCGGCCAGGGAACCACCGCCCAGGGGCACCACGTTCCCGGCGGAGTCCAGGGGTTTCAGGCCCAGGGCCCGCAGGGCGCCGCTGCCGCCGTCGGTCATGGCCGATCCGCCCAGGCCCAGGACGATTTCGGTGGCGCCGGCGTCGAGGGCGGCGGCGATGAGCTGGCCGCAGCCGTAACTGTGTGCCCGCAATGAGTTGGCCGGGGTCGGCTCCATGTCGGCCAGACCGGACGCCTGGGCTGTTTCGATAACCGCCGTGACCTTGCCGCCGCCCGCCTTGTGGATGGCCCAGGCAGCGCCCACGGGGGCCAGGATGGGTCCCACCACGGCGTTCAGCCGCTCTTCGTAGCCGGCTGCGACGGCCGCTTCCAGGGTGCCCTCGCCGCCGTCGGCAATGGGGAACTGGGTGGCAACGGCGTCCGGGTACACCCGCAGCGCGCCTTCGGCGATGGCCGCGGCAGCTTCAGCTGCGGTGAGGGACCCCTTGAACTTGTCCGGGGCGATAAGAATGCGCATGCGCTCCATCATGCCAGCCGGACCAGGGAAAGGGCTTGCCGGATCCGCGATATGGACCTGCGGGCTGGCGTCCGGACCGGAGCCAGGTTCCGGCGACCCCCTACGCTTCGCGCCAGTCGTTGCTGGTGAGGTGCGACCCTGCCTGCGGGCCCATCTGCAGCATCCCGCCGTCCACCACCCAGGCCGCACCCGTCACATAACTGGACGCCGGCGAGGCGAGGAACGCTATGACGTCGGCGATCTCGCGCGCGTGCCCGGGCCGTCCGAGCGGCACCCCAGGCCGCTGCGTCGTCGTGGGGTCCTGGTCCTCCTGCCCCGTCATGGGGGTGGCGATCTCGCCCGGGGCCACGGTATTGGCCGTAATGCCGTACTGCCCCAGCTCCAGTGCCAGCGTCTTCATGAGGCCGCCCAGGCCGTGCTTGGACGCATCGTAGGCGGACGATCCCACGCGGGGCTGGAACTCGTGCACGCTGGAGACGGCCACCAGCCGGCCGCCCCGTCCGGCGTTGACCATGCGGCGTGCCGCTGCCTGCAGGCAGACGAAGGCGCCATTGAGGTTCGTGTCCAGGATCTTCATCCAGTCCTCGATGCCCATATCCAGGAATCTTGTGCTTGCACCGGTGCCGGCGTTGTTCACGAAGACATCGAGGCCCCCCAGTTCCCCGGCAAGCTCGTCGATTACGCCCGCGGCCTCCCGGAGTTCGGTGGTATCCAGGCGGCGGACCACCGCTTTGCGGCCCAGGCCGCGGATTTCCTCCGCCGTACCTTCCGCACCTTCCTTGTCTGAGTGCCAGGTGACGCCAACATCCATTCCGGCGCGGGCGAGTGCCACGGCGGTGGCCTTGCCGATTCCCGAGTCGGAGGCGGTGACAATGGCGGTGGTGGGGGCAAAGTCGCTGGTGTCCGGCATGGCGGGCCTTTCGATGGGTTAGGCGGGGCGGCGGAGGTCGTCCTGGTAAGGCTCGTTTTCGGTGTCGGGAGCGAAACGGCGGACTGCCGCCTCCCCGGAAGCTTCAGGGACGGCCATCAGGGGGACTGCGAAGGTCACCACGGGGCGGCCAGCGGGGTCGTCCGCAGACCTGATGGTGAGGCTCCTGGTGCCGGGCGGCACCGACGGGGTAAACACCTGCAGGTTGCGGGACCCAAGGGTGGCCGAGTCCTGCAGCCGGTATTCAGTCCCGAAGTGGTCCTGCAGGACAAGGCGGGGTTGGGGCGCGCCATCCGAGGGCAGGTGGATGTTGACCACCAGCCCGGAGGCCCACACCTCCACGGACAAAATGGTGAATTCGGTGGCGGAGGTGACGTGCCGCCCATAGGTGGGGGGCAGCAGCATCCGGCGGAGTGCGCCGGACGGAATGAGATTGCTCATGGTATTTCCTGAAGGTCATGCGCCTCGGCGGAGGGCTGCGGAGCCGAAGATAATTCCGGCGCCTGCAAAACGCTGGGGCGCGGGTGCGGCTTGGGCGTCTTCCGGGCTGGGGTCCTCCACCCGGAAGAAGTGGATTGGCGCCGTCGCTGCGTTGTTCCTGGTGAATGAAGTTGGGTTTTGCGGGAGTTGCCGTGTCAAACCATGTCCTTCCGTGATGTACGCGGCCCCCTCTCACCCATCAACTAGTAAGTCTACTTACCATGGAGCCTCCAGCCACGGCCCCCTGTCAAGGGGAACACGGGTGGTCTGCGGCGTGCCTGCGGGGAGATGGGCAAAGTGTGCGGCAATGGACGGAGCCGGGTGCACCGGGCGTCTTCCGGTTAGTGGCGGGGGCGGACCACGGCGTAGTAACCGGGCACCCGGTCCTGTCCCGGGACACCGGTCACGGGGTTGGTTTCGATGGCCACCTGGCCGTCCTCAAGGAGTTCCCAGTCCGACGCCGGGAACGCGCGTTCGCGTTCTGCCGGACCGAAGTGCCCTGGCATGGGGAGTCCGCGGATGGCCAGTTCCAACGGTGCCGGAATGCCGCGTGTGCTGGCGCCGAGGTGCGAGACATATTCCACAGGGTTGCCATGGAAGTTCGTTTCAGCCATGAAGACTGTGCCGCGGCGGCCCGCAAGCTGCAGCAGGTTTTCCACCAGCGCCACCTGGTGGGCCGGGTCAAGGACGTGCAGGACGCCCCGGATGAACACATTGGCTCCGTCGGCAGCGGCCTGGATGGATTCCGCCAGTGCCGCGCCCGCGCCCGCTGCCGTCATGTCCCGCGCTTCGTAGGTGGTGTTGCCGGTCCCCTGCGGCTCCGCGGCGGCCCTTGCAACCGCGTGGGGTGAGACATCCACGCCGATGACCCGGGGAAAGATCCCGGCGAGCGCCCGGGTGAAGCTGCCATGGCCGCAGCCTATGTCCACTACGGGAAGCGCGGGGTCAAGGTGGCGCAGCAGGGTGTCCTTGTAGCCAAGGAACTCGTGGTCGCTGCCCGAGTCCCACAGGACCTCACCGCCGGGCCCGGTAGTACTGATGCCAGCCCAGTACTTGTCCCACGCCTTGTGCCGGTCCTTCGGGGCGCGCCGCGACAGCCTGACGAGCTTGGGGATCATCAGGTATTTCTGCCAGGCGGAGGACGTTGACTTTGCTGCGGACACGGGTCAAATATATGTTCCCTCCCCGGCCGAAGCTGCACCTTGGGTTACGTTACGGCGCGCCACATCCCGGGTTGATGCCAAGGGAGATGCCCGGCGGGTCCAACGAAGTGGACCCGCCGGGCACGCGTCCCCCTAGAATGTACTCAACTGGGAGGGAAGGGAGCACTGTGACGGCTGCGCCGAGTGACGTCCGCCTGCCCCGTACCGCTGTTGTCGCCGATCCCGACGCCGGCCGGCTCGCCGCTAACGCACAGGCGCTGCGCAACGCCGGGTACACCGTCCTCGAAGCAACCGACGACCCTGGCCTCGCTGGCCTGCTGGCCGCCGTCGAGCCTTCCGTTATCGTCGCGGACGCCAGCTTGTCCTCCGTCCGGTCCAAGGCCCCGGTTCTGGTGATGGTGGACCTGGACAACCCGAAGGAGATCGCCGCCGCCAATCCACCCGGCGTCCATGACTGCATCACCAAGCCGCCGGCCCCCAAGGAGCTGGTGCACCGGGCATCCGCCCTCATCGACCAGGTCAGGCGGCGCAGCGCCTCGCGGCAGGAGGCGGAAGGGCTTCGCGAGCAGCTGCGTGAGGTCTCCGCCGCCGTCCGCGCCACCAACGATCCGCAGGAGATCGCCAACCACGTGGTCTCCGGGTTCGGCCGGACCTTCAAGGCAGACCACGTTGTCCTGGCCACTTTCGAGGACCACAGGGTCCCGGTGATCAGGGCGGCGTGGCACAGGCGCGGCCTGGCCGCGCTGCCGCCCGAGGCCCTTCCCGGCGAGGACACGGCCCGCGCCACGGCGGACGCGCTCTGGGCAGGGACGGAAACACTCTCCGCGGACGGGACCGAGACCGGGTCCCTGGCATACGACAAGCCTGTGTCAGCGATCGCCGGCGCCGCTTCCACGCTTGCGGTGCCCATCGGTGAGGGCAATTCCTCCCTGGGCATCATCTGGATCGCTGCGATGGACCGGACCCGGACGTGGTCAAGCGCCGAGCTGGGGCTGATCCAGCACGTGGCCGGCAACGCCGCCTACGGGCTCATCCAAAGCCACCTGATCAGCAGCCAGCAGCAGGTGGTCAAGCAGCTGCGGGAACTGGACAAGGCCAAGACCGACTTCCTGGCCACGGTCAACCACGAACTGCGCACACCGCTGACCTCGATCATGGCGTACCTGGACATGATCCAGGAGAGCACTGAGCATCCGGTGTCCAGGGAAGTCCACCAAATGCTGGACATCGTGGTCCGCAACACCGAGCGGCTCCGGACCCTCATCGAGGACATGCTCAGCGTCTCGCGGGGCGGCCTGGACACCCTGGAGATGCATCTTGCGCCGGTGCGCCTTGGCCGGACCCTTGACCTGGTGGCCGCGGCCCTCCGCCCCCTGGCCACGCTCCAGAACGTGACCATCGACGTGGAGCCGGTACCGGAGGATCCGGAAATCCTTGCCGACGAAGTGCAGCTGCAGCAGGTGTTCACCAACCTGGTGTCGAATGCCATCAAATTCACGCCCAGCGGGGGACGGATTGCGGTGGGCAGCGAATCCCATGCCACCCCGGACGGGTCCAAGTGGGCCACCGTGCGGATCTCCGATACCGGCATCGGCATCTCGAGCGATGAGATCAACCACGTCTTCACGAGGTTTTACCGGGCATCGAACGCCATGAACGGCGCCATCCCCGGCACCGGGCTGGGCCTCGCCATCTCCAAGGACATCGTGGACCGCCACGGCGGCCGGATCGACGTCGACTCCACCTTGGGCACAGGGACCACGGTCACCGTCAGCCTTCCCCTTGGCACCGACCGCGCCCTGGCCAACTAGGCGTCAAAGGAGGAGTGGCGGTGTTTGCCAACGACGACCCCCGGCTGTCCCAGCTGCTGGAAGGCATAGTCCGGCTTGCCTCCGGCGACCTCAACTCCCGCATTGAGGTTTCCCCTGCCCGGGATGAACTGGATGCGATCATCATGGGCACCAACCTGCTGGCCGAGGACTTGCAGGTCATCTACGAGGAACTCGAGCAGCGGGTCCAGGTGCGGACCCAACTCCTGCACGAGGCGCACCTCGAGATGCAGAAGATGGCCATGCAGGACCCGCTGACGGGGCTCGCCAACCGGTCCGCGTTGATCGAGGCCCTCCGCACTGCCCTCGGGTCCCGCTCCGGAGCGGACGGGGAACCGGGGCAGGACGGCCCGGCAATCCTGCTCATGGACCTGGATGCGTTCAAGTCCATCAACGACAGCCTGGGCCACACCGCCGGCGACCAGGTGCTGGTGACCGTAGGCGAAAGGCTGCGGACAGCGGTGCGGGTGTCCGACGTCGTGGCCCGCCTGGGCGGCGACGAATTCGCCATCGTCATGCCGTCAGCGTCGGCGGACCAGGCTGCCATCGTGGCGCACCGTATCCTTGCGTCCCTCAACGATCCCATCGAGCTGCCGGGCCGCAGCGTCCGCTGCGGCGCCAGCATCGGACTGAGCGTGGGAAGCGACGGCCAAAGCCCTGAGGACATGCTGATGGAGGCCGACGTCGCCATGTATGCCTCCAAGGCGGAAGGACAGAACAAGCTGCACCGGTTCGAGCCGGCGCTGCTGCTGATGCGGCGGCTCCGCAGCCAACTGGTCGATGACCTGCGGGCCGCCATCAGGAATGATGCGCTGAGCCTGCACTACCAGCCGGTGGTGGAGCTGGAGACCGGACGGATCGAAGGCGTCGAGGCCTTGGTCCGCTGGGACCACCCCACCCGCGGCTTCATCATGCCCGACGAGTTCATTCCCCTGGCCGAAGAGGCGGGACTGATCTCCGAACTCGGGCTGTGGGTGCTCAGGACGGCCGTGAAGCAGCTGCGGTCCTGGATCGACGCGTCGCTGGTGGACAGCAGCTTTTCCGTCCGCGTCAACATCTCCGCCACGGACCTGCAGAGCCTGCAGTTCATCGAGGACGTGCGGAACACCCTGCAGGAAAACGGCGTGCGGCCCCAGCAGGTTGTCCTGGAGCTGACGGAAGTGGCCATCGTCAAAGGCAACGAACTCGACCGCTATTCCCTGGGCGGCCTCCGCGGCCTGGGCGTGGGCATCGAGATTGACGACTTCGGCACCGGTTACTCCTCCATCAGCTACCTTCGCCGGCTGCCCGTTGACCGGGTCAAGGTGGACAGGTCGCTGATCACCGGCCTGGAAAGCGATCCCAGCCAGCCGGCCCTGGTGGCTGCGGTGCTGCAACTGGTGCGGGCATGCGGCCTGGAAGCCGTTTGGGAGGGCGTTGAAACGGCGGAACAGGCGGAAATCCTGCGGGACCTTGGCTGCCGCAGCGCGCAGGGCTACTACTTCAGCCGCCCCGTTCCGCCGGACCAGATCCCGGAACTGCTTGCTGACCAGCAGGAAAGCGCTGACCAGTAACGCAAAACTACTGCGCTTTTGGAGCCGCCGTTATACGATCAGCGTGCGGTGTCAGGGTTTTTCGCCGCCGCGGAATTCAGTTCTGGCAGCACCGTACTTTTATAAGGCGTTTGGAAATTTGAACATTATTGGGCCATGGGGTCATTACTTCGTCAACTGGGGGCGTCGCTAATGTCGGTTCGGGTACAGGCATGGGGAATTATCGCCGCTGTCCTGGCGGATACGGATCCTGCGGGAGCCGCCGTGCGGCAGCGGTTGAGCAACAGCCTCGACGAGAATCCGGGCGTGCCTGAACGCGCCCTGCTGGAATATCTCCTGGAGACCCGGCGCAGCGAGGCGAATACGGCGGATTCGTTGGAACCGGCACGCGACATCCGCCTTACGCCGCCCGCACTGCCGCCCCAATTCGCCGAACAGGTGGACGCGATCCGCAGTATGTCGCGGATCAGTGCCCTGCTCGAAAACCAGATGCTGATGACAGCATTCCAACCCATTTACGGGCTGGAGGGAAAAACGGTGGTCGGCGTGGAAGCCCTCTCACGCTTCGTCAGCGACGACGGCGCCACCGCTGAACTTTGGTTTGCCGAGGCCGCGGCCGTGGGCCTCGGGGCAAACCTTGAATTTTCTGCCCTCGGATCCGCGGCAGCTGCTGCCCGCGGCCTGCCGGAAAACCTATATGTCTCACTCAACATTTCCCCTACGTCCTGCACGGATCCGCGGCTTCCGGAACTGTTCGAGCACATTGACCTGTCCGTTGACCGGGTGGTCCTGGAATTGACCGAGGACATTCCGGAAGAGGAGTACCTGCAGTTTATTTCCGCCATCAATCCGCTGCGGGAGCAGGGGCTGCGGATCGCTGTTGACGATACCCACACCGGGGCCGGTGCACTCAGCCGCATGCTCCACCTGCGCCCGGACTTCCTCAAGGTGGGGCGCAACGTCATCGGCGACGTAGACAAGGACGGACTCCAGCGTGACCTGGCCGCCTGCCTGGTGGACTTCACCGACCAGATCGGCATCACCCTGGTGGCCGAGGGCATTGAGACGGTGGGCGAGCTGAAGACCCTGACTGAGCTGGGCATCAGCGCCGGCCAGGGCTTCCTGCTGGGCAGGCCCTCAGTGCGCCCGGAGGACTGGGCGGCCTGGAACACGCGCCTTGACCTTGATGGCCTGGAGCGTCAGTTGGCGGGCCCGGGCAGGTCACGGACCGGCCGGGGCAAGAAGACTTCCTAGGAATCAGCGCACGGCAGGGCGGGAACGGCGTGCGGCAAGCGCGCGGCCCCCGCCCTGGCCTGTAAGGGCTATTCGGAGTGTCCCTGGTCCCTGCTCATCTGGTCCTCGGCCGGCGGGGTCTCGCCGGGAGGCACTCCCCCGCCCGGCTCCAGACCGGTGACATTGCCTTCCGCGGGGTCGGGGTTGGGTGAGCCGCCCGCCTCGCGGCTTCGCTGTTCGGCCAGGTGCGGCTGCGCCGCGCCCACATTGTCCTTCCCGGGACGGTCCGGGTTGGCGGGGTCGTTTTCGGGATGGTAAGTGCCCATGTTGCTCTTCCTTCCTCTCCGGCTGTGGTTGGATTCCCCAGCACTGGACTAATTGTAAGCATGCTGATAATTCTGGAGGAGTAGGGCCGGGACGCCGCTGGGGCGCGCCGGCATGCGATGTCGGAAGGAGCAGTCACATGGGAATCGGCGACAGCATCGGCAAGGCAGCGGAAAACGCCATGGAGGACCTGGCCGGGACGTCCAAGCCGACCGAGAAGATGGACGTGCCTGATCCGGCGGACCCCAATGACGACGTGGAGGTCCACTCGTCGCTCAGCGAAGGTTCGAACGCGATGGAGGCGGAGAAGCAGAAGGCCCCGGGCCTCAAGGCCGGCGCCGCCCCCGCGCCGTTGTCCACCAGCCCGCTGGGCGGGGACGTCGACGAGACCGACAATGACAGCGCGCACAACGACAGGACGGACGACGGCGGACTGGCCGGCGACGCGTCGGCGCCCACCGGCCGCGGGAGAACAGCGGCTGGACCGGCAGGACTTCCCGACAGCAATCCTGACGAGTTGCGGGCAGACCCCACCGAAGGAGACGCGGATCCGTCCACCAGCACGGGCCGGGGTTAGCCCTCCGGCCCGTGGGGCCACTGGCCCCGGGCAAGCAGCACGTCGCGGAGCAGGTCCGCCCGGTCCGTGACGATGCCGTCCACGCCCAGCTCCAGGAGCCGGTGCATCTCGTCCTCCTCGTTGATGGTCCACACGTGCACCACCAGGCCCAGGTCGTGGGCCCGGCGGAGGAAGCCCCGGGTAACAACGGGGAGCCGCCCATAGCGGACGGGAACCTGCAGCGCATGAACATCCCGCAGCACCCGCCGCATCAGGCGGCGGAACACCGGGCGGGGAAGCGCCGGGCCCAGCAGGGTGAAGAGCGCGTTTGAACCCACTCCCGCAGAGGAGGCAACAGGGCGGCTGAGCAGCTTCAGCACCGCCCGTCGCCGCCGGTCCGAGAAACTGGTCACCAGAACACGGTGGTGCACCTGGTGCCGCTCAATGGCGGCCGCCGTGCTGCGCACCGACCCCCAGTCCTTGACGTCAAGGTTCAGCCGGGCCTCTGGCAGCCCCGTGACCAGTTCGTCAAACGTGGGAATGGGCTCCTGGCCGCCGATCCGGGCCTTGGCCACCTCCGTGTGCGGCAGCTCCGCCACCCGGCCGCTGCCGTCCGTCACCCGGTCCAGGCTCTCGTCGTGGAAAAGCAGCAGCACGCCGTCGGCCGTGGTGTGCACGTCCGTTTCGAGGTAACGGAATCCCAGGTCCACGCCGGCCCGGAACGCGGCCATCGAGTTTTCGAGCCCCTCGGCAGAGAACCCGCGGTGGGCCATGGCGATGGGAAGCTGCCGCCCGGCGTCGTCGGGGTGCTGGAAAAAGGGCAGGGTCACACTGCGAGCGTACTCCGCCGCGCGGGCCCGGACCCCGCCGTCAGTCCCGGCATGCGGTCTCGCGGCAGGCCACGATGTCGACGCCGTCGCTGCAGTGCAGCATGGTCCGGCCGCGGCCGCCGTCGAGGTGGACCCACACAGCGGTGTGGTCCGGCGTAACGGTGTCCACCACGCCACCTGCTTCAAACCCGGGCGAAAACAGGACCCGGACGCGGTCACCCTGCCGCAGCTGCTTCCAGTGCGGGGCGGGCGTTGCCGTGCCCAGCGGCGCATTGGCCGCGTGTTGCCATGCATTCCTTGCCATTATTACCCCCTTCGAGCCGGCGGGAGGCTGCCGGCCCTGCACGCTTCACGCTACGGCGGGAAGGTAAACGCCAGGTGAGCGCAGGCTGTGAAGTTGGCAACGGGCACCAGGCGCGGGGTCAGGAGAACTGGACGCCCAGGGAAGCGAGCCTGGCCTCCAGAACCTGGGCCACGCCGTCGTCGTCAAAATGCGGCGCCCGCTGACCCGCCGCCCTGATGGCCTCCGGGTGTCCGCTGGCCATCGCGTAGCCGTGGCCCGCCCAGCGGAGCATTTCGATATCGTTGGGCATGTCCCCGAAGGCCACCACGTCGGCGGCATCGATGCCCAGCCCGGACGCATATTCGGCGAGCGTGACTGCCTTGTTCACCCCGGGCAGCGACAGTTCCAGCATGGCGACGCCGGGCGAGGAGTGGGTGGCAGCGGCCAGGTGCCCGACGGCGGGAGCCACCTCGGCGAGGAAGTCGTCCGGCGTTCCCTCCCGGACAATGGCGAGGAACTTCACCACGGAGTCGTTGTCCGTGAGCGTGTCCGCCAGCGGCGCCGGGGTGAATTCGGCAAGAAGCTCGCTGGACTCGTTTTCGATGAAGCCCGGTTCCAGGTGGAAGCCGGTCAGCGTTTCGGCGGCGAACAGCGTGGCCGGCCGGAGCGCCTTGATGATGCGGCGGGCTTCCATGACGGTGTCGGTGGGCAGGGTGCGGGCAGAGACCAGGCGGTTGGCCTCGAGGTCCCAGACCACAGCTCCGTTGGAGCAAATCACCCGCCCCGTGTGGCCCAGCTGCTCTTCCAGCGGGTGCAGCCATCGCGGCGGCCGTCCCGTGACGAAAACAAGTTCGACGCCGGCATCCCGGCAGGCGTGGAAGGCGCGGATGGTGCGGGGGCTGATCTTTCCGTCGTGCCCAAGGATTGTTCCGTCGATATCGCTTGCAACCAGCCGCATCCTGCAAGTCTACGGGGGCGCGGGCGCCCCCATGGTGGCAGTTCGCGGAAGACTGCCCGTTGTCAGTCTCCGGGGCTACACTGAACTATCGAACGTATTTTCGAATAAGGGTGTGTTGTGGGCGTTATTATCGGTCCCCGCGTGATAGAGGCGGGTGCCTCCTTGTTTTCGGTGCTCATCTCGGCCGTGCCGGTGGCGGCAGGCTTTCCGTCCCCGGCCCAGGACTACTTCGACGGCCGGATCGACCTGAACGCACACTTGATCAAGGACATCACCAGCACCTTCGTGGTGCGGGTGACTGGCGACTCCATGGAGGGCGCCGGCATCAGCGACGGCGACGAACTGATCGTGAACCGGGCGCTCGAACCCAGGGACGGATCCGTGGTGATCGCGGTACTGGACGGTGAACTAACCGTCAAACGCCTCCGCATCACCGGCAGCGGTGTGGTGCTGCAGGCAGAGAATCCCAAGTATCCGGACATCCACGTGCCCGCGCTGTCCGAGCTGACCGTCTGGGGCGTGGCCACCAGGTGCCTGCACCATGTCTGAGGTACGGGGTCCTCGGGAGCAGCGGCATGGCTAGGCCGGCCCCGATGCGGCAGATGCCGCAGATTGCGCACGTGGACGTCAACTGTTTCTACGCCTCCGCGGAGCGGGCGTTCGACCCCTCACTGGAGGGGCGTCCGCTGGTGGTGCTGTCCAACAATGACGGCTGCGCCGTGACGCGCTCCCCGGAGGCGAAGGCACTGGGCATTGCCACCGGCGAGCCCTGGTTCAAGCTTGCGCCGCGCGCCGAAGAATGGGGGCTGGTGGCAAAATCCAGCAACTACGAGCTTTACGGGGACATCAGCGCCCGTGTCATGGAACTGCTGGGCAGGTATTCGGCCTGGCTGGAGGTGTACAGCATTGATGAGGCGTTCCTGGGCGTCAAAGGAGACACCGGGCAGTTGCTGGCCCTGGGCGGCAGGATCAAAGAATCCGTGCGCCGGCATGTGGGGGTGCCTGTTTGCGTGGGCATCGCCCCCACCAAGACCCTTGCCAAACTCTGCAACCAGTGGGCCAAGAACAATCCCGCTTTTGGCGGCGTCTGCGTGTGGGAATCGGTCCCGGCCGAGGTGCGGGAGGGGTTGATGGGCCGGCTGCCCGTCGATGAGGTCTGGGGCATCGCCGGCCGGCTCAGCAAGCGTCTGAACGTGTTGGGGATCTTCACCGTCCTGGACCTGGTCCACGCGGATCCTGTCATGATCAGGGACAGGTTCTCCGTGGTGCTGATGCGAACCGTCCTGGAACTGCGCGGCACACCCTGCATCCCCATGGAGGAGGAGCGGATCGGGCGCGACCAACTGATCTTTTCCCGCTCCTTCGCCACTCCCGTGACCACCTCTGCCGGCCTGCGCGAGGTGTTAAGCATCTACGCACAGCAGGCGAGCGCCCGGCTGGCCAAACACGGGCTGCAGGCGAAAGTGCTGACGGCCTTCGCGGCCACGTCGCCCTTCCGGAATCATGAACAGGCCTACCCGTCGGTGTGTGTTCCGCTGCCCATGCCCACGGCGGATCCACTGCTGCTCACCAAGGCGGCGCACGCGCTGCTGCCCAAAATGCGGGATGGACTCAAGTACGCCAAGGCGGGCCTCATGCTCACCGACCTGCGGCCTTCAGGAAACCAGCCGCCCCTGGCGCCGTTCGAAAACCGGCACGAGGCACGCGGCATCGGCCCCCTGCTCGACGACGCGAGCAGGCGGTTTGGCCGCGGCTCCATCGGCCTGGGGCACGCCGGTATCAGGTCCGGCCTGGACTGGACCATGAAACGTGGGATGCGCTCGCCCCGCTACACCACGCACTGGGACGAACTCCCCCTGGTCAAGGCGGCCTGAAAACAGCAGGTCCCGCCGCCGGCGCACTGCCAGCGGCGGGACCTCGTTACTGCCTGAACCGTCGCGTCTTGACGCTTCCTGCCTAAACGCGTCGCCGGGCTGTGACGAAGTGGAAGATCAGGACGATTACTGCGACGACCAAAAGAATGTGAATGAGGCCGCCGCCGATGTTTGCCAGCAGTCCGAGAAGCCAGAGAACAGCGATGATAATGGCGATCCAAAGCAACATGAGAGTCTCCTTGACTAGTTTTTCAAAATCCCCATGTCGGGCACGTACCCACCAAAGCGGCAGATAAATCACCCCAAGCGAATCAGGAAGAGTACCTGACCACGTGCGCCACTGATTCCGGCGCCGTAGCAGCCCCGATTCAAGACGCCCCGCGACGAATTTTGACGCCCTCCTACGCCACGTTGAGCCTTCGCGTCGCCCCGTGAACCCCTGCGACACCGGCGATTGTGGGGCCGCTGGACGCTCCGTAACCTCAACTCAGCATCCGCCCCAGCAAAGGATTCCCCATGGCAAACCCGCAGGACAAGACTTCCCAGAACCAGCAAAGCTCCACCCGCATCGTCGCCGGCGGGTCCGGCAAGCCCAAGCGCTCGGCCGGCCTGAAAATTGGCATTGCGGCAGCCGTCCTCGCCCTCATTGGCGGGGGCGCCGCCGTCGCCTCCGCCGTGAACAGCGGGACACCTGCAGCAGGCCAGGACGCCGCCCAGCCCGGTACTCCTGCCGCCGAGCTGAAGCTCGGCTACTTCGGCAACGTCACGCATGCTCCGGCCCTGGTGGGCGTCAGCAAGGGCTTCATCGCCGGCGAGCTCGGCAGCACCAAGCTCAGCACCCAGGTCTTCAATGCCGGTCCGGCCGCCATCGAAGCGCTGAATGCCGGGGCCATCGATGCCACCTACATCGGCCCCAACCCGGCCATCAACTCGTTCGTGAAGAGCCAGGGCCAATCCATCGACATCATCGCCGGCGCTGCGGCGGGCGGCGCGCAGTTGGTGGTCAAACCGGAGATCACCTCGGCCGCGGACTTAAAGGGCAAGACCCTTGCCTCGCCGCAGCTGGGCGGCACCCAGGACGTTGCCCTCCGCGCGTGGCTATCCTCGCAGGGGTACAAGACGAACGTGGACGGCAGCGGCGACGTTGCCGTCAACCCCACCGAGAACGCGCAGACCCTGAAGCTGTTTCAGGATGGAAAGCTCGACGGCGCGTGGCTGCCCGAGCCCTGGGCGTCCCGCCTGGTGTTGAACGCCGGCGCGAAGGTGCTGGTGGATGAGAAGGACCTGTGGGACGGCTCGCTGTCCGGCAAACCGGGCGAGTTCCCCACCACCGTCCTGATCGTGAACCAGAAGTTCGCCGCCGACCACCCGGACACCGTCAAGGCATTGCTGAAGGGGCACGTGAAGGCGGTCGAGTGGCTGGACAAGGCATCAGGCTCCGAGAAGGCCACCGTGATCAACACAGCCCTCAAGGAGGCCGCCGGCGCGGAGCTGAAACCGGACGTCATTGACCGCTCCCTGAAGAACATCGTGTTCACCGTGGACCCGCTCGCCGGAACCTACAAGAAACTCCTGGCCGACGGCGTGACCGCCGGCACCACCAAGCAGGCCGATATCAAGGGCATTTTCGACCTGCGGGCCCTCAACAGCGTCTCGAACGGGAAGACATCCGCCGCCGGGCTCGGCAAGGAATAGCCCCTACACCCGTCGATTGCTCCCCCCAGGCTCCCAACCTTCGCAAGCTCAGGCCGGGGCCCTCGCCGGCGGGGCCCCGTAGTTGTCCTTTTGGGTCCGCAAAACGGCAGGTACGGAGCAATCGATGAAGGCTTAGGCCTCCTTCGCAGCCTCATGCAGCTCGGTCCGGGTTGGGGGGTTGGCGCCGGGCCGGGACACGGTCACGGCGGCAGCCCGGGCGGCGTGCTCCAGCAGTTCGGCCAGCCCTTCAACCGGCAGTTCCCGCAGGTCCTGCCGGTTCTGGGCACCGTCCAGCTCCCGGTCCACCAGGCCGGACAGCAACGCCGCCATGAACGAATCGCCCGCCCCCACGGTGTCTGCGACGTCAACTTTGGGCGCAGGCACGGAAGCTTCGCCGGCCCGGCACACACCCCAAGGGCCCTCTGCGCCACGGGTGACCACCACCATTGCCGGCCCCTCCTCCCCACCGAGCGCGAGCCACTTGCGTGCCGAATCCAGCACGTCCTGCCCGGGATACAGCCAGGCGAGGTCCTCGTCGGATGCCTTAACCACATCGGAGAGCACCACGAATTTCTCCGCCTGCTGCCGGGCATAATCCACGTCCGTGATGATGCTGGGCCGGCAGTTGGGATCAAAGCTGATGGTGGCGGAGGGGTGGGCATGTTCGACGGCGGCCAGCACCTCGGCCGCGCCGGGCTCCAGCATCGTGGCAATGGACCCGGTGTGGAGCAGCGTGGTGCCCTGCAGCATGAAGCCAAGGCGGTCCGCCAGGCCCGGGAGCTCCCAGGCGAGGTCGAACGTATAGGTGGCCGCGCCGTCGTCGTCAATCAATGCCGTGGCCACGCTGGTGGGCAACTCATCCGGGGGCAGCGGCAGCATAACTGAACTGGAGCGCAGGTGGGCGGCTACGGAGTCACCGTAGGCGTCCCGGCCGTAGCGCCCAACGAACTGCACCGGGTGGTCCAGCCGGGCCAGCCCCACCGCAACGTTGAGCGGACTGCCGCCCACGTGGGCCTGGATTCCAGAAGCACGCTGGACAACGTCAACAAGGCCTTCGCCGATCACTGTGAGCATGGTCATACTCTGCCAGAAAGAGGGCAGCGTCAGCAGTTCGTGTCAGCCGAGCAGGCGCCGCGCCCGCTCCCGGCACGTCAGATAGGCCTCGGCGCCCACATCGATCAGGGAGAAGTGGTCGCCCCGCACCATGACCAGCTCCGCCGGCATGGGTCCGGAACGGCTCGCGTCCACGTACGTGGTGGACATGCTCAGCGGCACGTCCACATCCTCCCTCGCGTGGACGGCGAGGACGGGTACGTCCAGTGGGAGCGCGGCCATGGGATCAGCCATGCGGTGGCGCCCGGCAAATTCCGACGACGGGCCGCCCAGCAGGTTGCTCACGGCGCCGTCACTGAGGTTCAGCCGTTCAGCTTCGGCCAGGTTCAGCACACCGGACTGGCTCACCACGCCGGTGAGGCGGACACCGTCGCCACGGCTTTGCAGCAGGCCACCCTCCGCCGGCCCCAGCCCGGCCAGCCGGTCCCGGCCAGCGGCCCACACCGCCAGGTGGCCGCCGGCCGAATGGCCCAGTGCCACTACTTTGCCTAGATCCAGTGCGTGCGGTTCTGCGAGCCCGGCGAGCCGGTCGATCCCGGCCAGAACATCCTGGAACGTCCCGGGCCAACCCCCGCCGTTGCCCGCGCGCCGGTACTCAAGGTTCCACGCCGCCATGCCGTGTTCCGCCAAGTCCCTGGCCAGCGGTTCACCCAGTTCGGCTCCGTACCTGGAGCGCCAGTAACCGCCGTGAATCACCACCACCACGCCCTTGTGTTTCCCGCCGGCAGGCAGCTCCGGCAGGAACAGTTCGCCCCACTGGCTGGGGTCCGGACCGTACTGATACCTATGCCGCTGCACCATGTGCAGAGACTACAGGGGCGGCGGGGGTTAGGCTGGCCCACTTCTGGACGGTCTACGACTGCGGGAGCCCCGGGTTTTCGGGGTCCCGCCGTGATAACTGTGCCAGTCTGCGCGGGGCGTGACATGACCGTGCGTTTAGGCCCCCTCGCTGGTGGGCACGGTTTCCCCATGGATAAGGCTGAAGTAACCACCCAGGGGTCAACGGTCGAGGAATGGACGCGGGCACTGGCAGAGTCCACAGGTTCACCGGGCGGCGGAGCGGGGACGGGGGTCATGCTGGCCGTGGCGGCGTCCCTCACGTCCATGGTGGCCGGCTACAGCGGGGACGACGGCGGCGAGCCGGCAAAGATCCGCGCGCGGGCGCAGCAGTTGCGCCGGGAGGCCCTGCACCTGGCTGATGAGGACGCCTCCGCCTCCAAGGCGTTTGGTGCAGCTTTCCGGCTGGAGCCCGGCGACGGGCGCGACGAGGCCATCCGGCGTGCATCGCTGGAGGCCGCCGCCTCATCAGCGGTCCTGGGCGACCGGGCCATCGGGGCCATTGACGACCTCGCCTGGCTGGCCACCAACGGCAACCGCGCGCTGGTGGCCGACATTGTCGTAGCGTTCGGCGCCCTCCGCGCTGCCGTGGCGGGCGCACGCACCAACGTCAGCTTCGACCTGGGATCGCTCCGGTCCGCCGGCGCCACCCTGGACCAGGTCCGGACACAACAGCCGGAGCTCTGGGCCGCCGTCGAAAAACTGGGCGGCGCCATGGACCGCATCGACGAACTGACCGCCGCCATCGATGACCGCGCCGCCCCGACGGAGGCCGGCTGATAAAGACCCGAAGGTAGAGCCCGGTGCCGTCACGGCGCCGGGCTCTTTCATGCCCGCGGCCACTTCTCCCCCACCAAGGGTTGACACCCACGGACTTATGTCTAATGCTTAAACGAAAGTTTGTGCAGTGGCGCACATCCGATGGGAGCAGTCAATGAACGACCCGAAATCACGGCCCCGCCACGGGGCTGTTTCCCGAAGAAACCTCCTCCTGGCGGGGCTGGGAACCGCCATGTCAGCCCCTTTCCTCGCATCCTGTGCGGGGTTTGATACCAGCGGCGCATCAGCAGGTCAGGGCACCGTCGGGTTCCTTTCCACGCAGTTCACCCCAGTGGAGGAAAAACAACGCTACGAAGCGGTCCTCAGGAAGTTCGCGAAAGTCCCCACCGCCTACAACTCGGTGGACCCCGGCGTTTTCGCCTCCACGGTGACCTCGCAGGCGGGCGCCGGCAACGTGAAGACCTCCCTCCTGGGTGGACTTCACGGCGAACTGGCCCCGCTGGCCGGCTCCCTCGAAGACGTCGATGGCCTCCTCAGGGATCTGTCCGGGCGCGGATTCACCAAGGAAATGCTCGACCTGACCAAGGTGGGCGGTTCCACCTCCCGCTACGTCCCCTGGATGCAGGCAACCTACGTGGTGGCCGTAAACAAAAAGGCCCTGGAGTGGCTCCCCGCGGGCGTGGACGTCAACGACCTGACATATGAGGGCTACCTCGCGTGGGCCAAGTCCGCCAAACAGGGAGCGGGCCGCCCCGTCTTCGGAATGCCGGCCGGCCCGAAGGGCCTGCACCACCGCTTCTACCAGGGTTTCCTCCTGCCCAGCTTCACCGGCGGGCAAATCACCACGTTCCGAAGCCAGGATGCGGTGGGCGCCTGGGACTACATGCAGGAACTGTGGTCCGTGATGGCCCCGGCGTCCACCAACTATGACTACATGCAGGAGCCACTGGCCCGGGGCGAGGTGCTGGTGGCCTGGGACCATGTGGCCCGCCTGGTCAATGCCCCCGCCGACAAACCGGACGACTGGCTCATGGTCCCCGCACCGCGCGGGCCCAAGGGACGCGGGTACATGCTGATCATCGCCGGGATGGCGCTGCCCAAAAACGGCAAGGACCGTGACCTCGCAGAGAAGGCCATTCGCGCCCTGACCGAACCGGCCGCGCAGATCGAAACCCTGCGCAGCAACGCCTTCTTCCCCGTGGTCCAAACCGAGCTTCCCTCAGACTTGACGGGGGCCATCGCGCTCGAAGCCGCCGCAGTGCGCCGCCAGCAACGCTCCGCCGGGGCCCTCCTGGCTCTCCCGCCGGTAGGGCTGGGCGCCAAAGAAGGCGAAGTGTCCCAAATTTTCAAGAACTGCTTCCAGCAGATCTGCCTGGAAACCCGGCCCGTCCAGCAGGTCCTGGATACGCAGGCCACCCAGCTCAACACCATCCTGAAGGGCCTGAACATTCCCTGCTGGGCCCCCGATCCGATCTCCACCACGTGCGAGGTAGCGTAATGGCTGTAGAGGCACCCCCCACCCCCGCCGCAACAGCGGCACCACCGCGGCGGCGGAAAATACCTCCCGCCGTCCTGTTGATAGCGCCCTCGGTAATCTTCATGGCACTGCTCCTGGGATGGCCCGTCGTCCAGGGAGTACTGCAGGCCTTCAGGGACGACCAGGGTTTCACCCTCGAATTCGTCACCCGCATGGTCCAGGACCCCTACTTCTGGCCAGCGGTCCGCAACACCCTGTTGCTGATCGTGGTGATGATTCCGCTGCAGTTCGCCCTTGCCATCGCCATGGCCCTGATGCTGCGCAGCAACCCGCGGCTGCACAAGGTCCACTTCTTCGTCTGGGCCATCCCCCTGGCGCTGAGCGACCTGGCGGCCGGCCTGGTATGGCTCGCGATCTTCAACGACCGCGGCTACCTCAACTCTGTCCTGTCCTGGTTCGGCCTGCAGGGCACCTCCTGGCTGGCCTACGACAACCAGACCAGCATGTTCATCTGCGTCCTCATCGCCGAGCTCTGGCGCGCCACGTCCCTGGTGCTGATCATCGTGGTGGCAGGACTGCAGGGCATCCCCAAAGACTATGACGAGGCTGCCCAGGTATTCGGCGCCGCCTTCTGGCAGCGCCTCCGGCACGTGACGCTGCCGCTGCTCAAGCCCAGCCTCCAGGTGGCGCTGATCCTCCGGACCATCCTTGCCTTCCAGACCTTCGCGGTGGCCCAGGCACTGACTGGCCAGAACTTTCCCCTTGTGGTGGGTGAAACCTACCGCTGGTACACCGGGCTGCAGAACCCCAACGTCGCTGCGGCACTGGCACTCGTCATCCTCGTCGTGTCCATGCTGACGTCGATCTTCTACCTGCGGGCTCTCCGCGACCAGAACCAGGGAGGGCTCCGATGAGCACCACTGTGGACACCACGCCCATTGGGCGTCGGAAGCGGAACCGGATCCTGCTGCAGGCGGCGTGCATCGCCGTCTCGCTCTTCATGCTGATCCCCATCTACCTGATCTCGCTTGCGGCGCTATCCAGCCGTGAATCGCTCAACGAGTTCCCGTTGTCGCTCCTCCCCACCCATTTCTCGGTCGAAACGCTCAACGCCTTCCTCGGCTCCACCGGCATCTTCGGAGCACTCGGCAACTCGCTGATTGTTGGCGCCGGGACCCTCCTGCTGTCAGCGCTGATCGGCGTTCCCGCGGGGTACGCACTGGCCCGGTTCACCTTCCCCGGCAAGGACCCGTACCAGCTGTTCCTGCTCTTCACCCGGGCCCTCCCCATCGTGGTGCTGTCCGTTCCCCTGGCCAGGCTCTTCCTGACGGTGGACATCTATGACACGACGTACGCCGTCATCCTGCTCCACACCGCGCTGGCGCTGCCCACCACCATCCTGATCTCTGCCAGCGTCTTCCTCAGCGTCCCCATCGACGTCGAGGAAGCTGCCCGGCTGTTCGGCTGCTCACCGCTCGGGGCGTTCGGCAGGGTGGTGCTCCCCATGGCCCTTCCCGGCCTCGCCGCGGCGTCGATCTTCACCTTCGTCATGTCCTGGAACGAAGTGCTGGGCGCATCCATCCTCACCCTCGACCACCGCACCCTTCCCGCGCAGGTCCTCAGCTCGCTGTCAGACTCACCGCTCGCGTACAGGTTCGCCGGGGGCTTTGCCCTGGTCATCCCGTCCATCATCTTCATTGCCCTGATGCGCCGCTACCTCACCAACATGTGGGGCTCAACCATCCGCTAGGCCCTCCAGGCCCACCACCCACTCTTTCGAAGGAGCCCATCGTGGCTGACATCCAGATCTCCAACCTCGTCAAAACCTATCCCGGCGGATCAGAACGCGCCACGGATGACGTGTCCCTGTCCATCCGTGACGGTGAGTTCACCGTCCTCCTCGGACCTTCCGGTTGCGGAAAGACCACACTGCTGAGGATGATCGCCGGGCTCGAACTGCCCGACTCAGGTTCGATCTCCATCGGCGGCCGCGACGTCACCTACCTGCCGCCCAACAAGCGCAACCTGTCCATGGTGTTCCAGTCCTACGCCGTCTTCCCCCACCGGAAGGTCCGCTACAACATCGGATTCGGGCTGAAGATGGCCAAGGTGCCGGCGGATGAAATTGAACGCAAGGTGCAGTGGGCGGCCGATCTTCTCCAGCTGGGCCCGTACCTGGACCGGCTCCCGGCCAACCTCTCCGGCGGCCAGCGGCAGAGGGTTGCCGTGGCCAGGGCCATCGTCATGGACGCCGATGTACTGCTCATGGACGAGCCGCTGTCCAACCTCGACGCCCTGCTCCGCCTGACCTTCCGCTCGGAACTGAAGAAAATCGTCCAGGACCTTGGGACCACCACGGTCTACGTCACGCACGACCAAAGCGAGGCGCTTTCCCTGGGAGACCAGGTGGCCGTGATGCGCAAGGGCCGGATCGCGCAGCTGGGTGACCCGCTGGACGTCTATGACGCCCCCGCGGACCGGTTCGTGGGCGGCTTCATCGGTTCCCCGCCGATGAACTTCC
The DNA here is from genome assembly GCF_030811655.1 of Pseudarthrobacter enclensis. Taxonomy (GTDB): domain Bacteria; phylum Actinomycetota; class Actinomycetes; order Actinomycetales; family Micrococcaceae; genus Arthrobacter; species Arthrobacter enclensis_A. The sequence continues at coordinate 160,400 of NZ_JAUSRE010000004.1, read as the reverse complement.
TGGACGCCGCAGTCAGCCACGACGGCGGCACGCTGGTCCTGGGTGAACAGCAGCTCATGGCCCCTTCCATCCTGCGTTCCTTCGCAGGCAAGGACGTCCTCCTTGGGGTCCGTGCCGAAAACGTGGCAGTCAACAGCACCCGCTCGTCCGGCGATGTGGCCGCCACTGTCCTGGTGGTGGAACCGATGGGCTCCACCACCCTGCTCACCGTTGAGGTGGACGGACACCCCCTCAAGGTGCAGGCGCCGCCCACCTTCAAAACGGCACCCCACCGGACTGTCTGGCTGGGCTTCGCACCGAACACCATGCGCGTCTACGACCGCGAAACGTCAATGGCACTGGAGGCCTCATGAACCCGACCCGCTCCCTGTCCATGGAAGAACTGCGCTCAGCCGCTGTTGAAGTCCTCAAGGTCAACGACCTGGGCACCATGACCAGCGCCGCCCCGAACCTGTACCCCCACATGTGGAGCTGGGACGCGGCCTTCGTTGCCATCGGGCTTGCCCGCACCAGCGTCCCCCGGGCCGTCACGGAACTGCGCAGCCTCCTCAAAGCGCAGTGGTCCACGGGCATGATTCCGCACATCGTGTTCAGCGACAACGACACCGGATACTTCCCGGGCTTCGACCGGTGGGGCACGGAAAGTGCGGCGGCGCTGCCCGAAGGTATCCGCAGCAGCGGCATCTGCCAGCCTCCCGTCCACGCCATCGCACTGCGCCACATCGTTGACCGCGGGCGGGAAAACGGCGGCGAAGACCAGGAGGTGGCCGAGTCGTTCCTGGCGGAGTCCTTTGACGGGTGGCTGGCATGGCACCGGTGGCTGGCGGCAGTCCGCGACCCCGACAGCGTGGGGCTTGTTGAAATCCACCACGGCTGGGAATCGGGTTTCGACAACTCACCCCGGTGGGACGGCCCCTACTCACGGATCGTTCCGGGACCCGTGCCGGCATTCACCCGCAGGGATGTCCTGCACGTGGCAGACGCCAGTGAACGGCCCGACGACGACGAGTACACCAAGTACCTGTGGCTGGTTCAGCAGATGGCCGAGGTCGGGTTCGATGACGCCGCCGTGCAGGACGCCGTCGATTTCCGCGTCCGCGACGTCTTCTTCTCCGCAATCCTGGCTGCGTCCAGCGACGTCCTTGCAGGCCTTGGCGATGAGCTCGGCCGGGAACACGAGGCCGGCGAGCTCCGGGCCATGGCGGCCCGGTTCCGCGCAGGTGTCGCCTCGACGGTGGACCCGGAGACCGGGCTGGCGCGGGACTACGACGTGCTGGCCCGGGAATGGATTGGCACTGAGACGGTTTCCGGTTTCGCGCCCCTCGTGGCAGGCGGCGACCCCGCCCTTCTGGCAGCCCAGCGGGAACTCCTGCGCGGACCGCGGTGGATGGGCTTCCCGGGCCTGCGCTTCCCGCTGCCACCTTCCACATCCCCTGCCAGCGATGCCTTCCGGCCCCGGACCTACTGGCGCGGCCCCGTGTGGCCCTTCCTCAACCTGCTCCTTGGCTGGGCCTGCGCCCGCGATGGTGAGGCAGCGCTCTTCGAGATACTGAGGTCGGCCTCCCTTGAACAGCTTTCGGACCTGCAGTTCGGCGAGTACTACGAGCCGTTCACCGGCGAACCCCTCGGAAGCCTCGCCCAGGCATGGACCGCGGCCGCGGCCCTGGAATGGGTGGGGTCGTATCAGGGGAACAACAAGGGGAAGTAGGCTGGGGAACCGGGAAAGGGGGCCGGAGTGACGGTTGAAAGAGTGCCTGCGGGACTGGTTGGGGCGACGTCGCACGGGCACCTGCTGGAACTCATCCGCGCCGCGGACGGACTGTCCCGGCAGCAGCTCCTGTCCACCACCGGCATGTCACGGGCCACCCTGTATGAACGGCTGGACACGCTCACCCGGCGTGGCTACATCTACGAAGCGGAGCCGCTGGACTCCACGGGCGGGCGTCCGTCACGGAAGATCCGCTTCGAAGACAGGGGCAGGGTGGTCCTGGCGATCACCCTCGGCCAGACCCACGGCACAGTGAGCATTGCCGACACCGCGGGCAGGCAGCTGCGCTCCTTCACGAAAACCCTCGATGTCAGCGACCCTGCCGAGTCCGTCCTGGGCCCGTTGATCCGGGAAGGGCAGGCGCTGTTGGCCCAGGGGAAGAATGAGACGCTGCTCGGTATAGGTGTCAGCCTCCCGGCCCCCGTGGAGGCCGGCACGGGGCACGTCCGGCACCCCACGACCCTCCCCGGCTGGGCAGCGGACTCCGTAGTAGCAGCGGTCAACGCCTCTTGGGACCTGCCCCTCGTCGTCGAGAACGATGCCAGGGCAGCCGGCCTGGGCGAGCGCAGGAGCGATGCCGAGACCGTGGTCTACGTGAAAGTGGGCACCGGCATTGGCTGCGGCATCGTGGTGGAGGGTTCCATCCTCCGGGGTGCCCACGGCGCGGCGGGGGACATCGGACATATCCGGATGACTCCGGACGGTCCGCTGTGCCGGTGCGGCCGCCGCGGCTGCCTCGCGGCCTACAGTTCAGGCAGGGCACTCAGTGAGAAGCTCAGCGCACGGGGCTTCAAGAACATGGCAGCCATCCGCGCCGCTGCGGGGGCGGGTGATCCTGCGGTGCTCGGGGCCCTGGAATCGGCGGCGGAAGTGCTGGGCAGCGCCCTGGCCGCCACGGTCACAACGCTCAACCCTGACCGGCTGGTCCTGGGAGGGGAAGTGGGATCCATGGACTTTTTCGCACAGCAGGTGGGAGAGCGCGTCCTCGCCGATGTGGTGGACCGGATCGGCGAAGGCCTGGTGGTGGAAACCGGGCACCAGGAAGACGTTGCTGCCTGTTCGGGGCTCGCTACCCTTGTGATGCGGAAGATTTTCGCCCCGGGAGCTGTGGACCAGGTGTTTTCAGAAGAAGCAGTCCGCACGGCATCCGGCAACCCCCGGCGGTAGCAGGCAGGACATCCAGAAGCGAAAGCAGGTCTGCGCATGGCACGCGTCTTGATCACCGGATCCACTGACGGGCTGGGCCGGGCGGCAGCGGCCTCGCTGGTGCAGGCCGGCCACGAGGTGATCGTGCACGCCCGGTCCTCCCGCCGGCTCCCCGCGGTCCAGCACCTCCTGGACCGCGGTGCGCAGTGCGTCGTCGGCGACCTTGCCAACCTGGAGGAGGTCCGGCAGCTAGCGGACCAGGCGAACGGAATCGGCGGTATCAGCGCCGTCATCCACAACGCAGGCGTGCTGAACGGCCCTGCACTGCTGCCGGTCAATGTCGTCGCCCCGTACCTGCTGACCGCACTCATCCCCGGTCCGCGCCGGCTGGTCTACCTCAGCAGCGGGATGCACCGGGGCGGCGACACCGGACTGGACGGCCTGGATTGGACCGGACGCACGACGACGGCCTCCTACTCCACCACCAAGCTGCACGTCACCGCGCTCTCCGCAGCGGTGGCCCGGCTGTTTCCTGACGTCACCAGCAACGCCGTGGACCCTGGCTGGGTCCCCACGCGGATGGGCGGGCGGTCAGCGCCGGACAGCCTGGAACTGGGCCACCGCACGCAGGAGTGGCTGGCCACCAGCGATGATCCGGCGGCGCTGGCCAGCGGCGGCTACTGGTACCACCAGCGCCGGCAGACGCCGCATCCGGCAGCCCACGACTCCCAGTTCCAGGACGCCCTCCTGGCGCAACTCGCGGAACACACCGGAGTTACCCTGGACGCACTGCGCTGACCCCGTCGACTGCTGAGTACTTGTCGTTTTCGCGCCCCATAACGACAAGTACGGAGCAATCGATGGGGTTTTGTGCCGGTACGGAGCAGTGGATGGGGTTAGGAGGCGCTGAGGCGGCGTTCGACGTCGGCCGCTTCCGGGTAGGCCGCCTGGGTCCCCTTGCGCGTGGTCGCCATGGCCGCGGCAACGGAGGCGAACGCAGCGGCATCCGCGAGCGCATCGCCCGCTGCGAGCCGGACGGCAACCGCCCCGGTGAAGGCGTCTCCGGCACCGGTGGTGTCCACGGCACGCACCTCGGTGGGCTGGACTAAGGTGACGCGGGCGCCGGCAGGTGCACCCGCGTCCAGCACCACGGAGCCCTTCGACCCCAGGGTCACCAAAACCTGCCGGATCCCGCGGCCGGCGAACCGGGAGCACACCGCATCCCACTCCGCAGCGGGGGCACCGGCACCGGGCACGTCCGATCCCAGGAACAGCGCGGCCTCGTGGGCGTTCACCAGCAGGACGTCCGCCAACTCGGCCAGGGCTGGGGGGATCTCCGCGTAGGGCGAGAGGTTCAGCAGGACCTGCGCGCCGGCGTCGTGCCCTGCCTGCGCCGCCGCCAGCACCGTCTCCATGCTGACCTCCAGGCAGAGGCTGACGACGTCGGCCCCCTCCAGGACGTCCGCAGCGCGGGTCACGTCGGCGGGTGACAGCGTCCCGTTGGCGCCGGCGGAGATGATGATGTTGTTTTCGCCGCGGGCATCCACGGCGATCACGGCAACGCCGGTGGGCTCCCTGGAAGTGCGCACATGGCTGACGTCCACGCCTGCCCCGGCGACGGAGGCCTCGAGCATGTTGCCGTTGGCGTCCTCCCCCACGGCACCCACCAGGCTGACGTGCCCGCCCAGGCGTGCCGCGGCGACTGCCTGGTTGGCACTCTTGCCGCCGGGGTTCACAGCGAACCCGTTTCCGTGCACCGTCTCGCCGGGCTTCGGCAGGCGGTCGCAGTAAATGGTGAGGTCGGCGTTGAGGGAGCCGACGACGACGATCCGGCCTGGGTGCCCAACGCCCGCGCTGCTCATGCGGCCACCTCCGCCTCAACCGGCTTGGGGATCAGCAGCGACGCGGCGAACGCAGCGACGGTCAGCGCCAGGCCCACGAGGACGACGGTCAGGTAGGAGGCACCCGCATCGCCGAGGGCCGACGTCGCCACCAGCACGGCGGGCAGGATCAGGAAGCTGAGGCCGGCGCCGAGGTTGAACGCGCCGGCGTTCATGCCGGGCAGGAAGCCGGGGTTGCGTGCGGGCGAGAGGACAACGCCGAGTCCGTTGAGCATGATGTTGACGGTACCGGCGTACATGATGCCCAGCAAGACCGTACCGAAGATCATCAGCGGCAGGCTGTGCAGGCCCAGGAACGCGATGACTGCGAGCGCGGCGATGCTGCCCAGGAGCCCGATGCGCAGCACCTTGGTGTAGCCGAGGACCGGGGCCAGCCTGCCGCTGAGCGCACCCACCAGCCAGCCCAGCAGGGCGTACGGGGTGAGGATGATCAGCGACATCTCGGTGGGGCCAACACCGAACCCCGGCGACCCAGCCTGGACGTAGGCCGGAACGATGCCGTTGATGACGGCGAAGATGCCGGTCATGGTCAGCGTGGTGGTCAGCAGCGGGGCCCAGGTGGAACGCTGGCGCAGGTGGACGGTTTCCACCATGGGCTGCGCGGCGCGCTGTTCGGTCCGCCAGAAGGCAAGGAACGCGACGGCGGAGACAGCCACCAGCGCCAGGCTCAGCATCAGCGTGCCTGAGTTGAAGCCTCCCACCAGCTTGGAGCCTTCGTTCAGGGCGGTCAGCAGGGCACCGACGGCCACCACGATGAAGAACACGCCCAGCCAGTCCATGCGGGTTCCTGCGGCGGGCCTGCTTTCGGAAGCGAGGAACACGATGAGGGCTGTGGCCGCGGCGGCGAGGACCACCATGAGCCAGAAGATGCTGCGGAAGCCGTAGTGCTCGGCGAAGTAACCGCCCACGAAGGAGTCCACGCCGGCCACACCGCCATTGACGGCGGTAATAAGGCCCATCAGCGTGCCGTACTTGCGGGGGTTGCTGACGGCGGAGCGCAGCATGATGAGGCACAGCGGGACGGTAGGTCCGCTGACGCCCTGGATGATGCGGCCCACGAAGAGCCAGGTGATGTCCGGGGCGAGCGCGGCGATGACGGAGCCCACGGCCATGAGCAGCATCATGCCCACCAGGACCTTCTTGCGGCCCACGATGTCGCTCAGGCGGGGCAGGAACAGGGAGAACAGGGCGGCGGCGGTGAAGAACCAGGTCTGGGAGAGGCCGATCAGCGCCTGGTCCGCCTTGAGTTCCTGGCCCATGGTCACCAGGGCGGGGCTGAGCATGGAGGCGTTGAGCTGGAACGCTACGCAGGCGGCCAGCAGGGCGGTCATGAGGGCGGCGATGGTGCCGCGGCCGGTCTTGGTTTCAGCCATGGTTGCGGTGGCCATCTACTTGACCCCTCCGGCGGTGAGGTGGGCACTTTCCGGGCGTACGACGTCGGCCGTGCTGCCCTGGGTGCCATCCGCGCCTCCGCTGCTCCCGGCGTCGTCCGCCTTGGTATTGGCGCCCGGCTCACCGATGCGGACCAGCGCATCGGTAACCAGGTTCCAGAACCGTGCGTGGTCCAGGTCCACGGCCACGCTGGTGTGGCAGTCCGCGGGTGCCGGGGCGCGGAAGTCGGCCACGGTCATGCCCAGGGTGAGCGTGCCCTGCAGCTCGATGTTGACGGGGACCTTGCGGGTGCTGACGATGCTGGGGTCGATCACGTAGGCCACGGCGCAGGGGTCGTGGACGGGCGGGAAGTCGAAGCCCTGGGCGTCCTTGTAGGTGTGGGCGAAGAAGTCCATCAGCTCGGTGACGAACTTGGCGGGGCCCGTGCCGATGGCGGCGATCTTCTCCACCACCTCCGGGGTGGCCAGCGCCTGGTGGGTGAGGTCCAGGCCCACCATCACCACCGGCCACTTTTCGTTGAAGACGATGTGGGCGGCCTCGGGGTCGATGATGATGTTGAATTCGGCCACGGCGCTCCAGTTGCCCACGTGGTAGCCGCCGCCCATGAGGACCACTTCCTTGACGCGTTCCACGATGCGCGGTTCCTTGCGGGCGGCCATGGCGATGTTGGTGAGGCCGGCGGTGGGGACGAGCGTGACAGTGCCGGGCTCGTGCGCCATGACCGTGTCAATGATGAGGTCGACGGCGTGGCGCGGGTCCAGTTCGATGGTGGACTCGGGCAGTGCGGGGCCGTCCATTCCGCTGTCGCCGTGGATGTCCGGCGCGGTTTCGATGCTGCGCACCAGCGGGCGGGGGCAGCCGGCTGCGAAGGGGACTCCGGTGATGCCGGCGATGGTGCCGACGGCCAGGGCATTGCGGGTGACTTTTTCGAGGGTCTGGTTGCCCACCACCGTGGTGACGGCCAGGAGTTCGATGTTGGGGTTGCCATGGGCCAGCAGCAGGGCCACGGCGTCATCGTGGCCGGGGTCGCAGTCCAGGATGATTTTCCGGGGTTCTGGTGAACCCGTCCGGCGCTGGCTCGCTTGGGGATTTGGTTCCACGATGGTGCTCCACGTCATTGGGGCCTGCCGGGGCAGGGGTTTTGAGTATTCCGGGAGGAATCATGGCAGGGTTGTGTTGCCCGCGTCAAACGCTTGACGTCCGTCCCGCGTTGTCCCACGTCAAACGCTTGACGCCTTGCCCTGCCTGGGGCTGCCCGGCGGCGACTAGGATCGGAGTATGGATTCCGGGGAACAGGTGCAGCAGCGGGCGCGGCCCCGGCGGGTGACGGCAGCCATGGTTGCTGCGCGAGCAGGGGTTTCCGTGGCCACGGTGTCGCTGGTGGCCAACGGCAAGACGGCGGGCCGGGTGTCCGAGGACAACATTTCCCGCGTGCGGGAGGCCATTGCCGAGCTGGGCTACGTGGTGGACGGGATCGGCAGCTCGCTGGCCCGCGGGGTGAGCTCCATCGTGATCCTGGTGGCGCCGGACATCTCCAACCCGTTCTTCGCCAAGGTGATCGGCGGGGTGCGGGAATCGCTCGGACCCACCTACCAGCTGCTGCTGTCCGTCACCGAGTCGGGCGAGTTCCCCAAGGCCGACGACGTGCGGAAGCTGATGTCCCTCCGGCCGGCAGGGCTCCTGGTGGACGCCCCCAACGCAGGCTTCTTGGCCGACCTTTCAGTGGGCGGCCCGCTGGTCCTGCTGGATGCGCCGGGCCTGGCATCCGTCGCCCCGGCAGTCAACCTTGACGTTGCCCATGGGGCCAGGGAGCTGGCTGCGCACCTGGCAGGGGCCGGCCACCGGCGGGTGGCCTACCTGGACAGCATTACGGGGACGGAGACCTTTACCATCCGCCGGGAAGCATTCCTGGCGGAGGCCGCGGCGCGGGGAATGTCCGTAGATCCCAGCCACATTCCCGCCACCACCATCGACGTCGGCGAGGCGGCTGCTGCCTTCGCCGCCGCCTGGCCGGAGTGGCAGCGCGAAGGGGTGACCGCCGTCGCCTGCGCCACTGACACGCACGCCTATGGTGTGCTGCAGGAAGCCCGGGTGGAGGGGGTCCGCATTCCGGAGGAGCTGGCGGTGGCCGGCTTCGACGACCTGCCCTACTCAGCCACCAGCAGCCCGGGCCTGACCAGCGTCCACCTGCCCGCGGAGCTGCTGGGGCTGAAGGCCGGAGAGCAGCTGCGCCGGCTGATGGAGGGGCAGGCGCTGGAGCAGGAGGAGCTGACGCTGGAGAGCTCGCTGGTGGTGCGCGGCTCCACGGTGGCCGCCGCGACGTAGGGCCTTCGTGCCCGGCCCGTGTCGCACCCCGGCCGTAAGCTGGGATTATGCCGAGTAACTGGGAAAGCCTGGACGCGCCGCTGCGTGAGTCTGTGCAGCACAACGTGGAGATCTATGAGCGCGTCCGGCCTGCCCTGAAGCTGGTGACCCGCGACGTCCTGCTGACCCTGCGGGACATGTTGAAGGACAGCGAGGTGACGCCGCTCTTCGTCACCGGCCGCACCAAAACGGTGGAATCCTTCAAGGAAAAGATCTCCCGCACGGAGGAACCGCTGGAGCCAGGTGGACGCAGGCTCCTGAAGTTCCCGGACCCGTTCCGCACCCTCAATGACATGGTGGGCATCCGCGTCATCACCAAACTGCCGGCGGAAAACGCCGTGGTGGCCAACATCATCAAGCGGCAGCGCCAGGTTTTCGACTGCCGTGGGGACCGGGAGAAGGACATCGGGTCCATCGAGTCCGGTACCTATGGGTACTCCAGCCGGCACCTGATCCTGCGGACCATCCAAAACGAGGCCGTCAAGGAGTACCAGCAGGTCTTCAACCCGGACGTTCAGCCCAACGGCAGCTACTTTTTCGAGTGCCAGATCCGCACCATTTTTGCCCACGCGTGGAGCGAGATTGAGCATGACATCCGGTTCAAGGCGGAGGATCCGCGCGCCTGGACGCCGCACTTTGACCGGCAGTTCACGGCCACCGCGGCCATGCTGGAAACGGTGGAGACGGCCTTCGCGGACCTGCACGAGCGGTATGAGGAAGTCCGCAGCTACTGGGACATGGACGGCGAGGGGGCAGCGCCACTCACGCCCAACCGGATCCGCGACGTCTGGCGTACCCTGCTCCCCCACGTGGACCGCAAGGTGGACGATGACTGGGGCTGGGCGGCGGAACTCCTCGCCGCGCACGGGCTGAACCAGACCATGCAGCTGGCCGGGCTGCTGAACGCCAACCGCATTACTGAAGTGCGCAAGGCCCTGGACCACCGCTACTCCCCCGGTCCGGACCGGCTGCTGGACGACCTCCTGCTCTGGCAGTACGGCACAAGCCATGTGGACCTGACCGCCGAGGCGCCCGACGTCGTCCCGCACCCCCGGCGCGACAGCCTGCTGCGGCGGCTGCGGCAGATCGAGCGGTACAGGATGACGGCGAAGTAGGGCTTTGTCGTTGAAACCCACGCAGGTGGTTCTGTCCGGTTTCGGTCCGGTGGGGCAGGCCTTTGTTGCTGCGGTATCGGCGCATGATTCCTTCCTGGAGATTGCCGCCATCCGGGGTCACGAGACGGAGGTCTTCCTTGCTCCCGGCTCCGCCGTGCCGGAGCGCTCCTCCTGGGCGCCGTTGCGGCCAATCGAAGAGACGCTGGCCCTTACCCGGGCTGACGTCCTGGTCCAGGCACTGCCCTCCTCGCCTGAAGCTCACTCGCGCGTGTTGCAGGAGGCTATTGTTGCCTTGAGGAGCGGCGCCGACGTGGTGACAGCGACCAAGAGCCACGTCCTCAGCCATTGGCGCGACCTTGAACGTGCAGCGGACGAAGGCGGGAGCCGCATCCGCATCTCCGGAGCCACGGGCGCGGCGCTTCCCACGGCCGACACCGCCCGTGTAGCACTGAGGGGCATGGGCTGCACGGCTATGCGGGCCTGTCCGAACGGAACCTCCAACTTTGTGTTGGATGAACTTGCCCGTGGTGTTGAACTGTCCGCCGCGGTGCTGGATGCGCAGCGGCGCGGCATCGCCGAGGCGGACCCTTCCGCGGACCTGTCCGGGAAGGACGCAGCCACGAAGGTGCGCCTCATTGCAGGGCTCCTGTGGGACTGGGACGTCTCCCGGATTGCAGTAGAGACAGAGCCGATCGACTCCACCACGCCTGCCAGGGCTTTGGCCGTGGCCGCTCGGGGACTGCGCCTCCGCGCCGTGGCCAGCGCCTCCCTGGACCAGCCCATGGCGGTCAGGGTGCGGCTTGAGGCAGCGGCACCGCCGGACCCGCTCTCCTCCATCACCGGCCCGGAAAAGGCGATGGTCTTTAGGTGCCCCGAAGCCGGCGACATTACGGTCCAGGGCGGCCGGTCCAGTCCCTTGGGGGCGGCACTGGCAACGCTGAAGGACGTATCCAACCTCGCAGGGACAAAAGCCACCGGCTTTCGATAAGGAGCCAAGTAAGGAGCACAAAGCCAGCAAGAGTGCTGTTCATTATATCGAACTCCATCCACTATGCTGTACGCATGACTTCCACCAAGACCGTGGCCATCGCCGTCCCGCTCGAAGCCGAGCTTGTGGACCAGATCCGTGCCGTTGATCCCTCCGTTACCGTGCTCCACCAGCCGGAGCTCCTGCCGCCCGAACGCTTTCCGGCCGACCACGCCGGGGATCCCGCCTTCCAGCGGACGGAGGAACAGGAGGAACGCTATTGGGCCATGCTCAACAGCGCCGAAGTGCTGTACGGATTCCCCAACGAAAACCCTGCAGGCCTGGCCCGCATCGCCCGGGAAAACGCCAGGCTGCAGTGGGTCCACGCCATGGCTGCCGGTGCAGGGGGAGCCGTGAAGGCGTCCGGCCTTGACCAGGACATCCTGCAGAAGTTCAAAATCACCACGTCAGCAGGAGTGCACGCCCTGCCCCTCGCGGAATTCGCCGCGATGGGCATTCTGAACGGCTTCAAACGGACCGCAGAGCTGGCCCAGGACCAGGCCGCCAGGAACTGGCCCAGCCTCCGCGTCCCCACCCGCCTGGTGAACGGGTCCAGCCTGGTGGTCAGCGGCCTGGGGGAAATCGGACTGGAAACGGCCCGGATTGCCAGCGCCCTGGGTATGAAGGTCAGCGGCACCAAACGCAGCGTGGGACCCATCGACGGCATCGAGCGGGTGGTGGACAACGCGGAGCTGCCGGCCCTACTGGCCACGGCAGACGCCGTCGTCAATACCCTGCCGGGCACCGCCTACACGGAAAAGCTGTTCAACCGCGGGATGTTTGCCGCCATGAAGCCGGGAACCATCTTCGTCAACGTGGGCCGCGGAACCGTGGTGGACGAGGACGCCCTGCTGGAGGCTCTGGACAACGGCCAGGTGGGCTACGCCTGCCTGGACGTCTTTGCCATCGAGCCGCTGCCGCAGGACAGCCCCCTGTGGAACCACCCCCGGGTCATGGTTTCACCTCACACCTCGGCCCTCAGCGCCGCGGAAAACCGCCTGATCACCGAGCGGTTCTGCAGCAATCTCCGCACCTTCCTCGACGGCGGGGACCTGCCCCACCTCGTGGACACGGTCCACTTCTACTAGGACGGGGCGGAAAAGCGATGCGCATCGCCAGAATCAGGACCGCGGAGGGTGCCCGGCATGCAGTGGAGCGGGACGGCATGTGGCACCACATTGTTGACCCCTTTGAGGAGCCCTTTCAGTACACCGGTGGCACCACCGCGGACAGCGAGGCCATATTCCTTGCCCCGGTAGAACCCAAAGTAGTGATCGGCATTGGCCACAACCGGACGCTGAACAACCACCCCCTGCCCATCCAGGCGTGGCACAAGTCGGTCCACACCGTGGCCGGCCCCGGTGATGCCATCGGCGCGGTCCGGGACCAGGGAACGGTGAACGCGGAGGGTGAGCTCGCCGTCGTCATCGGCAGGACATCAGCAAACCTGACCGCAGAGAACGCGCTGGACCACGTCCTGGGCTACACCTGCGTCAACGATGTCACCAACGTGGACCAGAACCTGGTGGATGAGCGGAACTTCCAAGGCAAGGCAGGGGTCAACTACACACCCTTGGGCCCCTGGATTGAAACCGGACTTGCGGATCCCGGCCAGCTGGCCATCGACGTCTACGTCAACGGGAGGGCCAAGGCCACCTCCGGGACGTTCAACCTGCCCTCCACCGTGGTGGACTGCCTTATCTACGTCACCGAGTGGCTGACCCTTGAACCGGGCGACGTGGTGATGACCGGAGCGCCCGCCACAGTGGTCGCCATCGAACCCGGGGACCGGGTGGACGTCGTGGTGGAGGGCGTTGGCACCTTGAGCAGCATGGTGGCCTGACGGCGAGCAGCCGAGGCCGCCGGGGCACTTATGATGGATTGCGTTCAGTTGACTGAACGATCAGCGAAGTCCGCCCGGCGACCTAAGGAGAATCATGGCCGATTCCCATGCCCCCGCTTCACCCGAAAAGCCGGGAGCCGCGTCGCCTGCGCCGGCAGTCACGCGGGCAGCTGCGGTACTGGACGCCCTTGCCGCCTCTGCCACCGGCCGCCTGACACTGAGCGACCTCTCGCGCGAAGTGGGGATCCCCAAGTCATCCACCTCCAACCTCCTGCTGGCCCTGGAGGAGGCCCGCCTGATCAGCAGGCAGGGTGCCGAGTTCACCCTGGGCCGCAAGCTGGTGGAACTGGGCGCCGCCTATCTTGGCCGGATGGATGAGGTCCAGGAGTTTTACCGGTACTGCGAACAGGCCTCGGTCCTTTCCCGCGAGACCGTCCGGATCGCCATGCTGGACGGCGCCAACGTCATTTACCTCGCCCGGTACGAGGGCCATCCCGCAGTCCGCCTCACCTCCAACATCGGTGACAAGATGCCGGTATCCCTGTGCGCGGTGGGTAAGGCGCTGGTAGCCCGGCTCAACTGGCACGACATCGAGGAAATGTTCCCGGACGACGCCGAACTGCCGGTCCTCACGCCCAAGTCCCTGCGGACGGGCGCTGAGCTGAAGGCCCAGCTGAGGGAAATCCGCGAACAGGGCTTTGCCTTCGAGGATGAGGAGTCCACCACCGGCGTGGTGTGCCTCGCCGTCTCCGTTCCCACCCGCGGAGCCCACGGCCCCAGCCTGGGCCTCTCCGTGACGGCCCTCGAGGCGACCTACACCCCGGAGCAGGGTGCCCAGATGGTCAAGGAACTGCAGGAGCTGGCCCATTCGCTGGGCAACCCCATGGGATAGGCGAACACCGCGCCGCCGGCATTTTGTCATTCAAAACCTAAAACTATTGCCAGTCGTTCAGCTTGCTGTATTGTGTTCAGCATAGTGATCGACACAACCGGTGTTGTCACTATGCCACCAGGCCAACGGGGGCCTGGAGCGCATTAGAGGGAGTTCTCGTGACAACTCGTACTAACTCACCGCAGGCCACCACGGACGGCGCCGTCGTCGATCCGGACCAGCTGCGAAGGGCAACACTTGCCAGCTCCGTGGGATCCGCCCTGGAGTACTACGACTTCTACATTTACGGCCTTGCCTCGGCCCTCATCTTCGGCCCGCTGTTCTTCGCGCCGCTCGGCGAGAGCGGAGCCGTCATAGCCTCCTTCGCCACCTACGGCGTCGGGTTCGCGGCGCGTCCCTTCGGCGGCGTGGTATTCGGCCATATCGGGGACCGCTTCGGCCGCAAGATGGTGCTGATCCTGACCATCGGCCTGATGGGCCTGTCCAGCTGCGCCATCGGTCTCCTGCCCACCTTCGACCAGGCAGGAATGCTGGGAGCGGTACTCCTGGTGACGCTGCGCATCCTGCAGGGCCTGGGCGCCGGCGCCGAGCAGGCAGGCGCCACCACCCTCATCTCCGAGGTAGCCCCGCGCCGCCGTCGTGGTTTCTTTGCCTCGCTGCCGTTCGTTGGCATCCAGCTGGGCACCCTCCTCGGTGCAGGGACTTTCGCCCTGATGGCCCTGGCGGACAAGCAGCTCCTGCAGGGCTGGCTGTGGCGCGTTCCGTTCCTGGCCAGCATCATCCTGATCATCATTGCCATCTTCATTCGGCTCCGGCTCAAGGAGACCCCGGTCTTCCAGGAACTGGAGAAGCACAAGGCCGTGGTCAAGAACCCGGTAGGCCAGATCTGGAAACACTCCAAGAAGAACGTGCTGGTCGGCATTGGCCTCCGCATGGGGGAAAACGGCAACTCGTCCATCTACTCCGCGCTGCTGGTGTCCTTCATCAGCATGCCGGCCGGCGTTTTTCCGGGTGACAAGTTCATCGGCCCCACCGGCCTGCTGATTGCCGCAGGCTTCGCAGCGGTGCTGGTGGTCGCCTTCGGCGCCCTGTCCGACCGCTACGGCCGGGTTCCCGTCTACCGCTACGGCGCGCTCTTCCAGGCCGTCATCGCCCTGCCCGCCTTCTACCTGGTCACGCTCGGCAACGTCGCCCTCGTCTGGGCGGTCATGGTGGTAGGCATCGCCCTCGGCGTGCAGTCCATGCTCGGCCCCCAGTGCGCCCTGCTCCCGGAACTGTTCGGCTCCCAGCACCGCTTCACCGGAGTGGCCCTGAGCCGTGAGCTCTCCGCGGTGCTCGCCGGAGGCTTCGCCCCAATGATCGGCGTCGCGCTGCTGGCAGCCACCAACCATTCCTGGCTGGTACCCGCGCTCTACTCGCTGGTCCTGGCGGCGATCTCGTTCGTCACCACGTTCTTCACTCCGGAAACGAACGGCCGCGACCTGGTGGTCGTTGAGGACGCCAGGTGACCAACGACGCCGGTCCCTCCACAGCCACGGCGGGTACCATCCGGCGCGTCGGGTCGTAGGGCTCGGGCTCATGGGCGCTCCGATGGCGGCGAAGCTGCTCAAGGAAGGCTGGCAGGTCAGGGGATGGAACCGCTCCCCCGCCGCCGTCCGGGACCTCGAGCAGCTCGGTGGGACCGGCGTCGAACACGTCGCGGAGTTGCGTGAGGAACCCGTCATCATCTTCATGCTCGCCGATCTTCCGTTCATCGAGGAAGCAGCGGCGGGACTCCTCGAAGCCTGGCGGACCGCGCCCCCCGCGCCGGGAACACTGCTGGTGGTAATGAGCAGCGTCTCACCCGTGGCGGTCCGGGCGTTTGGCCGCGCCGTGGCCGACGCAAGCGACGGGAACGCCTCGGTGCTGGACGCACCGGTCAGCGGAGGCACGGACCGCGGCACTTGCCGAGGCCGCCGAGCTTGCGGCGAAGGACTCCACCCCCACGGGGCCGGCGAAGTTCATGCACAAGGACCTGTCACTTGTGCTGGAAGCGGCGGGCAACGCCGGAGCCGCCGCGCCATTGGCTTCCGCTGGCGTTGACCTCTACGCGCAACTGGTGGCGCAGGGCCTGGGGGACCTGGACCTGGCTGTGGTCCGGCAGGCAATTGCCAATCTGGCCCGGCTTTAAGCTGCGTTACCCCGGAAACCCGGGTCCCGCCGTCGTATGGGTCCTAAAAGTGGGCCAGCCTGGCACCGCTTCGTCGCTTCGAAAGGCGCCACGGCTGCTATATCCTGTTCTTTTCCCGTCCGGGCCAGGGGAAGGCAGGACACAGCACGTCGAATGGCCCCGTAGTGACACCCAGCAACGAATTTTCCAGACCCGCCTATGGCAACATAGCGCGCGAAGATTTCCTCGACTGCCCCACCGGGCTCGTGGAGTACTACTTCGACGAGGGCGTCTTCCACTGGTCGGACAGCCTGTACCGTATGTACGGCTTTGAACGGGGCGACGTGGTCCCGTCCATGGAAATGGTCTTTCCGCACCTCGAGCCTGAAGACCGGCCAAGAGTCCAGGCCTATTGGGACCACGTATCGAGCGTCGGCGGCCCCTCATCCATCTACGTGTCCATCCGGGACCGCAAGGACCGCCAGCACAAGATGCTTTTCTCGGCGGACCACATCCTCGACGGTGACACCCCGATCGGAGTCTGGGGTGTGGTGGTGGACCTCACCGAGTCGATCCACACCGACCGGCACCAACTCGCCACGGAGGCGGTGGCCGCGTCGGCCCTCAACCGGGCGGTCATTGAGCAAGCCAAGGGCGTACTGATGGGACGCACGGGCATTGATGCGGACAAGGCCTATGCGCTCATAAACCAGCTGAGCCAGGACACGAACCGCAAGGTCTACGCCATTGCACATGACATCGTGGAACGCGTAACCACCCGTGCCGGGGATCCGACCAACAGGGACCATCCGCTGCTGTAGGGCGGACCGGTTGCGGGCGCTTCTGGCAAACGCGGGCGCCGGTGACATATTGCGACATGTCCCCGGGCACCCGCACATGGCTGCGCCTATTCTGGGGACGAGCCACGCCTTGTTGCACATCCCGCCCTGCCGGAGGAAGCCATGCCCCATCCCGCACTCCCCCTTCGCAAGCTTGGATTCCTCACCATCGGCGTGTTCGATCCGGCAGATCCTGCCGCCGGCCATGAATCCACGCTGCAGATCATCGGACTCGGCGAGCGGCTGGGCTTCGACAGCGCCTGGCTGCGCCACCGGCACCTCCAGTTCGGAATCTCCTCACCGGTTGCGGTCATGGCTGCCGCCAGCCAGCGCACCTCCCGGATCGAGCTTGGTACGGCCGTGACCCCGCTGGGCTGGGAAAACCCGCTTCGGCTGGCCGAGGACCTGGCCACTGTGGACCTGCTGGCCGGGGGACGGATCAACCCGGGGGTAAGCGTGGGCGAACCGATGAACTATGACACCGTGAAGCATGAGCTGTACCCGGACACAGCAGAGCGTGAAGACTTCAGCTACGCCCGCGTGGAACGGCTTGGCCGCCTGATCGCCGGGGAAAAGGTCAGGGAATTCTCCGGCAAGCAAGGCGTGGTGGAGGAATTCTCCAACCGGGTCGAGCCCCACTCGCCCGGTCTCCGGGACCGCCTCTGGTACGGGGCCGGAAGCACTAAATCGGCCGTCTGGGCCGGCGCCCACGGCTTCAATCTGCTCTCCAGCAGCGTGATCTTTCCGGACAAGGACCAGGAACCGGACTTCGCCCTCGTCCAGCAGTCGCAGATCCGCGCCTTCCGTGAGGCGGCTGGCGCCGCTGGATATTCCGGGGCACGGGTTTCGCAGGGTCTGGTGGTGATCCCCACCGACTCGGCGACTGCGGCGCAGCGGGAGAAGTACCAGCAATACGTGAACGAACGCACCCCCCGCACTGCTGCTCCGCAGGGCCCAAGGGGCATGATGTTCGCCCGGGACCTGATCGGCACCAGCGAGGAAATCACGGAGCAACTGTACGCCCACGCCGGCTTCCAGGAGGTGGACGAAGTGGCGTTTGCACTGCCGTTCAGCTTCGACCACGGGGACTACGTCCAGATCCTGACCGACATCGCCGGCAAGCTGGGGCCCGCCCTGGGGTGGGCTCCTTCCCAGGCGGGGTAAGGGCGCCCAGCCGCCAAGGTTGGTGCGGTGCCCCTCGGGGGACAGACGGCGGAAGCTGTTGTCCCGCACCCCAGACAGCGCTCCTGTCCCCCCGCAAATGGACGTTTTGCGCAAATGTGGACTGACCACTGTGGACTGACCATTGACCGACAGTCGGTCCCAGCCTAGTATCGTGCCATTACGCTTTCCGGAAAGTGGAAACCCCCTTCCATTCTTGTTGCAGACAAAGGAGTCTCTTGTGACAGCGTTCCAACAGATTGTCGACCCCCTGGGGTCGCTCGCCCTTGCAGCGGTGCTGGCGGCCCTCCCCCTGATCCTGCTCTTCATCCTCCTCGGAATCTTCCGGACCAAAGCTTGGAAGGCGGCAGTGGCCAGCCTGGCTTTGTCCATCCTGCTGGCGGTCGTCGTATGGAGGATGCCGGTTGGCCAGGCCCTCAGCGCCACCGCCGAAGGAGCGTTCTATGGTTTCTTCCCAATTCTCTGGATCCTGATCAATGCCCTGTGGGTCTACCGGCTGACCACGGAAACGCGCTGGTTCGGAGTGCTCGGTGCAACGATCAGGTCCGTCTCCGCCGACCTTCGGATCCTGACCATCCTGATCGCGTTCTGCTTCGGGGCCCTTCTTGAGGCCCTCGCCGGCTTCGGTGCCCCGGTGGCAATCACGTCCGGCATGCTCATGGCGGCGGGGATGAAACCCCTCAAATCCGCGGCGGTTTCGCTTCTCGCCAACACCGCACCCGTTGCCTTCGGCGCCATGGGATCGCCCGTCATCGCCCTGAGCGGCGTCACCGGCATCCCGCTGGCAACCGTTTCGTCCATGGCCGGACGCCAGACGCCGTTCCTGGCCCTCATTGTCCCGCTGCTGCTGGTGTTCATCGTCGATGGCAAGCGCGGTGTCCGCCAGACGTGGCCAGCCGCCGTCGTGGGAGGCGTGGTGTTCGCCATCGTCCAATTCCTTACGTCGAACTTCTTTACCGTCGAACTCACGGACGTCCTCGCCGGCATTGTCGCCACCGCCGCCGTCTTGCTGCTGCTGCGCGTGTGGAAGCCCGCCCAGACGATGACTGGTGACGAATCCGGGGCCGTGGACGGGGAAACGGAATCCATTGCGCTGGCCACGGGGACCGCCTCAGTCAGCCGCAGGGCAGGCGCCACAATGGTCGACGGCGGGAGGACCGGCGAAGCGGCGCGTCCCAGTCAGGCCGGCCTGGGGCCAGCAGGGGAACCGGGTGTTTCTGTGCGCCCGTCGCCCCGTGAGATCTGGATGGCGATAGCGCCTTACCTCGTGATCATCGCCGTCTTCTCCCTCTCCCAAATACCGGCCGTCAAGTCCTGGCTGACTGCTGCGGGCGGCTTCTCGTTCAGCTGGCCGGGGCTCGACGTGGTGGGATCCAATGGCAAGCCTGTCTCCTCACAGACCATGCGTTTCGACCATCTCAAGGCCACCGGAACGCTGCTGCTTATTTCCGGCCTCATCACCCTGGTTCTCTACCGGATCCGCTTCGGCGCGGGCGTAAAGATCTACGTCAAGACCCTTTCGATGCTCAGGTGGACGATCCTGACCGTATGCTCCGTCCTGGCCCTTTCGTTCGTCATGAACCTCTCGGGGGAGACCGGAACCCTCGGCGTTGCCCTTGCCTCTACGGGCGGGATCTTCGCCCTGATCTCCCCGATCCTGGGTTGGATCGGCGTCGCGCTTACCGGCTCGGACACCTCCGCAAACTCGCTTTTCGGCCAGCTCCAAGTCACCGCGGCGTCGCACGCCGGCCTTTCACCGGTACTGATGGCGGCCACCAACTCTTCGGCTGGCGTCCTGGGCAAGATGCTCTCCCTGCAAAATCTTGCCGTAGCCGCGGCCGCTGTGGGCATCGACGGGCTCGAAAGCACCCTGTTCCGCAGGCTTCTGGGCTGGAGCGTCGCCCTCCTGGCACTCCTCACCATCCTCGTCCTGCTTCAGACCAACGTCCTCGCATGGATGGTGCCGTGAGCACCCGTCCGGCCCCATCCGCTCCCCTCCAAAACGATCCGGAAAGTCCCATCATGACCGTTCACACCGCCTCCCCCGCCGCGCCCACCTCCTCGCCGACAGCGGCAGTGCTGGGAGCACACCCACAGGCCACAACGGACGCCGATGCCCGCAAGGCCGCAGCCACGGACCGTTCCGGCTATATCCCGTCCACGCTTCCCGACGGAGTGGTCGTCGCCCGGGGGGTTGATGACGTCGTCGAGGCCCTCCGCCTCGCCCAAGCCCACGGCGTCCCCGTTGTCCCGCGGGGAGCGGGTACCGGCCTCGCCGCCGGCGCCAGCGCACACGAAGGCGAGATCGTGCTCGATGTCTCGCGGATGAACCGCATCCTTGCCATCGATCCCGTGGAGATGACTGCCATCGTCGAACCCGGGGTAATCAACGCGGAGGTCAATGCTGCCGCAGCCCAGCACGGGCTCTTCTACGCCCCCGATCCCGCAAGCACCGCGATCTGCTCGATCGGCGGAAACATCGCCACGAACGCAGGAGGTATGTGGTGCGCGAAGTATGGCGTCACCCGGGAATCGGTGCTGGGGCTGGTTATTGTGCTGGCAGACGGACGCATTCTTCGGACCGGCAGGAAGACCATCAAGGGCGTCACGGGCTATGACCTGAACGCCCTCTTCATCGGCTCCGAGGGAACCTTGGGCGTGGTCGTCGAAGCCACGCTTCGCCTGCGCCCCAAACCCGTGCGCACGGAGACCCTGGCAGCCTACTTTGCCGACATCGAGGCAGCCGGCCGGGCCGCCTCCGCAATCACTGCGGCCCGCATCCAGCCGTCCATCCTGGAACTGATGGACGGGCCCACTCTGGAGGCCGTGGACCTGGCTGAGGGCACCAAGCACCGCGAGCTCGGCGGAGCCTTCCTCCTTGCCCAGACTGACGGCTACGGTGCCCACCTCGAACTCGACGAGATTGTGCAGGCGATCAGCCCATACGCAACTTCGATCCACCGGGCCGCAGATGCAGTGGAGGCCGAAGCCCTGGTCAAGGCACGGCGTGACGCGATCCCAGCCCTGGAAAGGCTTGGGCGCGTATCGATCGGCGACATCGCGGTGCCCCGGAACCGCCTTGCCGAGGCGTTCACCGGGCTCGAAGACATTGCCGCCCAGAGGGGAGTGCGGATTTTCAGCGTTGCGCATGCAGCTGACGGCAACCTCCACCCGATGCTCGTCGTCGACCCCCACGAATCAATCACGGAGGGGCCTGCGAAAGCCGCGCTTGGGGACATGTTCCACCTCGCCCAGCGCCTCGGCGGCACCTTGACCGGCGAACACGGCGTAGGACTGTTGAAACGGGAGTGGGTCGGCGAGGAGATCGGCGAAACGTCCCGGTCCCTGCAGCAGGCCATCAAGGGCGTCATTGATCCCGCGGGGATCCTCAACCCCGGCAAAGCCATTTGACATGGCGTGCCCTGAGCACCGGCCAAGAACACCCCCGCCCGCCCACCACACAAATTTCCTTAACACCGAACTCTTTAAGAGGAGCAACAAATTATGTCGTCGCACGTGAAGACAAATGGACTCAGCGTCGCGGGAGGACTCTATTCCTTTGTCCAGGATGAGGCACTCCCCGGCACCGGGATCGAACCGGAGGCCTTTTGGGCAGGGGCGGCAGCCCTTATCGGGGAGTTTTCCCCGCAGGTTCGGGAACTGTTGGAAACACGGGACCGGCTGCAGGAGCAAATTGATGAGTTCCACGGCGCCCAGCCCGGTCCGGTCGACCCTGACGCGTACGAGGCTTTCCTCCGCTCGATCGGTTACCTGGTCGACGAACCGGAAGACTTCAAAATCACCACCGCCCGCGTGGACCCTGAAATAGCCTCGGTCTCGGGCCCCCAGCTGGTCGTGCCGCTGCTGAATGCACGCTTCGCCGCGAACGCGGCCAACGCCCGCTGGGGTTCCCTGTACGACGCGCTTTACGGCACCGATGCCATCGACGAGGCGGAAGGGCGCGAGCGCACCGGCGCCTACAACCCGGTCCGCGGTGCTGCCGTCGTCGCCCGCGGCCGCCATTTCCTCGATGAGAACACCCCTCTGGCGGAAGGGTCGCACGCAGACGTCACCGCGTACCGCGTCGTCGATGGCATCCTGGTCGCCGAGAACGCCCATGGCAGTACGGGCCTGGCCGAACCTTCCCAGTTCGCCGGCTACCACGGGACCGGGCTGGAGCCGGACGCGGTTCTGCTGGTGCACCACGGGCTGCACATTGAGATCCAGATCGACCGGAGCCATCCCATCGGGGCGGGTGACGCCGCAGGCGTGAAAGACATCGTCCTTGAGTCGGCTGTCACGACGATCATGGACCTTGAGGACTCGGTGGCCGCAGTGGACGGCGAGGACAAGGTGGCAGGCTACCGCAACTGGCTCCAGCTCATGCAGGGAACCCTCACCGCTGAGGTTGAAAAGGGCGGGAAGACCCATGTCCGGCGGCTCAACCCCGACCGCGTCTATACGGCTCCCGACGGATCCGGACTGACCCTCCCCGGCCGTTCCTTGTTGCTGATCCGCCAGGTCGGCCACCTCATGACCAGCGACGCCGTCCTCGACGCAGACGGCAACCCAGTGCCCGAGGAGATCCTCGACGCGCTCTTCACCGGCCTTGGCTCCGTTCACGACCTTCGCGGACCACATGCAGGGAGCAATTCCCGGACCGGGTCGGTCTATATCGTCAAGCCCAAGATGCACGGGCCCCATGAGGTAGCCGTTGCCTGCGCCCTGCTCGCCCAGGTGGAATCCGTCCTGGGCCTGGACCCGCTCACACTCAAGATCGGCATCATGGATGAAGAGCGCCGCACTTCCGCCAACCTCAAGGCCTGCATTTGGGAGGCCCGGGACCGGGTTGCGTTCATCAACACAGGCTTCCTGGACCGCACCGGCGATGAGATCCACACATCGATGCTGGCCGGACCGATGGTCCGCAAGGCGGACATGCGCTCCACCAGCTGGATCAAAGCCTACGAAGACGCCAACGTCGACATCGGGCTCGAGTGCGGCTTCGCCGGCCGGGCGCAGATCGGCAAGGGCATGTGGGCTGCGCCGGACAACCTGGCGGACATGCTGGAGCAGAAGATCGCCCACCCCCTTGCCGGGGCTGACTGCGCGTGGGTCCCGTCCCCCACTGCTGCGACCCTCCACGCCATCCACTACCACCAGGTCGACGTGGATGCCCAGCAGGCGCAGCTCGGTCACGAACGCCGCTCCACGCTGCGGCAGCTGCTCACCATTCCCGTGGGAAACCCGGCTGAATGGGACGCCGACTCCCGGCGCAACGAGCTGGACAACAACATCCAGAGCACCTTGGGCTATGTCGTTCGATGGGTCAACGCCGGCGTCGGCTGCTCCAAGGTCCCCGACATCCACGGCACGGCGCTGATGGAGGACCGCGCCACCTGCCGGATCAGCTCACAGCACATTTCGAACTGGCTCCTTCACGGCGTCATCACTGAACAGCAGGTGGAGGACTCACTGCGGCGCATGGCCGAAGTAGTGGACGCACAAAATGCCACCGACCCGGACTACCTGCCGCTTGCCCCGTCCTTCAGCAGCGAAGCGTTCCTGGCGGCCCGTGAACTCGTGCTGGAGGGAGCGGCACAACCCTCCGGCTACACCGAGCCAATCCTCCACCGGCGCCGCGAAGCGCAGAAGCACACCACCGACCTCGCCAGGAGCGCATCATGAGCCTGAACCTCGACACCGCCCAGTCCATCATCGCCGAGGCCCTCGCCGCCGGACAGCAGCACGGCTTCAAGCCACTGACCGTCGTCGTACTCGACCCCGGAGGGCACGTTATTGCCGCGGCGAGACAAGACGGCGCTTCCAACAGCCGCTTCGAAATCGCCCACGGCAAGGCGTACGGCGCACTCGCCCTGGGCATGGGCTCGAGGGCGCTTATGGAACGGGCTGAGCAGCAGGCCTACTTCATCGCTGCCGCAGCTGCAGCCATCGGCGGACGCCTCATCCCCGTCCCCGGCGGAGTACTCGTCCGCAGCAGTGAGGGCACCATCCAAGGAGCCGTCGGGATCAGCGGTGACACCTCGGACAACGATGAGACGGCCGCATCCAAGGCCATCCAGGCGGCAGGGTTGACGGCACAGGTAGCCTGACCCGCACTGCACTGCTGGAACCCAGCCCCCTGGAGACTTCCTCTCCAGGGGGCTGGCGCGTATCCGGGCTCAGATGGCCTTCCCGTAAAACCATTCAATGTGCTCACGGACCAGACGCGCTGCCAGAACCCCGTCCCGGGCCTCGACAGCGTCGAAGATGCCGTGGTGGTGGGCCCGAAGGACGTGCACCACCTCTTCCCACGCCCCCTGCCGGACAGCGGCGTCGCTGATGTAGTCGCGGATCGCCTCGCGCATCGATTCCATCATGGTGCTTACGACGACGTTGCCGGCCAAGGCGCTCAGGGCGACGTGGAATTGGGCGTCCAGGAGGGTGAATATCTGGGAGGGCAGGCCGTCGTCGTCCATCGCCTCAAGCAGCCTGCGTGCGTCGTCGATTTGTTCAGGAGTCCATGGTGCGGTTGCGGCATGCTCAAGCGCCCACGTCTCAGTCATGGTCCTGGCCTCGACGATGTCCTTGAGGGGGAGCTGATGGCTCGCGACGTGCATGCGCAGGGCTCCGCCGAGGGCTGATGACGGGTTCGAGACCACAATGGTCCCTGAATTGGGCCCCGAGCCCGTCGCCGAACGGACCACGCCCATCACTTCGAGCGCCCGGATGGCGTTGCGCACGGAGGCACGTGAAATGGCGAACTGTTCCGCGAGCGCACGTTCACCGGGCAACCTGTCACCGAGCTTGAGGGCCCCGGAGCGAAGGCTCTCCTCCACATGGCGGAGCACGGCATCATGTGCCCGGGCGGCGGTGAATTCAGACATAGACCAATCATGCCGCAGCGGAGTCCCGGAGAAGGTCCCGCGCAGCCGATTGGGCTGACGTCCGGGGTAGTGATTCCCCGCGCCGGACCGCCGCCGGCCGCCCTAAAGGGCCAGGCGCGGCCCGTCGGCCAGGACGGGAGCGGAACCAACAACCGGGAGGGCCTCGGTCAGGGCCTCGACGACGGCCAACTGGCCGGTGGAATCAGGAACGCCGGGGTACTGGACATGCGCAGCTTCGGCAGGCTTGGCGGCCGTCTCCTCCGAGCGCATGCGGACAAGCGCCACTGCCGAGATGAGGAACCAGGCCACATTGGTGACCACGGAGGGCCAGGCCTGATGCAGGGTTCCGTTGAGAATGAAGGCCACAGAGCCGAACAGGTTTGCGGTCTGGAAGCCCTTGCCGGCCTTCAGCCAGCCCATGGAAACCGCGAGATATGCACTGAGTATCGCAACAGCGCCTGCCCAGCCGGCGATTTCCCACAGCAGTTCCATGGCGACCTTTCAAGGGTGCCCAGGCGCAGAAATGCGGGCAGGGCTTAAGAGGGTGGTACGGGTTGGTTTTCGCCGGGGCCAGGTTCCTCAAGCCCTGTTCGGGCGAGGACCTCATGCTGGCCGGCGGCATAATCATATCCTGCGTGCGGTCACGGTTTTTACCGCCGGACCGTGACGCTCCCCACGTCTGGACAAGACCCCCGTGGCGTAGCACCATCGGAGCTGTGACCAGCCGTCCTGCCTCCGATCCCTACCTGCGCGAACTGACCCAGCTGCGGCGCGTCAAGGACCGGATGGACCGCGAACACGCGCAGCCACTCGACGTCGAATCCCTTGCCCGGGATGTGCATATGTCCGCCGGCCATTTCAGCCGCCGCTTCAAGTTGGCGTATGGCGAATCCCCGTACAGCTACCTCATGACGCGCCGAATCGAACGGGCCATGGCACTGCTGCGCAAAGGCGACCTCAGTGTCACCGAGGTGTGTTTCGCCGTCGGCTGTTCCTCGCTTGGCACCTTCAGCACCCGCTTCAGCGAACTGGTGGGCATGCCCCCCAGCGCCTACAAAGCTGAGGCGGAACATTCGACGGCGGGGATTCCCGCGTGCGTGGAAAAGCAGGTGAGCAGACCGGTCAGGAATAGAGAAGCGTCCGCGGCGGCGGCGTTACTAGCATGACTGGCATGGACATCAACATTTCCTCGACTTTCCTCCCCGCCTCCGATCCGGAGGCCTCGGTGGCCTTCTACCGGGACGCCCTGGGCTTCGAAATCCGCAACGACGTAGGCAAGGGCACCATGCGGTGGATCACCGTGGGCCCCGCCGGCCAGAAGGACGTCTCCATCGTCCTGCACCCGCCGGCGGTGGATCCCGGGATCACCGAGGACGAGCGGCGCACCATCACGGAGATGATGGCCAAGGGCACTTACGCCACCATCGTCCTGTCCTCCCCGGACGTGGATGCCGCCTTCGCCAGGGTGGAGGCCACCGGGGCCGACGTGGTCCAGGAACCCATCGACCAGCCCTACGGCATCCGCGACTGCGCCTTCCGCGATCCCGCCGGCAACACCGTCCGCATCAACCAGCGGCCCTAGGCATATAAACAACAACGTATATAAGGGACGACGCCGGCGCCAGGCTGCGAGGGCAGCCTCCGGCAGGTGCCGCTCCAGATGAGGGGGACATTTTGAGCACGGACACCAGCACCGGCCCGGCAGCACAGGCCGGGGTCCATATTGCCGACAGCCACGACCTGATCCGCGTCCAGGGCGCCCGGGAGAACAACCTCAAGGATGTGAGCCTGGACCTGCCCAAGCGGCGGCTCACCGCCTTCACCGGGGTGTCCGGCTCCGGCAAGAGCTCGCTGGTGTTCGCCACCATCGCCGCCGAATCCCAGCGGATGATCAACGAAACCTACAGCGCGTTCGTCCAGGGCTTCATGCCGAGCCTGGCCCGCCCCGATGTGGACCGGTTGGAGGGACTGACCACGGCGATCATCGTGGACCAGGAGCGCATGGGCGCCAACCCCCGGTCCACCGTGGGAACCGCCACCGACGCCAACGCAATGCTGCGGATCCTATTCAGCCGGCTCGGGAAACCCTACGTCGGCCCGCCCACCGCCTTCTCCTTTAATGTGCCCACCCGCAAGGCCAGCGGCATCATGAGCACCGAAAAGGGCGGCCGGGTGGAGAAGAACGTGGTCCGCCAGGTGACCTACCTCGGCGGGATGTGCCCGCGCTGCGAGGGCATGGGCAACATCAGCGACATCGACCGGACGGCCCTCTACGACGAGTCCAAGTCCCTGTCCGAAGGCGCCCTCACCGTCCCGGGCTACTCCATGGACGGCTGGTACGGACGCCTGTTCGAGGGGATGGGCCTGCCGATGGACAAGGCGATCGCCAAGTTCACCAAGAAGCAGCTGGACACGATGCTGTACGCCGAGCCCACCAAAATCAAGGTGGAGGGCGTCAACCTCACCTTCGAGGGCATCATCCCCAAGATCCAGAAGTCCATGCTCTCCAAGGACGTGGAGGCCATGCAGCCGCACGTGAAGCGGTTCGTGGAGCGGGCCGTCACCTTCGCCACCTGCCCTGACTGCGGTGGAACGCGGCTCACGCCGGAGGTGCTCAACTCAAGGATCAACGGCAGGAACATCGCGGACCTGTGCACGATGCAGATCAGTGACCTGGCCCAATGGATCCGCTCACTGGACGAGCCCTCGGTCCGGCCGCTGCTCGACGGGCTCCGGGGCCTGCTGGATTCCTTTGCGGAAATCGGACTCGGCTACCTCTCCCTTGACCGCCCTGCCGGGACCCTCTCGGGCGGTGAGGCGCAGCGGACCAAGATGATCCGGCACCTGGGTTCCTCACTGACTGACGTCACGTATGTCTTCGATGAGCCCAGCATCGGGCTGCACCCCCACGACATCGAGCGCATGAACACCCTCCTGCTTCAGCTGCGGGACAAAGGCAACACCATCCTGGTGGTGGAGCACAAACCCGAGATGATCGCCATCGCTGACCACGTCGTCGACCTTGGCCCGGGCGCCGGGACCGGCGGCGGCGAAATTGTCTACGAAGGAGACGTCGACGGGCTCCGTTCCAGCGAAACCATCACCGGCCGCCACCTGGATGACCGCGCCCGGCTGAAGGATTCCTTCCGGCAACGGTCCGGGGCGCTGGAGGTGCGCGGTGCCTCGACTAACAACCTGCAGGACGTCGACGTCGATGTCCCGCTCGGGGTGCTGTGCGTGGTGACAGGGGTGGCTGGGTCCGGCAAGAGCTCACTGATCCACGGCTCGCTGGCTAAGCGCGAGGGCGTGATCGTCATCGACCAGGGGGCCATCAAGGGCTCACGCCGCAGCAACCCCGCCACCTACACCGGTCTGCTGGAGCCGATCCGCAAGGCGTTCGCGAAGGCCAACGGCGTCAAGGCTGCCCTCTTCAGCTCCAACTCGGAGGGTGCCTGCCCCACCTGCAACGGTGCCGGGGTGATCTTCACCGAACTCGGCGTCATGGCCACGGTGGAGTCCACCTGCGAGGACTGCGAGGGGCGCCGTTTCCAGCCTGCCGTCCTTGAATATACGCTCGGCGGCATGAACATCGCGGACGTCCTGGATCTGTCCGTGGACGCGGCCCTGGCGTACTTTGCCGATGGGGAGGCCAGGACACCCGCGGCGCACAAGGTCCTGGAACGCCTGGCGGATGTTGGCCTGGGCTACATCACCCTGGGCCAGCCGCTGACCACCCTGTCCGGCGGCGAGCGGCAACGCCTCAAGCTGGCCACCCAGATGGCGGAAACCGGCGACGTCTACATCCTCGATGAGCCCACCGTGGGGCTGCACCTGGCCGATGTGGAACAGTTGCTGGGCCTGCTGGACCGTCTGGTGGACGCCGGGAAGTCGGTCATCGTGATCGAGCACCACCAGGCGGTAATGGCGCACGGTGACTGGATCATCGACATCGGCCCGGGAGCTGGGCACGACGGCGGCAGGATCGTTTTCGAGGGAACCCCGGCCGAGCTGGTGGCCGGGCGTTCGACGCTTACGGGGCAGCACCTGGCAACGTACGTCGGGCGTTGATCCTCCCGGGCCTTAGAGCCGGCCCAGGAAGCTGACCATGGCTGCTGCGATCTGCTGCTGGGCGGCCGCCCGGCTGATGCCGGGTTCGCCGTCGCCGGGCTGAACACCGTAGTCGCCGAAGAACGCGTGCACGCCTCCCTGGACGGCGGCGAATTCCGTGTCCGGGGGCAGGAGTTCCCGCGAGGCTTCGATCTTGTCCGGCGTGCTGAGTCCGTCCTGGGTGCCGGAGACGGACAGGACGGAGAGACCGCCCCGTCCGCGCAGTGATTCCACCGGGTAGGAGGCGTACAGCACCAGGCCTGTGACGTAGGCATTCTTCAGGGCGAATGACGATGCGGACACTCCGCCCAGGGAATGGCCACCTACCGCCCACGTGGTGATATCCGGGTTGTCCGCGATGGCACCGCGGGCCTGGTTTCCGTCCAGGAGGCTGAGCCCCAGGGGTTCCTTGAGGATGATCACCCGGTACCCGGCGCCGACGGCCGGCGCCAGGATGTCCTGGTAGGCTCGGGCATCCACCCGCGCCCCGGGGTAGAAGACCAGTCCCTTCGTGGTGGTGCCTCCCTCTGGTGACATGGTGATCGTGGTGGTGGTCTCGGTGACGGTGAGGTCCGACGTGGGGCCGGCCTCCGCCGTCGGGCCGGGCTGGTAGGCAAAGGGGTTGAGCCAGGCCAGCCCGGCGGCGAGCGCCAGCACGGCCAGGCGGCCGGTCCAGGCTCCCACGGCCCGGACAGCGGAGCGCGGTCGGGGGATATCGCGGCGGCGCCAGAGCAGGACCGCCCATGCTGAACCGGCGGCAGCCGCGGCCAGCAGGATGCCCGGCAGCAGCGGGTGGCCGTGCAGGACGGCCGGGTTCCCCGCGAGCATCCACAGTGCAACCCCCATCAACGCGGCGGCGCATACCGCCGACACCCAGTGGAGGGCCGTCCGTTTCCCGGGCGGTGCGCCGGCGCGCGCGGCAGCTGAGGTCTCCATGGTCCCTGATCCTGCCACCCGACGGCAGGATTTCAACACGGGCTGGCCTACGCTGGCCGTATGCCCGAAAAGTTCCGGTACGACGTCGACATCCTGCACCTGCTGGTCTCCCCCGCACACGCCTATTTCGGCCGAGCCCGGGACGGCGCCGCCGACGTCCCCACCACGGACGCGGAGCAGGTGGAGGTGGTGGCCGGCAAGGGCATCGTCGGGGACCGGTTCTTCGGCAAAGCCGCCCACATGGACGCCGCCGTCACCCTGTTCGCCGTCGAGTCACTGGAAGCCATAGCCGCGGACCTGGGTGCCGCGCCGTTCGATCCCCTGCTCACCCGCCGCAACGTGGTGCTGCGGGGCGCCCAGTTGGCGCCGCTGCTGGGGCAGGACTTCGCACTCGAATCGGGTGGCTCGGTGGTGCGGTTCCACGGCGGCCGGCACGCCCAGCCGTGTGCGTGGATGAACGAAATGCTGGCACCCGGGGCGCACCCTGCCATGCGCGGACGGGGCGGGATCCGGTGCCGGGCCCTGTCCAGCGGACTCCTGCACAGGGGCCCGGCCGTGCTGATCAGCCCGGTGCCTTTGGATCCGGGCGGGGCCGGGGAGCCCAGCCTCCTGCGCCCAAGCCGGCTGCCCTAGCCGGGCTGCAGTGGCGGGACGCACGACGGCGTCAGCCGGCTTTGTGACCCTCCAGGTCTTCGAGGGACTTGCCCCTTGTGTCGGCGGAGATCAGGGTGGCCACTGCCGAGACAAGGCAGATGCCCAGCGTCGTCAACCCAATGGTCAGCGGGACATTGGCGGAGCCCGGAGGGGCGATCGCGGTGAAGATGCTCGGGAAGAACGACGCGATCATGAGGCCGATGTTCTGCGAGACGGCGAAGCCGGTCACGCGGATCCGCATGGGGAACTGCTCCTGGAAGAATGTGGCGAAGGTGGCATTCCACATCTGGAAGAAGATGCCCTGGACGATCACCACGCAGACGAAGACCAACGGCAGGCTGCCCAGCTGGATCGCCCACAGGTACCCGGTGACCAGCAGGCCGCCGACGACGCCGCCGGCCGCCATGAGGATACGCCGCCCGATCCGGTCGGACAGGGCGCCGAACAGCGGGATGGTCACGACGGCGGCAATGTTGGCCACAAGGGTCACCCAGAGGAACTCGCTGCTGGAGAAACCGTTGCCATAGCCCTTTTGGGTGGCGTAGGAGACGCCGAAAATCAGGGTGGCCATGCCGATCACGTTGGTGAAGGTCATGAGGATGCAGCGGACCAGGGCACCCGGCCGGGTGCGCAGCAGCTCCGCGAGCGGGAAGCGGCGGCGGCCGCCGGGCGTCCCGGTGTTCGCCGCGTACGTGGGCGGTTCCTGGACGCGCCGGCGGATGAAGTAGCCTGCCAGGATTACGACGGCGCTGAGCAGGAACGGGATACGCCATCCCCAGGCGCCGAACTGGCCAGCCGGGAGGACGGCGGCGAGCGGGAGCAGGACGGCGGTGGCCAGGATGGATCCCACCTGGGTGCCCTGGAGGCTGAAGCTTGCAAAGAATCCGCGCCTGGCGTCGGGGGAATGCTCCACGATCATGGCGCTGGCGCCGCCAAGTTCGCCGGCCACGGCAAAGCCCTGGATCAGGCGCAGGAGCACCAGGAGCGCGGGGGCCAGGAGGCCCACCTGGCCATACGTGGGCAGGAGTCCGACAGCGAAGGTGGCAAAGCCCATGAGCAGCATGGCGAAGACCAGCACCTTCTTGCGCCCGTGCCGGTCGCCGTAGGCACCGAGGACCACGGCGCCTACCGGGCGGGAGACGTAGCCCACCGCGTAGGTGGCAAGGGAAGCGATGATCCCGACTGTAGGGTTCTCCGACGGAAAGAAAATGGTGGGGAAGACCAGGGTTGCCGCCAGGGAGTACAGGGCGAAGTCGTAGTACTCCAGGGCGCTCCCGATCCAGCCACTCATCGCCGCTTTCCTCGGGTCCCGCGATCCTGTTCCAGCACCCTGGCTGGTGAGGGGCGCCCGGGTTGGGGTGGTGCTCATGTGCTTGTCCTTCGTCGTCATTGGCAAGGAACCGGAACCGCTGGGAGCAGCAGGCGTTCCGGGCTGTTGTATGCGCCCGGAGCTGCCCACAGGGACTGAAGCAGCGGCTCTTGAATCGATTCATCCAATATAGAAGGTGACGCAGGTAACGTCAATGGGCAAGCGCTATCCCGCAGGTTTCGGCTGCTGGGCAGCTGCCATTGTCACCGGCTGGCGTGGTAAGCGGCGGCCATGTCCTGTTTGCTGCGGCCCTGCTCCGCGACGCGGTCCAGCCTGGCCGCGGAGGCCTCGGCGCCATCGAGCTTCAGGCCGTATTCAGCGGCGGCATCAACAATGAGGTGGGCGTCCTTGCGCGCCGTGTCCACGGCGAAGGACGCCGGCTCCAGGGCGTCCTTCACAATGAGGTCCATCTTCATCCGCAGATAGGGAAGGTCGAGCGGGCCGCCGTCCACCACGTCCAGGAACTGCTGCGGGTCCACGTCCAGCGCCTGCGCGAGGGCAACCACCTCGCCGGCTGCGTTGGAGGCGGCGATGACCCAGCTGTTGACCACGAGCTTGAGCCGCGCCGCGGAACCTTTGGAGGGATCTTCGCCGGTCCAGATGATGCGGGCGCCAATGGCATCAAGCACTGGAGCTACCCGCCCGCGCAGCGGCTCAGGCGCGGCGGCGAGCACCAGGAGCTGGCCTGCTTCGGCAGGAGCCCTTGTCCCGGAAACGGGCGCTTCCACCAACTCCACACCCAGCTCCGCAGCCAGGTCCGCCAGGGCCGCCGCATCCTGCACCCCCACCGTGGTGGACTGCACCCAGGCAGTGCCGCGCCGGAGGCCGGGGGCTGCGCTGCGCATCACCTGCTGCACCGCTTCTGCGTCGTAGAGCATGGTCAGCACCACGTCGGCCGCGTCAACAGCCTCGGCAGGGTTCGCGGCACGCCTGGCACCATCGGCGGCCAGGGGCTCGGTTTTGGCCCCATCGCGGTTCCACACCGCAACCTGGTGACCTGCCTTGAGGAGGTTCCGCGCCATGGCTGCCCCCATGATTCCGGTCCCCAGCACCGCTACGTTGAGTTTGCTGTCCTGCACGCCATCCTCCTGGTCAATGTTTGGCTTTGCCTACCAAGTCAACGTTTCCAGGAATCGGCTGGTTATTCATCAGGGCGGCAAGCTCCTGTGGATTGTCGGTCCCCACACCTAGACTCGTGTCCATGAGCGACAGCAACCAGGAGACAATCGGAAGTCCGGAGCCGGAACCCAATGCAGGCCTCAACCGGGATCCGGAAGACTGGGTTACCGGGGATGAACCCATGACGGCGGCGCAGCGCAGCTACCTCGATACGCTGGCCAGGGAGGCAGGCGAAGAACTGCCCGCTGACCTGAGCAAGGCAGAGGCGTCGAAGCACATCGACCGGCTCCAGCAGCGCAGCAACCGCGTGGCCGGCGGGGACGGGGACAACAGCGGCGGCAGCTAGCCACGCAGCAGCAACACGCTGACGACGGCGGCAGGACAGGACGGCGCGGAACGCGCCTACGCCGAAAGCCGGCTAAAAAGAGGCCTTACCAGGCCTGGCACTCGCGGGTAAGGCCGAAGGGAACTGCCTCGCTAAGGTCAACCGTGAACGTGTCGGCTCCATGGCGCGTCACCAGGATCCCGTGGCGCTTGCCGGTCAGGGCGTGGGCCTTGGCTGCCGCGACGGCGTCGTCGAGCTGGCTGTCCATGCTCTGGCGGTCGGACACGGTGAGGGTCAGTGGGAAGTTCATGGTGTGTTGCCTTATGGTTCTCGGGGGTGGGTGGTCGTGCGCCGCCCTGCGCTCCCCCTGGCTGCATAGGCGGTGGGCGCCTGGAGCGCCTCGATCAATGGTGCCCGAGCATCCAAGGGCCAGCAACTTTAGATAAATGACGCAGGTCAGCGCCTTGCCGCCCTCTGTTTGTCCTGACAATTCTTGGCAGCAGGGCACCGTCAATTAGAGTTGAACAGGAGTGGAAGCCCGTTTTAACGGCCTCCAGTGCCCCCTTAAACCCGCTTCGCGGCCCCACCCGAGCCGTTTTGCGCGACCGCTGACTGTGCAACGACCTGACAAGGATTCCGCCATTTCCACCGACGCTCTCTTCGGCAATCTGACCAGGACCCGCAACGTCATCCTCCCCACCCCGGTACGGAACTGGCTGAACACCGGACGCGGCCTGCTGGCCGGCTTCATCGTGGTCCACCTCGTCTTCCTGGTCTTCGCCGCGTCGCTCTCGCTCCGCGGGGAAGCCTTCAGCGACACCTTCATTTACCGCGAATGGGCGATGGCTGGCTTCAATGACGCCAACCTCACCGGCGGCCCCAGCCCCTGGGTCTATCCCATCCTGGCGCTCATCCCCATGGCCATCGCAGGCGTGGCAGGACCCGGGCCATTCTTCTTCCTCTGGGTCCTCATGACCACACTCCTTAACGCCTGGGCACTCCTGAAACTCACGGAGCGGGGACGCAACACCAGCGCCATCCCGGCCGGCTGGTGGTGGCTGGTGTTCACTTTCCTGATGGGCTGGCTCGGTTTCGCCCGCGTGGACGGCCTCACCGCCCCGCTGGTCCTGGTGGCCCTGGCGTACGGCGTGCAGCGTCCGTTCGTCGCCTCGGTCCTGTTGGCCATCGGGACCTGGGTGAAGGTGTGGCCGGCGGCCATCATGCTGGCCCTCTTCGCCGTCGTCAAGAACCGCCTGCTGGTGGTGCTGGCAGGAATCGCGGCGACGGCCGGCGTCGTCGCGCTGGCAGCAGCCCTGGGCAGCGTCCCCAAGCTCCTGAACTTCCTCACCCAGCAGGGCGACCGCGGCATGCAGCTCGAGGCCACTTTCACCACACCCTGGCTCTGGCTTTCCGTCCTGAACGTGGGCGGCTCCCGGATGTACATGAACACGGACATCAACTCCATGCAGGTGGACGGCCCCGGCACCGCCATGATGTCCGTGCTGATGCAGCCGCTCCTGGTCCTCGCCGCCCTGCTGGTGGCCGGGCTGACCTTCTGGGCACTGCACAACGGCAAGCAGCACAAGGTGGCCGGTGGCGTGGACCGCACCGAACTGCTCCTGGCCGGCGCCCTGACCCTCGCCACCGCGTTCGTGGTGTTCAACAAGGTGGGCTCGCCCCAGTTCATGGTGTGGCTCGGGCCCGCCGTCGCCGTCGGCCTGGCGCACAGCTGGCGCGAATGGCGGATCCCGGCCCTGATGCTGATCGCCATCGCCGTGGCCACCTACTTCATCTACCCCCTCTTCTACGACGCCCTCAGCCACAACAACCCCTGGATGGCGCTGGTGCTGACAATCCGGAACGTCC
This sequence comes from Pseudarthrobacter enclensis, assembly GCF_030811655.1. Lineage (GTDB taxonomy): Bacteria > Actinomycetota > Actinomycetes > Actinomycetales > Micrococcaceae > Arthrobacter > Arthrobacter enclensis_A. Next base: position 125,519 of record NZ_JAUSRE010000004.1, on the reverse strand, counting down.
TGCTGGTGGTGCTGTTCCTGTGGAGCGTCCGGCGCCTGTACTCGCTGGGCAAGAAGACGGCTGTACCTGCCCCTGCGCTCAAGGAGACCTGAGATTTCAACGAGGTTCTTTGACCGTCTGGTGACGGTCCGCAGCAGGGTCCTGCCGGCAAAGGTGGTGGACTGGTTCGCCCGCCCCTCCAGCGTCTGGTGGGGCTTCGCCGTCGTCCACCTGTACTTCCTGGGCTGGATGGCGTCCTTCTTCCTGAACGGCGATACGTTCAGCGACACCGAGCAGTACCGGCAGTGGGCCACTGCCGGGTACAACCCGGCTGACCTGGCAGGAAAGATCAGCCCCTGGGTCTACCCGGTGCTGGCGCAGATCCCCATCTTCCTTGCGAATATCGCGGGACCACGCCTCTATCTGCTGGTCTGGTTCCTGATCATCACGGCGCTCAACGCCGTCGGTCTCCTCTACCTCACCCGCGGCCCCCGGAAAGTGACGAGCATTGCACCGGCCTGGTGGTGGCTGTTCTTCACCGTCTTCATGGGCTATCTGAGCTTCGCCCGGGTGGAGGGCATCACGGCGCCAATCGTGCTGATCGCGCTGCTCTACGCGGCCGAACGGCCCGTGGTGGCGGGGGTCCTGCTCAGCATCGCCACCTGGATCAAGGTGTGGCCCGCGGCCGTCCTGGTTCCCATCGTCATCGCCAGCCACAAGCGCATGCAAGTAGTCCTTGCCGGCGCCGGCGTCACCGCCGTCGTCGGTTTGGGAACCTGGCTGACCGGCGGCCTGCCGCACATCATGGACTTCCTCCTCAACCAGGGCGAACGCGGCATGCAGCTTGAGGCCACCTTCTCCACCCCCTGGGTCTGGCTGAGCGTGTTCCACGTCGCCGGCGCGAAAATGGCGGACAACACAGCCATCAATTCCACGGAGGTGTACGGCCCGGGCGCCAGTACCGCTGCGTTCCTGATGCAGCCGCTACTGGTGCTGGCAGCGGTCACGGCCGCCGTCCTGCTGGTGCGCGCCATGCGCCGCGGCGCGGAGCGGGAGGAGCTGTTCCTCGAGGGTTCGCTCATGATGGTCACCGCATTCATCGTGTTTAACAAGGTCGGCTCCCCGCAGTTCATCATCTGGCTCGCGCCGGTGATCATCGCTGGCCTGACGCACGACTGGGAGCGCTGGAAGGTACCCGCGGCGCTGCTGATGGGCATCGCCATGACCACGTTCGTGATTTACCCGCTGTTCTACACACCGCTGATCCACGCCCACCCCGTCATGGCGGCCATCCTCACCACGCGCAACGTGCTCCTGGTGGTGCTGCTCTGGTGGTCGGTGAAGCGCACGGCCGAGCTGGGCCGGAAGACCGCGGCGCAGGTGCCCGCAGAAGCTTAGGGGGTTTCGCGGCGTTCGACGGCGGCGGCTTCACGTTGGCGGGCTGCCCCGGGCTGGCGCTGGGCCCGGCGTTCCATCGCCCACTCCCAGCCCCGACGGGCCAGGTCCAGCGGCTTGCCTTCGATGAGCAGCTTGCGGGTGTGCACGTCCAGGACCAGCAGGTAGAACGTGAACGCGAGGGCCGTGAAGAACGCCAGGGACGAGGCATCGATGGGCAGTTCCACGAAGGACCAGACGGAGAGCTGGTCCTGCGCACCGAACACCACGAAGAACGTCACGCCTACATAGAGCGACCGGATCTGCCAGTCGTCCCGGATGCCGGTAACGGCGAGGAACGGCAGGAACCAGAGGATGTACCAGGGCTGGATGATGGGCGAGAGCATCACGACGGCGGTAAACGCCAGGGCCATGCGGCGCACGGCGCGGGAGTAGTCGCCGCGGAACATCAGCAGCAGGACCAGCCCGATGGCTGCCCATTTCATGGCCGTCCGGAGCCAGGTGGCCAGCGTTCCGCCCGGCAGCCCCAGCGCGTTGGCCAGCATCTCCACCTGCTGGCCCAGGAAGCCGGACGGCGAATAGCCTGTGTAGCCGGGGGTGGGGTCCATAATGGCCCAGGTCCAGCCGATCCCCAGGTTGTAGGGAATCCCGCTGAGTGCCAGCACCCCGAAGCTGATGCCGGCCGTCGCGGCCCACATCAGGAACTTCCGCGGCCAGGAGGCTGAAGGACCCGCCCACATGAGCCCGATGAATGGCAGCAGCAGCACGGTGATTGGCTTGATGCCGATGGAGGCCGTCACCAGGAGGATGCCAGGCAAGTACCGCCGGGTAGCGGCCAGGTAAACGCCGGCGACGGCGAGGCCCACCATGAGTGCGTCGTTGTGGGCGCTGGCGATGAAGCTGATGAGGAACAACGGGTTGGCCACGGAGATCCAAAGCGCCCGCGCACCGTTGATGCCATGCAGTTCCGCGAGCTTGGGCACGAAAATGACGCAGAGCAGGACCCCGGCGCCGGCCAGGACGCGGAAGAGAAGGACGGACGCATCAGGCTGGGCTCCGGTCAGTCCCACCACGGCACGCGCCAGCCACAGGAAGTACGGGCCGTACGGTGTCCGGTTTTCCGCCCAGGCGGGGTCTGCGCCCAGCGAGAACCAGTTGTTAAGGGTGGAGATACCCACTTCATAGGGGTTCTGGCCTTCCATCACCAGCCTGCCCTGGCCTGTATAGGCATAGACATCGCGGGAAAAGACGGGCACACAGAACATCAGCGGCAGGGACCACGCGGAAATGGCCACCACTACGGACCGCAGCGAGGAGCCCCCGTAGGCGCCCAGCCGTTGGCCCAGCCGGAGCCAGGAGCGCATCAGCAGCATGGCGCCGGCTGTCAGCAGCACCGTAGACACGGCCACGCCCCAGCCTTCGGTGCGGAGCGCGATCACCACCGGCTGGCGGATCATGGGGGAACCGTTGGCGATCCATCCCGTTCCGATGGAGCCAACAAACATCATGAGGGCCCCGACGAAACCTTCGACGGTTGCCAGGTAGGCACGTCCCCTGGCGGGCGCGGAGGCGTCGGCCGGTGTGCCCGGCCGGCTGTCCGACGTCCTGAGGTGTGACCCGCCTGCCGTCATGATTGTGTGGTCCCCTACTTCGATACGGCACTGGTTGCGCCGGCACTGAAGGCCGCCCTGCAACCCCGCCATTTTATCAGCCGTGCTTACTGCTGCCCCGGGACGCGGTGCATCCATACGGCACAGTTTGGCAACGGCATTCGGTGCGATACCCGGTCCTGTTGCGCGCAGTCCCCTACCGGGCCCGCAAAAGCGCCAGGAACTCGTCGGCCATGCCCAGTTGTTCTTCCAGCTTGGCCCGTCGCCTGGCTGCCTCTTCGATAAATCCGTTCAACTCCGCCCTGGTGTCCGTCACGTCCTGGCCAGGGGCGGCCGCCTCCAAAGCGTCAATGACGCGAAGCAGGCCGCCCATGGCTTCGAGCGTGAACCCCAGCGGCTTCATCCTTCGAATCAGCAACAGCCGGGTGAAATCGCGTTCCGTGTACAGGCGGAAGCCGCCCTCGGTGCGGCCGGAGGGCTTCAGCAATCCCACCTCGTCATAGTGCCGGATGGTCCGCAGGGACATCTGCGAACGGTCCGCCAGCTCGCCGATGTGCATTGTCGCCACCACTTCTTCGGCGGTCATCTCTTTCACCATCACGTCACCAATCCGGCTCAACCCTCACGTTAGGGTAGTGTTGCATGCGCAGCCGAAAGTCACCGGCGCATTCTTTCCTCCACCCCATTGTCTTCCACGGCAGGGCTGGACCCGTGCGCATCGTGGCGCGCAGAAACGTTGCACACCGCTCTTTCCGCAGAGCCAACTCCCCCTGGAGCCGCCCCTTGGCCGTCGCCGACCGCACCCGCCCAATCCGGCAACCCGTCACCGTCCTCACGGCCCTGCGCTCTCCCCGGCAGCTGTCCCGCGAGGTCCTTGCCGGCATGGTCACCACCCTTGCCCTGGTCCCGGAAGTCATCTCGTTTTCGATCGTGGCCGGGGTGGATCCCATGGTGAGCCTTGTCGCCTCCATCGTGCTTTCCTTGGCGATGTCCATCCTTGGCGGACGCCCCGGCGTCGTGACGGCCGCTGCCGGCTCCGTCGCCCTGGTGATCGCCCCGCTGGTGCACCAGCATGGCGTCGAGTACGTCCTGCCCGCGGTGATCCTGGCCGGGGTGATCCAGGTGGTCTTTGGCCTGGCAGGCCTCGCCCGGCTGATGCGGTTCATCCCGCGCTCCGTGATGATTGGATTCGTCAACGCACTGGGTGTGCTGATCTTCATGGCGCAGGTGCCCCATGTCCTCAATGCCCCCTGGCTCGCCTACGTCCTGTTCGCCCTGACCTTCGCGATCATTTTCATCCTTCCCCGGTTCACCAAGGTGGTGCCGTCGCCGCTGGTGGCCATCGTCGTGGTCACGGCGATCGTCATCATCGCCGGCCTCACCGTGCCCAACGTCGCCGACGAAGGACCCCTGACGGGCAAGCTTCCCGGCATTACGCCTTTCTTGTTCCCCGTGACCCTGGAGACCTTCCAACTGGTCCTGCCCACGGCGCTGAGCGTTGCATTCGTGGGCCTCATGGAAACCCTCCTCACGGCGAAACTGGTGGATGACATCACGGAGACCCCTTCGCACAAGGGCCGCGAATCCTGGGCCCTGGGCGTTTCGAACATCCTCGCCGGCTTCTACGGCGGCATCGCCGGCTGCGCCATGATTGGCCAGACGGTCCTCAACGTGAAGACCGGGCAGGCCCGTACCCGGATATCCACGTTCGTGGCCGGACTGTTCCTGCTGGCCCTGGTGACCGGGCTCAGTTCGATCATGGGGCAGATTCCCATGGTGGCCCTTGCCGCAGTGATGATGGTGGTGGCCGTGACCACCGTGGACTGGCACAGCCTCAAACCGTCCACGCTGAAGCGGATGCCCGTACCGGAAACGCTCGTCATGGCAGTCACCGTCGCCGTCGTGGTCCTCACGGGGAACCTTGCCTACGGCGTGTTGGTGGGCGTCGTCCTGGCGATGGTGCTGTTCGCGCGCCGGGTGGCCCACGTCATCACCGTTGAACGGCACCTTGCGGAGGACGGCGAAAGCGTCCGCTATGAGGTGGTGGGGCCGCTGTTCTTCGGCAGCAGCAATGACCTGGTGGAGCAGTTCGCATACGCCGAGGATCCGGCCGAAGTGACCATCGACCTCAGCCGTGCGCAGATCTGGGATGCATCAACGGTGGCGGCCCTGGACTCTATCGAAACAAAATACGCGGATCACGGTGCAACGGTGGCAATCGAAGGTCTCGATGAGCGCAGCACCGGCTTCCACCGCCGCCTCAGCGGGCATTTGGGCGCCTGATCGGCAGAGCGCATGCGGAAAGGGGCGGGGCCGTCAGCCGAGTCCGCCCCTTCCATGCATGACAATTAGGAGAATCGCGCGGGCCGGAAAGTGGCCAGCATGGGGTGCTTCTTCCCGGTAAGGATTTCCCCGGCCAGGAGCTCGCCGGCGATGAGGCCCAGCGTGGCTCCGGAGTGGGTGAACGCCACGAAGCAGCCGGGCACCTGGCCCAGTTCGCCAAGCACCGGTTCCCCGTCACCCGGAATCGGCTTGTAGCCCATCTTCCAGGAAGCGGGCTTCAGCTCCGGGTTCCCGGCAATCAGCCTGGACGCCTCATCCGCCAGTTCCTGCACCACCTCGTCCGGAATGGTGAAGGAGCCGTCCGCGTGCTCGGTGATGTGCTCCTCATACCAGTCGTGGTCCAGTGCGAACGTGCCGCCCGGATTGGGCCGGAGTGCGGCGCGCGGGGTGTTCATCACCGCGGTCACCTCATGCTGCACCTGCTTGGTCACCACCAGCATGGACACCGGCGAACCATTGGGGATGTGCACCCCCAGGGGTTCGACGACGGTGGGCGTCGCTGCGCCGCAGGCCACCAGGACGGCGTCGGCCGGGTAGGTCCCGCCGGATGCGGTCTCCACGCCGGTAGTGCGGCCGCCCTCCACCATGACCGAGGCCTTGCCGGCGTTGAGGACCAGTTCACCGCCGCGGGCGTGGAACTCCTCCATGAGGAAGTCGATCAGGTCCGGCAGGCTGACCCAGCCTTCGCCCGGATTGAAGATGGCGTTGTCCGGCACGGCACTGGAATCGATGCCGGAGGTGGCGGCGGCAATCTCCTCCGGAGCAAGCAGCTTGGAATCGTAGCCAATGGACTTCTCGTAGGCGTGCCGGGCCTCGGTGACCCCAGCCTGGCCGGCCGCGTTCCACATCAGCCCGCCGCCAAACTGGAGCCACTCTCGCTTGGGGTCCGAGGCGAAGAGCGTGCGGTAGCGGTCCACGCCGGCAACCCGCAGCCGGTGGTACGGGGTGGCCCGTTCACCGGCGGAGTTGAGCCAGGACAGGGAACGGCCACTGGCTTCGCTGGCCAGGCCGCGCTCGGTCAGCAGGATCACGGAGGCGCCTTCGCGCAGCAGGTGCACGGCGGTGGAAACGCCCAGGATTCCGCCGCCGATGATGGCGACGCGCTTGGTGGATGCTGCAGAGGACATGGTTGGTCCCTTTCTGTGAAGTTCGTGGTTGTGATGGACGCAGTCGTTGCGCCGTTGGAAAGGAAGTTGGATGCGGTGTCAGGCCAGGGCGTGGATACTTTCGATGACCTTCAGGACGTCCAGCGGGCCGGCTGGATCCACGGGCAGCGGCCCCTGGCCGCGCAGGGCGGCGGCAAGCTGGACGTAGAACTGCGGGTAGGAACCGCGTTCAGCCGGAACCGGCCGGACTGCCCCATCGATTCCCAGGAGCCCCCAACGCTCCTGGGGTTCCACACCGTAGGCCGGGTCCGACGGCGGCATCCCGGCCGCGAGTGAGGGTTCCTGGCCGTCAAGTCCCCACTTCGTGTAACCCGCCTTAGAGCCGAGGACGTGGAAGCGGGCGCCGGCCTGGGCAGCCAGGCCGTTCATCCACAGCCGCGAACGGACACCCGAGGCGTGCAGCAGTGACACGAAGGCTTCGGTGTCCGCCGCGTCCGGATGCGGGCCGCGGTTCGCCGTCTCGCCGTAGCTCCGCTCCACCGGGCCGAACAGCTGGATGGCCTGGTCGATCAGGTGGGCCCCCAGATCGTGCAGGATCCCCCCACCCTCGGCGAGGGACACCGTGTCCCGCCAGTTCCCGAACCCCTCGGGCCGCCACCATTCGAACCGTGACTCGAAGTTGGTGACCTGCCCCAGCGCTCCGGAAGCCAGGACCTTCCGGAGGGTCAGGAAGTCTGCGTCCCACCGGCGGTTCTGGAAGACCGTAAGCTGCACCCCGGCGTCGTCCGCCCTGCTGATCAGTTCCTCACCCAGGCCGGACGTGGGCACGAAGGGCTTGTCCACCACCACGTGAAGGCCGTGGGCGATGGCGGTGGCCGCAAGGCCAAAGTGGGTGTGCGGCGGGGTGCCCAGGATAACCAGGTCCAGATCTGCGGACACGGCGAAGAGTTCCTCCGGAGTTCCAACGATCCGGGCCTGTGGGTAGAACCGTGCCGCTTCGGCGGCCCGGGCGGGCTGGGCCGTGACGATCACGTCGAGCGAAAAGTCCGGGTTCGCCGCGATCAGCGGGGTATGGAAGACCTTGCCGGAGATGCCAAAGCCGACGACGGCGGTCCGGATTGGCGCCTCTGCAACGGTACCCATCAGAGCACCTCGGAGAGGAAGCGCTGGAGGCGTTCGCTGCGGGGGTTGTCGAAGAGTTGGGTGGGAGTGCCTGCTTCGACGACTTCGCCTTCGTCCATGAAGACCACCTGGTCTGCGACTTTGCGGGCGAAGCCCATTTCGTGGGTGACCACCAGCATGGTCATGCCGCGGCGGCCCAGGCCGGCCATGAGATTCAGGACGCCTTTGACCAGTTCGGGGTCCAGGGCGCTGGTGGCTTCATCGAAGAGCATGACTTCGGGTTCCATGGCCAGGGCGCGGGCGATGGCGACGCGTTGCTGCTGGCCGCCGGAGAGGTCGCGGGGGCGGTGGTCGGCGCGTTCGGCGAGTCCCACTTCCGCCAGGCGTTGGCGCGCTTTGGCCATGGCCTGGGCCTTGGGCATGCCCTTCACGGCCCAGAGTGCCAGGGCGACGTTTTCCTCGGCGGTGTGGTCCGGGAAGAGGTTGAAGTGCTGGAAGACCATGCCGATGCGGGTGCGCAGTGTGTCCGGGTTGGTACCGAGGATGGTGTCCCCGGCCAGGAGCACGTCCCCGCTTTTGGGTTCATGCAGCCGGTTGATGCCGCGCAGCAGGGTTGATTTGCCCGAACCCGAAGGGCCGATGATGCAGGTGGTGGTGCCCGGAGCGACGGTGAGGCTGACGTTCCGCAGGACCTCGATGTCGCCATAGGCCATGGTCAGGTTGCGCAGTTCCAGGCTTGAACCGTGGAACGCCGGGACCTCTTGGACCGCGGTGCTCTTGGTGGAAATGGGTGTGTTCATGTGTTGCTCCCGGCAGTGAGCGGCGAGGCCGCGTCGAGTTCCTTGACTTCCTGCAGGCCGCTGGTGGGCGGTGCGGCACGGCGGCGCCCCGTGCGGAACTTGTTGTCGAAGTGGTTCACCAGGTGCGTCAGCGGCACCGTGATCACCAGGTAGAAGAGACCGGCGGCCACCAGCGGGGAGAGGTTGCCCGAAAGCACGGCGGCGTCCTGGCCCACGCGGAACAATTCGCGTTCGCTGACCAGCAGGCCAAGGAAATAGACCAGGGAGGAGTCCTTCACGATGGCGATGAACTGGTTCACCAGCGCCGGCAGGACCCGTCGGACGCCCTGCGGCACCACCACAAGGGCCATGGACTTGGCGTAGCTCATGCCCAGCGCACGGCATGCTTCGCCCTGGCCCTTGTCCACGCTCAGGATCCCGGCGCGGAAGATCTCCCCGATGTAGGCGCTGGCGATCAGGCTCAGGGCGATGATGCCCAGCGGGTACGGTGACGGGCCGAAGACCGATTGGCTGAGCCGGGCGAAGCCCTGGCCGATCAACAGGATGGTGAGGATGGCGGGCAGGCCGCGGAAGAGATCCGTGTAGATCCTGGCCGGAACCCGCAGCCACTTCGACGGCGAGATGCCCATGACTGCCACCGCCATTCCCAGCACCGTGCCAAGGACGGTGGCGGCGATGGAGATGATCAGCGTGTTCAGCAGGCCGACCGCCAGGAGTTGGGGCAGGACCTCGGCCATAGCGCCGAAGTCGAAGAAAGTTCGGATGATGGTGTTGAGCCAGTCCATGGTCGCTCTCAGACGTTGATTGTTTGGAGGTGCCGGGCGGGCCGCTTGGTGCAGCCCGCCCGGCTTTGCGCCCGAAGGCTTACTTGCCGGATTACTTGCTCGGGGACGGCGAGGCGGTCTGTTCGGCCTTGGGCAGGTACTGCTCAGGCATCGGCGAACCCGGGAACCACTTCTGGTAGAGCCTCTTCCAGGTGCCGTCCTCCATGGCCGCGGCCAGGCCCTTGTTCAGGGCTTCCTTGAACGCCGTCTTGCCCTTGGCCACGGCGAATCCCGCCGGGGCGTCGAAGGACGGGATGTCAGCGGCGCTGACCAGTCCGTGCTGCGCTTCGTAGGCCTTGGCGGCCTCGTAGTCGAGGAAGTGCGCGTCAACGGTTCCGCTGTTCAGCGCCGCGATGGCGGTGTTGTTGTCCGGGAAGCGCACCAGGCTGGCGGAGGTGAAGTTCTTCACCGCATAGGCCTCCTGCAGGGTTCCCTGGACTACGCCGAGGCGCTTGCCGGCCAGGCTGTCCACGTTCGTGATGCCCGACGTCTTGGTGGTAATCACGGTCAGGTAGCCGGCCAGGTAGCCGTCCGAGAAGTCCACGGTTTCCTTGCGCTTGTCAGTGATGCCGATCGCGGCAACGCCGGCGTCGAACTGCCCGTTGGCGACGGCGGCAAGGAGGCCGGAGAAGTCCTGGCCGGTGAAGACCACATTGTCCACACCGGCCCGGTGGGCCACGTCCTTGAAGAGTTCCACGTCGAAGCCGGTGAAGTTGCCGGAGGCGTCCGCGAATGTGTACGGCTTGGAGTCGCCGAGGCTAGCCACGCGGATGGTGCCGGGCTGGATCAGCCCGTAGGGGTTGTTTTCCGTCGTGGAAGCGGCGGAGGTGGAGCTGCAGCCGGAAAGGGCCAGGACCGCAGCGAGTGCTGCGGCGGCGATCCCTGCCGGGCGGAGATTCTTTTTCTTCACAGCGTTGTCCAATCGTTGGGAGGGAGGCGGTGCTGTCAGGGCCGCCGAAGAAAGTCGCCGATGCTCTTGTTGAGTCCGGTCTCACACCCTAGGATTGAGACCGGACTCACATCGATGGATAGAAATGTAGCGGAAGTCACAGGGGGCGTCAACAGCCCGTGCGAAAGGTGAAGATGAGCGCTGAAGGAGCGCGACGGCGGGACGTCACCGTCGCCGACGTCGCAAAGGCCGCGCAGGTGTCCAAAGCCCAGGCCGCACGCGCACTGGGCAATTACGGCGCCGTCAGCGATGAGGTCCGCGAGCGCGTCCTGGCTGCCGCGGAGGCCCTTTCCTACCGGCCGAACGAGCTTGCGCGCAGCATGAACACGGGCAAATCGCACACCATCGGCGTGGTGGTGGGCGACATTGAAAACCCCCACTTCGGCCTTGCCACGAGGGGTATCACCGACACCGCCAAGAAGGCCGGCTACAACGTCATTCTGGTCAATACAGACGAGGACCGCGCTGCGGAAGTTGACGCGGTACGGGTCCTGTTGGACAAGCGGGTGGACGGGCTGATCGTCGCTCCCGCGTCGTCGGTGGACACCGGGCACCTTCAGGAGGTGCACAAATCCGGACGCCCATTGGTCTTCATCGACCGCACCGCCGGCGGGATGCCGGTGGAGACCATGGCCGTGGACATGGCAAGGATCTCGCGGGAGGCCACGCAGTACCTGCTCGACGCCGGACACCGCCGCATCGCCTTCATCTCCACGCTGCGGACGGAGACCCCGTATACGCCCGGGATGACGCTGGAATCCTCCCAGATCGCCGATCGTATCGACGGCATGCGGGGGGCCTTCCTGGAGTCCGGGCTGCCATTTCCAGAGGATCTGGTCCGGCTGAACGCGGGCGACGAAGATTCCATCCGCAGCATCACCCGGGAAGTGCTGCGGGGTCCTGACCGTGCCACCGCCGTAGTGGCTTCGGACGGCCTTATCGCGCTGAGTGTCATGGAGGCCATCCAGGAACTGGGCCTGTCCATCCCGGCGGATGTTTCATTCCTGATGTACGACGATTTCCCCTGGACCAGGCTGACAACCCCTCCCCTGACCGTCATCGCCCAGCCCGTGTACAACATGGGCGTTGCAGCGGCCAAGGCACTGATCCGGCAGATGGAGGGATTGCCGCCCGCCGCCCCTGCGCAGTTCACGGCCACCCTGGTGCGGCGGGGGTCGGTGGGGCCCTGCCGGACGGAAGGTGACCCGGACAGGGAAGAGCTGGCGGCCCGGCTCAACTGAGGCTGAGGAAGACGTCCGCAGAAGTAAAGAATAGTCGGCGCAATGTACGGTGCAGATACGATCCTTCGCGTTCGCCGGCTGCGTTGCCACTGAACTCTTGTTCCGCCACCACCGCCGGCGCATGAACGCCGTCCTGGGAGCTACCTCTTAAGATCAGATCCGGGGCTGCAGCACTCCCCGCGCGGGTCTACGCTGAGCCATGAGCCACCAACAGAAAACCTGGCACGACAAACACAAAGCCACCCTCAGCAGGGGACAACGCGCTGCTGACGTCATGCGCAACGGAATGGGAAGCTGGCCCTTTGTATCGGGTTTCATCGGCTTCATGCTCGTCTGGGCCGCCGTGAATACCTGGGCGCTTGCGTCGAACGCCTGGGACCCATACCCCTATATCCTCCTGAACCTCCTGCTTTCCATGCTGGCAGGTCTCCAGGGCGCAATTTTGCTCATCGCCGCAAAGCGACAGGACGCAATCGCCGCGGCCATGGCCCAACACGACTACGACACCAACACCGAGGCCAAAGAAGAGGTTGAACTCCTGATATCCATCAACCGCATCCAGCTGGAAATTCTGCAGGAGCTGAAGAAGTCAGCTCCGCATTAGCCCCAGGCCCCGACCCCGGCGTCCCAGCCAGCCGGCAGCCGCCGTGACAGCGCCCCTGGTCCTTCAATTGGTATGGCCGGTGGCGGCCCCGGCCCGTTCGAAGTTGAAGTATGAACGGGCGTCCGGCGGCCGGATATCAGCCACGGCGTCGTTAAAGATCCGCATGGGATGCGGCGCAAAGGGGTGCTCGGCGATGGCGTCATAGTCCAGTTCAATTCCCAAGCCCACCCCGTCGGGGATCAGAACGTCGCCCTCCGCCGTCAGCTGGAGCCGCTCATCGGAGATATCGCGGCGCCACGGCACGTCTGTTGCCATGATCTCCAGGTACCTGAAGTTTGGCAGGGTGGCGCCCAGCTGCAGGGTCGCCGCCGTGCTAAGGGGTCCGCTGGGGTTGTGCGGTGCGAACGGAACATAGTGCGCCGCCGCCAGCGTGGAAAGGAAGGACAATTCCAGCAGGCCGCCGGCATGGGTGACATCGGGCTGGATGTAATCCACCGCGTTGCGCGCCAGGGCCGGGATGAACATATTCCGTCCCATCCACCGCTCCCCTGCCGCGATCGCAACCGGGGACTTTGAGCGGACTTCGACGAGCGCGTCGATTCCGTCCGGCGGGCACGGTTCCTCGAAGAAGACCGGCTGGAACTGTTCCAGTTCCCTGGCCACCCGGATGGCGGTGGGGACATCAAAGCGGCCGTGCCCCTCAATGAAGAGCTCAACGTCATCACCTACCGCCTCGCGCACAGCAGCCACTGGCTCAAGCATGCGGCGGAGGTCCCGCGGCTCCAGGAAAAGGTCCGCGGCTTCGAACGGATCCCATTTGAGCCCGCGGAAGCCCTGGGCAACCGTTTGGACCGCGGCCTCCGCAAAGTCATCCGGGGTCGCGGCCCCCGAGAACCAGCCGTTGGCATAGGCTCGGACCCGGTCGCGGACTTGGCCGCCCAGCATCCTGTGCACGGGAACTCCGAGTGCACGCGCCGAAACATCCCACATCGTCATCTCAAGGGCACTGAGGGCGGTCATCGAGACCGGACCGCCGCGCCAGTAGGCATCGCGGTTGAGTTCGTAGATGGTTTGGCTGATCCGCGTAGGGTCCTTCCCCACTACCGCAGTGGCAAGAACGGCAACGGCGCCGACGACCGCCTGCTCCTGGCCCTCAAGTGTCGCCTCGGCGATGCCGGTAAAGCCCTCGTCGGTGCTCAGCCTGACGAAGATGACGTTCGTCCGGTAGAAGTCCACGACCACGGTGTCGAGGTTGGTGATTCTCATGCCATGTCTTTCCGTTGTGGGTGCCGGCTTCTGCCGCGCAGGCAGGCGGTCAGCTGGCGGGAGGGGCAGTGGACTCCCGGACAATGACATGGGTGGCCAGCTCCACGCGGTGTGAATCCAGGACTTCCCCCCGCGCCTGTCGCAGGAGTGACCTCAGGGCTGCCCGCCCCATTTCCTCGAGCGGCTGTGCCACGGAGCTCAGTGACGGCACCGACTGCTCACCCTGGTTGGTGCCGTCGAAGCCGATGAGGCTGATGTCTTCCGGAACCCTGATGCCGTGGCGCCGCGCTTCGCTGAGGACACCCAGGGCGATGGCGTCGCTGCCGGCGAAAATGGCGGTGGGGAGGGGGTCAAGCTTCAGCAGCTCCTTGAAGCCGTGGACGCCACTCTCGGTCCGGAACCGGCCGCCGGAAACAATGTATTCGGGGTCCACGGCTACTCCGGCAGCCATCAGGGCGGCCATGTAGCCGTGCAGCCTCGCCTGGTTGCATTCGGCGCCCTCGATTCCGCCGATGTAGGCGATGCGCCGGTGTCCAAGTCCCATCAGATGTTCGGTGGCGGCCTTGCCGCCGGCCCAGTTGGTGGCACCAACGCTGACGACGTCGGCAGACGGCGGATTGAGTGGGTCAATCACCACAACCGGAATCTGGCGCCGGCGGAATGCGTGCAGTTGCGCCTCGCTGAAGGCTGAAGTAACCACGATCATTCCCGCCCTGCCCTCCTCGAGCATGCGCTGGGCGCGGCGTTCCGGCGTTTGCCTGCCCGGCGTGGACTGTCCCGTCACGCTCACCAGGATTTCCACGTCCGCTCCGGCGGCAAACTGCAGAATGCCGTTCAGCACCTGAATGGTGTAAGCGGAATCGAGCACATCGATGACTACCTCGACCACTGTCCCGCCTTCCGCCGCCGCCCGGCGCTGCACCGGCGACCGGTAGCCGGCCTGCTCCAGGGCGGCGAGAATCCGGGCCCTTGTTTCGGGCGCCACATCATCGCGGCCGTTGACCACCTTGGAAACAGTGGGCGCCGAAACCCCTGCCTGCCGTGCCACGGTGGCGAGCGTGGGTTTGGCCCGCTCCGGCGTTTTGGTCGTCATGGGTTCGCAATCTTTCGAAGGATGTGAAGTGCATTCATTCTGTAGACCCCGCCTCTCTTGCGTCAAGGGCCCCTCATTAAGCGGGAGCAGCCGGAAAATATCCTCTACGATACCTTGACTGCGCCGATCTTTAGGGTTTTAGTTTAGACCGTGACTTATATCACCGTTCGAAATATTTCGAACAAACGTCGGAGCTGACGCCCCGTACCCGACTGCAAATTTCACAATGGAGAAGCAATGAAGCAACCCCAGACCTCCCGGCGCTCTTTCCTCGCCCTCGCTGCCCTTACTCCCTTTGCCGTTGCCGCCACCAGTGCCTGCGGCACGTCGGGTCCGGGTGCTTCCAGCGGAGGAGGCGGCGCCAGCATGTGGTACTTGTCCGGCGAACCGAACCAGACCACCATGCAGAAGGCCGTGGATGCCTTCAATTCGGCCAACTCAGCGGACAAGATCACCGTTACGTACTTCCAGAACGACGCCTATAAGACCAAGATCAAGACCGCCATCGGCGCCAACCAGGCACCCACCATCATCTACGGCTGGGGCGGTGGCGGCCTCAAGACCTACGCCGAGGCCAACCAGGTGGAAGACCTGACCGGCTGGTTTGACCAGAACCCGGACCTGAAGAAGAAGTTCTTCCCGTCGGTATTCGGGGCCGCCACCGTCAACGGCAAAATCTATGCCCTG
Source organism: Pseudarthrobacter enclensis (assembly GCF_030811655.1). GTDB lineage: Bacteria > Actinomycetota > Actinomycetes > Actinomycetales > Micrococcaceae > Arthrobacter > Arthrobacter enclensis_A. Next base: position 110,500 of record NZ_JAUSRE010000004.1, on the reverse strand, counting down.
CCCAACCAGTACATCGCCCCGATTGTCCTGTTCTACAACAAGGATCTCTTCCAGAAGGCGGGCGTACAGCCGCCCCAGACCTGGGACGACATCATGTCCCTGGTCAAAACCTTCAATGACATGGGCGTGGCGCCCTTCTCGCTGGGTGGCCAGTCACGCTGGACCTCCATGATGTGGCTGGAATACCTCCTGGACCGTATCGGCGGCCCCGAAGTGTTCAATGCCATCTTTGCGGGCAAGCCCAATGCCTGGATGGATCCGGCGGTCATCCAGACGGGCACGAAGATCCAGGAGCTCGTCTCCGCCGACGGCTTCATCAAGGGGTTCTCCTCCATCACCGCGGATTCGCAGGCTGACCAGGCACTTCTGTTTTCCGGCAAGGCAGCCATGATGCTGCACGGTTCCTGGACCTACGGCTCCATGAAGAAAGCGGGCCAGAACTTCGTACAGAACGGCAAACTGGGCTTTGTTCCGTTCCCCACGGTTGCCGGCGGCAAGGGAGACCCGAAGAACGGCGTGGGGAATCCGGCTGCCTACATGTCCATCTCCTCCAAGGCCTCGGACAAGGAAAAGGAGTCCGCCAAGAAGTTCTTCAAGGACGGTATCCTCACCGACACGGTCATTGACGCCTACATCAACTCCGGCTCCGTGCCCATTGTTAACGGCATCGAAAACAAACTGAACACCTCCGAGGACAAGGAGTTCCTCAACTTCGTCTACGGCATGGCCAAGAACGCACCGAACTTCCAGCAGTCATGGGACCAGGCGCTCAGCCCCACCGCCGCCGAGGCGCTGCTGAACAACATCGACCAGCTGTTCCTGAAGTCAATTACGCCGCAGCAGTTCGCCGAGAACATGAACGCCACCCTGGGCAAATGAGTAACGCCGTCTCCACTGCCCCCCGGGCTGCCGTCCGGCCGGCCAGTTCCAAACCAACGGAACAGCGCAAGACGGCCCTGGCATGGTTGACGCTGCCGGCGCTGTTCTTCTTCCTGGTGTTCGCCGTCGTCCCGCTGGCAGGGGTGCTCATCCTCAGCTTCACCAGCTGGGACGGCATCGGTGCCATTGGGGCGGCGGGCCTGGATAACTGGTTCTCCGTCCTGGCGGATCCCGGGCTGTATAACGCCCTGGGCCTGACCTTCCTGATCATGGCCGTTTCGTGGCTGGTCCAGACACCCATCAGCCTGCTCCTGGGTGTCTTCACGGCCGGCAGCCAGCGCTACCGCGCCGCCCTTGCCGTGCTGTACTTCCTGCCGCTGCTCTTGTCCTCCGCCGCCGTCGCCATTGCCTTCAAGGCGCTGCTGGACCCTAACTTCGGCCTGGCAACTGGCCTGGGGCTGCCGTTCCTGGCGCAGGACTGGCTGGGGGTTCCCCAGCTTGCGCTGGGCCTGGTCATCTTCGTCATCGCATGGCAGTTCGTCCCCTTCCACACGCTCATCTACCAGGGCGGCGTGCGGCAGATCCCGAAGTCGCTGTATGAGGCAGCGCAGATCGACGGCGCCGGGACCATCAAGCAGTTCTTCCACATCACCCTGCCGCAGTTGAAGTACACCATCATCACTTCGTCAACCCTCATGGTGGTGGGTTCGCTGACCTATTTCGACCTGATCTTCGTCCTCACCGGCGGCGGCCCGGGCAACTCCACCCGGATCCTGGCGCTGGACATGTACCTCCGCGGCTTCCGGGCCAACCTCATGGGGCCGGCCAGCGTCATTGCCGTCATCCTCGTCATCATCGGCCTTGCACTTGCCTTGTTCCTCCAGCGCCTTGGGGGCAAGGACAAGCAGGGCAGCCAACTGGAAGGTTTGTAGGGTGAGTACCGTCCTGAAAAGCAATACGCAGGGGGCCCACACCGGAACGCTTGGCGGCTCCGCAGCCGCCAAGCGGGGGCTCGGCCCAAAGCTGCGGCGGCTCAACATTCCCGGCGGCCTGGGCGGCTGGCTTTGGCTGGCCATAATTATCCTGCCGGTCTACTACGTGGTGATCACCAGCCTTAAGACCCAGGCGGGATACTTCGGCCAGAATCCACTGGCCCTTCCCACCTCGCCCACGCTGGAGAACTACCAGATGGTCCTCGAGGCGGACTTCGCGCAGTACTTCATGAACAGCGCCATCGTCACGCTCGGTTCCGTGATTCCCACGGTGCTGATCTCCTTCATGGCCTCGTTTGCCATCGTCCGCGGCGCCGGCAGGTTCCTCAGGCTGGTCAACGGCATGTTCCTGATGGGGCTTGCCATCCCGCTGCAGGCCACGATCATCCCCATCTACCTGATGATCATCCGGCTCAACCTGTACGACAGCCTGCTGGCGCTAATGCTGCCGTCCATAGCCTTCGCCATCCCGCTGACGGTCCTGATCCTGTCCAACTTCATCCGTGACGTCCCGAACGAACTGTTCGAGTCCATGCGGCTGGACGGCTGCAGCGAGTGGCAGACGATGTGGCGGCTGGCCCTGCCCCTGACGCGCCCGGCCATCGTGACCGTTGCCATCTATAACGGCCTGCATGTCTGGAACGGGTTCCTGCTTCCGCTGGTCCTCACCCAGAGCCCCAGCCTGAGGGTCCTTCCCCTGGGCCTGTGGACCTTTCAGGGTGAGTTCAGCGTCAACATCCCTGCTGTGCTCGCCTCCGTGGTGCTCAGCACCCTCCCCATCCTGGTGCTTTACGTTATCGGCCGCCGCCAGCTGCTGGCAGGCCTGACCGCCGGCTTCAGCAAGTAACATCCGGGATTTCCAGAAAGGACTTTCAACATGACCACCGCAAAGCCCCTGCGGGTCGGAATGGTGGGCTACGCCTTCATGGGTGCAGCCCACTCCCACGCCTGGCGCACCGCACCACGGTTCTTCGACCTGCCGCTGCAGCCACAGCTCACCGCGGTGGCCGGAAGGAATGCCGACGGCGTCCGCGGAGCCGCGGACAAGCTGGGCTGGGAGTCGGTTGAGACTGACTGGCGCCGCCTGATCGAGCGTGACGACATCGACCTCATCGACATCTGCACACCCGGCAACACCCACGCCGAGATCGCCATCGCCGCCCTTGAAGCCGGCAAGCACGTGCTGTGCGAAAAGCCGCTGGCCAACTCCGTGGAGGAAGCCGAACGGATGACCCTTGCCGCAGAGACCGCCGCGAAGCACGGCGTCTTCTCGATGTGCGGCTTCAGCTACCGCCGAACGCCCGCTTTGGCGCTGGCCAAGCGGTTCGTGGAACAGGGCAGGCTCGGCGAGATCCGCCATGTCCGCGCCCAGTACCTTCAGGACTGGCTCTCCGACGCCAACGCCCCCATGACGTGGCGGCTGGACAAGAGCAAGTCCGGCTCCGGCTCCCTGGGCGACATCGGGGCGCACAGCATCGACGCCGCCCAGTGGGTCACAGGGCGGAACATCAGCGGTGTATCGGCAATACTGGAAACCTTTGTCCGCGAACGGCCACTGGCCGGGGACCTCGTGGGCCTTGGCGGCCACGGCGACCTCAGCAGCGACGCTCCCCGCGGGACAGTCACGGTGGATGATGCGGCCATCTTCAGCGCAAAGTTCGACGGCGGCCCCATCGGTGTGTTCGAAGCGACGCGTTATGCGCTGGGCAGGAAGAACGCCATGCGTTTGGAGGTCAACGGCACCAAGGGCTCACTCGCCTTCGATTTCGAGGAGATGAACGTCCTGTCCTTCTATGACGCGGCGGAGTCCCCCGATGCGGGCTTCCGCCGGATCTTTGTCACCGAACCCGAGCACCCCTACGTGGGGAACTGGTGGCCCACCGGCCACGGCCTGGGATACGAACACGGCTTCACCCACCAGGTGGTGGACCTCGTCACCGCCATCGGTGAGGGGCGCCAACCGGAACCGTCCTTCGGCGACGCCCTTCAGGTGCAGCGGGTCCTCGCCGCCGTGGAATCAAGCGCCGCGAATTCCAGCCAGTGGCAAAAAGTCTGAGCAGCGAGAAGAAGCCTGGGCACCGGCCCGGCACAGAACAGCAACCGCTTCAAGGAACCTAGGAACTCACATGACACGACCAATCACGCTCTTTACCGGCCAATGGGCCGACCTGCCGTTCGAGGAGGTTGCCCGGCTTGCCGGCGAGTGGGGCTTTGACGGGCTGGAGATCGCCTGCTGGGGCGACCACCTGGACCCGCGCCGGGCAGCGGAGGACGACAACTATCTCAAGGGCCGCCTGGACATTCTTGAGAAGAACAATCTCAAGGTGTTTGCGATCGCCAACCACCTGACCGGGCAGGCTGTGTGTGACGACCCCATCGACGAGCGCCACCAGGGCATCCTGTCAGCTGAGACCTGGGGTGACGGCGAGCCCGAAGGGGTACGCCGCCGGGCGGCTGAGGCCATGAAGGACACCGCCCGCGCGGCCGCCCGCCTTGGCGTGAAGACCGTGACAGGATTCACCGGCTCCTCCATTTGGAAGGCGGTGGCCATGTTCCCGCCGGCCCCGCAGTCGATGATCGACGCCGGCTACCAGGACTTCGCCGACCGTTGGAACCCCATCCTCGACGTCTTCGAGGAGGAGGGCGTCCGGTTCGCCCTTGAAGTCCACCCGTCCGAAATCGCCTACGACTACTGGACGGCTAAGCGAACCCTTGAGGCGATCGGCCACAGGGAATGCTTCGGCTTGAACTTCGACCCCTCGCACTTCATCTGGCAGGACCTGGACCCGGTGATGTTCCTGCAGGACTTCGCGGACAAGATCTTCCACGTCCACGTCAAGGAATCCGTGCGCCAGCTGGACGGACGCAACGGCCGCCTCGGCTCCCACTTGGCCTGGGCGGACCCCCGGCGCGGCTGGGACTTCGTCACCGCAGGGCACGGGGATGTCCAGTGGAACAGGATCTTCCGGACGCTGAACGCCATCGGGTACGAAGGTCCTACCAGCATCGAATGGGAGGATGCCGGCATGGATCGGCTCATCGGCGCCCCCCAGGCGCTGGCCATGGTCAAGGAACTGGCGCGGATTGCGCCGCCCGCCGCCGCCTTCGACGCCGCCTTCTCCAGCCACTGACCCCAAGCCTTGCCGGCACACGCCGGCAGCCAGACAAAGGAAACTTCAATGACAGATCGCAAGAATGCGCTGGTCGTCCGCGGCGGCTGGGACGGCCACCAGCCCTACGAGGCCACGGAGCTCTTCATTCCCTACCTCAAGGACAACGGATACGACGTCCGGGTGGAGGAGTCCCCCAAGGTCTACGCCGACGCGGCATACATGGCGGGCGTGGACCTGATCGTGCAGTGCATGACCATGAGCACCATCGAAAAGGACGAGTTCGCCGGACTGCGGGCAGCCGTGGAGAACGGCACCGGCCTCGCAGGATGGCACGGCGGCATCGCCGATTCCTACCGGAACACCTCCGACTACCTGCACCTGATCGGCGGCCAGTTTGCCTGCCACCCCGGCAAGCACCCCGACGAGTGCGTGGGCGAGCAGTCGGACAACTACGTGCCCTACACCGTGAACATGCTGCCCGCCGCCGCCGAGCACCCCATCACCAAGGGCATCAAGGACTTCGACCTGGTCACCGAACAGTACTGGGTCCTCTCTGACGACTACGTCGACGTCCTGGCCACCACCACCCAAAAAGTCCGCGAGTGGGATCCTTGGCACCGCGAGGTGACCTCCCCCGCCATCTGGACCCGCCAGTGGGGCAAGGGCCGGATCTTCGTCTGCACGCCCGGGCACCGGGTGGAAATCCTCCAGGACCAGAACGTACGCACCATCATCGAAAGGGGCCTGCTGTGGGCAAGCCGTTGAAAGTCGGAATCATTGGCTGCGGAGCCATCATCGCCCAGTACCTCACCAACTTCCGGCGTCTGGACCAGATCCAGCTCGTGGCGGTGGCGGACCTGGATCCGGCGCGCGCCCAGGCTGTGGCAGATGACTACGACGGCGTCCGCGCCGTCTCCGTGGAGGAACTGCTCGCCGCTGACGATATCGACCTGGTCCTGAACCTGACCATCCCCGCGGCGCATGCTGATGTCGCGCTGAAGGCAATCGCGGCCGGCAAGAGCGTGTACGGAGAAAAGCCGCTGGCGGCCACCACCGAAGAGGCACGCCAGGTGCTGGACGCAGCACGCCAGGCAGGCGTGGTCGTCGGCTGCGCCCCTGACACCGTGCTGGGCACCGGCATCCAGACCGCCCGCAAAGCGATCGACGACGGCCTGATCGGCGCCGCCATTTCGGCGTCCGCCACCATGGTCACCCCAGGCCACGAACGCTGGCACCCCAACCCCGACTTCTACTACCAGCCCGGCGGGGGCCCTCTTCTGGACATGGGCCCCTACTACGTCACTGCCCTGGTGACGCTGCTGGGCCCGGTGGTGTCGGTCATCGGCGCAGCAAGCCACACCCGCAACGAACGCACCATCGGATCCGGCCCCCGCCAGGGCGAAACGGTACCGGTCACCATCGATTCCCACGTCACCGGCATCCTGGTCCACGCTTCCGGAGCCCTGTCCACCCTGTTCATGAGCTTCGATGCCGTGAAGTCCAAGTCCCCGAACATCGAAATCCACGGCGAGCGCGGATCCCTGGTGGTGCCGGATCCCAACCACTTCGACGGCGACGTCCAGCTGTTCTCCCTGGGCGCCCAGGACTGGGAAACACTTCCCGCCTCCGCAGGCTACATCGACTCGGGACGCGGGTTCGGCATCGCTGACTTGGCTTCCACCCCGCGGGGCAAGGAACCGCGCGCGGGAGGGACCCTGGCCTATCACGTCCTGGAGGTCATGGAATCGGTCCTCAAAGCCGCGCACAGCGGCATGACGGTCTCCATCCAGAGCACGGTGGAGCGGCCGGAGGGCGTGCCGCTGACCGCCCTGGCTGAACAGGCAGAAGCCATCCAGAGGCGCTAGGGCGAGTACCGGGATTAGGGAAACCGCGCCGCTGTTTGCAGTCGGGCTAGTACAGCCGGTCGCTGCGGGCGGCGCGGTTCCTGCCCAGCGACTTGGCCCTGTACAGGGCCGCGTCCGCAGCAGCGATGAGATCGTCCACGTCGGAGGTCCCGCCGTCGTAAGTGGAAATGCCATAACTCGCGGTGGGCATGTCCATGCCGTGCGCTGTTTCAGTCCCGGCCAGGCGCCTGCTGATCTCCTCGGCGATGATCTCGGCGCGTTCGGCGCTGGCGCCCGGAACAAGGATGACGAACTCCTCCCCGCCGTACCGGCCGGTCAGGTCCGTGGAGCGCACCGTGGCCAGGCACGCCTCAGCGAAAGCCTGCAACGCAAGGTCACCCGCTGCGTGGCCGTAGGTGTCATTGACCGTTTTGAAGTGGTCCAGGTCGGCCAGGATCAGGGCCCCGGAACCGCCGGTAATGGTCCGGTCAGCGAGTTGCTCGGCTGCCAGTTCAATGAACGCCTTGCGGTTCAGCAGCCCCGTCAGGTCATCCCGGCTCGCCACCACGCGCAAAGCACGGGTCTGTTGTTCGGTGCTGAGCGCGGCCATGCTGAAAGACACCACTACCAGCAACACCATGGTGACCAGCGTGGTCACGGCAGAACCGAAGACAGTGGTGAAAAGGGCACCGTCCTGGCCCTCCACGAGTAAGGCCACGCACCGGAGGAAGTAAAAAACCGACAACCCTCCGGCCGCAACCGCCATGGGGATGCGGACCCGTGAATAGCCGGGCTCCAGCCGCCACAGCTCCCGGGAGGCCAGACCAATCGTGAGGCTCATCGCCGAAAGGAACACGGGTCCGCCGGACCAGACATTGGTTGCCGGGTGGTCCAGCGCCGATGCCACGAGGGTCAACACCGGGATGGCGGTGAAGGCCCACTTTGGCGGCCGGACAGTCCGCAGTGAGCGGGCGCCCGCCCAGACAGCAACCCCGCCATGGACCAGCAGCGTGTTTCCCACCGGGTTGGCCCACACCTGGTGCGGCGTTCCGTCCAGGAGGAAACAGCCCGATCCGGCCAGGAAGAACAGCAGTGCGACGCACCACCAGGCACTGTACGGCGAACGCGTCACCCTGTAGGCGGAAAAGTAGAAGAGGACCACCAGCACCAGGGCCATCAGGCCAAATGCAGCGCGAAGGGTTGCCGTATCCAGAACCATTTGCCAGAAGTCCCCCCAGAAAGCCCGAGTGCTGCCCACGCAAGTATCGCATCCACCCACGGTGCATGGGCATCCTTACCCCGATCGCAAAGGCCCAAACCCGCCTACGCTGGTGGGTACTACCCGGACGACGAAAGGCCGGCAATGCTCCTTCTTTTCGGTTTCAAGACTGCCCGCAGGGCCCTGCCGGGCCGCGCAGCGACCTGCCCGCACTGCGGCGCATTCATCTACCACCTCCTCGAGGAGCAGGCTACGAAGTTCACGCTGTTCTTCATCCCGGTGCTCACCGTGTCGCGGAAGTTCAGCATCACCTGCACCAGCTGCGGCTATGTCTCGTCCATCAGTGGACGCCAGAAGCGGGCGCTGGAAACGGGCCGGTAAAGGGTTCGGCATCCCCGCCTTTTCCGACGGCAGGAACACGCGTTCGGCAACGGGGGTGGGGAGTAGGGTGTCGCCATGGACATCATCCTGGTTCCCGGTTTCTGGTTGGACGCCTCCTCCTGGGAGAAGGTGGCCCCGGTTTTGGAAGCAGCAGGGCATCACGTTCATCCCCTTACGCTTCCCGGCAAGGAGTCCATGGACGCAAGCCGCGCAGGCATCAACCTGCAGGACCATATCGACGCCGTCGTGCAGGTCCTTGATGGCCTCCCGGGAAAGGTGGTGCTGGTGGGCCATTCCGGCGGCGGGGCCATCATCCATGGTGCGGTGGATGCGCGGCCGGGAAAGGTGGAGCGGGCCATCTACGTGGACAGTGGTCCTCTGGGCGACGGCGGCGTCATCAACGATGAACTGCCCGCCAAGGGGGACGACGTCCCCCTCCCGCCCTGGGAGAGCTTTGACGACGCCGACCTGGTGGACCTTGACGACCGGCTGCGACAGGACTTCCGGGCACGTGCCATCCCGGAACCCCGGGGTGTGGCGTACGGCAGGCAGCATCTGCATGACGAGCGCCGCTACGATGTTCCCGCCACAGTCATCTCCTGTGAGTTCCCCTCCGCCATGCTCCGCGAGTGGATGGCGGCGGGCCAGCCATTGGTGGCAGAGCTGGCACGGATCCGGGACACGGAGTTCCTCGACCTGCCCACCGGCCATTGGCCGCAGTTCACCAAGCCCGCTGAACTGGCACAGGCCATCCTGTCAGCGGTTGATGGCCCCCGCACTAACTAGGACGACACACTCTTGCGCCTTCGCATCTCGGTCCCCATAATAAATGAATGGCATTCATTTATTCGACCGTGGTCGGGGACAGCGCCGCCCCTGGCCACATTTCCACCGGCAGCTCCGTGCACATGCCCGCAGAGTGGGACGACCACCAACGCACATGGATGGCCTTCCCGCCCCCCAACGACACCTTTGGCCCCACCGGAAGCCCCACCCTGGACCGCGCCCGCGCGGCCTGGACCAGCGTTGCGCACACCATCGCCAGGTACGAACCCGTCACAGTCGTGGCCGACCCCAGGGACGCCACCGCTGCACGGGAATGGCTCGGGGACCGCGTCGACGTCGTGGAAGTACCGCTCGACGACGCCTGGCTGCGGGACAGCGGCCCCACGTTCGTCCACGTGCCGGACGGTTCAATCGCCGCCGTGGACTGGACTTTCAACGGCTGGGGTGCGCAGGAATGGGCCGCATGGGAGAAAGACCAAGCCGTGGCGCAGACCGTGGCCGCAGGCATTGGGGCACCTCTCCTGCAGACGTCCCTGGTGAACGAGGGCGGCGGCTTCCACGTGGACGGCCAAGGGACTGTACTGCTCACGGAGACCGTCCAACTGGATCCCGGCCGCAACCCGGGTGCCACCAGGGAGTCCGTGGAATTGGAGATCCACAGGGCCCTGGGCACTACGAAAGCCATCTGGCTTCCGCGCGGACTCACCAGGGACTATGACGAATTCGGCACCCGCGGACACGTGGACATCGTGGCCGCGTTTGCCGGACCCGGCACCATCCTTTTGCACCGCCAGGACGACCCCTCCCACCCCGACCACGCCGTCTACCTGCAGCTGAAGGCAGTCCTTGGCGGGCAGCTGGACGCACAGGGCCGGCCGCTCCGCATCATCGACGTTCCCGCTCCCACCACGCTCAAAGACGACGAGGGATGGGTGGACTGGTCCTACATCAACCATTACGTCGCCAACGGCGTAGTGGTGCTCTGCAGCTTCGACGACCCCAACGATGCCATCGCAGCAGGCATCCTGGAACGGGCCTACCCCGGCCGCACCGTGGAACTGGTTGACGCCAGGGACATCTTCGCGTTTGGCGGCGGGATCCACTGCATCACGCAGCAGCAGCCGGCCGGGCGGACAGGTGGCGCCGCATGAAAACGGCCGGGCAGACCCACAGTGCGGACAGGGTGAAAAATTTCGATGTGGTGGAGGCGGGCATCGCCCAACTCCGGGCAGCCCTCGAGTCCGGGGAAGTCACCAGTGTGGAATTGGTCCGCCTGTACCTGGAGCGCATTGAGAAATATGACTCTTCAGGCATACACCTGAATGCGCTTGTCGTCATGAATCCGGAAGCCCTTGCCGAGGCGCGGACGTCCGACCGCCGGCGGGCTGCCGGCTTTACGCTGGGCCCGCTCGATGGGATCCCTTATACCGCCAAGGACAGCTACCAGGTGAAGGGCCTGACTGTCGCAGCGGGGTCTCCGGCGTTCAAAGACCTGGTGGCGCGGCACGACGCCTTCACTGTCGCCCGGCTCCGGGCCGGCGGCGCCATCCTGATCGGGCTGACCAACATGCCGCCCATGGCCAATGGAGGTATGCAGGGCGGGGTATACGGCCGCGCCGAAAGCCCGTACAGCGCCGAGTTCCTGACCGCAGCATTCGCGTCCGGTTCGTCCAACGGCTCCGGTACGGCCACGGCGGCCAGCTTCGCAGCATTCGGGTTGGCAGAAGAAACGTGGTCCTCCGGACGGGCGCCCGCGTCCAACAACGCCCTGTGCGCCTACACCCCCTCCCGCGGCGTCATTTCCGTGCGCGGCAACTGGCCACTGGTTCCCACTATGGATGTGGTGGTTCCGCATACCCGCACCATGGCAGACATGCTGGAAGTCCTGGACGCGGTGGTAGCGGACGACGCCGAGGCCCGCGGGGACTTTTGGCGGACCCAGCCGTGGATTCCGTTGCCCAAGGCATCTGCTGTCCGCCCGGCGTCGTACCTTGACCTCGCCGTTGCAGACGCGGGCGCGGGCGCGCGGGTACTCGCGGGCAAACGCCTGGGCATCCCCCGGATGTACATCAACGCCGATCCCGAAGCCGGAACAGCGGAGGCGCCCGGCATCGGCGGCCCCACCGGCCGGCGGATCGAAACGCGGGTATCAATCCTGGATCTGTGGAAGGCCGCCCGCCGCGACCTTGAGGCCGCCGGAGCGGAGGTGGTGGAGGTGGACTTCCCGGTGGTGACCAACTACGAAGGCGACCGGCCCGGCGCCCCCACCATCTCCACCCGCGGCCTGGTTTCCCCGGAGTACCTGCGGCGCGAAATCGTGGACCTGTCGGCCTGGGCATGGAATGACTTCCTGGACGCCAACGGTGACCCGCAGCTGAACCGGCTTGCCGATGTGGACGGCTCCGCCATCTTCCCCGCCCCGAAAGGCGCCCTGCCGGACCGCTATGACGGTTTCGACGACGACATCGCGGACTACCCCGCCTGGATTAGGAGCCACGGTGTCCCGCGACTAACCGAGATTCCCCATCTCCCCGAGGGCCTGGCAGGACTGGAGGAAACCCGCCGGCTGGACCTCGAGGAGTGGATGGACCGGCTGGGACTGGACGCCGTCGTCTTTCCGGCAGCCGCTGATGTGGCACCGGCGGATGCGGACACCAACCCGGCTTCGGCGGACATTGCGTGGCGCAACGGCGTGTGGGTGTCGAACGGGAACCTGGTGCCCCGCCATTTGGGCATCCCCACGGTGACCGTTCCCATGGGCATCGCCGCGGACATCGGCATGCCCGTGGGCCTCACCATCGCCGGGAAGGCCTACAGCGACACGGACCTGCTCCGGTTGGCGGCAGCCTTCGAAGCCACCGGCAGCCGGCGGGTTCCGCCTCCGCGCACCATGGCCGGGGACGTGCAGCCAGGGGTTGGCTAAGCCAGCGGCACGGGGCTGTCAGGGGCTTCCGCGACCAGCCCGCGGAAGTGCCTTGACAGCCGCAATTGTTAGCGCTGACAGTAAAGGGAAACCGATTGCCAAGCGAAAGCCACGCCATTGAAAAACTGGGCAGGAAACCTCGAATACTCCTCCGCGGATGTGCGGCGGCCGGAATCCGTAGCGGAGTTGGCAGAGATCGTCGCAAACTCGCCGCGGGTCAAGGCCCTGGGATCCCGGCACTCCTTCAACCGGGTAGGGGACACGGAAGGTGTCCATGTCCTCCTCGATGCCCTGCCGCAGCAGGTGGAACTGGATTCGGGGCGCGGAACAGTACGCGTCAGCGGCGGCGTGAGCTACGGGGCGCTGTGCCGGACCCTGGAGGACTCCGGGGTGGCCATCCACAACCTCGCCTCGCTGCCGCACATCTCGGTCGCCGGCGCGGTCCAGACGGGCACGCACGGCTCGGGGGTGAACAACCCGTCGCTGGCCGGCGCCGTGGAATCCGTCGACCTGGTCAGGGCCTCCGGAGAACAGGTGACGCTCACCCGTGCGGATGGAGACGAGTTCCTGGCCAGCGTGGTGGGCATGGGGGCCCTGGGAATTGTCACCGGCCTGGAACTGGCGGTCCGCCCCAGCTTCCGGATGCGCCAGCGGGTCCTTGAGGACCTGCCCTGGGACAACGCGCTCGAGGAGTTCAGCGCCGTCATGTCCGCCGCCTACAGCGTGAGCCTGTTCACCGATTACGCCGGGGAAACGATCAACCAGGTCTGGCTCAAGGCTCTTGATGAGGAGCCGGCGCTCCCCGGCCTGTTCGGGGCAAGGGCGGCTCTGCGGCCGCGGCACCCTCTGCCGGACATGTCCGCGGAGAACTGCACCGCGCAGCTGGATGAACCCGGGCAGTGGCTGGACCGGTTGCCGCACTTCCGGCACGAGTTCACTCCGAGCAACGGGGACGAACTCCAAAGCGAGTTCATCCTTCCCCTGGAGCACGCCCCCGCCGCCCTCCAGGCCGTCCGCAGCCTGGCTCCACAGCTGGCACCCCTGCTCTTCGTCTCGGAGATCAGGACCGGCGCCGCGGACGAGTTCTGGCTCAGCCCCTTCTATCGCCGGCAGAGTGTGGCGCTGCACTTCACCTGGAAACCGATGCAGCCCGAGGTGGAAGCCTTTCTTCCGGTCCTGGAGGATGTTTTACGGCCTTTTGGGGCACGTCCGCACTGGGGCAAGCTCTTCACTCCGGAGGGCCATGACTGGGAGGCGCTGTACCCGCGGTTCACGGACTTCCGCTCCTTCGCCCACGGCCTCGATCCGGAGGGCAAGTTCCGGAACGGGCTGCTGGACACCATCCTGGGGGTCCCCGCCCGCAGGTAGGAAGCCGACGGTACGCTGGATGCATGACTTTTCGGCCCGCCGTCGTTCCCGCCACCGCCCTTGCCGCCGCCCTGCTGCTGACGGGATGCGGTGCCGTGGGGGAGGCCGCGGGCAACGCCGCCAGCGACGCCGCTTCCAAGGCCGCCTCCTCCGCAGCACAGGAAGTCACCCGGCAAATCTGCGCTGTCGTCCAGAACGGCTTGGTCAGCTCTGAGGACAAGAAGGCTCTGGCCGGCCTGGTCTCGGCAGCAAAGGCGGCAGGCGTCCCCGCGGACATCACGACGCCGTTGGGCCAGATTGCGGAGTCCGGGGACCAGGTGCCGGCGGACTCCGTCAGGGCCCTCAAGGACGCCTGCCAGCGCTGATCACCAAGGGCCGGAAGACCCTTCAGCGCGCGGGTCGCCGGTGCTAGCGTGAAGTGACGAACCAGCTCGTGATCCTAAGTCACGCGGCGAAGGAGATCGTCATGGCAGAACGCGGCAGGGCCCCCTTCATCCTTTTCAGCAAAGAGGAGGGGAAACAATGACCAGCAGCCTGCAGAAGTTCGCGGACCTGTACCGCCTCCCCGGCCCTTGGTGCACCGCGTACGTGGATGCCGGCACCGGAACAGTCGACACCCTGGAAGCCGGCGACGTCCGGGCCGGAAACACCCGCGCCCAGCTCGAAGCACAGGGAGCAGCTGCGGCGGACATCGATGCGATGGAACAGGCACTTCAGCCGGCCACAGGAATGCCTTCCCCTGTGTCCAGGTTCGTCCTGGTCCACGGTGGAAAAACGGAAGTCAACGAAGTGCTCCCCGGCGAACTGGTCCTGCCGGAGCGGATGGTACTGGAGCCGGTCCCGGATTTGCTCCCCCTGGTCAAGCACCGGCCGGAGGACCTGCCGTACGTTGTGGCGGAAGTAAGCCGCGACCATGGTGAAATCCGGCTGTACCGGGCCGGGGCCGGCGCTCCCCGCAGCGTGCAGGAAGTTGAAGGCGAGTCCGAGCACCTTCACAAGTTCCATGGCGGAGGCTGGTCCGAGCTGCGGTTCCAACACCACACCGAGGACGTTTGGCGCCGGAACGCTGATGAGGTGGCAGTTGAAATCGACAGGGTAGCCAGTTCCAGCGGCGCCCGGCTCATCGTCCTCGCCGGTGACATCCGAGCCCGAGGCCTGGTCAAGGAAAATCTCTCCGAGGCAGGCAGGGCACTCCTGTCCGAAGTGGATTCCCACACGCATACAGCCGGGGCGGACAGTGCCAACCTTGAGGACCAGGTCAAACAGCACGTCGCCGAGGTGTGGGCAGAGGAGCAACAAACCGTCCTGGACAGGCTGGCGGTCCGGGAGGGCCAGGCCAATCCGGAGGCGGCCCATGGCGTCGGAGCTGTGGTGCACGCGCTCCAGCAAGCCCAGGTGGAACTCCTGATCTTCGATGATGCCGCCTTGTCCGGCCGGACCATGCTGGCCCTTGACGCGGAGCCGTGGATCGCCACCGCCAAGGAGGAAGCCCTGCCTGCCGGAATCCTGGGAGAGGTGCCCGCACCCGCGGCGCTGCTTCGGGCGGCCGCGCTTACCGACGCCCGGATTCTCCTGGTTCCGGGCCCTGTCCTGCCCGCCGGCGTCCATATCGCGGCACTGCTGCGCTGGTCCTCCGGGCCTGGCGTCCCGTCGTCGTAGGCCCTACGGCCGTTGCAGGAACCCAAAGATTGGAAGGGGCACCGATGAGCACTGCAGATGAGAACCCGGATGACGTCCTGGACAGCGTGATGGTCCCGGAGGAGGATGCGCTTCCGAACCCCACCCGCACGGGGCACAGCAAGATGCCCGAGGACGTTGACGACGACGATTACCAAAGGGCAGTGGAGCAGGAACGGGTGGCAGCGGGCCTCGCCGACTACGCTCCCGCCGACGTTCCGCCGGCCACCGACCCGTTGCCGCCGGAAGCGGCCGACGCCGCAGACCTGGCTC
This sequence comes from Pseudarthrobacter enclensis, assembly GCF_030811655.1. Lineage (GTDB taxonomy): Bacteria > Actinomycetota > Actinomycetes > Actinomycetales > Micrococcaceae > Arthrobacter > Arthrobacter enclensis_A. The sequence continues at coordinate 95,045 of NZ_JAUSRE010000004.1, read as the reverse complement.
AACGGGGCTTGCTGGAGGAAGAACCGGAAGACAAAGGCTAGGAAGAAGCGTTGATCACCCGGAAGGCGGCCACCGCTTCTTCCTGTTGTCGGTTTACCTTTGCCCGGCCCCAGGCCAGCCTCAATTCTGGCCCGGCTGCTCCCAGCCCCGGAGACCGCCTGCCCGTCCAGCCTGGGGCCGGTGGGCGTGCCCGGTCCGGTGTTCAGGCGGGGCGAACGGGACAACACCGGTGTCGCGGTCCAGCGGAACGGCGCGGACAAATTTTGTCAGTTCCTCCCGAAGCGCCTTCCAGGCAATGTCCGGATCGTCCGGGTAGGCATTGACTTCCGCTTGGCGTGCTGCCTCCACGGCAGCAACGCCGGCATCCGTAAGCTCAACCTTCAGCTGCCGGCGGTCCGAGGCATGGCGCGTCCTGGTGATATGTCCCGTGGCTTCAAGGCGGGTCAGGACACGGCCGAGGGTTTGGCTTTGGACCCTGATCGCCTCGGCAAGTTGTTCCTGGTTCAGTGGTCCCCCCGTCAGGCCTTCCAGTGCGATAACGGCGGCACGGGTGAGGCCAAGGGGGGCCAGTGCATCGTCCTGGCGCCGCTGGATCAGCCGCGCCGCCAAGGTAATCAGGCGGTAGCTGCTCCGGGCGTCCGGATCGAGATTGCTGGTCATCGGCCGCGGCCTTCCTGTAGGTGGCGAAGTGCTGGTCACCCTGCGTCGCTACACCCCTACAATAAGCATGCTTAGCAACATATTCGCAAGTAGGCTTACTATCCGAGCCCCAGAACCTCCGCATCCGCCCGGAAAGACCAGGTCCCGGGAGCGGCACCCCTTGCAATCGAAATGGAAAGTGTGCTTAGTATCTAATTAGTAACCTTGCTTACTAAGTCGCCAGCACTGCTGGTTCTTGATCGCCCAGCTAGCCCTTTCTGAAAGAGAGCGAAGATGACAGAGAACCAATGGCCCCAGACCCCACACACCGTCACCGACCCGGCCCTCGCCGATCCGTACGGTGCAACAGAGTTGGATTCCCAGCACAACGCCTACTCCGCGGATTCGGGTGATGCTTCCAAGACGCAGGCAGCCAAGGATGAGGCTTCGAACGTGGCCGGTCACGCTGCCTCGGCAGCCCAGGGCGTCGCCGAAACGGCCAAGAGTGAGGCCGCGAACGTAGCCTATGAAGCCAAGGCCAACGCTCAGGACCTGCTGCACCAAGCCAAATCGGGACTCACCACCCAGGCCGGCACCCAGCAGCAGAAGGCCGCCGAAGGCATCCGCAACATCTCCAGCCAGCTGCACAGCATGGCCACCGCCCCGGACCAGCAGGGCGTAGCCAGCGACCTGGTCCGCCAGGCAGCCGAACGTACCTCTTCCATGGCCACCTGGCTGGAAAACCGCGAACCCGGCGACCTTCTCAATGAAGTCCAGCGCTTCGCCCGCAACCGCCCCGGAACATTCCTGCTCCTCGCCGCCGGCGCCGGCGTCCTGGCAGGACGCCTCACCCGCGGCCTCACCGCAGGCGCCCCCGAGCCGCAGGGGCAGGTGCAGGCTTCAGCCCAGCACCGGGATGTGCAGCCGGCACCGGTAGCGCCGCTGCACCAGGAGACGGTGTACGCAGCCGGCACCGACGACCTCTTCAACGAACCCGTTGTGGGCAGCGCCGCTCCGGTCTCCACCAGCACCTTGCCCTCCGGTACCGCCGAGGAAACTCCCCTTCGCTTCGAGGACGACCCTTACCGGGCTGAAAACGGCGTCTACAGCGCTGAAGAGCACTTTGGTACTGACGGCACGGCCGGTACCGGCCGCCACGGCACGGGTGGTTTGTGATGAGTAGCCAGATTCCGGAGCCGCCGCCCAGCGCGGCGCATGTGAAAGCGGACAACGCCTCCCTGGGCGAGCTGCTCGGGGACGTAACCCGGGACCTGTCCACCCTGATGCGCCAGGAAGTGGAACTGGCCAAGGCCGAAGCCAAACAAACAGCCACCCGCGCAGGCAAAGGCGCCGGCATGCTCGCCGGCGCCGGGATCGGCGGACACTTCGTCCTGCTCTTCCTCTCCCTGGCCCTGATGTGGGCCCTCGGCGCCGTCATGGCCCTGGGCTGGGCCGCGCTGATCGTCGCCGTCATCTGGGCCATCATCGCCGCCATCCTGGCCTCCACCGGCCGCAAGGAACTCAAGCAGATCAAGGGCCTGCCCCAAACCGGGGAAACCCTCTCAGAAATACCCCCAACCCTAAAACCAGGTGAGGTAAACCGATGAGCGAAAACCCCGACGTCATCCGCGCAGACATCGAAGCCACCCGCGCACGGCTGGGCACCAACGTCGACGCCGTGGCCGACAAAGTCACCCCGTCCAACATCGTCCACCGCCAAACCGACAAAGTCCGGGACGCCATGACCGGGGTCAAGGAGAAAATCATGGGCGCCGCAGACACCGCCACCACCACAGTCCACAACACCACCAGCACCGGAGCAGGCCACACCACCAACGCCATGCACTCCGCCGGCGACAGCCTCCACCAGGCACAGGACACCGTCTCGGCCAAACTCTCCGACGCCGGCCAGGCCGTCTCCAACGCCCCGGACCAGGTCAAAGCCAAAACCGCCGGCAACCCCCTCGCCGCCGGACTCATCGCCTTCGGCGCCGGCATGCTGATCTCCTCCCTGATCCCGGCCAGCGAGAAAGAACGCGAAGCCGCGGACCAACTCAAAACCGCAGCCCAACCCCTGGCAACCCAGGTCACCGACGCCGCCAAAACCGTCGCCCAGGACGCCATGGAAAACGTCAAAGCAACCGCCACCGACGCCGCCCAAAACGTCAAAACCGAAGGCCAACAAGCCGCCACCGACGTCAAAGACCACGCCACAGACGCCAAAGACAACATCCAAAACACCTAGCCTGCGTGGCTAGCCAGTAACACCAGCGAAGCCGGTTCCGCACCCTGCGGGCCGGCTTCACTGCTGCCCGAAGACGGGGCTAGCGTTTCCCCTTTTTCCGTGAACCCCGTCCGCGGCCCTTGTCCGGGTTGGGCGCGTACCGCTGCGCCACCTTGGGGCCTTTTTTGGTGCCGGTCCCCCTGCGGTCGGGCTTGGGCTCCTTCTTCACCGTTGTTGGCTGGGCGGAGGGCTGGCGGGAGCTCTGCGCGGTGCGCCCGCGAACGATGCCGATGAACTCCTCGAGCACCTCGTCGGTGGCGTCCGTGGGCCACGCCAGCGCAATCCCGGTGCCGCCCGCGCCTGTGAGCCTGCGTACCACGGTGTCCTTGACATTGAAGTGGCGGGCCACGGACATGGGAAGGATCACCAGCCCGGCGCCCGCAGCAACCACCTGCAGAGAAGCCTCCGGGCCCCCCAGGGCCGCGACGTCAAGGAAGGATTCCTGGTCAAGGTCGGCAAGGGCCACTTCCTCGAACACCGAGATCTCGTGGCCCTTCGGAGCCACCACCACCGGTTGCTCCTCATAAAGGGGTATGAGGCTGAGACCCTCCCGCTCCACGGGAAGGCGGACAAATCCCATCTCGGCGCTGCCGTCGCGGAGGCCGCCAAGTTGGGCGCCGTCGTCGACCATAAATGCCTGGAGGGGAATATTGGGCATCCGTTCCTCCCACCGGCGGATCCACTTGCCCGGCGTTACCCCCGGCACATAGGTAATGCGGAGCACCCGCGGCGCAGCCTCCTCAGGGGCGGTTTGGGCATCAGTCGTGGGGGAATCGTCAGCGGGCACGTCTTCACAGTACCCGCCGCCCGGATACCCTTGAAGCATGACCTCTGCAAACTCCCAGTCCATGAAGCCGGCCACCGTAGCCAAGAAACTTGGCATCTACCTGCCGGCAGCTCCGCAGGAGTTCCAGGATTCAACCATTACCCGCGAGGAATTCGCCGAGCTCCAGGCCAACCCGCCGGAATGGCTGGCGGAACTGCGCCGCAACGGCCCCCACCCCCGCCCGGTTGTCGCCCAGAAGCTGAATGTTTCCATCAGCGGCCTTGCCCGCGGCGGGGTTGAGGAAGCGTTGACGACGGCGGAGATCACCGCGCTGCTCCAGGCTCCCCCACAGTGGCTGGTCACCGAGCGGGCCACGCACGCGGCCGTCCGCGCCGAAGCCCAGCGGGTCAAGGAGGAAGCCGCAAAGAAGCAGGCCAAGAAGGACCGCGCCCAGGCCTGATAGCCGGCAGCCGCATTGCAGAAGCTTGTCCGCCCCTCAGGGCCTTGAAGGTCCGGATGCGCGAACAACGCTTCTATTGCATCGCGGACCGTTAGTCCTGGTGGATCTGCACGTAATTGCCGCAGCCGTCGTCAAACACGGCGCTGGTACCGAACGGATCCGAGGTGGGCGGGATCTTGAAGCTGACGCCGGCAGCCACAAGCCGGTCATACTCCGCCTGCAGGTCCGGAACCCCAAAAACGATGGCGGGCAGACCGGCCTCGCGCACGGCGTTCATATAGTCCGCGCCGATCGGGTTGTCGCTGGGTTCCAGGAGCAGCCCAACTGAACTGTCGTCCGCTCCCGGATCCTTGATGATGTACAGGTTGTGTTCAGGCATCGCCATGAGCGTGTCGAAACCCAGGGTCCCGGTGTAAAAGGCATGGGCGGCCGCGGGGTCCTTGACGTGGATGCTGCACATTTTGATTCGCATGCTTCCACGGTACCCGTCAGGCCCTGACGGCCTGCAGGGCTGCCGACCACGAAATCAGCTGGTCGAACAATGCCTGCAAAGCCTGCTCCGCGGTCTCGGAGGGGGTGAAGGCTGCGTAACCCTGGAACTCCGTGGCGAACGGCAGGGATACCTGGGCCCGGACGTCGGCCATCTGGAGTTCGGCCACAATAAGCCTGAGGTGTTCCACGGCCCGGATGCCGCCGGCGCTCCCGTAGCTCACAAAGCCGGCAGCCTTGTTGTTCCATTCCGCGTACAGGAAGTCCAGCGCGTTCTTCAGGGCGCCGGGCACAGAGTGGTTGTATTCGGCAGTGACAAAGAGGTACCCATCATACCCGTTGACGGCCGCGGCCCACCGTTTTGTGTGTTCGTGCTGGTAGTTGCCCCGGGACGGCGGCATTGGCTCGTCCAGGAGGGGAAGATTGAAATCCGCCACGTCGAGCAGGTCAAAGGTGGCACCGCCGCGTTCCCTCGCGCGCCTGAGTACCCAGTCCGCCACCTGCCTGCTGTGCCGCCCGGGTCGGGTGCTGCCCGCCACTACTGCGATCTTTACCATGACCGTCCTCCTTTCCGGACAGGACCATGGACCTGTGGGTGGAAGGCCCATATAAAGCAAAATGCCCGGGCTGCGGGCTTTTATTCCGGCGCGCCCGGGCATTGACCCCCCTGTTGGAAGGGGGTCCAATGGAAGGACCAGCCCGGGCTTTCCGGCCGGGGCTATGGCGCCCGGAGGTGTGCGATGGCAATGGCTGAGTCCCTGTTCCACGGCGCTTGGGTGGTGCTCCTGTGCGGCCCGGTGTTGGTGGCAAGCGTGGCCGGCACGATGTTCGTTGTCCGACGCCGGATGCTGGCTCCCGCGGGCAGTTCACCGGATGAAGCTCCGGACCAGGTGTTCTGGGACCTTTTCCTGGGCGCCTGCGTGGCCATCCCCGCTTTGTTGATCCCAGCACTGGTATCGCCGTGGGCCGGACTGGTCCTGGCGGGGGCCGGCACTGCTGCGGGAATTGCCGCCCACCGAACAACCCCCAGGTTCCTTGCCCGGCGTGCCGCCCGGCGTGAACAGCGGCAGCAGCGTTCAGTCCACCAGGCTGCCAGGGCGCAGCATGATGAACTCATGGTCCGGTGGCGGCGTTACGAACTTGATCCCGCCTACAGCATCGATTATCCGGCGCTGACCGACGTCCGGCTGCCTGAAACGTCTGCGCTGATCAAGGCCATGCGGACGGCGGACCGGCTGCGGGAGGCGGCACACCAGGGCTACCCGGAGGCCGTCGGAAGCCTGGCCGCGTCCCTGGCGGCAGCCGAACGGGCGGCGGGAATTCCGTCCGCGCTGCCTTTGGAGCAGGGTGCCTGAGGTTAAGTGCCGTGTCGGCCGGGTTGCGGCCGCCCCGCAGGCCGGCGGTAGCATCCCAGGATGAAGCCTGAGGAATTGCCGGTCCATGACGAGTACGGCCGGCTGCTGGAGGACCGCGGGGTCTGGCGGCAGGCCACCACCCTGGAGGCTGCCGGTGAATTGACCGCCCGCTGGCTGGAGGGCGGCAGTTCCTATCAGCCGGGGCATTTGGCCGCCGCGTTCGACGACGAGACCAGGCCGATCGCCCCGGCGCTGGCCGGGCTGAACCGCAACGGACTGTTCACCAAGGAATCGCAGCCGGGAATCCTCGCCGAGGGGGCGGCGCAGCGTGAATACGTCACCGGTTTCTGCAGTGCAGGGGTTGCTGGCCAGTTGCTGGCGCTGTCCACCCGCACCGAGCTGGTTTCCGTTGGCCATGCGCCGGGCGAAGCCAGCAGCGCCGCCATCCCCGTGACGCTGGCAGGAGCTGAAATCACTACCGTGCTTGGCTCCAGCGAGAGTCCCGTGGAGGAGGCACAGATCCGGGACTGGGCGGAGGAGACCAACGATGCCCTCGCCCTGCTGCTCGCGGATTCCTGGTATGTGGAAATCCTGGATCCGGTGTGGGGACGGAGCGGGGTGCTGTTTCCGGCGGTCCTGCAGGCATTGAAAGGGGCGGAGCAGCCTTAGCCGCCCCGCCCCGCCCACCGTCCGGAACTACAGTTCCACGGTGCCGCTTTCGCCGACACTCATCCGGTCATGGGTGACCTTGGACTTGACCCATTGCAGGACGGTGGCTGCTGTGCCGCCCGGGCTGGTCCAGTACTCAGCGGAGTCCGAGTCGATGTGCAGCAGGCACACCTCGGGGGTGTCCGGGCCGTCCGGGAACCAGGCTTCAACGGCCTGGTTCCACAGCTCGCGGATTTTGGTCCGGTCCGTGACTACCTGTGCGGTCCCGGCCACGGACACCCACTCGGTGTTCTTGCCAAAGGAGACGTTGACGCGCGAATCAGCCCGGACATGCGCAACCTGGGAGGTGCCAAGGCCCGTGAAGAACCACATGTCGCCGTCGTCCTTTACCTCCTGGACGGCCAGGGGCCGGCTGACGAGGGCGCCTTCTTCGTTGATGGTGGTGACCATCCCGATCCTGGAATCGTTGATGATCTCCGTAACCTTGCTTATGCTCTGGGCGTCAGTCATGCCTCACCTCGTTCGTCTGAAGTCGGGGACGCTCCCCGCCGCCAGCCTATTAGTAAGCATGCTTATTTACCAGCCGGCGGTCATCGGAATCTTTGCCACCTCGGCGATCCGGGCGGCCGTGATGCGGCCCATGCGGATTGCCCCGTCCACGTGCTGGTACCCCTCGGCCGCAAGGTCGGAGGAAGACCAGTAGATGGGACCAACCGGTGCGTGCTGGTCCTTGCCGTAGCGGTGGAGGCCGCCCAGGTCGTAGCTGGCAGCGTACGCGCCGCGGGTCCATTCCTCCGAGCCCCAGTCGGACTCGTAGTAGACCTCCGGCGTCAGCGCCTCCTCACCGAGGTAGCCGGCGATGGATTCCAGGATGGCTTTTTTGCGGTCTTCGGCGGACAGCTCGAACATGGCGTCGGCCTTCTCGTCCGAGATGAAACCCACCAGAGTGCCGCGCGGGTCGCCGTGGTTGGTGTTGTCGTAGACCTCCTGGACCAGGGCGTCGGCGCCGAAGCCTGTCCCGGACAAGCCCTTATCGCGCCAGAACGGGGTGCTGTAGACGGCGTGCACCTTGATGACCAGGCCCAGGGACTGGTGCTGGTGCATCTGGTGCTGCCGGCGGGGCAGCGGCGGGTTATAGGAGACACGCGAGTAGAGGTTGGGCGGCACGGCCATGATCACGAAGCGGGCGTTGACCGTGGCCCGGTCCGATTCGACAGTGGTGCGGTGGCCGCCGTCGCCGTCCGGCTCCCAGTTGATGGTGCGCACCGGCGAGTTGAGGACGACGTCGCCACCCAACTCCTGCGCCTGCAGCAGGGAGACCTGCTGCATCCCGCCCACCACGCGCCGGTCCAGGATGAAATCCTCGTCCGTCAAGTGGGTGAACGAGCCCGCGGAGGCGGCCATCAGGATTGCCTGAAGGGCGGAGAAGGAGTGCGCCGGCTTTGTGAGCATGCCGCCGGCGATGAACAGGCCGATGTTCTTGCAGGCTTCCTCGTTGGTTGAGTTCTGCCGCAGCCAGTGATGGAAGGAAATGGTGTCCAGCTCGCGGGCCTTGGGGTGCGCCCACGGCTCTGTTGGTCCGATCTCGGCGGCGAGACCGTCCAGGAGGGCCACAAGACGGTCCATTTCGACGGCGGTCGGGGCGTCCACGGGGAAGGTGTCGCCCGTGTAGCGAATGGGTGAGCCGTCGGTGCCAATGTAGATGGACTCCCCGTCGCGGTAGCGCGGGTAGGTCTCCAGGTTCAGTTCCTCCAGCAGCTCCAGGAGGGCGGTCTGGTCCGGGGAAACCCACTGGCCCCCGATTTCGAGCATGGCGCCGTCCACCGTGTCCGTCCAGGTGCGGCCACCCACGCGGTCGCGGGCCTCGAGCACGGCTACGGTGAGGCCGGCCTTCTTCAATTCACGGGCGGCCGTGAGTCCGGACGGCCCGGCTCCAACGACTACGACGTCGCGGTTCAGGTTCAGCATGATGTCCTCTCTGCGGCCCTTCGTGACAGGAACCACTAAATGAATGTCATTCATTTATTAGAACTATAACCGGTGCCTGGCAGGAGCGGAAGTACCGGGTGGAATAATGCAGGGGACGTCAACGAAAGGGCAGCAATGCCGGCAGTATCAGCCGCACGGGGACGCCCCACCAGCAACGGGGCAGGGCAAAAAAGGCGGGCCGGACGCCCGTCGGCGGCGGTGCTGGACAAGTCGGGAATCACGGCGGCAGCGCTGGAACTGGCCAGCCGCAAAGGCTATGAAGGGCTGACCATGGCGGCCCTGGCCAAGGTCCTCGACGTGGCGCCGTCCGCCCTTTACAACCATGTGGCCTCAAAGCAGGACGTCCTGCTGCTGGTGGAAGACCATCTGATGTCGCTCGTGGACGTTTCAGCCTTCGCGGCCGGAAATTGGGAGGACGCGGTCCGCACCTGGGCCTGGAGCTACCGGAACGTCTTCGCGGAGCACACTCCGCTGATCCCCGTCATTGCAGTCCTGCCGGTCACGGACGCGCCCCAGACGCTGGCCATGTATGAGACCGTCAGCAAAGGCTTTTCCGACGCCGGCTTCCCGCAGGAGCGCATCGTTCCCGCGATCGTGGCGCTGGAGTCGTTCATCTTCGGGTCTGCGTACGATGTCACGGCGCCGGAGGACATCTTCGAGTCGGGTTCAATGGCCGACGCCACGCCCTATTTCACCGCAGCGGTGCGGAGTTCGGCCCGGGACGCGGATCCTTCCGGTGGGCGCGCTGAAGCCAACGCGCAGGAGCTGGGCCGCCCGGCGGACACGGCCTTCAGGATGGGACTGGAGGCCTTGATCTCCGGGCTGGGGGCGCTGCGGGGCCGGTAGTCGCCTAGCTCTCGGCCGCCGCGAGCTGGCCGCAGGCGCCGTCGATTTCCTTGCCGCGGGTGTCACGGAGGGTGCAGGGCACCCCGGTGGCACGGAGCCGCGCAATGAACTCCTGTTCCACTTCCTTGTCCGACGCAGTCCAGATGGACCCCGGGGTGGGGTTGAGCGGGATGGGGTTAACGTGCACCCAGCCGCGTCCGCGCTGGTTCAGCTTCTTGCCCAGGAGGTCTGCACGCCAGGGGTGGTCGTTCATGTCCTTGATCAAGGCATACTCGATGCTGACCCGGCGGCCTGTCTTTCGGTAGTAGTCGTAGGCGGCGTCGAGCGCTTCATCCACTTTCCAGCGGTTGTTGACCGGAATCAGCTCATCCCGGAGCTCATCGTCGGGGGCATGCAGGGACAGCGCAAATGTGACCGGCAGGTCCTCGTCCGCGAGCTTGCGGATGGCAGGGACAAGGCCGACGGTAGAAACGGTGATGTTCCGGGCCGACATTCCCAGGCCTTCAGGCGAGGGGTCCACGAAGCGGTGCAGGGCGGCCATCACGCGCTTGTAGTTGGCCAGCGGCTCCCCCATGCCCATGAACACGATGTTGGTGACCCGCTCGTCGTCGTGCTCCTTCGGGCCCAGCTCGCCTGCCGCGATGACGCGGTTCGCAGCCACCACTTGGTCAACGATCTCCGCTGTGGACATGTTGCGGGTCAATCCGGCCTGGCCGGTGGCGCAGAAGGGACAGTTCATGCCGCAGCCGGCCTGCGATGAGACACAAAGGGTGATGCGGCCCGGGTAGCGCATCAGGACGGACTCCACCAGGGCCCCGTCGAAGAGCCGCCAGAGGAACTTGATGGTGTCCCCTTTATCGGTACGGTTTCGCCGCACCTCGGTGAGCAGCGGCGGGAACATCTGGGAGACCAGCTCCTCACGGCCTGCCTTGGGCAGGTCGCTCATGCGCTCCGGATCCACGGTCCAGTGCTGGAAGTAGTGCGTGGAGAGCTGCTTGGCACGGAAAGCCGGGAGGCCAAGCTCCTTCAACTTTTCACCGCGCTCCGCCAGGGTCATGTCGGCCAGGTGAACCGGCGGTTGCTTTACCCGGGGGGACGCGAACTGGAGGAGCGGACGGCCTTCGACGGTACGGGCCTGCTCCCAGCCCTCGGCGGTGGGCAGGACCTGGGGGCGGGCACCGGCGGCTTCCCGGGGCGCGCGAACAGGATTTCCAGAAGGAGAAGTGGGGGAAGTCATCCCCTCTATCATCCCATGGCGGTCAAACCGCCGCCCATCCTGCCGGGCGACGCCCCCGCCGTCGTACAAATGGCGAGGCGCCAAAGCACCCGCCAGCGGACAAACCACCAGGGAACGCGTGGGTGCGACGTCCGGCCCGCGGTGCAATTTGTCAGATGCCGGAAACGCAAAGGAGCCCCGGTCCTAAGACCGGGGCTCCTTCATCTGCGTGCGCGAGGGGGGATTTGAACCCCCACGCCCTTTCGGACACTGGCACCTGAAGCCAGCGCGTCTGCCGTTCCGCCACTCGCGCGCAACTTCTTCCACTCAGCCGGACCGTTTTCCTGCATCCGTGCCTCGTAAAAGCAGCGAGATCAAGCATAACGGACATGAGCGGGAAATTACCAATCGGCCTCCACCAGCCCTCTGTGACAGTGTGCAGAGTGCGCAGAAACCGTAAGGAAGCGGGGGCCGGGCAGGACCATTGGCAGCAGCAGGATGGCGTGCCGGCGGCCCACGCCACTGCCGGAATCGGGCTTTTGCGGGCGGCCGGCCGTTGCGGATTAAGGTCATTCACAGAGGTGGCAAGTAGTATCGGATGTAGGAGTGGGCACTGCCGGCGGGTCAACCGCGCAGCGGTGGACTGCCCTGCAGGTGCTGGTCAGCAACAAACTACTGCCCCGGAGCCGGGGGGAAAGGAGAAGCACCATGGGTCTGCTGGACAAGGTTGAACGTGGCATTGAAAAGGCCGTCCGCGGCGTCTTCTCCACCGGTTCCAAAGCCCAGGTTGAACCTGTGGAAATCGCCAGCCGGCTCCGCCGGGAGGTGGACCACAAGGCCCTCACAGTAGCGGCCGGGCGCACCCTGGTACCCAACGTCTTCGATGTCCAACTCAGTGATGACGACTTCGGCCGGGCCCAGGAATGGGGCACTCCCCTGGCCGAGGAACTCTGCGATGTGGTGATCAACCATGTGCGCAGCCAGGGCTACATCCTCCAGGGCCCGGTGCGGATCTCCTTCCGCCGGGATGCTGGGCTTCGCGCCGGGGATTTTGAGATTGCCTCCACCACCGAGAAGTCCCAGGGAGGGGCCGCCCCGCAGCCCAGGCCGAACGTCCCCGCAGCTCCCAGCAGGCAGCCTGTCAGGCTCCAGCCCGTGCTGGACATCGATGGCCAGCGCTATTCGTTGAACGCCCCCTCCATCATCCTGGGCCGGTCATCCGACGCAGACATCCACATCGAGGACACTGGCGTATCCCGGCGCCACCTTGAGATCCGTACGGCGAACGGCCTTACCAGCGCAGTGGACCTCGGCTCCACCAACGGCAGCTACGTCAACGGCCAGAAAGTCTCCGGAAGCACGGAACTCACCGACGGCTCCACCATCACGATGGGACGGACAAAGATCATTTTCCGCCTGCTTCCTGCCAGCCCGGGTGGCCACGCATGAGCGACCTGACCATCACCGCGCTGCGGTTCGGCTTCCTGCTGCTCCTCTGGGTGCTCATTTTCAGCATCGTCTCCGCCATGCGCCGGGACCTGATGCTGGGCCGGAAGGCCGCGGCCGGCGCACCCACGGCCCGGCAGATCCGGCGGAACCCGGAACTTGCCGAGGCACCGCCGCAGCCGGTGAAGCAGCAGGCGCGGCAACTGGTGGTAGTTGAAGGTCCGCTCAAAGGCAGGACCGTGCCGCTGGCAGCCAGTCCCATCCTGCTGGGCCGCGCCCAGGAAGCCACACTGGTCCTGGAGGATGACTACGCGTCCGGCCGCCACGCCAGGCTTTTCCCGCAGGGCAGCCGCTGGTTTATCGAAGACCTTGGCTCCACCAACGGGACCTACCTCGGTGACCAGCAACTTACCCGTGCCCTGCCGGTCGAGCCAGGGGTACCCGTGAGAATCGGCAAGACGGTCATTGAATTGAGGCCGTAACCGTGGCCGTGCCTGAAAACCCCGCAACCGGCTCCAGTCCGGCTGAGCGGCCCCTTATCATGCGCTTCGCGGCGCGCTCCGACGTCGGCCGGATCCGTTCGAAAAATGACGATTCCGCCTACGCGGGCCGCCATCTCGCTGTTGTGGCGGACGGCATGGGCGGGCATGCCGGCGGTGACGTTGCCTCGGCCGCAACCGTCCTGGACATGATCCACCTGGACAGTCCCGACCACGGGGACGAGGCCGGGACAGTCCTCGCCGACGAAATCCAGACGGCAAACTCGCTGCTGTCCGAACTGGTGCACATCAACCCCAAACTGGCGGGCATGGGGACCACCGTTACCGCGCTCCTGCTTGCAGGCGGCAAACTGCACTTCGCACATATTGGCGACTCTCGTGCCTACCGCCTCCGTGACGGCGAATTCAAGCAGATCAGCGTGGACCATACCTTCGTCCAACGCCTGATCGACGAAGGCAGGCTGCGCCCCGAGGAAGCCGAAACCCACCCGCACAAGAACGTCCTCATGCGGGTCCTCGGCGATGTGGACGCCAGCCCTGAGCTCGACCTGGACACCCTTGACGCCCGGCCCGGGGACCGCTGGCTGCTGTGCTCCGACGGGCTCAACTACGTGGCCGGGCATGCCGTGGAGCGGACGGTCCGGGAGACGCATAACCTGCACGAATGCGCGGAAACCCTGGTTGAACTGACGCTGGAGGCGGGGTCACCGGACAACGTCACCGTGGTCGTGGTGGACATCGTGGAAGAAACGCCCGACGACGTCAGCACTGCCGCCGTCGACGTCGTCCGCCCGCTCCAGGGCGGCAAACCCGCTGCCGCGTCAAGTGCGGCCGCGGCGGCCTCCGCCACCACTCCCGCCAGTCCCACCGGGGATAAAGAGACCGCCGGCACTGCGGCGGATGGCAGCGGCGCCGCGGCGAAGGCCGGTACCACCGGGAACGACCAGGACGCTGAAGCGGACACCAGCGACGGCCAAGCAACGGAATCCGGCAGCACGGACCCCAATCTGGGGGAACATCTTTCTGCTGAGGTACTTCGGGAAGAACTCGCCTCCCGTCCGCATGAACTGGTCGGGGCGGCTGCGGCCGCCGCCGAATCCGGATCAATCCCCACCGTGGCCGGCCGTACCGTGGCCCGGCGCGCCGCTACCCTTCTGACCCATAAGGCTGAACCTGCCGGCGACGGTGAGGACAACCTCGTGCCGCTGCGGCCCCGCCGCTGGGTTGCGTGGTCCGTTGCGGCGGCCGTGGTGGTTGTGGTGGCGGTTGGTCTCTGGCTCGGCTACGCCTGGACACAGACCCGCTACTACGTGGGCGAGTTCGATTCCCGCGTGGCCATTTTCAACGGCGTATCCCAAAGGCTTGGGCCCATCCAGCTGTCCTCCCTGGAAGCCGTGACTGATATCCGCATGGACTCCCTGCCGCCCTTCTCGCAGCAGCGGGTCCGCCAGACGGTTCCGGCCAATGACCTCTACGACGCCCAGCGGATCGTGAAGAACCTCGAACTCACGGGAACCACGTCACCGGAGGAGGAGTGCCCCAAGCCATCGGGTTCAGCCACTCCCTCCGCACCAACCCCCAGCGCACCTCCTGCCAGCGCCGCTCCTCCGCCGGCCCCGAATGCCTCCGCACCTCCGGCACCTTCGCCCTCTCCCACCCCCACCATCACCTGCGAGGCGGCCAAATGAGCCAGGTAAGCACTATGCCCAAGCCTCGCCGCAACGTCGAGCTGGCGCTGCTGTTGCTGGCCCTGGTGGTGGGCATCGGCGCCAACATGCTGGTGGGCGTGGACCAGGAAAAGGCGTTCGACTCCGACTTCTGGTTCCAGTCCAGCCTCTTGGCCATCGCCGCCTTGGCGTTCCACGCCGTACTGCGCTTCCGTGCTAAATATGCAGATCCGGTAATACTTCCAATCGCAGTCGCCTTGAACGGGCTGGGCCTGGCGATGATCCACCGCCTGGACCCTCCCGGCGGCGACACGGGGAACAACCAACTGCGCTGGACCCTTCTCGCGATGGCGGTCTCCATCGCAGTCGTGTTCTTCCTTAAAGACCACCGCATCCTGCGGCGGTTCACCTTCATCTCCCTTGCAGCCTCCGCTCTGTTGCTGATCATGCCGCTCGTGCCGGGGATCGGAGCCGGCGAAATCCTCGGTGCGCAAGTGTGGATCAAGGTTGGGTCCATGACGTTCCAGCCGGGTGAAGTGGCAAAAATTACCCTGGCTATATTCTTTGCCGGTTATCTTTCATCGAACCGGGACCTCATCCTGCTCGCGGGACGCAAGATCGGACCCATGCAGTTTCCACGGTTCAAGGACATGGGCCCGATGATCACCGCATGGCTGGTCAGCATTGGCGTGCTGGTCTTCCAGCGGGACCTCGGGTCGTCGCTGCTGTTCTTCGGGCTATTCATCGTCATGATCTATGTGGCCACGAGCCGGATCAGTTGGGTGGTGATCGGCGTGGCCCTGATCATTGGGGGCGGCTTCGTGGCGGCACAGGTGTTCTCCCACGTGCAGCAGCGCATCTACGGATGGCTCAACGCCTTCTCACCCGACGTCTACGAGAACGGCAGCCGGCAGGTGATTGAGGGGCTGTTCGGCATGGCCAACGGTGGACTGGTGGGGACCGGCCTTGCCCAGGGTCGGCCCGACCTGGTTCCCTTCGCCAACAGTGACATGATCATCGCCTCCCTTGGCGAGGAACTGGGCCTGATCGGCCTGTTCGCCATCGTCCTGCTGTACCTGATGTTCTTCACCCGGGGCTTCCGCGCAGCGCTGGGCACGCGCGACTCGTTCGGCAAGCTGCTCGCCTGCGGCCTGTCCTTCGCGGTTGCCCTTCAATGCTTCGTCGTGATCGGTGGCGTGACCCGGCTCATTCCGCTAACCGGTCTGACAACACCTTTCCTTGCAGCCGGCGGATCATCACTGCTGGCCAACTGGATCATCGTGGGTCTGCTGCTGATGATTTCCCATGCCGCGCGCGGCCCGGTGGACACCACACCACTTCCGCCGGCAGGAACAGCTGCGGCAACAGGAATTGATACTCCAACTGAGGCGGTGAAGCAGGCATGAACCAGGCGATACGTCATTCTTGGGTCGCCGCCGTTGCGATGTTTGCGCTGATCTTCGGCGCCATCAGCTACGTACAGGTGGTGGGTGCTGACGATCTCAAGACCAACCCGCTGAACCAGCGTGCCATCCTGCAGAACTACTGCAATGACCGTGGTGCCATTATTGTGGGCGGCACCCCTGTGGCCGAGTCGGTGGACACCGGATCCGAGACCTGTAAGTTCCAGCGCACCTACGCCCAGCCTGAACTGTACGCGGGGATCACCGGATACTTTTCGAAGAACTACGGAGCCACCGGCCTGGAACAGGCCATGGGCGCCGAACTGGCGGGCAACTCCGACCAGCTCTTCCTTGACCGGGTGGGCCAGCTCTTCCTGGGCAACCAGCCCAAGGGCGCATCGGTGGAACTCACCATTGACCCGCAGATCCAGCAACTCGCCTACAGCCTGATTCCGGACGGACAGCGTGGATCGATCGTGGTGAGCAATCCCAAGACCGGTGCCATCCTGGCCATGGCCTCCAAGCCGTCCTATAACCCCAACCTTGTGGCCACACAGGACCCTGCGGCCGAGGGTGCCAACATGAACGAGCTGGTCAAGGTTCCGGGCATCAACCTGAACCAGAACGTCAGCGGTCCCACGGGCGAGCTCCTCGCTCCCGGATCTGTCTTCAAGCTTGTGGACACCGCAGCCGCCCTGGCCTCCGGGAAGTACAACAAGGACAGCGTCCTGCCCAACCCCGCCGAAATGCCCTTCGACGGCATCCAGTACAAGCTGCCTAACTATGCCGGCGGCAACTGCTACACCCGCGACACTGCCAGCTTCGCCTTCGCCCTGCAGCAGTCCTGCAACACCCCGTTCGCCAGCATCGCGCTGGACCTTGGCCGCAACGCCATTGCGGACCAGGCCAAGAAGTTTGGCTTCGGCGAGGATGTCGGGGACCAGCTGAAGCTCGGCCATGCGCTGGGCAACGGCTTCCCGGACAACCTGGACAAACCAGGCCTTGCCCAGTCGGCAATCGGCCAGAAGGACGTCCGCGTCACGCCCCTGCAGGTCAACATGATGACGTCGGCCATCGCCAATGGCGGGGCACAGATGGCGCCCACCCTGGTCAAGACACTGAGGTCCCCGGACCTGCGGGTGATCGACGAGCCCAAGCCGGCGCAGCTGAGGACGTCCACCACTCCCGACATCGCCAAGCAGATCACTGAATGGATGACCAGCGTGGTCACCGATGGCATCGCCAAGTCCGCAGCAGTCCCCGGCGTCCAGGTGGCTGGCAAGACCGGCACCGCCGAACTGGGCAATGGCCTGAACAACTCGTGGTTCACCGGGTTCGCCCCCGCGGACAACCCCAAGGTCAGTGTCACGATCGTCATGGAAGGCGTAGACATCTACGCGGGCGCAAAGCTAACCAGTCCTAACGCGAAGAAGATTTTTGAGGCGGTGTTGAATAAGTGAGGCCTACAACGGGAATCACCCTCGGCGGCAGATTCCAGCTGACTACGCGGATCGCGATCGGCGGCATGGGGGAAGTCTGGAAGGCCAAAGACCTCGTCCTGGGCCGCATCGTCGCCATCAAGGTGCTGAAGGAGGAATACACGGGTGACCCCGGCTTCCTCCAGCGTTTCCGTGCCGAAGCCCGCCACACCGCCCTCCTGAACCATGTGGGGATCGCCAACGTCTTCGATTACGGCGAAGAAGAGGGCTCGGCGTACCTGGTCATGGAACTGGTCCCGGGCCAGCCGCTGAGCAGCATCATCGAGCACGAACAGGTCCTGTCGCCGGACCGGACACTCTCGATCATCGCCCAGACCGCGCGCGCGCTGGCAGTCGCCCACGCCCAGGGCCTTGTCCACCGCGACGTCAAGCCGGGCAACCTCCTCATCACCCCCGACGGCCGTGTCAAAGTCACAGACTTCGGCATCGCCCGCCTGGCCGACCAGGTGCCGCTCACGCAGACCGGACAGGTCATGGGTACAGCGCAGTACCTGGCTCCTGAGCAGGCGACCGGCCAGACGGCCACCGGCTCTTCGGACATCTACTCACTGGGCGTCATCGGATACGAATGCCTCAGCGGCCACCGGCCGTTCTCCGGTGAGTCGCAGATTGCCATCGCACTGGCCCAGGTGAACGACGCACCGCCTCCGCTTTCAGAAACCCTGCCTGCTCCTGTGCGCGCGCTCCTGATGTCGATGCTGGCCAAGGACCCCAAGGACCGTCCTGCCAATGCCATCAAGTTGGCCGAAGCTGCTGAAGCCATCCGCAACGGCGATATCAGCGCAGCACGTGCCGCTGTGCCCGGCATGCTTCTTTTCGACGCCGACACCGGTCCCATCACTGCCCCTGTTGACACCGCCACCGCCCCCACCGGTGTCATTGGCACCCACCGGGATTCATCCACCGCCACCTCCGCCCTGCCGGTGCTCGGGGCAGGTGCGGCCGGCGCTGCCGCCGCAATGGCTGCCGGTGCCCATGGTGCGACTGCCGATGGTGCGGAGCGTGCGCCGGGACCACTTGCCCGGGCCAACGCATTGGCTGCCGAGCGGAACTGGGACCAAGAGGAGGAGACGTACGACGACGAGCCCTCCGATGAGCCCCGCCGCAAGGGCCGCAGCCCCTGGACATGGCCCCTGATCGCCCTGATCCTGCTGCTCCTGTTTGCGCTCGTGGGTTTCCTCCTGAACCAGGCAGGCCTCTTTTCGCCTGCCGGCAACCCCACGACAAGCGCCACGGCCAGCAGCACGCCCACGGCGTCGGCCACCCCCACCCCGACCACTCCGTCCGCTACGCCTACCCAAACGCGGAACACCCCTACTCCCACGCCCACGCCGACGCCCACACAGGCCACGGTGAACGTGATTCCAGCCGCGTACCTGGGCAAGGACTACCGCCAGGTGCAGTCGACCCTGGCGGGCATGGGGCTTCAGGTAACGGTCCTCCCACAGGAGAGCACCTCCGCCGCCCCGGGAACCGTGCTTGAGTTGAACCCGACCGGAACGGTGCCCAAGGGATCCTTGATCACTGTTGTCTACGCCACCGCCCCGGCTCCTGCCCCCACCACGGCGGCACCGACGGCTGCCCCAACCTCCTCGTCCCCGGTAGCGGGGCCCACGCCCATCTCGCCCCTGCCAACCTGCGCGGCCGGCCAGACGCCTGGGACGCCTCCGACCTGCGCACCGTAAACATCGGGATCACCAGTGAATGAGTCACCACGCACTCCGTTGCACCGGGAGGACAGCCTTCCGGTGGACAACCGGCGTGTCCTGAGCGGCCGCTACGAGCTGGGCAACCTCATTGGCCGCGGCGGCATGGCGGACGTCTACAAGGGCACCGATACCCGCCTTGGCAGGACCGTTGCCATCAAGCTGCTGCGGCCGGACATGGCCCGGGACCCACAGTTCCAGGCCCGGTTCAAGCGTGAAGCCCAGGCGGTGGCAGCCCTGAACCACCCGTCCATCGTGGCCATCTTCGACACCGGCGAGCATCTGGTCCATGAGGGCAGCGGCGAGGACGTGCGGGTGCCCTACATCGTGATGGAATACGTTGAAGGCAAGACGCTGCGCGATCTGATTCGTGCCAATGATGTCACCATCGACCAGGCCATTGACTACTGCCTGGGCGTACTCGGAGCCCTTGAGTACAGCCACAAGGCAGGGATTGTGCACCGGGACATCAAACCTGCCAACGTGATGTACTGCCAGGGCGCCAATTCGGTGAAGGTCATGGACTTCGGCATCGCCCGCGCCATCGCCGATTCCTCCGCCACCATGACCCAGACGCAGGCAGTGGTGGGAACGGCGCAGTACCTTTCACCGGAACAGGCCCGGGGCGAAACCGTGGACGCCCGCAGCGACCTGTATTCTGCTGCATGCCTGCTCTACGAAATGCTGACTTCGCGGCCACCGTTCGTCGGGGACAGCCCGGTATCCGTGGCCTACCAGCACGTCCGGGAAATTCCAGAGCCGGCCAGCAGCCTCAATCCACAGGTGACACCTGCGCTGGACACCGTGCTGGCCAAGGCCCTGCAGAAAAACCGGGACGACAGGTTCCAGGATGCCGCAGCTTTCCGCCGGGCCCTCCGCGCCGCCAAGGCCGGCGTGGCCCTACCGCCCGTCCCGGCTTCCGAGGCGCCCACAGATCCCAACGACCATGTCCCCGAGGCTGCGCCGCCCACCGAGGCTTTCGGGGCGGCGGGGGCAGGTTTCGCCGATGAGGCGCCCACAGGTCGCCTCGCTGCCACCAGCCTTTTCCATGACGACGGCGTCCCGGCGGCTCCGCTGGAGCTGGCAGACGGGCACGGAGCTGACGATGAACTCCCGCTCGGCTTCCCCCAGGAACGCGAGCGGACCACCCATCAGAAGTCACGGCGTCGTGCCTGGATTGCCACCTTGGTGATCTTCACCCTGCTGATCCTCGCCGGCGGTGGCTTGTGGCTCTACCAGACGGTCAACCGTCCCGTTCCGGCTGCGCCCAAGATCCAGATCCCGTCGGTGGCTGCCATGACCGAAACCGCGGCGCTGCAGGAACTGTATAACGCGGGCCTCCGCCCCAAAATCGCTCGGTCGTCAAACGACACCGTGCCTAAGGGAACCGCCATCGGGACGGACCCCGCAGCCGGGGCGTCCCTGGATCCGGGTGCTGAAGTTGTCCTCAACGTCTCCCAGGGGCCCAGCTCAGTGAAGGTTCCGGATGTCCTCCCCGGCAAGACGGAGGCGGCTGCCCGGGACATCCTGCGCCAGGTGGGCCTGGTGGGATCACCGTCCACCACCACCGCCAACAGTGCCACGGTACCGGCCGGAATAGTGATCACCTCCAACCCGGCCCCGGGTCAAAGCGTTGGCGTTGGCAGCAGCGTGGAGCTCATCGTTTCCACCGGCAAAGTCGTGGTCCCGGAACTGCGGGGCCTTGGCCGTGACGAGGCCGAGGCTGCCTTGAAGCAGCTGGGCCTGGTCCCTTCGGTGGTTGAGGCGGAGAACTCGCAGGTGGAGCCGGGGAAAGTCACGGACCAGAGCGACCCCGCCAATGCGGCGGTTGACCAGGGAAAGACGATCACGATCGTGGTGGCGAAGGCACCGGCGCCCACACCCTCCCCCACGGACACCCCGACGCCGTCATCCAGCCCGACGCCGAAGCCCACCAGGAAGGGCTGACAGCCTGTGCCCGGGCTGGTCCCGGCTAGTGCTGGATCAGCGGGCTGAGCTTCGCTGCCCTGGCGGCCGCGCCCTTCATTCCCAGCGACTCCAGCCAGTTCCCGAGCATCTGGTACCCCCCTTCGGTGAGGACCGATTCGGGATGGAACTGCACTCCGCACAGCGGGGCAGTCCTGTGCTGCAGACCCATGACGACGCCAGAAGCCGTTTGCGCAGTGATCTCCAGGACATCAGGGATGGATTCCCGGACGGCCGCGAGCGAGTGGTAGCGGGTAGCTGTGACGGGGGAGGGGAGCCCGGCGAAAACACTGGTGCCGACGTGCTCCACCTGGGATGTCTTGCCGTGCATGAGCTCAGGGGCGTGGGTTACCTTCCCGCCGAAGGCCTCCGCCAGAGCCTGGTGGCCCAGGCACACGCCGAACATGGGAACGCTGTTCTCACCGCACCACTTGATCAGCTCGATGCAGACCCCCGCCTCAGCAGGATTGCCCGGGCCGGGAGAGATCAGGACGCCGTCCCGGGTGCTGGCAAGCTCAATTGCCTCTGCCAGCGTCACGTCGTCATTGCGGACCACGGTGGTCTCGGCGCCGAGTTCCTGGAGATAGCCCACCAGGGTGTAGACAAAGCTGTCGTAGTTATCCACTACAAGGATCTTGGTTGCGGTCATGGCTGGTCTGTAGAACCAATCGTCGAGTCGGTGAATTGGGTGAAGTGGGACATCCAGGGGAAAAGGAACTGGACCATCAGTACCAGGGCAATGAACACCAGTACCAGCGAGATGGAGATCCTGACCCAGAGCGGTCCGGGGAGGTGGCGGAATATCCAGGCGTACACTGTCAGCTCCTTCCGGTGGCGGCCGCAACCTGCGCGGCGATCTCAGCCGGCGGTCCCGCCGCTGCAGGGCGCCAGCTGTCCAGCAGGGCGTAGGCGATGATGCGTTCTTCCGCGCCGAAACGGGGGTTGCAGCTGGTCATGGTCAGGTAGCTTTCGGTGGGCGCGACGCCGGGCTGGGTGGGTACCGGATCCAGGACGTCGGTGCGGGAGGGCATGACGATCTGGTTGTTCCGGAAGACGTAGATGTAGTAACCGTCCTTCGTCTGGACGTAGATCTTGTCACCGGGCACCAGGGTGTGGATATTGTCCAGCACCGCGCCGTGGGTTTGGCGGTGTCCCGCAACGGCAAAGTTGCCAATGGCCCCCGGCATTGCCGTATTGCTGTAGTGGCCGATTCCCAGGGTGTCCAGGACGTCCTGGCTGGTTCCCTGCACGATGGGGCGGGTGTAGGTGGCACCGAACCGGGGAATATACATGATGCCGATGGTTCCCGCGTGGCCGGGAGCGGTTCCCACGACGGGCTTGCCGAAATCTTCAGGGGCAGGCGAACCGGGATGGGCTGTTGCGGTAGGAGCCGGGGCCGGGGTCCCCAGGTCCTGGGCAAATTGCTTGATGACCTGGCTCTGCTTGGCATCTGATTCCACATTGGTCCACCACAACTGCCAGGCTACGAAGAGCAGGAGGATGATGCCTGCGGTAATCAACAGCTCGCCCAGCACCTGCACCGTGCCGCGCAGCAGGGCACGACGAGGGGCGGGCCCGGTGGCGGCCCCCGCCTTCTCCTGCAATACCACGCGTTCTCCTCCGGGCGTTCACCCTGGGCACTGGTTGCCCATCAACTGCGGCTAGAATTGGCTGCTAGTAAGAATCCAGATTTGACCAAGATCGCGCAGACCGCTGGCAATTTCCTTCTTGCAGGATACCAAGCCGCGGACGCCGAGCTTGCCCAGCCCGCCAAGGAGAGCCAGTGCCCGAGTCAAGGCCTCGCAAGAAGACTGCCCCCAGCGCCCAGCCGGCTTCCCAGCAGGCCTACAAGCCCAATCCAGTGTGGTTCAAGCCGGTGATGTTCGGCCTCATGATTATCGGCCTGTTTTGGATCATTACGTTTTACATCAGCGAGGGCCGCTTTCCCGTCCAGGCCTGGCAGTCGTGGAACATCGTGGCAGGCTTCGGCATTGCCATCGTTGGGTTCCTGATGACCACCCGCTGGCGTTCCTAGCACGCCCCGGGACCCTACCGAGGAGGACTGCACTGGCTCCCGATGCAACCGGCGTGATCATCGGCGAGGACGGGCTTGCCCGGCCTGCCTGGGCCGCCGCGGATCCCCTCATGCGCACGTATTACGACCGGGAATGGGGGCTGCCCGTCACGGATGAGCAGGGCCTCTACGAACGGATTTGCCTGGAAGGCTTCCAGGCGGGCCTCTCCTGGGCCACCATCCTGCGCAAGCGTCCTGCGTTCCGTGCAGCCTTTGCCGGCTTCGATCCGGACGTTGTCGCCTTGTTCGGCACCGCAGACGTGGAACGGTTGATGCAGGACCCCGGCATTATCAGGAACCGTTTGAAAATTCTTGCAACGGTAAAGAATGCGCAGGCCACCGTTGAGCTCCGCAAGGACGGCGGCCTGGTCGACTTCGTATGGAGTTTCCGCCCCTCCAGCACCCCCAGGCCGACGGAGGTCACGGATATCCCCACGCAGTCGGCGGAGTCCGTTGCCCTCTCCAAGGCGCTGCGGAAGCGCGGTTTCTCCTTTGTTGGACCCACCACCATGTTCGCCCTGATGGAGGCTGTGGGCATGGTGGACACCCACCTCCTGGGCAGCCACCGCCGGGGCTCATCGGGGATTTGGCCCGGCTAGCCCACCGGCCGCCAGCCTGCGACCTTACAGTTATCCCCAGCTGTTGGGAAGGTTATCCACAATGTGGAAAACCATAAGGTTCTGCTACGCGAAGCCCTGCCCATCCCCATATTGCAGCTTCCTGAGGCTAAACCCACCCCACACATGCCGTTATTAACACTGTGGAACACCTGTGGATAACGGCTGCACGCCTGCGGAAGGGCGGCAGGTCGCGCAGGCTATGGCCGGTCCCGCCTGACGGGGTGGTGGCTGGTGATGGATACCCGGTTGAACGCATTCATAGTCACGGCCACCCAGCTCACGGCCGAGAACTCTTCGGCCGAAAGGCACTCCCGAGCGAAGGCTTCTGCATGCTCACGCACGCGCTGGTCCGGCAATTCGGTGATGCTCTCCGCCAGCGCCAGGGCAGCGCGCTCTTTGTCGGTGAACAGCGTGGTCTCGCGCCACGCGGGCAGTACCGCCAACCGCTGGGCACTTTCCCCCGCCTCCCCGGCCCGCCGCACGTGGAGGTCCAGGCAGTAAGCGCAGCCGTTGATTTGCGAGATCCGCACGTTGAGCAGTTCCAGCAGCCCCCGCCCCAACCCGGCTTCTTCGGCAGCTTCCTGCACTTTGAGTCCCAACCCGCTGATCGACTTCCACAGGGCCGGATGCTGTTTGTCCAGGTACAGGTGTTCGGTCACGCCCACGGGTGTCCTTTGTCGGTTAGAACGGCTCTGGCACGCAACCATCATAGGCAGGATGGACCCGGCCCGGACGCGGGTCTTATCCACTTACCAACATGGCAATACCCACAAGTTATCCACAGCTGTGGGAAACCGCGTGGAAATCCTTCCGGAAAACCGCCCCATCCCTACTGCGGTGGGATAAACGTGCCCTTGAACTACACCCCTGTCACTTATTAACAATGTGCAAAACTCTGTCGATAACCCTACGGCGAGCCGTGGTTTCCTGTTGCAGCGGGCCGGCGCGGGCCTGCTTGTCCACAACGCTGGCTTGGACGTGCCGCTTATCCACTTACACACAGTGATATCCCCAATAGATATCCACAGGTGTGGAGAAATGCCCCTGACACCGGAACGGGACCATCGACAACGCCAGCGTACCGGGCATTATCACCGGAACTACAGCTGTGTAAGTTACGCACACTGTGGATAAGGGGTGTGGAAAAGCAGGCTGCCCCCACACCCGAAGGTGAAGGGGCAGCTGACGTTCGGAGAACGGGAGAGGGCTAAAGCGTCACCCTGAGCCAGCTCGCGGCAATGAGCAGTGCAAGGACGGCGGCCAGGCCGAGCGCCTGGATGAGCGGCTGCCGGGGGCCACGCGGCGTGTAGGCGATGACGGCTGCACACAGGCCGCCGGTGACCAGTCCACCAAGGTGCGCCTGCCAGGCGATCTGTGGGACCAGGAAGCCGATGACCCCGTTGATGGCGATCAGCACCCACAACTGGCGGGTGTCGCCACCGCGCTGCCGCTGCACCAGCAGCATGGCGCCGAAGAGGCCGAAGATCGCCCCGGACGCCCCCACCACCCCGAAGAGTTGCTGGCCGGGGACATAGAGCGGGGTCAGCAGGAGATACCCCACGGACCCCCCCAGGGCGGAGATAAGGAACAGCGCCAGGAACCGCACGCGGCCCAGGATCGGTTCCAGGGCCTGGCCGAAGATCCACAGCGTGTACATGTTGAGCAGAATATGGAGCAGGTTGTCCGGGGAGTGCAGGAATGCCGAGGTGAGCATCCGCCACGGTTCGAACTCGCCGTACTTGGGTTCTGCGTAGATGTTGGCGAAGGCCAGGGTCTGGTAGACACCCTCATTGGGAATGATGAACTGCAGGACCTGGAGTACCGCGCAGACCGCAATGATTGCGAACGTCACCAAAGGTTTCCCGCTGGCAACGGCACCGCCGTAGACGGTCCGCACCTCCGGCGTCGTACGTTTTGTTTCGTTGACGCAGTCAACGCATTGGAATCCGACGGCGGCCGCCCGCTGGCAGTCGGGGCATGCCGGGCGCCCGCAGCGCTGGCAACGCACGTAGGACGGCCGGTCCGGGTGCCGCGGGCAAACCGGGACCTGGGCGGACGGCTCGGCCGACGGAATTCCGTAACTCATGGTGGAGCGTTACAGCTGTTCGATGTCGATGCTGTTGATGATGACGTCCTCAACGGGGCGGTCGCCCATGCCGGTGCGGACGCCTTCGATGGCGTCGACTACCTTCTTGGATTCCTCGTCAGCCACTTCACCGAAGATGGTGTGCTTGCCCTGGAGCCAGTCCGTGGGAATGGTGGTGATGAAGAACTGTGAACCGTTGGTGCCCTTGCCCATCTGGATGCCGGCGTTGGCCATGGCCAGCTTGTAGGGCTGGTTGAAGCTCAGTTCCGGGTGGATCTCATCGTCGAAGCGGTAGCCGGGGCCGCCGGTTCCACGGCCCAGGGGATCGCCGGCCTGGATCATGAAGTCCTTGATGATGCGGTGGAAGATGGTTCCGTTGTAGAGCGGTGTGCCGGCTTTGTCCTCGCCGGTTTCCGGGTGGGTCCACGCCTGCTCGCCGGTGGCGAGCCCGATGAAGTTCTTGACCGTCTTGGGCGCGTGGTTGCCGAAGAGGTTGACCTTGATGTCGCCGAGGCTGGTGTGGATGGTTGCTTTTGCGGTTGCGATGGCAGTCATAGGCCCCATTCTCCCATGCCGGTCCGGGCCGGCCACGGCTGCGGAGGCAGTTCCGCGTTGGGTGAAATCCCCCTAAAATCCGCAGAGTGAATAGCCCGCGAAGATCTGGGCACGTAGGCTAGCGACAGAACCGTCACATTAATCGGGAGGTAGTTGTGAAGAAATCGGATCGTATTGCCCGGGACCTTGAGCAGTCGGTGACCAGTGCCGTGGTAAACGCGAAGGATTGGGCGGCGCCGCGGGTGGAAGCCGCTGTGGACTGGGCTGTTCCCCGCCTCCAGCAGAGCCTGGATACTGCATCTCCCAAGATCCAGGAAGGCCTGAAGTCGGCAGCGCATAACCTGGCTGACGGTGTTGCCACGGTAACTCCGCGGATCCAGGACGGGCTGGCACACTTGGCACCCAAGATCAACGACGTCGTCGAAGGCGCCTCGCCCAAGCTGCACGAAGCCCTGGACAAGGCAACGCCTGTTGTCCTGAATGCCCGCGACCGCGTAGTGGTGGAGTACCTTCCCCGCCTCTCGGACCAGATCGGAGTGGCTTCAGAGGCAGTTCACCGCACGCTGGAAAACACGCCGTCCCGGGTGGACGCGATGGCGCAGAAGCTGGGCGATGCGGGCATCATCCAAGCCATCCAGGAACAGGCGCAGGCAACGGGAACGCAGCTGAAGGCTGCCGCCGCCGGAGCAAGCCGCGCGGTGGACGTACAGCTGGCGCAGCCGGAGCCCAAAAAGAAGCGCGGCTGGCTGGTGTTCGGCGTCGTGGCAGCTGCCGTTGCCGCGGGTGTTGCAGCATGGAAGGCATCCAAGCCGGTGGAGGACCCCTGGAAGACTCCTTCCCCCGTGACGCCGACTCCGGCCCCCGTTCCTGCCACCACGGTGAGCGATGTCAAAGACACCGCCGCAGAGGCCGCCGACAAAGCTGCAGCTGCAACGGGTTCTGCTGCGGGTGCCGCAGCAGACAAAGCCGGTGACGCTGCGGAGAGCGCAAAGGACAAGTCCGCGGACGCCGCTGAGAAGGCCAAGCACGTGGCCGAGGACGCCAAGGCCGCTACCAAGGAGGACAACGGCGGCAGCCAGGCCTAGTCTTCCCGCCACACAGGAAAGGGGCTCCGCTTGACAGCGGGGCCCCTTTCCTGTGCCTGTGTTCGGGCCGCGGGCAGGAAACTCCCGGATGCTAGATTTGAAGTGATGCCAGCCAACCGATCCTCTGGGGATTTTCGTGAATGACGCAGCCGTACAGCTCCGCGTGTCCATCGTCATCCCGGCGTACAACGAGGAGAGCGTCATCAGGCAGTGCCTGATTGCCGCCATTTACCAGAGTGTTCCTGCGCACGAGATCATCGTGGTGGACAACCTTTCCAAAGACCGGACCGCTGAGATTGTCCGCCAGATGCAGCTTGAGTATCCGGAGAGTCCCATTATCCTGCTGAGCCAGGACCGTGAGCAGGGGCTGATTCCCACCCGGAACTTTGGCCTGGACAGCGCCACCGGGGACATCCTGGGGCGCATTGACGCGGACTCCATTGTCGAACCCGACTGGGTGGAGCAGGTGCAAAAGGCTTTCGCGGACCCGTCCGTCCAGGCTGCCACCGGCCCCGTGGTTTACTACGACATGCCCATGCGCCGCTTCGGGCTCAAGGCGGATGACAAAATGCGCCAGCTCATGCTGAAGCTTGCCAAGCACCAGTACCATTTCCTGTTCGGCTCAAACATGGCCCTGCGTGCCACCGCCTGGGAGACCATCCGCCCGGAGACCTGCCGGGACGAAAAGGACGAAATGCACGAGGATATCGATTTGTCCCTGCACCTGGCTGACCATGAGCTTCCCGTACGCTACTGGCCGCAGATGGTGTCCGGCATGTCCGCGCGCCGCCTGGAGGATTCACCGCGGGACTACCGCTACTACGTCACCCGCTTCGACCGGACCTACAAGGCGCACAACGTCAAGAAGATGGCGCTCAAGGCCCCCATGGTGGTCTTCTTCTCGGTGTACTTCCCCGCCAAGCTCCTCAGGGCCATTCACACCGTCAACACCGCCCAGCCAGTGCGCCGCGGCGGTCAGTAGCCCTCAGGTCGATCAGTAGGCCTCAGTCGGTTCCCAGTTCCGCGAGGCGTTCCGACGGCGGTTCCTCCTGGGGCGCACTTGCGCGCCTTCCGTTCCTGCCGGTTCTTTGGCCCAGGACGACGACGGCCAGCCCCGCCAAAATGAGGCCGAGTCCCGCATAAGTGCCTGCCGGCAGGGTCTCGTGCAGGAAGAGCGCCGCCAGCAGCGCTGCCCCCGGGATCTCAAGGAGGATGATCATGGAAACGATCAGCGGGCTCATGGTGGCAAGCAGGTGGTTGAAGGCGGTATGGCCCACCAATTGGGCGCAGACGGTGATGGCTGCGATGCCAAGCCACCCTGCCGGCTCGAACCCGGATAAGGGCTGGCCCGCGCAGAGGGCCAGCACAGCCACAAGGGCGGCGCACATCCCATAGCAAAGCGTCGTGTAGGTTCCGGTGGTCATGCTCTGCCGGGCTTTGCCTCCGGCCAGGGTGTACAGGCCTGCAAGCGCCCCTCCGGCCATCGCCAGCAGATCGCCCGTGACGGCCCGGGGGGAGGTCCCCAGATCAAAGCCCGTAATCGCCACCACTCCGCCGAAGGCAATTCCCAGCCCGGCCAGTACCTGCCACCGGTGGCGGGTGCCGCGGAACAGCTGGAACACGGCGATCCACGCTGACTGCAAGCACACCAGGGCGGTGGCGGCGGCTACCGAGGTGAGCTGGAGTGAGGTGATGAAGCAGGCAAAGTGCAGGGCAAGGGCGACTGCTGCCAGGGACGACCAGCGGAATTCCCTGCCGGTTACCCTGCCGAACTGCCGCGGCTCGCGGACCAGGGTGGGTGTGGCCATGACAGCGGCACCGATGGCGTTGCGCCAGAAGGCGATGGCAAGGGCGCTGACGCTGGTTGCGCCCAGGGTGGCTGCGATGAGGGGCCCTGAGGAGGCCACGCCCAGGACGCCCAGGGCCGCGAAGAAGAAGTTCACTGCAGCCCCCTTGATGCTGGTTACGCGTGGCGATGGAAAGCGAAAAGTCCCGGTCTGCGTTTCCGCTGACCGGGACTTTCTTATGGTGGAGGCACGGGGACTCGAACCCCGAACCCCCTGCTTGCAAAGCAGGTGCGCTACCAATTGCGCCATGCCCCCATAAGAAGCAACCCGTCCATCATACCCTAGAACCTGAGGGCTTCTGACCGCCCCCGGCGCGGGTGTCCAGCCTAGTCCACCGTATCGGTTGACTTGCTCCAGACCGTCTTCCGGGCTTCGGATTCCTGTGCTTTGCGATAGACCAAGATACCCGCGATTGCCGCTGCCAATACAAGCAACTTTTTCACGTGCTCCCCGTTCCGGCCGCGTACGGACGAATCCGAACCCAACCTCCGTTTGAAACCTGCACAGGTTCCGTGGGCGTACCAGGACTTGAACCTGGGACCTCTTCGTTATCAGCGAAGCGCTCTAACCGCCTGAGCTATACGCCCCGATCCCTCATCGGGCCGAGACATGACTTTACAGCACACCCCGGCCCGATCTCAAATCGGGCCTTTCCGCCGGCGTGGAGCCGGCGGAAATGGCTTCCTAATCGTCAGTGAGGGTCACGCCGATGCCGCCCACGAGGGTGGCAGAGATGTTGTAGAGCACGGCGGAAAGCATGGACAGCGCGGTCAGCAGGACCACGTTGACCACGGCGATGATGGTGGCGAATGACGCCACCTGTCCCAGCGAGGCAACCTTCTTCAGCTCGAAACCTCCGCTTTCAGAACCGGCGAGCGTGCCGAGCAGGCTGTCCACCTGGTCAAAGATGCCGGTCAGGTCAAGCACGGTCCACAGGACGATGGCTGCCACCACGGTGACGATGCCCAGTGCCACGGAAAGCAGGAATGCCATCTTCAGGACGGACCAGGGGTCCACCTTGCTGATCAGCAACCGCGCCCGGCGAACCTTTGCCTTGGGTGCCGGCTTGACCAGGCCGGGGGTGCCCTGGCTGGAAGATCCGGGCGCAGGCCGCTGGCCCTGGAAGGGCCGCTGGCCCGGCTGCACGGGACGATCGCCCTGCTGTGGCCGCTGGGAAGGGACAGCAGGCCGCTGGCCCGGCGCCGCGGCGGGGGTTGAGGGGCGCTGCTGCGGACGGACAGGTGCGTTCACGCGGGGCGCCGCTGAAGGCCGGTTCCCCTCGGGAACAGTGCTGTTCGGCTTGGGAAATGAGTCGGAATTACTCACTCGTTACCTCCGTGTTGTCTTCGTTCGGCTCAGCGTCGCCCGAGGCGTCCTCTGACTCAACGGCCGGTGTTTCTTCTGCCATTGCTGGCGCGGCGGATTCCCCAGCGGTCCCGCCATCTTCAGCCAACGTTACGTCATCCCCGGCGGATTCCTCGTCCTCGAGGCCGCGTTCGCTGTTGCGTGCCACCTCGATGATGCGGTCATTCTTGTCCGGCTTGGCAAAGATGACGCCCATGGTGTCACGTCCCTTTGCAGGAACACCGGCAACGGAGGACCGGACAACCTTGCCGCCCTCCATGACCACCAGGACTTCATCTTCTTCCTGGACGATGAGCGCGCCCACCAAATGGCCGCGTTCCTCCTGGTACTTGCCCACCTTGATGCCCAGGCCGCCACGGCCCTGGAGCCGGTATTCCTCCACCGCCGTGCGCTTGGCATATCCGCCCTCGGTGACGATGAACACGAACGAACCGTCCGTGACGACGTCTGCGGCCAGCAGTTCGTCGTCTTCGCGGAACTTCATGCCGGTGACGCCGGATGTTGCCCGTCCCATGGGGCGCAGCGCGTCGTCCGTAGCCGTGAACCGGATTGACTGGCCCTTGCGGGAGACCAGGAAGAGGTCGTCGGTTTCCGAAACGAGCTGGGCGGAGACCAGTTCATCGCCGTCACGCAGGTTAATGGCGATCACGCCGGCGGAACGGTTGGTGTCGTAGTCCTCAAGCCTGGTCTTCTTCACCAGCCCCCTCTTGGTGGCCAGCACCAGGTACGGCGCCTGCTGGTAATCCTTCAGGTCCAGCACCTGGGCGATGTGTTCATCGGGTTGGAAGGCCAGCAGGTTGGCCACGTGCTGGCCCTTGGCGTCCCTTCCGGCTTCCATCAATTCGTATGCCTTGGCGCGGTATACGCGGCCCAGGTTGGTGAAAAACAAGAGCCAGTGGTGGGTGGTGGTGACGAAGAAATGCTCCACGACGTCGTCGCCGCGCAGCTGGGCGCCCTTGATGCCCTTGCCGCCGCGCTGCTGTGACCGGTAGTTGTCACTGCGGGTGCGCTTGACGTATCCGCCGCGGGTGATGGTGACCACCATCTCCTCTTCGGGGATCAGGTCCTCCATGGACATGTCGCCGTCGTAGCCCATCAGGATCCTGGTGCGCCGGTCGTCGCCGTGCTTGTCCACGATTTCGCCCAGCTCGGTGCTGATGATTTCGCGCTGGCGCTGCTCGGAGCCCAGGATCTCCTTGTATTCGGTGATCAGCGCTTCGAGTTCGGCATGCTTTTCCTGGATTCGCTGGCGTTCCAGGGCGGCCAGTCGGCGCAGCTGCATGTCCAGGATGGCCCGGGCCTGGAGCTCGTCGATGTCCAGCAACTCCATGAGCCCGTCCCGCGCGGCTTCGGTGGTGCTGGATGCACGGATCAGGGCGATGACCTCATCCAGCATGTCCAGCGCCTTCAGGAGCGCCCGCAGGATGTGGGCTTCTTCTTCGGCCTTGCGCAGCCGGTACCGGGTGCGGCGCGCAATGACGTCCATCTGGTGCGTCACCCAGTGGCGGATGAAGGCGTCAAGGCTCAGGGTGCGCGGCACGCCGTCTACGATGGCCAGCATGTTGGCGGAGAAGTTGCTCTGCAGTTCGGTGTGCTTGTAGAGGTTGTTCAGCACCACCTTGGGCACGGCGTCACGCTTCAGCACGATCACCAGGCGCTGGCCGGTGCGGCCCGACGTTTCGTCGCGGAGGTCGGCGATGCCCTGGATCTTGCCGTCCTTGACCAGTTCAGCGATCTTGATGGCCAGGTTGTCGGGGTTGGCCTGGTACGGAAGTTCCGTGACCACCAGGCAGGTGCGGCCCTGCAGTTCCTCCACCGCAACCACGGCGCGCATGGTCACCGAACCGCGGCCGGTGCGGTAGGCATCCTCGATGCCCTTGTGTCCCAGGATGGTGGCACCGGTTGGGAAGTCCGGGCCCTTGACCCGAACCAGCAGTTCCTCGAGGAGTTCCTCGCGGGTGGCACCGGGGTTGGCCAGGTACCACTGCACGCCGTCGGCGACTTCCCTGAGGTTGTGCGGCGGGATGTTCGTGGCCATGCCCACGGCGATGCCGGAGGAACCGTTGACGAGCAAGTTGGGGAACCTGGCCGGCAGGATGGTGGGTTCCTGGTTCTTGCCGTCGTAGTTGTCCTGGAAGTCGACCGTTTCCTCGTCGATGTCGCGGACCATCTCCATGGCCAGCGGAGCCATCTTGGTTTCGGTGTACCGTGGTGCGGCGGCACCGTCGTTGCCTGGGGAACCGAAGTTGCCCTGTCCCAGCGCCAGCGGGTAGCGCATGGTCCAGTCCTGGATCAGGCGCACCAGGGCGTCGTAGATGGCAGTGTCACCGTGGGGGTGGTACTGACCCATGACCTCGCCCACCACGCGGGCGCACTTGTTGAAGGAACGGTCGGGACGGTAGCCGCCGTCGAACATCGCGTACAGGACGCGCCGGTGCACGGGCTTGAGCCCGTCCCGGACGTCGGGGAGGGCGCGGCCCACGATGACGGCCATGGCGTAGTCCAGGTAGGAACGCTGCATTTCCGTCTGCAGGTCAACCTGCTCAACGCGGTCGATCAGCACATCGCCTTCAAGAACGGTGTCCGGTTCTCCGGCCTCAGGGGCGGGAATCTCGGGTGTTTCGTCGCTCATTCTTTATTTTCCGTTTCAGGTATATGTCTGGTTCCGAATACTTTGGGAGCGGATCCTTAGATATCCAGGAACCTGACGTCCTTGGCGTTCTGCTGGATGAAGTTGCGGCGTGATTCCACGTCTTCGCCCATGAGGACGGAGAAGATCTGGTCGGCGGCAAGAGCGTCGTCCATGGTCACCTGCAACAGGGTGCGGTGGTCCGGGTCCATAGTGGTGTCCCACAGTTCGGTGTAGTCCATCTCGCCAAGGCCCTTGTAGCGCTGGATACCGTTGTCCTTGGGAATACGGCGGCCGGCCGCCTGGCCTGCCACTAGCTTGGCGTCACGTTCACGGTCGCTGTAGACGTAGTCGTGCGGCGCGTTGGACCACTTGATCCGGTACAGCGGAGGCTGGGCGAGGTACACGTAGCCGTTCTCGATCAGCGGCCGCATGTAGCGGAACAGCAGGGTCATCAGCAGGGTGGTGATGTGCTGGCCATCCACGTCGGCGTCGGCCATGAGCACGATCTTGTGGTACCTCAGCTTGGCAAGGTCGAAGTCCTCGCCGATGCCCGTGCCGAAGGCAGTGATCATGGACTGGACCTCGGCGTTCCCCAGGGCCTTGTCCAGCCGGGCACGCTCCACGTTCAGGATCTTGCCACGGAGGGGCAGGATGGCCTGGGTTTCGGGATTCCGGCCGCGCTTGGCGGAACCGCCGGCCGAGTCGCCCTCGACGATGTAGACCTCGCATTTTTCCGGATCCTTGGAGGAACAGTCGGAAAGCTTCCCGGGCATGCCGAAGGACTCCAGCGGGCTCTTTCGCCGGGCATTGTCCCGGGCCTTCCTCGCCGCCATCCTGGCCTGCGCGGCCGAGATCGCCTTGCGGATGACATCGCGGGCAGGCCCCGGATTGCGTTCCAGCCAGTCGCCAAGGCCGTCGGTGACCACCCGCTGGACAAAGCCCTTCACTTCCGAGTTGCCCAGCTTGGTCTTGGTCTGGCCCTCGAACTGCGGTTCGGCCAGTTTGACGGAGATGACGGCGGTAAGGCCCTCGCGGATGTCATCACCCGTGAGGTTGTCATCCTTGTCCTTGATGATCCCCTTCTCCCTGGCGTACCGGTTGATGAGGGATGTCAGCGCAGCACGGAAACCTTCTTCGTGGGTGCCGCCTTCGTGGGTGTTGATGGTGTTGGCGTAGGTGTGGACGCTCTCGGAGTAGGCGCTGGTCCACTGCATGGCCATTTCCAGGGCAATCTTGCGTTCGGTGTCCTCGGTTTCGAAGGCGATGACGTCCTCGTGGACCACCTCCACCTTCTTGCCCGAGTTCAGGTGCTTGACGTAGTCCAGCAGGCCTTCGTCGTACTGGTACACCACCGTGCGGTGTTCGGCGCTGACCTCACCCTCGGTGCTGAGGTCGTCGAGGTCCAGGTCCCCGTCGGTATCCTCGGCCGCCGCGCGCTCATCCGTCAACGTGATGCGGAGGCCCTTGTTCAGGAAGGCCATCTGCTGGAAGCGGGCGCGCAGTGTCTCGAAGTCGAATTCGGTGGTTTCGAAGATCGCAGGATCGGGGTAGAAGGTCTGCGTGGTACCGGTGGTGTCCGTCTCTTCACCCTTGACCAGGCTGCCCTGGGGCTTGCCGCCGTCGGCGAACGACATGCGCCATACGTGTCCCTGGCGCCGCACCTCGGTATCCACGCGGCTGGACAGGGCGTTGACAACGGAAATACCTACGCCGTGCAGGCCGCCGGAAACCGCGTATCCGCCGCCGCCGAACTTGCCCCCGGCGTGCAGGATGGTCATGACCACTTCGACGGTGGGTTTGTGTTCGGTAGGGTGCATGTCCACGGGAATGCCGCGGCCGTCATCGACAACCTTGACTCCGCCGTCGGCCTGCAGGACTACTTCAATGTGGCTGCAGTAGCCTGCAAGTGCCTCATCCACCGAGTTGTCCACCACCTCGTAAACAAGATGGTGGAGACCGCGGGGGCCGGTGGAGCCGATGTACATGCCGGGGCGCTTGCGCACAGCCTCAAGGCCTTCGAGGACGGTGATGTCGCTGGCGCCGTATTCCCGCGGTGTGGCCGCCGCAGGGGGGGTATCAGGGGCGCGGCCATCCTCGACTGCTGTATCTGCTGCCAGAATATCTGTATTGTCGTTAGCCACAGGCGCTGCGACTCCTCTGTTCTCGATGACGGCCGGCCGGTTTCTCTTCCCAGGGAAAAGCCACCCGCCAAAAGGCACAAACTTATGGCGCCGGTGACGTGCTGATGGTGATCCGTTCTCCGCACACGGGAAGCGCGCGGAGAACGGACTGAAGTCAACGTTTCATCCGCGCCCAGTTATCTGCTGCTATTCTACCGCGAACAGCCACAGATCCTTGCATTCCAGGGCCTTCGCTGCCAGCGAATATGGCTGTGTGAGGCGCTGCGCCCGGCCTAGGGCGGCCCAGCGGTGCGGCCTCCGGGTGCCTATACACGCATCGGCCCCCGCAGCGCCCTACACGCCCGTGGGCCCAGTTTCAAGACCCGGGTTTTCGTCTATCCGTAAGTGTCCCGGGGGCCGCGGCCATTGACGCTGCGGCCTCCCTTGCGCCAGCTGGGTGCCGAAGGGCCCAGAACCTGGATGCTGGTCACCACGCCGTCCCCAAGCTCACGGCGGAATTTCTCAAGCAGGCTGCTGCTCAAAAGCCTCAGCTGGGTGGCCCATGCCGTGGAATCGCACCTCACGTGCAGGGTGGTGTCGGTGAAGCTCTCGGGCGTGCAATGGGCCGAGATTTCCGGCCCCACCAAGGTGGCCCACTCCGCCATCACTGAGCCGACGGCCACGGGCGAGGTCCAGCCCCGCTCGGCCACGAGCCGGCCCACAACTTTTCCAAGGCCCAGCGGATCGCGGCCCGTGGCATGGAACTGGCTGAAGCCACGGGTGTCCCGGATGCTGCCTTTGGACTTTGCTGAGCCGGGCCGCGCCACTTTCCGCCGGACTTCGCCGCGGGCAGCCGCGGCTTCGCGCATCCGGTTCAGTGCGGCCTGCGGGGCATCGATGTTGTCTGGCTCGCGGCCGGGCCGGGGGCCGCCGCCCTGGTCACTGCTCATCAATACCTCCCGGAATGACCTTCACCCGCCGCCCGGAAAGTTCTTCCGGGATATCGGCGTCGACGGCGGCGGTCACCAGGACCTGTTCCGCGCCGGAGACTATTGCCGCCAGTTTACGCCGCCGCTGCACGTCAAGTTCGGCGAACACATCGTCCAGGATGAGGATGGGGGCCGAGCCTCCGGTCCGGGCGTCGTCCAGCATGACGTAGTAGGAGGCCAACCGGAGCGACAGGCACATGGACCAGGTTTCGCCGTGCGAGGCGTACCCCTTGGCAGGTGCCTGCCCGAGCATCAGTTCCAGTTCGTCGCGGTGGGGGCCAACCAGGGAGATGCCCCGTTCCAGTTCCTTCCTGCGGGACTCGGCGAATGCCTGCACGTACCGCTCTGTGAGTTGGTCCACCGAAAGACGGCGCAGGTCATCCTGCTCTCCCGAAGAACCGCCGCCTGGGGCGGGCTGCACGCTGCCGGCCGGGACGCCGTCGTCGTCCATCTGGTTCTGCAGCGTTGAACGGTACGTGGCGTCAGCGGGTTTGGACGCATCCGTAAGCTCAGCGTAGGCGCGGGTCAGGTGGGGGCGAAGCCGGTCCACCAGTTCCAGCCGTGCATGCAGCAGTTCCGCCCCGGCCCTGGCCATGTGCTGGTCCCACACGTCGAGCGTGGATTCATGGGCGGCCGTAAACCGGCCGGCGCGTGCCGATTTGAGCAGGGCGTTGCGCTGTTTCAGGACGCGGTCGTAGTCGCTGCGGGTGGCTGCATGGCGCGGGATAAGGCTGGCCAACAGCTCATCCAGGAAACGGCGCCGGTTGGACGGGTCTCCCTTGACCAGGGCCAGGTCCTCCGGAGCGAACAGCACCGTCTGGCAGATGCCGAGCAGGTCACGGGCACGGACGGGGTTGCTGCGGTTGATACGTCCACGGTTTGCACGGCCGGCGTTGATCTCCAGTTCAAGTACCGTGGTTTGGCTGCCGCGGACCAGCCGGGCGCGGACCAAAGCCCGCTCAGTTCCGAACCTCAGCAGCGGAGCATCGGAACTGACCCTGTGTGAGCTCAAAGTGGCCAGGTAACCAATGGCTTCCATCAGGTTGGTTTTGCCGATGCCGTTGGAACCAACCAAAACGGTGACTCCGGGGCCCAGGGTGAGGTCGACCTGGGCGTAACTGCGGAAGTCGGTCAGTGAAAGGTGTTCCAGATACACGCGGTTTTCGGCAATTCCGGGAACGCTGCCGGTTCCCTGTGGGTGCTACTTGGAAGGGCGGGTTGCGTGGCCACCGAACTGGTGGCGCAGCGCGGAAACCATTTTCATGGCAGGCGACGTGTCTTCCCTCGATGCAAAGCGGGCGAACAGTGCAGCCGTGATGGCCGGTGCGGGCACGGCGTTGGCAATGGCCTCTTCCACGGTCCACCGGCCCTCGCCGGAGTCCTCCACGTAATCATCGATCGAAGCCAGGCCGGGATCCTCGTCGAGCGCCTTGACCATGAGGTCAAGGAGCCAGGAACGGACCACTGTCCCCTTCTGCCAAGCCCGGAACGTACCCGGCAGGTCGGTGACAATGTCCTTGGCGGCGAGTAGTTCGTAACCCTCGGCGTACGCCTGCATCAGGCCGTATTCGATTCCGTTGTGCACCATCTTGGCGTAATGGCCGGCGCCAATGCCGCCAACGTGGACAAAGCTATCCGCCCTTTCGCCTTCCGGCCGCAGCGCATCAAAGACGGGCAGTGCCCGCTCGATATCTGCGGCATCGCCGCCGGCCATCAGTCCGTAACCGTTCTGCAGCCCCCAGACTCCACCGGACACGCCGCAGTCAGCGAAGCGGATGCCCTTGGCGGCGAGCAGTTCGCCATGTTTCTGGTCTTCCGTGAAGCGGGAGTTGCCGCCGTCGATGACAAGGTCTCCTGGCTGCAGCTTTTCGCTCAGGTCAGTGATCACGGCGTCCGTGATGGGTCCGGAGGGAACCATCACCCAGATGATCCTCGGGACGGGGACGGCGGCGATAAGGTCATCCACCGTGGTGACGTCGGTGACATCAGGATTGCGGTCGTACCCGGTAACCTCCAGGCCTCCCTTGCGCAGCCGCTCACGCATGTTGAATCCCATTTTGCCGAGGCCGATCAGTCCAATGTGCATGGTGGAACTCTTTTCTGCGCTAGAGGGAGGAACGGGGTTGGCGGTGGGAGCCGATGGGTGGGCCCACGCCGCCCGGGTTCCCTGGCCGAGCTTGCGAGGCAAGGGAGGCGGCGGGGACTAGTTGGGAAGGCGGACCGGCATGACCAGGTAGCGGTAGTCGTCCTGGTCCTCGCCGTCGGCGTCTGCCTGCGCGGTGATCATGGCGGGCTTGGGTGCCGTGGTGAAGGAAAACCGGACAAATTTGGTCTCGATGACGCTCAGCCCCTCGATGAGGTAATGCGGGTTGAATGCGACCGTGATGTCGTCGCCTGAAAGCTGCGCCTCCAGCTCCTCTGACGCCTGCGCATCCTCACCGGTACCCGCGTCCAGGTTGAGCAGGCCAGCAGTGAAGGCAAGGCGGACGGGTGTGTTGCGCTCGGCCACCAGTGAAACACGCCGCACGGCCTCGACCAGTTCCTGTGTCTGGACTGTGGCGTGGATGGGGGTTGATTCGGGGAACAGCGAGCGGATCTTGGGGTAATCGCCATCCACCAGCAGGGAGGTGGTGGTGCGCCCCCCGCTTTCGAAACCAATGAGCCTGCTGTCGTCGTCCGACAAAGCCAGGTTGATGTCCCCGCTGTTGCCCAGGGTTTTTGCTACCTCGTTGAGGGTTTTGGCCTTGACCAGGGCACTGGTGGAGATGCCCGGGGCGACCGGCTTCCACGGCACTTCGCGCATGGCAAGCCGGTAGCGGTCCGTAGCCAGGAGCGTGATCAGGTCGTCTTCGATCTCCATGCGCACGCCGGTAAGGATGGGCAACGTGTCGTCCTTGCTGGCGGCGATGATGACCTGGGAGACAGCCTGGGCGAAAGCGTCTCCTGGGACAGTTCCACTGATGGCCGGCAACGCCGGCAAGGGAGGATATTCAGCTTCCGGCATGGTGGCCAGGTGGAAGCTGCTTCGGCGGCAGGTGAGGGTGACCTTGTTGCCATCGGTTTCAACGTCAACCGGCGCGGAAGGCAGGCTGCGGCAGATGTCGGCAAGCAAGCGGCCCGAGACCAGGATGGTGCCCTCGTCCCTGATGTCGGCGGTGATCTCAAGTCGCGCCGAGGTCTCGTAGTCAAAGCTGGAGAGGCTCACGGTTCCAGCTTCGGCCTTCAGGAGAAGGCCGGAGAGAACGGGTACCGGCGGCCGCGGAGACAAGGACCGGGCTGTCCAGGTAACGGCTTCTGCCAGGACGTCCCGATCAACTCTGAACTTCACGGAAGGGTGCCGCCTTTCATTGCTGCTGCCATGTAAACCCGGGAATTTCGCGGGGAAACTCCGGAAGAAGTTGGGCGCACCCCGGCTGGTGCATGGTCCATGAAGACGGAAACCACACGAAAACCCAGGGATGGGAGCGCTGCTGACAGCTTAGCCGGAAGAACGGGGATTAACCCATCCCCCAGGAACAGGCCCGTCCCTTCCTGGGGCCGGCAGGCCCCCTCGACGAACGTGCGGATCGATCTTGTTGTTTGAGGGATTTCAATTTTTTGGGATTCGTAGTGTTAATAACTGCTGTGGAAACTGTGGATAACCCGATCCTGCCCCACGGATCCGCGGTTAAGCCCTGTTCACGGTGTGTGCGTTACCTGGGTTTTAAACAGGGTGTGGATGGGGACAACGCAAAACGGCATTTTTAACGATCCACAGACGGCTTAAGGGTTTTAAGCCCATTAACCGCGCTTGTCCCCTTAAGTATCCACAGGCTTATCCACATACCCCTGTTAATAAGGTATAGAGTGCCGGGCCCGCTGTGGATCAGGAGTCCCGCTGCTGCTGTTTGATCCGGTTGGTCAGTTCCGTAACCTGGTTGTAAATCACACGGCGCTCCGCCATGAGTTCCCGGATCTTCCGGTCGGCGTGGATCACGGTGGTGTGGTCACGGCCACCGAGCTCCTGGCCGATCTTGGGAAGCGACATGTCAGTGAGCTCCCGGCAGAGGTACATTGCGATCTGACGCGCCGTGACCAGGGTGCGGGTACGGGACTTGCTGCAAAGCTCTTCCATGCTGAGCTTGAAGTAGTCAGCCGTCTGCTGGAGGATCTGGGCCGACGTGATCTCCTGCGCACCGTCGTCGGTGATCAGGTCCTTCAACACCATCTCGGCCAAGGCCACGTCCACGGGCTGGCGGTTCAGGCTGGCGAAAGCGGTGACCCGGATCAGTGCGCCCTCGAGTTCACGGATGTTGCTGGAGATTTTGGACGCGATGTATTCCAGGGCGTCATCCGGTGCCGAGAGGCCCTCGCTCAGTGCCTTCTTCCGGAGGATGGCGATCCGGGTTTCAAGCTCCGGCGGCTGGATGTCGGTCAGCAGGCCCCACTCGAAGCGGGACTTCATGCGGTCCTCGAACCCTGCCAACAGCTTGGGCGGCTGGTCCGAGGTGATGACCACCTGCTTGTTGTTGTTGTGCAGGGAATTGAACGTGTGGAAGAACTCCTCCAGCGTCCGGTCCTTGCCGGCCAGGAACTGGATGTCATCGATCAGCAGGACATCGACATTGCGGTACGTGGTCTTGAAGCTGGCGCCCTCATCGTCCCGGATGGAGTTGATGAAGTCGTTGGTGAATTCCTCTGAGTTGACGTACCGCACCCGGATGCCGCTATAGAGGCGCCGGGCGTAATGCCCAATGGCGTGCAGGAGGTGGGTCTTGCCCAGCCCGGAGTCTCCGTAAATGAACAGCGGGTTGTATGCCTTGGCCGGAGCTTCAGCAACGGCGACTGCAGCGGCGTGGGCAAACCGGTTGGAGGAACCGATCACGAAAGTATCGAAGACGTACTTGGGGTTCAGCCGGCCGAATTCGTGCGAAGTGCTGGGCAGCATGGGCTGCGGCTTCTGCTCGATCAACTGGTCAGGCGCGTACGCCGGTTCAACGACGGGCTCCGGCTCCTCGTGGACGGGAACCAGATCCGTGTCGACATCGATGGCACAGCGGATGTCCTCGGAGAACACGTTGTGCAGGGCATCATCGAGCGCATCCTTGACCTGGGTCTGCAGCACTTCACGCGTCAGCTCGTTGGGGACAGCCACCAGGAGGGTTGAGCCAATGAGCCCCTGCGCTTGGGCAAGAATGACAAAGCCCCGCTGACGTGGGGAAACGCGGTGGTCCTGTTCCAGCAGGCTGACAACCCGACGCCAGGAACTTCCGACAGTATTGGCGTGGTTGGCTTCGTCTACTGTCATCAATCGGTTCCCTCAAAACTTGCCGTGCCTGCGTTGTTTGCAGCCCAAGTCCGGAACCAGGTCCTGGCCCAACTTCATCCACAGGGTTATGCACAGCCCGTGGATAATCGGCTACTGGGACACTCTAGGTGATGAAAAGCCTAGAAGATAGCTGGCTATCCGGCTGTGGATAATTACACGGGTGTGGTTCGTAAGACAGCCTTGTGAGCCACTTCATCCACAGGCTGTTGGGGATACTTAGGCACAGCTGGGGACATCCGGCCGCGGCTTCTCCGGTTTGACTCCGCCTATCGGATTGCCCTAACGTTGTGAAGTCCTTTGTGTCCGCTTTTCGGCCCCATTTGAACTTTCCAAGTGCAGTGCGCCTGGGGAGCCGGGGTAAGCGTGCACATACAAAACTTAGCGTCGGCCAGTTCTTCCCCATACTGATCGGGTGGGCGCACCTTTGATCCACTGGAGTAACTAACGTGAGCAAGCGGACTTTTCAGCCGAATAACCGCCGTCGAGCCAAGAAGCACGGCTTCCGCCTTCGTATGCGTACCCGTGCCGGCCGCGCCATCCTGGCAGCCCGTCGTGGCAAGGGCCGCACCGAACTGTCGGCCTAAATAACTGGCTTGTCGGTAGACATCCCATTGCGAGTTTAAGGTGCTGGCCGCCCGCAACC
Source organism: Pseudarthrobacter enclensis (assembly GCF_030811655.1). GTDB lineage: Bacteria > Actinomycetota > Actinomycetes > Actinomycetales > Micrococcaceae > Arthrobacter > Arthrobacter enclensis_A. Next base: position 52,822 of record NZ_JAUSRE010000004.1, on the reverse strand, counting down.
GCTTGAGGACCTCAACCGATTTTTCAACAACTGTACGTTCCGGTGTCCGCAATGGGCGCCGGAACGTAGTGTTATATGCGGCAGCCATTGCTGCCGACGAACCGAGCCGGATCGGATTCATTGTTTCCAAGAGTGTAGGGAACGCTGTTGTCAGGAACCTCGTTAAGAGGAGACTGAGGGAAGCAGCTGCCGCCTCGCTGAGCGAGCACGGCACGGGACTCGCTGTCGTGGTGCGGGCACTTCCTGCGTCCGCCAATGCCAGCTGGGACCAGCTGCTGTCGGACTACAACGCTGCACTGGGCTCTACGCTGACCCGGCTGGCCGGCCGCCCTTCACGGGCTGCCGCCACAGGTTCGGCCGGTACAACACAGGAGGGGACAACGCGTGCCTAACGCCACCGCCGTCGTCGCCCGTTTCCGAAAGGTGCTGGCCGCCGTCGGAAGATTCCTCTGGAACCTGCCCCGGAATATCCTCATTCTTCTGCTGATGGCCTACCGCAAGGTGGTTTCTCCCTTGTATGGCCCGGTTTGCCGGTTTTTCCCTTCATGCTCGGCGTACGCCCTTGAAGCGGTCACCGTCCATGGTGCCGTCAAGGGAAGCTGGCTGGCAGTCCGGCGCCTTGGCCACTGCCACCCATGGAATCCCGGCGGAGTGGACCACGTCCCCGCCGGGCACCGGGAATGGCCCGAGGGCCGGACCCCCACAATTGTTGTGCTGAACAATCCGGACAGGTACCTGGTTGTTCGGACTGATGAAGAAGGCCGCAGTGCGGCCTGACGAATAGGGATAAGTATGGACATCTTTGGGACAATAATCGCCCCGTTCAAGTGGCTGGTTTCGTTCATCATGGTGGCGTTCCACGACGGGCTTAGCAGCATTGGCATGCCCGCTGCGAACGGCTGGACCTGGACGCTGGCCATCATCGGGCTGGTGTTGGTTATCCGTGCCGCGCTGATTCCGGTATTCGTCAAGCAGATCAAGGCCCAGCGCGGCATGCAACTGCTGCAGCCGGACCTGAAGAAGCTTCAGGAAAAGTACAAGGGCAAGACCGACCAGCTGTCCCGCCAGGCCATGGCCCAGGAACAGATGGCAATGTACAAGAAGCACGGGACCAACCCGTTCTCCGCCTGCCTGCCCATGCTGATCCAGATGCCCTTCTTCTTCGCACTGTTCCAGGTGCTCTCGGGCATCTCGCAGGCCAAGGACCAGGGTGCCGGCATCGGGGCCATGAGCCACGAGCAGGTTGTCGAGTTCGACGCGTCAAGCATCTTCGGGGCCCCGCTGTCCGCAGCCCTGCTGCACGGCGGCGCCGGCAACGTTGCCGTCGTGGTGCTCTCGATCGTGATGATCCTGGCCATGACGGCCTCCCAGTTCATCACCCAGAAGCAGATCATGGCGAAGAACATGTCTGAAGAAGCCATGGCCAGCCCCTTCATGCGGCAGCAGAAGATGATGCTCTACATCCTGCCCCTAGTGTTCGGTGTCGGCGGCATCAACTTCCCTATCGGCGTCCTGATCTACTGGACCACCACCAACCTCTGGACCATGGGCCAGCAGTTCTTCGTCATCCGCCGCATGCCGACGCCTGGTTCCCCGGCAGCCAGGGCCCTCGCCGAACGCCGTGCCGCCAAGGGCCTGCCGGCGCTGTCCGTCCTGAGCGGCAAGCGGGATGAGGCATCCGACGCCGCCGCGGCTGCCGCAGTTGAGATCAAGGGACAGCGCGTCCAGCCCCAGCGCAAGAACAGGAAGAAGAAGTAATGTCTGCCGAGAGCACCGAGCACGCCCTTTCTGAAGAGATCGAAGATCAGGATGCTTCCGTGAACCAGGACGCTTCCGCCGCCAAAGTTTCCGCCGTCAGCCGCCTCGAGGAAGAGGGGGACGTTGCTGCCGACTACCTGGAAGAACTGCTGGACATTGCCGATATCGATGGTGACATCGACATCGAGGTCCGCAACGGCCGCACGTATATTTCCATCGTCGCCGACGAGGAAGCGGAAGGACTGGAAGGTTTGGTTGGAGAGGACGGTGAGGTCCTTGAAGCCCTCCAGGAACTGACGCGGCTTGCAGTCCTGTCTGCTACAGAGAACCGATCCCGCCTGGTCCTGGACATCAACGGCTACCGGCAGGAGCGTACCGGGCATCTGCAAAAGATCGCCGAGGACGCCGCAGCCTCCGTCAAGGAAACCGGCAAGTCCGTCGCGCTGGAACCGATGAGTGCCTACGAACGCAAGATTGTGCATGACGCCATTGCCGATCTCGGACTGGTGAGTGAGTCCGAGGGCGAAGGCGCCGGACGCCATATTGTTGTTTCCGCAGACTAGGGAATGCTTGCCCATAATGGTTGACATCACGGCAGCAGAGCTGCGCGCCGCCGAGAAAATCTTCGGCGACCGCCTGGACCTGGCAAAGCGCTACGTCGAGCATTTGGCCACGTCGGGGACTGAACGGGGCCTGATTGGCCCGCGCGAGGTGCCCAGATTGTGGAGCCGCCACGTGCTCAACTGTGCAGTCATCGAAAGTGAGATCCCGCAGGGAAGCCACGTTGCCGATGTCGGAAGCGGCGCTGGACTGCCGGGCCTTTGCCTGGCCATCGCACGGCCCGATCTTGAACTCACCCTTATCGAGCCGCTGGAGCGCAGGGTGATCTGGCTTCAGGAAGTAGTGGACGATCTTGGCCTGGACAACGTCACGGTGATGCGTACGCGCGCAGAGCTTGCTGTGGGCCACGTGGACGCTGACGTGGTGACGGCCAGGGCCGTCTCGGCCCTGACCAACCTTGCCGGCCTCACCATTCCGCTGCTCGGTGGCCGCGGCGAAGTCGTGGCCATCAAGGGTCGCAGCGCCGGTGAGGAAATCGAAAAGGCAGCCAAAACCATCCGCAAACTGGGTGGCGTGGAGACGTCCGTGCTCACTGTAGGCGACAACCTCCTGGAGGAACCCACCACAGTGGTCCGCATCGTGGTGGACAAGCCGCAAAAGAAGTCCTGATGCGGGCCTGCTGACGGCTGTCAGCAGGCTGGAGCAGTTAGGCTAGATAACGGCAGCAAAATTGGCTGAACGAGAGTGAGTGTGCCCCAGTGACCAGTAGTGAAGCCTCCGCACAACGGATCCCGCCGTTTGTGTCCTTGGGGTCGGCACGTTCTGTCGCTGGGTCCGGCCTCGCAGGGACCGGTATGGCCCCTGGCAGGGGTGGGAATCACCCTAAAGCGGTTTCTTCCTCCTCCCCAAGTAACGCAGTTTCACGTGAAACAACCTCTGCTGGTCGATCCAATGTCATCGACGCGATCGACGATTCCAGCCCGATTGCCAGGGAGCTTGCGCACGAGACCAAGCGCCGTGAGCGGCTGATGGGACGCCAGCTCCCTCGCCCTGAGGAAACCCGCATCTTCACGGTGTCAAACCAAAAGGGCGGGGTTGGGAAAACCACCACCACCGTAAACATCGCGGCCGCCCTGGCAGCCGCGGGCTTGAACGTCATGGTTATTGACATTGATCCCCAGGGCAACGCCTCCACCGCTTTGGGTATCGAACACCATGCGGACGTTGACAGCATCTATGATGTTTTGATCAACGACGTCCCCCTTGCTGATGTGGTGGCTCCATGCCCCGATATCGGCAAGCTGATTTGCGCGCCCGCTACGATCCACCTTGCGGGTGCGGAGATTGAGCTCGTGTCCCTGGTGGCCCGCGAGCAGCGCCTGCGCCGCGCCATTGACGTCTATGCGAAGACGCGGGAGAAGAACGGTGAGGAGCGTCTGGACTACGTCTTCATCGACTGTCCCCCCAGCCTGGGCCTGTTGACGGTCAACGCTTTCTGCGCGGCAAGTGAAGTGCTGATCCCCATTCAGTGCGAGTACTACGCTCTTGAGGGTCTTAGCCAGCTCCTCAAGAACATCGAGATGATCCAGAAGCACCTCAACGCTGACCTTGTCGTTTCGACCATCCTGCTCACCATGTATGACGGGCGCACCAATCTAGCTGCCCAGGTCGCGGCGGAAGTACGCCAGCATTTCCCCGATCAGGTGCTGTCGGCCGTCGTCCCGCGGTCTGTGCGGATTTCCGAAGCTCCGAGCTACCAACAGACGGTCATGACTTACGACCCCTCGTCGAGTGGGGCCCTGTCCTATTTGGAAGCCGCCGCTGAAATAGCGGAACGCTAGAATCTTCAATACCGCAACGCATCGGAGCCGGGCTGTACCCGGCTCTACCACTGGAGGGATTTACCCATGAGCGAAAAGCGACGGGGCCTAGGCCGCGGTCTTGGCGCACTGATTCCAAGTTCCGCCGCGTCCAATGGTTCCGGGAACAGTGGGGCGGTATCGCGGCCTGTGGATTTGTTCTTCCCGGAAGGCCGTCGAAAGACGGACCCGTCAGAGCAGGTGCCGGCAGACACTGAGGATGCAGCAGTAAAGGCGCCGGACAGGGAAGCGGACGTTCCCGCTGCCCGTTCGTCTTCAGCCAAGTCTGCCGACTCAAAGTCAGTCCCAGGAAAGGGCAGTGACGAGAAGAAGCCCGCTTCCACTGCTCCGGTGAAGAAGACAGCTGCGCGAGAGTCCTCGCCGGCCAGCCCGGTCGGCCCCAAATCACCTGTTGAAGCGGACCCGGCCACAGAGGTTTCCGCTGTTGCGCAGCCTTCGGATGTTCCGAGCCCTTCCGAGCCGATCGTTGAGGAAGGGAGGTCCGGTGACTCGGGCGTTGAGCTTGTTGAAGTTCCCGGTGCACGGTTCGCTGAGATCCCCGTGGCCGACATCCACCCGAACCGGAAACAGCCCCGGAATGTCTTCGATGAGGATGACATGGCTGAGTTGGTGCACTCGGTCCGCGAAATTGGGGTGCTGCAGCCAATTGTTGTCCGCACTTCAACCGAATCCGGTAGTGAATCCTATGAACTTGTCATGGGTGAACGCCGGTGGCGCGCTGTCCAGGCTGCAGGGCTCGACACCATCCCGGCGATTATCCGTGACACCACCGATGACGACCTCCTCCGCGACGCGCTGCTGGAGAACCTCCACCGCAGCCAGCTGAATCCCCTGGAAGAGGCTGCAGCGTACCAGCAGCTCCTCGAGGACTTCGGTACAACCCACGAACAACTGGCGGACCGTATCGGCCGTTCACGGCCGCAGGTGTCCAACACACTGCGTCTCTTGAAACTTCCCCCGCTTGTGCAGCGGCGGGTTGCAGCGGGAGTGTTGTCCGCGGGCCACGCCCGTTCACTTCTTTCGCTCCCTGATGCCGCCGCAATGGAGCGACTGGCCCAACGGATTGTGGCGGAAGGCATGTCCGTGCGTGCCACCGAGGAAGCCGTGACGCTTTACCAGGATCCCGCCAAGCCGGCCAAGAACAACATCCCACGTCCGGGTGCGCGGCACGAACGCCTGGACTACCTCGCGTCCTCGCTGTCAGACCGGCTTGATACCAACGTGAAGATCTCGCTCGGAGTCCGTAAGGGCAAGGTCAGCATTGAATTTGCCAGCGTAGAGGACCTTAACCGCATCATGGACGTTCTAGCGCCTGGTTCTACAAACTAGTACCTCTCCTGAGGCCCCGTTCACGACGAGCGGGGCCTCAGGTGTTTCTGCTGCCATTCTCAGAGTTTCCCGTTCATGGGTTCGAGTGGCCACAGACTTGTGGCTGGGTTGTCTGTGGCAGTCACGTCGGCTTTGCTGATGCATGCTTTATGGGCGTCTTCCTGCGAATGCTGTCGAATCGACGTCGCGAGATGGTGCGCATGTTTTTGTCTGCACTTTAGAGCGCCGACACGATTGGCGGGGACTTGCCGCTCCCCTCACTCCTGAGACAGCTTTCGTGGGAAAGCGAGTGTTTTTCTGCTTGAATATCACTAGTAGCGAGTGTCGCACTGCGGTTTTTCGCACGTGGAGGCTCAGTCGGGCTCGGCCGCATTCCGGTGCGGGTGAAATGTGCAACTGACTGTCCCCGTCCCGTCCAGGTACGTTTCACGTGAAACGCTTCGTGAGCCGCGGTACAACAAAGAGGTTTTGCCCTGGGTAGGGCGGCGCAGCCCATCGAGTCACACTTCCTACGCGATTCTCACTCCTTCGGCTGCTGCTGCTGCGTTTTATGGCCCTCCTAGGCAAATTCTGGCTTTCGACGGGGATAGATCCCTTCAGCAGCCAAAGCGGAACTAATTGAGGGCCTGCCTGCGATACCTGGCGATCTGCTGTACCTCCCGGATCGAATACTAGGACGATGGTTTGGCCATATTATGGGCCGCCGCCTCCAACCGGTGGTGAGGTGAGTAGTCGCCAAGGGCTTCCTTATGCCTATTGCCCTTCAACCACATCAGAAGAGATCGATCGTGGAGCTTCCCCGTTTGGGGGCATGTGATTCCGGACGGGACGTTGCGGCTAGCGCCAAGTTGTGGGTCGATTAGTGCGTGTCAACAGTGTTTGAATGGTACCGGTGCCGATGTCTTGCCGCGCGGTGGTCGAGTCTACTCCGGAAATCCGCCACACACCGTGTGCGGCTACCGCGCAGCCGTCCACATAAAGCATGGTGGGTCCTCGCGGTGTAGGGTTTCGTCATCCTGATAACAGTTATCCCCTGCCTATCCCGTGGGCGGGATATTTGCGGTGGGGTTTATCCTCCTGAGGGGCATGCCGGATTCGCAGCCCTGAAAGTGGAGTGTTTCACGTGAAACGTTAGCTCGCGATGGGGGTACCAGGGGAGCTCCTTTCACGGGCAGACTCCTCCGCCGGCTTCTCAGCGGGTCATGCCGCAGACAGCGACGATGCTCCGCGGTTTCGCGTGAAACAGGCTATCCGGCCGATCGCCCCGGGCCAGGTGCGATGAAAGTTGAGGCGACTGTGAGACTCCCCTTAGTCTTGGTTCTGGTAATTCCCGTTGGACCGTGACTTCCGGGCACGTTCGACCCCTAAATTCCGCCGCGACGTAGCCAAGCTCTTTGGTAGTTGGCGGGGACGAATGTCTGAGGTGGGGAAAGACAATACTCGCAGAGGCAAACGGCAGCGCCGCATGTGGTAGCCACGTGTGCACCTGAAGTGAGATGCCCGTGACTCCCCCTGTTTGGGATTGTGCGATGGGAATTCCCAAGCGGCCGTAGTACGGCAGTCTTCGCAATGGAGGCCAGAATTCTCGATGTAGAGTCGAGCACGTACGGCGGCGGGAGTGGGTGATCCGGGCGCAGAGGCTGCTCCCCCGGGCGCTCCTGATCACAAATGAACTTTATGGCCCTGGGCCCGGAACAGCCACTCTGGCGACGGACGTCATCGATTCGTCGAGGAACGATCGCCTGCCTTTCGCGGCACTACTCCCACGTGCAATAAGGCCGACGCGAGCTCGCATACGGAAGGGACGACCGACCACGCGATGGTGGATTACGCTGCAGCGCCCGTGTTGATCCGTGGGCGTGCCTGCAGGAGCCTCAGCGACATGCAAGCCCGGCGCCCCCCATTGGAGGGCTGAACATGAGGTGGATAACCCTGTGGATAACCCTGTGGATATTCAGGTGGAGCGTCTGTGGATTTTCCGCCCGCCGGGCATCAGGGGCCGACGCTGTTCGGCGTTTGCCTTTCGCAGTCGCCCTGTGCTTGCAGCTTCGGCTGCTGGGTTTCACGTGAAACATTCGCCCCTAGTCGGCCGGCGCTGTCAGATACGGCTGGCTCTGGCGCGGTTGTCACCTGTAAATGGATGAACGCCCGCTAATTTGGTGCTCAAACGAGCACGCGGACGACATAGGCGCGCGCAGGAGGAGCGTAGCGAGGTGTAACTTGAACTGGTCAGTATGCTTTCGCGACGCAGGCCGCTCTGCATGTTAGGGGGTTTGGCGGCGCGAAGGCTTGTGGATAACGGTGTGGATATCTCGGTAAGCATCTGTGGATAAAAGTGTGGATAGAAGTCGCCCGGATTGGATGGCCAAATTGAGGTCGGTTGGCGTTATCGCCTGGATTTCAAAGAAACCTCGGGTCCCACTGTGGCTGCGAGTTCCTCCGGCGATTGCGCTCCCTGCCCCGCCTTCCCCGGAGCTGTGTCCTCTTCGGGTGTGCTGCGTTCGCTTGGGCGCGACCGGGTGGCCGGCTTGGCGGCCAACAAAGTGGGAGCCAAGTGCGTCGGTTCGATCGCTGGGTGGCAGCGCCAATGCCCACCATTCCCATGTCTTGCCCCTTGCCGTCGCAGCGCGGTGGCGCACCCCTTCCACGCTGTACCGCGAAAGGTATGGCGATCGTTAATGACGTCGCAGCGCAGCTTGATGCAAGGTCGGACAATGCTTTAGTGGCTGCCACAGCAACTATGGTCCCGCGGTCCCGATTTTGGTCCAAGTTGGATATGACGGGCACTCGCTCCCAGAACCCCAGGAGATGTTGGATAGGGCCGGCTCCCCCGATGCCCCTTTGTCCGGGGTCCAGACACACCGCGAATGTTTCACGTGAAACATGATCTTCTCTCGGGGACAGTGCGCACTCGATAATTTGCCAGTTGGTCATCGCCCGGGATAGACCGGCCCACATGCAAACGGATGGGGTTCGCCGTGGGTACGTAGCAGCAGGCGGTCACTAAATTCAGCAGCCGCCCTTCCCCTAGTGACGGCCGCCCGATAGTAGATCTTCGAGCTATGTCAGGACCAAGTCCTGGTGAGCATCTGCTTGTGTACCTGTTTGGTTTACGGTGCTATCCGGCATTGCCTACATTCGGGGCTGAGAGTGCGTAGGTTTTGATGAGGGCAACGTGGCCGCCCTCATTTGTCGCCGGCTTCCTTACATTCGATGCAACAAACCTGACGGCCGGTGCTACCTACTGGCTTATCCTGGAGCCATGGGCACAGGCGGCGGCACTGCTGCACCCGCGGACACTATGCCATTTTCACCAATGCAGTTGTTGAAGATCGCAGGAGACAGCCCACTTATCTGCAGAGGTCTGGTGTTCCGCGGCCCCCTGATGTGGGCGGGTATTTCAAGGGCAGCTTCCTCGCCGGGATAATCCCAGAGAAAGGACTTTCATCGAGTATGTAGAAGACGGTAAACCGTGCGGTACCGGGAGTTTCGCGGATGACCACAGCGGGGTACAGCTGCATTGTCTAGCGTCTACTTAAGCTCTTTAGGTGATGTTTCACACTGTTCACTTCAAGAAGGGGCCCAATCCATGCAAAATGCCGCCTTGGCAGTTGGGTGTTCTGCTGCTTAGCGCAGGCTGCAGAACTCGGCTCAAATTGTAGCTGTTTCACGTGAAACAGGATCACCCGAGTGAACGTTGGGATTACCAGAGTCCTCGATACTTCGTGCGAAGCGGGGCGAATCCATGGTCTCTCACTTCGCGGTTCTACGCGTTGGAGGTTTGTGCGACCAACGTTTGACTGGGGCTGCGCGGGAGATGTCGTGGATCGGTCCTTTATTGATCCACAGGGGTTGCGCCGGATGATCGTCGTCTCCAGATCTCAGCTGGACAGCAGTTTGGCCAGACGCGCCCAACCTCTGTTTCACGTGAAACAGATCTGAACATCGCGTGACGCGCACGGCACCCCTCCCCATATCGGGCCGGCGCGAGTTGTCCAAGGAAGGGCACGTACAGACATAGCAAAGAGGCGGCCACATCCCTGGGGGAAATGACCGCCTCTTTACTGCTGCAGACCGCTGCTCCCCTGCGGGGGGACGTTGATCAGGACAGGACGTCAGAGAATTCCTTCTCGAAGAACTGCTTCGGCTTGGCGCCAATCACCGTGTTCTTCACTTCTCCACCCTGGAAAAGATAAACGGCAGGGATGGAGGTAATCCCATACTCGGCAGCGATGGCAGGGTTATCGTCTACATTGACCTTGACGACGTCCACTTTTTCGCTGTACTCGACGGAAATTTCGTCCAAGATAGGGCCAAGTTTACGGCAGGGACCGCACCACTCTGCCCAGAAGTCAACAATAACGGGCTTCTCGGAAGAAAGTACATCCGTGTTGAAACTGGCGTCAGTTACATCTTTAGCGTTGCTCATAACCTTATCTTTCTCTTCGGATAATAGCGGCACAGTCTGGTCAGGACTGCAGGTCTGCCAAGTAGTGCTCAACATCAATGGCGGCCACACAACCAGAGCCTGAGGCCGTGATTGCCTGGCGGTAGGTTGGATCGACCACATCGCCGGCAGCGAAAACACCGGGGAGGCTGGTCCTGGAACTTCGGCCCTCCACCGCGATGGTCCCCGCTTCAGTCAGTTCGAGCACGTCTTTGACGAGGTCGGTACGTGGATCGTTGCCGATGGCGACGAAAACACCCGTCACTGCAAGGTCGGACAAGGAGCCGTCCAGGAGGTTCTTCAAACGGAGACCGGTTACCTTGTCGGTCCCCAATACATCGTCCACGGTACTGTTCCAGATGAACTTGATCTTGTCATGCGCCAGTGCCCTGTCCGCCATGATCTTGGAGGCCTTGAGCGAAGCGCGACGGTGGACTACCGTGACAGACTTGGCAAACTTGGTGAGGAAGAGGGCCTCTTCCATGGCGGAGTCACCGCCGCCGATGACTGCAATGTCCTGGTCTTTGAAAAAGAAACCGTCACAGGTTGCGCACCAGCTGACGCCGTGTCCCGAAAGCCGCTTCTCATTGGGCAGGCCCAGCTCCCTGTACGCCGAGCCCGTGGACAGGATGACTGCCTTGGTCCTGAAGCTCTCCCCCGTGGCGATCGTGACAGTCTTGACCGGGCCCTCCAAATCGACGCCGGTTACATCTTCGAACTGGATTTCAGTGCCAAAGCGTGCGGCCTGCTTCTCGAAGTTTTCCATGAGGTCCGGACCCATGATTCCCTCCGGGAACCCCGGATAGTTCTCCACGTCCGTGGTATTCATCAGCTCGCCGCCGGCGGTCACAGACCCAGCCAACAGTAGAGGCTTGAGGTTTGCCCTGGCGGTGTAGACAGCTGCTGTGTAGCCCGCCGGGCCTGAGCCCACAATGATGACGTCTCGAACGTCTGACGCCGTCTTTTCTTCGATGGTCACTGACCGTGAACCTCTTCCTTATCCGACTCGCCCCACCGTGGAGGCCGGGCACATGTGACAACTATGTCCGTATGCTGAATATTCCAACGCCCGGGCACGGTGCACCACTGGGCAAGGCCGAGGACCGGCCGCCGCGGGACGCACTTTCCAGAGTACATACCTGCTGCGTATGAACTCACGGCAACAGTGATCTGCTGCAGTCACATGTGCTGGGGAAAGGAGGGGCTACTGGACCTTGATCTCAGCCAAGCGGATTCCGTAGCCGTAACGGGTTTTCGGAGCCGCCAGCTTGGGGAGGGAGTTGATCGAGATAATTACATACTGTGCCTGCACGGGTTCTGCCAGGGGCATATTGAGGTCCGTGGAGGTGAAGCTGTTGGAGCCCACAACCTTGGCACCGTCGGTGGAAGGCTTGTCATTGGTGTAAACCGTGATGTTGCCGCCGGATCCCCCCAGCTGTGAAAGTGTGATGGACGAAATAGTGGACGGGCTCTTCAGCTTCACCACGAGCGGGACGCCCTGCGGGGCCAAGCCACCCCAGTTCTCCGTGGCAAACTCCATGTCGGACCAGTAGCTGGCCGCATTGCCGTCGTACGCCTTGACCAGGTCGCCATCAAAGGTGGCTGCGAAATCGAAGTTACCTTGCCGGGTCACGCTCTCGATGACGGGCGGAACTACGGGCGGTTTTGACGGAGCTGCCTGCGTTGCCGGTGCAGAAGCCTGCGCACCGTTGGTGGTGGCCGGAGCAGCCGGAGGGTTGGCCTGGGGTTCTGATTTGAAGAGGCTGCCCAGGTTGGTGACGGCGAAGATCAGGCCAGCGATCAGAACTACAGCCAGAAGTCCGCCTACCAGCCACCGCATGGACCGGGGCTGCCCTTCGGGCTCGTCGTGGTCGTCGTCGTAATCATCGCGGTCTGCGAAGGAGACCCCTGCTGCGGCGGGTGCTGCCGCACGGGCGAAGAGAGCGGATTTACCCTGGACCGGGCGTACCTCCTGCGGGGCGTCCTCATTGTCCCCGTAGTGGTCCTGGTCCACGGTCTGCGCGTAGTCGTCCTCGGACCACAGGGAAACCTTCGGCTTCTGTTCGTGCGCGGACGGTTGCGCGGACGGCTGGGCCTGGGTGGACGGGTCCGACTGAACGGCCGGCTGGGCCTGGGTGGCAGCAGCAGCCGTGTCGTTGGGCCCCGTGTCCACGTCTGCGGAGCCTCCCCGCGGGGAGGGCGATGCAGCGCCCTCCGCTATGGGCTGGGCGGCGGTTGCGTCGGGATCAACCCGGGACGCACCGGATCCTGCCTTGGCACCAGCAGAAAGGCCGGTAGCCGAACCAACTGAGGCCGCAGCACCGCCAACGGCGGCAGCACCGGCAGCCGCCGCAGCCGCGGAACCGGTACGGCCCTGCGTGGAAACCTGCGGAGCCGGCTGCCGGGCAGCGGGACGATGGGCGGCCCCGGGCGGCAGGGGCGGAGCGGAAGGGTAAGGATCAACCTGGCTGGGGTGTGAATCGGCGTAGTTGATGTAACCAGCCTCGACGTGGTCTTCCTCGTCGTAGGGCTCAGGCTCGTGCGACCGCGGCTGCCCAAAAATTTCACTGCCCAGGGTGTCCGTGAAGAAGGGCTCCACGTAAGGCGGATTGGGTGCGACCACCAGGTCCAGCAGATCCGCTGCGGATGTGTGGTTGGTGATGAGGTAGGTGGCATCCTCAGTAACGCCGAGGTCCAGGACCTGCACAGTCCCGCGGCGTTCGCCGGTGGCAACCTCGCGGGCGCTCTGGGCAACCTGTTCAGTGTTCTCCGGTCCGGCAACCAGGATGCTGACCGGGCGGTTGAGGACCTGGTCCACACCGTCCAGCACCAGATCGTGGTCATGCGAGGTCAACACTGTGGCGGTGACCTTGTAGCGGCCGCCCAGTACTGATCCGACATCGATCGGGTTGGACACGTGTTCCTCCTAGACTGTCCGGGATTGCCGGCCTCGATGATGCAACCGCCGTTCAGGCGCCGCGGACGGCCCACCCTGAATGCAACTACCCCTGTACCTGTTCGATCCTAGCCGATCCGCCCCGCGCGGCTGTGGAGAAGACGGGCACCGGAGTCACTTTTTGCGCTGGCTCCGGGACTTGAAATACGGGTTTTCCCCGGCCTTCCCCTGGTACGTGCGGCGCCCAGGAAGCGGAATTTGTTCGCTGAGCAAGCCCCCACGTGCAGTGCTGGGCTGGTCCTCACCCGGCAGGTAGGCGCCATCGTCACCGTGCTGCGCGCCGGCGTCGTACGCTTCCGGACGGCGGGCACCACGCTCCGGATCCGGCCCCGCACGGAAGGAAACGGCATCAAATTCCCCGGAGATCCGGGGAATCAGGCCAGTGTCCACGGACGTTGTGGCACGTTCAGGACGCTGCCCGCGGTCCCCGTCCGCTCCGTTGGCAGGAGCGGACGACAGCGCGTCCCCGGCTTCCGGTGCAGGCGCCCCTCCGCCGCGGCCAAGCCTGCCCAGCAGGGGCCGGAGCATGTCGCTGAGCTCGGAGACGCGGAAAAGCCTGAGGAGGACAAAGTAGACGGCCAGCATGACGGGCCCGACCACGACGAGCGTCACGAGCGCAGTAATGCGGTTCTGCCACGCGAAGCCGTTCGGGTTGTAGCTGCCCATCAGCCAGAGCGCGCCCGCCCCGGCAATCGCAGATCCCAGTGCCGCGTAGCCCATCCGGATGTATGAGTTGGCAATCCGCGCGCCGTCCAGGTGGCCCAGCATTCGCCGCAGGAAGAACGCGCTGATGACCACGGAGAGGATGTTGCCCACCATATAGAGGATGGCGATGGCGTAGATGATCTGGCCTACAGGCAGGAACTGGATGGCGAAGGCACCGACTACGTAGACCACCGCGAGCAGCAGCTGCACATAGAAGGGGGTGCGGGCGTCCTCGTTGGCATAGAACACCCGGGACATCATGAAGTTGGCGCTCATGAAGGGCGTGCTGAGGGCCAGGATGGTGAGCGTCTGGGCGAGCATGACCCCGTCCTGCCTGCTGCCGCCAGAGAAGAACATGCCCAGCGGACCGGCCAGGGCAAACAGGGCCAGGGCGCCGAACACGGTGGCTACGGCCATGGTCCGCAGTCCGTGCGACAGGGCGTCGCGCAGTTCGGCACGGTTGCCTTCCTGCGAGGCACGGGTCATCCGGTTGAACAGCACGGTGGCCAGGGACAGGGCAATAATAGAGTGCGGCAGCAGGTACAGCTGGCTGGCCACCTCAAGGACCGCGTTGCCCGGAAGGGCGTAGGCGGAGGGGTCCCCCGCCTCCTGCAGCCGGATGCGTTCGGCGCCTGGAATGGTGGCGATGCGCATGACGTACAGGAAGGCCAGTTGCCCGACGGCGGCCGTCAGGAGCGTCCACACGCTCAGCCGGGCAGCGTGGCCCAGTCCCACGCCGCGCCAGCCGAACCTGGGCCGTAGTCCGAGCTTCAGCCGGAAGACCGGGACCAGCAGGATGGCGGTCTGGGACAGTACGCCGATGGTGGAGAACCCGGCCACCAGCAGTGTCTGGCTCGATCCCCAGTTATCGATTGTGTGGGCGTTGGCCTCGTTTGTGCCGAAGATCCAGATGAACATGCCCAGCCCTGCGATGGCGACCACGTTGTTCAGGATGGGCGCCCACATGGCGGGGCCGAAGGCACCGTTGGCGTTCAGCACCTGCGTCAGCAACGCGTAGAGGCCGTAGAAGAAGATCTGTGGCAGGCACCAGAACGCGAAGGTGACGGCCAGGGCCTTCTGTTGCGGTGAGTAGCCCTGGGTTGTCAGTTCGATGACCCCTGGTGCCGCCAGGGTGACCAGCGCCGTCAGGCCGAACAGGAGCAGGACAGCCAGCGTCAGCAGCCGGCTGATGTAGTCCGCTCCCCTGTCTGGAGCCTTGCTCGCCTTGATGATCTGCGGGACCAGCACGGCGTTGAACACGCCGCCCGCCACCAGGAGGAAGATCAGGTTTGGCAGGTTGTTGGCGTTGATGAACGTGTCATTGACCGTGGAGCCAAGGCCCAGGGCGGTGCCGAGCATCCATGTCTTGCCGAAGCCCAGGAAGCGCGAAACCAGCGTGCCGGCAGCCATGATGGCGCTGGACCGCGTCTCGCTCACGCCTGTGGCGGCGGGCTGGGAAACGTCCGGAGCCGCCGGCTCCGGGGGCACGCCGTCGGGCGCCGCGTCATCGGGTCGGCTGGACCGGTCGGAAGGAAAGTTGGTAGCTGACATCGACTTCATCGTCTCACCCGTGCGCACATAACACCGCAATGACGACGGCGGCGTCCGGGCTTAAAGGTGCCCGGGCAGGACTTCGCGGGCCAGGTCCGCGATGCGGCGTTCGTTGGGGAAGGACAGCTTCCGCGCCAGCTCCTGGATGGGCACCCAGGCCACATCCACGGCTTCCTGGTCGGGGTCGTTCTCAATGGTGAGTTCGCCGCCCGTGGCCCGCAGGAGGTAATGGTGCACTGTCTTGTGGACCCGGTGGCCGCTTACCGTGAACCAGTAGTCGATGCTGCCCAGTGGCGCCAGGATGACGCCCTCGATGCCCGTTTCCTCGGCAACTTCCCGGACCGCGGCCTGTTCGTTGTTTTCCTCGCCCTCCGGGTGGCCCTTGGGAAGGCACCACTCGAGGCGTCCGCCCCTGTTAAGGCGGGCGATGATCGCCACCCTCAGTTCGGCGTCGGATGTGTCCACCACAACGCCGCCGGCGGAGACTTCCTCCACTGTGGGCAGCGACGCCGGCGCCGATTGCTGGGCAGGGGCAACGTGCGCCCCGATTGCCGACGGCAATGGTGCGTTTGTCCTCCTGCCTGGAGCGCTCGGTACTGGATGGGCCATGAGGTCCACTCTAACGACTGTTGCCCTCCCGTGATGACCGGAACATGACACCAACATGGACGGGATATGACGTACTTTCCGGAAGGGAAGGCCAATCAGCGCGGATCGTGACGCCTTTTTGGACTGCCAGGGCGCAGGTTTCTGCCAAGCTTAAGGAACTATGTCGCACGCACAACGCAAGATTGATACCCACACTGTCGATTTCACCGTGGATCCCGTGGTCCTCGAGCTCGGACAGCGCTTCGTGGACGCCGGCCACGAGCTGTCTTTGGTGGGCGGTCCCGTGCGCGACCTGTTCCTGGGCCGGACGTCCCCGGACCTGGACTTCACCACCGACGCCACCCCTGACCAGACCGTTGCACTGATCAAGAAGTGGGCGGACAACTTCTGGGAGATCGGCCGGGCGTTCGGCACCATCGGCATGCGCAAGGCCGGCTTCCAGATCGAGATCACCACCTACCGGGCCGAAGCCTACGATCCCGATTCCCGCAAACCGGTGGTGGCATTCGGTTCCTCCCTGACGGATGACCTGCAGCGCCGCGACTTCACCATCAATGCCATGGCGCTGAGGCTGCCCTCCATGGAGTTGGTGGACCCTTTCGGGGGCGTGCGGGATCTCCACGCGTCAGTGCTGGCCACGCCCGGCGCGCCGGAGGCATCCTTCTCCGATGACCCGCTGCGCATGATGCGGGCCGCCCGCTTCGCTGCACAGTTGGGGGTTTCAGTCCGCGACGACGTCCGGGATGCCATGACGGGCATGGCGGACCGCATCAGGATCATTTCCGCGGAGCGGGTGCGGGACGAACTGGTCAAGCTGGTGTGCGGCGCCCGGCCGCGGACAGGAATCGACCTGCTGGTCGAGACGGGGCTGGCAGAGCACGTGCTGCCGGAAGTATCAGCCCTCCGCCTTGAATCCGACGAGCACCACCGGCACAAGGACGTCTACCAGCATTCCCTCCAGGTCCTGGAACAGGCGGCTGAACTGGAAACGGACGCCGAAGGCCCCGTGCCCGGGCCAGACTTCGTTCTCCGTTTTGCGGCGTTAATGCACGACGTCGGGAAACCGGCGACGCGCCGATTCGAACCGGGCGGCGCCGTGAGCTTCCGCCACCACGACATGGTGGGCGCCAAGCTCACCACGAAGAGGATGAAGGCGCTGCGGTTCGACAATGACACCACTAAGGCCGTGGCGCGGCTGGTGGAACTCCACATGCGCTTCTATGGCTACGGCGACGCCGGCTGGAGCGACTCCGCCGTGCGTCGCTACGTCACCGACGCCGGTCCCCTGCTGGAACGCCTGCATCGGCTCACCCGCTCAGATGTCACCACCCGCAACCAGCGCAAGGCGGAACGCCTGGCTTTTGCTTACGACGACCTGGAATCGCGAATCGCGGCACTGCGCGAACAGGAATCTCTGGACGCGGTGCGCCCGGACCTGGACGGCGCCAGGATCATGGCCCTGCTGGATCTGAAGCCCGGGCCGGTCGTGGGGCGCGCCTACAAGTTCCTCCTCAACGAGCGGATGGAACACGGACCGTTGCCCACGGAGGAAGCAGAGGCGCGCCTGCTCCGCTGGTGGGCAGAACAGCCTGAATCGGCACCTGCCGGACCCGCCGCCGAAGCTTCTCCCGCCGTCGTCGAACCTTCACCTGTTGAGGAGTCCAAGTGACCAATTCCGCCTTTGCCCCGCGCCCCCAGCTCTGGATCCTCCGCCACGGGGAAACCGAATGGTCCAAGAGCGGGCAGTACACCGGCCTGACGGACCTGCCCCTGACCGTGGAAGGCGAACAGCAGGCCGTGGAGGCCCGCAAGGTGCTGGACGGCGTGGACTTCGACCTGGTGCTCACGTCCCCCCTTCGGCGGGCACGGCGGACGGCGGAACTCGCCGGCTTCCCCGATGCCCGGCACGAGCCGCTCGCCGTCGAATGGAACTATGGCGATTATGAGGGGATCAGTTCGGACCTGATCCGCAAGGACAATCCCGACTACCTGATCTGGACACACGGCGTGCCCAACGGCGAGACGCTGGATGAGGTGGCTGCGAGGGCAGACAAGATCATCGGCCGGGTCCTGGAATCCGGCATGGACAATGTGCTGATCGTGGCGCATGGACATTTCTCCCGCATCCTCACGGCACGCTGGCTGGAATTGCCGCCCACGGAAGGCCGGCACTTTGTCCTGGGGACGGCCAAGGTCTGCACTTTGGGATGGGACAAAAAGACCCCGGCCATTGTGCGGTGGGGGCTCTAAACCTTCTTTTTAAACTCCTTTAATTGTTTTCCGGGAATTGCTGGCTTTCCCTGCATTCCTGGGGTACCTTTATTCCTGACCCCAAGGTGATCTGCCTGGGTCCCGAACCGCTTGGCAACGAACGCGGCGGACAGCAGAAAAGGAGGTTGGGATAATGATGACTTTGACTGGCGAATGGAATGCCGTCATCAATGCGTTCCCGGCCTTTGCTGATTCCGCACGCGCAGCCAGGATGGATTCCGTGTCCTGCCGTACAGCCGTCCATCCGGACGTACTCTGGCGCCGCTGACCGGACCAGCTTCCCGGCCAGGACACGCCAAGGGGCTGCCCCTTCGGCTGCCCTGATGGCAGTAAATTGCGGTTTCATCGCCGGCTCCACGGCACAGCTGTTGGCATAGCCCGCGCCCCGTCTCCGGATAGTCCTTTCTTTCGAAGGGCCCGGTGTGGCGTCCCTGTAATGCCGCCCATGGCTTACCGCGACGGTCGGACGCTTCGTGATTGTGCTTATATGCAATTTCCGCCAATTCCCTCGCTGAAATTCGCATGCCCGTATTGTCGCGCTTTTTTCGCAGCAAAAATGGGCTTATTTGCCGCGCCCTTTTTCGCGCCTGCTATTTAGGAGAGGAGGTGCCTCCTTTGATACGAAAACTCCTGGGACTCCTGTCCCGTCCCCTGCAGCGCCGAAGTTCATTTAACAGCGCCCAGCTGGAGCAGCATCGGAACGACGTGTTCGTTCTCATGCACCAGCAGTTAGGTGGCCTGCGTTGACAGCCGGCCCTGATCCTGCGGGACACCGATCCCGGGGGACGGGGCCGGCGGTAAGCTCGAACCCATGCACGAGACCCTGCCGCCGGAGGATGGACCACGGTCCCGCATCGTGGTGCCCAGCCGCAGTGATGCATTCCTGCGGAACTTCACTGAGTTAATCGGTGGGCCCCTTGGGACCAGGGCGGCCCCCGGGCTGGTCTCCCCCGGCATCTACACGGTGGAGCGGGTACTCATTGTCCTCACCGCGCTGGCGGCCTTGGTCGGGCTCCTACTGAAGGGCTACTGCCGGGTTAACGGCTGGGAGACGCCCACGCAGTTCTATGCCACCTGCTACTCGGATTTCCCGGAGCTGTTCCGGAACCGCGGAATGGCGTCGGGAGTCTTTCCCATCCTGGGCAGCGGCAGCCAGTTCGAATATCCGGTGCTGATCGCATTGATTGCCGGAGTCACTGCCTGGCTGGTCCCCGGCGGAGACGCCAATGCCCGGTCCCTGGCCTACTTCGACATCAACGCCGTGCTGCTGGGGGCGGTGTTCATGGCCATGGTCCTGGTGATTGCGCGGATGCCCGGCCGACGGCCCTGGGACGCGGCCATGGTGGCCCTGGCTCCGGGGATTGTCCTGGCAGGAACCATCAACTGGGACCTCTGGGCTGCGTGCCTGCTGGCTGTGGGGATGTATTTTTTCGCGCGGGGGCGCCTGGTGGCTGCCGGCATTTTGATCGGCCTGGCCACTGCTGTGAAGTTGTACCCGGTGCTGGTGCTGGGACCCATACTCCTGCTTGCGCTGCGAACGGGACGGTGGCGGCCGCTGCTGGTCACAGGCGGTGCTGCTGCTGCAGCGTGGCTGGTGGTCAACGTGCCGTTCGTGGCAGTCAATCCTTCAGGCTGGGCCTACTTCTTCCAATACAGCGCGGAGCGGGGTGCGGGATACAGCTCAGCCTGGTTTGCCTACAACCTGGTGGCGGGCCGGGTGGGCTGGGCCGGGCTTTCTGCCGACGGCGTCAGCGTCCTGTCCGTGGGGCTGTTTGTCCTGGCGTGTGCGGGCATTGCCGGCGTTGCCCTGACGGCGCCCCGCCGACCCCGCCTGGCGCAGCTTGCGTTCCTGGTCGTGGCCGCGTTCATCCTTACCGGCAAGGTCTATTCGCCCCAGTACGTGGTGTGGCTGGTTCCGCTGCTGGCCCTTGCCAGGCCGCGGTGGCGCGACTTCCTCGTGTGGCAGGGCGTCGAAGCCCTGCATTGGGCTGCGATCTGGTTGTACCTTGGACAGGTGACCAGCGCCGGCCCCTCCCAGCACAACCTGGACATGCCCTACTACGTGCTGGCCGTCGCCGCCCACATGGTCGCGGTGGCCTATTTGATGGCACGCGTCGTCTGGGACATCTTCGACCCCGCGCACGATCCCATCCGGCGCCACCACGTGGACGATCCCCACGGAGGCTTCTTCGCGGGCGCACCTGACCGGGTCCGCCTGCGTTTACGGCGGCGCGCCGTTCCCGCCCTTCCCTTGAAAGCAGGGTCCCATGCCTGATGTGACGGTAGTAGGTGCCGGCCCCAACGGACTCTCTGCGGCAGCGGTGATGGCGCGGGCCGGGCTGTCAGTGGAGGTTTTCGAGGCCGCAACAAAAATCGGCGGCGGAACGCGGACCACCGAGTTAATGCAGCCGGGGCACTTCCACGACGTCTGTTCCGCCGTGCATCCCATGGCCGTGGCCTCCCCTTTCTTCCGCGCCTTCGAACTGCCGCGCAGGGTGGAACTGATCACCCCCGAGGTGTCGTTTGGCTCGCCGCTGGAGGGCGGCAAGGCAGCCCTGGCCTACAAGTCCCTGGACGCCACCGCAGAGGGACTTGGCCAGGACGGACCTGCCTACCGGCGGCTCATGGAACCGCTGGTCCACAACATCGACGACGTCATGGACTTCACCCAGAACCAGCTCCTCCGGATTCCGCGGAATCCGCTGGTGGCCGGCATTTACGGCCTGCGGACGCTGGAACAGGGAACGGGGCTGTGGAACCTCAGGTTCCGGGAAGAGCTTGCGCCGGCCCTCCTCAGCGGGGTGGCAGCCCATGCCATCTCCCATCTGCCCTCCCTGGCCGCAGCCGGAGCCGGACTCATGCTCGGTGCCCTGGGGCACGCAGGTGGCTGGCCCATCCCCCGCGGCGGCTCCGCGGCCATTTCGACAGCACTGGCGGATGACATCCGTGCCCACGGCGGCATCATCCATACTGAAGCCCCGATAGACCGGCTTGAACAGCTTCCTGCCGCGCGGGCCACCCTGCTGGACGTTGCGCCCAAGGGGCTCCTGGACATGGCGCGGGATTCGCTTCCCGTTCACTACCGTAGGGCGCTGGAGCGCTTCCGGTACGGTAACGGGTCCTGCAAGGTGGACTTCATCCTCTCCGGGCCGGTGCCTTGGCAGGCTCCCGGACTTTCCGACGCAGGCACGGTCCATGTGGGCGGCACGCGGGCCGAACTGGCGCGATCGGAGAACGAAGTCAGTGCCGGACGCCACCCCGACCGGCCCTATGTGCTCGTGGCCCAGCCGTCCAGCTTCGACCCCAGCCGTGCCCCGGCGGGCAGGCACACACTCTGGACGTACTGCCATGTCCCCTCCGGCTCCACGCGGGACATGACCAGCCAGGTGGTGGCCCAGCTGGAGCGCTTCGCACCCGGTTTCCGCGACCTGGTGGTTGAATCACACGTCATCACCGCGGCGGAACTGGCCGAGTACAACCGCAACTACATCGGCGGTGACTTCAGCGCCGGCATCATGGATGTGCGGGGGCTTATCCAGAAGCCGGTGGTCTCTCCTGTCCCCTGGCGGACACCGCTGCTGGGGGTATACCTGTGCTCGTCTTCAACGCCGCCCGGCCCAGGGGTCACGGGCATGCCGGGAATGCATGCTGCACGGCACGCCCTGCGTGATGTGTTCAAACTGCCCGTTCCGGACCTGGGTCCCTCCTAGGCCTCGAGGGCCAGGGCTTATGACCGGCTGTCCTGTCATGTCGGCGGTCCGGGGGATAATGGCGCGATGGGGAACTCAACAAAACTTTCGCTTGCCATAGCTGCGCTCATTCTTGGAACCACACTGGTGGCCTGCGATGACGGAAAATCCGGTGCCGAAGCCGCCGCACAGCAATTGGCCGGTGCGGTCTCAGCGCTGGATGTAGGATCCGTTGCTTTCGACGGCAAGGACGCCGCCGCCGCCAACGACCAGCTCCACCAGGTTTTCGCAGCCCTGGACCCGCAAAAGCCGACCGTCCGGGCAGGCGGACTCACGCTGGACGGGGACAAAGCATCCGCTCCCCTGGACTACACCTGGAAGTTCGGCGACGCCGAGTGGAAGTACACCATCGCGGCGAACTTCAGGAAGTCCGGCGACAAGTGGCTCACCGCCTGGACCCCGGCCATGCTGGCCCCCGGCCTCGCGGACGGCGAGATCGTGACCAAGGGCTCCCAGTCCCCCAAACGCGCCGACATCCTGGGCGCCGGCGATGTGCCGCTGGTGACCTATCGCCCCGTGGTGAACGTGGGCATCGACAAACCGCTGCTGGGCGGGGCGGATCCAGCCGATTCCGCCGGCAAGCTCGCCGCGCTGGTGGGGGTGGATCCGGCCGCGTACGCGCAGCAGGTCAAGGCAGCCGGGGCACAGGCCTTCGTTTCCGCCATTACTTTGCGGGAAGAAGGCCGCACCATTAGCGACCAGCAGATCCAGGCCATCCCGGGTGCCCGAGGCATACCCGACTCCATCCCGCTGGCCCCCAGCCGGACGTTCGCCCGCGCTGTCCTTGGCTCCGTGGGCGAAGCCTCCGCGGAGCAGATCCAGGCATCAAACGGCGCCCTGACCCCGGGCGACGTCACCGGTACCGGCGGTCTCCAGCAGCAGTACGATGAGCAGCTCCGCGGATCAGACGCCGTGGTGATCCGCGCCCAGCGCGCCGACCTGACCCGCGAACAGATCCAGTCCGCAGGCACGGATCCCCGGCGCGTGCTTTTCCAGGTGGAGCCCAAACCCGGCACCCCCTTGAAGACCACGCTGGATCCGCGGCTGCAGACGCTGGCGGAAAGCACCCTGGAAGGGGTGGGGCCTGCGTCAGCCATCGTGGCCCTTCGTCCCTCCACCGGCGCTCTGCTCGCGGCAGCATCCGGCCCGGGCAGCAACGGCTACAACACCGCCATGCTGGGACAGTATGCGCCGGGTTCCATCTTCAAGATGGTGGATTCGCTGGCCATGTTCCGCAACGGCATGACGCCCGACTCCACGGTCCAATGCACGCCCACGCTCACCGTGGACGGGCGGACCTTCAAAAACTCCGAGGGCTACCCCGCGAGCTCGTTGGGTGCCGTGACGCTGCGCGATGCCTTTGCGCACTCCTGCAACACGGCCTTCATTTCCCAGCGGGACAGCGTGTCCCAGGGTCAGCTTGAGGCTGCCGCCACGTCCATGGGCGTGGCAGTGGAGGCGCCTAAGCTCGGCGCGGAAGCCTTCCTGGGATCCGTCCCGGGCGAGGCGCAGGGGACCGAACACGCCGCGTCGATGATCGGCCAGGGCAAGGTGCTGCTCTCCCCGCTGGCTGCAGCGATCATGGCCGGGTCCGTGGCCAAGGGTGCCCCGGTGTCGGTGCAGCTGGTCCTGAACCCCGACGCCGGTGCTCCCGCCGCCGGGACAACGGCCGGGTCCACCGCTCCGGCTGCCGAAGCGTCAGCGACCGCCACCGCGGAAGCACCCTCCACGGCGTCGGACAAGCCCATCACGGCAGCAGAGGCGGCATCGCTGGCTGACATGATGCGTGCCGTGGTCACCTCCGGCCACGCGGGCTTCCTCGCCAGCGTTCCCGGCGCACCTGTGGGTGCCAAGACCGGAACGGCGGAGTTCGGCACCGACAATCCCCCCAAGACCCACGCCTGGATCGTTGCCACCCACGGGGACCTGGCGGTTGCCGTATTCGTGGAGGACGGCGGCCTGGGTGCCACCACCTCCGGTCCGCTGCTGAAGCAGTTCCTCACCGGCGCCGGTTAGGAACAGGCATGGGAGGATGGACGGCGTGGCCCATATTGACGTTTCCGGCATTGACTACTTCCTCTCCGATGGCACCCAACTCCTGAACGGGGTCACCTTCAAGGTGCCGGACGGCACCAAGACCGCGCTGATCGGGCCTAATGGGACGGGCAAGACCACACTGTTCAGGATCATCGCGGGGGACCTGGTGCCGGACGAGGGCGTCATTGGACGGTCCGGAAACATGGGCATCATGCGGCAGTTCGTGGGCCAGGTCCGCGACGGCTCCACCGTCAGGGACCTCCTGGTGACCGCCGCTCCCCCGGCCCTCGCCGCCGCTGCCCGCGAGGTTGACGATGCGGAGCTGGCCATGATGGAGCACGACGACGAACCCACCCAGATGCGGTACGCCCAGGCGATCGCGGACTGGGGGGATGCCGGCGGCTACGACGTGGAAACTGTCTGGGACGAGGTCTGCATGGCCGCGCTGGGACTGCCGTTCGACCGCGCACAGCACCGCCCGGCGTCGAGCCTTTCCGGCGGTGAGCAGAAACGCCTGGTACTTGAGGCACTGTTCGCCGGGCCGGACGATCTGCTGCTGCTGGACGAACCGGACAACTACCTGGACGTGCCGGGCAAGCGCTGGCTCGAGGAAATGCTCAACGAGTCAAAGAAGACCGTTTTCTTCATCAGCCACGACCGCGAGCTGCTGAACAATGCCGCGGGACGGATCGTCACGCTGGAGCCCGGGATCAACGGCGCATCCGCCTGGATCCACGGCGGCGGATTCGAATCCTATGTGGAGGCCCGCGCGGACCGGAACGCCCGCTTCGAAGAGCTGCGCAAGCGCTGGGACGAGGAGCACGTCAAGCTCAAGGAACTCGTCAACATGTACAAGAACAAGGCTGCCTTCCGCTCGGATATGGCCAACCGGTACCACGCGGCCCAGACCAGGCTGGCCAAGTTCCTCGAGGCCGGTCCGCCCGAGGCGCTGCCCATCGAGCAGAACGTCCAGATGCGGCTCAAGGGCGGGCGGACCGCTAAACGGGCCATCGTGGCGGAGCGGCTGGAGCTGACTGGCCTGATGAAACCGTTCTCCACGGAGGTGTGGTTCGGTGACCGCGTGGGCGT
This sequence comes from Pseudarthrobacter enclensis, assembly GCF_030811655.1. Lineage (GTDB taxonomy): Bacteria > Actinomycetota > Actinomycetes > Actinomycetales > Micrococcaceae > Arthrobacter > Arthrobacter enclensis_A. The sequence goes on along the minus strand of NZ_JAUSRE010000004.1, from coordinate 27,880 downwards.
GCTGGGCTCTAACGGCTCCGGCAAGTCCCACTTCCTGCGCCTGCTTGCCACCGGCGGCACAGACCCTGAACGCGAGCACCTGCCGGTCTCGGATGTGGTGATCGCAGAAGTACCGCACGACGGCACCGTGAAGCTCGGTGCACGGATCCGGCCCGGGTTCTTTGCCCAGACCCACGTCCGACCCGATCTCCTGGGCAAGACCCTGCTGGACATTCTGCACCGGGGCGACGAACACCGGTCCGGCCTGGGTCGTGAGGCGGCCGCGGGTGCCCTGGATGGATACGGCCTGGCGGGGCAGTCCGAGCAGAAGTACGAGTCCCTCTCCGGCGGCCAGCAGGCCCGCTTCCAGATCCTGCTCCTGCAGCTCAGCGGGGCCACGCTGCTGCTCCTGGATGAGCCCACCGACAACCTGGACCTGCACTCGGCGGAAGCCCTGGAGCGGGCCATCGACCACTTCGAAGGAACTGTCCTCGCGGTGACCCACGACCGCTGGTTCGCGCGGACATTCGACCGGTTTCTCGTATTCGGCTCCGACGGGAAGGTGTACGAATCCGCGGAGCCGGTGTGGGACGAGCAGAGGGTTGAACGCGCCCGCTGAACAAATGTGCCCTTCTTGCTCTGAGCGAATGATCACAAATTGCTAGCATTTGATCATGAAGACGGATGAGCGGCATCGGACCATCGCCGACATCCTCCGGCGGCAGCCCGAGGCAAGCGTGGAAGAGCTCATGCAGGCCTGTGCTGCTTCAGGAGCAACCATCCGCCGCGACCTGGAGGTGCTCGCAGGCCACGGCGTCCTCCGGAGGGTCCACGGCGGCGCCAGAAGCCTCATTGGCCACGGGGTGAATCCCGGCTACGGGCAGCGTGAACTGGAAGACCGTGAAGCGAAGGGCCGCATAGCTGTGGCGGTCGCCCGCCTGCTGGCTGACCGCGAACACGTCTGGCTGGACAGCGGAAGCACAGCTACCGCTGTGGCGCGGGCCCTGGCGGGACGCGATGTGACGCTGATGCCCATGTCCCTGCAGGCGCTCAATGCGGCAGCAGAGGGCGACGGCGGTGCAGGCCCGCGGCCTGCCTTGCTGCTGCCGGGCGGCAGTGTGGTGCCCGGGGAACTCTGTTTCCGCGGGCCGCTGGCCGAATCCAATATCAGGTCACTCCGTTTCGATACTGCCGTGGTCACCCCCTGTGCGGTGGATTTCAGGGACGGGCTGCTGGCACATGACCTGGAGGACGCGGCCATCAAGAGAGCCGGCCTTGAATCCGCGGCACGGGTGGTGCTGGCCGCCTCAGCATCGAAGTGGGAGGCCAGCGCCCGGGTCCTCGTGGCAGGCCTGGATCGGGTGGACGTCATCGTCACGGACCGGAAGTTCAGCACGCAGGACAAAGCCGAATTCGATAAGTACTCCGTGGAAGTAGTGAGCGTATGAGCACCAATACCGGTATGGAGCAGCACGCAGGATTGAAAGCCGCCGGCGCAGCCACTTTCGTGGTCTTCGGTATCAATGGGCTGGTGTTCGCCAGTTGGGCGGCCAGGATCCCTGCCGTCACCCAGACGCTGCACATCACCTCCGGCCAAATGGGCACGCTCCTGCTCTGCACGGCCATCGGCTCCCTGCTTGCGCTTCCCACCGCCGGGCTGGTGGTTGGCAGGATCGGTACCGCCAACACCGTGCGCTTCGCCGGCCTCCTGGCTGCGGCCGCAGGCGTGGGCATCGCACTGTCGCTTTCGGCCACGTCCATTGCCGGGACGGCGGTGTCACTGTTCTTCTTCGGCATCGGCATCGGACTGTGGGACGTGGCGCAGAACATCGAAGGCGCGGATGTGGAGCACAAGCTCCGGCGGACCATCATGCCCCAGTTCCATGCTGCCTTCAGCGGTGGTGCCTTCGTAGGGGCCCTTGTCGGGGCAGGGCTGTCCACGCTGGGAGTCGACCTGCCGCTGCACCTCCTGGTGATCGCAGCCGTTGTGGTGCTGGTGGCCTTGACCGTGCCCCGCTACTTCCTTCCCCACGTATCGTCGGCTCCCGTTGCCGGGGAGCTGAAACCAGCCAAGGGACCGTCCGCGTGGCGGGACGGCCGGACGCTGCTCATCGGAGTGGTGGTCCTGGGTGCCACCTTGACCGAAGGCGCCGGCAATGACTGGATCGCCAAGGCGTCCGTTGACGGCCTTGCCACCTCGGAATCCACCGGCGCCCTGATGTTCGCCCTGTTCGTCCTTGCCATGACGGCAATGCGGTTCCTCGGCGGCCGCGTCATCGACAAGTACGGGCGCGTTGCGGTACTCCGCGCCAGCATGGCGGCCGTAGCCGCCGGACTGGGCCTCTTTGTGCTGGCATCCAGTATCTGGCTGGCCGGGGTTGGGGCAGCCCTGTGGGGTGTGGGTGCCGCCCTCGCCTTTCCGATGGGGATGTCCGCTGCTTCCGACGATCCGCGGCAGTCAGCCGCTCGGGTGTCCGTAGTATCCACTTTGGGGTATATATCTTTCCTTGCCGGGCCGCCGGTGCTTGGCTACCTCGGTGACCTCACCGGGATCCATACCGCGCTCCTGGCCATCATGCTGCCAATCCTGGTGGCACTGCTGCTTGCAGGGGCGGCGAAGCCGCTCCAGGCCGGTCAGGAGTCCTCCGTTCAAGAGTCCACTCAACGGGAGTAACGGTTGGGGTTAGGGTGATCACATGCACAGCAGCAGGCCACGGGGCCGGACCTGGATCAGCCGCATCGATAGATACCTCTTGGCGCATGTTTCAAGACTGCCCGGTGGAGACCATGATGTCTTCTTCCGGCGCCTGTCCGCCTCGGCCAACCAGGGAAAGCTGTGGATAGGAACAGCGGCAGTGCTGGCCCTGTTTCCGGGCAAGACGCGCAGGGCGGCGCTGCACGGGCTGCTGGCCCAGGGGGTGGCCTCCACCGTCACCAACGTGGTGTTCAAGACCCTGCTTCCCCGCGCCCGGCCCTTGCCGGAGCACCTGCCCGTCTTCCGCTTCGTGCATCCGCAGCCCACCAGCTCTTCGATGCCGTCCGGGCATTCAGCGTCGGCGGTTGCGTTCGCAGTCGGAGCAGGGCTTGTCCGTCCCGCTCTGGGAGTTGCGTTGGCACCTGCTGCCTTGGGCGTCGCCTACTCGAGGGTCCACACCGGCGCCCACTGGCCATCCGATGTCCTTTTCGGATCAGCCCTGGGTGCAGGTGCCGCCCTGGTGACCCGCCATTGGTGGCCGGTCCGGCCGCCCATCCCGCAAACCACCCGCTCCTGGACCAGCGCTCCGCAACTGCCGGACGGTGCGGGCCTGAGCATCGTGGTCAACACGCTGGGCGGTTCCTTCAAGGAAGAAACCGCGGCCGCGCTCCAGGAAGTATTTCCCAAAGCGCATATAAATACCGTTCAACCGGATGAAGACCTGGTCCAGCGGATCAATGCTACGGCGGACTTCCCGGGGACCCTCGCCCTGGGTGTGTGGGGCGGGGACGGAACTGTCGGCGCTGCGGCGGCTGCCGCCGTCGAACGCTCTTTGCCCCTGCTGGTCCTGCCCGGCGGGACCCTCAACCACTTTGCCCGCGACGCGGGCACAGGCAGCCTGAAAGACGCGGAGGAAGCAGCCAGCAAGGGTGAGGCCGCACTGGCAGACATTGGCGTGGTCACCGCCGAACGCGGACTGCCCGGGAACCCCGAAGTTTCCGAGCTGGTTATGCTCAACACGTCCAGCGTCGGCCTCTACCCCAACTTCGTGCGCCGCCGGGAGCACCTGCAGCCGGCGCTTGGTAAGCCATTGGCGGGCGTCGTGGCAATGTTCAGGACCTTCACGGCCGGGACACCGACGACGCTGACCGTGGACGGAGTGGAGCACAAAGTGTGGATCGCCTACCTGGGGCGTGGGCGCTACTACCCCCGTGACCACGCTCCCCTGATCCGGCCGGTGATGGATGACGGGGTTTTGGATGTCCGGATGATTACCGCCGACGAAACCTTCGCCAGGCTCCGGCTGCTGTGGTCCGTCCTGACGGGGACCGTGGCAAGTTCCAGGATTACGCACCTGAGGGAGGCAACAGAGGCCAGGATCGATGCCGGCGGCGCACCGATGGCGCTGGCAGTTGACGGCGAGGCATTGGCAGGGGTCCGCAGCGTGACCTACCGCGTCCGTCCCCGGGCACTTACGTACTACTCCCCGCATCCGAATCGTTAACCTTTGTCCGGCAAATGACCCTGATTCACCCCTGAATCATCCCTGGGAAGGGTCAAAAGCAGGACTGGCGTCGGTAGCGTGGGGAATGCACACCACCCACCGCCGTCCAGCAGCCCGGTGCTGCCGTTCAAAGGACTTTTGATGATCGAGGCAAACGGACTGACCAAGATCTACGGCGCCAAGACCGCCGTAGCCGGCGTGAGCTTCACCGTCAGGGCAGGACAGGTTACGGGCTTCCTGGGACCCAATGGGGCAGGGAAGTCCACCACCATGCGGATGATTATGGGATTGGACCGCCCCACATCGGGATCCGTCACTGTGAACGGCCTGCGGTACGCGCAGCACAAGGCACCCCTGCGTGAGGTGGGCGCCCTCCTTGATGCCAAAGCCGTCCACACCAGCCGCAGCGCCTACAACCACCTGCTGGCCATGGCGGCCACGCACGGCATTCCCAAAGCGAGGGTGCACGAGGTGATCGGCATGACGGGGCTGGACGCGGTGGCGCGCAAGAAGGCCGGCGGATTTTCGCTTGGCATGGGGCAACGGCTGGGTATCGCTGCCGCCCTGTTGGGCGACCCGCAAACCCTCATTCTGGACGAGCCGGTCAACGGCCTCGATCCGGAGGGGGTGGTCTGGGTCCGGAACCTGGTGCGGTACCTGGCAGGCCAGGGGCGGACAGTATTCCTTTCCAGCCACCTGATGAGTGAGATGGCCCAGACAGCCGACCACCTCATCGTGATCGGGCGCGGAAGGGTGATAGCCGATGCCCCTATCCGCGACATCATTACCGGCAGCGGACAGTCCCGGGTGCGGGTCCGGACCGACCAGCCGGACACGCTCCGCCAGCTGCTCGCCGCACGCGGTGCGTCCATTGAAGTTCCCGAACCTGAGATGCTGGAAGTAACCGGCCTGCAGGCCAAGACGATCGCCGCTTTGGCCTTGGAAAACCAGGTCCTGATCTACGAACTCACACCCCTGGTTGCCAGCCTTGAGGAGGCCTACATGGAGCTGACCAAGGACGACGTCGAATACCACTCCCTGTCCGCTGCGGAGGCAGGTAACTGATGAGCTCCCCGACCGCTGAATCCACTTCCCCTCACGAACCCGCACCCTCCTTCTCCGCGCCAGTCCACTTTGGTGGGAGGCGGTCGCAGCCCGGCCCCACCTTCTTCCGGGTCCTTAATTCGGAAATCATCAAATTCCGCAGCCTCCTCTCAACGCTGATCCTGCTCGCCTCCACGGCCGTGGTCATGGTCGGCTTCGGGGCACTGTCCGCCTGGGGGACGGGCCAGTTCACGGACGCGGCCACGCGCGACCCCCAGGCCGGGGGGCGGATGGCAGCCCAGGGCGGTGACCTCGCCGTGAGCGCCCCCACCTCGGGTATCGCCTTTGCCCAGCTGATCCTGGGGTCCCTCGGGGTACTCCTCATGAGTTCGGAATTCACCACCGGCATGGCCCGTTCCACCTTCGCGGCAGTGCCCAAACGGCTTCCCGCCTTCGCGGCCAAACTGGTGGTGGTAATGGTGACGTCGTTCGCCGTTACCGCAGTATCCATCTGGGTTGCGGGAATGGTGGCGGTGCCAATCCTGGACAACTACGGCCTGAAGCTGGACCTGGGCAGTTCACAGTCAGCGAAGCTCCTCCTGGTCAACAGCATCTACGTGGCAGCCGTCGCCGCCATCGGCATGGCCCTGGGCACGCTGCTGCGGAACTCCGCAGGAGGCATCATGAGCCTGGTGGGCATCTTCTTTGTGGCACCCATCGCCTTCCAGCTCATCCCGGGCGACTTTTTCAAGGAGGCCCGGAAGTACCTCCCCGGAAACACGGTGGATCCCGTGGCTGCCGCCCAGCACGTCCCGGACACCCTCGAGGCCTGGCAGGCGGGGCTGGTCCTCGGCGCATGGGTGGTCATTCCTGTCCTGCTCGCTGCGGTCCTGCTCAAAAGACGGGACGTCTAGGAGGTTGCGCCCGGCTTCCCGGGCCCAACGAGCAGCCCGGCGCGTGGTTTCGGGCACATTACAAATTTTCCTGTGGGAAAACGTCCGTTGCCCGTGGTGGTTCCAGCTTGGAGGCACGTCCTGTTGGCGCCAACCAGATCTGTTGGACTGCACAAAGCACGGCGCATAATGGCGGACCTAGGGTGAAACGACGATGTGGTGCAACACACGGTCTCCCCGTGGCCGCCACGGCACGTCGCTCAACCAATGCTATTTCCCCAACAAGGACGGCGCTTCCATGCATGCTGACCAGCAACTCTCAAAGTCCCTGAAACCCAGGCACCTGTCCATGATCGCCATCGCCGGCGTCATTGGCGCAGGACTCTTCGTCGGCTCGGGGGCGGCGATCCAGCAGGCCGGACCCGGCATCCTCGTCGCCTATGCGGCCGCCGGACTGGTGGTCATCCTGGTGATGCGCATGCTGGGCGAGATGGCCGCAGCAAACCCCGAAACGGGATCCTTCTCCACCTACGCGGACAAGGCACTGGGCCGCTGGGCAGGGTTCAGCATCGGCTGGCTCTACGCCTGGTTCTGGATCATCGTCCTCGGCATCGAAGCCACAGCCGGTGCTGCCATCATGCACCGCTGGGTGCCGGGCATCGACCAGTGGGTGTGGGCCCTTGCCCTCATGGTGCTGCTGACCCTCACCAACCTCGGTTCCGTAAAGTCCTACGGCGAGTTCGAGTTCTGGTTCGCCTCCATCAAGGTAGCGGCCATCGTCCTCTTCCTCATCTTTGGCGTTGCCGCCATCCTCGGCCTCATCCCCGGCGTCCCCGCACCCGGCCTGAGCAACCTGGTCAACAACGGCGGCTTCATGCCCAACGGTCCGGGAGCGGTCCTGGCCGGCATCCTGGTGGTGGTCTTCTCCTTCTTCGGGGCAGAAATCGCCACCATCGCGGCCGGCGAATCGGAAAACCCCGTGGACGCCGTCAAGAAGGCCGTCAAGTCCACCGTCTGGCGCATCCTGGTCTTCTACATCGGCTCCATTGCCATTGTGGTCACCCTGCTCCCCTGGAACTCCGCCTCCGTGGCCAAGAGCCCCTACGTGGCCGTCATCGAACTGTTCGGCATCCCCGGCGCCGGCACCATCATGGACGTCGTTGTCCTCACCTCGGTGCTCTCCTGCCTCAACTCCGGCCTCTACACGGCCAGCCGCATGCTGTTCTCCCTCTCCACCCGCGGTGACGCGCCGCGCTCCTGGACCCGCATCTCCCGCCGCGGCGTTCCCGCCGCCGCCGTCCTCGCCTCCACCGTGGTGGGCTTCGTGACGGTCGGGCTGAACTACATTGCCCCGGACACCGTGTTCCTCTTCCTGGTCAACACCTCAGGCGCCATTGCACTGTTCGTGTGGCTGGTCATCTCCGCATCCCAGCTGGTCCTCCGCCGCCGGATGGGTGCCGCAGCCCAGGACCTGCAGCTGAAGATGTGGCTCTTCCCGTACCTCACCTGGGCAGCGATCATCAGCATCGTGGCCCTGCTCATCGGCATGGTGATCGAGGAATCCACCCGCGAATCGCTGCTGCTCTCCCTGGCGCTGGCCGCCGTGGTGGTGGCCGTGGGCGTGCTCCGCTACCGGGGCAAGGGTGCAGCCGCCGGAAGCCCGGTGGTGGCCACTGAACCTGCGCCGGCACCCGCCGAGTAGGTGCGGCGCTAGACTCGGGAGCATGCCTTTGCCCCCCTCTGCTGCAGACCACATCCAGGACCTTGGCGCCTACGTCAGCGCGTCGCCGTCGAGCTTCCACGCTGCGCATGAGGGGGGCAGGCGGCTGGAGGAAGCCGGGTTCACCCGCCTGGACGAACTGCAGCCGTGGGAGGGGGGCCCGGGCTCCTTCTTCATCATCCGCGACGGCGCCCTGATCGCATGGGTCGTCCCCGAGGGTGCCGGCGCTGCCACCGGGTTCAACATCCTCGGCGCGCACACGGATTCGCCGTCCTTCAAGCTCAAGCCCAGGCCCACCACCGGTGCGCACGGCTGGCTCCAGGCGGGGGTGGAAATCTACGGCGGCCCCCTGCTGAACTCCTGGCTGGACCGCGAACTGCGGCTCGCGGGCCGGCTGGTCCTGCTTGACGGCACGGAGCACCTGGCTGCCACCGGACCCCTGCTCCGCTTCCCGCAGCTGGCCATCCACTTGGACCGCGCGGTGAACGAGGGCCTCACCCTGGACAAGCAGCGCCACATGAACCCGGTGTGGGGGCTGGGGAATCCTTCCGATTCAGACCTGCTGGGCGTCCTGGCGGCCTCGGTTGCCGGAGCCTCCGTCGATCCGGGCCAGATTGGCGGATACGACGTCGTCATCGCGGACACGCAGGCGCCCACGGTTTTCGGGGGCAAGGGGGAGTTCTTCGCATCAGGGCGGTTGGACAACCTTTCGGCCACGCACGCCGGGCTGGCCGCGTTGATTGCCCATGCCGCCTCCGGCGCCGCCGGTGGGCCGGTTGCTGTCCTGGCCGCCTTCGACCACGAGGAAATCGGCTCCAACTCCCGCTCCGGCGCGTGCGGACCAATCCTTGAAGATGTGCTGGTGCGCATCTCCGATGGGCTGGGCGCCACGGTGAGCCAGCGGCGGCAGGCCCTGGCGGCGTCGTTCTGCCTCTCTGCCGACGCCGGGCACGCCGTCCACCCGAACTACCCCGAACGGCACGACCCCGCCAACCACCCAGTGCTGAACGGGGGTCCGCTCCTGAAAATCAACGCCAACCAGCGCTACGCCACTGACGCGTTCGGAGCGGCGTTCTGGGCCCGTCTCTGCGGCGAAGCGGAGGTTCCCTACCAGGAGTTCGTGTCCAACAACGTGGTGCCCTGCGGCTCCACCATCGGCCCGCTCACCGCTACGCGGCTGGGGATCCAGACCGTGGACGTAGGTGTGCCGCTGCTGTCCATGCACTCTGCCCGTGAGCTCTGTGGGGTGGAGGATCCCCTCCGCCTGGCCGCCGTGACCGAGCTGTTCTTCCGGACCCCGGCCAGGTAGACGACCGCGCGGTGATAGCGGGGCTGGTGGACCGTGCCTGCTTCAGGACCTCATCGCAAGCCTCCCCATCCGTATCCGTCGTGGTCGATCTCGTGCGCCGGGACACCAATCCAGGTTTCTCCCTCCGGCACGTTGCTCAACACCGCGGCCCCCATTCCCACGGTCGCGTAGGCCCCCACCGAGGTTCGCTCACGGACACTCGAATTCATCCCAAGGTAGGCGGCCCGGCCGATCCGGACTCCGCCGCCAAGCGACACTCCCGCAGCGAAAGTGGCGAAGTCCGCCACATCGTCGTCGTGCAGGAATGTCACCGACGGCATCGCAACCACGTGGCACCCCAAGGTGACGGAGGCAGTGAGCGTGACGTTCCGGAGCAGGATGCTGCCCCTCCCCACCGAGCAGCCCTCCGGATATTGCACGGTTGGGTCGACTGCAGTGGCATAGCGCGTCTCCCGGATGCCCAGCAGTTCCAGGCGGTCCACCACCGATTCCCTTTGCCGCCCGAATTCCATGCACACCAGCATGAAGGCGTGGGTGTACCTGCCGGCGTCCTCTACCGTGCCCAGCACGGGAGCACCGTCCACGGAAACCCCGGCCATTTCCCTGTCGTCGTCGAGCATGCCGACAACGTCGTATTGCCCGCTGCTTCGGACCATCGCCAGTACCTCCCGGGCAAGGCCGCTGGCGCCCACCAGAATCAGTTCGCTCATACACCGGCCTTGCCTGCTGGCAGCGCTCTCATGGTCGTTCCTTCCCGTCCCGGTTTCACCGGTGAGTGCCAAGGTAGCCACACCGGGAGCCCCGACGGCGAAGCTTTGGGTTTTTGTGTGGTTGGGAGGGCCACAGTGCGGAAACTGCGGGTTTTGTCCTTGTGGCTTCCCTACAGAACGGGCAGGACATAGGGCTGCGCGGCGGTGGTCCCCTTATCCGCGGCGAGGGCAGTCAGTTGCGCCCGGGACTCGACTCCGAGTTTCCGGTAGATGGTGGTGAGGCGTACCTCCACAGTGCGCACGGATACGTACAACGTGGCGGCAATTTCCTTGTTGCGCATCCCTCTCGCCACCATCTTGGCCAAGGCGCGCTCGTCGTCGCTGAGCATCAGCATGGCCGGATTGCCCTGTGGGCGGACAGGCTCCATGCGTTCGTCCAGGAGCAGGGCATCCAGGTGCCGGGTCCACGCATCCGCCCCTGCCTCGTCCAGCATGACTTTTGCCCTCAGCAGCGCATCCCGGGAGTCGCGCAGTCTGCCAAAAGCGTGCAGGCGTTCCGCGTAGCACATCAACGTCCTGGCGCGTTCGAGCCTGTTCGCGGTCCTGGTTTCGGCGGCCTGGCTGAAGAGCTGGAGCGACTGCTCACCGTCCGCCAGCATCGCGCGGCTGCGCGCCACCGCCATCATCAGCCACGGCGACTTCAGCCCCACGGAGCGGCTTTCCAGGCGCAACAATGCCTGGGTTGCCTCGTTGTGCCGTCCCAGGCGGACCAGTGCCTCCACCAGGTCCGCCTCACAGCGCAGGAGGGTTGGGTTGCCAAACTCCATACCGATCTCGGCAGCCCGTGACAACTGGGCCACGGATTCGGCCAGGTCACCCCTCAGCAGTGCGAAGTGGCCCTGGCAGGCCGCAATCTGCGCCAAGAGGCCGGGGTGGCTGTCAGCCGCAGCCCACCGGAGCGCCTCCGCAGCGCAGACGCGGGCCTGTGCGTCGTCACCCAGGGAGTACGCACGCCAAACCCTGAAGAGGTGAAGCAGTCCACGGTAGTAGGCGGCCCCAGGTTCCGACCTTTCGAGTTCGTTGATCAGCCTGACCGCCGCACGAACATTGCCTGCGCGGACTTCGTTGTCCACAGCCATGAAGGCCGCCGTTTCCCGACAGTTACGGTGGTCCGGTTCTGTCGAACTGCGCAGCAGGGCAAAGGCTTCGTTGGCGCTTTCGTAGTGCTCTGCATAAGTGAGGGCCCGCGCACGCACCAGGAGGCCGGCAACCCCGGCCGTCCTGGTCTGTTCGTGCTTCCGCCCAAGGGCGGTCGTGTCACCGCTCAGGGTGTCGATCAGCAGCCTGGCATGCTCTGCCATGGCGAGGGAGTGCGTGGAAGCCGAACCTTGGAACGTGCTGCCCTGCTGCAGGAGGTCCGATGCTTCCTGAAGTTCCCACCGTTCGGCGAAGTAGAGGGCGCAGGTGGCCAGAAGGCCGGCGGAATAGGAGGGGTCCTGATGTCCGAAGTCCTTGACAAGCCGAAGCACGGTGCTGGACCGGACCGAGGCCCCCTGGACAAATTGGATCTTAAGGGACAGTCCGCTGAGCCGGAGGATCAGTGCGTGGTCACGGGTAACCCGCTTCGCCCATTCCAAATAGCGCTGCGCATAGACGAATTCGCCGTGGTTGAACAGCAGCTCGGCGATGCTGGTAAGGGGCGCGGCGGTTTCCGGTTCCCCGGGATTAATGGCGAGGGCGCGCTCGATGTGTTCGACTGCGAAACGCACGTCCCCATCCCGGATCAAGTCCTCAGCATGGCCGAGCAACTCAAACGGGGTGTTCCGGTCCAGGGCGATGTAACTCAGGTGCCACCTGGCCGCGTACGGGTCGGTGGCTTTGGCTGCTTCCGCCAGGGCCTGGTGGTTGGCCGTCCGGACTGCCGGCGCCATGGCCGAGAATACGTATCCCCGCAGGAGTTGGTCCACGACCATCAGATGCGGTCCGGACCGGTTCACCATTCCGGCGGCCAGTAACTCGTCGACGCTCGTCCACACTTGCGGAGCAATGTCCCTGACCGTCGAAATGTCGCTGCGGAATGACAGCGCAAGCAGGTCCAGGACGCTGCGCGCGCCGGCGGATAACGTGCCGACAGCTGTGGCGAACTCTGCGTCAAAGCTGCCCGTGGAGGGCAGCGGGACGGGCAGGGCGTACTGGCCTTCGGTGTGCCGGTCCAGCAGCAGCCCGTAAAGGTCGACGGCGGCACGGGGGTTCCCACCGGCGGCTGCGGCAACTGCGTGGGCTGCCGCCGTCGTGGTCCTTTTGGCCGGGATGCCCTCCAGCATCCGAACGGTGTCGCTGTCGCTGAGGGGGCCAAGGCGGAGGACCGGAAGGCCGCTGAACTGGCTCTCCGGAGACTCATCCCGTAAGCCGGCAACCAGGACGATGTCCGTTCCGGTCAGGCGCCGGGCCATGAACCCAATGACTGCCTGGCTGCACGCGTCCAATCGGTCGGCATCGTCTATGACAATCACGGTTCGGGATGTGGAGCGCTCGTGCAGTCCGTTGATCAGCATGCTGGAGACTGCGGGTACGCTCATTGCCCCGGTGGTGTCCTGCAGGAGCCTTTCGGCAATCCGGTTCAGGACCGGATCATCCATGTCGTAGAGGAGCGCCGTTATTCCGGACAATGCCCAATCCGATTCAGCAGCAGTGGCTGCCAAGAATAAGGTCCGGTAATCGGAAAGGGTGGGAATCTCTGAAAGAAGAGCGGATTTACCGATGCCCCTGCGGCCAACCACGGCCAGGGCGCTTTCCTTGGGGCCGCGGATGACCGAAAGGATTCGGTCCAGATCTTTGCTTCGGCCGATAAGCGCCATGGCGTCCCCAATTCGTCAAAGAAGGAGACCGCATTCTTGCACTGCCGGTTAGGTCCCGGCTCCCGCTCCCCAGAGCGCTTCTGCCGGTACATGCGAATATAGCCCGGCAACCAGCGGACGCACCACACCCCGTGCCGCTGGATTGCATCAAGATTGACCCCCGTGATTGATCAAGACCTGTCAGGGGCAGCCGGCTCGGGCCGGCTCTCCGTCCTTAAAGGAAGGAATTCCGGCCTGCCGTGTAACGGCTGGCCGGAACCCCTCCCTGTTCCATATTCAGTTATGCGTTCCCGTTAGGCGGCCGGCTTGAGCGCTGTACGCCAGGCCGCCACAGCCCGCGCGGCACTAAGGGTCCAGGTGGCTGTTCCGCTGGCGCCCGCGGTCGGCTGCGGTTTGTCCGCCAACTCCGCAATTTGGCCTGCCGCAGCCTCCCAGCGCTCGGTCCAGCCGGAAGGCGGGGTCCCCACCGGTGAACTGCAGTCACATGCCACTCCGCCGATCAGCATGGCACCGTTGGTTGCCGTCGTAACGCTGCCCACCGTGATGCTGGTGGCCGAGTAGCTGGTGTCGGCGGCAGTAACCACTGAACTGTCCAGTGGTGTGGTGTTGTTGACGCCGCGGTAGGCTGTGATGCCGCCGCCCCACTTGGCCGCGGAGCTGAGGGTCCAGTTGTACGTTGACGGATCCGAGGCACCCACCACCTTGTAGTACGCGAACGACCGTGCCCCTGATGTGGACGAACTGTTGATCGACTGGCCGTTGACGATTGCCGTCCAGCCGGCCGGGGCGGTCAAGGACGGGTTGAGGTCCGTGGTGATGGCCGCGACCAGGACGTCCCCTGCAGCGGTGCCGGTGGGAACCGGTAAAGCGGCGGTCGTCACGGCGGTTCCCGAGTTTGCCGTGCTGGAGTTCACCACGGTGATCCCCCCGGTTGCCGGGGGAGGGGTGGTCCCTACGCTAATCGTGGTGCTTGCCGAGGACGAGCCGCTGCTGTTGGTCGCCGTCAGCTTGGCCGTGTAGGTGCCCGCCGCCGTGTACGAATGGGTGGCATTCTGCGCGGTGGATGTTCCGCCGTCGCCGAAATCCCATGCCCAGGAGGTGGGCGCATTCGTGGAGGTGTCAGTGAAGGTGACGTTCAGTGGCGCGGTGCCCGAAGTGGGATTGGCGGTGAACGAAGCAACGGGTGCCTGACCCGCGGGGGGCGCGGTGCCCAGCGGCCGGTCCGAGAACCAGTAGCGCTTGGCCACATTGTCGCTGGCCATGGCTACCAGACCGGTGGTGTTGTTCACGCTCTGTTTGCTGGTGGTCACGTCATTGATGTTCGACGACGACGCAGCCTGCATGATCGGTGTTCCGCGTCCGGACCCAAAGACAGGGTTGTCCATGGACGCGGTCTTCTCGTAGATGCTGCCCGCTACGCCGGAATAGGCACAGCCCGAAACAGACGTGGGCGGTGCGGTGTGAAACTCCCGCACCAGGTTGTTCTGGGTGTCCAGCACGATCTGCGGACGAGATACGCAGTCGCCGGTCGCGGCAATGGTGGACTGCGTGAACGCCCCCGTGCCTGGCTTGAAGACCAGGAGGATCAGCTGCGGCAGGGTCTTGTCACTGGAGATGTCGTTCAGGCTCGTCTTGACCGCCGCAAAGACCCGGCCGCTGGTGTCGGCCTGCAGGGTCTTGAGGTTCAGGTGGTCATCGGACTGGCCGTTCCCGCGCAGGGCGGGCTGGACTTTCCAGGACGACGCCGCGGCATCCGAATCCTTGTGCGTTGCCCACCAGACCGTATTTGCCAGATGGTCGCTCCACATGACGCCCACCTGGCCGTTGCCGAAGGCCACCACGGCCGAGATGTCGTCCGGAGCAGGGTGCGGGTTGCTGACGGGAAGGACAAACGGTGTACCCCAGGAGGCCCCGCTGTTGGTGGCGGCGTTCATGTACACCGTGTTGGTAAATCCGGACGTTGAGTTCCCCGCCACTTGTGTCCAAGTGGCCCAGACCCTGCCGGTGGTGTCCTTGTCAATGGTCATGGACTCACTGGAATTGTTGGTGATGGTGGTGGGGAAGCCGCTGTCCAGCGTGTACTTGCCGCCCGCATAGCTGTACCGGTAGAGCTTCGCCGGCGAGCCGGAGAGGGATGGATTGGGAGTCCCGTCACCGGTGATGGTCACGACGTGCGAAGCGATGTAGAGGTGGGATCCGTCCCACAGCGTGTCCGCCAGGGTGGTGCCCCTGGTGTCGTTGACCACTCCGGTGTCCACCCAGGTCTTGGTTGCCCGGTCCAGCCGGAAAATGCTCCAGCCCGTTCCGGACTTCCACATATCCGCCCACCAGGAGCCGTCATTGAACCACAGCTTGCTCTGTGGCTTGTCCGAGGTTGGCGGATTGGACACTCCTGAGTAGGCAATGCTCTGGGTGCCGTAAACGGTGTCGGCCACGGCCGCGCCCGGCAGGCCGAGGACGGAGGCTGCAAGGACCAGGGCAACGCCGAGGGCCTGGCCTGTTCTTCTGAGAAGATGGGTGCGTCTGAGCTTCATAACGGAACTCCTGGGGCATAGGAAACAAAGTGGGGGAACGTCCGCCCGTTGGCCCAGTCCACAACAGCCCTTCAGCCCCCAAGTACCGAGAAGCGTATGCCCGGTCCCCCGTCGGGGCAATGTAGGTGACTTACCTAAAAAGGGGTTTTCCGCATCCCCTACCCAACGCTTTTTGGGTCTTCCGCAATCCCCTATACCTAATGAATTCCACCGTCCCCGAGCCCTTTACTTGCCCAACAGGGGTAAACCCTAGGTAAAAAGCGAGTACCTACTACTCGTGATACCCGCATTAGGTAGGGGGTAGTCTTCCGGAACGGCCAGAGGATTGGCGGTGGGTTGCTGGGGGACAGCGACCAGACCCATGACCGGATTAAGCGTTGATGCCGCGGCCAAATGGCCGGCGGGCATTGTCAAGAATCCGAACTGTCATGAAGTGGTGAGGCAATTGTCGATTTCGCCCCAACTTCCAGCTCTGTTTTCGGAGCCGGGACTCTTATCTCCACAAGCCTCAATCAGCGTGGTCATCCCCACCTTGAACGAGGAAAAGAACCTTCCCTGGGTTCTTCGCCGGATGCCCTCCTATGTCGATGAAGTGATCATCGTGGACGGGCGTTCTCAAGACAACACCGTAGAAGTGGCCAAAGCACTGCGTGCCGACGTGGTGGTGGTTAACGAAACCCGTAAAGGGAAAGGTGTGGCACTCCGCGCCGGCTTTGCGGCCGCAACCGGGGACATCATCGTGATGCTGGACGCGGACGGAAGCATGGACCCGCAGGAGATCGGCTGGTTCGTTGCCCCGCTCCAGCACGATTTCGATTTCGTCAAAGGTTCCCGGCACGTAACCGGTGGCGGGTCCGAGGACCTGACCCGGCTGCGGAAAGCCGGCAACAGGGCGTTGACCGGACTTGCGAACGCTGTTCTGCACAGCAACTACTCCGACCTCTGCTACGGGTACATCGCCTTCCGGCGTGAATGCCTGGAGGTCCTTGAACTGCAGTCCGACGGCTTTGAGATCGAAACCGAGCTCATTGTTCGCGCCGCAAGGGGGGGCCTGCGGATCGCCGAAGTGCCCAGCCTTGAGCTGGACCGCATCTCAGGGGCATCCAACCTCCAGACGTTCCGCGACGGGTGGCGGGTGCTGCATACGCTGGCCCGGGAATGCACGCTCTGGGAGGCGCCCACGGCCGGTGCCCGGCCCGAAGCGCTTCGCCGCGTGAAGTACACCTACTCCAACGTCCGGTTCCCGAGGCTCCCCGTGGATCCGCACAGCGTCCTCGCGCCGGCAGTGAAACCGCAGGACACCCGGATTGCGACGGCGGTGACGCAGCATGCTTGACCGCGCCAAGCCGCTGTCCGTGACAGTGGTGATCTGTGCCTACACCTCAGGGCGGTGGGGCATGCTGCTGGACGTCATCGAATCCGTCCGCAACCAGACGTTGTCCCCGGACCAGGTCCTGGTTGTCATCGACCACAACGAAGATTTGTACGAGCGGCTCGTCGAGATCGTCGACGACGTTGCCGTAGTCGAGAGCACAGGCCTTCCGGGCTTGTCCGGGGCCCGGAACACCGGCGTCGGGCTCGCTGAATCGGACATCGTCGCCTTCCTTGACGACGACGCCGAGGCCGCGCCGGACTGGCTGGAACGGCTGGTTGCGCTGTACGACGACCCCGACGTCCTGGCCGTGGGCGGGAAAGTTGTCCCCCTGTGGGAATCCGGCCGTCCGGGCTACTTCGCCGAGGAACTGGACTGGATCGTCGGCTGCAGCCACCGCGGCCTGCCCCGGGTGGCGTCGGAGGTCCGCAACGTCATCGGCGCCAACATGTCCTTCCGGCTTGAGGTGCTGCGGCAGGTGGGTGGCTTCAACCAGTCCCTTGGCCGCAAAGGCACCTTGCCGCTGGGATGCGAGGAGACCGAAATCTGCATCCGCTCGCGGATGGGAATGCCGGGATCCCGCATCGTCTATGAACCCGCGGCACTGGTCCACCACCACGTGCCCGCCTCCCGCGGAACGTGGCGCTACATGCTGTCCAGGTCGTGGTCGGAGGGACTGTCCAAAGCACAGGTCAGCCAGCTCGTAGGCCACAAACGGGCGCTGGGACCGGAACGCCGCTATGTCCGCAGCGTGCTTCCCCGCGCGGTGTTCACCGGCCTCAAATCCTGGGGGCGCGAGGGCAGCGCCGATGGGCTGGGCCGCGCCGGCGCGGTAATCGCGGTCCTGGCCTGCACAGCCGCCGGATACTTCCAGGGACGCCGCCTCCAGCATTGGACAGGCCCCGAAGAAGAGGGCCAGGTCCTGGCCCCAGCCGGCGGCCAGTGGAGGGAAGTCCAATGAGCGAAGGCGCCAGCCAGGTGCTCGAGGAGCTCCAGGGCGAGGCACTGATCCTGGTGCCCGCCATGGAGTCCCGGCTGCCCCCGGCGTGGCCGGGGGCAAGGTGGATCGGGTCGGTGGACCTGGAGGACCTTGCGGACTGCTCCCGCTTTGAACTGGAGAACCATGCTGGATACGAACGGGCACGGCTGCTGGTGCGCGCGTCGGGGGCTGTGCGGGGATTTGTCGATGTGCCGTCGCCGGCGGGAATCGTGGACCGGGCTGTCTTCGAGGACGCCCTGGCGGCACTGCCTTCAGTTCCGTCATTTCCCGCGGCGGTAGCCGCTCCGCACATCACGGTGGTGGTCTGCACGAGGGATCGCACCGAGCAGCTGCGCGGTGCGCTGATGACAATCCTCGCACTGGATTACCCGCATTTTGACGTCGTCGTGGTGGACAACGCGCCGGCAACGCACGCCACGGAAGAACTGGTGTGCCAGGAGTTCCGGGACCTGCGGGTACGGCTGGTGACGGAACCCGTTCCGGGCCTCTCCCACGCCAGGAATACCGGCCTCCGCCACGCACGGGGAGATCTCGTGGCCTTTACGGACGATGACGTGGTGGTGGACAGGTCCTGGTTGCGGGAAATCGCGGCGGCGTTCGATGCTGTCCCGGGGGCGGCATGCGTGACGGGCCTGGTTCCGGCGGGGGAACTCCGTACACCTGCCCAAGGCTACTTCGACTCCAAGGTCAGCTGGTCACGGAGCCTGGTTCCGCAGGTCTACTCGCTGGCAGACCCGCCCGCCGGACTTCCGAAATTTCCCTTCAGTCCCGGAGCCTTCGGGACGGGGGCCAACTTCGCGCTGAGGCGCCAGGCAGCCCTCCGACTTGGCGGCTTCGATCCCGCCCTGGGGGTCGGAACCCCAACCGGAGGCGGCGAGGACATTGACATGTTCACCAGGGTGATCCTCGAAGGACACGCCCTGGTGGTCCAGCCGGCGGCCATTGTCTGGCACCGCCACAGGGACGGGCTTGAAGACCTCCGGGTGCAGGCCCGCGGCTACGGAAACGGGCTGGGGGCCTGGATGACCAAGGTCATGATGGACCCGCGGACGGCAAGGCTGGCGCTGGCCAGGAGCTGGGGGGTGGGCCTTGAGTTCTTCAACCACCGCCCGCGTGCCGTCCAGCCCGCGCTCCAGGGCCCCCCGGTCCATGGGTCCCCTGAGGCGCAGGCCGCCAGGCTCGTCTGGCTGCAGCTGCTGGCTGTGGCGTTCGGACCCTACAAATATCTGCAGGCGCGCAGGGCCGCGGGCAGCTAAGGCAACAGTCAGCATGTGTGCTGGTCGCGGAGGCCCGCTCCGTCAGCGGCAAGAACTATCCAGGAGTTGAAACAGTATGGCGCTTCTCATCAGGGGTGACGTGTCCGGCCCGATGAACTCCCGCACTTCACGGTGGCACGGGCCAGGCTATGCCGAATACGTCCTGGCCCTGCTCGCTGCCGTGACGGCGTTTCTGATCCTGTTCGACGTCGGCGGTGAGTCCATCGCGGGCGCCAAAATCCTGGTGTGCCTCGCCATCCCGGGCTGGGCCCTGGTGCGCTGGGTCCGCCACGTGGATCCTGTTGCACGCCTGGTCTTCACGATCGTTGCCGGTGCAACTGCCTTCGCCCTGACCGCTGCCGTTATGGGGTGGCTCCAGCTCTGGAATCCCCGGCCCGCCGCCGTCGGCATCCTGATTGCAGCTGTGGCTGCCCTGCTGGTACCAGGCCCACGCACCCCGTTGCCCTCCGTTGTCCGGCTGCAACGCCCGCAGCCCGGCACCTATGTGCCCTGGCTGGTTTTCGTGGGTGCCATGGTCATGTGGGCGGCGACGCTGGGATTGACGAACCCGCACTTGGGTGATCTCGGGCTCCTGGCCGCGTTCCCGGTCACCTGGTACGTTTCGCTGGCGCTGGTTGTCGCGTTGTGCATCTGGAGCACCGCCCGTCCCGGCCGGCATTCCGGATGGCTTCCGGGAGCCTCGCTCACCGGGCTGGTGGTCATCCTCTATTCATCTGCCGGCCTGCTGACCAGCGTCCCGCGGCTGCCCTGGACGTACAAGCACATCGCCGTGACAGACCTGATCCAGAGCACCGGCCAGTTCGACCCGAATATTGACATCTACAACCGCTGGCCCGGGTTCTTCCTGTTCAGTGCGTTCGTTGGCGAATCCGGCGGCTACAAGGATGCCCTGTCCTACGCGGGATGGGCGGAGCCGGTGTTTGCGCTGATGAACGTGGCACTGGTCCTCGCAATTGCCAGGACCCTGACGAAGAACCGCCGCATCTCCTGGACCAGTGCGCTGGTCTTTGCACTTTCAAACTGGCTGAACCAGAACTACTTTTCGCCGCAGGCCTTTGCCTACACCCTGCACCTGACCATGTGCCTGGTGATTCTCACCTTCCTTCGCGGAAGCCCGGCCGCCTGGGTGGTGTCGCTCGAGCAGAGGCTGGCAACCCGGTTCTCCAAATCCGCGCCGGAACCTGAAGAGACCAGGTCCTTCAGCGGCCGCCAGCAGGCACTGGCAGTGGCTGCCGTCCTGGTCCTGCAGGCGATGATCGTCATGAGCCACCAGTTGACGCCCTACCTGGCCATCCTGGGGTTGTTCCCGCTCTTCATCGCCCGCTACTTTAAGCCCGCGTGGCTCGCCCCGGCGCTCCTGTTGATGGCCTTGCTCTACCTCCTTCCCAACGCGGAGTTCGTGAAGGAAAAGTACGGCCTGCTGAGCGGCTTCGATTTCCTGGCGAACGCCGGCTACAAGAGCGTGGCCGGCGGACCCGGACCGTCCCTCCTGTCCGGCCGGTGGCTGGCCAGGGAGGCGCTGGCCCTGTCCCTGTTTACTGCCCTGCTTGCCGGGTTGGGCTTCCTCCGCAACTTCCTTCGCGGCCACGTCCGCACCACCCTCCTCGTGGGGACGCTCGCGGCAACACCCATCATTGGGCTGTTCGGAACGTCCTACGGCGGGGAAGGCAGGCTTCGGGTCTTCATGTTTGCCCTTCCGTGGCTCTCCATCGGCGCAGCCTGGCTCTTCTGGTCCGGCAAGCGCCCCGGCAGGAAGGCGGTTGTGGGGGCAGCGTCCGCGATCTCGGTAATGGCGGTGCTCTTTACCACCGTGTATTTCCAGAACGAGGCCAACGTACGGGTACCGGCGGCAGACGTGGCTGCCAGCCGCTGGCTGGATTCGAACGTCCAGCGCGGTGACGCCGTGGTGGAGACCAACTACCACCTGCCGCTGCTCATCGGCTCGCACTACTCCTTCTTCCTCCGCAGCGGCCAAATGGTTTCCGTTGCACCGAAGCTGCACAGCGCGGGCCCGCCGTTTACGGGTGACGACATGCTTGCCTACGTTGACAAGACCCGGGCCGCCGCCAAGCTGAGGCCCTCGGACCGCATCTTCGTGGTGGTCTCCGACCTGCAGCAGCGCACGTCCACCGGCGTTCTCCGGAAGTTCCCCACGGATGTCCTCGTCCCGCTTGAGCATGACCTGAACGTCGCACGGGGCACCGAGCTGGTTTTTGAAAACAAGTCCGTGAGGATTTACGAGGTTACCCGTGCTGACTGGGGAAAATAGGGGACGGGTGTACCAGCTGTCGCTGATCACCGTGACGTCGTTGTCCATCGTCGGGGCTGTCCTGCTGGCGCTTCAGGGGGACTCCTCCAGGGTGACCGAAGCGCCCAGGGGGAACCTGCCCTCGTGGCGCCAGACGATGGTCCAGGACTTCGATGTACCTGCTCCTTTGGGAGCCGTGGGCCAGGTGTACGGCCCCGACATGAGAGGTTATGCCGGGTTTTCCGATTCCTCGGGCTATGGCACGTATACCCCCGACGATGTCCTTTCGGTACACGACGGCTACCTGGACTTCTACCTCCACTATTCGAACAACAGGCCCCGGGTGGCCAGCGCCATACCGTTCGGTTACACCGGCCAGACCTATGGAAGATACTCTGTGCGGTTCCGCTATGACTCCATCCCGGGCTACAAGATCGCGTTCCTCCTGTGGCCTGCCAGCGACAACTGGAACGAGGGGGAAATCGATTGGCCGGAAGGGGGCCTGGACGGATCCCTCTACGGGAACTCCGCGATCAGGGGGACCCGGACGTCCAACGGCATGCAGTTTGATCCCGGGGACCGGAAATACTCTTCGTCCAGCCCGGGCCAGTGGCATGTAGCCACCATCGAATGGAAGCCCGGCCTGGTGCAGTGGTTCCTGGATGACCAACTGGTGGACCAGACAACCAAACCCAAAGGCGTACCCCATACGCCAATGCGCTGGACTCTCCAGGTGGAAACGGCCGACGACGCCACCAGTACTTTTCCCGCGACGGACGTTGCCGGGCACATACAGGTCGATTGGGTGGTGCAGTATGCGTACACACGGTAAACAAGGCTGTGGCCGCCGCTGCGGCTGGAACCGGTTCGGGGGATTGCACCATGGATACGGCAAGTGACCTGCCCGTTCCCCGGGAGCCGGGGAACGCCTCCCGTACAGTCGGGGACGCGGCGCCGGGAAGCGACCAGATCCATCCCGTGGTGGCTAAAGCGTTCCGGGTCCTCGACGCGGCAGGGCTGCCATGGCTCCTGGTCCGGGGCTGGGACGATCTGGCCCTGCCCCGGGGAGACGTGGACATCCTCGTGGACAGCCGGCTCCTTCCCCGGCTGGACGCCTTGATGGCGGACGCGGGGTTCTGCCGCGTCGTGGCCTGGGGCCATGGCAGCCACAGATTCTACTTCTGCTACTCCGCGGACGCAGGCGCGTGGATCAAGCTCGACATTGTCTCGGCCCTGGCGTTCGGCCCCCGCCAGCAGTGGCGTACGTCCTGGGCACCCCGGTGCCTTCGGCGCCGGGTCCGCCATGGCTCCTGCTGGGTGCCGGACCCGTCAGACCAGGCGTGGCTGCTGCTGCTGCACCTTTTCATGGACAAGGGCGGCGTCGCGCAGGAGCGTCAGGAGGGCGCCCGGGCGGCTGCCAGGGTGGCGGCCGACGGCGGCCGGATGGCGGAGTCGGTCAGGCGCAGGGTGGGTGCGGGGCTGGCGACCGACATGTTGAACCTGGTCCTGGCAGGACGGTTCGAGGAAGCGCCGGCCATTGCGGCCCGGATGAGGGCTTCCTGGAGTGGCAGTTTCAGCTCCAGGTTCATATCAGCAGTCAACGGAACGTTGAGGCACGCCGGTGCCCGGGTGCAGGGGCACACTCCCTTGTTGGGCGTCATGGCTCCGGACGGGGCCGGTAAAACCACACTGTTGAACGGCCTGCATGCCGACGTTCCCCTGCCCACCAAGTACGTGTACATGGGCCTGTGGGGGGCGGGGCCGTGGGATGCCGTGCTCAACCGGATACCGGGCGGACGAACGGCCAAGAAGGTTTACCGGCTGGTGCGGGGCGGCCTCCTGGCCAGGTTCTACCGGGCCATGGGCAAGGTGGTGCTGATGGATCGCGTGGCGTATGACGCCTTGCTCGGCGGCTCCTCCCGCGGTCCGCTTGCGGCGATCAGCAATGCGCTCGCCCTGGCCGTGATCCCCGCCCCTGATGTCCTTCTGGTGCTCGATGTCCCCGGCGACGTCATGTTTGAGCGGAAGGGCGAACACAGCCCGGAGGTCCTGGAATCGTGGCGGAACGACTACCTCGAGTTGGCCGGCCGGCTCCCCGCCAGCAGGGTGGTCGATGCAGCCCAGCCGGCGGACGTGGTGCAGCGCGTCGCAACCGGCATCGTGTGGGAAATCTTCGCAGGCGGCGCCCAAAAGGCAACAGGTGGCACCCCTCCACCGCCGGCCTCGGCTGCCAGCCGGCTGCCCCAGGCCGGTCCCGCCCCGGAAGCCGTCGCAGGGGAGGCCCTCGCCCTGCATCTTTGGCGGTTCCTGGACTGGCGGTTCCTCCTTCCCGTCCTGCAGCCGCGCGCGCTTGGTTTCGGCGGGAGCCTCAGCCCCGAGGCGCAGGCGGCCCTGCGGCTGCTGGACCCGGAAGCCGTGCGCCTGGCGGACCCGGAAACCGTAGCCGGCGGCAGGACGTGCGACGTGGTGCTGCTCGCCTCGCCCGGCCGTGGCCAGCTTGACAGTGCAGGACTGGCATTGGAGCCCGGAGGCTGGATCTGCGTCGAAGCCAGCCGGTCCCTTCTCCAGCGCTCGGGTCCGCGCACGCTGAGGGGCTGGAAGAGGACGCTGGAACGCCGGGGGTACCGGGACATCGCCCTTTACTGGAACGCACCCAACCGCCAGCGCACTGCACGGCTGGTACCGGTGCAGTCCCGCGTGTCCATCCGCGACACCCTCGGTTTGCGGAAAGATGTGCGTTTCGGGGCGCTGAAAGCTGCGGCGGTCCATACTGCACTGGCCCTGCGCGTCTTCGACCTCCTGGTGCCGGAGGGCACCATCACCGGGCGCCGGCCCGAAGGGAAGGAGCAGCCGTGAATTTCGTGGACCAGTTCCTGCAAGACCACTATGACGAGTTGGCCCTTGACGGGTACGGCCTGGGGAAGCGCTGGGAGACGCTGCTCCTGACGCCGCGCTTTGCGACCTCACGGCATGTAGTGGCCCTGATCTTCCCTGCCCGGCACACCGAGCCGGCCCTGGTGGTAAAGGTGCCCCGCCAGCCCGGCGACAACACCGGAGTCCGCCGTGAGGCTGCCATGCTGGCCCAACTCTCTGCCGTCGTCGACAGCCCGGGCGCCGGTGTTCCCCGGCTGGTGGGGATCCGGGACATGGGTGCCTACACGGTCCTCGTCGAAACCGCCCTGACCGGGACGCCCCTCGACCCCAGGGCAGTGGCGGCGGACCTTTCCTCCGCCGTAGCCACCGGAACCGAGTTCGTCGGGGCACTTCCCTGCACCCGTCCCGCCGCGGACAACGTGGACTGGTACCAGCGCACGGTCAGGGATCCGCTGGCGGCGCTCGAGGCCTTGTCCGGGCAGGATGCGCAGACCTGTGAACTGGTTGAGCGCACGCACGCCGTCCTCGGGCCCCTTCAGCGCGCGCAACTGCCCGCGGTGATCGAACACGGCGACCTGAGCCACCCCAACCTGCTGGTTAAGCCTGGCGCTCCCCTACAGGTCATGGATTGGGAACGTTCCCTTACCGGCGGTGTCCCCGGGCACGACCTGGTGTTCTATCTGCAGTACTTAAGCGAGTCCAGTGAACAGGCGTTCGTGAGGGAGGCCCAGCTTGCTGCCTTCGACAAGGCGTTTGGCCACGGCGGTTGGGCACATGGGCCGCTGTCACTCCACCTGGGAATGAGGGGAGTGGACGAATCACTGTTTCCCCTGCTGGTCATCGCAACCTGGGCCCGGTCCACGGCAACGCTCGCTGACCGCCTGGCGCAGGAAGCCGCACCTGGGCTTTCACAGGGCAACGAGAAAGTGCGCGCCACCCTCCTGGCGGACAGGGACTTCTGGCTGTGGCGGCATGCCCTGGACGCCCCCTAGGGCAAAACCGCAGGACGTGGGAAGCCTCAGGATGACCGGCCCTCTGCGTCGTCCGGCGTTTTCGGGTGGTGCCTGAAAAGGCCGAGTATCTCATCGTGCAGGTCCCGGTAGCCGAAGCGCAGCACAGCGTACGCCACCGCTATGCCGGCAACCACCATGGCAATCAGGGTGGGGACAGGGCCCAGCGCATGCCGGGCCAGGTTCAGAAGCCCCACCAGGGCGACTCCGGCGCCGCACAGCAGGCCGGGGGCGGCGGCCCGCATCAAGCGCCGCACCCTGGTTCCCATCACCTTGGCCGCCACAGCCTGCATGCCGAACGCAAAGACCACGGCGACCACCATCTGGGCGCACGCGACCCCCACTATGCCCCAGCGGGTGGCGAAGACCAGCGCCGGGAGGAGGACGGCAAGCCGGACCACGGAGATCCAGATGGAGAGCCCGGGCCTGCCAAGGGCTTTGTAGACATCATTGGCACCCGCGCCCAGGGACCGGGCCGCCGCGTACAGCGCGAGGAAGACCAGCGGGGTAACCGAGTCATCCCACCGCTGCCCGAACAGGACCGGCACCAGGACCGGTGCCACCACGGCGAGTCCCACTCCTGCCGTAATGCCGTACAGCGCCTGGACAGTGACGCTCTTCAAGTACCCGTCGCGCAGCCGCTGCCGGTCGCCGCGGACCTGCGTATACAGGGGAAACAGGACGGTGGAAAGTACAAAGAACACATTGAGGATCAGCGCTTCGGGCAGGCGGAAGGCAAGGGTGTAAAGGCCCAGCGCGTTGGCGCCAAGCATGATGCCGATGACCAGGTAGTCGACGTCGAAGATCGCCCTGGCCAGCATGGTGCTGCCTGCGACGGGAGCGCCGAAGCGGACATTCTCGGCAATGGCGCTCCTGCTCACGCGCCAGATCTGCCAGGGGGCCTCGTGACGGACCAGGAACCAGCAGGTGGCGGCGTAGGCCACCGATCCTGCGGCTGTTCCCACCGCGAGTGACCAGGCCCCGTGGCCGGTGAAGGCCAGGTAAAGGGTCACCGCTCCCATGGTCGCGGCGCGCAGCACCGGAGCGGCCGTCAGCTGCCGGAACTTGAGGTCGCGGCGCATGATCGCCTCGGGGACGGCTCCGCAAGCGGTGGCCAGCACGGAAACTCCAAGGACCTGTACCAGCGGAGCCACACCGTCCAGCCCGACGAGATCCTCCACGGTGTCCGCCGCAAGCACCGCCGCAACGGCCAGGACCGCCCCCAGGGTGACGGACAGCAGGAGGGCCGAGCGCGCTATGACCTGCGTCCTGGGCAGGTAGACCAGGGCCTGGCCCACGCCGGCGTCGGCAATGGTCTCCGCGTATGCCATAAGTACCAGCGCAAGGGCGACGAGGCCATATTCCGCGGGCGACAGCAGCCGAGCGAGCACCACCGTGGTCACCAGGACGATCACCCTGCCCGAGGCGAAGGCCAGCCCCTGCCACAGGGCTCCCCGGACCCCTTTGCGTTCCAGTTCCCCCGGCGCGTACGTCACGGTTGCCCGTTCGTCGGCGAAAGCCGGCCGGCCGGGGATGGGGAGGCCGCGGCCTCCCGTACTTCCGCCAGGTATTCGCCGGCCACGGTGTCCCATGACCGGACCTCTCCTGCCGGACCTCTCGCCGGAACGGCTGCAGGAGTCCCCTGCGGCAGTTCCGGCGCGGTGAGAAGTTCCACTATCCTGCGGACAAGCCGGTCCCGGCTGCCTTCCACGGTCATCAGCGGGTGCGCGGGCAGTTCCCTGGCCGCCACCGGGGTGGCCACCACGGGCAGCCCTGCAGCGAGGGCTTCCAGCACGGAGTTGCGGATGCCCACGCCATGTTCGTCGGGGAAGACTGCCACGTCCGACCCGTGGAAGACGTCCAGGATGGAGGGAACGTTTGCCAGGACGTCCACCCGCGGGCCGGCCAGTGCCTGGACCGCCGGTGTGGGCCGGCGCCCCGCGATGACAAACCGGGTGTTCGGAACTTCCTGCCACACCCGCGGCGCGATCGTCTTTACCAGAACGGTGGCGCTGTCCACGTTCGGGGCGTAATTCAGGCTGCCGGCAAAGCACACGACGGGTGTGCCACGCTCACGGCGGGTGCGGCTCCCCACCGCAGTTCCGTTGGGGATGCTCCTCACCGGGCAGCCCAGTTTTGCCGCCCACACGGCGGCATCCTGTGCCCCGACGGTCAGGAGGCGTGCCCGCACCGGCAGTTGCCGTTCAGCCCGTGCCGCCAGTTGTTCACGCAGCCGGTAGGCGGGCCGGAGCGTGTGCGCAATGGCGGTGTCCATGCCGGCGCGGATGGACCAGGGATCCACTGTTTGCAGCACCACGGGCCCGGACACCTGGTGGGACAGGAAAAGGGCGTGGGGGCCGTGGATGAGGGTGGCGTCCCTGCCTTGCGACAAACGTGCGGCTGCCGCGCGGGCGGAAGGGGTGTCACGGCGGTGCTTCCCCAGCCCCGCCAGGCCCCCCAGGGAGCGGACAAAGGCTGAAAGTTCTTCCCGGGGGGCCAGTTCGTAGACGGAGTCGCAGCGATCCCTGATTTCTGCAGGTACGGGGACCGGGCCGGAAAAAGTCAGCAGGGTGACGGCAACTTCTGCCGGAAGGTGCAGGATGACCTCGTACGGAATCATCGAGCTTCCGTCCCCAAGTTCCGGATCCCGGTTGGGCACGCTTTCCGTCACGTACAGGAGCCTCATTGCAAGAGTGTAATGGATCACACTTCCCATGGAGCGGTTGCTTTAGGCAACCTTGAGGAAAGCCGCGGGAAAGGGGGGTGCCTCTATGGTTTTCGTCAAGCCGCTGCGGGGTGGTTTCGTGGTTCCGGCTCCTGGTAGAGGGTTCCGTCTCGGAGCATGGCGAAGAG
>NZ_JAUSRE010000003.1 GCF_030811655.1 Pseudarthrobacter enclensis | reverse complement strand
CAACCCGATACGACAAACTTGCCCTCACCTACCGCGGCGGAGCAGTCCTCCGGGCCATCAGCATCTGGCTGACAGCTTTAGGAGACACGCCCTAGGTCAGACCGGTCTTACGTGTCCCTGATGCCCGGTACGATAAATCCTGATCAGGGAAGGTTGGGGGATGGCTCTAATCGTTGGTGTCGTGGGCGGAATGCTCGCCATTTTTTTCGCAGGCTTTTATGCGTTGCGATTCGTGACAGCTGAGCGCGACAAGCGGCGGCGGTTGATGGCGGCGGCTTTATTCATGACGGCAACGCTCTCTCCAATTGTCGTTACTCTTCTGTCCCCCCGAACTGGCGGCGCTAGTGGATTTACTGAGTTCTCGGATGCGCCTCAGAGCCCAACGGTGTCGGCCATCATCAAGGGCGTGGGGTACTTCTTTCTCGTGGCTGTGGTGCTGCTCGCCATTATCAGGACTCGGGTTGTTTTGCCGTATCCTGCTGCCGCTGTTGCTTTGGTCGCTTATGCCGTAGTCGGTTGGGTGTCGTCGCTTATCAACTTTCAGCGTGCCAGCATAGACCTGTTCTACCCGGCGCTTGCCGTGACTGGTGTCCTCGCCGCAAGCGCTATGACGTTCGCCACGGCGTTGCGGCTCAGCAGGGCTACCCTGCGTATTTACGTCTATCTGAGCCTCGTCCTGGCTGTGGTTGCTCCGCAGATTGCGTTCTGGGATGGGCAAGGAAGAACCTGGTATGGATTCTCCCAGCTCGCGGGCGTGACCACCCATCCGAACGGTATGGGCACTGTGGCGGCGCTGGCTGTGATCGTTGAGCTTGTGAGGATGGAGGGCTTGAAGCGTCCTCGCATTTGGCACCTGGTCGCAGCCGTAGTGGCTCTTCTCGGAACACAATCACGGGGCGCATGGCTAAGTGCAGCGATAGGGCTCCTGTTGTATCTCACGTTTCGCTCAGGGGCGCGTTGGGTGATGATCCTTTTGCCCGTCGTCATGATTAGCCTGTTGGCCGCGTCGACTCTCTTGGAGAACGTATTCGACGCCTTGACGCATTGGTCGGCAGGCGGCGATATCTCCACTCTGAACGGTCGCACAACTATCTGGGCGAACGCTTTGGGTGCAGTTAGCCGGAACCCTGTATTCGGTACCGGGCCACGGTCGTTCGATCTTGAATACAGGTCGAGTGTGCTTGGCCTTGGTAACTTGATCAGCTCATCGAATGCTCACAATCAGTTCGTTCAAACATTGGTAGAGCGTGGGGTTGTCGGCCTGATGATATTGACAGTCTTCCTGGTTGCACTGACTGGCTACGCGCTCCGAGTGGGTCATCACCCTACACGCGCCGGTCTGGTTGCAGTGGTGGCGGTCTTCGTATCGCGTTTTGCTGTGGAGACTCCACTGAACATTTCCACCGCTTCCTTGAACGGTGCCCTGCTAGTGGTCGTAACCGTACTCTTGGCATCGTCCAAGAGCGAACACCGCCTGCAGCCTATTGCAGAAAATCCACGCGGGGTCCGCCCACCGGATGCCTATTGGAAATCCAAGCTACTCCGGGCGCCTTCAAGAACTAGCGAGGATAGAACGGTCGCACTTAATGGCCGCCCATAACCTGCACACGGATTTGATTGGCGTTCCCTGCGTTAGTGTGGTTGAAGACGTTGACTGAGCCGACGAAGTCGACGTCCGGGTGCTTGGCGCCCTTCACGTGACGATCTGGTCGACCGTGAGTCTCAGATAGCGACGGTGAGTCTTGGCAAAGTCGATGTACCCCTGATAGGTCGCAAGTGACGTCACCAAAGGAGCAGTTAGCGGTTGGTGGCCATCGGCTGGCTGGGATCGGGTGCCGTGACTGCAGGACGATTGAAGGCTATATCCAGAAGCGCGGCCCAAGGCCTCGCGGGCTCGACGAGCGCCTTCGTGAGCTAGCCCGAAGGAGTGGGTTGTAGTCAACGCCTCCGCCGCGGCTCGCCTGAGAGTCGGCGAGAACATGGCGGAAGGTCCAGCTTCGCGACGGGCCGGACCCTAAACCATAGCCACCGCCTCAGCCACCGCCTCAAGTCCATACGCAATACCCCCCCAACAAAGCGACTAAGTGCCATGCGCTTCTGGTATACGTCCCGAACAATTGCAGTCGAGCAAACCTTGACCGGACCTGGTCGCCCCCGCCGCACTGCTGGACTGCACTGGTACCCGGCTGTAATGCACGGGGGTACTCCGCTTTGAGACTTATGACTCAATTTGTCAATTCCGTTGACCCATGATTGGGTGGTTCGAGGTGGGGAATAGAAAGACTGCTTACCAACGGAGGATTTTGTGGCTTTTTCGGACTACGCCCTGGCGCTCACCGCACTGCTTGGCACCCTGCTGGTTCCATTCGCCGTCCTGTACCAAATACTGCGGCTTAGGCGCCGCGCACTCCGGATCCCCATCCGGCCAGCACCCGCACCCAGAGGTAATCAACGCTGACCATGCCCTATGTCGACATCAACCCCCACAAAGGCCGCCCGAAGTGGGTGGGCTACGCCATCCTTGCCATTCTCCTAGTCGTCACGGCAGTCGTCGTGTCCGCCGCGCTCGTCCACCATTGACCTGCGAAGACTGAGCAGGAGATTCTTCCGGACCCCCTAGACTTACACATTGAACCAGTGCCGCAGAACCGTTTGCCGAACGTCCGGGGGATAGACAATGCCAGATCCGGCGGATCAGAATGCAGGCGCCCAAGCAGAGGATGCAGGGCAGCCGCAACTGCGCCGACGCCGCGACCTTCGTCGTGCCGACGGCTCAGTTCAGGATGCCTGGACAGGAACCATGCCAGCCGTAACCCCCGAAACATCCAGTTCCAACGACGCTGGCAAGCCAGTGACACGCCGATCCTCATGGGCGGAAGCGGCTGCTGCGGCTGACGCTACCAAGCCGTCGTACGCGCCTTCAGGTGCTACCCCCTCGGCTCCCGCGCAGCCTCTGCCACCGGCACGGCAGCCGGGACTAAATTCGGAGCCCGGACCCATTGCATCTGTTCCGTCCCCCGCGCCCAATGAGACGGCCCCCCAGACTGCAGTTCCGCCGGCTACCGCTCCCGCCGAAACTCCGTCCTTCCGCCGCAGCCGGCCCACCGTGGCCGACGAGATCGCGGACAGCCCCATGCCGGACTTCATCAGCTCACCCGGCCTGTTCGTCAAGGAACAGAAGCCGCGGCCGGTAGGGGGTTTCCGTGGTGCGCTCTACAACCTGACCGGCGGCGCCTGGAACCTCGGCCCGGGACCGAAACAGCGCCAGGAGGACGAACTTGCGCGCCGCATTTCCCGACAGCTTCAGGGCAGCTACAACACCGCGGTCCTGAGTCTCAAGGGCGGTATCGGCAAGACGTCCACCACAGTGGGTGTTGGCCTGACCCTCGCTGAATACCGCGGAGACGCTCCATGCGCCATCGACGCCAACCCGGACTCCGGCGACCTCGTGGAACGCGCCCTCGGGGAGGGAATCTACCAGCAGTCCAGCCCCCGGACGATCACCGACCTGCTTGAAAACATCGAGTCAATCGATTCCCTGACCTCGCTTGCCCGGTACATGCACCACGCAGGCCGTCTCCACCTCATCGCGGGGGAGCAGGACCCGGAGGTTTCGGACTCTTTGACGGCGGAGGAGTACCTGCGGATCCGCAAGCTCATTTCCAGCTACTACTCCGTAGTGCTGACCGACTGCGGTACCGGCGTGACCCACAACGCGATGAGCGGAATCCTTCAGTCGGCCGACAACCTGGTGATCGCCGCCGGCTATGCGGTGTCCGGCGCCAAGCGCGCCCGCAGCACTCTGCACTGGCTCGCCAGTCACGGCTACGAGGACCTGGCCCGCAACGCGATCGTGGTTATCACGGACAAGGACGAGGTGTCTTCCCGCGTGGATAAGGACGCCATCGAGGAACATCTGTCCGGTATCTGCCGCGAACTCATTGCGGTGCCGCACGACCGCGGCGTTGCCGACGGAGACTTGGTCACTCTGGACGTACTGAAGCCGGAGACACGGCGGGCCTATAAGGAGATCGCCGCAGCGATCGTGGACGGGTACCGGTAGCCTCTCTTTCGTCAGCGGGCTACGAGGTGCCGTTTGCTCTCGCTAATGTCGAAGTTCGATGGGGAGGGACGGCATGGGCGCAACAACTAACCAGTACGTTCCCAACGAACTGCTGGGGCGGCTGGTGGGGCAGCGGATGTACTCGGTGGAGTTCGTCCTCAACGACTACGTGCAGTTCCGGTTCGACGGGGATGAGAGCCCAGCCCACGTCACGTTCAACAGCTACGTGTGGCCCGTCGTTCAGCAGGACGGCCGCCTCTGGCGCGAGCAGGATCTTGGCTATGCCGATGCCTTGCGCCGCGTGGCTCCCGGCACCGTGGTTTCGACTACTGAAGCGACAGGTGAAGGTATCCGCATCGAGCTCGACACCGGCGCGATCGTAATCCACCCTGCAAAGGAAGAGATCTTCGTCGAGATTGCCGAACTCAGCGGCTTCGCGGATGGACGCTGGATGGCTTGGCGCCCCGGCGAGGACAGCTTCGAGGACCTCGCCTAACAACGGAATCACCCGGGGCTTCGCTCATGTTGGTCATGAGCGGAGCCCCGGCGAGAACCGTCGCTAATCGGCTCACGGCGTCAACCGTATCGGGTGTTACCCCTCGCCCTCCGGGTTCCGCAGCCGGCGCCGGATCATGAACCCGGCCACCACCAGCCCGATGAGTAGGACGGCACCAACAACCCCCGCCACCACCAGCTGCCCCGGAAGGCCGGCGTCAGCGGCTGCAGCAGTAGGCGCGGCCGACGGCGCCGAGTTCGGGCCGCCGGCGGTGAAGGTGAACGTCCCCTCGATGGGATGGCCGTCCGAGGACACCACCCGCCACACCACCGTGTACTTTCCTTGGGGAGCGCCCGGCTTCACCGCCTGGCTGACCTGGTTGTCAACGATCGAGACCGGGCCGTCCGCCTGGTCGGTGCCGGTGGCATCCTCCACGCGCACGATCGAGTTGATGGCGATGGGGGTGTGGTCGAAGGTCAGCTCGATCTTCGCGGGCATGGTGCTGACCGTGGAACCGTTGGCCGGGTTGCTGGACTCCAGGGAGTCGTGCGCCTGCGCCGGCGCCGACGAAAACAGCAGGAACGCGGCGGTGGCCAGCGGCAGCAGCACACGGGCCAGCCACGCGGCCGGGCTGTGGGAGTGGGTCTTCTTCATGAGTTTCCCGCCTACTTTCCGGCAGCGCGGGTCCGGCGGCCTGCGAGGACCAGGCCCAGAGCCGCTGCACCGAGCACGAAGCCTGCCGCCCCCAGCACCACGCCCCACACGGACGCAGCGTCGCTGGAATCCTGGGCCGTCCGGGTCACTGCCTCGGCACTGGGTGACGCTGACGCCGTGGTGGCGGCAGCGCCGTCGTCGGCCGTTGTCACGAACGACGGCGCCGGGTGCTGGGGCTCCGGCTGCCCCTCGGCGCTCTCCTCGTCCCACTTCACCACGCTGCCGTCGGTGTACGTCTGGGCCGCCTTCAGGGTGACCCTGGTGCCTTCGGCGGGAAGCCGGCCCACCGACAGTGAAAACGCCTGGTACTGGTTCTGGCCCAGCTGGTGGGCTTCATCGGCAGTCCAGACCACCGAGGTGGGCGCCTTGGTGACCGTGGTGCCGGAGATGGTGACGGGCTTGGGCAGTTCGCCGGTGATCACCTGCGCGGTCCAGCCTTCCACGGGCTTCACGGAGACCGAGGTGAAGGGGGTGTCGGTAGGCAGCGTGACCTCGAGCTTGCTGGTCTTGGCGGTGGGGGACTCGTTGGGGACGTTGAACGTCAGGTGGGAGTAGCCGTTGGCGCCGGTATCGTCCGGGTTCACGCTGACGTGCGCGGACGCGGCGGTGGCGCCGGCGGCCACGATCCCCGCGGCGGCAGCGGCGGCTGACAGGGTTTTGAGGGTACGGCGGAATGAGGTGTTCAAAGCAAGCCTTCCAAAGGGTGCGCCACAAGGGCCGCGTGTGCGGCGGCGCAGAAAAGGGGACAACGCGGTGCCCCCTGCCTGCTTTCGGCAGGCGGGGACGGCGCGGAGGGGCGGCGGCCGCGTTACAGTGCGGCGTGGAAGGCCGGCGGCCCGCGCAGGGCAGGCAGGCGCAGGTTGCGCCACCGGAAAGGAATAACGACGGCGGCCGGCGCGGGAATGCGCGGCCACTCCGGAACGGCGGTGGCCGCCAGGATGCGGACCAGAGGGCGGAGCCACGCGGCCAGCGCCCACACGGCTGCTTCGCCCCGGGCAAGGACCAGGGCGGTGGCCAGCGTCGCCGCCGCGTGAAGGACCAACATCAGGGCCCCGGGCAGGGCGGCATGCTCAGGCATCAGGGCCGCGGCCGCAGGGGACAACGGGGAGGCGTCATGGACGTGGGCGCCGGCGGCGGGTGTGAAGGTTGCGGACACGGAGAGCGCGTCGAAGGCCCAGTGGAGGACCAGTTGGCTGGACCCCAGGAGCCCGATCATCGCCGGCGCGCTGATCCTGGTTTTCGAGAGGATGGTGACCGGTGCCAGCACCAGGGCCGCGATCCCTGCCACGATGGCCGGCTGGGGCAGCACGCCACCGGCCAGCACGTGGGCCCATGCGGCCAGGGCGAACATCGCGGCGGTAAATGCCACGGCGCGGGGGAGGCGGAACGGAGCACTCATGCCACTCGCCGCCCTTCCATCCGCTGTTGCCACCTTCCACTTTAGGGAAAGCCGGGCGGCGGCAGGTAATCCGGGGCGGTGATCGGGCCGGGAGGCCCGGGGACCGCGGCATCCGCCAGCGTGGCCCCCGTATCCGTAGGTAAAGTAAGCACGGGCACCATGGGAGGGCAATTGAACCGGAACGCAGAGCAAGTGGTCCTGGCGGCCGACGACGGAACACCCATAGGCGTCCAGGACAAAGCCACCGTGCACTCCGCTGACACACCGCTGCACCTGGCGTTTTCCGCCCACGTGTTCGACCGCGACGGCCGCATCCTCCTCACCCGCCGTGCCCTCACCAAGCTCACGTGGCCCGGCGTCTGGACCAACTCCTTCTGCGGCCACCCCGCCCCGGGCGAGGACCTCGAGGACGCCGTGCGGCGCCGCGGGGAGTACGAGCTGGGTCTCCGCCTGGAGCAGGTGGAGCTGAAGGTGCCCGACTTCCGATACCGCGCCGTTGATGCCTCCGGCGTGGTGGAGAACGAGATCTGCCCCGTCTTCACGGCACGTGCTGCATCGCCGCTGACGCCCCGCGCCGATGAGGTCATGGAGTGGCAGTGGACCGATCCCGCGCTCATCACTGCCGCCGTGGCCGCAACACCCTGGGCCTTCAGTCCCTGGCTGACCCTGCAGCTGCCGCTGCTCTACCCGGACGGGTTCGGCGTGGCGCCCTTACCCCTGGGTTGACGTATGACGCCGGACGTAAGCTGATGGGGTGCTGAACGGTTCAAACATAGGTATCAACGTTGGGACGCTGGTGGCCGTGGGCGTTGCCCTGTACATCGTGCTGGTGGTGCGCCGCAGGAAGTGAGCGCCGGTGCCGCTCCCGGTTCCGCCACCTAGGATGGTCCCCATGAAGGCTGCCCGGGACGCGCACTCCGTTGCGCTGGTGATCAACGCCGGCGCACGCCTTGCCGCAGCCGGGCCGGAGCAGGCGCTGGGCAAGCTGCAGAAGGCCGGCCTGCCCATCTCCTCCGTGCACTACGTGGGGACGGGCACGGAACTGACCGGGGCGCTGGACCGGGTGCTTGCGGCGGAATACGACCTGGTGGTTGTAGGCGGCGGCGACGGCACCGTGTCCTACGCCGCCGGGCGGCTTGCTGGAACCGGAACCGTGCTGGGGGTCCTGCCGCTGGGGACGGCCAACGACCTTGCCCGGACCCTGGAGATCCCGTCCGGCTTGGACGCGGCTTGTACTGCGCTCGCGGACGGAAAAGTGGTGGACATCGACCTGGGACGGGCCAACGGCGAGCCGTTCCTCAACGTTGCGTCGGTTGGGCTGTCAGTCGGTGTGACCGAGAGCCTGAGCCCGCGCCTGAAGCGGTCCCTGGGTCCGCTGGCCTACGGCGTTGCCGCAGTTCGCGCGTACGCCCGGCACAAGCCGTTCCGCGCCCGGCTTGAGTTCCCGGCGGGGGACCACCGGACGCTCGAGCTGGAGAACATGCTGCAGGTGGCGGTGGGCAACGGGCGGCATTACGGCGGCGGCAACGCGGTCTCGCCCACTGCGGGGATCGACGACCACACCCTTGATATCTATGCCATCGCGGGGGCGCCGCTGCGCGAGCATATAAGGATCGCCCGCATGCTGAAGGACGGCAGCTTTGTTGAGCGGGACGGCGTGTACCACCTGACCACGCAGCAGCATGTCCGGCTGGTCACCGAGCCACCGCTGCCGGTAAACCTCGACGGCGAGATCGCCACGGTCACGCCCACGGACTTCACCATTGAGCGG
Source organism: Pseudarthrobacter enclensis (assembly GCF_030811655.1). Taxonomy (GTDB): domain Bacteria; phylum Actinomycetota; class Actinomycetes; order Actinomycetales; family Micrococcaceae; genus Arthrobacter; species Arthrobacter enclensis_A. Next base: position 294,884 of record NZ_JAUSRE010000003.1, on the reverse strand, counting down.
AATGCGGTGCACGTCGTGGTGCCGCACCACAGCAACGCCGCGCGGCTCGACGGGTAGCGGGCAAACGAAAAGCCCCACGGGAAATGTCTCGTCCGCGGGGCTCCTCAGGTGCATCCCTACCCAGCGGGACTCTTCATAAATCCGGCAACCAAGCCGGGCCTTCGACGTGGCCGCGGGCCGGCGTCGTACTTTTCTTCAACGATGAGGGGACCGACGGCTTTTTTCGGATCGACGCTGATCCGTGCCTCCGCCGTCGGCCCCTGGTCTGTGGTGAATGTGGAAGGGGTCGCCTGGCGGCGCCGCTTCTTAGCGCCGCCAGGCGTCTGAGACCATCGGTATTATCCGATGCAGGCGCGGGTTGACTGGGCCCAGTTCCCAGGTGCATTAAGGCTGCGTTCCCGTCCTTCACGGATCACTTTGGATGGACTGCCTCAAGGTCTTGCCCGGATTCGATCAAGAATGCATCAAGGTCGGCGCAAATTCGGTTGGCGGCATCTAGGGGTTGCGGGATTCTCGACGCGCTGCCGCATTCCCGACACGCACATTCCCTGGCGCGGCGGTTATCCGGGCCGCGAAGATGCACCTGCGCGTCACGTGATGATTTGAGCGTCGACAACGCCGAGCTTCGTAGCCCGCACGGGCCTGTGGGGGGTGACCGGGTACACGTCCCCCACGGAAACTCCTCCTGAATTGGGTATCCGGAGTGTTCATGCCGGGTACCGGCTACCCTTTTGGCGGCACTGGTGCCCGTGTAGCGTTTGGAACTGCCGGAGAGTTCCGCGCTGGCGGGACTCAGATTTGTGGGGAATCGGCTGGGGGACCCAGTTGCGCCCGCCCAGGTCCTGGGCTGGCCGCATCTTCACCCTTCCTTGCCGAATCCAAGGAGCCAACCCATGTTTAAGCCCAACATGCCGGTTCTTGCTGCCGTCTTCCCGGCACTGTTCCTTTCTGCAGTGCCCGCCACCGCTACCGCCGCCTCTGACGATGAGGCCCTCAATACCTACGTGGACTGCCCGTTGGAGCGTATCGGCACCCAGCTGGTCCGCTGCGACAACCTCACGGGCACGGGAGCGGAGGCACCATTCTGGATACCCGAGCAGAAGTAGCACCTACGCCGCTGCACCCCTGGTGCCCGGTGCCCGCATCTGAGAGCCTGCTTACCCTTACAATCCCACAATTAGTAAGTAGACTGATGAATGAGCGTGGTGTCCAGCAGTGCGGCGCTGCGTTCTTATCCAGTCCGGGCGCTGCCGTCGCCAACCAAAGCCTGCGCCTCGGCAAAAGCTACTTCTTGTGTGCTTTGAGGTCTTCTATCACCTTGGCAACGCGGCGCGACCGGGTTTCCGCCGTTTTCGCCTCGGCGATGGGCTCCACGTAGCGGCGCTGGCTGCTGTAGTTCAGGGTTCCGTAGAAGGCTTTCGCTTCGGGTTCGGAATCCAGGGCGGCGGCGAGGTCGTCGGGAATTTCAACGACCCGCGGTTCGGTGTCCAGTTCCAGGTCCACCTCGACGGTGTCCCCGGCGGCTACTCGCGTAAGCTCCCGGTTCGCGGCGCTCACGCTGACCATGTTCCGGCCACCCATTACGGCAACGCTGCTGCGGTAGCTTTCGCCGTTGATCGTGACGATCACCGGCGAGCGGCGGCCGGCATCAAGGGCCTGGACCACGTCCTCGGGTACCTCGATGCCGGTCTTGTTGCCGCTGCCTTGGATCGTGGTGGTGAATTTCATTCCCACAGTATGCAGCCCTGCCTTTCGGGGGTGGAGCAGGCGGCGCGGATGCGGGTTCCGCGCCGCCTCCGGTGTCAGAAGCGTGTCGCCGTCGTTGGGGTGGGGCTGGCCGTGGTGGGAAGTGCGTTCCCCGCCAGGTCCGCCAGGCCCGCGGCGGGAGAGTAGACCGGGAGGCCCTGTGGAGATGACTGCGGCACCGAACCTGAGGACAGGGCTCCGAGGGTGATGACCAACGAGTTGGTTGTGGAATCCCAGCTGAGAGTGGACGGGTTGCTGATGGTGCCGCTCTTGCCGTTGGTAGTGCCGGCAAAGACGGCGGGCGTTCCAGCAGCAACATAGTCCGCGCCCAGGTTGATGGTCCCGATGTTAAGCCCGGCGCAGCCGCTGCTGGTGAAGCTGATGGTGTCCTTGGTGGAGTCCGTGCCGTTGGTGATCGTGGCGGTGCCGTTCAAAGCTGAGCCGGTCCAGCCCGGGCAGAACTTGGTGAGGTCCATGGCCTCGGTGAACGGCATGCTAACCGTGTCGCCCGGGTCAATCGTGCCGACTTTCGCCCCGCCGCTCGTTCCGTTTGCCAGAGCCATTGCTTTCGTTGCCGGTGCGGTCGTGTCGATTTTGACCGTCTGGCTCTTGGCGACTCCAGCGTTGCCCGCGTTATCCGTAGCGAAGTAGGACACCGTATGTGTCCCGTCTCCCTTCACCGGGACAGAGGCAATGGCGCCGTTCACTGTCTGCTGCGCGCCGCCGTCGACCGTGTAGGAAATGGAGGCGACGCCGGAACCTGACGTTCCGTCGTCGGCCGTGATGGTGACGGTGACCGGGCTGGTGTTGTTCCAGCCCGCGGCGTTGGGCGTGGGTGAGACCGACGCGGTTGCCGTCGGTGCAGTGGTGTCGATGCTGGCTCCGGTGCTGCGCGGGCTTTCCGCGCCGGTCCAGAGGGCGATGGTTGGGGTGACCGTGTAGTACCAGACGCCGCCGGGCACGTTCGATTCGGTGCACGTCAGTGTGGTGACGGTCCCGGCGCAGCCGCCGGTGGCCGCCGTCGCGGTTCCGCCCGTGGCCGTGGAGTAGCGGGAGACCAGGTATCCGGTGGCCGGACGGCCGTTGCCGGTACTCCCGGCGGCCCAGCTGACGGCCACGGAGGTGCCGGTGGCGGTAGCGGTTGGCTTGGAGCCTGCCAGGAGGGCGTCGGCAGCGGCGGCTGCGTTGTTGCTGCTGGTGGTGGCGGCCCAGAAGGCGTAGGCCGGGGTGCCGGCGCCGAGCAGGAGGGTCAGGGTGGCGGCGATCCACGGCAGCCTGCGCTGCCGGCGGCCGCTCGTGGACTGCTGGCTTCGGGTGGTTGAGCTCATTTCCGTGCCTCCACAGTGACGGGCAGGCTGAAGGTGGCGCCCTGGCAGGCCGCGAGAGAGGTGGTGTCCATGGCGGCCGCTCCGGGGAGGGTGATGAGTGCTGACGAGTTCGCGGCAACGTACGTTGCGGGTGACAGCGGGGCCCCGGTTCCGGTGAAGCTGACGCCGGTGGTGGTGCAGCCGGGGTGGTTGGCGTCCGCCGCGGCGGGGCCGTTGGGGGCAACGCTGTAGACCTGGACGTCGTACGGGTTGGGGTTGGTGAGGTGGAGTACGACGTCTGCGCTGCCGCCCGGGATGAGCGTCGTCTTGGGGGTGTCGCCGGCTACCAGGGCGTCCACGGTGACGGTCTGCATGGTGGCCGCTGTTGCCGACCCGGACCCGGACCCTGTGGCGCTCCAGTAGGCATATGCGGTGCCCGTGCCCGCCGTCACCAGGAGTGCGGCCAGGGCTGCACCCCCGATGCCGCGCTTGGTGCGGACCGTCCTTGCGGTGCTGGTCATCTCAGTTCCCCTGTCCTGATCCGGAGTATGCGAGCTGGAGGGTTGCGCCTTTGCAGCCGTCCTGGTTGGCGGAGGTGTCCAGCATGCCCACCCTCGGCCACGCCGCCTGGGCGACTCCGATAGTGGAGAGGGAGCTGCTTCCGGTTGGGACAGCCACCGGGTACGCGCCGCTGAACTGCGTGACGGTGAAGTCCTGCGGGGTGCAGGCGAGGTTTTTCGCCACCGCGTCCGCGCTCCTGGCAACCCCCGTGATGGCTACGGACAGGTTGGTCACGGAGAGGGGCTTGCCGGTGGGGTTGCTGATCTGCAGGTCCAGCCCGGTCGATGTGCCCGGGGACAGCGTTCCCGGGACGTTCCCGGAGAGCGTGAACTGCTTGATGGTGGAGTCCAGGACCAGTTGCACGTTGGCATAGGCGTACTGGGTCTTCCCGGCGGAGTCCACGCCGCTTCCCACCAGATAGAGGCTGGAGGTTCCGGTGGGGGAGGACGCCGTGGTGGCTACCTGCAGCGTGGTGGAGTTACCCGTTGCGGGGTTCGGCGAGAACGACGCCGTCGCACCGGCCGGCAGCCCGCCCATGACGCTGAAGCTGACAGGTCCGGTGAAGTTGTTGCGGCTCAGCTGCAGGGTATACACGGCGGTGGCGCCCGGTGGCATGGTCACCGAGTCCGGGGTGGCGCTGACGGAGAACGAGGCGGAGACCTTGTAATTCACGGTGAGGCTGGCGGTGGTGCTGCCGGAGACCTTGCCGCTGGTGCCCGTGATGGTCAGGGAACTGGTACCCGCGGGGGTGCTGGCCGTGGTGGCGGCAGTGAAGGTGGCCGTTGCCGTTCCGCCGGAGCTGAGGGAGACGGACGACGGCGAGAAGGCACCGGTTGTTCCTGCCGGCAGCCCCGCGCTGGTCAGGTTGACGGTACCGCTCAAGCCCCCGGTTGAGGTTACGGTCACCGTGTAGGAGGCCGCCTGTCCCTTCTGGACGGATTGGCTGGCGGGGGAGACCTGCATTGTTATGCCCGGTTTGGGATTACTCGCTGCCGCGATCAGCGCACCTGCGCTGGCAAGCACCAGCATCAGTGCGATCAGTGTCGCCTTGATACCGATCCGCGTTCGCCGTCCTGGCTGTCGGTCCTGGTTGTGCACCCTGTGCCCCCTCGTGTTTGGTGCAGATGACGGCAAGCCGGGGGCCGTTTGCTGCCGCCCCCGGCTCGCCGGTTTGTTAGTTGCTGTTTGCCGTCACCGTGATGGTGGCACCCTTGCAGGCGTCCTGGGTGGTGTTGGCATCTGTGAACGTGAGCGTGCCTGTACCCATATCAACGCCGGTCGCATTCCCTGCCAGAGTCTTGGTTCCGGACGGCACGGTGGCCCCGAACCAGGAAGCGTCGCAAGTGCCGCTGGCGGTGACAGTGGCGTTGGTCAGCGTCACGGGCGTGCTGCTTGAGTTGGGGTTGTCGGCCGTGTAGGAAATGACGCGTGTCTGGCCGGGTGCGATGTCCTTGTCGAATGACACGTGGATTACAACCGCGTTTGTTGCCGTAGCAGCCGTGGAATAGCCGGAACCCGAACCCGTGGTGCTCCAGTAGGCGTAGGCCGCACCGCCGCCGGCAGCCAACAGGGCGGCGGAAGCGGCAACAGCGGCGATCTTGGACTTCTTGGTCATTTTGCGCATGGAGAGACTCCTTCGAAATGTGATTGAGAACCCGTTCCCCCATAGGTGGCTCCATCCAGGTGCCTTCCGGTGGATCGATGACCCAATGTTTTCCGCCCCGGCCACAGCGCAACAACACGTACCGGTACCCGATTTTCCAGCGACTTGAGAAAGGCACTACTTGGATTGGCGCCCCATTACTCAGCAGATTCAGCCCGGGCTTGACCCGCGTGAAATCTTCCTGAGGCCCGGAAAATCGGGGTGAGAGGGCTGGAAACAGGTAGCCCTCGTCGCTGGCCGGCAGCAAAGCACGCACGACAGACAGCGGGGCATGAACCAACCACTAATAGGGGCCGGTATTCGACAACGGCCGCGCACCGCCGTCGTAATTCCCGCTGCATCACCCTGTGTTCACTTGAACGGGACTGCCAGGGACTTTTGCCATACGGAAGGCGCGTATTTAAGTACTAACGAATGAAATTTTTCGAGTAGTTGCTACTCGTGTGGGATCAGCAAGGGTTTTTTAGTGTTTACGGCACTGGGTTAAGCAAATGCCCGACCAAAGTTGGTGGGCAGCTTCGCCGCGCGTAATAGCCGTCGCAAGATGCGTTTACTCCTTCTTTGGCAGCGTCACCCGTTTTCCTGGATTCCTGATGCTTACCGCAGCCGGCGGCCATCCGACTGAGGTACAGGAATCTGTCTCCGCCCTGTAATCCTGCCTGCCTCCTGAACGGTCTCCATATGTCCACATCAGTCCCTATTGCCGTGTCCATTTTAGGTCCCATAGCTTTTGTCGCGGTTTCTGTAATCGGCATCCGCCTGGCTCTCTACTGGTGGAGCTTCCTCTTCCATTGGAAGCGCTACCGCGTGCTGAACGCCGTTTCCACAAGTGACTTGCGCTCCCTAAACGTCCCGTTTATCAAGGTTCAAATAACCACCCGCGGCTCTGCCGGCAGCACGGAAGTCATTGAGCGCGGTATCAACAATGTCCTGGCCCTGGCGCAAGAAGATCCCGGCTTTTACTCCAGTTTCCTGTCCGTTGAGGTTGTGACCGAGTCTGCGGCCCAGGGGCATCTTCTTCAGGGGGGTTTTCCGGGATCAACGCATCCCTGTGGATGCGTTGATCGTGCCCGAGGACTACAGGCCGCCCAACGGCACCCTGCTGAAGGCGCGTGGCCTTCAGTACGCTGTGGAGCAGCGCCGCAACACATGGAACCAAAAGCCTGGACGTACTTTTATTGTGCATTTCGACGAGGAAAGTGTCATGGTCCCCGGTGAAATGCGAAAGCTCATCCACGGGCTTTCCCTGACGACCAAAAGAATCCTGGAAGGACCCATTTATTATCCGTTGGATTACATGGATGCTTCACCCCTTTGCCGGGCGATGGAAGCAAACAGGCCCATGGGCTGCTATGAATGCCGGCACGTCATGGAATCCGGCGCCCCGCTGCATCTGCATGGGTCCAACCTGGTGATTGAGGAATCCCTCGAAAATGAGATCGGTTGGGATATCGGGTGCCTGGAGGGGCAGCCCTTCATCGCAGAGGATTACGTCTTTGGAATGAAGGCGTTCATCAAGTATGGGAAAGGAGTTTTTGGCTGGCACGGGTGCGTGATGCTGGAACAGCCGCCCTTTTCGGTCCGCAGTGCTTTCAAGCAGCGCTACCGCTGGATTTTCGGCGTACTGCAGGGATTAAGTGCCCTGAACACCAACCCAATGTACTTGTCCCTTCCGCGCCGGACCAGGCTCAGTCTCGAGTGGGGAACCCGCTACAGGCTTGGCACGTTCGCACTGGGGTCCGTTGCCGGAATTCTCTCCGCACTCGTGTTCCCGGTGTTCCTCAGCCAGGCGCTGGACTACCTGGCGGCAGGACGTGAAGCTCCCCTAAGCGCGCTCGGCAGTGCGTGGCTGGCTTTCCTCGGCGTGATGTGGCTGGGGGCAACGTTCATCGGTGCCTGGCACAACCTTGCCGATTCCGGGCTGGACCGGTGGAACCGTGCAGCGGAAATCGCCCTCGCAGTCCTGATTGCGCCCGTGGCAGGCATCGTCGAAAGCTCCGCCGCGCTGTGGGCCGTAAAAGACTGGGCACTCGGCAAACGCGAGGTGGCCTGGGTTCCCACGCCCAAAACCAAACAAGCAGATCTGGCAACCATTGGAAGCGGTGAATAAGAGTGACAAACAGCATTACGGCGGTGGCCGGGCACCCTCTGGCACCGGCACAGACAGGCCGCGAACCATGGCGGCTGGGCGGAACGCCAACATCCGTCCGCACAGTGACCGCAGGTATCTACCCCTCAACTCTGCGGTCCATGATGCGCTGCATGGCCCTGATCCTGGCTGCCCTAACTTTGGTGGCTGCATATGTCGTGGTTCCACTGGCCGTGGCCGTCGAATCCGTGGTGTCTGCCCCGGTGGTGGCCTGGGGAGTGTCAGGCGCTGTCCTACTTGAAATATTCCTCCTTACGGCATTCATTGTGCTCAAAACCGAAGGCCAGGGGGGAAGGGTGCCGTGCCACGCTGTTCCCTGGCATCGTCGCAAGACTCTTGTACGTGTCCACGAACAGGCGTAACTGTGGGATAAAACGTCCGGCAGCATGGCCGCTGCCGGCGAACCGGTCATGGACCGGCAGGTAAAGGGCGGGCCGATTGCTCCCCGGGCCAAGGAATGCCGTAGCCCGGAGAGCAATCGGCCCCATCCTTTTAACGTCGTTGCGCCGTTTCCTCCGGCTCCGTGAATAATACGGAGTGCTGGGAACAGCGGAAGTGCAGCGGCAGGCACCTGCCTGCGGCGACGGCGGCGAAGGAACTGGACATGACAAGGTCACACCGGAGCACACGGCACGAGCCCGAAACGAGCGTTGAGCTGAACCCGTTGTTCAGCCGGCCGGGGGAGTCCACCATCTTTCCGCGCTTCACCATCCCGGACAGCGAGTCCCTCCCGGGCACCGCCTACCAGGTGGTTCACGACGAGGTGATGCTGGACGGCAACTCCCGCCTGAACCTGGCCACCTTCGTGGGGACCTGGATGGAACGGGAAGCCTCCCAGCTGTATTCGGAAACGTTCGACAAGAACATGATCGACAAGGACGAATACCCGCAGACGGCGTTGATCGAGACCCGGTGCTGGCGGATGCTCGCGGATCTGTGGAACGCGCCCGATCCATCGGCGGCCATCGGCACCTCGACTGTTGGATCCTCCGAGGCGTGCATGCTCGGTGGCCTGGCCCTCAAGCGCCGGTGGCAACACCGCCGTCGTGCCGCTAAAAAGCCCACGGACGCACCGAACATCGTCCTCAGCTCCGCCGTGCAGGTGTGCTGGGAGAAATTCTGCAACTACTGGGAAGTGGAAGCCCGCTACGTGCCCGTGTCCGCGGAGCACCCCACCCTGGACGGGCACGACCTGGACCGCTACGTGGACGAGAACACCATCGGCGTGGTGGCCATCATGGGCGTCACCTACACGGGCGCCTACGAACCCGTGGAACAGATCTCCGCTGCGCTGGACCGCATCCAGGCCAGCACCGGCCTGGACATCCCCATCCATGTGGACGGCGCCTCCGGGGCCATGGTGGCCCCGTTCCTGCAGCCCGAAGTGGTCTGGGATTTCCGCCTCCCCAGGGTGGCTTCCATCAACACCTCCGGCCACAAATACGGCCTGGTGTACCCGGGCCTTGGGTGGATCGTGTGGCGGGACGCCAACGCACTGCCCGAAGACCTGGTGTTCCACGTCAGCTACCTGGGCGGCGACATGCCCACCTTCGCCCTGAACTTCTCCCGGCCCGGCGCCCAGGTGCTGCTGCAGTACTACCTGTTCCTCCGGCTGGGCTTTGCCGGCTACAGGTCCGTGCAGGCCAGCTCCCGCGACGTCGCCCTGTACCTCTCCCACGAAATCGGGGCCATGGACGCCTTCACCCTGTGGAGCGACGGGTCCGACATCCCGGTCTTCGCCTGGCAGCTCACGGACGGCCATACCGAAAACTGGAACCTGCACCACCTCTCCGAGCGCCTGCGCATGAACGGCTGGCTGGTCCCGGCCTACCCGCTGCCCGACGGGCTCAGTGACATTACCGTGCAACGGATCGTGGTCCGCAACGGCTTCACCCGCGACCTGGCAGCGAGTTTCCTGGCCGACCTGAAGAAGGAAGTGGCCTACCTGGACGCCCTGGAGGCGCCCATGCCCGCGCAAAAACAGAAGCAGGCGTTCCACCACTAGCCGTTCCTGCAGGGGGAGTGTCCCATGTGTCGATTGTTCGGGCTGCACGCCGGGTCCCGGCCGGTCCATGCCACCTTCTGGCTCCTGGACGCCCCGGACAGCCTGTCCGAGCAAAGCAGGCGCGAGCCCGACGGCGCGGGGATCGGCACGTTTGATGACGACGGCGGCCCCCGGGTCACCAAGCGTCCGCTCGCCGCATGGGAGGACCACGCCTTCGCCCGGGAGGCACGGCAGCTGACCAGTACCACTTTCCTGGCCCACGTCCGATATGCGAGCACGGGCGCACACACCATGGTGAACACCCACCCATTCGAGCAGGACGGGCGGCTGTTCGCCCACAACGGCGCCTTCCACGGCCTCGACCGGATCGACCAGCGCCTGGAGGATCTGGACGTGGCCGGACTGGTGCGCGGCCAAACCGACAGTGAACGCCTCTTCGCCCTCATCACGGCCGAGAGCCGGCGGGCCGACGGGGACGTTGGCGAGGGCATCACCCGTGCGGTGGGCTGGGTGGCCGCCCAGCTGCCCGTCCTGGCACTGAACATCATCGTGACAACAGCAACAGACCTCTGGGCGCTCCGCTACCCGGCCACCCACCCGCTGTACATCCTGGAAAGGGATCCCTCAGCCGAGCCTGCCCCGGCCGCGCCCCTTGACGCCAGAAGCCACCGGATCCGGTCTCGAAGCACCGAACTGTCCGTTTCCCGTTCGGTCCTCTTTGCCACCGAACCCATGAACCACAACCCCGGATGGCGGCCCATGGCGCCGGGGGAGCTGGTGCACGTTGGTCCGGACCTGGAGGTGGCCTGCACCTTTCCCTTCCCGGACCAACCCAAATACCTGCTCACGCTCGCTGACCTGGAACCGTCCGCGGCGGCGTCGCAAATGTCCTGACGGCACGCGTCCGGCTGGCGGTTACGTGGCGGGCGCTGCAGGCTTCTTTTGCAGCGCCTCGGCCATCTTCTGCACCTTGGCACCGTAGCCGCCGTTCAGCGCGGTGTCCTTGATCTTGTTCGCCTGGGCATCCAGGTCAGCCGGGGCGGCGTTCTTCAGGGCCGTCAGGTCCGACTGGAGGTTTGAGGGCAGCTTGGCGAACACCTTCGGGTGGCTGATGAGCTGGTCGGCCACCTGCTGGAGCCCTGCCCCCGGGTTACCCGAGTTGAAAGCGGTGCGCAGTTCCTGGCGCAGGCCTGCCATGCTGGTGGCGGCCTTCTCCACTGCATCCGCGCGCTTCTGGATCTCCGCGCCGTAACCGCCGGACAGTGCGGTGGTCTTGATCTTGTACGCGTCCTTCACCCTGTCCGCCGGAGCGGCATCCTTGAGGGTGGTCACGTCCGCCTGGAGGGCAGCAGGGAGCTTGGCGAACACCTGCGGGTGGTTGACCAGGGCCGCGGCTGCCTTCGCCGCGCGGTCCCCGGCAGCCTGCGGGCTGTTCGCCGTCAGGCTGAGGAAGGCCTGCAGGCCGCCGAAGCCCTTCGCCGTGTGGGCCCTCGTGGTGGCGGTGGGGGAGGGCGAGGTTGCCGAGGCGGGTGTCGCGTTCGATGATGCAGACGCTGCGCCGACGCCGGCAACGGCCATGGCACCGGCAGCCAGGACAGCTGCCGCACCGACGCCGATGCGGGTTTTCATTGACGGAATTGATGGCTTCACCACGGTGTGTCCTTCCAAAGATCCCGTGCCTCCATACCTGACCGCATGGACCGGCACGCGTTCACTGTAGAAGCTCAGGCTGGGGAAAAGCTGGATGCCGGCCCTGCCGGGGGCTGTAAGTTTTCGTTGCGCCCGGCAGTCCATAAGGTGGGAGGGGGCTTGTAGTGTTGTCGCCGCCCGCAGGGCCGGTAGCTGGACTGTTTTCGTGATCGGTGAGGTGCGGCGTGGCTGGAGTTTCTGTCTGGTTGGGTTTTTCGGCGGGCGTGCTCCTGCTCATCTGGACCTGGATAAGCGTGATCGGCACGCTCATTGTGCCGCGCCAGCACAAGGACAGGCTGTCCGCTTCCGCGGCCTGGATGGCCAAGGCGATCTTTGCAGTGGCGCGGCGCCCCATCAGGACCTACTGGCGGCTGGACCGGCTCCTTGCCTGGCAGGCACCCATGTCCCTGTTCATCAGGCTCGGGCTCTGGATGATCCTGTTCTACCTGTCCTTCGCCCTCATGCTCCTGCCGTTCGTCCAGGACGATCCGCACCGGGCATTCAGCGAGGCCGGTTCCGCGCTGTTCACCCTTGGCTACGCCCCGCCGGACGAGCTGGGAAACACGCTGCTGGTCTACTCGGCAGCCTTTACCGGTTTGGTGGTCATAGCCCTCCAGATCGGTTACCTGCCCACCCTGTACGCCGCCTTCAACCGCCGCGAATCCGAAGTGACGCTGCTGGTGTCCCGGGCCGGGGCGCCGGCATGGGGGCCAGAGCTCCTTATGCGGACCAGGTTCGGCCTCTCCACCGTGGACAGCACTGCTGAACTTGGCACCCTCTACGCCACCTGGGAGCAGTGGGCTGCGGAAGTCGCCGAGTCCCACAGCACATACCTGACGCTGTGCACCCTGCGCTCGCCCTTGCCGGAGTCCAACTGGCTTACCGCGCTGCTCAGCGTCATGGACAGTGCGGCCCTGCAGCTCTCACTCAGCCCCGGCACGGCTCCCACCCTGCGGGCACGGCTGCTGCTCAGGATGGGTTTCTCCTGCCTGAACCAGATTGGGCACGCACTCTCCATCCCCGTAGTGGAGGACGTGGACCCGGACGGGGAGACGGAACTGACGTTCGCCGAGTTCAACACGGCCGTGGAGATGCTCAAGTCCGTGGGCTATCCCGTGGAGCACACGGCGGAACAGGCATGGCCGCACTTCCGCGGATGGCGCCTTAACTACGAGGCGGTGGCCTATCGGCTTGCCTACGCCATCGATGCGCCTCCGGCCCTGTGGAGCGGGCCGCGGCGACTGGCCGCACCCCAAATCCCGCCGAAGCGGCCGGCGAACAGGGTGGCCACAGAAGCCAAGCCCGAGGATCCCCAGCTTGATATCCGCGGCCCCGGTCAGGTCCCGTAGACCGCGGCGCGGCCGCGCCCCGGGCTTCCTGCAATTACCCCTGTCCCATCACCAGCATGGCCACAAAGTAGATGGCACCGCCGACGACGCAATAGATGGCGAAAGGCTTCAGGGTCTTGGTCTCGAAGAACCTGAGCAGGAATTTGGTGGCGAACCAGGCGGCGACCGCGGAGCAAAGCGCTCCGACGAGGAAGACGCCCCGCTGATCGGCCATAGCGGGGCTGAGCAGCTCGGGGAGCTTGAGGACCGCTGCTGCGCCAATCACCGGGGTGGCCAGCAGGAAGCTGAACCGGGCGGCGTCCTCGTTGTTCAGCCCGGACAAAAGGCCTCCCACCATGGAGGAGCCGGACCTGGAGATGCCTGGCACGAGGGCCGCCGCCTGCGCCGCGCCGATGCCCAGGGCCTGTTTCCAGGAGAGCGCTGTTGCAATCCCGGCGTCGGAGTGCGAAGCGTCCGCTGCCGGTTCCCGTGGTTCCCGTACGCCGTGCGGCCTGGTCTGGGCGGTAGCGGAAAGAGCCTCGACCCGTTGCCGCTCCCGGCTCCGAAGCCGCTCGGCCGTGAACAGGACAAGACCGTTCAGGATCAGGAAGCCGGCTGCGGTCAGTGGCGAGGCGAACAGTGAACGGATCGGTTTTTCCAGGGCGAGGCCGAGGATTCCGGCCGGGATCGTACCGACGACGAGGAGCCAGCCGAGTTTGGCGTACGTGTCCGTTGGGCTGATCTTCCTGGCGCGCACAGACCGGGCCAGGCCCTTGAAGATCTCAATCCAGTCCTTAAGGAAGAAGATGAACAAGACAATGGCTGTGGCCAGGTGGGTGGCAATGAGGAACGTCAGGAAGGCGCCGGAGTTCTGGTCGAGATTCCACCCGAACACCTTCGGGAGAATAACGCTGTGGCCCAAGCTCGAGATGGGAAAAAGCTCGGTAAGCCCCTGGAGAAAGCCCAGGACGGCAGCCTGGATCATATTTAGCATGGACCGAGCCTATATACGCCGGGTGTCAGGAAGAGAAATGGAGGGCGAATTCCAGATGGGCCAATTCCGGCTCACCAGGGCTGATCCGATTCCGACGGCGGTCCCCAGGATGACATCAGAGGGCCAGTGCGCCCCGATATGGACCCGCGAATAGGCCACCCCGGCGGCGACGGGAATGACGGCGGCGCCCAAAGCCGGGCTGACCATGGTCACGCCGCCGGCAAAGGCTGCCGCAGCCGCTGAATGGCCCGAGGGCAAAGACGATCCCCTGTATTCGGGCGCCCAGGACAGAAACCCGGGCAGCTGCTGCGGCCGCGTCCTGAAGGGAAGGACAAGCTTGAGGGATCCGTTTGCGGCCGACGCCACCGCGAGGGCCACCAGCCCACGCATGGCAGCCTTCCGCGAAACCCCGCCGCGCAAGGCCATGGCACCTGCCACTGCCAGCCACAGCAGGCTCTTGTTGGCGCTGATGGAAAGCCCATGCAGTCCGGCGTCAACGGCGGCGCCCGAGCGGCGGTTGACGCCCTTGACGATCGTTGTGTCCAATGGCTCGGCACTGTCATTGTGTTCGCTCGGATGCATCACCGGATCTTACGCAGGCGGCCTGAGCACAGGCACTGAAAAAGCTGGGAACATGCCTCATCACTGCTTGGCCCGCGGTCACCGACATAGACTGCAGGGATTGTCGAAGGGAAGCCCATGGAAAAAACGCGGCCGGGAACTGGCGCTCTCGACAGGACCTTCCGGGTCTCCCTTATCCTCAAGGGGCTGGACGGAGTCCTGGAGCTGATCGGCGGCCTCCTTCTCCTGCTGGTCACGCCAGAGCAGATCGGAGCCCTGGCGAGGTTCCTTACCCAGCACGAACTCGCCCAGGATCCGCACGACGTCGTTGCCAACAGCCTGCTGCACCTGACCGCCAATCTCTCAGGGTCGGCGTCGTTGTTCGGCGCTGTCTACCTGCTTCTGCACGGCGCGGTGAAGATCGTCCTGGTCTGGGCTGTCCTGAAGGAAAAGCTCTGGGCCTATCCGTGGATGATTGCCTTCCTGCTCGTTTTCATCGCGTACCAGGCCTACAGGATTTCAGTGGCCTTCTCATGGGGCATGGTGCTACTCACCGCGTTTGACATCTTCATCGTGTGGATTACGTGGCACGAGTACCGGCTCAGGCGCGCGCAGAGCCGCATGCCCGTGGGCTGACCCGGTTCCCTGTGGCCCCGGTTCCCGGGCCGAATGGCTGATGCCCAGCAGCAGCGCCACGATGACCCAGTTGGCCAGCAGGGAGGACCCGCCGGCCGAGAGGAAGGGAGTGGTCAGACCCGTGAGCGGGATCAGGCGGGTCACCCCGGCAATAATGATGAAGCACTGCAGCGCCATGGCGAATGACAGTCCGCAGGCCAGCAGCTTTCCGAACGCGTCCTTTGTTCCCAGCGCTGCGCGGAACCCGCGGGTGAACAGCAACAGGTAGAGCAGCACGATAGCGAAAAGTCCGATCACGCCCAGCCCTTCACCCAGTGATGCCACGATCATGTCGCTGTTGGCAAACGGCACAAGGTCCGGCCTGCCCAGGCCCAGTCCCTCACCTACCAGGCCGCCCGAGGCCATGCCGAACAGGCCTTGGACTACCTGGGAACTTCCCCCGGGGAAGCGCCCGTACACGGCAGGATCAAACGCGTTCTGCCAGGCATCGATGCGCAGCGCGACGTGCGGGAAGATCTTCGCAGCTCCGTACATGCCGGCGGCCATCAGGACAAGGCCGAGCCCGAGCCAGGTGACGCGGCTGGTGGCGACGTAGATCATGACCATGAACAGTCCGAAGAACAGGACGGACATGCCCAGATCGTGCTGGAAGACCAGCAGACCCACGGCCGCGGCCCAGGCGGTCACCATCGGCCCCAGATCCTTCACCCGGGGGAACTGCAGGGGCCCGATCTTCCGGCCGGCGAGCAGGATCAAGTCCCGGTGGGTGGACAGGTAGCCGGCGAAGAACACCGCCAGCGTGATCTTCGCGATTTCGCCGGGCTGGAATGTCATGGGACCAAGCCGGATCCACACGCTGGCACCGTTGATGTCGCCGGCGGAAATCCCGGGCACGAGCGGCAGGACCAGCAGGAGGACGCTCACGGCCAGCGCGATGAAGGTGTACCGGCCCAGCTTCCGGTGGTCCCGCAGGAACCACACCACGAGGGCCGCGACCAGCATCGAAAGCCCCGTCCACCTGAGCTGGTTCGTGCCGGCGTCGCTTCCGGCTGCCTGGTCAAGGCTTTGGATGGCGGCGATACCCACCCCGTTCAAAGCCACCACGATGGGGAGGATCAGCGGGTCCGCGTATTTGGCGCGCAGCCGCAGAATTGTGTGGATTCCGGCCGCGAGGACGGCCTGGATGGCAACCTGGATCCAGAAGTCCTGCCCCAGCGGCTGATGCCTGTCCAGGGAAACTGTTGCACTCGCCCCCGCACCGATCATCAAGGCAAGCACCAGGAGCAGTGCCTCTACGTCCCGGCTACGGGCTGCGTTCCCAGACTGGCCACCGCTCAATGCTTGCTCTCTTCTCATAGATCCCGGGGTGGTTCTGGCCTTGCACGGCACACGGGAACCAATTGTTCACTTCACGCCCGCAGTCTGGGAAAAAGCGTGGAATAACCGAAAAAAGACCTGTGAATTGCACGCCCGCGGTGCGTCACGCCTCCGGTTCCCGGGCCGCCGGCCGTAGTGTGACTGGCGGTCGGAGTACGTTCCGCGCTCAGGGCCCCAGGGGAAAGCCGGAATCCACGCTTGAGGAATGACACCATGCCCGTTGGACAAAAGCACCTCCGCCCCGTCAGGAACGTCAGGGGACGGCTGGGGAAACTGGCAGTCTGGTTTGAGGATGACTCCCCGGGACGGTTGCGGCCCCTGATCCTGGCCTCCGTCCTTAGTTTGTCGGCCATCGGCCTCGTGGAGGTGGCATCGGCGTCGTCCGTGGAATCCGTGGCGGCCGGAAACAATCCCTATGACCTGCCGCTGAGGCAGGGCGTGTGGACCATAGCGGGCGTAGCGATCATGCTGGTGCTGGCCCGGTTGCCGGTGGACCGTATCCGGAAGCTTGGATGGCCGCTGCTCATCGGAGCGATCCTCGCCCTGATACTCGTGTTCACCCCGCTGGGCATGACCGTTAACGGCAACCGGAACTGGATAGGAGTGGGAGGCTTCAGCGCCCAGCCCTCCGAATTCGCCAAACTTGCGCTGATCGTCTGGGCGGCCGGAATTTTGGACCGGAAGCAGGCCCTGCTCGGGCAGTGGAAGCACGCGGTCATCCCGCTGCTGCCCGCAGGCGCCGTGATCATGGCGGTGGTGGCCCTGGGCCACGACCTGGGAACCACCCTCATCATCATGATGATCCTTGCCGCCACCATGTTCTTCGGCGGGGTCCGCATGAAGGTTTTTTCCGTGGCGGCACTGATATGCGCGGTGGCTGCCGTGCTGCTGGCAGCCAGCAGCGGCAACCGCATGGGCCGGATCTTCAGCTGGTTGGGCGCAGGCTCCGGTGACGACACCCAGGGCGTGGGGTACCAGGCCACAAACGGACTCTACGCCTTGGCATCCGGTCGATGGTTCGGCGTCGGGCTGGGCCAGAGCCGCCAGAAATGGAACTGGATACCGGAAGCGCACAACGACTTCATCTTCACCATCCTTGGGGAGGAGCTGGGCCTTGCCGGCACCCTGCTGGTCCTGGCCCTGTTCGCCGTCCTGGCCGTCGCCGTCGTTAAGACAATTGCGGGCAGCAGGGACACCTTTTCCCGGATCGTGGCCTGCAGCATCATCGCCTGGATTATCGGCCAGGCAGTCCTGAACATGTCCATGGTCACTGGCCTGCTGCCCGTGATCGGTGTTCCCCTGCCCTTCATCTCCTACGGTGGTTCAGCGATGGTTTCCTCCCTCGCAGGAATCGGCGTGATCCTGGCCATCACCCGCCCACCCGCAGCAGCGCCGTCGTTATCCGGACCCCAGGCCAAGCGGTTCCGCCTGCTCCCGCCCAAACGAAACTCGTCCCGGACCAAGGGGTGAGGTCCTGAGGGGGGCAGATTATGTAGCTTCCGAGTCGAAGGGTGCCTGCCCGGGCAAAGGGTTGCGCGGCGGGGACGAAACCTCGGTGGCGGCGGGTTTGTCTGCGGTGGTGCCCGGGTGAGGGCCGGCAGGGCTGTCCAGGATTGCGTCGCGGAGGATCCGGCGCGGATCGTACTGGCGCGGGTCGAGCTTTTTCCAGTCGATGTCGTCGAAGTCAGGGCCGAGTTCATCGCGGAGCTGTTCCTGGGCGCCAGCGGCCATGCGGCGCACTTCCCTGACCAGGTGGCCGAACTTGGCAGCATATTCCGGCAGTTTGTCGGGCCCCAGCACCAAGGCGCCGATGATGAGGAGGACGAATAGCTTTTCGGCGTCGATACCGAACACCACATTATTTTACCGCCGCTGTTGTCACAGTAGTGGGGGTAGAGTGCGCCGCACTGCCTGGCTCACGTGACGGCCAGGGTTCCGTGCATGTTGGAGTGGTAGGTGCAGTGGTACGGGTAGGTGCCAGCCTTGGCCGGGGCGCGGAACGTGGCGCTGCTACCGGGTTTGACGACGACGTTGAAGGAACCGTCGTCAGCGGTCACAGTGTGGGCTTCGTTGTCCATGTTCATGACCGTCACTGTCGCCCCGGCAGGGACGCCGTCCGGGCCGGTGTAAGCGAAAGACTTGATATGGATCGTCAGGCCAGCGCTCATTCCAGGCGACGCCGATGATCCTCCCATCGTGGTTCCCATGGACGATGCCATGGGTGAACCTGGCATGCCCTCCATGGATGCGGACGGGGACGCCATCGACGCCGGAGAATCTGATGATGGGCTGGACCCGCTGCCGGTGGTCCCGCAGGCCGCGGCTCCGATGAAGGTGGCCGCACCGATCAGGGCAATGGCCAGGCGTTGCGGAGTCTTTATCGTCTTCATGGTGTTCCCTTTCAGGGAGCGGACGCGGCCTCTGGGCAAAACGAGGGCGGAGGTGCCGGTTTTAGGCGGGGTGGCTGGAGGTGAGGTGGGCGTAGACAACGGTATTGTCCAGGTACTCCCGGCTGGCCGGATCATAGCCGCCGCAGGTGATCAGGCGGACCTCCGGGCGGTCCGCGTTCTGATAGACCTCCACCGTGGGAAACGCTGATTTGTGGTAGATGTCCACCCTGTCCACGGTGAACACGGCGGCGGTATGGTCCGCACGGGTGACGGTGATGTTCTGGCCGGCGGTGAGCTCGTGGAGCCGATAGAACAGGCCAATATCGCTGGTGGTGCTGTTGACGTGGCCCAGGATCACCGCAGACCCCGTCTGGCCAGGGGTGGGCGAGTCCTGGTACCAGCCGGCGGGGGACCCGGGTTCCCCGGACGGGGTCTGCACTTCGCCGTTGGCTTGCTTCCCCAGGGGAGTCACGGCCGCGTCAACGCCGATGGCGGGAACTTCCACCCGGACCGGCACGGAGGCGGGCAGCGCGGCGTCCGGAGCGGGAGGAACGGCCGCGGACGGCCGGAGAGGCGGTGCAGTGACCGGGTCGGTTGAGGGAGGTGGGGCAGAACTGGTGACCGCGCCTGATGCAGCCACCGCCGGTGCGTTCGAGGCGGTGGCTCCATCAGCGCCGGGAGGTTCGGCATGGAGGCCGAGACCGATGGTGGTGATGCCGCCGGCCAGGAGCAGCGCAGCCGCCGCGGACGCGATGGTGCGTCCGCGGCGGCTGCTGTTTTCAGATCCCATCAGATCCCTGCTTGTCCCGTGGCCCTTGACCAGGCGTTACGCTGCCATCTTGCGGCGGAGGGCGTAGGCACCCCCGGCTGCCAGGACCAGGCCGCCGCCGGCAGCGAGCAGGCCCAGGTCAGGTCCTGCCGGGGCAGGGGTGGTGATGCCGGTGCCGGGCGCTCCAGCGGGCATGGCCTTCAGGCTTCCGCACAGCGCCGGTGATGTGGCCGCGAGGGGCAGGGACGGCACCAGGTCGCTGGGCTCCTTCTGGGCTGCCGCGGGCAGGGTGGCGGGGTCCAGGCCATGGACAACTACGACGGCGGTCCCGGCCTTGAGCGAATCAGCGGTCTTCGCGTCCAGGGTGAAGGTCCGGTTGTAGGTGTAGGAGGCGCCCGAGGGTGCGACTTTCAGATCGGTGCCGGCCGCGGGGCTGGTGTCCCCGCTGGTGGAGAGGGTGGCGCCGATGCCGCCGTAGAACGGGGCACCTTCGGTGGTGCTGATCACGCCGTCTTTGCTGGTGTCGGCGGACATGTCCGGGCAGGTGCCCTGGGCGCCGATGTGGATGTGCTGGACGTGGGGGTACGGGCTGCCGTTGAACATGGCAGCGAGCCCGGAGACCTTCTCTGTGACGGTGGCTTGGTCGCCGTTGACGGTGATCATCACGGATCCGGAGGCGTTGCTGCCGTTGATCGCGGCGAGGTTGGCCTGGTACATCGTGTTGCTGTCAGCGGCGAGTGCGGGACTGGTGGAGAGTGCGAGGGCGCCCAAGGCAAGGGCCGGGGCGATCAGGAAAGCGGATTTCTTCATGGCATTTTCCTCCGTTGGAAATGGGCGCTCCCCTGATGGGCACGTCCATGATGGTGACACTAAGGGTTCGTTGTGCTCCACATCACGGATGGGCGGGGTGGACGGAAAACTGTTTCCCACGGGCCGTGCCCTCCTATTCGGACCAGCAGGCCAGCACGGCTGTGGCTATCTGGTAAGCCAAAGCATCCCGGGACACGTCATGGGGGCCCAGCGCGCCGGGAAGAGCGGCCGCGTCGACGGTAAGGACGAAGTTGTCTTTTACGAAGACCGCGGAAGCAGGTGTTTGAAACGCCGGAAAGCCCAGGTTTGCCATCCCTTCAATGGGAACCGCCCCGACGGTTTTTTGTTGCAGCCCCTCGAAATAGGCATGGGCAGCCTGCGGATCGGAGGCTTCCTTGACGCTGAGTACCAGCGGGCCTGCGGGCAGGCCATAGGTGCAGGTGTAGAGCCTGTCCGTCCAGGAATTTGTCGTGACCGGATCGGAAGGGAGGGACAGGATCCGGACGATGTTCGCCCGCGTCTCGTCCCCGCACACCATCGTCGCGGCCGCCGAGGGGCCTTCCGGCACAGCAGCGGCGGTTTGCCCAGCCGGTCGTGGTGCAGAGACGCCGGCGCCGGCAGAGGCATCCGGCGAAGCGGACGTACCCGCCTCAGGGCTCCGGGATACCGGCCCTTCACTGGCAGCCGCGGCGCAACCGGACAGGACCAGCATGAGGGACGCGGCAAGGACGCACATCCGCACGCGGGGTCGGTGGATTTCCTGCGGCCTGCTTTGTGAACCCATGGCTACGCCTTCCCGACACTTATTGGCATGACGTTCCCGTCCCTACCGAGTGTTCGTAGCCGCGGCCAATACGGACCGGTGCGGGGGAATCCGATTCGAGCGAGCCACGGGGTGCGGCCGGACGTGCCTTCGTGGATTCAGGACATCGTGGCCACTGCGAACAGCCCGGCGACGCCGACGAGGTAGAGGACCAGGACCACCAGGGAGTCCATCCCCATGCCGAGGCGCTTCTTCTTCGGGCGGAAGAGGAGGCCCAGGAGGTAGGCAAGGGTCAACAGGATCGCCAGGGCGGTGAGGTAGATGTCGGTGGCCTGCGCCTGGGGCAGCACCGGCTTGCCGGTGATGAGTACGGCTACCAGGAACAGGACGGGAAGGAAGGCGTTGCCGCCGAAGATGTCGCTGAAGGCCAGTTTGTAGTCGCCCTGTTTCACGGAGGCCAGGCCGGTGGAAATTTCGGGCAGGGACGTGGCCAGGGCCAGGAAGGTCGCCCCGAAGAGGACCCCGGATAAGCCGATATGCCCCGCGATGGCGTCCCCGCTGCGCTCCAGTACGACGCCGGCGGCCAAGGTTGCCAGGGCCGCGAGGGCGAAGATCAGGGCTGCCTTCCCCGTGCTGGTGTGGCGGTTCTGTTGGCTGGACTTCTTTTTGGAGTGGCCCTGGGGCTTGTCCTGGCCTCCAGGTGCGTCCCCTTGCTGGTGCCAGGGAAGGCCCTTCTGTGAACGTTGGACGAGGATCAGTCCGAGCACCCAGATGACGGCGATCAGCACTGCGGCGGGAGTCAGGCGCAAGGCCACAAGCGAGCCCGGCATTTGGCTGCCGGCGATCACCACGCCCAGGACTGCGATGACAATGACGGCTTCGATGACCAGGGTCAGGGACGCGGCCTTGTAGCTGAGGGGATCGGTCCCCCTGGTTCCGAACAGGTCAAGGATGACCAGTACGACGGTTTGGATGGCGATACCACCCAGGATGTTCCCCACCGCCACGCCGATGTTGTTGGATAACGCCGCGCTGACCGTAATGGCGATCTCCGGCAGATTGGTGGCGACGGCAAGCAGGATGAGGCCGCCCAGCGCCGAACCCAGGTGCAGTCTGTCATCAAGAACGTCCGTCTGTTTGGAGAGTTGAATTCCGGCCACCCAGATCACCGCCGCGGCAGCCGCGAAAATCAGGACCAGAACTGCCACGGGCAGAGTCTCCATGCCTTCCCCTCCTGGGTTTTTGTCTTCTTCCAAGAGAACCCCTACCCAGTAACGGGGGTGGAACCCTGAATCCAAGCTGGGAATCGAGGCCTGGCAGTTGCGGGGTGGTGAATGGCTGCATCGAGGGTAAGGGTTAAGGGATACCTCCCTTGCTGAAAGGACCACCATGGACATTGTTGAAGTGATTTTGAGCGACCACCACGAGCAGCGGCGCCGGTTCGCCTTGCTTGATGAGATGCACGGCAGCGAACCGTCCAGCCTGGAAGCTGTGTGGAAGCAGCTCCGCATCCTGCTGGAAGTCCACGCCAAGGCAGAAGAAGAGCTCTTCTATCCGGAGTTGATGGAACTGGGGAAGGGCGCAGGCGGGAAGGATTCCGCCGCGGACGAAACCACCGACGCGATCCACGACCACAACGAAATCCGGGACGCCATCAGCGAGGTGGACGGGCACCCGGCGGGTTCCCCCGAGTGGTGGGCGGGGATAGCGAAGCTCAACGAAGCCAACGACGACCACATGGCGGAGGAGGAACGCGAAGGCCTGACCGACTTTCGGCAGCACGCGTCCCTTGAGCTGCGGCATCGCCTTGGCCTGTCATTCAGCATTTTTGAGTCCAGGCATGCCGCGGGGATTGAACCGGAGGATGTCAGCCCGGAAGCGTACGTCCGCGAGCACGAGTAGGGCCAGGGCCTGCCCCACCGATGCCGCCAAGCAGGCCTACTGGCTCCCTTTGTGCCTCCGGCTCTTCAGCAGTTCAACGCCAACCGGGACGAATGAAACCACGACGATCACTACAAAGATCAGGTCGATATTGGCCCCGATCCAGGCGTATCGGCCCAACCAGAAACCGAGGAGCGTAACGCCTGCGCCCCAGAGCAGGGCGCCCAGGGCGTTGTAGGCAAGGAAGGCGCCGTAACGCATTCTTCCCACGCCTGCGGTGACGGGAAGAAAGGTCCGCACTATTGGAACGAAGCGGGCCAGGACCACGGACCTGCGGCCGTACTTGAGGAAGAAGTTGTGCGCCTTGTCCGCGTATTCGCCGCGCAGAAACCTGGAACCGGGCCTGTTGAAGAGCGCCGGCCCTGCTTTCCTGCCGATGAGGTACCCGGTTTGGTCCCCGCCGAGCGCGGCAAGAAACGCGGCGCCGGCGAGGACGCCGACGGGGACCTGAATGATTCCCGTTGCCGCCAGGAGTCCCGACGTGAACAACAGGGAGTCCCCGGGGAGGAAGAACCCCACCAGAAGGCCTGTCTCCACGAAAAGGAATGCGCACACGATCAAGACGAGCCAGGGGGCCAGGGCCGGATCACGCAGGAACTCGTTTGGATCCATCCAGGCAGGCAGCAGGCCCGTCACCGGACGGACGGAAGAGGCCGTGGCGGCCAGGGGGAGAAGGCTCATGGGCCCAAGTTATGCCACCAACGTTAACGCTGGCTTGCGGGTGCTACGTCCGTCCTCGTGTCCCAGGTGCCGTGCCCGCATGCCCGCCCATCACCCGAAGCTTCGCAAAATTACTAATCATGCTTACTATTGTGTGGCGCGGGCTGTCCGCTGGGGGCAGAGCACCCGCGCCGCACCGGAGGTCTCAACCATGGACAATGAAATGCGTCCCCTCACTGACGAAGAACTGATGTCGGAGCAGGCCACGGCCCTGCCGGACAAGGAAGTGGCGTCCGTCCTGGACCTGAACGCCGACCTGGACCTGGGCATCAACGCGGCGGCTCCGATCGACCTGGCCGTCGCCGCCAACGCGAACGTGGCGGCCCCCATCGACGCCGCGGCCTCGGCCAACATCCTCTCCTTTGGCTCTGACGCGCAGGCACTTTCCCACCAGGATGCTGCCATTGACCAGGGGATCGTGGCCGACGCCAATGCCAACTCTGCCCAGGACAGCGTGATCGGACAGGGTGACGGCAGTACTGGCACTGGAACCACGGACACCGGAACCGCCGATGCAACCACCGGAACGGCTCCGGCTCCCACGGGCACCGGTGGCGTCACGGACGCAGCGGGTGCCCTGAACGGCAACCTGTTGAACGTGGACGTGAACCTGGACGCCGACGCCGCCATCGCCGCCCCGATCAACGGTGCCGTGGCGGCAAACGCCAACGTAGCCGCTCCCATCGACGCAGCCGTTGCCGCGAACATCGGCTCGATCGACAGCCAGTCCTACGCCATCTCGGACCAGAGTGCCGCCATATCGCAGCACATCGACGGCGCGGCCAACGCCACAGCCGGCCAGCAGTCCAACCTGCAGCAGTAAACCGAGATGACCCAAACCCACGGCGGGCCGCCTCCTGAGGCGGCCCCGTCGTCGTCACGCATTTCCCTCGCCCGGGAACCGGGCCAAGGCAGTACGACGGCGGAAGCCGACATTCCAGCCCTGGCTGACGGCGTGCAGCTGCTCGGCGCAGCAGAAGGCTCCGGCTATCGCGAGCCGCCGTCGCTGGTGCGGCGCGCAGACGGCCAGACCCTCCAGCTGACCAGGCTCCTGTATCTGGTGCTGGAGGCCACGGACGGCACGAACGATCTTGAAGGCATCGCCCGGCACGTCAGCCAGGAATACGGGCGGCTGGTCAGCGCAGACAACGTGCGTACCCTGATGGACTCCCAGCTCCTACCCATGGGCCTGCTTCGGCTCGCCGACGGCACCCAGCCCGAGGTCAAGAAATCCAACCCGCTCCTGGGATTGCGGTTCCGCTATATCGTGTCCGATCCCGAGCGGACCCGCAGGATCACGGCACCGTTCGCGGTGCTGTTCAATCCGCTGATCGTGGTGGCTGTGACGGCGGCGTTCCTGGCCGCCTGCTGGTGGGTGCTGATGGTCAAGGGCCTGGGCTCGGCAACGCACGAGGCCTTTGCCCAGCCCGCCCTCCTGCTGCTGATCCTCGCCGTCACCATCCTCTCTGCGGGCTTCCACGAGTTCGGCCATGCCGCCGCCACCCGCAGGGGAGGGGCTACCCCCGGAGCCATGGGCGCGGGGCTGTACCTGCTGTGGCCGGCGTTCTTCACGGACGTCACCGACTCCTACCGGCTGGGCCGGGGCGGCCGGATCCGGACGGATCTGGGCGGACTGTACTTCAATGCCATCGTGGCGGTGGTCATTATGGGCCTGTGGTGGGCCACCGGCTTTGATGCGCTCCTGTTGGTGGTGGTCACGCAGATCCTGCAAATGGTCCGGCAGCTCATCCCGCTGGTGAAGTACGACGGCTACCACATCCTGGCCGACGCCACCGGGGTGCCGGACCTGTTCCAGCGGATAAAGCCCACCCTTCTGGGGATTCTTCCCTGGCATTGGGGAAACCCGGAAAGCAAGCTGCTTAAGCCGTGGGCCCGGGCTGTGGTCACCGCCTGGGTCCTGGTTACCGTGCCGGTGCTGCTCTTCAGCATGGTGATGATGGTGCTGTCCCTGCCGAGGCTGCTGGCTACGGGCTGGGCCGGCGTGGGGAAACAGCAGGAAGCTCTGGCGGCGAGCCTTGCGTCCGGGGACGTCCTGGGCGTGGCCGTGCGGGCGCTGGCAATGGTGGTCGTGGCGGTTCCGGTGCTTGGTGTGCTGTACATCGTGGTCCGCTTGCTGCGGCAGCTGGTCACCGGACTCTGGCAAAAGACCCGGGGGAAGGTTGCCCAGCGCATCGTTGCAATGGGGGCTGTGGGTGTCCTGCTGGCGGGACTCGCCTGGGCGTGGTGGCCCGACGGCGGGACGTACCGTCCCGTGCAGGCCTACGAACGCGGGACGTTGGGGGATGCCACCCGGGCAATTCTTCCCGCCCGCGACGGCGGGGCGTTGCGTCAGGGTGTTGCTGGACGGACCGTTGCGCTGTGGCCGGCCGGCGCCGCCAAGCCCACGCGGGAGAACCCGCAGTTGAGCATGGTGCTGGTGCCGGCTGAGGAGGCATCGCCTGGTACCGCCCGTGGTGGCAAGACCGCTTCTGCTGCCGCTCCGTCCTGGGTGTTCCCGTTCGATAGGCCGGCCGCCCCGGCCGCCGACGGAAACCAGGCGCTCGCCGTCAATACCACCGACGGCTCGGTGAAGTACAGCGTGGCCTTCGCGCTGGTGTGGGCGGACGACGGCGGGCCTGTCACCACCAATAATGAGGCTTACGCATTCGCCAGCTGTTCGGGCTGCGCGGCGGTGGCCGTGGGGTTCCAAGTGGTCCTGGTGGTAGGGCAAACTGACGTGATCGTGCCGCAGAACCTCTCCGCGGCGGCCAACTACAACTGCCTGGACTGCCTCACGTACGCCCTGGCCAGCCAATTGGTCCTGACCCTCAACGGGCCGCTGGACGGGGACAGCAAGCAGCAACTCGAGGCCCTGTGGGCGCAAATCGCCGAATACGGGCGGAATATCCAGAACGTTCCGCTCTCTGACATCCAGTCGACCCTTGATCGGTACAAGGAACAGATCGCGGCCATCGTCAAGGGCTCTTCGGCGTCAGGGGGCACCTCTGCAGCGACGTCCCCTGCTACAAATGGTCCCAGCGGTGGACCGACCCCTGGTCCCACCTCGTCCCTCGTTCAGGATGGGCCGTCCGCTCCCGCGGAGGCACCCGCTCCGGCAGCGACTTACATGGGCACTGCCCCGGCGGCCGGGAACATGGAAGGGGGGCAACCGACGTCGCCTGTTGACGACGCCACGCCGGCACCTACATCAGGTACCGGGACGGGGGAGACCCTGGCGGCGACGCCGTCGTCCAGCGCAGGTTAAGCAGGATGACCTGCCGGTACCCGTCGCCGGGGAGCCTTACCGGGGCCTATCAGGTTCGAAGAGTAGGGTGAAGGCACGGTTGCCGGCATGGACGCAGGTGTGCGACGCCCGTGACGGGGACCTGTCCGGGGAAAGGCAACCGTTGCAGTAATACGACGTCGGGAACCGGAGATACACATGTCCAAGGGAGCCTCTTCCACATCCACGCCGAACGCGCACCGGGGCCGGAACCTGTTCCGTGCCACCGGCATAACGCTGGGCTGGTTCCTGGGCTTCATTGGCGTGAGCGCACTGTGCGGCGCCCTGGTGGCCGGGTTGATGGTTCCGGCCGCAGCCCTGGCGGAGACGGCGGTTACGGGCAGCACTGCAGCGCTGTCCACCAACCTCCCCAAGGATGTGTTCGCGGCGCCGCCGGCCCAGATGACGCGCGTGCTTGCAGCGGACGGGTCCCAGATTGCCACTCTTTTCAGTGAGAACAGGACCCGGATAACGCTGGATCAGATGTCCCCCAACATCAAAAATGCGATCGTGGCAATCGAGGACTACCGCTTTTACCAGCACGGCGGTATTGACCCTGCGGGCATCCTGCGGGCCGCGATGATTGACGCCGCCGGCGGCCACCAGGGGGCTTCCACGCTGACCCAGCAGTATGTGACCAACATGCTCAACGAGAACCTGATTGCCCAGGGCAAGGACGCCCAGGTAGTGCTCAACGGGCAGAAGAGCATGAACAAAAAAATCCAGGAGATGAAGCTCGCCATCGGCCTGGAGGAGCAGTACTCGAAGGACCAGATCCTTGCCGGATACCTGAACGTCGTCGGTTTCAACGCCAACGCATACGGGATCCAGGCGGCGAGCCAGTACTTCTTTTCCGTGGATGCCAAGGACCTCACCTTGCCCCAGGCCGCGCTGTTGGCAGGCCTGGTGAACGGCCCCTCGCTCTACGATCCGACAGTGCACCCGGAAGCGTCCAAATCCCGGCGGGACCTGGTGCTGGACGCAATGCTGGAACACGGCTACATCGACCAGCGGCAGCACGACGACGCCGTGAACACCCCCATTCAGCTCAAACTCAATCCCCCGAAACAGGGTTGTGCCTACGCTTCCCAGGCGCAGTACTTCTGCGACTACGTCCTGCACCAGATCGAGAATGACCCGTCCTACGGGGCCACCCAGGACGAGCGGGACCAGAAGATCATGGCCGGCGGCCTGACCATCAAGACCACGCTGGACCCGCGCCTGGAGGGGCCGGCCCAGACCCAGGTGGACGCCACGACGGGCGCGAACCCGGACAAGTGGGGCACCTCGCTGGTAACCATTGAACCGGGCACCGGGAAAGTCCTGGCCATGGCGCAGAACTCCCGGAAGCTGCCCGGCGAAGGCACCGGTTTTGTGTCCGACTACAACTTCAACGTGGACAGCGCTGACGCGGCCGGCAACAGCCTGGGCGGTGTGGGCGGCATGCAGCCAGGCTCGACGATGAAACCCGTCACCCTCGCCGCCTGGCTTGGCGAGGGGAAGTCAACCAACCAGGTTGTCGATGCTTCCCGCCGCCGTTATGGCATCAACTATCCGTGGAAGACCACCTGCCATCCCGTCCAGGGCTGGTTCGACAGCACCGTACCGCAATCGGCGGACCTGCAAAACGATGAGCCCAACTGGTACCGGCCCATGACGGTCCGTGAAGGCATCTACCAATCCATCAACACGGCCACGTTCGCCTCCCTCGCCGGGCTCAATGATGTCTGCGACGTCCAACGCGCCGCAGATGCCATCGGCCTGCACCTGGGCAGCGGAAAAGACGAAAAGATCGACCTCTCAACCCTGGGAAATATCCTGGGCAGCCAAAACGTGGCCCCGCTGACCATGGCCAACGCATTCGCGACGTTCGCGGCCAACGGCACCTACTGCGCCCCCATGTCCATCACTGAAGTAGATGACGCCCAGGGCAACAAGATCGGCGGCCAAACATCGTCCTGCCAGGCCGGCGCCCTGAAACCGGATGTGGCCAAGGCCGTCACCAACGTCCTCCAGGACGTCCTCACGAAAGGCTCCGGCCTGTTGATCCCGCAGAAACTCGGGGTGCCGGATGCCGCCAAGACCGGTACCAACGAATGGAACAACCAGACCTGGGTGGTGGGCTACACCAAGGGCCTGGCCACCGCGTCCTTCTTCGGGGACCCCTTCAACGGTGGACCGGGCCGGTTGGGACGGAACGTCACCATCAACGGCAAGTTCTACCCCGCCGTCGATGGAGCCTTCATCGCGGGCCCGCAATGGGCCCAGTACATGCAGGCGGCCGTGGGCCTCTACGACCATGGCAACTTCGACGCACCGCCGCAGAACCTCATCAGTGGCCCGTCAGACCAGCGCGGGAAGACTACTTCACCGAGCGCAGGCCGCTGAACGCCGGCCTGGAGCCTGCCAGGCTGACGGACGGAAGTGAAGACGGCGCTATGGTTTCACTCCCGGCCTCGCCGGCTTCCTGACCCCCGCGAGCAGGAAGACCCCGGCGATGGCGGTTGCACCGGACAGGAGGAACAGGACAATCGCAAGCGGAGGCGCCGTGTCCGCCTCGCCGAGGATGGTGACACCGATCGCCACGGCAACCAGGGGGTCGATGACGGTGAGTCCGGCGACCACCAGTTCGGGCGTTCCCCGGCTGTGGGCGTTCTGGACCAGGAAGCTCCCTGCGAGGCCGGCAACGACCAGGCCGGCGACGCATGTCAGGGACAGCCACTCGAAATCGCCCTGGAACAGCCGGCCGATCACGGTTTTGGCCAGGGCCGCGACGAATCCGAACAGGACCCCGGCGCCGGCGGTGAAGACCACCGCGCCCGCCCGGTGGCGCCACAACATAAAGGCGACGGCCACGCAGGCAAGGACCGCGGCCAAAACGATGAGGATGGTGACCAGGTGCCGGTCGCTGATCTCCACGTCCTGTGCTGACAGCGCCGCTACCGCAACGAACACCCCCACGCCGCCCATGCACAACCCGACGGCGGTGAGGGACCGGCGTCCGGGGGACCTGCGGGTTATCCGCGCCGTGGCCAGCGTGGTGACCACCAGGGCCACCGCACCGATGGGCTGGACCACGATCAACGGGGAGAACCGGAGGCTGGTGAGCTGGAGGAGGATGGCGCCGCCCAGCATCGCTGTCCCGGCAAGCCACTTTGGATTTCGAACGAGGGCCTGGAGGCGTCCTCCGCCCATGCTTCCGACAGCACGCCCGGAAGCGGCAGGCTGGTCTTCCACGGCCCGGTGCTGGAACAACGTTCCAAGCGCAAGCAGGATGGCGCCGGCCACCGCGATAGGGATCCCAAGCCAGTGGTAGGACGTTAGGGCGGACACCGACGCTGCCTGGATCATGATCAGACCTTACCCAAGCCTGCGGGATCACGTCGGTATCCCGGGGACCGCTGAAAGTCTAGGAAAGTTCGTTCTGGGAAACTTTTCCTGACGCCGGAATGGGCCCTGGATCCACGGCCGTCGATCGTCTGCGCCGGAACAACAGGGCAAAGGCGGCAGCGCCGGCCAGGAATATCAGTCCTGCCACCCAGGTGTTTACCCGCAGGCCCAGAATCAGGTTGGCGTAGTCGGACCTCATCAATTCAAAGGCAAAGCGTCCCGCCGTGTAGCCGGCAACGTAGAGTGCGAACACGCTGCCCGCACCCAGAACGAAGCGCCGGTCCAGATACAGCAGGACGGCTCCGACCGCTACGCACCAGATCGATTCGTAAAGGAACGTTGGCTGAAAATAGCCGATGACCACGGGAGCTCCCGAGGGGCCCAGAACGGCGGAACCGGAAGCGGGATCCATCTGATGGATCTGAAGCTTCCAGGGAAGGGTGGTGGGATCCCCGTACAGTTCGTTGTTGAACCAGTTTCCCCACCGGCCCAGGGCCTGGGCGAAGACCAGGCCCGGCGCCGCGGCGTCCATGAACGCCACCAAAGAGACGTGCTTCCGGCGACAGCCAACCCAGGCGCCGACGATACCCAACGCCACGGCACCCCAAATCCCCAGTCCACCGTCCCAGATTGCAAAGGCGTTCCACGGATTCCTGCCTGGCTGGAAGTACAGCTCGGGGTCGGTGATGACGTGGTAGGCGCGCCCCCCGATGATCCCGGCCGGGACCGCCCACACACAGATGTCCAGGACCTGTTCGGCCTGGCCGCCCCTCGCGTGCCAGCGCCGGGACGTCAGCCAGACAGCAAAGATGATGCCGGCCATGATGCAGAGCGCATAGAAATGGATGGTCAGCGGGCCGATGTGAAAAGCGCTAACCGTCGGGGAGGGGATGAATGGGCCGTTGTCGGTCATGGGGTCCTGTTCTGGAGGTCTGCTGCGGTCGCTCTTTTCGGGGCCGGTTCGTCCCGTACGACGAGGAGGCCGGGCCGATACTGGGGCGCCGGCGACGCAGTACCGTACATCATGGTGTCTGGTTTTGCTGGCTGTGGTTCTGGCCTTGGAGTTCGTCCTCCAATTCCAGCAGTGCGGCGAGGGCTGCAAGGGCAGGGATGGCGTCTTCTATCGCCTGCTGTTCTGCTGGAGTGAGTTGCCGCAGTGCCTGGCCCAGCCTTCGGTGGTTCGCTGCCTGCCACCCCGAGAGGACTTCCGCTCCGGCGCTGGTGAGTTTGAGGGTCACGGCCCGGCGGTCTCCGGGCCTGGGGGTACGGGTGACCAGCCCTGAAGTCACCATTTGTTGGATGAGGCTGCTCACGGTGTTGGTGGCCAGCCTTTGACGCTCCGCCAGGTCGCGGACTCCGATGCCCGGCTCATCGGCCAGCCGCTGAAGGACCTCCACCTGTGCCATGGGCAAAGACTCCCATGGGAAATCCTGCCGGACGCTCGAGCGCAGGACCCGGCGAAGGCGCGTTATCACTCCCGTCAGCGACCATGCATCCGCGCCGGAAGGGTCATGCGCAGGTGCCGCAGCGGGGGAAGAGGGGACACGCATCGTGTTCATACCGTGAGCTTATCCTTTTAGTTCCCACGTAGAATAGTTCTGTGACAGAACAAGATGCCCGCCAGGGAGTCCCCTTAGCCCCCGATTCAGCCGTCGGCTGGGGGAAACTGTTGCGGGAACCGGCCCGGCCGGACTGGGTCCGAAGGCGGCCGGGGGCTGCCTGGCTGGTGGTTGCCACCGTGTGCATTGGTGCTTTCATGGGCCAGTTGGACGCCAGCATCGTGACATTGGCGGTCCCAAGCATCAGAACCGAAATGAACGCTTCGCTCGCGCAGGTGGAATGGGTTGCCCTGATCTACCTGCTGGTGCTGGTGGGCAGCATCTCGGCCGTCGGCCGCCTGGCAGACATGGTGGGGCGGAAACTGCTCTACACCTACGGCTTCGCTTTGTTTACCCTCGCTTCCCTGGGCTGCGCGCTGGCGCCGGACATAACCTGGCTCCTGGTGGCCAGGGGGGTTCAGG
This sequence comes from Pseudarthrobacter enclensis, assembly GCF_030811655.1. GTDB lineage: Bacteria > Actinomycetota > Actinomycetes > Actinomycetales > Micrococcaceae > Arthrobacter > Arthrobacter enclensis_A. Next base: position 262,781 of record NZ_JAUSRE010000003.1, on the reverse strand, counting down.
CGGTAGGGGCGAGCATGCTCCAGGCGAACAGCGTCGCGCTGATCCGGACCAGCATGCCCGCCGGGAAGCTCGGCAAGGCCATCGGGCTTCAAGGGGCCGCGCAGGCGGTTGGCCTGGCCATGGGCCCTTCCGTGGGCGGCGTACTCATTGGCCTGGGCGGCTGGCGGTGGGTCTTCTTCGTCAACATTCCCGCAGGCGTCATCGGGGTGGTGCTGGGCTGTTTGCTGCTGCCTCGAACCCGGGTCAAGGCTCCCCTCGTGAGGCTGGACTGGCCAGGGCTGGTGGCCCTGATGCCGGCTGTTGGTGCCCTCCTTCTGGCATTGTCCGAGGCATCCAGGTCCGGTTTCGGTAACCCTCCTGTTCTGGGCCTGCTGGCATCATCAGCTGTTCTGTTCGTCGTGTTTGTCCTGCTCGAACGCCGGGCGCGGCATCCCTTGGTGGATCTCTCACTGTTCCGCACCGGGACCTTCAGCCGGGGCATCGCGACCGGCCTGCTGAGTTATCTCGTGCTCTTCGGGGTTCTGTTCGTCACGCCCCTGCACCTGGAGTCCGAGTATTCCCTGCCACCCGCCCAAGCAGGTTTGCTGCTGACGGTGCTTCCAGTGGCACTTGGACTCGTGGCTCCTGCTGCGGGTTTTGTCGCGGACCGGTCCGGAGCCCGGCTGCCCACCTCGGCCGGTATGGGGCTGGCCGCGGCCGCCCTGGCCATCCTGGTTTGGCCTTCTCCGAGTCTGTGGATTACTGCGGCCGGCTTGGCTGCCCTGGGCCTGGGACTGGGCCTTTTCACGCCGGCAAACAACGCTGCGGTGGCAGCTGCCGGACACGATCACCAGGCGGGCATGGTCAGCGGCGTGATGAACATGACCCGGGGAGTGGGAACCTCTCTCGGCGTGGCATTGGGGGCAGCAGCATATTCGCTCGCCCCTGCCCTTGCAGACAGTTCAGGCATGCCAGGCGGGTCCGGTCTCGGTTTCCAGATGGCCGCCGCACTCCTGGCGGTCCTTGCTGCCGTGGCGGCAGCCCTGTCATTACTCGGACGGCCCTCCGTGCCGGCCTCGGCACGCCTCAGGAAGTAAGGGGGCCGGCCAGCGGCGGAGCCGCCTCCTACCGCGTATCCACGTCCTCGAATACCAGGAACGTCTGCGTATCCAGCACGCCCGGCATGGTCTGCAGCTGGTCGAAGATGACCCGGCGCAGGTCGATGTTGTCCACGGCGCGGACCAGCAGGATGACGTCGAAGTCCCCGCCCACCAAGGCGATGTGGTGCACCTCGGGAATGGCTCCCAGCTGGTCCCGCAGTTCACGCCAGGAATCCTGCTTCAGTTTCAGCGTCACGTACGCGGAGGACTTCAGCCCTGCCTTGATGGGATCCACCAGCGCGGTAAACCGGGTCAGCACCCCATCAGAAGTCAGCCGGGAAATCCGGGAGTAGGCGTGCGCACGCGAGATGTGCACGTTCTCGGCCACCTGCGTCACGGACATCCGGCCGTCCCGGGTCAGCTCCGAAATAATGCGGCGGTCAATCTCATCCAGCGGAACCTCGGCAGCAGCATCCTTGCCCGGCATTTTGTCCACGACTCCCGTCGGTAATCCACGTCATAGTTACAAATCGTCTTCCATATTAGGGACTTCAGAGCAGCTTCTCCATGATTCACCCAGGTACTGGATACGAAACCTTCGTCAGGACAATACTGGGAGGGAATAGTGGCTACCGAAGGACGGACCAATGACGATCTCCGCAGACCACACCGCGCCGGACACCACCAGCAGCGCAGCGCCAGGAAACGCGCTCACGGAAGCTGTGAAGAAGTTCGGCATCACGGTGGAGGACTACATGCTCCCCGCCCGGCACCAGATCCAGATGGTGGACCCGGACGGCCGGCTCATCCCCGAAGGTGAGCAGGGCACCCAGCCGGGCCACGAATACCCCGTACCCGGCGACAAGGAACTGCTGGCAGCGTACGAGCAGCTCGTCGTCGGCCGCCGCGTCAACGACCAGAACTCCGCCCTGGTCCGGCAGGGCCGCATGGCCGTGTACCCGTCCAGCCACGGCCAGGAAGCCTGCCAGGTGGCCGCGGCCCTCTGCCTCTCCGAGGGTGACTGGATGTTCCCCACCTACCGCGACGCCGTCGCAGTGATGACGCGCGGCGTTGACCCCGTCCAGGTAATGACCATCTTCCGCGGCGACTGGCACGGCGGCTACGACCCCCTCAAATACAAGGTGGGCATCCAGTGCACGCCGCTGACCACCCAGCTGCTGCACGCCGTCGGCGTCGCCCACGCCGCCAAGTTGCGCGGCGAGGACACCGTGGTGCTGGCCATGTGCGGTGACGGCGCCACCAGCGAAGGTGACTTCCACGAGGCGCTCAACTTCGCCGCCGTCTTCCACCTGCCGGTGATCTTCTTCGTGCAGAACAACAAGTACGCCATCTCGGTGCCGTTGGCGCACCAGTCCGTGGCGCCGTCGCTCGCGCACAAGGCCGTGGGCTACGGCATGGCGGGCGAACGCGTGGACGGCAACGACGTCGTGGCACTCCTCGCCGTCCTGGACCGCGCCGTGAAGCTGGCCCGCGAAGGCTCCGGACCGCTGCTCGTGGAGGCCAACACCTACCGCATGCAGGCCCACACCAACGCCGACGACGACACCCGCTACCGGGAAAGCGCCGAGGTTGCGGAGTGGCGGGCCAAGGACCCCGTCAACCGGATGCGCACCTACCTCACGGGGAGGGGGCTTTTGGACGACGACGGCGAGGCCCGGATCCGCGACCACGCCGAGGCGGTTGCCGCGCAGCTGCGCGAGGGCCTGGGCGAGGACGTGCCCGTGGACCCGCAGGAACTCTTCCGCCACGTCTTCGCTGCGCGGACGCCCCAGCTGAAGGAACAGTCGGCCATGCTCGCCGACGAGCTGGCCCGCGACGCCGCAGCAACCGATTCGAAGGAGGCCGGCAAGTGAGCCCCACCATCACCACATCGTCCGAGGCCAACGGCAACGTGTCCGCCGCCACCGCCCGCGCGGCAGCTTCAGCCGCCGCGTCCGCCGAAGCAGCCGGACCGCAACCGGTCACCATGGCCAAGGCACTGAACACCGCACTCGCCGACGCCATGTCCGCCGATTCCTCCGTCCTGGTGTTCGGCGAGGACGTGGGCATGCTGGGCGGCGTCTTCCGCATCACCGACGGACTCACCGCCATGTTCGGGGAGCAGCGCTGCTTTGACACCCCGCTGGCCGAATCCGGCATCGTGGGCATGGCCGTGGGCATGGCCATCAACGGCATGCGCCCCGTCATCGAGATGCAGTTCGACGCCTTCGCGTACCCCGCATTCGAGCAGATCGTCAGCCACGTGGCCAAGATGCACAACCGCACCAAGGGCGCCGTGAAGCTGCCCCTGGTGATCCGCATCCCGTACGGCGGCGGCATCGGGGGAGTGGAGCACCACTGCGACTCCTCCGAGTCCTACTACGCCCACACCGCCGGCCTGAAGGTCTACACCCCGGCCACCGTTGCAGACGGTTACCGGATGCTCCGCGAGGCCATCGACTCCGACGATCCGGTGGTCTTCATGGAGCCCAAAAAGATGTACTGGACCAAGGACTCCGTGGACCTTTCGGAGCTCCGGCGCCTCCACGAGGACTCCCGTGCGGAAGGCACGACGGCGGGACTCGGCACTGAGGGCCGTGCCGCCGTCGCGCGTCCGGGCACGGACGCGACGCTGATTGCGTACGGTCCGTCCGTCCCCACCGCGTTGGCCGCCGCCGAGGCGGCAGCTTTGGAGGGGCGTTCGCTCGAAGTAATCGACGTGCGGACCATCGTGCCGTTCGATGACGCCACCGTGTGCGAATCGGTGCGCAAGACTGGCCGCGCCGTGGTGATCGCCGAGGCCCACGGCTTCGCGTCCGTGTCCTCCGAGATTGTGGCCCGGGTGCAGGAGCGCTGCTTCCACTACCTGGCCGCCCCCATCCGGCGCGTGACCGGGTTCGACGTCCCCTACCCCGCACCCAAACTCGAGAAGTACTACCTGCCCGGCGTGGACCGCATCCTCGACGCCGTTGACGACCTTCAGTGGGAGAACTGACCATGAGCGAACCACGTGTGTTTTTGCTGCCGGACCTCGGCGAAGGCCTCACCGAAGCCGAGCTGGTGTCCTGGCACGTCGCCGTCGGTGACGAGATTTCCGTCGACCAGCCGATCGCAGAGGTGGAGACCGCCAAGTCCGCCGTCGAGGTCCCGTCCCCTTACGCCGGCATCGTGGCCGAGCTGCACGGGAAGCCGGGGGAGACCATCGACGTGGGGAAGCCGCTGATCTCGGTGACGCCCTTTGGTTTCGCTCCCGTGGGTGCCGCGGATGATGCCGCCCCCGCCCCTTCGCCGGACAGCAGTCGTCCTGCGGACGATGCTGCCGGCTCAGGAAGCGGCCCCGGACTTCCCAATGCTCGCAAGCTCGCATCGGGTCCCTCGTCCGGTTCCTTAGAAGCCACTCCCGGGGCGGCATCATCCGCGGCGACTGAGGCGGAGACCTACCGCGAAGAGGAGAAGGCCGGATCCGGGAATGTGTTGATCGGGTACGGAACTCCGGGCGGCCATGGCCAGGCCCGGCGTACCCGTGCACGGAAGTCTTCCGTAGCTGTGGACGAGCGGACTGAATCCGCTTCTGCCGAGCTGTCCAAGGAGGATGAGCTCGCACTGCTCCGCACCCGCGTACCCGGCAAGCTCGGTGCCGTGATCTCGCCGCTGGTCCGGCGCATGGCCCGGGAGCACGGCGTGGACCTGGGCGACATCTCCGGCTCCGGCGACAGCGGACTGATCATGCGCCGCGACGTGGAGGCGGCGATGAAGACGGCGGCGCCGGCGGCAGCACCGGAAGCCGCGCCTGAAGCCGAGCCTGAAGCCGAGCCTGTTGAAGCGCTATCGGGTCCTGTTGAGCCGGTCGAAACCAAGGGCACCGACCCCCGCACCGGCCTTGGCGTTGCCGCCCGCACTCCGGTCCGCGGGGTCCGGAAGGCTGTGGCCACCAACATGGTCCGCAGCCGTTCCGAGATTCCGGAAGCCACCGTGTGGGTGGACGTGGATGCCACCGCTTTGATGGAGCTGCGCGAGGGGCTGAAGGCGGGCGGCGCGGAGGTCCCCGGCCTGCTCGCGTTCATTGCGCGGTTCGTCACGGCAGGCCTGAAGAAGTACCCGGAGCTGAACACCCGCATCGAGACGGCGGAGGACGGGACTCAGGAGATCGTGTCGTTCGACGGGATCAATCTGGGCTTCGCCGCCCAGACCGACCGGGGCCTGGTGGTCCCGTCCGTGCGGAGTGCCGAGAAGCTCAGCGCCAGGGAGCTGGATGCGGAGATCCGCCGGCTCACCCAGGTGGCCCGCGATGGCAAGGCGACTCCTGCTGAGCTGGGCAGCGGCACGTTCACGCTGAACAACTACGGCGTGTTCGGCGTCGACGGCTCAGCGGCGATCATCAACCACCCGGAGGTGGGCATCCTCGGTGTGGGGCGGATCATCGACAAACCATGGGTGGTTAATGGTGAACTGGCTGTCCGGAAGGTCACCGAGCTAACCCTGACGTTCGACCACCGGGTCTGCGACGGCGGCACGGCCGGCGGCTTCCTCCGCTTCGTCGCCGACGCCATCGAAGCCCCGATGTCGCTCCTGGCAGACATCTAGCCTCGTCCTGTCGACGCGCAGAACTGTACCCGACGCGCAACCAGGCCGGCGCACCCCATATGCGGGCAGCGCCGGCCTTTTTGCGCCTCGAAACTTCGTTTGGGTATCGCCCGGGGGTAGCCCGCCACGCGGATGGCGGACGTACGACGGCGGACGCCTGCCGCCGTCGTACGTGCTCATCCTTCAAAGCGGAGCGTGACCACCAAGCCGATCAGCGCGACTATTCCGGCCAGCAGCATCGCTGCCCGGGGGTTACCGAAGTTCAAAGTCCACCCGATGCCGAACCTGCGGGGGACCAGCAGTGCCGGGTCTTCCCGGTTGATATAGATCACGCCGCCGCGCCAGTACCTGTCATCATCGCGGTGGGTAAGCCCCGTGTCCTCCCCGTTTCCGCCGCGGTCCCTGTTGTTCCTGGCCAGGACCGCGACGGCTGCCGCCACGGAGGCCAGGACGGGGACCACGATCACCAGCGGCGCCCACCGGGTAACAGTCCCGGTCCACATCAACAGCGACGACCCCATCAAGCCCAGATCGATCATGGCGACCAGTCCAAGCAGCGCCTTGGCACTTAGCGTCATGTAGTGCCGGCCCCAGCGCGAGGATCCCACGGGGCGGGCCGGGTCCAGATCAGGTCTGCTGCGGACGATCGCCGCCGCAATCCCTGCCAGCAGCGCTGTGAGGCCGAGCTGCAGGAAGACCAGCGAAAAAGCCGAGCCGACTGACTTCACTTCCAGCCTGTTGGGCAGACCGTTGGCGCCATAGTGCACTGCGAGGGTTTGGGGCATGGAGGGGTACATCACGACGCCGACGACCGCCGTCGCAGCCGTGATGACCGCCGCCGGCGCCACCCAGCGCCAGGGGAACCGCGGAGGACTGGTTCGCAGCTCCGTGTCCACCGCGATGCCCTGGTGCAGCCCCTCGAACCAACCACCGGCACGCTTCGCTGCCCGGATCTCCTGACGGGCCAGGAAGAAGCAGCCGTACCAGGTACCAACCAGCACCAGCACCGACAACGGCAGCAGCAATGGCTGCCCGGTTACCGCCACGCTGCCCACACCGGCTGCCGCAATGACACCACCGCACAGCAGGACCCGCCGCCGGTAAATGCGCGTTTGCCTGGTAACCACCTGGTTGGCAGCGTATTGTGCCGGGACGCGGACCCCGAAGGGAATGGTGTCACTGGTCACCGATGGCAACACCAGGGCCAGCAGCAGTACCAGTCCCAGCAGCACGAAACCCAGAATGACGGAGACAATCATCGCGTGTCCTCCTGCTTTGCGGGACCAAAGGAAGTGAGCAGTGTTTGGCAGGTCCTGAGCACCTCGTCGGGAGATATTCCACGGGCCACGGCCTCGGCCAGGAGGGTCCGGGCCCTGGCGGTCCAGTCGGAGGGGAGGACCTGGTCCGTGGCAGCCGCGGTCACCACCGCCCCGGTCCCGCGGCTAAGGCGGATCAGCCCTTCCTGCCGAAGGAGGTCGTAGGCCTTGTTGACCGTATGGAAGTTGACGCCGAAATCAGCGGCGAGCGTGCGGGTGGGCGGCAGCGGGCTGCCTTCCGTCAGTGCGCCGTGCGCGATCGCTTCCACGACCTGGTCCCGGATCTGCTGATAGATCGGTACGTCGGCGCTCAGGTCCACGTTGAGGATCAACGCACCTCCAACCCTTCCCTTTGTTCTATTAGTTATAGAACAAAGTTGTGGCCGCCGCCAGGGGTCTGAACATAGGGGAAAGACGGGAGGCCGGGGTGGAGGTTTCGGTTTTTCCGCCAGGGTCTTTACGCCCAGGCTGCAGGTTATTAAAGTGATAGGCGTCATAGTCCGGATGGGCGCCGGGGAGCGTCCGGGAAGGGGGAGTGCATCACCGCTGACCATTACCTGATGACAATTGACAACTACGTTGAAAGCCCCTCCTAGGAGGGGCTTTCCCCTTGTCCCGGAAGGCCCCGGCTTTCGGGCGGCTCGCTTATCCGAGACCGGAGGAATCGCCGCTCCGCTTGGTTGTCGGTGAGGATCAGAGCCTCCTCAAAAGCCAGCCGGGCCTCCGCCGCACGCCCAAGCCGCGCCAGGAAATCACCCCGGGCCGCGGCCAAGTACGGGTAACGGGCCAGTTGTGGTTCGGCACCGAGGGCATCCAGCTCTCCGAGGGCTTCCGCGGGGCCCAGCGCGAAGCCCAGGGCGATGGCCCGGTTGAGCCGGACCACGGGGGAGGGCCACGTTGCCAGGAGCAGGTCGTAGAGGCCCAGGATCTCGTGCCAGTCCGTGTCCGCCCAGGATCCACTCTCGTCATGCACCGCTGCAATAGCTGCCATGAGGGCGAAGCGGCCTGGCGGACGCGCCGCCAGTGACGCACCCAGCAGCCGCACCCCTTCCTCGATGGCCTGCCGGTCCCACATCGACCTGTCCTGGTTTTCCAGCAGGACCAGATCCCCTTGTCCGTCCAGCCGGGCGCCGGTGCGGGCCCCGGTCAGCAGGATCAGCGCCAGCAGCCCCGCCACGTCGGGGTCCTCCGGGAGGAGCGCGCGCAGCATCCGGGCCAGCTCGAGCCCGCGCCCGGCCAGGTCTCCGCGCATCAAGTCCGCTCCCGACGGAGCCGTGTGCCCCGTGGTGTAGACCAGGTACACCACCGCCAGCACCCCATCAACCCGCTCGTGCAGCTCCGACGCCCCCGGCACGCGGTACGGGATGTGCGCGGCCGCGATCTTCTTCTTTGCCCTGGTAAGACGGGCCGCCATCGTGGTCTCCGGGACGAGGAACGCCCGGGCCACCTCGGCGGTGGAGAGCCCGCACAGGAGCCGCAGCGTCAGGGCCACCTGGGCCTCGAGTGCCAGGGCCGGATGGCAGCAGGTGAAAATGAGCCGGAGGCGGTCGTCCGGGATGTCCTCTCCTTCCGGACCCGCTCCTTCCACAACGGCCTCGTCAACGCCGCGCTCTCCGGGGCTGACCAGCTTGGGCAGGGCACGCTCCGCCGTGGCTGTCCGACGTCGAACGTCCAGGGCCCGCCGTCGGGCCGTCACCGTCAGCCATGCCCCGGGGTTGGTGGGGATCCCGCTCCTGCCCCACGTGGACAACGCGCTGGCGTACGCGTCCTGCACAGTCTCCTCTGCGGCGTCGATGTCACCGGCAACCCGTACCGTCGCCGCCAGCACGAACGCCCACTCCCGGCGGTGCGCATCCGCAACCGCGGCAGCAACTTCTGTCCTGGCGGCCCCCGGCATCAGCTGGCCACCCGCACCGGCCATACTTCGACTCCGACGCCGGCGGGAACCTCCTTGGCGATCTCAAGGGCCTCGTCAAGGTCGGCTGCTTCGATCAGGTAGTAGCCGCCCAAGGTCTCCTTTGACTCCGCGAAGGGTCCGTCCGTCACCGCGAATCCGCCGGACCCATCACGCCGGATTGACGTCGCCGTGGAGGACGGGTGCAAGGCGGCTCCGCCGATCAGGCAAGAGCCGCGCCGCCGCTGGAACTCCTGGTAGCTGGCGCTGACGGATTCCCCTTCCGCCTGCCGGGCCACCGCCTCGTCCTGGTAGATCAGGATCAGGTACTTGGACATGTCATGCTCCCTTCTGTCGTGGTCAAGGGCTCCTCATTGGAGAAGCTCCTACCCATACGACGCACACGGGAAGCGGAAATCGACACCTGCCACAAAATCTCCTCGCATTTTCAAGATACCGCGCAGCGGGGGCCTTGCCGCAAGGCCCCCGGGCTGCCCCATACTGGCGGTCCACAACAAAGGAACGGCGGGGACAACATGCGCGATGTAGTGATCGTGGGCTGCGGACCGACGGGACTGATGCTGGCCGGGGAACTGCGGCTGGCTGGTGTGGACGCGCTGGTCCTGGAGCGGCGCCGGTCCCAGGAGCTGGCCGGCTCCCGGGGCGGCGGAATCCATTCGCGCACCATCGAGCTGCTGGACCAGCGCGGCATCGCGGACCGGTTCCTGGCCGAGGGCAGGACAATCCAGACGGCGACCTTCGGCGGCACCCAGCTGGACCTGGCCGGCCTGCCCACGCGCCACCCCTATACGCTGGCGCTCTTCCAAAACCACATCGAGCGGCTGCTGCTGGAGTGGGTCCAGGAGCTGGGGGTGAAAATTTGGCGTGGTGTGGATGTCACGGAAGTTTCAGTGGACGACGCCGGCGTGGAGGTCCGGCTCGCAGGTGGCGGGACGGTGCGGGCCAGGTACGTTGTGGGCGCTGACGGCGGCCACAGCGTGGTGCGGCGCTCGGCAGGAGTTGCGATGGCGGGCCCGGGCGCCACCCGCAGCACCCTCATTGCGGAGGTGAGGGTGGCGGGGGAGCCGGTCCAGCAGGGGAAGGTGGACAGCCGGGGGATCCACGGGCTCTATCCGATGGGTGACGGGTTGGTCCGGGTGGTGGTCACGGAGGCCTCGCTTGGGCCGGCGTCCGGACCCACCCTGGCGGACTTGAAGCAGGCGTTGACCGAGGTGTTCGGAACGGACTTCGGCGTGCACAGCCCTGTCTGGCTCTCGCGGTTCACGGATGCCACCAGGCAGGCCGAGTCCTATCGGAAAGGCAGGGTGCTGCTGGCCGGCGACGCCGCGCATGTCCACTCACCCACCGGCGGCCTTGGCCTCGGGCTCGGACTGCAGGACGCCGTCAATCTCGGCTGGAAGCTGGGGCAGGTGGTGCGGGGGAGCTCCGGCGAGGAACTGCTGGACACCTACCACGCGGAGCGCCACCCGGCAGGGGCGCGGGCCCTCAAATACACCATGGCGCAGTCCCTCTTCCAGAAGTCGGACCCGCGGCAGGAAGCATTGCGTGATCTGCTCGACGAGGTGCTCGGCGTTGATGCTGCCGGCACGCCCATCGCCGCACTCATCGCGGGGCTGGACGTGGCCTACCACCCGGGAGCGGGCCATCCGCTGCTCGGCCGGCGCATGCCAGACCTGGACATCACCTCTGATGATGGCCCGGTGCGGGTGTACGCGCTGCTGCACCAGGCCCGGCCGGTGCTGCTGGATTTCGGTGGCCCGGCCCTGGAAACCGGCCGCGCAGGAAACGCGCTGTACGTGCCGGCAGCGTACGACGGCGAATGGCAGCTTCCGGTATTGGGTTCGGTGGTGCCGCCCACGGCGGTCCTGGTGCGGCCCGACGGCTACGTCGCGTGGGTGGGTGGAGGCACGGCGGACGGCCTTGCCAACGCACTCAAATCATGGTGTGGCGACGTGCCGCCGCGCATCACCTGAACGCCGACGTCCGGCGGACGCGCCGCTGCGGACAGCTGCTGCCGCGCTACTGCTTCGGGCCTGCGATGTTGACGAGCCAGGGAATGCCGAACTTGTCGGTGCACATGCCAAAGGCATCGCCCCAGATGGCCTTTTCCAGCGGCATGGTGACCGTGCCGCCGTCGGACAGCTTCTCCCAGTACCCCCGCAGTTCGGCTTCGTCGTCGCCGCTGAGGGAAACGCTGAAAGTGTTCCCCGGGGTGTAGTCCATGCGCGCCGGCGTGTCTGAGCCCATCAGGGTGAGCCCCGACGGGCTGTCGAGCTGGGCGTGCATGACCAGGTTGTCTTCGGAGGGATCCTGGCTTGCGTGGAAATCGGCGAAGGTGCTGACGTTCAGCTCGCCGCCAAAGACGTCCTTGTAGAACTCCATCGCCTCCCGGGCGTTGTTGCGGAAACTCAGGTAGGGGTTGAGACGCGTGGCCATGGGGGCTCCTTTATTAACGGACGTCGGTGTCGGCACCGGCCATGCTAGCAGCGCGATGCGCGGACATAGAAGGGGGGCGGCAGTGGAAAGGGGGAGCGCACTAACCCGCTGTTGCGCTCACCGTATGGTCCCGGATCGGGGCGGCCGCGATCTCCCGGAACGCATTGATACCGCCAGGGCGCCGGTGCTGCTCGCTACAGATCCATTAATTGGGGGAAATTGAGCAAAAATTGGGTATTTAGTCCCTACACCGGAGTGGCAGACCATTGTTAGGCTGGCTGAAGGTCAGGCAGGTGGCCCGATTTTTGCCATCGGAGGAATGCCCTTGACCGTCCTGTCCCCACCCCAACTTTCCTTTGGCGCGCCGCCGCCCTTTTAGCTGGCGCGGGTGTGGCCCAGGGAAACCATATTTCGGGGGTGGGCCACATCCGCGCCTTATACTCCGGGGGCCATCAGCGTCGCTGGCTCCCGGGCCCGTCTTTATCAGTGCGGCCGTCCAGCGCAACCGTGTCAGTCGTCGAAGTGGGCCGTCGCGTCTGCCGGGCCTGAAAACCGGTTGACCAATGATTGGGCAAGTTCGTTGAGCTTCTGGTTGCGGGTGTTGGAGGCGCTGCGCAGCAGGTCGAAGGCCGCGTCCTTGCTGTATTTGTTCTGGGCCATGATGATGCCGCAGGCGAGGTCAATGACCGTCCTGGTGTCCATTGCCGCTTTCAGGTTCTCGGCGCGCTGGTCTGCGGAGGCGATCCGGATGGCAAGGCGCAGCGCTTTGGCCGCCATGTCGGCAAACCTTACTCCGCTGGCCACCGCCTGCTCATCGAACAGTCCTCCGGCGGGGGCGAAAAAATCCAGGACCGCACCAGACTCACTGTCCAGTGCCATGGGGATGCCAAGGGCGCTCGCGACGCCGGCGGTGGCCAGTGCGCTGCGGTACTCTGGCCAGCGCCCGTCTGATGACACATCGCCCATGAGGACGGGGACGCCGGTTTGCAGGGCTTCCACGCAGGGGCCATCACCCAGCGTCTGCTCGATCCGGTCAAGTACCACGGCCCTGCCGCTGCTGCCTCCGATAGTGGCGGTGTGCTTGCGCCGGTGCAGCGTTATGGCGCATTCAATCTCTACACCGCTGCTGCCGGTCATTGTGGCTGCTGCATAGTCCGTGATGCCGTCCAGCACAGATTTGATGTCCTCCGTGCGGGCGATCAGGTCGACAATGCCTTCAAAATCGTCCGTGATCTGTGGTTCCGGCATGTCTTCAATCTAGGAGCGCCGGGCACCTCCCACAAGCCGCAGTTCTGTGCGCACACCCATGCTTTTCCCAGCCGGGGCACAGCCCGGTTATGGAAACGTTATATATGCTTGCTTAGTGGTTTTGAGGTCAAGCAGTGGAACTTTGTCAGCAGCGGACGGCGAGGCCGTGCCCGGAGCAGGACTCATCGCGGGGCGGAAGCACGCCCTGGACGGGCTTCGCACCATCGCCGTGGCAGGCGTCTTCTTCTTTCACACGGCTACCGAGTCGATGCCCGGTGGCTCCATCGGCGTCGACGTCTTCTTCACGCTGAGCGGTTTCGTCATCACCCTGTTGATCATGAAGGAATGGATGGCCACCGGCCGGCTCCGCCTGGGCATCTTTTACGCCAGGCGCCTGGCGCGCCTTTGGCCCGCGCTGCTGGCACTCTGCGCGGTGATCGTGGGCGTCGGCCTCGTGTTCCCGGCCTCAGGCTGGGGCGGCCAGGCGGGGTTCGTCCTTCCGGCCGCCGGCTACGTGATGAACCTGGCGCACTTCGGCGCATTCGGCCAGTCCATCGCCGGCGAAACCCTCGGCCCTACCTGGACGCTCGCCGTGGAGGAACAGTTCTACCTCGTGTGGCCGCTGCTCCTGCTGGCGATGCTCCGCTTCTGGAGGGTCCGCACCGCAGCGGTGGCTACCGCAGCCGTGGCCGCCGCTTTCGTGCTGAACCGGTTCCTGCTGGTCAATGCCGGCCAGCCGCTGGCCCGGATTTACAACGGACCGGACACCAGGGCCGACGAACTGCTGGCCGGCTGCGCGCTCGCCCTGCTGTTCACCGCAGTCCGGAAGGGCTCCCGAGTCCACAACGCCCTGGCGTCCGCCGCCCGCTGGGCCGCCCCGGTTGCCGGCGCCGCCCTGGTTGCAGCATTGTTCCTGCTCAAGGAACCGGACGCCCCGGGTGCCTGGTTCAACACTTTCTGGAGCGTTGGTCCCACGGCGCTGGCCGTGCTGGCCGCCGTGCTGATCGGATCCCTGGTCCTGCAACCTGCCGGGTTCTTCTCGCGGTTCCTCAGCCACCCCTGGCTGTCCCGTCCTGGCCGGGACTTGTCCTACGGCATGTATCTGTGGCACCTGCCTGTCTACCTGCTGCTGATGCGGCTGATTCCGTCCCTGCCCCTTCGCATCGCCCTGACTGCAGCGCTTACCGTGCTGCTGGCCTACGCGTCCTTCCGCTTTGTGGAGCGGCCGCTCCGGCGCTGGGCGAACAAAAGGCTGGATCCCGCCGTCGTGCCTTCCCCGCCTGCAGGCACCGGCCCGGCCAAACCGGCAATGCCGGAACGTGAGCCGGAGGGACAACTGGCCCGCTGACAAAAGGAGTTTGTCCGTCAGCTCTCCCTGATCCCGGGAATGCCGAGCACGCTCCGGGACGCTGTCGCTGAGCATCCCGGGCAGCACGCGGCAACCTCCGGTTCGCTGCCGGCGGCGCCTGGAACACCGCAGCAGGCCTCGCCGTGCCACGCGTTGATGCCCTCGCGGACGGCGATGGCCGCAATCACCAGGGCCGCTCCGGCATCTGCCCACCACCAACCCAGTGTGCTGTTCAGGACCAGTCCCACCAGCAGTACGGCGGACAGATAGGTGCACAGCAGGGTCTGCTTCGAGTCCGCCACCGCAGATCTGGATCCCATTTCGCGGCCGGCCCGGCGCTGGGCCCAGGACAGGACGGGCATGACGGCCAGGCTCAGTGCTGCGATGGCGATGCCGGGCGCCGAGTGCTGCGCTTCACCGCCGCCGGCCAGGGAACGGATGGAGTCCGCGGCGACGAAGGCCGCCAGGGCGAAGAACGACACGGCGATGATCCGGAGCGTCAGATGCTCTCGCCGCTGGGGATCCTTGGCCGAAAACTGCCAGGAGAGGGCCATTGCGGAGGCCACCTCTATCACCGAGTCCAGACCAAACCCGATCAGCGCTGAGGAATCCGCGGCGCCTCCCGCCCACAACGCCACCACCGCCTCGACGATGTTGTAGCTGATGGTGGCTGCCGCAAAAATCCTGATCCGCCGCGTCAGCACCCGCCGCCGCGTGGCAGATACATTCATGGCGCTCATGCCAGGCACTCTCCGTTGGGGGCGCAACAGGCGGGGTCCACGGCAAGGACAACGGTGATTAGGTCCCTTATGGCATGGCCGATCCCGGCATCCGCGAGTTCGTACCGGGTGCGGCGCCCGTCCGGAACCGCAACCACCAATCCGCAGCCCCGCAGGCACGTGAGGTGATTGGACATGCTCTGCCGGGAGACACCCACGCTGTCCGCAAGATCAGAGGGATAGGACGCGCCCTCCGCCAGCGCCAGGAGCACGCGGGCGCGGGTGGGATCCGAGACGGCGTGGCCGAAGCGGGCCAGTACCGGGGCATGGGTGAGGGTTTGCATGGATCGAAAGTACAGCGGATGCTGTATTCACGCAAACGTGGATTGCGGGGTCTGGGGCCCCGCAATCCACGTTCCGCGAACGGTCTTCTATCCCATCGGGTTGGTGGACTCGCAGGTCTGGTCGCTGCCGGTCTGCGCCACCACGCCGCCGGAGGAATCCGCGGGCGACGGCGGAGCGGCGGGTTTGGTGCCCGTGGCAAAGTCCGTGCCGGCGTACAGTTGCACGCCCTGGATGTTCGCCACCTTCTGGACACTGCTGGCCGGCAGGCCGAACAGCGAGGCCACATCCGCGGCGACATCTTCGAACCCGGCGGAGTAGTAGACCATGGTCTGGCCCTGCGTCTGGGCCGGCAGCTTGGTCAGCTTGGTGAATCCAGCCTCGGAGAGCATCCCGGCGATCGCGTTGCTGCTGCCCGATATGCCTGTGCCGTTGGCAATGGAAACTGGCTGCAGGGCCTTGTCATAGGCAGGCGCCGCGGGTGTTGCGGGCGTGCTGGCGGGGGCCTCCGGCGCGGGCTGGCTCAGGTCCGGGCTGTTGCGCAGCGCCTTGAAGAAGTTGGACGCCGCCGGTTCATCCAAGGCAAGCCGGTTGGGGTCCTGCGGTGCCGGCACCGTGGGTACGGTGATGAAGTTGACGCTGGCGGGATCGATGTTCTTCAGCCGGTTGGAGATGGTCAGCAGCGAGGGAACCGAGGACAGTCCCGGATCCACCGTCAGGTTCTTGGTGACGACATCGGCGATGGTCAGGACCTTCTCCGGGTTGCCCAGCGTGCCCTCGGACTTCAG
This sequence comes from Pseudarthrobacter enclensis, assembly GCF_030811655.1. Lineage (GTDB taxonomy): Bacteria > Actinomycetota > Actinomycetes > Actinomycetales > Micrococcaceae > Arthrobacter > Arthrobacter enclensis_A. Next base: position 247,006 of record NZ_JAUSRE010000003.1, on the reverse strand, counting down.
TTTGCGGGTGAGTGAGGCGAGGAAGCCCTGTTGGGCCTTGATCCGGCCCAGGTCCCCGCCGTTGGTGAAGGCGTGCCGGGTGCGCAGGAAGGCCAGGGCCTGTTCCCCCTGCACCTGCGAGGTGCCGGCGGGCAGGTGCAGCCCGGAATCGGGATCGTCCACCGCGGAGCTGACGCACACGTCCACGCCTCCCACGGCGTTGGACAGCTCCTTGACGGCGTTGAAGTCCGCCATCATGAAGTGGTCCACTTCCAGCCCTGTGAGCTTGTTAACGGTGTCCACGGCGCAGCCGATCCCGGCCTGCTTCATGGCGCTGTTGATCATGGCATCCTGCTGTTCCGGGTACTTCTGTCCGGTTTTGGAGTCCGTGCACGCAGGGACGTCCACCAGCAGGTCGCGTGGAAAGCTGACCACGTTGACGTGCTTGTTGTCAGCTGAGATGTCCAGCAGCATCATCACGTCCGACTGCCCGTACCCGGAGGAGTCATCGGGCGAACCGTACTGGCTGTTGTTGCCGCTGCGGGTGTCCGAGCCCAGGACCAGGATCTGCAGACGGTCCGTGCTGTCATTGACGGCCCCTTCGGTCCGCTGTCCGCCTGCCGAGAGCTGGGAGGTGCTGATGTTGGACTGCAGCCGCCACACCCAGTAGCCGCCGAACGCCAGCACGCCCAGGAGCAGCACGGACACCACCCCGGTGATGACCTTGACCCACCGCGGGGCACGGCGGGAAGGCCGGAGGTGGCGCGAACTGGCGGCGTACAGCTGGCCTTGGCCCGGGTAGGCTAAGGGGCTGGAGCCTTCCTGTTCCGGGCTTGGGGATTTTCTGGAACCGAACACGACAAGATGACCTTCGGGAGGGGACAGGTTTCCGATACCCTACATGCCGAAGCTGGCAATTTCCCTAGAACTGGTGGCGCGGCGCGTGTGCCTGCGCCCTATGCCCCGGCGGAGGCGTACTGTGTTTTCTCGGCGGTACCCGCCCCCGGTGACGGACCCGACCATGCGGGAAGCCCGGGTGTGCAGGCTGAGGAACGGACGGATGAACACAGGACACAAGCAGCGCGCGGGCGGACGTCCTGCCCGGCGCGGGCTGGGCAAGCTGGCGGTGTGGCTGGAAGATGATTCGCCCGGACGCCTCCGGCCGCTGATCCTCGCCGTGGTCCTCACGCTCTCGGCGATCGGACTCGTTGAGGTGGCCTCGGCGTCGTCAGTGGAATCCGTGGCGGCCGGAAACAATCCGTACGATCTTCCCCTGAAGCAGGCCATGTGGACCGTGGCCGGCGTGGTGATCATGCTGGTGCTGGCACGGATGCCGGTCCCCCGCATCCGGAAACTGGGCTGGCCGCTGCTGATCGCCTCCCTGGTTGCCCTGGTGCTGGTGTTCACGCCCCTGGGCATGTCAGTGAACGGAAACCGGAACTGGTTGAGCGTGGGTGGGTTCACCGCGCAGCCGTCCGAGTTCGCCAAACTCTCGCTGATTGTCTGGGCTGCCGCAATCCTGGACCGCAAGCAGGCGCTGCTGGGCCAGTGGAAGCACGCCGTCATTCCGCTGGGGCCCGCCGGCGGGCTGATCATGTTCATCGTGGCGCTGGGGCATGACCTGGGCACCACCATGATCATCATGATGATTCTTGCCGCCACCATGTTCTACGGCGGAGTGCGCATGAAGGTGTTCTCTGTTGCGGGCCTGATCTGCGCGGTAGCGGCCCTGGCGCTCGCGGCCACCAGTGGAAACAGAATGGGGCGCATCTCATCCTGGCTGGGCATGGGGTCCGACGAGGACGCGCAGGGCATGGGCTACCAGGCGCAGCACGGTGCGTATGCGCTCGCCTCCGGCGGTTGGTTCGGCGTGGGCCTGGGACAAAGCCGGCAGAAGTGGAACTGGATCCCCGAAGCCCACAACGACTTCATCTTCTCCATCCTCGGGGAGGAGCTTGGCCTGGCCGGCACACTGCTGGTGCTGGGCCTGTTCGCCACCCTGGCCGTTGCGGTGTTCAAGACCATCGCCCGGACCACTGACACATTCTCCCGGATTGTCGCCTGCAGTGTGATCACCTGGATCCTTGGACAGGCGGTGGTCAACATCGCCATGGTGAGCGGGCTGCTTCCGGTCATCGGCGTGCCACTGCCGTTCATCTCTTACGGCGGCTCGGCCATGGTGTCCTCGCTCGCCGGAATTGGGGTGATCCTGGCGGTCACCCGCCCTGAAGGCGATGTTCCGCACCCTCCCCGTTCCCGTGCCTTCCGCCGGCGCCGCAACCTGCCGGGCCCGGCCGTCCCCAGCTCCGCCCCGAAGCAGGCCCGGGAGCATGCGCACTAGCGGCAGCGCCGGCGGGACGATTCCCGGGGCGCCCCTGACCGCCATACGCTTCATCCTGGTTTTCGGGATTGTCAGTGCGCTCATGGACATGGTGTACGAGGGCGCCCGGAGCGTCACCGGACCCTACCTTGGTGCCCTGGGGGCGTCTGCGCTGCTGATCAGCGTGGTCACCGGTGCCGGCGAAGCGGTTGCACTGGTTCTCCGGCTGGTGTTCGGGCGGCTGGCCGACCGTCCCGGGCTGCGCTGGGCGCTGGCCATCAGCGGCTATGCGCTGACCGCCATTTCCGTCCCCTTGCTGGGAATTTCCGACGCGCTGTGGATTGCCTGCCTCCTGGTCCTCGCCGAGCGGCTGGGCAAGGCGGTGCGAAGCCCGGCGAAGGACACCATGCTCGCGGAGGCCGGTTCGGCGCTGGGTCAGGGAAAGGCGTTCGCCCTGCATGAGGCGCTAGACCAGGTGGGCGCCTTGGTGGGGCCGCTGCTCGTGGGGGTTGCCTTGGCGCTCTCGGGCAGCTATGGGCCCGGATTCCTGCTGCTGGCCGTTCCCGGGATTGCAGCCATGCTCATTCTGTTCTGGCTTCGCCGCAGGGTCCCTGATCCTGCTGTGTATGAGGCCGCCACCGTGCAGCCCGCCGCCGTATCCCCGGGCCCGCAGCCGGCAACGCCCGGCGTCGATCCTGCCCAGGCCGTGCCCGGGGACGTTCCTCCCATGCCGCGCCAGTACTGGGTCTACGCCGCGTTCAGCAGCCTGACCATGTTCGGCTACGCAACGTTCGGGCTGCTCTCGTTCCATTTGGTGGCCGCCGGGCTCCTCCCGCCGGCGCTTGTCCCGGTCCTCTACGCCGGTGCCATGGGCGTCGACGCGGTGGCAGCACTGGTATCCGGTTGGCTTTTCGACCGCATCGGGCTGAAGGTCCTGCTGGCGCTGCCGGTGCTGGCCGCAGCTGTCCCGTGGCTGGGCTTCAGCAACAACACCGCGGCTGCCGTCGTGGGGGTGCTGGTGTGGGGAGCGGCCATGGGGGTGCAGGAAAGCACCATGCGGGCCGGTGTGGCGGGCCTGGCCCCCGCGGTCCGGCGGGGGAGTGCCTATGGCATGTTCACGGCCTGCTACGGGCTCGCCTGGCTGGCCGGAAGCTTCGTCATCGGCCTGCTCTACGAGCGCTCAATTCCTGCCCTGGCCATCACCATCACGCTCATCCAGGCAGCCGCACTGGGCGTCTTCGCCGTACTCCGTCCGCACGCTCCGTCCAGCGAAACTGCCTAGGCAACAGCCGCCGCGGTCTCCGGGCACTCGGCGCAGTGGACGTGGGCAACCAGGGAACCGGCGTCGTCCTTTTGGAAGTGGGTGACGTGATTGGTGGTCCTGCCGCAGGTGGGGCAGAAACTCTGGCTTTGTTTAGTCCACATGCATGAATAATACGGAACGCCATGGCAAAGGAAAGGTCACGGTGGCCAAGTATGTGGATCCCCGCATTCTTCCTTTACCGGATCTTGACCGAACCTGCTGGCGATCCTTCAGGCAACACTGAGTTTCGCCGCGTAGCTTGGGCTCATCGGCAGGACGGAAGGAGCGCAGGACAATGACCATTACCGACTACTTCATGGCTCTCGGCGGCATGCTGGCTTCACTTGGGTGTGCAGGGCTGGTGGCGGCCGGCCTTATCCGCGCACGGGCACGCCACTAAGGCATCACGCCGCCGCAGCGGGCGTCTGAGGGGTCCCGCGCCTGTATCAGGCAATTGCCGGGGGCTCGAACCGGGTTCCGGGCGCGCCGCTGGGCATCGCCTTGAGGATACTGTCCGCCACACTGCGGACCTTGAGGTTGCGGTTCCTGGAGGTACCTGCGAGCTTGCCGAATGCCTCCGAATAGGAGCAGCGGTTCTGCGCCATGAGCACTCCGCAGGCAACGTCAATGCTGGTCCTGCTTTCCAGTACCTGTTTGAGGTTGTCCCCGGCACGGATAACGCCATGTACGTCAAGGGCCAGTTTCAGGCTTTGTGAGGCGACTCCGGCGAACCAGGATGCCTCATGGACCACCCTGGCGTTGAAGCCGAAGTTTGGCGGGCCCAGGAATATGACGGCGCCGGCGGAGCCCGCCTGGAGTTCCAGGGGAACGGCGAGTGCTGAGCCGAAGCCTCTTTCCAACAGCCGCCTGCGGTACGCCTGCCAGCGTGAACCGCCCACATTGACCACTGCGGGCGCAGCCAGTGCCGAGCCGAGTGCCGCCGGTCCGTCCGCGTGCTCATCTTCGGCCGCGGCAACGCTTGCCGCCTCCGGAGTGCTTCCGGCGATGGAAGGACAGCATCGCTGCCGGTGCAGCACCGCGGCGCACTCGACGGGCGCACCGGCCGTGGTACTGATCCAGCGGGCGGCGCCGTCGGCGAGCTTTTGCAGCGATCCCCCCTCCCCGTCGGCCCCTGTCACCAGGTCCAGCAGGAATCCCTGCCGCTCGGGCCCCTTGTTGTTTGCCGGGCCAACCGCCACCCTGCACCCCCGTCCGGTCATACCCCGTCAGCCACCTGCCGCGGGTTTCCTAGAAACTTATTGGCGACCGGGTGGTGGCGGCACGAGTAGCAGGTACTCTACTTTTCCCCGGGCCCTGCGTGAGTACCTGTGCGGCCTTTTCAACGTGGTGGAGGTGGGATCCGTCCAAGTGGGCTACCATTGGTTTGTTAGACAGCCAAGCAAGTAGGATATCGAAGGAATTCGCATGAACCCGCACGGTGCAAGCGAAGGCCACAGCTACCCACCTGTGGAGGGCGGACAGCCCGGACCCGTTGACATCATCAACGCCCTCCGGGAGTTCCGGACCTCAGAAAGCGCCATGCGCCGGCGCACGCGCTCCTCCGTTGCGATGGGGGAGACCGACCTCCTGGCGCTGCGCTACCTCATTGACGCAGATGCTGCCGGCGCAGGAATCCGTCCCACGGAGCTCGCGGGCCGCCTCGGCGTGACGTCAGCGTCAATGACCAGTTTGGTGGACAGGCTGGTTGCCGGCGGCCATGTCACTCGTGAGCCCCACCCTTCGGACCGTCGGGCCGTCATCCTCCGTCCTACTCCCGGTGCGGAGGAGGAGGTCCGGCACAACCTCAACCAGATGCACCAGCGAATGCTGGAGGCAGCCGAGTCGCTGACCCCGGACGAGGTTCAAGCGGTGATGAACTTCCTGATGCGCATGCGGGAAGCGGTGGAGGCTGTCAATGCCGCGTCCGCTGCCGTCCGCAGGTAGACAAGGGCGTAATCCTAGTTAGACTAGCTACATTGTTAGTTAACTATCGGATGGCGGCTCGCATGACTGCAGTACTTGAACCCCAGGCACCGGGAGAGTCGCTCCCCGTCCCGGGACATGATGAAGTTCCGCGCCATGCATCAGCGCCCATGGTGCTCGAGGACCCGGCTGCTCCCTTCCACTGCGGCGCGGCGATGACGGCCGCCCCGGTTGCCATAGCCGAACTGGGATGGGCGCCGCTGGAGCTGGGCGCAGCCGAATGGACCTGCCCGTGCGGCCACAGGGTGGACGGGGGGACAGGCGGTGAGCCCCTCGAAGCCGTCCGCCTGGCCTCGGCCCGGCTGGAGAGCCTTCAATGGGAGCTTGACGCAGCGCAGGAACGGTTCGAGAACGCTGTCCGGAGCGCCTCCCGCGCAGGCGTGGGGCAGGAGGCTCTGGGCAGGGCGGCCGGCCTCAGCGCACTGGAGCTCCGGGAATTCCTGGCCGGCGGCCCGCTGGCCTAAATGTGGTTGCAGCCCCGGGCCGGGAGGGCTGGGGCTGCATAGTCCGCGTGTCCCCGAAGTGCAGCCATCCGTCTGTTCAGATGCAGCTGCACTCCGGGTCGTCTGGAGTGGATAAGGAAAGAGTGGACGGCCGGTTCTGGCCCGAAAGGTGGGCGCCGCGAGCGGCCGGGACTGCTAGGCGGCCAGGCGGCCTGCGGAGGGACGTGGATGTCGGCGCCCGGCCAGCACGCTGATGGTGCAGGGCACCTGCGCCGGATCGATTTTGGCGGGCAGGTGCCTTGTTTCCGAGGCGGTGCGGAGCATGTCCAGCGCCTCCTGGTCCACCAGGGCGCTGGAGACATCCAGTTCCAGGTCCAGTCCTCCCTTGAGGGATTTGGCACGCTTAGCCACGACATAGAGGGCGTTGACGCTGTGGATGGTGATATGCCCCTTTGCAATCACCTGGGCCTTGCTGTGGTCCAGATCAACCCGGACCACGATGTTTAGCTTTGAGTTCAAGTTGTAAAGCCTTCCCCGGCATTGGCTGCGACGCTGCAGCTTCTTGCATGGCCTGTTTGCTTAAGCCTCCATTAGATTAGGCAACCAATGTGATGCGCGCAACACAGTGACGTTTATTACATCGAGTGCAGTTTCCTCTCAGTTGGTCGGCCGTGGGTAGGTTGGAACCACGCTCCGGCCTCTTTCGCCGCCCAGCTTGCAGGGGCGTGCACCCGCAAGCAGTGAAAGAATCGGACCTGGTGATTGACTAGTCATCGAACCCCCGCCCGAGCAGCGCGGGCACGCCCCCGCAGTACCGCCACCGAAGGACACCCAATGAGCAAAGAACAGCTGATCATTATCGGCTCCGGCCCGTCCGGCTACACCGCCGCCATCTACGCCGCCCGCGCCGGCCTGAACCCCTTGGTCCTGGCGGGGTCCGTCACTGCCGGCGGCGCGTTGATGAACACCACCGAGGTGGAGAACTTCCCCGGTTTCCCTGCCGGAGTCCAGGGCCCGGAACTGATGGACGGCCTGCAGCAGCAGGCTGAGAAGTTCGGCGCACGGATCGAGTACGACGACGCCACGTCCGTTGACCTCAAGGGTCCCGTGAAGCGCGTGGTCACCGGGGGAGGGGAGACCTACGAGGCCCCGGCCGTCATCCTGGCCACCGGGTCCGCGTACAAGGAACTGGGGCTGCCGGAGGAGAAGAAGTTCAGCGGCCACGGTGTCTCCTGGTGCGCCACCTGCGACGGGTTCTTCTTCCGCGACCAGGACATCATCGTGGTGGGCGGCGGCGATTCCGCCATGGAGGAAGCCACCTTCCTGACCCGCTTCGGAAAGTCCGTGACCGTCGTGGTCCGCAAGGGTGAACTGCGCGCCTCCCGCATCATGGCCCAGCGCGCCAAGGACAACCCCAAGATCCGCTTCGCCTGGAACTCCGCCGTCACCGCCATCCACGGCGACGGAAAGGTCACCGGCGTGACCCTCACGGACACCCGCTCCGGCGAAACCCGGCACCAGGACGCCACCGGCATCTTCGTTGCCATCGGCCATCTGCCGCGCACTGACCTGGTTGCCGGCCAGGTGGACCTGGACGAGGAGGGCTACATCAAGGTGGATTCGCCCACCACATGCACCAATTTGCCGGGAGTCTTTGCCTGCGGCGATGCAGTTGACCACCGGTACCGCCAGGCCATTACCGCCGCCGGTACCGGCTGCGCTGCCGCACTGGATGCCGAGCGGTTCCTCGCGGCGCTGGAGGATGCCGCCAGTATCGCCACCGCGCTGGTGGAGGAACCGACGCACAGCTAGGGCTCCTGCCCGGGTACCAACCGCGCCCGGGCAGGACGAAGACTCCCCGGTTCAGACGACCTCGGGGAGTATTCCTGTTAATACGGAAACGGGTGCAGCCGACCACCGCTCACGTTCAGGCTCATATGAGATCACTATGGAGGCCTCGTTCCCGCGTGCTTCGTCGATGGCCAGGAGCAGGGCATCCTCCATGTGCCTTGCGTATTCCAGCCGCTCGGGCAGCGACCCCTGCAGGTCGCCGTCGTCAATCAATACGTGGCCCTTGCCGTCCACGATGACCTTCAGTGAAAACCCCTGGTTCTCATGAAGGGACCCGCGGGTGGAAGATATTTCGGTGACCCGGTCCGCGCGGACCAGCCCGTTGCCCAGCGTGCGGATCCATACTTCACCCATGAATTGACCTCCCCTTGGATTGGGACGCGCTTCAGTGCCCCATAAGGCGAACGCTACTCCTCGCGGGGCCTTTTGTGACCCCCGCTTTTTGCCGACCCCGGGTCTTTCGCCTGCTTCGCGCGGAAGGAATTTGGGCTAGTGTGATGCCGATAGCCGACTGGGGGTGTTTAGCCGACTTTGGAGAAAGATATGTGGTCAAACCTTGATACCTACCTTTTTCCGCTTCGCGCCGGTACCGAGTGCCCGTCCGGCACCTTCGAACTGGATGTGGCCACAGGAAAGATGAAATGGTCCGAGGGGATGTTCCGCATCCACGGACTGCGCCGGGGGGAGGTGGTTCCCACCTTCGACCTGCTGATGGCGCACAAACACCCACAGGACCGCGAGCCGCTCCGTGCCGTGTGGAAGAACCTGCTGCAGTCGGGAGGCCAGGGAGCCCTGCTGCACCGCGTCATCGACGTCCACGGGAGGGAACGGCGCGTGTTTTCTGCTCTGCAGGCAGAGGCTGCAGCCTCCGGCCGGGTGGAGCAGGCGCGCGGGTTCATGGTGGATGTGACCCAGAGCCTCCGCATCGAATCCCAGCAGGCGGCTACTGAAGCAATCGAGGGCGCCTACGCGCACAAGGCCGTGATTGAGCAGGCCAAGGGAATCATCATTGCACTGCAGGGGGTGGAACCGCCGGTTGCGTTCCAGATGCTGGCCGCCCGCAGCCAGCACGCCAACGTCAAACTGCATATTGTGGCCGAGGAACTGGTGAACGCCGCCGTCAACGGCAAAGCCAGGGAACTTCTCGAGGGATACTGACCACCGGCTGACCCTTGCCGGTGGGACCTTCGGCACTTCCGGCCCCGCTGCACACAGGGCGACCCTGTTGCCATGGCGGAGAGGACCTCAATCCACCCGAGCCGCAGCGGCAGCGTTGGCTCCGCCGTGGTGAACGCCCTGCTGCTCTACGGGATCAACATCTGGCCCGGCTGGCAGGTTCTGCCCTTCCTGACGGCGGACATGGCCCGCGTGCTGGACCTCATCAATGCCACCCTGGTTGCAGGCATCATCGTGAACGTGGTCTGCGCGGTGATCCGTTCCAGGGCACTCCTGGCCCTCGGGAACCTGGTGGCTATGGGTATTGGCCTGGCGGCGGTGCTCCGGCTTTGGGAGTTTTTCCCCTTCGACTTCGGCGGGAGCTGGTCCGGCTGGCCGGTGCTGGTGCGGGTTTTCCTGGTGCTTGGAATCGTGGGCTCGATCATCGGTGCTGTGGTGGAGATCATCAACCTGTTCCGCGCGCTGGCCGGGTTCTCGCCCAGGGCACGCTGAGCCTGCCTATGCACGCCGCCCAGCACGGGATTTGTCGGGTGCCTCACACCCCATCCTGCGGCGAAAGGGAGCGGCCATAGGATAAATCCGATGACTTCCCCGAATGATCCCCAGCCCTTCAGCCTGCGCGAAATTGCCGTGGCCGCTTTTGGTCCCACGCTCCTGTTCGGCATCGGGCAGGGTGCCATCCTCCCGGTAGTGGCGTTGTCGGCCCGCGAACTGGGTGCCTCCGTGGCCGTCGCGGCATTGATCGTCACCCTGATCGGGCTGGGGTCCTGGTTCTTCAACCTCCCTGCATCCCTGGTGACCCTCCGTTTCGGTGAGCGCTGGTCCATCGTGGGCGCCGCCGTCGCAGCCGGCCTGGCCCTGGCCGCCGCCGCCATGTCCGCCCTGGCCCCGAACGGGCTGTGGCTGCTCGCCGCGGCGATGACCGTCGTCGGGATGTCCGGGTCGGTGTTTGGCCTGGCCCGGCAGAAGTACCTCACCGAGGCCGTGCCCGTGCCCTTCCGCGCCCGGGCGCTGTCCACCCTGGGCGGCGTGAACCGGATCGGTGTGTTCATCGGCCCGTTCGCAGGGGCCGCTGCGATGCAGTTCCTTGGCATCGCAGGTGCCTACTGGGTGGGGGCGGCGGCAATGGCGGCCGCCGCGCTGCTGTCCCTCACCATCCCGGATCTTACGACGCCGGATGTCCAGCCAGGCGGGGACGCCGGCCCCCAGCCCACGCTGCGGAGCGTCGCCGTCTCGCATGCGGGCGTGTTCCTTTCGCTCGGCATGGGCATCCTGCTGCTCAGCGCGCTGCGGTCCTCCCGCCAGGTGGTGATTCCGCTCTGGTCCGACCACCTGGGCATGGACGCCACCTCCGCGTCCCTTATCTACGGGCTGTCCGGCGCCATCGACATGCTGGTGTTCTATCCCGCCGGAAGACTCATGGACCGCAAGGGGCGGCAGTGGGTGGCGGTTCCGTCCACGCTGATCATGGGCACCGCGCTGCTCCTGATCCCGCTCACCGGCTCCTTTGCGGGGCTGCTGCTGGCGGCGCTGCTGATCGGCTTCGGCAACGGCATCAGCTCCGGGCTGGTGATGACCCTCGGCGCCGACTTCTCCCCGGACCGCGGCCGCGGCCAGTTCCTGGGCCTCTGGCGGTTCATGGCGGACGCGGGCTCCACCGGCGGCCCAGTCCTGCTCTCCGGGGTGACGGCGCTCGCCTCCCTGGGCCCGGGGATCTCAGCCACGGGCATCCTGGGGTTCGCGGCGGCGGCCGTGTTCGCCGTCGTGATTCCCCGCCTGAAGCACCGCCGCAACTACTAAGGGTGTGTTTGCGGCCCGGTTTGGTGGGTAGGGCGTTGGCCGAGGCTATTCTCGACACATGAGTGATCCCGGCGCCGCCGCCCGCATCAGTCCGCTGCAGAAGGCTGTGTGGTGGGCTCAGGACTATGTGTACGCCGCGGGCTGGCAGGTCCGCGGATTCCTGTCCCGCGTGCAGCCGGAGTCCTTCCGCAACGGCACCAAGGCGCCCGTGCTGATCATCCCCGGAGTGTACGAAAACTGGCAGTTCATGATGCCGCTCATCCAGGCAATCCACGATGCCGGGCATCCCGTGCACGTGGTGACGGTGCTTCAGCGGAACAAGCTCAAGGTGCCGGACGCCGCCAGGCTGGTGGCCCAGCACGTGGAGGAGGCGGGGCTGCACAATGCCATCCTGGTGGCGCACAGCAAGGGCGGCCTGATTGGCAAATACACCATGCTGTCCCTGGATCCCGAGCACCGGATCGACCGGATGATCGCCGTGTGCGCCCCCTTTTCCGGATCACGCTACGCCCGCTACATGCTGCTGCCCAGCCTGCGGATCTTCTCCCCGCGGAACCCGCTGACGCTCCAGATGTCCCGTGAACTGACCGTCAACAGCCGCATCACGTCCCTGTACGGGCCGTTCGATCCGCATATCCCCGAAGGCAGCGTCCTTCCCGGTGCCACGAACATCGAACTGCCGGTGGCGGGCCACTTTCGTATCCTGGGGGACCCCGCGACGGCCCGGATCATCGTGCAGCAGCTGGACCTTCCTGCCTGACGGCGCTGCGTGGCCGCACGCGCGGTAAAGGCCGTGCTCCCCCGGAAAGCGTGGGCTTTCCGGGGGAGCACGGCCTATCATTTTTGGGCTTTCCTAGCCGTCGGTACCTGCGGGGGTGGTGGTAGCCGTGTAGCCCTCAAGCTTGAGTGCCGCCAGCGCGTACTTCTGGTCGAACGTGTCGGCGATGTTGACCTTGGACGTGTCCACCCCGATGGTCTTCTCCTCATCGAACACTGTCTTCGGGCCACCGGCGGGCATGATGCCGTCCGGGAGGAACTGGCCCTTGTCCTGGTCGAGGGCCTTGACGTAATCGTCCTTGCTGATGGTGCTGTTCTGGACGAAGGCCGGTGGCAGTTTGTCCGCAATTTCCTGGGCTGAGTGGGTGCTGATCCAATGCATGGTGTCCACCAGCGCGTCCACTACCTTCTGGGCTTCATCCTGGTGGCTGTTCACCCAGTCGGTCTGGGCGAGCAAACCCGCCGACGGCAGCGTGCTGCCAAGGGCCGCTTTGGCGCCGTCCGCCGACGCAAGGTCAATGGCCGGGACCGCCAGGTTTTTCGATTCCAACGCGCCGACCGTCGGCTGGGTGGTCATCACGCAGTCCGCGGAGCCGCGCTGGATGGCGGCGATGGCCGTGGCACCGGCGCCCACGGCAATGGTGTGGTAATCGTTCTTGGACAGGCCGGCCTTGGACGCGATGAACTGGGTGAGCTCGTCAGTCCCTGAGCCGAGGTCCGTCACGCCGACGGTCTTGCCCTTGAGGTCGGCGCCGGAGTGGACATTGGCGTTGGGGCTGCACATGATGCGCTCGCCGGGGGCGCCGGACAGCTGGATGAGGTTGGTGACCTTCTTGCCCTTGGCCTGGAAGTCCACGGTGTGGATGTACCAGGCTCCGGCCATATCCACCTGTCCGGACGCCATGGCTTCCTCAGCACCAACGCCGCCCTGCTGCTCGGTGGAGAGTTCCATCTTGACCCCATACTTCTCGTAGTAGCCCAGCTGTTGCGCCAACTGGTAGGGGAGGTAGATCTGCTTGTCGATGCCGCCCACCATCATTTTCACTGTGGGCATGGTGCTGCTGTCAGCGGAGGCACTTCCGCTTGCAGAACCGCCGCTGGCTGCGGGGGTGGTGCTGTTGCCGCACGCTGCCAGGCTGAGGGCAACGGCTCCGGCAGCTGCGGCGGCAAAGATAGGGCGCTTCATCATCATTGTTGTACGCATCCTTTTGTTGGTCCCGTCAGGGACATGTTTTTTCTTGGTACTGCGGGGGGAAGGCTGTTCCGGGCTCAGATTGCCTGGGCCTCCGAGCGGTTCGGCGGACGCCACTTGAGGAGCCTGTGCTCAAGCATGTTGATCAGGGATTCGGCAAACAGGGTGACGACGGCGATGATCACCATGCAGGCGAAGACAGTGTTGGGGTCGAACGTTCCCTGTGCCTGGCTGATGATGAGGCCTATTCCTTTCTGTGCGCCGAGCACCTCGGCAACGAGGGCGCCGATGATCGCGAAGCCGAAGGCCGTATGGAGGCTGGCGATAATCCACGTCATGGCGGACGGGATGGTTACGTGCATCGCCACCTGGTAGGGCGAGGCTCCCAGTACCCGGACGTTCGCCACCAGGTTCTGGTCCACCTCGCGGACGCCCTGGAAGGCGTTGAAGAACACGACGAAGAAGACCAGCACGGCCGCGAGCAGGATTTTCGGGAAGACGCCCAGGCCGAATGCCACGATGAAGATCGAGCCGAGCACGATGCGCGGAATGGAGTTCACGATCCTGATGTAGGGGCCCACGACGGCGGACAGGTATTTGTTGGAGCCCAGGAGGATGCCCAGAACCACGCCCACGGTGGTTCCGAGCAGGAAACCCAGGAACGCCTCCTGTGCAGTGACCCCCAGGTTCTCCCAGATGGTGCCGAAGGCCGTGCCTTCAGTGAAGAGCCGGACCAGGCTGTCCCAGATCTCGGATGGCTGGCCGAAGAAGAACTTATCCACCCACCCTTCGGTGGTGAACCATTGCCAGCCGCCGACCACCGCGACGGCGAGGGCTATCCGGCCAATCCAGATGGACGTGGAGCGGCGGCGCGCTTTCAGCCGGCCCGCATCCTTCGCTGCTGCCTCTGTGTCCACTGCTTTTTCGCCTTTGCGCGTTTCATTGTGGGTAAGTGCCGTCATGCCGCACCTGCCGTCAGTGCGTACGCGCGCGTGACCTCATCCTTGAGGGATTCCCAGATGCGGCCCTGCAGGTCAAGGAACTGCTCCTCGTGGCGGATTTCCTGGACGTTGCCGCGGGGCCGGGGGAGGTCGATGTCGAAGACGTCCTTGATGGAACCGGGGCTGCTGGTCATGATGACCACCCGGTCGGAGAGTGCCACGGCCTCGTCCAGGTCATGGGTGATGAACAGGACCGACGGGCGCAGTTCCTCCCACAGCTTGAGGAGTTCGTTCTGCATGATGGCCTTGGTCTGCACATCCAGTGCTCCGAACGGCTCATCCATGAGCAGGATCCGGGGATTGTTGATCAGGGCAGCCGCCATGGCGACGCGCTTGCGCATGCCGCCCGAGAGCTGGTGCGGGTAGCGGTCCTCGAATCCGGCCAGCCCAACACGGCGCAGCCAGTCCCGGGCAAGGTCGGTGGCCTCCCGCTTTGGCATTCCCAGCAGGATGGGCCCCATCATGACGTTGCTGAGGACGCTCTTCCAGGGAAACAGCGCATCTGCCTGGAACATATAGCTCACACCGTTGGTGATGCCTTCGACCAGGTTTCCGCCGACCTTCACCGATCCCGCGCTGGGGTGCTCAAGGCCGGAGACCTGGGCCAGGGTGGTGGATTTGCCACACCCAGTCGGTCCGACGATGGAGCAGAACTGCCCGGCTTCGACCGTCATGCTCACGTCCCTGATGGCGGTGAAGGTCTCGCCCTTCGGCGTGAGGTAGCGCTTGGTCAGGCCCGTGACCTCAATGCGGGCGCCTTCTCCGGCTATATGGGGCAGGCCGGGCGGCCGGGCTGTGTGGGGTGTCTTCATTGCAAGACCTCGCTGTCTTCTGTTCATGTAGTTCAGGTTCGTGATGTGCATCACTGGAACTGTGTGAAGCTTAGGAAGTGATCATTCCGGCCAGAAAGACTTCAGTAAGATGTGTGCTTTAGCCGCAAAAGTGCACGTTTTGTGCATTTTCTGCTCCCCAATCAAAACCCTTCAGCAGGGGCCGGAATGAGCCAGGGATCCTGGGCCCGGCGGCGGTTCCGGACAGGTCGGCGATTTTCCACGCTGACAGCCCAAATCCTCCTGGCCTCGCTGTCGCTGCTGCTCTTCACGGTGGCTCTGGGTGGCTTCCTGTTTTCGATGGTCAGCAACCAGACCCTGGACCAGCAGTACCAGCTGCGGGCGCTGGGCATTGCGACAACCACCGCGCAGATGGCGGAAATCCGCTCCGCCCTCCCGGCCGGGGACCCTGACCACGTCATCAATGGAATCGCCCGTCAGGTCATGACTGCCGCCCGGCCTGACTACGTGGTGGTGACCGATACAGAGGGCACGCGCTTCTCGCACCCCGACCCAAGCCTGATCGGGCGCAGGCTGGAGGAACCGGTGGCGGTCCTGGACGGTCAAACCCACGTTGGTTTCGACCCCGGCAGCCTTGGCCGGTCCGCCAACGCCAAGGCTCCTGTCTTCGGTGCGGACGGCTCGGTGATAGGCCAGGTGTCGGTGGGTATCGAGGACACGCAGGTCCTCAGTAACCAGTTGCAGAACATCTGGCTGATCACGGGATTCTCCGCGCTGGTCCTGGCCCTGGGGGTGGCGGGGTCGCTGCTGCTTTCACGCCGGATCAAACGTGTCACCTTCGACCTGGAGCCGGCCGAGATCGCCTCCCTGTTGCAGGAACGGGAGGCGCTGCTGCACGGTATCCGTGAGGCCGTCGTCGGGCTCGATGACCACGGCAAGGTGACAGTGATCAATGAGGAGGCCCGGCGCCTCCTCCACCTGGAGGGGGAAGCTTTGGGGAAGCCCATTGCAGATCTGCTGCCGCACGGCCGGCTCCGGGACCTGCTCGCGGGCGGGCTCCCGGGGGCCGACCAGGTGGCGCTGACCGATGACGCCCTGCTGGTTGTCAACCGCATGCCCGTCTCCACCGCAGGCCGCAGCATCGGTTCCGTGGTCACGCTGCGGGACCGCACCGAGATCGAAAGCCTGGTGCGGGACCTGCATTCCATCCAGGGCCTGATGGAAGCGATGCGGGCCCTGGAACACGAGTACGCCAACCGGCTCCATATTGTTGACGGGCTGCTGGAGATGGGGGACCTGGAGCAGGCCAAGAGGTATGTCTCGCAGGTGTCAGCGATGTCCAGGTCGCTGGGTGAACGGCTGCGCGCCACCATCGCCCCGCCGGAGCTCGCGGCGCTGCTGCTGGCCAAGGTGGCGGTTGCCGCCGAACAGGACGTGCAGATGGAAGTGACCGAGGACTCCCGTTTGGAACATCCGGAAGTGGATCACGCAGAGCTGGTGACCATTGTGGGGAACCTCCTGGACAATGCTGTGGATGCGCTCGCCAATACGCCCAGGCCGCGCGTGGTGACGGTGCAGTTCGACGACGCGGACGGGGTCTTCATTGCCGTCAGGGACAACGGGCCCGGCGTCCCGGCGGACAAGATCGACCAGGTGATGGTGGACGGGTACTCCACCAAGGACTCCCGGCCGGGAATGCGGCGGGGCATCGGGCTTGCCCTGGTGAGCAGGATTGTGCGCAGGGCAGGTGGAACGCTGGATGTGTTCCCAGGGCCGGGCGGTAACTTTGAGGTATGGCTGCCGGCAAAGACGCAGGCAACGGTTGACGACAGGAGCGCACGCGTTGATTAAGACGCTCGTAGTGGACGACGATTTCCGGGTTGCGGGCATTCATGCTTCCCGGGTGGCGCGGGTGGAGGGGTTCGAGTGCGTGGGCCAGGTGTACAGCGCGGCCGCCGCGCGCGAGGCAATTGGGCGCCTGGACCCGGACCTGCTCCTGCTGGACATCCACCTGCCGGACGAAGACGGGCTTTCCTTCCTGCGGTCTTTGCAGGCGGCCGGCACGCAGGTTGACTGCATCGTGATCACGGCCGCCCAGGAATTGGCAACGGTGAAGTCCGCGATGGCCAGCGGAGCCGTCTACTACCTGGTCAAACCGTTCGGTTTCGAGCGCCTTCGTACCCAGCTGGAGGCCTACCGGAAGTGGCGGGAAGAGCTGGAATCGGTGTCGACGGCAAACCAGGCAACGATCGACAACCTGTACAAAGCGCGGCTGGCAGGGATCAAGGCTGCGGCCCCGGCACCGCGCCTGCAGCCAACAATGCAGAAAGTGTTCGACGCCGTCCGGGCAGCACGCAGGCCCGTCAATGCCGCCGAAATAGCCGAGCAGCTCGGGGTCAGCCGGCCAACGGCCCAGCGCTACCTGAGCACCCTGGAACGCAAGGGCCTCCTGGTCCTGGACCTCACTTACGGCAGCACGGGCAGGCCGCTGAACTCCTACACGGTTTCCTGAGCCGCGGGCACCCGGGCTGCCCAGTCGGCGCCTTCCGGTATCAGCGCAGCCCAGAACTGCTTGAAATTTCAAATACCTTGAGCATTTGTTGACTCTTTACCCCCTCGCGTCCTGAGGTTGCCCGGGCATTGTTGTCCGCAGCTGGACAAACCGAACCCATAAAAGTCCGGGTATCCACGATGAAGAACAGCACTCCAGGCACAGGCCGCCAAGCCTATAGCCCCTGATTCCTCCGGCCAGCTCGGCGGAAGAAGGTGCCGCTGCCTCCCCCCATGCAGTGGCACCGTCTCCCGCCGAGCTGGCGATCCACATCTTCATTTCCGACGCGCAGGTGCATTTCCGCTGCCGGCATGCGGGCCGCGAAAAGTAACAGGCTGCTCGAGGACGAATATCCGCGTCGGCGGGGGGTGCGCGTCGCTTCCGTGTCCCGCGGCAGGCAGCTGTAGCCCTTCCGTACACTGGCACCATGTCATGCCGAATCAGCGAACTGGTCCTGAACTGCTCAGACCCCGAGCTGCTGGCGCGGTTCTGGTGCGGCGTCCTTGGCTACGTGGAGCTCGACCGGGAGGACGGCGCGATTGAGATCGGGCCGCCGGACGCCGGATTCGGGGGAGCGCAGCCAACGATCTTCCTGAGCCCCAGCAGCAATCCACGGACGGGGCGGCTTCCGCTGCACATCGACGTCAACCCCGTGGACCGGGACCAGGATGCCGAACTGGAACGCCTGCTGGCTCTTGGAGCGCGGCCGGCTGATGTAGGGCAGACCGGGGACGAGCAGTGGCACGTCCTGCAGGATCCGGAAGGCAATGAGTTCTGCCTCCTGCGCAAGCGGCTGGATCCCCTGCCGTAAGGCTGGATCGAGGTATGACGCGGGAGGGAGTACCCGGCGGCGCCTGCTTCAAGACGCCGCCCGGGCACCTGTAACTATTCACACCGCGGCTCAAGCTGCCGGGTTCAATTCGCTCAAGGTCTGATCAGGATTTCCCTGCGCGGAGCATTTCTCGTGCCAGCCCAGCGGTGATACCCAACCCGGGGTGACCGGTCAGAGGCGCGGCGCGTCCCGCCGTCGCGCCGCAAACGCGAACAATGACGTAGTGGCAACGGTGGCCAGGTAGCCCGCGATCACAATCAGTGAGATCCCGGCCCAGAAGTAGTTGGTGGTGCTGGTCTCCTGCCAGGGGCTTGGCGCGATCCTGATCAGCGAATACACCGCGACGCCGGCCGAGGCGAGCCCGATCAGCACCGGCAGCGCGAGCCAGATCCGGGCAGAGCCGAGGTGTTGGCCAAACCCGTCCCACTCGTTCCAGGAGCCGCGGCGGAGGATCAGCCAGCCGGCCGGAATCATGAAGGCCCCCACCAGCAGGAAGGCAGCCACCACGTCGGCCGGGCGGTGCCACTGGTTGATCAGGGTGGACGCTCCCGAGGCGATGGCGAAGGTCCCCCCGACGAAGCCCGCCATGGGGCGCCAGCGCGGGGACGCCATGAGGAACACGGCGGCCGCAGCGGACGCCGCCAGGGTGGTGTGCCCGGAGGGCAGCGAGTTCAGTTCCAGCGTCAGTACGCCTTTGTCCGGGCGCGGCGGCAGCAGGTCCTTCAGGACCTGGGTGGCCACGTTGGCCGCTATGCAGGCGGCCACGGCAATCCCTGCCTCTGCCCAGTGCCGCCGGATCACCGTGACGAACAGCACCACGACGGCGGCCATCACCAGCGAGATGGTGGGCAGCCAATCGAGGAACTGGGTGGCAGCCTTGCCGGCAGGCCCATGGATGTCCACGGCTTCCACCAGGGCCGACTCATCGATGAACTGTCCGGTGGCCGTCTGGACAAAGAACCAGTAGGTGGCAACCAGGCCCGCAATGCACGCCACGGTGGACAGCACGAACAGGAACGCCGAGCCCGGGGCGGGGCGGGCCAGAGTCCTGGTGGGCAGTTGCCGTGAAGAAGTCATCGCGGTTAAGGGTGACACAAAAAACTGGAAGGCTGCTCAGGAAGCGGGCTTGACCGGGTCCAGGCGGGGGATGCTTGCGGCGGCCACCAGCAGCGCCAGGGCGGCCAGCCCGAACGGTAGCGCCGTGGCCGTGGCGATGCCGCCCACCAGCAGGGGTCCGCCGGCGTCGCCCAGTTCCCGGCCCAGTTCCGCGGAGCCCATGGTGCGGCCCATCCGCTCGGGTGGCGTGGTGTCCGCCAGGTGGGCGAAACCGAGCGGCGTCACCGCGCCGATGCCGGTTCCTATGCACGCCGCGGCCAGGAAGATGGTGACCACGCCGGGGGCGGCGGCCACCAGTCCGATGCCGGCGGCAATCAGCAGCAGGCCCGTCGTCGCGCCTCTATTGTCGGTGACGGCGTTCCGGTCCCGCAGCCTGCCGATCCACGGCTGGGTCAGGACGGAACCCAGCGCCACCACGCTGACCGCGGCCGTGCCCGCGAAGGCATCCATGCCGTGCCGCGTGGCCAGCGCCGGGAGGAAGCCGACGGCGGCGCCCAGGGCGCCCGTCGAGGCGGCCAGCACCAGCGTGGGCACCAGGAAACGGCGTTCGCCCACCTGGCGGGCGAGGTCCATCACCGTATACCGTTTCCGGGGCAGCGGCGCCAGGTGCGGCACGGACACCAGCACCCACAGCGCAGTCACGGCCGCCAGCGCCGACAGCGTGCCGAACAGCAGCGGGAAGCCGCCGGCCAGGATCAGCCCGGCTCCCAGCGGCGGCCCGACGATGTAGCCCAGGCTCTTCCACGATCCGTAGCGGCCAAAGTAGGTCCCAGCCTTGCCGCCCCGGGCCATCCTGGCCACCATCGCTGATGACGCCGGTGAAAACGCCGAGGCGGCCGCACCCTGTCCCAGCCTGGCCAGGGCAAGGACCAGGGGGTCCGCCGCCCCCAAACCAATCAGGGACAGCGCGGCGAAGGCAACGAGTCCGCCGACGACGACAGGCTTGGTTCCGACGCGGTCGCTGAGCGCTCCGAAGACCGGCTTCAGGAACACCTCCGCCACGTCGTAAAGGGCCAGCAGGATACCGAGGTTGAGCAGGGTCAGGCCGATGTTGCCGCTCTGCGCGCCCAGACCTGCGGCGATGCTGTGAGCCCCGAACGCGGTGACGAACCCTGCCGCATAGAGAGGCGCCGTGGCCTGCGCGCCGGGCGTCGGGTTGTCGGGGGTCATAGGTGGGACTTTAGTACCTTCACAAAATTGTGAAAACTTCGAAGACTTGAAGGATGAACGCGGTTGTCCAGACAGCAAACCTGCATAAGCACTTCGGTCAGGTCCGGGCCCTGGACGGACTGGACCTGGAGGTCAGGAGCGGCGAAATCCATGGCTTCCTGGGGCCCAACGGGGCCGGGAAGTCCACCACCCTCCGCGTTCTCCTGGGCCTCGCCAGGGCGACGTCCGGGTCCGTTAGCGTTCTTGGCTTCGAGCCGTGGACGCAGGCGGCAGAGCTGCACCGGCGGCTGGCCTATGTTCCCGGCGACGTCCGGCTCTGGCCCAATCTTTCCGGCGGCGAAACCATTGACCTGCTCTCCCGGCTGCGCGGCGGTACGGCGGACGGCCCCGCCTACCGGCGCCGCAAGGACCGCCTGTGCCGGGTGTTCGACTTCGACCCCGCCAAGAAGGGGCGCGCCTATTCCAAGGGCAACCGGCAAAAGGTGGCCCTGATCGCAGCCCTTGCCACCGAAGCCGAGCTGTACCTGCTGGACGAGCCCACCAGCGGCCTTGACCCCCTGATGGAGGAGGTCTTCCGCGGGGAGCTGCTGGCCGCCGTCGACCGCGGGGCCACCGTGCTGCTCTCCAGCCACATCCTGTCCGAGGTGGAAGTGCTGTGCCACCGGGTGAGCATCATCCGTGCCGGCAGGATTGTCGACGGCGGCACGCTGGAGTCCCTGCGCCACCTCACCAGATCCGAGGTCTCGTTCGCCGCGGACGGCCTGGAGCCGGAGGCCCTGGCCCGCCTTGCCGCGGTGCACGACCTGGCCGTCGACGCCGGCAGGGTCCGGTTCAGCGCCGATTCGGACCGGATTGCGGAAGTGCTCCCCGCCCTGGGCGCCTTGGGCGTGCAGGGCCTGACCATCGTGCCGCCGTCGCTGGAGGAGCTGTTCCTGCGGCACTACGGGGATGCGTCCGTCAGCGCCGGAGCCCCGGCCCAGCCGGTGGCTGAAGGCAACCATGGCGGGCGCCGGCACCTGCTGGGCGCGAGGGGGCGGAGCTGAAATGGCGGTCCTCCTGGTCCTGTGGGGGCAACGGCTGCGCCGGGACCGCTGGCAGCTGCTCAGCTGGGTGGTGGCCATCGGAGCCTTCGCGCTGTTCGCAGCCGCCGCTGTCACCCAGACCTACGGCAGCGTGGCCAGCCGTACCGAGATCCTGCAGGTGGCCATCGCAACCCCCGCCATCCTGATGCTGCGCGGGCTGCCCCGCGGCGCGGACCAGGGGGCCTTCACCTTCTTCCTGATCTATGCGTTCCTGGCACTGTTGGCCGGCCTGATGAGCACCTTCCTGGCGGTGCGCCACACCCGGGCGGACGAGGAAACCGGTGCAGCGGAACTGGTCGCTTCTACTCCCGCGGGCCGCCTGCTCCCCAACACCGCCACCCTGCTCCATGGCATCACCGCCAACCTCCTCGTGGCACTCGCGGTCTACGGCGGCTTCATGTCGCAGGGGCTGGAGCCCCATGGTTCCCTGACAGCCGGAGCCGCAACGGGCGTCGTCGGCCTCGCCTTCCTTGGCGTGGGACTGCTGGTGGCCCAGTTCATGGGGACCTCCCGCGGCGCCAACGGCGTGTCCGCTGCCGTGGTGGTCCTGGCCTACGTGCTCCGTGGGATCGGGGACGCCACGGGAACGCCGGGTGCCAGCGGGACCACCATGACCGAGGGGGCTGCCAGCTGGTTCTCTCCCATCGGCTGGGGCCAGCAGACGTTCGCCTTCTCGGGAGACAGGGCTTGGCCGTTGCTGCTGCCACTCGCGCTGGGCGCCGCCTGCCTTGGGGGAGCGTGGGTGATCCTCCGCACCCGGGACAGCGCGGCCAGCGTGTGGGGCACCAGGCCGGGACGAGCCGCCGCACGTCCCGGACTTCGAAGCCCGGTGGCCCTTGCCCTGCGGCTGCAGGCGGGCTCCATCATTGGCTGGGGCCTGAGCGGGCTGGCCCTGGGGTTGCTGGCGGGCTCACTGGGAAAGGCCATTGCCGCCGTCGACACCCCGGACACCAACATCACCGCCATGCTGCGCGCCATGCTCCAGTCCCAGGGGGCCTCGCTCACCCAGCTCATGGTTTCGGTGCTGTTCTCCATGGCCGGGGTCCTGGCCGCGGCCTGCGCACTCCAGGCCGTCATCAGGCTGCGCCAGGAGGAAGCGGCCGGAACCGCCGAACTCCTGCTGTCCGCCCCGGTGGGGCGGGTCCGCTGGCTGGCCGGGTACCTGGTGCTGGGCGCAGCAGCCGTGGTGCTGGTGGTGGGACTGGCCGGCGTCGGGGCCTGGGCCACGCTCGCCGGCTCCGGTGACGGGACCATGCCGGCAGATGCGCTCTGGCAGACCGCCGTGGCCCAGCTGCCGGCGGCGCTGATCTACCTGTCGGTACCGGCCCTGGTGTTCGTTCTCTGGCCCGTCGCTACCATCGCCGCCGGCTGGGCGCTGCTGGCCCTTGGCGTGGTGTTGGGAATCCTGGGGGCCATGCTGGGCATCGACCAAAGCCTGCGCGACCTGTCCCCATTCGCCCATACACCGGTCCCGCGGGGGGCTGCCACGGACTGGAGCGGTGCGTGGTGGATGCTGATGATTGCCGCCGCTGCAGGCGCGCTGGCGGTTGCAATGATGCGGCGGCGGGAGGTTGCCTCGGAATGAGCGCGGACACGGGCGTGGCCGATACGCAGACTCCGGAACTGACCGCCGCCGCTGCTGAAAGGACTGCTGCCGCCTTCGCCGCGGCCGGCTTCCCCAAGATGCCGGCACGGACGCTGCTGGCGCTGGTGTCCTCGGAACAGGGGAGCCTTACCGCCGCCGAACTCGCGGAGCGGCTGGGCGCCAGCGCCGCCGCCGTGTCAGGGGCCGTGCGCTACCTGCAGACTGTTGGGTTCGTCCACCGCGTCTCCCAACCGGGCAGCCGCCGCGACCTCTACGCCCTGCACGAGGATGAGTGGTACGTGGTGTCCATGCGGAACAGTCCCATCTACGACAAACTCGCGGAACTGACGGACGCCACAGCCGGAACCCTCCCCGAAGGCTCGCCGGCACGCAAACGGGTAGCGGAAATGGCGCGGTTCTACCGCTTCCTCAACTCCCGGCTGCCGGCACTGCTGGACGACTGGGAACGCGAGCGGGAGGGCGGGCAATGACCATCATCGACAACGCGGTCTACGTCAACGGACTGCGTACCGAGGACCCGGAGGACCTGGACGAGACCTACTTCCTGCTCCGCCAGCGCGAGGGAATGGCATGGATAGGCCTGTACCGGCCCGACCCGGAGGAACTGCAGTCCGTGGGGGAGGAATTCGATCTCAACGCCCTGGCCGTTGAGGACGCCCTTGCCGGCCACCAGCGGGCCAAGCTGGAGCACTACGGCGAGTGCCTGTTCCTGGTGCTGCGCCCCGCCCGGTACCGCGACGACGAGGAGAAAGTGGACTTCGGCGAGATCCACGTTTTTGCCGGCGACGAGTACGTGGTCACCGTCAGGCATGCCGAGTCCCCGGACCTGGCCAAGGTCCGCCGGCGCATGGAGTCCATGCCGGAGTTCCTGGCCCTGGGGCCGGACGCCGTGCTGTACGGGATTTTGGACCAGGTGGTGGATGAATACGAGCCGGTTGTGGCCGGCCTGGAGAACGACATCGACGAAATCGAGGACGACCTGTTCGGGGCCGATCCGGACGTTTCCCGCAGGATCTACGAACTGTCCCGCCAGGTCATTATCTTCCAGCGGGCCACGAGTCCGCTCTCGGGAATCCTGCAGGCCCTGATGGCCGGAACCCCGGACCGCGAGCAGGCCGGCGAGCTTCGGGACCACTACCGGGATGTCCTGGACCACGTAATCCGGCTCAACGAGCGCGTAGCCTCCTTCCGGGCCCTGCTCCAGAACGCGCTCGCCGTCAACGCGGCCCTGGTGGCCCAGCGGCAAAACGATGAGATGCAGCGCATGACCGAGTCCAGCTTTGAGCAGAATGAGCAGGTGAAGCGCATATCCTCCTGGGCTGCCATCCTTTTTGCTCCCACACTGGTGGCGTCCATCTACGGCATGAACTTCACCAATATGCCCGAACTGACGTGGACGTATGGCTACCCCTATGCGCTGGGCCTGATGGTGGCCATGGGTTTCGTCCTGTACCTGGCGTTCAAGCACAACAAGTGGATCTAAGACGGCGCTGATCCCCTCTTCCCAGCTTCTTGCCCTACTATGGGCTACTAAATCCTAAGCTTGCTTAGTATTTGAAGGCCGATGAGGGAGGATAAGGATGACGTCGAAAGCAGTTGTGCCTGAGGAAGTGCCTCCTCCCCAGAAGTCCCGCCTGCGCCGCTTCGGCTCGCTGCTCGGTCCCGGACTGGTGACCGGAGCAGCGGACGACGATCCGTCGGGTATTGCCACTTACGCAAAAGCCGGCGCGACGTTTTCCAACGGAATGCTGTGGACCGTGCCGGTGACGCTGCCCATGATGATGGCCGTCCAGGAGATCTGCGACCGCACGGCGCTGGCCACCGGCGAGAGCCTGGGCAGGCTGGCCCGGCGCAAGTTCTCCCGCCGCCCCCGGGTGGTGATTGCCGTGCTGATCGTCGCCCTCCTGGTCGGCAACATCCTCAACGCGGCGGCGGACCTGATGGCGATCGGGCAGGGCATGGAGATGCTCGGCGCCGGGCCCGACCACCTGTGGAGCGCCATCGCCGGGGTTGGGATCGCGGTTGCGCTCATGAGTGGATCGTTTGCCGCCATCGCAAAAGTCTTCAAATGGCTGTGCGTCACGCTGCTTGCGTATGTGGCGGTCCTGTTCGTTGCCAATGTCAACTGGCCCGACGTGCTGGAGGGCCTGCTGGGACTGAAATTCAGTTTCGCCCCGGAGTACCTGGGCCTGATCGTCGCTGTCCTGGGCACCACCATCTCGCCCTACCTGTTCTTCTGGCAGAGCGCACACCGGGTGCAGGAACTGCGGGCGGAGGAACATGGCGGCGAGGAAGCCGTGGGACTGAAGGACCGGCCGGACGCTGCTGCCGCTGCCCATACCCTGCGGAAAGCGCGGGCGGACGTTTTCATCGGCATGGTCTTTTCCGTCCTGGTGATGTTCTCGATCATGGCGGCCACCGCGGCAACCCTGGGCAAGGACGGCACGGACGTGAACACCGCGGCCGACGTGGCCAAAGCCCTGCAACCGATAGTGGGACCGGCCGCCACGTTCCTGTTCGCCGCCGGGTTCATCGGCACGGGCGTCCTGGGCGTGCCGGTGCTGGCCGCCTCCGGCGCAGCCGGACTCGCCGGCCTGCTGGGCAAGGACTGGGGCCTTGACCTCAGCCCCCGGCGCGCCCCCTTGTTCTACGCCCTGCTGGGCGTAGGCATGGTTGCCGGTGTCCTCATCAGCTTCTTCTCAACCGACCCCATCGGGCTCCTGGTCTTCAGCGCCACCGTCAATGGCATCGCTGCGGCCCCGTTCCTGGTGGTCACCATGCTGATCTCCAGGGACAAAGCCATCATGGGCGATTACAAAAACGGCCGGCTCGCCGCCACCCTGGGCTGGTTCACGGCGGCAGTGATGCTGGTGGCCGGCAGCATCGGCGTCTGGACCACCCTTACCGGAGCCTGACCGCCTGGCTGGACTGCGTCGTCGTCCGCCTTTACGAGCAGCATGCAACGAAACCCGACCGACCCCCCACCGAAAGTGAGTGACCATGGACCACAACGAAGCGCCGTTGCTGGACGCACTGGACAGCTACCACAAGTTGGACCGCTACGGCTTCACACCGCCGGGCCACCGGCAGGGGCGCGGGGCTGACCCGCGCGTCCGGAACATCCTGGGGCCGGACACTTTTCGTGCCGACGTCCTTGCCTCGGCAGGACTGGACGACCGCTCGTCATCCGGCGGGTATTTGAAGAAGGCTGAACAGCTCATGGCCGATGCCGTGGGTGCGGACCAGGCCTTCTTCTCCACCTGCGGCAGCTCACTGTCGGTGAAGGCAGCCGTCATCGCCGTGGCCGCCGGCAAAGGTGATCTGCTGGTCAGCCGCGATGCGCACAAATCCATCACCGCCGGGCTGGTGTTCTCCGGCATCCAGCCGCGCTGGATCCGGCCGCGCTGGGACCCCAACCTGCACATTGCCCACCCGCCGTCCCCCGCGGACGTGGAGGAGATGTGGGAGCGGTATCCGGATGCCGCCGGCGCGCTGATCGTCAGCCCCACACCCTACGGCACGTGCGCGGACATCGCCGCCATCGCCAAGATATGCCACGACCGCGGGAAACCCCTGATCGTTGATGAGGCCTGGGGCGCACACCTGCCCTTCCATGAAGGCCTGCCCACGTGGGCGATGAGCGCCGGCGCTGACGTATGCGTGGTGTCGGTGCACAAGATGGGTGCCGGTTTTGAGCAGGGGTCGGTCTACCACCTCCAGGGGGACCTGGTGGACGCCGCGCACCTGTCCCAGTGCGCGGACCTGTTGATGACCACCAGCCCCAACGCCATCCTGTACTCGGCCATCGATGGCTGGCGCCGCCAGATGGTCCAGCACGGGAAAGAACTGCTTAGCAACGCCCTGGACCTTGCCAAGAGGCTGCGCAGCGACATCGACGGGCTCCCCGGGATCCATGTGCTCGAGGACGAGCTCCTCGCCGAGGAATCCTCGCACGACCTGGACCTGCTGCAGATTCTCATGGACCTTTCGGGGCTGGGGATCAGCGGCTACCAGGCGGCGGACTGGCTGCGGGAAAACTGCCGGATCGACATGGGGCTCAGTGACCACCGCCGCATCATGGCAACCATGTCCATGGCCGACGACGACGCCTCCGCAGAGCGGCTGCTGGCGGCGTTGCGCGCGCTCATCGACGCCGCTCCGTCACTTCCGGCCCCTCCGGAGGTTTCCCTGCCCTCGCCGTCGGACCTGGAACTGGAATCCGTGGCCCTGCCGCGGGACGCCTTCTTCGGGCCCCGCGAGGATGTGCCGGCACGGGAGGCTGTGGGACGGATCGCCGCGGAGCAGATCACCCCGTATCCGCCGGGTATCCCGGTGGTTGTTCCCGGCGAACGGATCAACGAGGCCATCGTGGAATACCTGGAATCGGGGCTGAAGGCGGGCATGGTTCTGCCCGACCCTGCCGATCCGTCGCTGGGCACCATCCGGGTGGTGCGGGAGTAGGGGCGGCGTCCCCGGCGTACAGTAAACGGCATGCCCAACACCGGTCTCCCGCCTGCTCCTGGCTTGCCCGCCCCTCGGCTCGAGGAACTGCTGGCGGGCGCGCACGTGGTGAGCCTGCCCATGAGGGTAAAGTTCCGCGGCATCATGCAGCGCGAGTCCCTCCTGCTCCGCGGCCCCATGGGGTGGGGGGAGTTTTGCCCGTTTCCCGAATACGGCGACGCCGAGGCCTCACGCTGGCTGGCCGCCGCCATCGAGGCAGGGTGGCAGGGCTTCCCCGCCCCTCTGCGTGACAGCATTCCCGTGAATGCCACGGTGCCCGCCGTCTCCGCGGACCGGGTGGCGGAGGTGCTGGCCAGGTTCGGCCGGGTGGACGCGGTGAAGGTCAAGGTGGCCGAGCAGGGACAGTCGCTGGACGACGACGTCGCCCGGGTCCATGCGGTCCGCGCCGCGCTGCCGGCTGCGGCCATCCGTGTGGACGCCAACGGGGGCTGGGACGTGCCGGGCGCCGTGGCGTCACTGACCCGGTTGGCGCCGGTGGGGCTCGAGTATGCCGAGCAGCCGGTCCCGTCTATCGAGGGTCTGGCAGAGGTCCGGTCCCTGTTGCGGGCCGCCGGGACACCCGTGCTGATCGCGGCGGACGAGAGCGTCCGCAAGGAAACCGACCCCCTCAAGGTGGCACGGGCCGGCGCCGCCGACCTTCTCGTGGTGAAGGTGGGACCGCTAGGGGGAGTGCGGCGCGCCCTGGACATCGTGGCACACGCCGGACTTCCCGCCGTCGTGAGCTCCGCCCTGGACACGTCCGTGGGCATCCGCGCCGGCCTGGCGCTCGCTGCCGCCCTTCCCGAACTGCCTTACGCCTGCGGCCTGGGAACGGTGTCCCTGTTCGAATCGGACATCACCCTTGACCCGTTGGTGGCGGACGACGGCGCCATCCGCCTCCGGGACGTTGCCGCCGACGCCGGGCTGCTTGAGCGGTTTGCGGCTCCCGCGGAACGCCGGGACTGGTGGCTGGACCGGCTCCGCCGCGTCCATGCCCTCCTCACCCCATCGATTGCTGAGTAAATGTCGTTCTGAGGTGCCATAACGACAAGTACTCAGCAGTCGATCGCGTTCATTCCTTCGCGGGGAGGCGGTTGCCACCCCAATAGGACCTTTCACAGGTTTCTTTCAGCCTTTTCATGGGTTAACCTCAGATTCATCTGAAGGCCGTCGTTATTTCAGAACGGGCTGGAAGGGTGAACGGGCACCCAAAAGACATTCCTTTGAAAGGTTCCCCATGTCTGAAACTGCCCGCAAATTCACCCTGCTGCCCATGCTCGGCCATACCAAGGGCAAGCGCAGCCCCGTTACATGCGCACTCAAATGCGACAACGCCTGCGCCGGCGAGGTCTGCAACACCAGTTCCAACAGCTACTTCCGCGACATCGCCTCCACCACCCTGTCCCGCCGCGCCGCCCTGGGCCTGGGCGCCGCCGGTGCTCTCGCCGTCGTCCTCGGTTCCGCCGTGACTTCCAACGAACCCGCCTCCGCCGCCGGCCTGTCCAAGGCCGCCAAGGAAGGCTTCGGCAACTCCAAGCTGCAGTTCACCGCCATCAAGCCGGTGGACAAGGCCGTTGACGCGTTCACCGTGCCGGAGGGCTTCACCTGGCAGCCCATCATCCGCTGGGGTGACCCGCTGTTCAGCGATTCCCCTGAGTTCGACCTGGACAACCAGACAGCGGCAGCCCAGGCGCGCCAGTTCGGGTACAACAACGACTACACGGACATTGTGGAAATCCCCGGCAGCAAGGGCCGCCGCGCCGTGCTGTTCACCAACCACGAGTACACCAACGAAAACATCATGGTTCCCGCCGGCTACGACGCCGCCGAAACCCGGGCCATCGGCCGCGCCGCCCACGGCCTTGCCGTCGTGGAACTGGAACGCAAGAACACCACCAAGCCGTGGACCTACGTCAAGGGCGCGCCGCTGAACCGCCGCTACCTCTCCGACACCACCTACGAGCTGACCGGCCCCGTTGCCGGCTCGGCCCTCGTCAAAACTGTCGCCGATCCCTCGGGCCGCGCCATCAAAGGCACGTTCGGCAATTGCTCCGGCGGCACCACACCCTGGGGCACCATCCTCTCCGGCGAGGAGAACTTCAACGGCTACTTCGTGGCCGGCGGCACCTCGGCCGGCGACAAGCGCTACGGCCTCACCGCCAAGCCCACCGCCCGGCAGTGGGAACTGGACGACCCCCGCTTCGACACCCGCAACCCGGGCTACGGGAACGAGGCCAACCGCTTCGGCTGGATCGTGGAAGTCGACCCGTTCGACCCCACCTCAACCCCCAAGAAGCGCTCCGCCATGGGCCGGTTCAAGCACGAGGGCGCCAACGTGATCGTGGCCGAATCCGGCCACGTGGTGGCCTACATGGGCGACGACGAGAAGTTCGACTACCTCTACAAGTTCGTCTCGGCGGATAAGTACATCGAGGGCGACCGCAGGCACAACATGAACCTGCTGTCCGAGGGGGACTTGTACGTCGCCAAGTTCACGGGCAATTCACCGGCAGCCGAGATTACCGGAACCGGGGCGCTGCCCTCCGACGGCGCGTTCGACGGCACTGGCGAATGGCTGCCCCTGGTGGTAGGCGGTAAGTCGGCCGTCCCGGGCATGTCCGTCGAGGAGGTCCTGGTCTACACCCGCCTGGCCGCCGACAAGGTGGGCCCCACCAAGATGGACCGCTGCGAGGACGTCCAGCCCAGCCTGCACACCGGCAAGGTCTACGTGGTCTGCACCAACAACTCGGACCGCGGCACCGGGACCAAGGAAGGTGCCACGGAGGTCAACCCGCGCACCCAGAACCGCGACGGGCACATCGTGGAGATCACCGAAACCGGCGATCAGGCCTCCACCAAGTTCAACTGGACCCTCCTGATGGTCTGCGGCGATCCCGCGCAGGGCGATGTCACCTACTTCTCCGGCTACCCGGCGGACAAGGTCTCGCCCATCTCCTGCCCGGACAACGTGGCCTTCGACTCCGTGGGCAACCTCTGGATCTCCACCGACGGCGCCCCCTCCGGCATCGGTTACAACGACGGCCTCTTCAAGGTCACCCTTGACGGTGCCGAGCGCGGCAAGGTGGAGCAGTTCCTTTCCGTCCCCCGCGACGCCGAAACCTGCGGCCCGGTCATCCACGACGACGAGCGCACCGTGTTCGTCTCCGTGCAGCACCCGGGCGAGGAAGGCACCTTCGAGGCACCGCACTCCTTCTTCCCGGACTACGTCCCGGCAGGCACGACGCCGGCACCCGGCAAGGTGCGCGCGCCCCGTCCCGCCGTGATCCAGGTGTTCCGCGGCTAGTCTCGTTGCTCTATCACTTATGGTCCCCAAAACCCCGGTTTAGGGACCATAAGTGATAGGGCATCCGGGGCGGGGCGTTGGAGGGTGGCAGACTGGTTGGGTGACTTTGCCGAACGAACCTGCACCGGACACCTCCGCCGACACCGTGCCCGGAAGCTCCACCGAACCTGCCGGCGCCGCGCCTGAGTTGAGGGCGCTTGCTGCAGCGCGGATCGCCGTCGAAGTCCTGCTCGACGGCGGCGTGCGGCACGTGGTGGTATCGCCGGGTTCGCGATCGGCCCCCATGGCCTACGCACTAACCGAGGCGTCCGCCGCCGGCCGGGTGGACCTGCTGGTCCGGATCGATGAGCGGTCCGCAGGCTTCACGGCGCTGGGCCTTGCCCTGTCTACCGGCTCCCCGGTGGCCGTCCTCACCACGTCAGGGACCGCCGTCGGGAACCTGATGCCTGCAGTGATGGAGGCGAACCACGCCGCCGTCCCGCTGATCGTCCTGTCTGCGGACCGGCCTGAGGAACTGCGGGGGACGGGCGCCAACCAAACCACGGTGCAGCCGGACCTGTTCGGCGAGCAGGTGAGGTTCGCCGCGGATGTTCCCGCCGGGAGCAGTCCCGAGCGCGCCATCCAAACCGGACTTTCCGCGGCCACGGGCGCGTTCCCCGACCTGCCTCCGGGCCCGGTCCAGCTGAACCTCGCGTTCCGTGACCCGCTGGTTCCTTCGGCGGAAGAGGGCCTGCCGGAGGCCGTGGAGCGGCAGCATTACCGGGTGGGCACCGAACCGCTGGTCATGAACCTCCCGCCGGCACCGGAGACCCTGCCGGAACGGCGGACCGTGGTGCTGGCAGGGCATGATGCCGGCCCAGTCGCCGAAGCGTTCGCCCGCGCCCATAACCTCCCTCTGCTGGCCGAACCGTCCTCCAATTCCCGCTTCGGCCCAAACGCGGTAGGCCCGTACCGGCTGCTCCTGGAGCATTTTGGGCCGGACTCGCCGCAGCCGATCGAACGCGTGGTGCTGTTCGGGCGGCCCACACTGTCCCGGCCCGTGGCCCACCTCCTGGCCCGCGCCGATGTTGAGGCAGCGCTGTACCAGCCGGTTCCCGTCGCCTGGTACGAGGCCGGCCGCCGCACCGAACTGCCGCTGGAAAACCTCGCCGACCTCGCGGATTTTGCCGGCCGCGGCACCTCCGAGTGGCTGGACACGTGGCTCCTGGCCGGATCTGCCGCGCAGCATGCGCTGGACCAAGTGGTATCCGCCGAGGCCGCCGCCACCGGGCTTTCGGTTGCTTCCCTGGTCTGGAGAAATGCCCGCGGCCAGCTGCTGCTGGGTTCCTCCAACGGCATCCGCGATGTAGACCTCGCGGGCCTGCCTGCCCCCGATCCCGCCGCCACCGTCTATGCCAACCGGGGCCTGGCCGGGATCGACGGCACCATTTCCACCGCCACCGGCATCGCGCTGGGCGGACGGCAGGAGACCACCGTCCTGATGGGCGATGTCACCTTCCTGCACGACGCCGGCGGCCTCCTCCTCGGCACGGGGGAGGAGCAGCCGGACCTGCGCATCGTGGTCCTCAACGATGCCGGGGGCGCCATCTTCGGGCTGCTCGAACACGGGGGAGTGGAGGAAGGCGGACACTACGGGGACGCCGTCGAGCGACTCTTTGGCACCCCGCACTCCGTGGACATCGCGGCACTCGCCGCAGCGTACGGCGTCGGACATTCCCTGGTAAGTACGACGGCGGGACTCGCCGAGGCGCTGGCCCGCCCCATCCAGGGGCGCAGCATCGTGGAGGTCCGCACGGACCGCCGGTCGCTGCGGCAGTTGCACGCAAGGATAAAGGATGCCGTGTCCGCCGCCGTGGAGGCCGTGCTTTCCGGGCAGTAGCAACGACGCGCAAAATTCCCCATGACGCGGAAATGCCCTGTCGCTGCCGGAATACCGGCCGCGACAGGGCATTTGCGCGTCGAAACTGCGGAACCGCGTCAGAGCACGCGGCTCAGGAACTCCTTGGTGCGTGCGTGCTGCGGGTTGGCGATGATCTCGCGCGGATCGCCCGACTCCACCACCACACCGCCGTCCATGAAGGTCAGGGTATCGCCGACTTCACGGGCGAAGCCGATCTCGTGGGTCACCACGATCATGGTCATGCCCGACTTTGCCAGGTCCTTCATCACGTTCAGGACATCGCCCACCAGCTCCGGATCGAGCGCCGAGGTGGGCTCGTCGAAGAGCATGAGCTCCGGCTCCATGGCCAACGCCCGGGCGATGGCAACCCGCTGCTGCTGGCCGCCCGAGAGCTGTGAGGGGTAGTGTCCGGCGCGGTCACCGAGCCCCACCCGGTCCAGCAGCTCGAGGGCACGCTTCTGCGCCACGGACTTGGACTGGCCCTTCACGTGCACGGGTGCTTCCATGACGTTCTGCAGCGCGGTCTTGTGCGGGAACAGGTTGAAGCGCTGGAAGACCATGCCGATCTCGCGGCGCTGGGCGGCGATCTCCTTGGTCTTCAGGTCGTGGAGCTTGCCGTTGACCTCGCGGTAGCCGATCAGCTGGCCGCCTACCGAGATCCGGCCGGCGCTGATGGTTTCCAGGAGGTTCACGCAGCGCAACATGGTGGACTTGCCGGAACCCGAAGGTCCGATCACCACCGACACCTCGCCCTGGTTGACGGTCATGTCGATGCCCCGGAGCACATGGTGGTGCCCGTAGTACTTGTGGAGGCCTTCGATCTTCACCAGCGGCTTTACTGCTGTGATCGTCATCGTGCACTCTCCTCGGGGAAGTCCGTCTTCATTGAGCGGTGCGCGTCGGCGCCGGCACCTGCGGCCTTCGCCGCAGCCGGGTTCACCGCTGCGGGGGCGGCGTTGTCCACGCCCTTGCCGTAGTAGGCCTCAAGGTAATGCTGGCCGACCATCAGGACGCTGGTAACCAGGAGGTACCAGAATGCCGCAACGATCAGCAGCGGAATGGGGAGGTAGATGCGGTTCGCAAGGGCGTTGGTGGCGAACGTCAGGTCCAACGTGAACGGAACCGCGAGGACCAGCGAGGTGGTCTTCAGCATGCCAATGGTTTCGTTGCCGGTGGGCGGAACGATGATCCGCATGGCCTGCGGCAGGATGATCCGCCACATGATCTTGCCCTTGGACATGCCCAGCGCCTCGGCGGCTTCCTGCTGGCCCTTGTCCACGGACTTGAGGCCGGCCCGGAAAATCTCCGCGAGGTAGGCGGATTCGTTGAGGCCCAGGCCGAGGATCGCGGGGATCAGCCCCTTGCTGGGATCCGACAGTGCGTAGCTGAAGAGTTCCGGTCCAAACGGGATGCCCAGGGTAATGGCAGGGTAGAGAACCGTCACCAGGCCCCAGAACACGAGCTGCGTGTAGACAGGCGTGCCGCGGAAGAACCACACCCACACCCAGCTGGTCCAGCGGAACACCGGGTTGTCGGACTGCCGCATGACGGCCAGCAGGATGGCGAGGACGATGGCCAGCACCATGGACGCGACCGTCAGTAGGAGGGTCCACCCCACACCCTGGACGACTTTTACGTCCAGGATGTAGGTGCCCACAACATCCCAGCGGAAGTTGGGGTTGGTGAACAGGCTTTGCAGGAATCCTGCAACCAGCAGAAGGATGATGATGGCGCTGACCCACCGGCCGGGGTGGCGCACCGGTACTGGGTTGTTCAGTATCGGTGCATCCCGATGTTGGTGTTCCATGTGCACGCCTGACTTGTCGTCGGTAACGCGAAAACTCAAGACTTAACCGCCGGGTTGACCTCGGACTTGCTGATGGCGCCCTCGGAGTTGCCCCAGCCGTCCAGGATCTTCTTGTAGGAGCCGTCCTGCATCAGCTTGGTGACGGTCTTCTGGATGACGTCTGCCCAGGCGGTGTCAGCCTTGGCCACGGCAATGCCCTGCGGAGCGGAGTCGTAGACGTCGCCCAGCTTCTCAAGCTGGCCGTTGGTCTGGGTCAGTGCGTAGCCGATGATGGGGGAGTCGGCGGCCATGGCGTCGATGCTGCCGTTCACCAGGCGGGTGGTGACATCCGTCTGGTTCTTCAGTGTGACGATGTCGATCGGCTTCTTGCCGTCAGCAACGCACTTCTTGTTCCGGTCGGCCAGGTCCGGGTCTTCCTGGACGGTGCCGGTCTGCACGCCGATGGACTTGCCGCACACGTCGTCCAGGGAGAACTTGTTGGGGTTGCCCTTCTTCACGGCCCAAGCGGTGCCCGCGTTGAAGTAGCTGACCATGTTCACTGCGCCCAGGCGCTCCGGGTTGATGGTGAAGGAGGAGATGCCCAGATCGTATTTGGGGCCCAGTGCCGGGAGGATGCCGGTGAACTCCGCGGTCTGGACCTGTACCTTCAGGCCCAGGGTGGCGCCGATGGCCTTGGCGATGTCAACGTCGTAGCCGACAGGAGTCTGGCCGTCCGGACCGAGGAATTCGGCGGGGGCGTAGCTGGTGTCGGAGCCAACGGTGATGGTGCCCTTGGACTTGATGGCGTCCGGGACCATGGCGGCCAGGGCGTCGTCCTTCTTGACCGTGGTGGGATCAAAACTGGTGCTGGCGCTGGCCGATGAGGAGGCCGCGCTGGAGGGACCCGTTTCCGAGGCGTTGGTGCACGCTGAGAGGGCCAGGGCGCTGATGGCGATCATAGTGGCGGCGGTCAGCTTGGTGGTGCCCAGGAGGGTACGGGGAGTCTGCATTTCTTACCTTTTGTTGCAGGGGCTATGAGGTACTAACGCGGCTTATAGTGTAACGCTCAACAAGAGAGGTACGTCACACGCAACTAAGTTTCACTATTGGATAACTGTAATGGGGTGAAAATCAACCCCTTCCGCGACGGACTTGTCTGGCATCCCGGACTTCTTACCCATTCGGGCGGGAAAGGAACGTCAGCTGCTGATGCCCAGGGACTCGAGCATCGGCCGGAACTTGGCCCATGTCTCCGCCAGTTCAGCCTCCGGCTGGGAGCCATCCACGATGCCGCAGCCGGCATACAGCCGTACGGTGTCTGCAGCTTCGATCACGGCACCGCGCAGCGCAATGCCCCACTCACCGTTTCCTGCAGCGTCCAGCCAGCCCACGGGTCCGGCGTAGGGGCCGCGGTCCAGATGCTCCAGCTTGCGAATCAGTTCGCCGGCCACCAGCGTGGGGGTACCGCAGACTGCGGCGGTGGGATGCAGGGCGTTGATCAGGGCCAGGCAGGTGGGGACGTGGCCTTCCACCTCGGTGAGTTCGGCCTTGACGTCGGACGCCAGGTGCCACACGTTGGGCAGCTCCAGGATGAAGGGCTCATCGTGGGCATTCATCGCCTCCGAGAACGGCGCCAGCTGCTTTGTCAGCGACTGGATGGCGATCTCATGTTCGTGCCGCTGCTTTTCCGAGCCGGCCAGCACGCGCGTTGCGTAGTCCATCGGCGGCCCGTCCTCGCCATGCGCGTCCCGGCGGTCCAGGGTGCCGGCCAAAACGCGGGCCTGGGCGGTGCGCCCCTCCACCTGGATCAGCATCTCTGGGGTTGCCCCCACCAGTCCGTCCACGCCATAGGTCCAGCATTCCCGGTACCTGGCGGCGAGCTCGCGCAGCACGTCTGCTGCATGTACGCCGGAAGGAATAGTTGCCACCACGTCCCGGGCCAGCACCAGTTTCTCCAGGGCGCCCGTGCGGATCTCGGCAACACCCGCGGCAACGGCCTCCATCCAGGCTTCCTCGCTCAGCGAGCCTGTATGCAGCGTTGCGCCGGCAGCCAGCGGAAGGGGGCGGACGACGGCGCCGCCTGCCTGGCCGGCCACGTCACCCAGGGAAGCGTCCCCGGCGGAGTCCGCTGCCGCCGTCGTGCCTTCCGCGGCCCGGGCAGCCGCGGAACCGCCGCCCAGCCAGCGGTCCAATACGGCGTGGGCGGTCTCTCCGGTGAGCGGGCCGCCGTCGAACGTCAGCTGGGTAAGCCACGCCTGGTTGTCCCGCACCCCCACCACGATCTCCGGCACGATCAGCCGCGACTCGTGGGCGGAGGTCTTTGAGAAGGCAAAGGAGCCGAAAGCGACCGGTCCGGTGCCGGGCAGCTCCACGGAGTCCGCCACCTCGGCTTCGAGGACCAGGTGCCGCCACCAGATGTCGGCCTCCAGGAACCGGTCGGGCCCCGTGGAGGTGAAGCGTGCGATCTCGCCGAAACCCGCCAGTCCGGCTTCGCGGCGCGTCCAGCAGAGGACATCGTCCCGGACCAGAAACGAAGGCAGTCCCCCGGGGAATGCTTTGCCATCCAGGGGGACCGTCAGGGTGCGGAACGTGCTCGTCATGATGAGACAACACTACTCCCGCGTACACCGCGGCCTTCCCTGTGCCTCCGGCACGCCCGCACAGTGCCTCCGCCGTGAAGCAGGGCTGGTCAGCAGGCTGCCGAACATTTGAGACAATGTCATGGTGAACCGAGCATCCTTGGATAAGCGTCCGGACGAAGTAGCCACGATGTTTGACGACGTCGCACCGAAATACGACGTCGTCAACGATGTCCTGTCCCTGGGGCAGACCCGCCGCTGGCGGAAGATCGTGGTGGACGCCATGGAAGTTTCCAAGGGCCAGCGGGTCCTGGATCTGGCGGCCGGAACCGGCACCTCCAGCGAGCCGTATGCCGATGCCGGCATAGACGTGGTGGCCTGCGATTTCTCCCTGGGCATGCTCAAGGTGGGCAAGCGCCGCCGCCCCGACATCAACTTCGTCGCGGGGGATGCCACCAACCTCCCCTTCGCGGACAACACCTTTGACGCCAGCACCATCTCGTTTGGCCTGCGTAACGTGAACGAGCCCAAGAAGGCGCTGAAGGAGATGCTGCGCGTCACCAAGCCCGGCGGCCGTGTGGTCATCGCCGAGTTCTCGCAGCCCGTGGTTCCGCTGTGGCGCACCATGTACACCGAATACCTGATGCGCGCGCTGCCCGCGATCGCCACCAAAGTGGCCTCCAACCCGGACGCCTATGTCTACCTCGCCGAGTCCATCCGGGCCTGGCCGGACCAGGACCACCTGGCCGCATGGCTGCAGGAGAGCGGCTGGGAGAACGTCACGTACCGCAACCTTACCGGCGGCATCGTGGCCGTCCACCGTGCGTTCAAGCCCGCGGATTCCGCATCCAACGGCGCCGCTGCCGCCATCGCCGCGCACAAGGGCCCGGTGGCCAAGCTGCGCCGCAATATCGTCCGCTGACCTGTGAAGGTACTGATTGTCGGCGCGGGGCCGGCCGGATCCACCGCCGCGTACTACCTGGCCAAGGCCGGCATCGACGTCACGGTCCTGGAGAAGACCTCGTTTCCGCGCGAGAAGGTGTGCGGCGACGGGCTGACCCCGCGCGCCGTCCGCGAGATCCAGAAGCTGGGCCTGCCGCACCCCGAGAACGACGGCTGGCGGCGGAACAAGGGCCTGCGCCTGATCGCCGGCGGCCGCACCATCGAGCTGCCCTGGCCCGAGGTGTCCGATTTTCCGCAGTACGGGCTCATCCGGACCCGGCTGGGCTTTGACGAGGAACTGGCGCGGCACGCTGAGGCTGCCGGCGCCACCATCCTCGAGCGGCACAGCGTCACCGATGCCCTCCGGAACGACGCCGGCCGCGTCACCGGGGTCCGCGCAGCGCTCCTTGACGGGTCCGGACGCAAGACGGGGGAGACGCGCGAGTTTCCTGCCGACGTCGTCCTCGCTGCCGACGGCAACTCCACCCGCACCGCCGTGTCCCTTGGGATCCAGAAGCGTGACGACCGCCCCCTCGGCGTCGCCGTCCGCACCTACTTCACCTCGCCGCGGACCGATGACGACTGGATGGAAGGCTGGCTGGAGCTTCCCGGCCGCGACGGGAAGCTGCTGCCCGGCTACGGCTGGGTGTTCGGCGTGGGCGACGGCACCTCCAACGTGGGCCTGGGCATCCTGAACTCCTCCAAGGAATTCGGCAAGCTCGACTACAAACAGGTCCTGCGCGAGTGGACCGCCGGGATGCCCGCCGAGTGGGGCTTCACGCCGGAGAACCAGGTGGGCGAGATCCGCGGCGCGGCCCTGCCCATGGGCTTCAACCGCACCCCGCACTACTCGCCCGGCCTGCTCCTGCTCGGCGACGCCGGCGGCATGGTCTCCCCGTTCAACGGCGAGGGCATCTCCTACGCCATGGAATCGGCGCGCTTCGCCGCGGAATTCATCATCGACGCCTCCTCGCGCTTGGCTGCCTCGGGCGGGGCGTACGACGCCGACGCGCACCTGTCGAGGTACGCGGACTACGTGCGGGGCCAGTGGGGATCGCACTTCACCCTGGGCCGGGCCTTCGCCGCGCTGATCGGGAAGCCCGCCGTCATGAAACTGGCCCTCCGGACCGGCATGCCGATTCCGGTGCTGATGAGGTTCGTGGTCCGGCTCCTCGCCAATCTCACGGACCCCGCCGCGAAGGGCTTCGAGGACCGGGTGATCCGCGTCCTGGAAGCGCTGGTTCCAGCCACATCCAATACCCCGCCAGCTCCGAACCAGCGGTATCCGCAACAAAAAGTTAGGGTTAACCCGTGACCAAATCCGCAGACCACAGCTGGACGCACGCCGGGCACGGCCTGCCGGACTCCGAACCCAGCCTCAACACCACGGCCATCGCCACCGGACTCCAGCTGCCGGCAGGCTTTGCGGCCATCGCGGGGGATGCCGAGCTGGGCCCGGCCATCACCACCAACCTGGCCAAGGTGGAGAAGAAACTCCGCGAAGCCATCGCCAACTCGGATCCCCTGGCTGACGCAACGTCGCGCCATCTGGTGGAAGCCGGGGGCAAGCGTATCCGGCCGCTGCTGACCCTGCTCTGCGCCCACCTCGGTGACGCGTCGCTGCCCGCCGTGGTGCAGGCCGCCGTCGTAGTGGAACTGACCCACCTGGCTACCCTTTACCACGATGACGTCATGGACTCCGCCCCGCTGCGCCGCGGAGCGCCCACGGCGCACGAGGTGTGGGGCAACTCGGTGGCTGTCCTTACCGGTGACCTGATCTTTGCCCGCGCCTCCATCCTGGTCTCAGAGCTGGGCGGCCGCGCGCTCGGCATCCAGGCCCGCACCTTCGAACGGCTCTGCCTGGGCCAGCTGCACGAGACCGTCGGCCCGCGCCCCGGCGAGGATCCGGTGGCGCACTACCTGTCGGTCATCGCTGACAAGACCGGCTCGCTGGTGGCGGCCTCAGGACAGTTCGGTGCCATCTTCTCCGGGGCCGACGCCGCCTATGAGGACGTGCTGGTGGAGTACGGGGAGAAGGTGGGCGTGGCGTTCCAGCTCGCCGACGACGTCATTGATGTCACCGGCGTCAAGGTCAAGTCCGGCAAGTCGCCGGGGACGGACCTCCGCGAAGGGGTGCCCACCCTGCCGGTGCTGCTCCTGCGCAAGGCCGCCGAGGATGGCGACCAGTCCGCCGTCGACCTTTTGACGCTCATCGACGGCGACCTGTCCTCCGACGAAGCCCTGGCTGCCGCCGTCGCAGGCCTGCGCGAGCATCCGGTCACCGCCGAGTCCTGGGTAGTGGCGCGGCAGTGGGCCGACGAGGCCATCGCCGCCCTGGCGCCGCTGCCCGATGGCGTGGTCAAGGAGTCCTTGTCCAACTTCGCGCGGGCAGTGGTGGACCGCGCCAGCTGATTTTCAGGCAGGAGCCCCGGTGCCGCTGGTGTGAGTTTGCCACCCGGTGCCGGGCTTCCTGCTTTAACGGGATAGCCCCGGTTCCCAGCATCCGAAGTTGCTGTGAACCGGGGCTATCTCTCCGTTCGCATCAGACCCGCCGGAGGCGTTTAGCGGATCCGTGAATAGCTTATGACAGCTTTGTCACAATATGCAAGTCGCTTTTTACCAGGGATGTCATCGGCTTTTCCTGCTGGGCATGCGGCTGTCGTGGGGCATGCGATGGGGGCTCGTTCGGAATGCGTGACTTTTGGGCGCCGGAATTCCCAAACACGCCTGCTTACGGATTGCCGGTCGCAGAAGAAGCGCATAAGTAACGCATTCCGGTTGGCGACGAGGCCGAAGTATCCACATACAACCGCCCTCCACCGGCGGTTGTGCGCTCAGCAGGCCACCATCGACGAATGGACATCACCGATTACCTGCGGCGGCGCGGGGGAGTGGCCCGGTCCGGGGACCTGAGGAAAGCAGGTTTCAGCCGCGCGGGGGTGAGGCAGGCCGTGGAGCTCGGTCTGGTCACCAGAATCCGGCGGGGCATCTATGGAGTGCCGGAGGGAGGCATTCTCACTCCCGCCCTGGCGGCGGGCGGCTGGCTCACATGCCTGTCCGCGGCGCCGGTCTACCAACTCTGGACGCTCACTGAGGCTACGTCAGTACACCTTTGCCGCAGCCACCCGGCCAAAACGCCGGGCCTGACCGACCACGGCCGTCCAAAGCATCCCGCTCACAGTTGGCTCCCCGTGGTTGGCCTTGCAGATGTCCTGCTCCATGCTCTGCACTGTCTGCCGGCATTCGAGGCTCTTGTCATGGTGCAATCAGCTGTGGGAAGCGGCAGTATCTCGTTGGACTTCCTCTATTCAAAATGCTGCGGCCGCCGCAACGGGCCGGTGCGTTCCACCCTCGACCTGGTTATTCCACGGGCCGATTCACTGCTGGAGGTCCTCGCGAACACGCATTTCATTCGTGCAGGATTGCGGGTTAAACGGCATGTGGTGATACCCGGGGTTGGTGAGGTGGACTTCCTGGTGGAGGACCTGATTGTCGTCGAGACTGATGGCGCCACCCATTTTGAGCCAAAATCCGTCAAGCGGGACCAACGGCGCAACAACCGCAGCATTCTGGGCGGCTACTTGGTGCTGCGGTACTACTACGACGATGTTGTTTACGCGCCCGAGTCCATGGTGGCTGAGGTGATGGCAGTGCTGGAACTCTGGCGAAGCGGACACGTTCCTGCCGGTGTGCGGCCGGAGGCGTGACCGGAATGCGTAGCTTACGTACTGCTGCTGGGCCGGCGCCCGTGCAAACTCAGTGGGCGCGGGAATCAGCAGGCCTGAAAGTGACGCATTCCGGGTAGGCGAGGCCTACTCTTCCTCTTCGTCCTCGAACGCCCACTCGAACATGTCGAAGACGAACTCCGAGAAGGTGCCTTCCTCTGACTTCCACTGGCCGCGGGCATTGTTGCGGCGGTACACGATGGGGTCCGGGACGCTGAGGTCGCCTACGCGGAAGCCCCAGGTGAACTGTTCCTCTTCATCCTCGAGGAACATGAGGATGCCCTCGTCATCGACTTCGAGCTCCTCGGGGTCCCAGAAGTAGTGGTACGCCTCCATGAGGTCCTCGCAGCCGCCCAGGGCCAGGTAGAACTCGCGCAAAACCAGGGGGATCTGGAACTGGTGGTCGGCAAGGGCCTTGTCCAGTTCCTCGGGGGTCAGGCCGTCCGCTTCCTGCCATTCATCCTCGAGATACTTCGGAACAAGCGCTTTGAACTTCTCGAGGAACATGTCAGTCATGCTCATATCCTAGCCAATCAGGACCACCCCAAAATGACAGGCAGGATAACTCTCAGAGCCCCGAATCGGTGGCCCGCCGGTGCCAGCCCCGGACGGCCAGGGGCGCCTGCCAGGACCGGCGCCATGCCAGGACCCGGAACGTGAAAACCACGGCGGCGATTCCCGCGGCGGTCAGCACGTTGAACACGCCCAGGACCCACAGCACCGCGGTCAGGGAGGAACCCAGGAACGCCGGCAGCGCATAGATGTCTTTTGGGTTGAACAGCTCCGGAACCTCGTTTGCCGTGATGTCGCGCAGCAGCCCGCCGCCCACGGCCGTGGTCACGCCCAGCAGCACCGATGCCACAGGGTTCAGTCCGGTGGCCAGGGCCTTGAGCGTGCCGGTCATGCAGAACAGGGCCAGGCCTGCGG
This sequence comes from Pseudarthrobacter enclensis, assembly GCF_030811655.1. Classification (GTDB taxonomy): domain Bacteria; phylum Actinomycetota; class Actinomycetes; order Actinomycetales; family Micrococcaceae; genus Arthrobacter; species Arthrobacter enclensis_A. The sequence continues at coordinate 204,370 of NZ_JAUSRE010000003.1, read as the reverse complement.
CGTCGAAGAGGATCAGCAGGGACGTGTACCGCTGGACGCTGGAGAACAGGAAGAACACCAGGACCGTGGCCAGTAGCGGGGGTGCCAGGTACGCGGGGTTGGTGAAGGCTGCCGGAACGATGACGAGGATGACATCGCGGATCACGCCGCCGCCCAGGCCCACCAGTGATGCCAGGAGCAGGGATCCGACGATGTCGATCTGCTTCCGCGCCGCCAGCAGCGAGCCCGAGACGGCAAAGAAGAACACGCCCAGCAGATCCAGCCACACCGGGGAGTTGTCAAAGGCGAATGTCATGGGGCGTCCCGGGTATTTCAAAGAGCGCGGACAGGGCGGCTCCAACGTTACGCTAGCCCCTATGAACAGCCCCATCATGATCGCCTGCGCCCATGGGACGTCGAACACACAAGGAGCTGCCGAGGTCAACGCCCTGCGGGCCGCCATTGCGGAACTGCGCCCCGGGCTTGACGTCCGCGAAGCCTATGTTGACGTCCAGCAGCCTGACCTGGTGGACGTGGTGGCAGGCCTGCCGGAGGGGGAGGCCGCCGTCGTTGTTCCGCTCCTGCTGAGCGTGGGCTACCACGTGAAGGTGGATATCGCCCGAGCCGTGAAGAGCCGGCCGGGCAGTGCCGCCGCCGCGCCGCTCGGCCCCGACCCGCGCCTTGCCAAACTCCTGGACCAGCGGCTGCGCGAGGCCGGCACCACGGACAACGACGTGATTGTCCTGGCTGCCGCGGGTTCGTCCAATCCCAACGCTGCCGTCAGTGTCGAGGAGCTGCTGGGCCAGCTTCAGCAGCTCCGGTCCAACCGGATGGTGGCAGCCTATGGTGCCTCCGCCCAGCCGTCCGTGCCCGACGCCGTCGCCATGCTCCGCGAGGAGCTCGCCGGAGGTGCCGGTGCGGGGGAGTCCGCCGGAGCGGTCGACGTCGGCGGGCGCGTGGTGGTTGCCTCGTACCTCCTGGCGCCGGGCTTCTTCCACGACCAGCTGGCCAAGGCGGGTGCCGACGTCGTCACCGAACCCCTGCTGCCGTCCCCGGTACTCGCCGAGATTGCGCTGGACAGGTACGACGCCGCCGTCGCCACCCTGAACCAGATGACCGTGGCGCCCGCTCCGGAGGTGCCCTCCCCACCCCAAAACCAGGCTCCGGCCGATGCACAGCAGGGTGGGTTCTTCAAGGCCGTCCGGCGTTTCGTGACGAAATATTTCCCTAGGTGACTTAGCGTTTCCGGGCCTTTGTGACGGTATTCGGCCCCGCCCTACAGTCGATGCATGACTGATACAGCTCTAGCCGGAGCGTCGGCGGATTCCGCTGCCGCCAAGCGCCCCGCCCGCCCGTCCCGCCCCGCCGCAAAGCCGCACGGGCAGTGGAAAGTGGACGGCAAGACGCCGCTGAACGCCAACGAAACCTGGAAGCAGGAAGACGACGGCCTGAACGTCCGCGAGCGTATCGAGTCCATCTACGCCAAGGAAGGCTTCGACGCCATCCCCAGCCAGGACCTGCACGGCCGGTTCCGCTGGTGGGGCCTCTACACCCAGCGCAAGCAGGGGATCGACGGCGGTAAGACCGCCACGCTGGAACCGCACGAGCTTGAAGACAAGTACTTCATGCTCCGGGTCAGGATCGACGGCGGCGCGCTCACCACCGAGCAGCTGCGCGTCATCGGACAGATCTCCGTGGACTTTGCCCGCGACTCCGCCGACGTCACCGACCGCCAGAACATCCAGCTGCACTGGATCGAGGTGGAGAACGTCCCCGAAATCTGGCGCCGGCTCGAAGCGGTTGGCCTGTCCACCACCGAAGCCTGCGGCGACGTCCCGCGCGTGATCCTTGGTTCGCCCGTGGCGGGCATCGCCAAGGACGAGATCATCGACCCCACCCCTCTCATCGCGGAGCTGGGGGAGCGGTTCATCGGCAACCCGATCGTGTCCAACCTGCCGCGCAAGTACAAGACCGCCATCACCGGCCACCCCAGCCAGGACGTGGTCCACGAGATCAACGACATCGCCCTGGTGGGGGTCCGCCACCCGGAGCTCGGCGCAGGCTATGACCTGTGGGTGGGCGGCGCGCTGTCCACCAACCCGATGCTGGGCAAGCGCCTTGGCGCCTTCGTCCAGCCCGACCAGGCCGCAGACGTCTGGCTGGGCGTCACCAGCATTTTCCGCGACTACGGCTACCGCCGCATGCGCACCAAGGCCCGCCTGAAGTTCCTCCTGGCAGACTGGGGCACGGAGAAGTTCCGCCAGGTCCTTGAGGACGAATACCTGGGCTACAAGCTGGCCGACGGCCCGGCAGCGCCCAAGCCCGCCACCCCGGGCGACCACGTGGGCGTGCACGAACAGAAGGACGGCAAGTTCTTCATCGGCGCCACCCCGCTGGGCGGCCGCCTGTCCGGCTCCGGCCTGGTCAAGCTCGCCGACACCCTGGAGGCCCGCGGCTCCTACCGGCTGCGCACCACCCCGCACCAGAAGATCGTGGTGCTGGACGTCGATAAGCAGCATGTGGAGCCGCTCATCGCGGAGCTGGACGCCCTGGGCCTGTCCGCCCGACCGTCCGTGTTCCGCCGCGGCACCATCGCGTGCACCGGCATCGAGTACTGCAAGCTGGCCATCGTCGAAACCAAGATGACCGCCGCCACGGCCGTGGCCGAGCTGGAGCGCCGCCTGGCCGACCTCGCCGACTCGGGCCAGCTGCCCGCAGCCCTGTCGCTGCACATCAACGGCTGCCCCAACTCCTGCGCCCGCATCCAGACGGCGGACATCGGTCTCAAGGGCATGATGCTGCCAACGCCCGACGGCGATCCCTCCCCGGGTTTCCAGGTGCACCTGGGCGGCGGCCTGGCCAACAACGACCGTGAGGAAGCAGGCCTGGGCCGCACCGTCCGCGGCCTGAAGGTGTACGTCGACGACCTGCCCGACTACGTGGAGCGCGTGGTCCGGCGTTTCGTGGCCGACCGCGCCGAAGGCCAGACCTTCGCCGAATGGGCCCACGCAGCAGACGAGGAGGCACTGCAGTAATGGCAAAGCATCTCGCACCCGCACCCAAGCTCCGTTCCAAGGAAGAGCTCAAGGCCCTGGCCGAAGCCGGCGCCGCCGAGCTCGGCTGGGACGCTCCCGCCCGGGACGTGATCGCCTGGGTGGCGCGCAACTTCGACCTGCCCGCCGTCGCCGTCGCCTGCTCCATGGCCGACGCCGTCCTGCCGGCCCTGGTCGCGGACCAGATGCCCGGCGTCGACGTCCTGTTCCTGGAGACCGGCTACCACTTCCCGGAAACCTACGCCACCCGTGACGAGGTAGCCGCAAACCTCCGCGTCAACGTGGTGGACGTGCTGCCGGAGAACACAGTCGAGCAGCAGGACCGGCTGCTGGGCAAGGACCTCTTCGCCCGCGACGCCGCCCAGTGCTGCGCCCTTCGCAAGGTGGCGCCGCTGCAGCGCACCCTGGCCGGCTACGAACTTTGGTTCACTGGCGTCCGCCGCGACGAGGCCCCCACCCGTACCAACACGCCGCTGGTCAGCTGGGACGAGAAGAACGGCCTGGTCAAGGTCAACCCCATGGCTGCCTGGACGTTCGACCAGCTGGTCCAGTACTCGGACGACAACCTTTTGCCCGTCAACCCGCTGCTTTCCCAGGGTTACCCTTCCATTGGCTGCCAGCCCTGCACCCGCAAGGTGGCGCCCGGCGAGGATCCCCGCGCCGGCCGCTGGGCAGGAACCGACAAGACAGAATGCGGACTACACGTATGAGCACTTCACTTACCGAGGAGACCCAGGTGACCGAGGCCGGCGTCTCAACCCGACTGTCCAGCCTGGACACCCTTGAGTCCGAGGCCATCCACATCATCCGCGAGGTGGTTGCCGAGTTCGAGAAGCCCGCGCTGCTGTTCTCCGGCGGCAAGGACTCCGTGGTGATGCTGCACCTGGCCACCAAGGCGTTCTGGCCGGGCAAGGTGCCGTTTCCCGTGCTGCACGTGGACACGGGCCACAACTTCCCCGAGGTCATCGCCTTCCGCGACCGCACCGTTGAGCGCCTGGGCCTGAAGCTGGTGGTGGGCTCCGTGCAGGAGTTCATCGACCGCGGCGAGCTGGCAGAGCGCGCCGACGGCACCCGCAACCCGCTGCAGACCGTCCCGCTGCTGGACGCCATCCAGCAGAACAAGTTCGACGCCGTGTTCGGCGGCGGCCGCCGCGACGAGGACAAGGCCCGCGCCAAGGAGCGCATCCTGAGCCTCCGCGACGAATTCGGCCAGTGGGACCCTCGCAACCAGCGCCCAGAGCTGTGGAACCTCTACAACGGCCGCCACACGGTGGGCCAGCACGTCCGCGCGTTCCCCATCAGCAACTGGACCGAGCTGGACATCTGGCGCTACATCGAGCGCGAAAACATCGAGCTGCCCGGCCTGTACTACGCCCACCAGCGCGAGGTCTTCGCCCGCGACGGCATGTGGCGGGCTGTGGGTGAAGTCTCCCAGCCCCGCGAGGGCGAAGAGGTCATCACCAAGACCGTCCGCTACCGGACCGTGGGCGACATGTCCTGCACCGGTGCCGTGGAGTCGAACGCCTTCACGGTGTCCGACGTCGTGGTTGAAGTTGCCGCCTCCACCCTGACCGAACGTGGCGCCACCCGCGCAGATGACCGCATCTCCGAGGCCGCCATGGAAGACCGCAAGAAGGATGGGTACTTCTAATGACCACGATTTCTGAGATCCCGGCGGGCTCAATCAACGAAGCCCTGCCCACCACCCTCTTCCGCTTTGCCACCGCGGGATCGGTCGACGACGGCAAGTCCACCCTGGTGGGCCGCCTCCTCCACGATTCCAAGGCCATCCTCGCTGACCAGCTCGACGCCGTCGCCCGCACCTCGGCCGACCGCGGCTTCGGTGGCGACAAGGGCGGGATCGACCTGGCCCTGCTGACCGACGGGCTGCGCGCCGAACGCGAACAGGGCATCACCATCGACGTGGCCTACCGCTACTTCGCCACCGACCGGCGCAGCTTCATCCTTGCCGACTGCCCCGGGCACGTGCAGTACACCAAGAACACGGTGACGGGCGCATCCACTGCGGATGCCGTCGTCGTACTCATTGACGCCCGCAAGGGTGTCCTGGAGCAGACCCGCCGGCACCTGTCCGTGCTGCAGCTGCTGCGCGTGGCGCACGTGATCGTGGCCGTGAACAAGATCGACCTGGTGGACTTCAGCGAATCCGTGTTCCGCGACATCGAAGCCGACGTGCAGCAGGTGGGCCGCGAACTGGGCCTCGGCGCGGACGGCATCTCCGACCTCCTGGTCATCCCGGTCTCGGCGCTCGACGGCGACAACGTGGTGGACCGCTCGGAACGGACCCCCTGGTACACCGGCCCCGCCCTGCTCGAGGTCCTCGAAACCCTCCCGGCCGCGGATGAGCTCGAAAGCCACCTGGAGAGCTTCCGCTTCCCGGTCCAGCTGGTCATCCGGCCGCAGGGCGCCCTGGCTCCCGACGCCGTCGCCGCAGGCCTGGACGTGGAGGCGTACCGCGATTACCGCGCGTATGCCGGGCAGATCACCGAGGGGTCCGTGAAGGTGGGGGACCAGGTGTCCGTGCTGACCCCCGGCCAGGCGCCGCGGACCACCACTGTGGTGGGCATCGACTTCGCCGGTGCCTCGCTGGCGGAAGCCGCCGCCCCGCAGTCGGTGGCCATCCGGCTGGCAGATGAGTTCGACGTCGCCCGCGGTGACACCATCGCCGCCGCCGGCACCGTCCGCGAAGCCTCCGCCGACCTGTACGCAGCCCTGTGCTGGCTCTCGCCCAAGCCGCTGCGCGAAGGCCAGAAAGTCCTGGTCAAGCACGGCACCCGCACCGTGCAGGCCATGGTCCGCAGCGTGTCCGGGAAGCTGGACCTGGCCACCTTCAAGCTCGAGGGTGCCTCCAACCTGGAGCTCAACGACATCGGCCACGCGCAGCTCCGGCTCGCCGCGCCGCTGCCGCTGGAGAACTACCTGCACCACCGCCGCACCGGCGCGTTCCTGGTCATCGATCCGCTGGACGGCAACACGCTGGCCGCCGGCCTGGTCAAGGACCACCCGGGCGACCACGAGGACGAGCGCTACAGCATCTAGGCTCATCCAATTCGCCGGAACCCTGCGGGGTCGCCGTTCCTGAACGGCGATCCCGGCAGCGTTCCGGCGAATTGGCGGTTAAAGGCAGGACTAACCGCGCCCCTCGAGGATCGCCTTGAGCCGCTGCAGGTCCTTCCGGTTCTCGCGGCGCATCATCGGTTCCAGGACCAGCCCGGCCAGCCGGGAGAAACCCGAGGGGCTCCCGCTGTTGCCAAGCGTCATCCGGGTCCCGCCGCCGTCGTCCGTCCACGTGTAGGTGGTCTGCATGGGAAAGGGGCCCTGGTCCGTGCGCATCACCAGCTTGTCGCCCGGGACGTACTCCACGAACTCGTACGTGTAGTTGAGCTCCCGGCCCAGGAACTTCGCGGTGAAGGCTACCTTCGAGCCCGGGCCCAGCGGGCCGCCGTCCAACCGCTGCGAGGAATGGATGTTCACATACCACCGGGGCGCGTTGTCCGGGTCCGCCGCGAAGTCCGCCACGTCGGCGCGCGGCCTGTCGATGTGGATTTCCGTCTGGACGTCGACCATGGCTGCTTCTCCTCTCGAAGGCGGGGTTAGCCTAGGACTTACCCTAGTCCTGGTCACCGCGGCGGGAGGCGGCAGTGGAAACCATCAGCCCCAAGCTCTTGAACTGGGCGTCCATCCTGGATGACAAGACCCGCCAGCAGGCGGTCATGACGGCGGACCTGCCGTTCATCTACCCGCACCTTGCGCTGATGCCGGACGCGCACCTGGGCAAGGGTGCCACCGTGGGGTCGGTTATTCCCACGCTCCGCGCGATTATCCCCGCCGCGGTCGGCGTGGACATCGGCTGCGGGATGATCGCCGTCCGCACCCAGTACTCCGTGCAGGACCTGCCAAAGGACCGGAAGAGCCTCCGGGAGGACATCGAACGGGTCATTCCGTTGTCTGCGGGACACAACAACAAGACCGTCCTTCCCACGGCGGAGTCCCGGATCGCCGAGCTGAAGCGGCGGGCGGCGAAGGCCGGCTTCAACCCGGCCCAGTACGTGGCCAAGTGGGAGCTGCAGCTGGGCTCCCTGGGCTCGGGCAACCACTTCATCGAAGTCTCGGCGGATGAGCACGACAGCGTATGGCTCTTCCTGCATTCGGGCTCGCGGGGCATCGGCAACAGGATTGCCCAGCACCACATCGGCCTGGCACGGCACGTCGGCCGCAAGCACCAGGCCTACCTGCCTGATCCCGACCTCGCCTATCTGGACGAAGGCACGCCCCAATTTGACCGGTACATCGCCGAACTCCGCTGGGCCCAGCACTTCGCGCTGCTGAACCGGGAGGAGATGATGGACCGCGTCACCGCCCAGTTCAGCCGCTGGGTGGGCGGGAATGTGCGGGAGCTGGAACGGATCAACTGCCACCACAACTTCACGGAGCAGGAGACGCACTACGGCAAGCGGGTGTGGGTATCCCGCAAGGGCGCCATCAAAGCCGGCCTCGGCGATCCCGGACTGATCCCCGGGTCCATGGGAACGGCGTCGTATGTGGTGGAAGGCCGCGGCAACCCGGCGTCCCTGAACTCCTCCCCGCACGGCGCCGGCAGGGAGTACTCCCGCAACGCGGCCCGGAAGACCTTCACACTGGCGGAACTGAAGCGGGCCATGCGGGGGATCGAGTTCCGTGCGTCGGAGGCGTTCATTGATGAGATTCCGGCTGCGTACAAGCCGATCGATCAAGTCATGCAGGACGCCGCAGACCTGGTGACGGTGCGGCACAAGCTGCGGCAGCTGGTCAACGTCAAAGGCAACTGAATGCGTGAAACCGGGTGGCAGCGCGGCCAAATGTGACGCTAGATGAACGTGCGTGACCCCCCGTTTCCGCGTCATTGAACGGGTTTGGGCCACTCCCTATGGTGAAACAATGACTAGTTCCAAGCCCGGGATGACCCGCATCGTGGCCGGCGAAAGCGCGGTCCCGAAGCGCAAGCGCGCCATCGAGGCTGCCCTGGCCCTCGGGCTTGTCCTGCTGATCGCCGTTGGGGCCGTAGTGGCCTCGAACCTCTCGCGCAATTCCGAAGCCCAGGCCGCCGAGCCCACCCCGGCAGCGGAGCTGAAACTTGGCTACTTCGGCAACGTCACCCACGCCCCGGCCCTGGTGGGCGTCAAGAAGGGCTTCCTGGCCGAGGCTTTGGGAAGCACCAAACTCAGCACCGAGACCTTCAACGCCGGACCGGCCGCGATCGAAGCCCTCAACGCCGGAGCCATCGACGCCGCCTACATCGGCCCCAACCCGGCTATCAACTCGTTCGCCAAGAGCCAGGGCGAGTCGGTGCGCGTCGTCGCCGGCGCCGCTGCGGGCGGTGCGCAGCTGGTGGTCAAACCCGGGATCACCTCGGCCGCGGACCTCAGGGGCAAAACCCTCGCAACGCCGCAGCTCGGCGGCACCCAGGACGTCGCCCTCCGCGCCTGGCTCACCAGACAGGGCTACAAGACCGGCGTGGACGGCAGCGGCGACGTCGCCATCAACCCCACGGACAACGCCCAGACCCTGAAGCTGTTCCAGGACGGAAAGATCGACGGCGCGTGGTTGCCTGAGCCGTGGGCCTCCCGCCTGGTGCTCCAGGCCGGAGCGAAGGTGCTGGTGGACGAAAAGGACCTGTGGGACGGGACCGGAACGGGCAAGCCCGGCGAGTTCCCCACCACCATCCTGATCGTGAACCAGAAGTTCGCCGCGGAGCACCCGGACACCGTCAAGGCCCTGATCAAGGGCAACGCGGACTCCGTGGCCTGGCTCAACTCGGCGCCCGCGGTTGAAAAAGCCGACGTCATCAACGCGGCCCTGCAGGAGTCCGCCGGTGCAGCCCTGCCCGGCGATGTCCTGGCCCGGTCCCTGGCCAACATCACCTTCACCCTCGACCCGCTGGCCGGCAGCTACCCCAAGCTGCTGCAGGACGGCGTGGACGCAGGCACCACCAAGAAGGCCGACATCAACGGCCTCTTCGACCTCCGCGCGCTCAACCAGGTAACCGGCAGCGCCAACAAGATTTCAGCAGCCGGCCTCGGCCAGGACTGACCCACCCAACTAGCTAAGGACGCCACCATGCCAGTGGTACTGGAACACCTGGGCAAGCGCTTCGGCGACGGCGCCCCGGTACTGGACGACGTCAACGCCAACATCCGGCAGGGCGAGTTCGTTGCCCTCCTCGGTGCCTCCGGCTGCGGTAAGTCCACCCTCCTGAACATCATCGCGGGACTTGAAGCGCCGACGTCGGGCGCCCTGGAAGTGCCCAGCGACGGTGCCGCCTTCATGTTCCAGGACGCGGCTCTGTTTCCCTGGCTGACCGCCCGGGAGAACATCGAGTTGGCCCTGAAGCTCCGCGGCGTGGGCAAGGCCGAACGCCGCGCCAAGGCCCAGGAGCTCCTGGAACTGGTACACCTGGGTTCCGCGGGGGACAAACGCCCGCACGAACTGTCCGGCGGCATGCGGCAGCGCGTCTCCCTGGCCCGCTCACTGGCCCAGGACCGGCAGCTGCTGCTCATGGACGAACCCTTTGCCGCGCTCGATGCCATCACCCGCGACCTGCTGCACGACGAACTGGAACGCATCTGGAAGGAAACCGGGCGCACCATTGTTTTCGTCACGCACAACGTCCGCGAGGCCGTGCGCCTGGGCCAGCGCGTCCTGCTGCTGTCTTCCCGCCCCGGCCGCGTGGTCCAGGAATGGGCCGTCACCGAGGAACACCGAACCGACGCCGGGCTCGCCGGCCAGCTGACCGGGGTCATCACCGCCCGGCTGCGGGAGGAGATTCGCCGCCATGCCAAGTAAGTCCCTGTCCGGCTCCGCGCCGAATGCCGCCCCCGCCCCTTCGCCGGACGGCTTCCGTCCTTCGGACGAAGCGTCCGGCTCCGGAAGGCCCGATGCCACTCCCTGGGCGGCAACCGGCGCTGCGCCCGCAGCCCACGTGCATGCCGCCTTGACCCGCACGTCCAGCGGGCACGAGGACCTCCGGGAGCTGGAGTCCGGCCTGGATTCCCTGCAGTCCGACGCCGACCGCAAGCACCGCATTGACTGGAGCCGCATCCTGCTGCCCGTGGCTGCCCTGGTGGTCCTGGTGCTCGTTTGGCAGTTCTACGTCTCGCTCGGCGTGAAGCGGCGGGACCTGGTTCCCGGCCCGCTGGACGTGGTGGGCCAGATGGGGCTGCTCTGGAGCGAAGGCAAGCTGCAGCAATCCATGTGGACCTCCCTGCAGCGCGGTGTGGTGGGCTTCCTGATCTCGGTTGCGATCGCCACGCCGGTCGGCCTGCTGCTGGCCCAGGTCGCCCCGCTGCGGCGCGCCTTTGGGCCCCTCATCTCCGGGCTGCAGGTCCTGCCCTCCGTGGCGTGGGTCCCGGCCGCCATCATTTGGTTCGGCCTCACGGACGCCACCGTGTATTTCGTGGTGTTCATGGGTGCCATCCCGTCCATCATCAACGGGCTGATTTCGGGCGTGGACCAGATTCCGCCGCAGTACCGCCGGGTTGGAACGGTCCTGGGTGCGTCCCGGCTCCAGATGGCCCTCCAGATTGTCCTTCCGGCCGCGCTGCCTGGTTACCTGGGCGGCCTGAAGCAGGGATGGGCCTTCTCCTGGCGCTCCCTCATGGCCGCGGAGATCATCGCCGTGGGCGGCACCATCGGCTTCGGCCTGGGCTCCCTGCTGGACCAGGGCCGCACGCTTTCCGATATGTCCGTCGTCATGGCCGCCATCCTGCTGATCCTCGGGGTCGGCATCCTCATTGAACTGCTGGTCTTCGGGCCCATCGAGAAGCGGCTCCTCCGCAGCCGGGGCCTCCTGGCCGGCAGCACCCGCTGACCCAGCCCCTCCAAACGCACCGCTAGAGCCCGACGGCGACCTCCCGCCGTCGGGCTCTTGCCGTTCCTGACGCGTTTGCGTGTCTTTTGGCCTGTCCCTATGAAGTCCACCTGCACCGGTGCGGCCGCCAGTCGGTGCAGGTGCCAAAAGTTTCGCATTTGGGTCCGGCTGATTGGGCAGGAGTGCCTCGCGCCATACCGCCCCCATGGCAGACTGGCGCCATGACCGCCAGCTTCGTATGCCGCACCGAGTCGCCCCTGGCCGTGGAAGAGCTGTTCGACAGGGCGCGCAGCATCGACCTGCACCTGGACTCCCAGAAGGACTCGGGGGAGCGGGCGGTGGCAGGAGTGACTACCGGCCTGATCGGGGACGGCCAGGAGGTCACCTGGCGGGCCCGGCACTTCGGGCTCCCGCTCACCATGACCAGCCGCGTCACCCAGCTGGACTTCCCCCGCAGCTTCACGGACGAACAGGTCAAGGGCCCGTTCAAGGCCTTCCGCCATGTCCACGAGTTCGAACCAACAGCCATGGGCAGCGTCATGACGGACCGCGTGGTGTTCACCGCCCCGCTGGGAGCGCTGGGCGGCGCCGTCGAACGCTTCGTCCTGGCCAGGTACCTCAGAAAGCTCATCACCGCGCGCGGCCACTTCCTGGCTGGCTGGAGCCAAAACCCTTTGTGACGCAGCGTTACCTTACGTGAACTGGTGTTGCTCGGCCTTTGTTGGGCAATGTGACGCGGCCATACCGTTGATCCATGGCAATTCAGGACATTTATCCCACCGCGCTGCGGCTGCTCGGCCGCCCGGTGCTGGTGGTGGGCGGCGGCCCCGTTGCTGCCCGCCGTGCCAAGGGACTGCTCGACGCCGGTGCCGTGGTCACCGTCGTGGCCCCGGTTGCCTCGCCCGCGCTCCAGGAGATGGTCGACGCCGGCCTGCTCACCTGGGAAGCGCGCCCCTACCTTTCAACTGACATCGACGGCGCCTGGTTCGTCCAGACCGCGACCGGCGACGCGGAAGTGGATGCGAAGGTCTCGTCCGACGCCGAGGCCCAGCGGATCTGGTGCGTTAACGCCTCCAACCATGAAGCGTCAGCCGCCTGGACCCCGGCCGTCGCGGAGGTGGACGACGTCAAGATCGCTGTCAACGCCGGGGGAGACCCCCGCCGCGCGATGGCCGTCCGTGACGCGGTGGCCACCGCCCTGGAGACCGGCGATCTCCCGCTGCGCCGCCGCCGCGCCCACCAGGGAAGCGTGGCGCTCGTGGGCGGCGGTCCCGGCGACACCGGCCTCATCACCGTGAAAGGCCGCCGGCTCCTGGGCCAGGCGGACGTCGTGGTCGCCGACCGCCTGGGACCCCGCGAACTGCTGACTGAACTCGCCCCCGACGTCCGCGTCATCGAGGTCGGCAAGACGCCCGGCCACCACCCCGTGCCGCAGGCGGAGATCAACCGCATCCTCGTTGAGGAGGCCCTCAAAGGCCACCGTGTGGTCCGGCTCAAGGGAGGGGACCCCTACGTCCTGGGCCGGGGCGGCGAGGAGGCCGAATACTGCCGGCAGCACGGCGTCGAAGTGGAAGTGGTTTCCGGCGTTACGTCAGCCATCTCCGTTCCCGCCGCCGCCGGCATCCCGGTCACGCACCGCGGCCTGGCCAAGGGCTTCAGCGTGGTCACTGGCCACGAGGAACTGTCCGAGATCCCGGCCCGCGCAGACCACACCATCGTCCTGCTCATGGGAGTGGGCCAGCTGCGCGAATCCGCGTCCGCGCTGGGCGAAGCCGGACTGCCCCTGGACACCCCTGTTGGTATCGTGGAAAACGGCTATTTGCCGGACCAGCGCGTCACCATTGGCACGCTCGGCTCCATTGCCGACCAGGCCCAGGCCGCCGGCGTCGCAAATCCTGCCGTTGTTGTCATCGGTGACGTGGTGCGCGTAAGCCCGTTCGCGCCGGCGCACTTCAAAACCGCTGACTACAGCACCACCACCCCGAACAGCCCCCGCAAGACCGCCCTTACCCACTGAAACCCATCGATTGCTCCGTAACTGCCGTTATGAGCCTTCAAAACGGCGATAACTCAGCAATCGATGCAGAAGAAAAGGAACACAGCCGTGTCATCCAGCACTACCGTAGGTTCTGCCGAACGTCCGCTGCGCGTCGCCGTCGTGGGCTCCGGCCCGGCCGGCGTCTACGCCGCTGACATCCTCACCAAGAGCGAAGCCGTCAAGAGTGGCGAGCTGACCGTCAGCATCGACCTCTTTGACCGCTACCCGGCACCCTACGGCCTGATCCGCTACGGCGTGGCCCCGGACCACCCCCGCATCAAGGGCATCGTCAACGCCCTGCACAAGGTGCTGGACCGCGGCGACATCCGCTTCTTCGGCAACGTGGACTACGGCACGGACCTCACCATCGAGGACCTGCGCACCCACTATGACGCCATCATCTTCGCCACCGGCGCCATCAAGGACGCGGACCTGAACATCCCCGGCGTGGAGCTGGAGGGCTCGTTCGGCGGCGCCGACTTCGTCTCCTGGTACGACGGCCACCCGGACGTCCCGCGCGAATGGCCGCTGGAGGCCAAGGAAATCGCGGTCATCGGCAACGGCAACGTGGCCCTTGACGTGGCCCGCGTCCTGTCCAAGCACGCGGACGACCTTTTGGTGACCGAAATCCCGGACAACGTCTACGCCGGGCTGAAGAACTCCCCCGTCACCGACGTGCACGTCTTCGGCCGCCGCGGCCCCGCCCAGGTGAAGTTCACCCCGCTGGAGCTGCGCGAGCTGTCCCACTCCAAGGACGTGGACATCATCCTGTACCCGGAGGACTTCGAGTTCGACGAGGAATCGGACCGCCAGATCCAGACCAACAACCAGACCAAGACGATGGTGGGCACGCTTACCAACTGGATCGCCGAGCAGCCGGAGGACCTCTCCGAGCTGAAGGCTTCCCGCCGCCTGCACCTGCACTTCCTGCACAGCCCGGTGGAGATCTACGACGACGCCGAGACCCCGGGCAAGGTTGCGGGCATCAAGTTCGAGCGCACCGAATTGGACGGCACCGGCAACGCCCGCGGCACCGGAGAATTCGTGGACTACCCTGTCCAGGCCGTCTACCGCGCCATCGGCTACTTCGGCTCCGCCCTGCCGGACGTCGAGTTCGACCACAAGAAGGGCGTGGTAACGAACGACGGCGGCCGCGTCCTGGACGCCGACGGCCAGCACGTGCCCGGCCTCTACGCCACCGGCTGGATCAAGCGCGGACCGGTCGGCCTGATCGGCCACACCAAGGGCGACGCCCTGGAAACCGTGACCTACCTGCTGGAAGACCGCGAAAACCTCCCGGTGGCTTCCGCCCCGCAGGAGGACGCCGTCGTTGAACTGCTCGATGCCCGCGGCGTGAAGTTCACCAGCTGGGAAGGCTGGCTGGCACTGGACGCCCACGAGCTCGCCCTCGGTGCTGCGGCCACCGAGGCCGGCGGCTCGCACGGCGTCGAGGTCAAGCGTGAGCGCATCAAGGTGGTGCCGCGCGGGGACATGGTGGACATCTCCCGCGACGGCGTCTCCGCCCAGGTCTAGAACCCAGCTCTAGGACCTGAAAGCCGGTTAGCGGCTAAAAGCGAAGGAACCCCGGGGCCATTGGTCCCGGGGTTCCTTCGCTTTGACGGCTGTTTAACCCGGCCGCGCTATTTGCCCGCGCCGCCAACGGCCATGAGTTCCAGGCGCCGCAACGTCTCGCGGTTGCGCGCCGAAATCACGGGGTCGCGCAGGAACTTTGGCATGAGCCTGCCGGGCCCGCGGATGGCGTCCTCGGCAATGGTTACCCGGCACTGGGTGCCCCGGTCCTCCAGCCTGATGTCCACCTTGGCCTCGCCCATTGGCCAGCCGCGCGCCACGAGCTCAAGGGAACGGCCCGGTTCGACAGCGGTGACGCGGGTGCTGTCGTTGATGACCAGCGGCCAGGCGCCGACGGAGTGGTGCAGCTGCGCTCCGGTCCCTGGCCACTCGGCGTCCACGTCCCGGATCCGGGACGCGCCCACCACCCACCCGGAGTAGAGCCAGCCGTCGGCGATGACGCGCCAGACGTCGGCAGCGGAGGAATTGAACAGCAGCGAGACAGTGGACATGGGCTTCCTTCCGGTTCCGGTGGTGCTTTTCCCGCGCTTCGCAAGGGAGCCCGGGTGGGGTACGACGGCGGGAGGTGCGGGCTGCCGGGCCGCCAGGTAGGACGGCTTCCGCAGGCGGCGCGTCCACCCGTAGGCCTCGGCCCCGGGCGGCTGGTTCGCTAGCGGATCGAAGCGCAACGGGATGTCACCGGGACTGGGGCCCGCGTGCAGGCGCAACTCGCCGCACTCCCGCCATGCGCCGCCCGGTGTGGCCCAATGCAGCCCAAGGACCCACTCCCCGGAAGCCAGTGACCCCGCCGGGAGGCTCCGCGTCCGCAGGCCCAGCAGCACGGGACCTTGCCGGCCGCGGTACGGCATGAGCGTGGTCATGGTCGCCCCGGCGACATCCAGCCGCGGCACCAGCAGGAACCGGCCGGGCAGCCCCCACCCCGTGGAGGCGAAAAGGACGTCCGCGGGCCCGGAACCATCGGACCCGGCGCCAGGGGAGCCAGGGCCCGCCACTGCATCGCCCGGCGGCGAAACGCGGAGGGCCAGGCCCAGGATGTCCGGCAGCGCCTGCGGCAGGCCCAAAGACCTGGAGAACCGCGCCACCACCTGGTCGGCGCCGGGGGAGTCCAGCCAGTCGATGCCGCTGGCCCCCGCAGGGTTTCCGGTCCTGTCCAGGGTCCCGCTGAGCCCCAGGCCCTGCGGATGGATCGGCCGGTCAGGCCTGGCAATCTTCAAAAGCCGGAAGAGGGCAGCAAAAGCCTGCCCGGCACTTCCGGTGACGGCGGAATCAACGCGCAGCTGCTGGGTCATACTTCCTTCCTACCCACAAACCTCCGGACTACATGCGGCCGAACCGGGCCCGGATCAGCGCGAAGATGCCGTAGGCGATGAAACCGGCGCCGATCAGCGTCAACAGGGGTGGCCCGAAAGGGTGGCCCTGAAGGGCCTTGAGGCTGCCGTCCAGCCCGGTGGACTCATCCGGCCGGTGCTTGGCGGCGGCAACGATGAAGAGCAGTCCGGTGAGGTCCAGCGCAACACCCTTGGCCACATGGCCGGTGACCCCCAGGGTGTCGATGAGCCTGCCGCGCCGGGTGCCCTCGAAGCGGAACAGTTCCTCCTTGAAGCCCCGCCGGAATCCTTTGGCCATGAAGTAGATGCCAATGCCCAGGACGGTCAGGCCCAGGGCCACGAGGATACACAGTCCCAAGGGGTTGGCCATCAGGCGGGCGCTGAAGTCCCGTGTGTTTTCGCCGGAGTCGCTGCGCTGCCCCAGGGCAAAGCCCGCAAAGGTCAGCCCCACACTGCCATAGGCAACGGCCAGGAACCCTGACGACACCAGTTTGGCCAGCCGCTCCTTACGCGGAAGGCTCCGGGCGCGCAAGGTTGCTTCGCTGGCCTGCCACACTGCCAGGCCGAGGCACGAGACCACGCAGAACCACATCACGGCGGGGCCCCACGCGTTGTCTGCCAGCTGGGCAATGGCACCGGTGGGTTCCGCATCGCCCGGATGGCCGAAAGCGATGGCAACGGCGATGGCGCCGACAATGATGTGGAGCAGTGCCATGACGGCAAATCCCGCGCGGGCCAGGACGTCCAGGGCCTTTGCGTTGGACGCCTCCTCGACAACGTCCGCTGCCTGGCTGAGGGTGGATTCGCCGTCGGACATCTCTTAGCCGTTCATCGGCCCTTCGGCCCGCAGCTTCTCCGCTCCCGGGCCCTCGACGTGCACGGTGCAGCGGACCACCAACTGCCCGGGGGCGTTGTCCAGCTCCACCAGGGACTCGTCCGCGCTGAGGACGGTGAATACCTCGGACCCTGCCACCACGTCCACACCCTTGGACTTCGCCGTTTCCCGGGCATTCCGCAGCGCCTCGCGCTCCAGGCCGTCCACGTAGCCGCTGTCACTTTCCCGGGCCGGGTTGCCGAAGGCCCAGCCGAACAATGTCCCTGTATTTCCCATGGCGACGATATTACGCGGTCGCTCCGCTGCCGGGACGGGCTTTCGTAATATTAGTAAGTGTGCTTACCATGGGCGCACCATACCTCGATGGAACACGGCAAGCGAAGTCCGCAGCACAGCGGCAACCGGATCCAGTTCACTACGTTAGGAATGCACATCATGGCAGGAAATCTCATTGCCCGTTCAGTTCACGACCTGACGGCGGCAGCATGGTTTGGTGGATCCCTGATGGGCGCCATTGGGCTTAACGGGGCAGCGGCCCAGGCCAAGGACCCCGCCGAGCGCACCCGGCTGTCCAGCGCCGGCTGGATGAAGTGGGCGCCGATCCAGACCGCGGCGTTCGCCTCCCACCTGGCGGCGGACCTCGCCATCGCATGGGAGAACAAAGGCCGCATCGCCAAGCAGGAAGGCGTGGCCCGCGATACCGTCATCAAGACGGCGGTGACCGTGGTGGGAGCGGCGGTGACCCTGTACTCGGGCATCCTGGGCAAGAAGGTGGACAAGCTGGCCGGTGAAGGCGCCGAAGGTGCAACGGAGCCGCACGCCGCGGCCTCGGATGAGCTGAAGAGCGCCCAGCAGCAGCTCAAGCTCCTGCAGTGGGCCATCCCCGGCTTCGCTGCCCTGGTGATCATTCTTGGTGCCAAGCACGGCGAGATGCAGCGTCCCAAGAACGTCCTGGTGGGCCTCCGCCGCGACTAGGGCGGGTCAGGAACACAGCGCTTGCGACGGCGGCCCGGTACGAAAGTGCCGGGCCGCCGTCGTGTCCCCGGGGCTACTCCGCCAGCCACTCAGCGCAGGAGTTCAGGTTCCGGTTCACGGTGGCCACGGCAGCGTCCGGGTCCCGCTGTTCGATGGCCGCCAGCAGGGTTTCGTGGCCGTCGCGGGGGAGCCCGTTGAAGCCGGGGCGGCGCTGCTGCTTGAGCAGGTCCTGGTGGAACGCCGTTCCGAAGCTCGCGTAGAGCTCGTGCAGCAGCGGATTGCCGGACGCCCGGGCCACCCCTTCGTGGAAGCGCCAGTCGGCGTCCGCCCAGGCCTCGAAATTCCCGTTGTTCCAGGCCCGGTCCCGGGCGGTGAGCAGGGCGCGCAGGGCCGTGGCGTCGTCATCCGATGCGTTGCGTGCGGCCAGCCGGGCGGCCTGGGTGTCCAGGCCCAGCCGCACCTCCAGGATGTGCTGCTCCGTGTGGTCCTGGTACATGCGGCGGGCCGCGCCGGACATCTCGCTCGTGGCGCGAACGTAGGTACCGTCCCCGCGCCGAACCTCCAGCATGCCGCCGTGCGCCAGGGCTTTGACTGCCTCGCGGAGGGTACCCCGGGAGACGCCCAGGGTGGCCATAAGCTCGGGTTCGGGCGGGATGCGCTGGTCCAGCGGCCACTCGCCGGAGTGGACCATTTCCCGCAGCTTTGCCGTCACTTCGGCGGCGAGCGGCTGCCGGACTGAAGGGCTCAGGGACATGGCGCTACTTCCCTTTCGCTGTCCGGCCGGCGGCGGCGCCCGCGGACCTGCCGGGCATCAGGGGCCCGGTGATCAAGTGGGATACCACCACCTGGGCCAATGACAGCACCAGCAGTAGCACCAGCGGCAGGGCCCAGCCGCCCGTGGCGCTGTGCAGCAGGCCCATGCCGAACGGTCCGGCGGTGGCCAGCAGGTACCCCGAGGACTGGGCCAGGGTGGACAGCGCGGTGGTCTCGGCGGTGCTGGTACCGCTCCGGCTGATCATCACCATCACCAGCGGGAAGATACCCAGCCCAAAGCCCAGGAGGACAGCGGGAATGGCGGCCAGCGCCACGGGGAGGGCCAGCAATGCCGCGATCCCCAGGACCATGGTGATGCTTACCAGGTAGAACGCAGGGCGCAGCATTCCCGGCCGGGCACCGATGGCGATCAGCACCATGCCTGCCGGCACGGACACCAGCTGCATCAGGCCGAACATCAGCCCGCTCGCGGACGCCTCCATGCCCATGGTGGTCAGCATGTACGGGAACCAGCTCAGCAGGGCGTAGGCCAGCAGGGCCTGAAGGGTGAAGATCGCGGTGAGGAGCTGGCCTTTCCGGCTGCGCAGCAGCGGCCACGGGGACACGTGGGCGGACGGGCCCGGGACGGTGCTGCGGTGCGCCTGCAGCGCCACGGGCAGGAAACCCAGGAAGGCGGCCACAGCCGCGATGCCCACGGCGCCCACTGCGGCGGACGGGGAACCCAGGGCCTGTGCCAGCGGTACCACCATGACCGAGGTCAGGGTGCCGCCCGTGGTCATGGTCACCGTGTAGACGGCCGTCATGAGCGAGGTGCGGGCGGCAAAGTGCTCGCGGATGAAGGAGGGCATGGCAACGTTGCAGACGGCCAGCCCGGACATGCCCACCACGCTGCCCGCCACGAGCATCCCGGTGGCGGGAATGCCTCGCAGCAGCAGTCCGCCGGCCAGCATCGCCAGGGAGAGCAGGATGGCCTTCTCTACGCCGAGCCTGCCGGTCAGCCAGGAGGTGGCCGCGCCGGCAACGGCAAAGCAAAGCGTGGGGATGGACGGGATCACGGCTGCCACCAGTGCCCCGTAACCCAGTACTGCCTGGAGGTCGTGCAGCAGGGCGGATGCTCCGGTGATGCCGGCACGCAGGTTCAGCCCGATCAGCACCAGCGCAATCACTGCGGACACGACGGCGGACCGGGGCCTGGCAGGGGCCGTGGATCCGGGGGCGGCCCGGGCTGCCACTGGTGCGTCTGCGTGTGCGGGGGCGGAGGCGGGGGGACTGGCAGGCATACCCTCCACACTAAAGGTTAGACGTTTGATGTTTCGGATTTTGTGGGCAACCTCTCGCAGGTTCCCCTCCTGGAATAGACTGCCAACGGACTGTCGGAGGGCCTGGCACAGACCAGGCAGGGCGGAAGGACGGCTGTGGAGGCATCCCGGGGACTCGAGATTGAGAAGAAGTACGAGGTCGACACCGGCGCCGAGGTGCCGGCCCTGGAGCAGGCCGCAGGCGTGGCCCGGGCCGGAAAGCCGCACACCGACCTCCTCGAGGCCGTGTACTTTGATACGCCCAGGCACCGCTTGGCTGCCCGCCGCATCACGCTCCGCCGTCGCACCGGCGGCAAGGACGCCGGATGGCACCTGAAGCTGCCCCCGTTAGTGCCCGTCCCGGGGGATGGTCCCCAGCAGCGGACGGAACTGCACGCACCCCTCGGCCGGCCGGACGTCGTCCCGGACAGCCTGCTCACCCACCTCCACGCCTACCTCCGGGGGGCGGAGCCGGTGCCGGTGGTACGCCTGGAAACCCGCCGCACCACCTACCCCCTCTACGGGGAAGACGGCGTGCACCTCGCCGACCTTGCCGACGACCAGGTCACCGCCGTGCGGCTGGAGGACGGGCACGACGACGAGGCAACGCGGCAGGAATGGCGCGAATGGGAGCTGGAGCTGGTCCACGGGGACCCGGAAATCTTCGGGCCGGTGGAGGAACTGCTGACCGCTGCCGGGGCCCGCCCCGCCGGGCACGCCTCCAAGCTGGCCCGTGCCTTGGGCACCGGAAAGGCATCCCGGAAGCTGGGGGCGGCCGGCGCGGACGGCAATGGCGCTGCGGAGGACGAAGGCAGCCCCGCGCTCCTGGCGGGAAAACGTGCCCCCGCAGCCGCCGTCGTCACCGTTTATGTGGCCGCGCAGATCGACCAGATCCTGGCCGGAGATGCCGCCGTCCGGCTGGAGGAACTGGACGCCGTGCACGCCATGCGGTCCGCCACCCGCCGCATCCGCTCCGTCCTGGCTGCCTACGGCAGGCTCTACCGCGCCTCTCCGGTGCGGAAGCTGCGGAGCGAGCTGAAGTGGCTGGGCCAGCTGCTCGGCCAGCCGCGGGACGCCGAGGTCCTGCGGGCGGAGCTCCGCGAACAACTGGCAGGACTGCTGCCGGGAGATGACGGCGTTGCCGCTGCCACGGCAAGGATTGAAGAGCGCACCGGCGGGGATTACGACGGCGGGTACCGGCTTTTGCAGGCAGCGCTGCAGTCGCCGCGCTACTTTCGGCTCCTGGACAAGCTCGAGGATTTCCGCGACAACCCGCCGGTGCAGGCCGAGGCAGTGGCGCAGGGACGGCGGGTGGCAGCGAAAGCGGTGGACAAGGCCGCCAAGCGGCTGCGGCGTTCGCACAAGGCGGCCAAGGCAGCACGGCGGGGCACGGACCAGGAACTGGCCCTCCACCGGGTGCGCAAGGATGCGAAGCGGCTCCGCCACGTGGCCGAGTCCGCAGCACTGGTCCACGGCAAGCGCGCCGGCAAGGTGGCAAAGGCCGCCCGCCGGCAGCAAAAAATCCTGGGCAGGTTCCAGGACGCCGTGGTGGCCCGCGACCTGCTGGCCGCCATTGCCGGCGAGTACAGTGACCCGGCCACCGCGGGCATCTACGCGCAGCTGCTCAACCAGCAGGAGGAACGGATGCTGGCCGCCCAAGCCGGGCACCGGAAGGCGTGGAAGAAGTCCCGCGACCTGCTGGGCCGCGGCGTCATTTGAGCCTTGCCGTTATTGGTCCTGCGGGACGGCCTGCCTACTTTCCCTGCCGCGCGGACAACCGGGCCACGGCCAGGGCCAGCCACAGCTGCACCCGGTCCGCGGTGACGGCGGGGTCATAACCGGTGAGCTCGGTGATCTGGGCCAGCCGGTACCGCACCGTGTTGCGGTGCAGCGTGAGTTCCTCCGCCACCGCGGCCACGGATCCGTTGTTGTTCAGGTAGCTCTCCAGCGTAGCCATCAGTTCCGAGCCGTGCGCGGCATCGAAGGCCCGCAAAGGGTTCAGCGACTCATGTGCCATGTCAGCCAGCGGGACATCCTCGCTGGCCAGCAGCAGCGACGTCAGGCTCAGCCGCTCCGGTTCGTTGACCGGCAGGCCATGGCTGGCGGCGTCGCGCGCCTCGAAGTAGCTCCAGCGCAGGCCGTTCGGCTTCGTGTACGCCCCGCCGATGCCGATCGTGGCATGGATGCCGGCTTCGGCGAGGTGGTCGCTGAGCTTGCGTGCCAGCGCAGGTGCCGTCCCGCCGTCGTCATTGACCACCAGCACCAGGTCCTTGCCCACGACGGCGGCCACGGACTTCTCCAGTTCCTGCGGCACCGAGGTACTCCCCAGGGCCTTGGCGTGTGCGGCCGATACGGCCAGCAGCACCACGTTCTTGCGGGTGCTGTTCACGCCCACGCCCGCCAGGCGGCGCTGCGCCTCACTGGTTTCCAGCGCCCCGTGGATGACGTCCTCCAGCACCTGGCCGCACAAGGCGCGCTGGGCCTGCCGCTGCTTGACCATGTTGTTCAGCTCCACGCTGATCAGGTTCTGCGCGTAGCCGATGATGCCTGTGTCCTCGAACGGCTGGCGCACCCACAGGGTGCAGGCGTCGCGGCGTCCCGTGGGCACGGGGTAGCTGGCCCAGGTATCCGCCGACGGGTGGGCGGTGCTGCTGTTGTACAGCTGCGCCGTGAACTGGGTCAGTGCTACGTCTGTGCGCAGCATGCCGCCCAGGTTCTTCAGCAGCTCCGCCAGGCCCCCGCCGGTCAGCAGCGCCCGCGCCAGCACCTGGTGGCCCGCAATCAGCCGTTCCAGTTTGGCGTAGTGGTCCGCCGACTGGGCGTCCGCCACCAGCTTGGTGATGGCGATGAAGGGTGTTTCGTAGGGCACTTCCACCACGGGCAGGCCCCACCGGTTGGCCTCGGCCAGGAGGGCGGGGGGCACCACCTCATGTGACAACCCCACCCCGAATCCGATGCCCACCGCCCCCGCGCGCTGCACCTGGCGGACAAAACGGCGCTGCTCGGGGGCGGACCGCAGCCGCAGGCCGGTGGTGAGGACCAGTTCACCCCCATTGAGGAACCGCTGCGGATCCTCCAGTTCGGTCACCGCCACCCAGTTGATGTCCTGGTTCCAGGTGGTCTCCGCCACGCCCGCCTTGGACAGCTTCAAGGAGGTCACGCCCACCAGGGCAGCAAGGGAAATGGCCATGAAGCAAGGATAAACGTGAGCTGGGCAACCGCACTAAACCCCTTCGGGAAGGGTGTGCAGGTGGCTATTCACCCGGCTTGGGCGCTGGCATAGGCTCAAGGCAGTTCCATCCATCCGTCCCGGTCTCCGCCCGGCGCCGATGGCCCTTACGAAAGAGGTTGCACACCGTGGTCCAAACCTTGCAGAACTTCATCAACGGGGAGTTCGTCACCCCCTCCGGCACCACCCTGCTGGACGTCGTCAACCCCACCAACGGCGAGGTCGTGGCACACGCCCCCGTCTCCGTGCAGGCCGACGTGGACGCCGCCATGGCCGCGGCCAAGGACGCCTTCAGGACCTGGAAGCACGTCACCCCCGGCCAGCGCCAGCTGATGCTGCTCAAGCTTGCCGATGCCATCGAGGCCAACAGCGATGAAATCGTCGAGGCCCAGCACCGGAACACCGGGCAGGTCCGGTCCCTCATCGCCTCCGAGGAAGTGGCCGCCGGCGCCGACCAGCTGCGCTTCTTCGCCGGGGCCGCCCGCATCCTGGAAGGCAAGTCCGCCGGCGAATACTTCGAGGGCCACACCTCCTACGTCCGCCGCGAACCCATCGGCGTGGTGGCCCAGGTGGCGCCGTGGAACTACCCCTTCCTCATGGCCATCTGGAAGATCGGCCCTGCGCTCGCGGCCGGCAACACCGTGGTCCTCAAGCCCTCCGACACCACCCCCGAATCCACCCTTGTGCTGGCGGGCCTGGCCGGGGAAATCCTGCCGGCGGGCGTCCTGAACGTGGTACTCGGGACCGGAGAAACCGGCGCCATGATGGTGGAGCACAAGGTTCCCGGCCTGGTGTCCATCACCGGGTCCGTCCGTGCCGGCATCGCGGTCGCTTCCGGGGCGGCCAAGGGCCTCAAGCGCGCCCACCTGGAGCTGGGCGGCAAGGCCCCGGCCATCGTCTTCGCGGACGCGGACATCAAGAAGAGCGCCGCGGCCATCGCCGAGTTCGCCTTCTTCAACGCCGGCCAGGACTGCACCGCCATCACCCGCGTGCTGGTGGAGGAATCAGTGCACGACGACGTTGTGGCCGCCATGGTGGAGCACACCCGGACCCTGCACACAGGCTCGCAAAACGATGAAGACAACTACTTCGGCCCGCTGAACAACGTCAACCACTTCAACGCCGTGACCTCCGTGGTGGAGAACCTGCCCGCCAACTGCCGGATCGAAACCGGCGGCCACCGGGCGGGGGAGAAGGGCTACTTCTTCGAACCCACCATCATCACCGGTGCCAAGCAGACCGACGACGTCGTCCAGAAGGAAACGTTCGGCCCCGTCATCACCGTCCAGAAGTTCAGCACCGAGGAAGAAGCTGTGGCCCTGGCCAACGACGTGGACTACGCCCTCGCTTCCAGCGTCTGGACCACCAACCACGGCACCGCCATGCGGTTGAGCCGCGACCTGGACTTCGGCGCCGTCTGGATCAACACCCACATCCTCCTCACTGCCGAAATGCCGCACGGCGGCTTCAAGCAGTCCGGCTACGGCAAGGACCTCTCCATGTACGGCGTGGAGGACTACACGCGCATCAAGCATGTGATGTCCGCCCTCGACGCCTGACCCCGCCAGCACCCTAACCTCGCTTCGCTTCGGCCAGGGAACCCGGCCGGCGTAGGCCCACCAGTAAGAGAAAGTAATCGCAATGACCACCACAGCATCAGACATCACGTACCGACTGGAGCAGAAGCGCAACGTCCAGGCCGACTTCCCGGGCCCCAAGTCCGTGGCACTGACCGAACGCCGCAAGTCCGTGGTGGCAGCCGGCGTCGCCTCCAGCGTCCCGGTCTACGTTGCAGACGCCGACGGCGGAATCATCCACGACGTCGACGGCAACTCCTTCATCGACCTCGGCTCAGGCATCGCCGTGACCAGCGTGGGTGCCTCCGACCCCGCCGTCGTGGGCGCCGTCAAGGAAGCCGTGGAGCACTTCACCCACACCTGCTTCATGGTCACGCCGTACGAGGGCTACGTGGCCGTCGCTGAGCAGCTGAACCGGCTCACCCCGGGCGACCACGAAAAGCGCACCGTCCTCTTCAACTCCGGCGCCGAGGCAGTGGAGAACGCCGTCAAGGTGGCCCGCCTGGCCACCGGCCGGGACGCCGTCGTCGCCTTCGACCACGCCTACCACGGCCGCACCAACCTGACCATGGCGCTGACCGCCAAGGCCATGCCGTACAAGACCAACTTCGGCCCGTTCGCCCCCGAGGTCTACCGGATGCCTATGAGCTACCCGTACCGCGAGGAAAACCCCGCCATCACCGGTGCCGAGGCAGCCAAGCGCGCCATCACCATGATCGAGAAGCAGATCGGCGGCGACCAGGTTGCCGCGATCATCATCGAACCCATCCAGGGCGAAGGCGGCTTCATCGTCCCGGCCGAAGGCTTCCTGTCGGCACTGGCCGCCTGGGCCAAGGAAAAGGGCATCGTCTTCATCGCCGACGAGGTCCAGTCCGGCTTCTGCCGCACCGGTGAATGGTTCGCCGTCAACCACGAAGGCGTCGTCCCGGACATCCTGACCATGGCCAAGGGCATCGCCGGCGGCATGCCGCTGTCCGCCATCACCGGCCGCGCCGACCTGCTGGACGCTGTCCACCCGGGCGGCCTGGGCGGCACCTACGGCGGCAACCCGGTAGCCTGCGCCGCTGCGCTGGCCGCCATCGGCTCCATGGAGGAGTACGACCTCAACGGCCGCGCCCGCCACATCGAGGAACTGGCCCTGGGCCGCCTCCGCGACCTGCAGGCAGAACTGGCCGGTGCGGGTACCGCCGTGATCGGCGACGTCCGCGGCCGCGGTGCCATGCTCGCCGTCGAACTGGTCCAGGCCGGCTCCAAGGAACCGAACCCGGACCTGACCAAGGCCGTGGCCGCCGCCTGCCTGAAGGAAGGCGTCATCATCCTCACCTGCGGCACCTACGGCAACGTCATCCGCCTGCTGCCGCCGCTGGTCATCACCGACGAACTGCTCTCCGACGGCCTGGAAGTCCTCGCCGCCGCCATCAAGGCCCACGCCTGACCGGGACGACTCCTCCCGACAACACCAGGAGGGCGGCCCCGCAGATGCGGGGCCGCCCTCCTGCTTTAAACGTTTCTATTCAGCCGGCCCGGCGGAGCGCGGCCCTGCGCGCCAAGGAGTTCCTGCGGGCGGCGCCCAGCATGTCCAGGGTCAGCAGCAACAGCGCCAGCCATACCACCCCGAACCCGATCCAGCGCTCAACGGTCATCGACTCGCGGAACACCAGCAGGGCCACCAGGAACTGCAGGACGGGAGCAAAGTACTGGAGGAGCCCGATAGTGGTCATGGGCAGCCGCCGTGCGGAAGCGCCGAAGAAGAGCAGCGGCACAGCGGTGATCACGCCGGACGCCAGCAGCAGCCAGAAGTGTCCCGCACCCTGCGACGTCAGTGTTGAAGCGCCCCCGGCCGCCAGGACCACCATGGCCACGGCGGCCAGCGGGGCGAGCACCATGGTCTCCACGCTGAGGCTGGTGATGGCATCCACCTTCGACCCCACCCGGTTCTTTACGAAGCCATACAGGCCAAAGCTGAACGCCAGCGTCAGGGCGATCCAGGGCAGTTTTCCGTAGGAGTAGGTCAGGACGCCCACAGCCACGACGCCGACGCCGACCGCGGCCCACTGGAGCGGGCGGAGTTTCTCCTTCAGGACGAGTACGCCCAGCAGGACCGAGACCAGCGGGTTGATGAAGTAGCCCAGTGAGGTTTCCACGGCCTGGCCGGTGGTCACGCCATAGGTATAGGTCAGCCAGTTGATGGCGATCAGGAAGGCGGCCAGCGCCAGGGAACCGAAGACCCGCCGGTCCTTCAGCGCCGCGCCCAGCACCCGCCACGCCCTGGTGACGGTGATCAGGAGCGCGCAGAACAGCAAGGACCACACCACTCGGTTGGCGACGATTTCGACGGCGCCAGCCGGCATGAGGATGAAGAAATACAGGGGCAGCAGCCCCCACAAAACGTAGGCGCCGATGCCGAAGAGCATTCCCGTCGTCGTGTCCTTCGCCGCCGGCTTGGGACCCTTCGCTGAAGGATTATCCGCCGGGGAGCCCGGCGCCGGTGAAGCGCCGGTAGGGGAGGTGGCTACGGACGTGGCGGGGATTCCTTCTGGCATGGGCACGATGTCCATAACAGCAGCCGCCGGACAGGTATTCCAGCACGCAGGCAGCAATCCGGAAAATAATCAGTAGGCTTGCTTTCATGAAATGTGCGCCTTTCCCGGAGCCCGCCCCATGAGGCTCCGGCGCAGCAACGCTTCCGGCCGCGGCTACCGCAGGGTGGCCGCCGGCACGGGCTTCAGTTATCGGGACCTGGATGGATCCACCCTGCCGCCCGGTCCCGTCCGGGACCGGCTGGAAAGCATCGGCATCCCGCCGGCATGGACGGACGTCTGGATTGCGCCCTTTGAGAACGGCCATATCCAGGCCACCGGGGTGGACGCGGTGGGCAGGCGCCAGTACATCTACCATCCGGAGTGGCGCGAGCGTAAGGACCGGGTGAAGTTCGACCGGTCCCTCCAGCTGGCTGAATCGCTGCCCGCAGCCCGCCGCCGCGTCACGATGGACCTCCGCAGCGACGGGTTCACCCGGGAGCGCGTGCTGGCCGGGGCGTTCCGGATGCTGGACAGCGGCTCCCTCCGGGTGGGGTCGGAGCGGTACACCAACGAGAACGGCAGCCGCGGGCTGGCCACCTTGTTGTGCGCACACGTCCAGGTGCGGAAGGACCGGATCCTGCTGCGGTTCCCGGCCAAGAGCGGCAAGGACTGGGAATCCGAAATCCGCGACCCCGACCTCGCCGTCCTGCTGCGGCTGCTCAAGCGCCGCGGGCCCAACGCCCGGCTTCTTGCCTACAAGGAGGGCAGGAGGTGGCGTCCGGTCACCAGCGCTGACATCAATGCCTATGTGAAGGAGCGCACCGGCTCCGACTTCACGGCCAAGGACTTCCGGACGCTCCGCGGGACCGTGGCCGCTGCCGAAAGCCTGGCCCGTACCGGCCCGCAGCGGACGGCCGCCAAACGGAAGCGCGCCATCAGCCGGGCCATGCACGACGCCGCAGAGACGCTGGGAAACACTCCTTCCATTGCCCGGAAGAGCTATGTGGACCCCCGGGTGGTGGATCATTACCACGACGGCGAAACCATCGATCCCAAGCGGCTTGACTCGGCGGAAGCGGAACTGCGGGCGCTGCTGTACCGCGAAGGCAAGGTGGTGGCGCTTGCCGCCAACTAGAATGGGGGACTGTGCGGGGCACCATGCTGCGCACCCTCATGGATCATGAGCAGGACCAGTTCAGAAGGGCTCCCGGTGTCCAACCACAGCGAAACCGCCGCCAACCGTCCCCTCCGCGTCGCCATCGTCGGCGCGGGACCGGCAGGAGTCTATGCTGCGGACATCCTCACCAAATCCAGCGGGGTGAAGGACGGCGACTTCCAGGTCAGCATCGACCTCTTCGAGGCCTACCCGGCCCCTTATGGCCTGATCCGGTACGGCGTTGCCCCGGACCATCCCCGGATCAAGGGCATCGTCAACGCCCTGCACAAGGTTTTGGACCGGGGGGACATCCGCTTCCTGGGCAACGTGACCTACGGCCGGGACCTCACGCTGCACGATTTCCGCGCGTTCTATGACGCCGTGATCTTCTCCACCGGCGCCATCAAGGATGCGGACCTGGACATCCCGGGCATCAACCTGCGGGGCTCCTTCGGCGGCGCGGACTTCGTGTCCTGGTACGACGGCCACCCGGATGTCCCGCGCGAATGGCCCCTGGAGGCCAGGGAAATCGCCGTCATCGGCAACGGCAATGTGGCGCTGGATGTGGCCCGCATGCTGGTCAAGCACCCCGAAGAACTGCTCACCACGGAGATCCCGGACAACGTCTACCAGGGCCTGAAGGCCTCGCCGGTCACCGACGTCCACGTATTCGGCCGCCGCGGACCGGCCCAGGTCAAGTTCACCCCGCTGGAGCTGCGCGAGCTCAGCCACATGGATGACGTGGACATCGTCCTGTACCCGGAGGACTTTGAATTCGACGAGGCCTCGGACGAGGCCATCCGCAGCAACAACCAGGTCAAGACCATGGTGAACACCCTCACCAACTGGCTGGTGGAGGAGCATGCGGAGTCGGAAAACCCTTCCTCCCGCAGGCTGCACCTGCACTTCCTGCACAGCCCCGTTGAAGTGCTCGATGACGGCACGGGCAAAGTGGGCGGCATCAAGTTTGAGCGCATGCAACTGGACGGGACCGGCAATGCGAAGGGGACGGGGGAGTACGTCGAGTACCCGGTCCAGGCCGTATACCGTGCCGTTGGCTACCATGGCTCGGCCCTTGATGAACTGGAGTACGACGCCAAGCGCGGCGTCATCCCGAACCAGGGCGGCCGCGTCCTGGACGCCGCGGGCAACCCGGTTCCCGGCATCTACACCACGGGGTGGATCAAACGCGGTCCGGTCGGGCTGATCGGCCACACCAAGGGCGATGCGCTGGAGACCATTGGCTTCCTGCTGGAGGACCGGCTGAACCTCCCGGCCGCGCAGAACCCGGACCCGCAGGCCATCATCGACCTGCTTGAGGAGCGCGGCATCGAGTACACCACCTGGGAAGGCTGGAACAAGCTTGATGCCCATGAGGCAGGGCTTGGCGCGGCCTGGACCGGGCCTGAGGGCCTGGACCATGTGGTGCGCGAACGCATCAAGGTGGTGCCGCGCGAGGACATGATCCGCATCTCGCGCGACTGAGCCCTATCCCGGGACCTTGTGCCCTGTCCCGTGAGCCGTATTCGAGTTAATCTGATTAACATGAATATGGCCGCGGCAAAGAGCCGAGCCTACGATTCGCCCAAGCGGGCTTCTTCCGCCGCCCAAACCGGGCGCCGGATCCTGCAGGCCACCGAAGACCTCTTCGTTGAGCGGCCGCTGAGCGAGGTCACGCTCAATGCAGTGGCGGAACGGGCCGGCGTGACGGTCCAGACCGTCATCCGCAGGTTCGGTGACCGGGCACGCCTTATCGGCGCCTGCGCCAAAGCCGCCATGGACCGGGTGGGCAGCCAGCGCAATGCTGCTCCTCCCGGGGACGTGCCCGCCGCCGTCGGGAATCTCCTGGAACACTACGAAACCACCGGACGCCTGGCCTTGAAGCTGCTGGCCGAGGAGCAGGCTTCACCCGAGCTGGCGCAGATCACCGAGGGCGGCCGCAACCTGCACCGCCAGTGGTGCGCGCGGGTCTTCGCCCCCTTCCTGGACCCCGTGTTCCTGGCAAGCCTGGAGGGCAGCCCGGAGCGCGACCGCCGGCTGGCCCAGTTCGTCGCGCTTTGCGACGTCTACACCTGGAAGCTGCTCCGCCTCGACGCAGGGCTCAGCCGCGACCAGGTGGAACAGTCCCTGCTCGAAATGCTGGAACCCTTCACCCGGAGGTCCTGATGTCCACCGTCCTTGCCTACACCTCACCCGCCATCGGCCACTTGTTCCCGATGGTTCCGCTGCTCCAGGAGCTCAAGGCCCGGGGCCACGCAGTCCACGTCCGTACCCTCGGCCGGCAGGTTCCCGTGCTCCGGAAGGAAGGGTTCCAGGCCGAAGCCGTGGATGAGCGCATCCTGGCGATCGAAGCCACCGATTACCGTGCTGGAAGCGCGAAGGCGGCGCTCGCTTCCAGCGTGGAAACGTTCACGGCCCGCGCACGCTTTGATGCACCTGACCTGCAGAAGGCCATCGACGCCGTTCGCCCGGACCTGCTCCTGGTGGACATCAACGCATGGGGAGCCCGCATCCAGGCTGAGTCCTCCGGCCTGCCATGGGCCACTTTCAGTCCGTACACGCCCCCGCTGCAGTCGCGGGGGACACCCCCGTTTGGCCCCGGGCTGGCCCCGATGTCCGGTCCGCTCGGCATGGCCCGGGATGCGGTGGTGCGGCGCCTGGTGATTGGCGCGGTCGAAAAGTTGATGCTGCCGCGCATCAACTCCCTGCGGGCGGACCTGACCGGCGGCAGCCTTCGTCCGGTCAGCGGTGCGGACGACATGTTCCGGACCGCGCCGCTCATGCTCGTTGCCACATCCGAACCGTTCGAGTACCCGCATCCTGACTGGGGTCCGGACGTGCGCATGATCGGCGCGCTTCAATGGGAGCCGCCCGTGGAACCTCCCGCCTGGCTGCGGGACGGAGCGGATCCTGTCGTGCTGGTGACCACCTCCTCCGAATACCAGGCGGACCAAGCCATTGTCAGGGCCGCGCTGGCCGGCCTCGCTGCCGAACCCTTCACCGTCGTTGCCACCGTGCCCGCGGCGGAAGCCGGATCGGCCGGAGCGAACCGGGCATCCGGGACCGATGGCTTCGGACCGGTGCCGTCCAACGCCCGGCTGGAACACTTCGTCCCGCACGGGCCCGTCCTTGACCGCGCCGCCGTCGCCATCACCCATGGCGGGATGGGGGCAACCCAGAAGGCGCTCTCCAAAGGGGTGCCCGTGGTGGTGGTTCCGTTCGGGCGCGACCAGCACGAGGTTGCAGCAAGGGTGGTAACGGCCGACGCCGGAGTGCGGCTCAGCCGGAAGCACCTCACCCCGGAGCGGCTCCGGGCCGCCGTTCACCAGGCGCGGACCAAAGCCCCGGGCGCGCGGCGGGTCGCCCAGGGCTACTCTGCGGCAGGCGGTGCGGCAGCAGGAGCGGATGCCTTGGAGGCGCTGGTTCGCGTACACCCATGACACCGGGTTTTTGTCCGGCTATGCTGGCTTGGCCACCCCCAGCCATGCAAAGCAGGGCAAAAATTCCGGAACGGGAGTTCGATGACGAACCTGCTCCATCCTGAACCCCGCCAGCGCGCCGCGCTGGCCGGCCATGAGCGCCTGGACGGTGCCATTTACGAAACTGCGGGCCGTGGCGATGCCACCCCGGAAATCCCCGGCCTCCGCAACCTCATCCGGGAGTCCTGGCAGCGTTCCGCACGCTTCAAAGCCAACCCGGACAACACGGCCGCCCCGCTCGCCTTCGACTGGGACGAGCTGGAGGACTACCGCCGGCGCCACCCCCTGGCTGCGATCATGCCGGTCATCAACAAACTCCTGGTCCAGCCCAGCCATGACAGCGGGCTCCTGGTTGCCGTGGGTGATGAGGTGGGCAGGCTGTTGTGGGTGGACGGCGACCCCGCCCTCCAGCGCCGCGCAGAAGGCATGATGTTCGTTCCCGGTGCAGACTGGTCCGAGGCCAGCGTAGGCACCAGCGCGCCGGGCACCGCCCTTGCCCTCGGCCGGGGAATCCAGATCGCCGGAGCCGAGCACTACCAGCGGGCTGTCCATCCCTGGAGCTGCACCGCCGTCCCCTTCCACGATCCGGATTCCGGTGCGGTCCTCGGCGTCGTGGACATCACCGGGACGGCCACGGCGGTGGCGCCGCACACCCTGTCGCTGGTAGAGGCCACAGTGGCCGCAGCCCAGGCCCAGCTGCGGGTGGAGCGGCTGCAGCATGCTGCGGAGCTGGCCAGGAAGCCCGTACGACGCCGGACCCCGGCTGCCGCCGGCACACAGGGCAAGAGTGCCGGGGCAGGCAGCCGCGCCAGGGAAGGCAGCCTGTACCGGAACAGCCTGCAGTTGCTGGGCCGCGACCAGGCGCTGCTGAGCCTGGGAGGACGGACGGTGTCCCTGTCCGCACGCCACAGTGAGATTCTTGCCCTGCTCAGCACGCACCCGGAAGGGCTCAGCGCCGAGGAGCTTGGCACGCTGCTGTACCCGGGGGAGGGCTCCACCATCACCCTCCGGGCCGAGATGGTGCGCCTCCGCAAAGTCATCCAGGAATTGAGCCCGGACGCGGTTCCCGGTTCGCGACCGTACCGGCTGCCGCTGGACCTGGTGCCGGACACGGGCCAGGTGCTCAGTTGCCTGCAGCGCGGTGCGCACCGGATCGCCCTGGAGATTTACCGCGGCGAGGTGCTGCCCCGCTCTGAGGCGCCTGGCATCGTGGAGCTGCGGAGGAGGGTCTCATCCCTGCTCCGGGACGCGGTCCTCACCGACGGCAGTGCCGAGTCCCTGCTCAAATTCGCCGCGCTGCCCGAGGCAAGGGACGACGTCGGGATCCGCCGTGCGGCGCTCCGCCTCCTGCCGCCGCGCTCACCCAAGCGGGCCGCCGTCGTGGCCGACCTGGAACGGCTGGAAGCCGAACTGCGCGCCTGACCGGCGACCGGTGGTTGAGCTTTTCGAAACCAGGTTCCGGCACCTTCAACCATGTGTTGTGATTCAGCTCTCACCGTTGCAACCTTGCTGCAACCTCCCCGCTCCTACGCTGGCTTCATTGGCGAGCGCCCCTACGGGCCAGCCTTCTGCACAGCAAAGGAGCTAAGCAATGACCGTTTACGCACAGCCGGGAACCGACGGTTCGAAGGTCACCTTCAAGGACCGGTACGAAAACTGGATTGGCGGCGAATGGGTGGCCCCGGTGAAGGGCGAGTACTTCGAAAACGTCACCCCCGTGACGGGCAAGGCGTTCTGCCAGGTGGCACGCGGCACGGCTGAGGACATCGAGCTCGCCCTGGACGCGGCACACAAGGCCGCACCCTCCTGGGGCAAGACCTCCGTGGCGGAACGCGCCGCCGTCCTGAACAAGATCGCCGACCGCATCGACGAAAACCTCGAGATGCTCGCCGTGGCCGAAACCTGGGACAACGGCAAGCCCATCCGGGAAACCCTCAACGCCGACCTGCCGCTGGCCTCGGACCACTTCCGCTACTTCGCCTCAGCGGTTCGCGCCCAGGAGGGCAGCCTGTCCCAGCTCGATGACAACACCACCGCCTACCACTTCCACGAACCGCTCGGCGTGGTGGGCCAGATCATCCCCTGGAACTTCCCCATCCTGATGGCCGTCTGGAAGCTTGCGCCCGCGCTCGCCGCCGGCAACACCGTGGTCCTCAAGCCCGCAGAGCAGACGCCGTCGTCCATCCTGGTGCTGATGGAACTGATCGGGGACCTGCTGCCCGCCGGCGTGATCAACGTGGTCAACGGGTTCGGCGTGGAGGCCGGCAAGCCACTGGCATCCAGCTCCCGGATCCGGAAGATTGCCTTCACCGGTGAAACCACCACCGGCCGGCTCATCAGCCAGTACGCCAGCCAGAACCTCATCCCCGTCACCCTGGAACTGGGCGGCAAGAGCCCCAACATCTTCTTCAACGACGTTGCCCAGGAAAACGACGCCTTCTACGACAAGGCCCAGGAGGGCTTCGCGCTGTTCGCCTTCAACCAGGGCGAAGTCTGCACCTGCCCGTCGCGGGCACTGGTCCAGGAAGACATCTATGAATCCTTCATGGCCGACGCCGTGGCACGGGTGGAGAAGATGATCCAGGGCAACCCCCTGGACACCGAAACCCAGGTAGGCGCGCAGGCCTCCAACGACCAGCTGGAAAAGATCCTGTCCTACATCGACATCGGAAAGCAGGAAGGTGCCAAGGTGCTCACCGGCGGCGCGCGTGCAGAACTGCCGGGCGACCTCGCCGGCGGCTTCTACGTCCAGCCCACGGTGTTTGAGGGCCACAACCGGATGCGGATCTTCCAGGAGGAGATCTTCGGCCCGGTGGTGGCGGTGACGAAGTTCAGTGACTACAACGACGCCATGGGCATTGCCAACGACACCCTCTACGGCCTGGGCGCGGGCGTCTGGTCCCGCAACGGCAACGTGGCCTACCGCGCCGGCCGCGAGATCCAGGCCGGACGCGTCTGGGTCAACAACTACCACGCCTACCCGGCAGGGGCCGCGTTCGGCGGCTACAAGTCCTCCGGCATCGGCCGTGAGAACCACGCCATGATGCTGGACCACTACCAGCAGACCAAGAACCTCCTGGTCAGCTACGACGAAAACAAGCTCGGCTTCTTCTAGGCCGGGCCGTACCACTACAACGACGCAAGGATTTCGCCAATGACGACGACAATGCAAGCAGCAGTAGTAACCGAATTCGGCACGGACCTGCAGGTCCAGACCCTCGACGTCCCCACGCCGGGGCCGGGTCAGGCCTTGGTCAAGGTCCTGACCACCGGGGTCTGCCACACCGACCTCCACGCAGCGGAAGGCGACTGGCCGGTCAAACCCTCCCCTCCGTTCGTGCCCGGGCACGAGGGCGTGGGTGAAGTAGTGGCCCTGGGTGAGGGGGTTTCCGGCCTCGCCGTCGGCGACGTGGTGGGCAACGCGTGGCTGTGGTCAGCCTGCGGCGACTGCCAGTACTGCCGCACCGGGTGGGAAACACTTTGCGAGGCGCAGCAGAACGGCGGGTACAGCGTGGACGGCTCCTTCGGGGAGTACATGCTGGTGGACTCCCGTTTCGCGGCGCGCATACCGGCGGGATCCGACCCCGTCGAAGTGGCGCCGGTGCTTTGCGCCGGCGTCACCGTCTACAAGGGCCTGAAGATGACCGAGGCCCGGCCGGGCCAGTGGGTCACCATTTCCGGCATCGGCGGCCTGGGCCACATCGCTGTCCAGTATGCCGTGGCCATGGGACTCCGGGTTGCGGCCGTGGACATCGCCGACGACAAACTGGCCCTGGCCAAGGCCCACGGTGCTGAACTCACGGTCAACGCCCTGCATGAGGACCCGGCGGAGGTGATCCAGCGGGAGACAGGAGGCTGCCATGGAGTTCTGGTCACTGCGGTGCACCCGTCAGCGTTCGGACAGGCCATTGGGATGGCCCGCCGCGGCGGCACCATCGTGTTCAACGGACTGCCGCCGGGGGATTTCCCGGCGCCGATCTTCGAGATTGTGCTCAAGGGACTGACGGTCCGCGGCTCGATCGTCGGCACCCGGCAGGACATGGAGGAAGCCCTGGACTTCTATGCCCGGGGGAAGATCCACCCCACCGTGTCCGTGCGGGAACTGTCGGAGGTCAATGCCGTGCTCGATGAGATGAAGCACGCCAAGATCGACGGTCGCGTGGTGCTGAGGTTCTGATGCCGGCGGAAGGACTCGACGCCGCCGTGACGCTGCCCGGGGAAGATTTTTCCCGGGTTGCGCTCGCGCCGGCCGCGGTGGACCTGCTGCGGATGCTGTGGGACCGGCACGGCCCGCTCATGTTCCACCAGTCCGGCGGCTGCTGCGACGGGTCCTCGCCCATGTGCTACCCGGCCGGGGAGTTCATCACGGGCGACTCGGATGTCCTGTTGGGGCTGTTCGACCTGTCCGGCGGCCTCCAGCCCATGCCGCTTGAGTTCTGGATGTCCAGGGAGCAGTTCAACTACTGGAGCCACACCCACCTCACGGTTGACGTGGTGCCCGGCAGGGGGAGCGGCTTTTCCGTTGAAGCGCCTGAAGGTAAACGCTTCCTGATCCGGTCAACACTGATAAACTGGCCTGCCTAGGAAGTTCGATCAACGGCCACTCGGGGCTCTCCATTCGGAGGGCCCCGAGTGCGTTGGCAGAAGAATGTTCGGCAAAGGGGCCGTCTCACTATTCGGGACGATTGGGGCCGTCCAGTGGATGGACACTATCGTTGATAGGTCTGTTTCCCTCACAAACCAGGATTGTGACCCCCTATGAATCTTCTGCGGACAAAATCCATCGAGCAGTCGATCGCCGACGCCGATGAGCCCGGACGCAAACTCAAGCGTTCCCTCAGCACCTGGGACCTCATGATCATGGGCGTCGCCGTTGCTGTCGGTGCCGGCATCTTCTCGGTTGGCGCGAAGGCCGCGGCCAACTTCGCCGGCCCTGCCGTGACGCTCTCCTTCGCCATCGCAGCTGTAACCTGTGCGCTGGCCATCATGTGCTACGCCGAGTTTGCCACCGCCATCCCCGTGGCGGGCTCCGCCTACGTCTTCACGTACGCCACCATGGGCGAACTCCTTGCCTGGATCATCGGCTGGAACCTGATCCTTGAGCTGTTCACCGCCGCGGCCGTGATCGCCAAGTACTGGGGCATCTACCTGAGCAAGGTCTTCGCCCTCACCGGACTCGACGTCCCGCCGTCCATCTCGCTGGGCGGGGTGGACCTCTACTGGGGCGCCTTCCTGATCGTGGCCATCTTCACCGTGCTGCTGGTGCTGGGCACCAAGCTGTCCGCCCGCGTGGGCAACATCTTCACCCTGATCAAGATTGCCGTGGTGCTGTTCGTGATCGTGGTGGGCTTCACCTACGTGAAGTTCGAGAACTACACGCCGTTCGTTCCCGCTGCCGAGCCCACCGCCGGCACCGGCGCCGCAGACGTTCTGAAGCAGTCCTTCTTCGGCTTCCTCACCGGCGCAGCCCCCGCACAGTACGGCACCATGGGCATCTTCGCCGGTGCCGCACTGGTGTTCTTCGCCTTCATCGGCTTCGACGTGGTGGCCACCTCAGCCGAGGAGGTGAAGAACCCGCAGAAAACCCTGCCGCGCGGCATCTTCGGCGGCCTGGCCCTGGTGACGCTGCTGTACATCCTCGTCTCCCTTGCCCTGACCGGCATGGTCTCCTACACCAAGCTGGCCGAAGCCAAGAGCCCCACCCTCACCACCGCCTTCGAAGCCGTAGGCGACACGTCCGCCGCCAAGGTCATCGCCTTTGGTTCCCTGGTGGGCCTGACCACCGTGATCATGGTGCTCCTCATGGGCCTGTCCCGCGTGGTGCTGGCCATGAGCCGCGACGGCCTGCTGCCGCGCGCGCTGTCCAAGACCAGCGACAAGCGTTCGACCCCGGTTCGCCTGCAGATCATCTGCGGTGCCGCGGTTGCCCTGGTGGCCGGCCTCACCAACGTGGACCTGCTCGAGGAAATGATCAACATCGGCACCCTCTCCGCCTTCGTGGTGGTCAGCCTGGGCATCCTGGTGCTCCGGAAGAAGCGGCCGGACCTGAAGCCTGCCTTCCGCGTGCCGTTCGGCAAGGTGCTTCCCATCGTCTCTGCCGTGCTGTGCCTGTACCTGATGACCAACCTGGCCGTGGAGACCTGGATCTTCTTTGCCTTCTGGCTGGTCCTGGGCCTGGCGATCTACTTCGCCTACGGCCAGCGCCACTCACGGCTCAATGAGCGCTTCGCCGGCGCAACCGCGAGCGTCAACGGCACCGCTCCCCGCGTTGCCGCCGAGTCTGATGACGAGGAGGAGCTGAGCCGCACCTGACGGCCCGCAGCTCCTGCTGTTGAACTGCCCGTCCGGCCTGTGCCGGGCGGGCAGCGGCATCTCCGGCCGGTCCGCAGTTCCGGCCCATCCCTGTATCCCGGGCCCGGGGTGTTCCCGCTGGGTCAGAGTTCCGGGCCGGTTACGGCCCCGCATGCCTGCCCACCCACTCCACCAGCGGACGCAGCTGCCGCCAGCGGGCCGCAATCTCCTCCGCGGCCGCTTCCGAGGACACCCACCCGGGCACGCCCAGCTGCGATCCGGCGTACAGGGTCTTGTGCTTGAGGAGCTCGGCGCGGGGGTGTTCCCGGTCGAAGCCGCGGGGGACCGTCTTGAGCTTTTCGCCCTCAATGCTGAAGCCCGCGGCTGCGATCGACTCCACGATCTCCTGCAGCGCCGCACCGCTTCCGGAGGCATCGGCGGCAGCCCGGAACCTGGCGAGCTGCGCCGGCGTGTGGGAGCGGTAGCCGCCTCCCACCAGCAGGCCGTCCGCGCTGACCTGAAGGTAATAGCCCACCCCTTCCTGCCGGGTGGCGAAGGCGCCCTGGGCGGTCTTATAAGGCGACTTGTCCCGGGAGAACCGGACGTCGCGGTAGGGGCGGAACAGTTTGGCCGCCCCGAACTCCGGCTCCAGTCCAGTAAGCAGCCGGGCAAGGGGTTCCTTGACAGCGGCCTGGTACGTGTCCTTGTGCGCCAGCCACCACTCGCGGTTGTTGTTGCCTTCCAGCTCCTCATAGAAGCGGAAGGCTTCCGGGGGAATGCCTGCAAAAGTGTCCATGCCTGGAGCCTAGGGCCGGGCCCGCGGGCAGGCCAGGGAACCAGGACCGTATGTGCAAAACGCGGCAGCAAAAAGACCACCCCGCCACGGAAAACCCGTGACGGGGTGGTCTTTCAGTTCAGCGGACAGGAAGCCTGGTCAGCCAACCTTGTTGGCGGACTCCGCGTCCGAGGTGGGAGCCGAAGGTGCATCAGCTGCGCCCAGGTTGGCGCGCAGCTTGGCGCCCAGTTCGGCGTCGACATTGGTCCAGTACTGGATGGCGCGCTCCTTGATGTCGGAGCGCTTCACGCCGCCCACGGCGCCGGTGATGGTCTCCAGGAAGCGGGCCTTCTCGGCTTCGTTGTAGACCTCGCGGTACAGCGTGCCGGCCTGGACGAAGTCGCCGTCCTCGGCGTGGAGGGAGTGCGCGGAAAGGGTCAGTTCGCCGTCGTTCTCCCAGCCGCCGGCCGGGTTCTGCGGCTCAAGTGCAGACGGTCCACCAAACGTATTGGGGGCATACACGGGAACGGAAGGGGCATTGAACAGGAAGCGTCCCTGGCCGTCCTGGCTGTAGTTGTTCACCTGGTTCTTTGGCTGGTTCACCGGGATCTGGGCGTGGTTGGTGCCCACGCGGTAGCGGTGTGCGTCCGCGTAGGAGAAGATGCGGGCCTGCAGCATCTTGTCCGGGGAGGCAGCGATGCCGGGCACGAAGTTCGACGGCGCGAAGGTGGCCTGCTCGATCTGCGCGAAGTAGTTCTCCGGGTTGCGGTTCAGCTCCATGGTGCCAACCTTGATCAGCGGGTAGTCGCTGTGCGGCCACACCTTGGTCAGGTCGAACGGGTTGAAGCGGTAGGTCTTGGCGTCCTCGTAAGGCATCACCTGGACGTGCAGGTCCCAGGACGGGAAGTTGCCGGCCTCGATGTTCTCCGACAGGTCGCGGATGTAGAAGTCCGCGTCGGAGCCGGCAAGCTGTTCGGCCTGCTCGGAGCTCATGGAGTTCACGCCCTGGTTGGACTTGAAGTGGTACTTCACCCAGAAGCGCTCACCGGCTTCGTTGATCCACTGGTAGGTGTGTGAACCGTAGCCCTGCATTTCACGCCAGGAGGCGGGCAGGCCGCGGTCGCCCATGAGCCAGGTGACCTGGTGTGCGGACTCGGGGGAGAGGGTCCAGAAGTCCCACTGCATGTCGGCGTCGCGCAGGTGGGTGCCCGGCAGGCGCTTCTGGGAGTGGATGAAGTCCGGGAACTTGATGCCGTCGCGGATGAAGAAGACGGGCGTGTTGTTGCCCACGAGGTCGTAGTTGCCCTCGGTGGTGTAGAACTTCACGGCGAAACCGCGGGGGTCGCGCCAGGTGTCCGGGGAGCCGTTTTCGCCGGCCACGGAGGAGAAGCGGATGAGCATTTCGGTCTCGACGCCGGGCTGCAGGAATGCAGCCTTGGTGTACTTGGAGACGTCCTCGGTGGTCTTGAACGTGCCGAATGCACCGCCGCCCTTGGCGTGCACTACGCGCTCCGGGACCCGCTCACGGTTGAACTGGGCGAGCTTTTCGACAAGGTAGTGGTCGGTCAGAATGATGGCACCGTCGGCACCAACTGACTTCGAGTGTGCGTCGGATGTAACCGGCGCGCCTGACTGGGTTGTGGAAACGGCAGTCATTGTTCTCCTATTTCTCTTTTTCTTGCGAGGGACTATGGGGAGGAAGTTGCTGGGCCTGCTGGCATTCCTGGCAGATGCCCTGGTACATGACATCCGCGATCTGGATGGTCATGGGCTTGGCGTCCGGGTTCCAGTGCGGCGTGAGGCAGGGGGCATGGCCGACGGCGCAGTCCACGTCCTCCACGCGGCCGCAGCTGATGCAGATGGCGTGGTGGTGGTTGTCGCCCACGCGCGTCTCATACAGTGCGGGGGAGTGCGGCGGCTCAAACCGGCGCAGCATGTGCAGGTCCGTCAGGTCACCGAGCACCACATATACGGACTGGGCCGTCAGTTCCGGCAGCTCGGCGCGGGCGGCGGCAAGGATGCTTTCGGCAGGGGAATGCGGGTGGCGTTCGACGGCGGCGAGTACAGCGAGCCGCTGCTTGGTCACCCTGCGGCCGTGGGCACGCAGGGCTGCAGCCCACGCTTCCTGGCCGTCAAAGTGCTCCATCATGGCTCCATTGAAACACTTATTATTACTAACTCACAATAAGGCTTGGCTTACCTTCCCGTGTCGCCCGCTAGTGTTGCGGGGTGGGGAAAATACTTGCCGATGTCACGCCGCTCAAGGAAAGCCCCTCCTTCCGCCGGCTGTGGCTCGGATCGGCAGTGTCCGCCGTCGGCAGCCAGCTCACGTTGGTGGCCGTCAGCCTCGAGGTGTACCGCCTGACCCAGGACAGCTTCTACGTGGGACTGCTGGGCATCTTCGCGCTGGTTCCCCTCGTTGTGGGTGGACTGATGGGCGGCTCCATCGCCGACGCCCATGACCGCCGGCGCATCGCCCTCCTGGCCTCGACGGTGCTGTGGCTGACTACAGGGCTGATCGCGTTCCAGGCCTGGCTGCACCTGGGCAACGTATGGGTGCTGTACCTCCTGGTGGCACTGCAAAGCGGCGCCCAGGCCATCAATCAGCCGGCCCGCAGCGCCATCATCCCCACGCTCATCCGCAAGGAACTTCTGCCGGCGGCCAACGCGCTGAGCATGCTCTCCCTGGGCCTTGCCATGACGGCAGGGCCGCTGCTGGCCGGGCTCCTGGTGGCGTGGGTCGGGTTCGGCTGGACCTACACCGTCGACTTTGTCAGCTTCGCCTTCGTCCTCTGGGCCGTCTACCGCCTCCCGCCCATGCCTCCCGCCGGCACGCGCAGCAAGGTAGGGCTCCGCTCCGTCATTGAGGGGTTCCGTTTCCTGGGGACGCGGCCCAACCTCCGGATGACCTTCATCATCGACATCGTGGCCATGGTCCTTGCCCAGCCGCGGGCGCTGCTCCCCGCCGTCGCCGCACTCATGATCGGCGGCGGCGAGGCAACCGTGGGCATCCTGCTGGCCAGCACCGCCGTCGGGGCCTTCCTGGCCGGCCTGTTCTCCGGTCCGCTGGGCATGGTGCGCCGCCAGGGGACCGCCGTCGTCATCTCCGTGATGGGCTGGGGCGCGTCCATTGGTGCGTTCGGCCTGGTGGTGCTGCTTGCCGGCCGGGCGCCGGACGGCACGGTGACGGTGTGGCTGCTGCCCGCCGCACTTTGCTGCGCCCTGGCCGGGATCGCCGACTCGATCAGCAGCGTCTTCCGGAACACCATCCTGCAGGCGGCAGCCCCGGACCACCTGCGCGGACGGCTGCAGGGCGTGTTCATTGTGGTGGTGGCCGGCGGACCGCGGATCGGTGACCTGCTGGCCGGCGGCGCGACTAGGATTTTGAGTGAGGGCTGGGTCCTGCTGTTCGGCGGTGTGCTGTGCATCGCGGTGGCGTGGCTGGCGGCGAAGCTGCAGCCGGGCTTCCGGAAATACGATGCGCGGAACCCGGTGCCCTAGCCGGCCGTTCCCTTAGTAAGGAGGAAACGTGCACAACCATCACAACGGCCTGAAGACGGCGGCACTGTTCGGGGTGCTCTGGGCCGTACTCCTCGGCCTCGGCGGCCTCATCGGCGTCGGTACCCGCAGCTCCGCGCCCATCTGGATCATGGCGCTGGTCGGCGTCGGCACCACGTTCTACGGCTACTGGAACAGCGACAAGATCGCCATCCGGTCCATGCAGGCCTTCCCGGTGACCGAAGCCCAGGCCCCGCAGCTCTACCAGATCGTCCGCGAGCTCTCCATGCGCGCCAACCAGCCCATGCCGCGCATCTACGTCTCGCCCACCATGAACCCCAATGCCTTCGCCACCGGCCGCAACCCGAAAAACGCGGCCGTCTGCTGCACGGAAGGCATCCTGCAGCTCCTGGACGCGCGCGAACTCCGCGGCGTCCTGGGCCACGAACTGATGCACGTCTACAACCGCGACATC
Source organism: Pseudarthrobacter enclensis (assembly GCF_030811655.1). Classification (GTDB taxonomy): domain Bacteria; phylum Actinomycetota; class Actinomycetes; order Actinomycetales; family Micrococcaceae; genus Arthrobacter; species Arthrobacter enclensis_A. Next base: position 161,631 of record NZ_JAUSRE010000003.1, on the reverse strand, counting down.
CTCACCTCATCGGTCGCGGCCGCCGTCGCCGGCGTGATCACGTCGGTTGGCCAGATGCTGCTGTTCTTCGGCGGCGGGGACCGGCGCAACGCGAACCCGCTGGCCATGATCGCCATGGCGCTGCTGGCGCCCTTCGCGGCGTCGCTGATCCAGATGGCCATCTCCCGCACCAGGGAGTACGACGCCGACGAGGACGGTTCGCAGCTCACCGGGGATCCGCTGGCACTCGCCTCAGCCCTGGGCAAGATTGAGCGCGGCGTCAGCCTTGCCCCGTTGCCGCAGGACCAGCGGCTGGTCAACGCCTCGCACCTGATGATCGCCAACCCGTTCCGCGGGGGCGCGATGAACAAGCTCTTCGCCACCCACCCGCCAATGCGGGACCGCATCGTCCGGCTGGAGCGGATGGCGGGCCGGCAGGTGTAGCCGGGATCCCGCCGTCGGACGCCTGCGTGGCGACGCGCACCTTTGTTTCGACGCGCACCCTCGCTTTCGCTGCACAAAATCCCTGGCGCACCTGGTATTCCGGGGGCGCCGGGTTATTTGCGCAGCGGTTAACCTTTTGCGCGTCGGGAACGACGGCGGGGCGGGGCCGGCTTGAGCGGTCCGGCTACGTGAAGAGCCCCTCGCCGATGTACCCGCCGGGCTTGACCCCGCCGGGAACCGCGAACAGTCCCGAGCCCGTGTGCTTCAGGTACTCCACGGCCAGGGTGTCGCCCTTGGCCATCGCCATCTGCATGGGGATGTAGTGCGTCCGCGGATCGGTGACGAACGCGATGAAGAGCAGGCCGGCGTCGAGGTGGCCCACGCCGTCGGAACCGTCGGTGTAGTTGTAGCCCCGGCGCAGCATCCGCACTCCGCTGTTCTGGTTGGGGTGGGCCATCCGGACGTGGGAATCGATCGGGATGAGCGGTTTGCCGCCCTTGCCCTGACGGTTGAAGTCCGGCTCGGTGAACTCCTCGCCGCCAGAGAGCGGTGCGCCCGTGCCCTTGGTCCGGCCGATCAGGCCTTCCTGTTCGCCCAGCGAGGTGCGGTCCCACGTTTCGATATGCATCCGGATCCGGCGCGCCACCAGGTAGCTGCCGCCCGCCATCCAGGCATCCTGCGGGCGGGCGGCTTGGGCCCACACATGCTGGTCCAGCAGTTGCTCATCTTCCACTTTCAGGTTGGCGGTGCCGTCCTTGAAGCCGAAGAGGTTCCGCGGGGTGTGCTGCGCGCGGGAGGTGGAGGACGTCCGGCCGAAGCCCAGCTGGGACCAGCGGACCCGCACCTTTCCGAAGCCGATCCTGGCAAGGTTCCGGATGGCATGGACCGCCACCTGGGGGTCGTCGGCGCAGGCCTGGACTACCAGGTCGCCGCCGCTGCGGGCCGGGTCCAGATCGTCACCCGGGAAGTGAGGTAGGTCTATCAGGGCCTCCGGCCGCCTGCCGTCCAGGCCGAACCGGGCCACGCCGTCCTTCTCGAACAGGCTGGCGCCGAAGCCGAACGTCAGGGTCAGCTTCCCGGCGTTCAGGTCCAGGGCCTCGCCCGTGTCCTGGGGAGGAGCACCGTAGGGGCCGTCCACTGCGCCCGTTGTCCCTGCAGGGCGGCCTTCGGTCAGCGCCTCCGCTGCCCGCGTCCAGTCCTTCAGCAGTTGAATGAGCTCTTCACGCTTGGTGGTGGTGACGTCGAACGCGGCAATGTGGAGGCGGTCCTGGGCGGGGGTGGTGATGCCCGCCTGGTGGTCACCGTGGAAGGGGACAACAGGGCTGTCCGCGTCAGGTGCCGGGGCGGCAGAAGCCGCGACGGCGTCATGTCCCAGGAAGCCCGCGGCGAGCCCGGCGGCGGCGCCGCCCAGTCCGGCAATGCCAAACAGGCCGCGCCTGCTCAGGCGGCCTCCCGGCGTCGGGCTCTCCCCTTCCGAGGCATCCGTAGGTGCCTCAGCCGGTGCCTCCGGCGGCCGACCGCCAAAGGGGCAGCCGGTCACAGGACCACCGCCGCGGTCAGCCGGGACAGCGGTTCTCCGAGGGCGTCGACCAGTGAGGCGAGCCGCTGGACCTGCTCAGGGGACAGCTTGTCATAGGACGTGAAGCCCGCCCCCTGGGCATGGGTGGCAAGTTCGGCCTGCAGCGCGGCGAACTTCCCGTCCAGCGAGGCGGCCAAAGCGGCGTCCTTCAGCTGCAGGGCCGGCTTGAGGTTCTCGAACGCGATGCGGGCGCCGTCCACGTTCGCCTGGAAGTCCCAAAGGTCCGTGTGGGACCAGACTTCCTCTTCACCGGTCACTTTTCCGGTGGCAACCTCGTCCAGGAGTTCCTTGGCGCCGTTGCCCAGCATGTCAGCGGAGATTTCCACGGTGCGGGTGCGTTCCACCAGGTCCTTGGTGTCGGCCACCAGTTGGTCCGCGATGGCCGAGCGCCCGGCAGCGGTGAGGGCCGTGTAGGCGGCCGGCGGGAACAGGTCCTTTTCGGCACGGTGCCAGCCGGTCCACTCCTGGCCGGGTTCCGGGTCCGCCTCGCGTGCGTCAAGTTTCGGGTCCAGGTCGCCGAAGGACTCGGCGACGGGTTCAATCCGTTCCCAGTGCTGCCGCGTTGCCGCGTAGAGGGAGCGGGCTTGGTCGGTGTTGCCCGCTGTGAAGGCCGCGGCGAACTGCTCGGTGCCGGCAAGCAGTTGCTCGCTCTGGTCCTTGACGTAGGACGCGTACTGCGTGCTGGCCGTGTCCAGGAGTTTCTGGAAGTCCGCGTCCGCCGTCGGCTGGTCTTTTGACGGGGTCACTTCGAGGGCGGCCCTGATCCCGTCGCCCTCCATGCCTGGCTTGCACGCGGTGGTGTAGGTTCCGGCGGGGGCGGTGACCACCAGGTTGCGGCTCAGTCCCGGGCCGATGTTTTCCACCTCGCCCATGATGCGCAGCCCGTCCGCCGCCAGGAGGTAGAACTCGGTGACTTCGGTTCCTTCGTTCTTGACCGAGAACGTGAGGTTGCCGCTGGGCACGCTGGCGGCGGAGACGTTGCAGTCGGTATTGGAGCTGACCACGTCGATGGTGCCTCCGGAGGTGTCCGCCGCCTGGGTATTGTCAGTGCACCCGGTGAGGACCAGCGGGACGGTGACGACGGCGGCAGCCAGGGCGGGAAGCCGGGTGCGGAAGGCGTAGGGGCTAATTTTGGGCAGGCTGAAGCCAGGCATGGGGATTCCTTAGGTGCGGGTGAAAGGGGATTTAGGCGGCGGCCGCGGCCTTGGGGGCGGCGGTGGTGCCGGAGCCGGCAGGGGTAGCCGGAGTTTTGCCGTTGGTGCGCAGGTACAGGAACAGCACCGGCAGCACGTAGAGGAGCCAGGCTGCGGCTTCCAGCCAGGTGGTGGCGGAGGAGAAGTTGAGGGTGCCCTTGAGGAGCGTGCCGTACCAGGACGACGGCGGGACGGCGCCGCTGATGTCGAAGGCCAGGGAATGCAGGCCCGGAAGCAGCCCGGCCTCCTGCAGGTCATGGAGGCCGTAGGACAGGACGCCGCCCGCGATGACGATCAGGGCGGCCCCGGTCCAGGTGAAGAACCGGGAAAGGTTCACTTTCAGGACGCCCCGGTGCAGCAGGTAGCCAAAGCCGGCGGCTGCGGCCAGGCCAAGGAGGGCCCCGACGAGCGGCTGCGTGGATTCGCCCGTGGCCTTGGCAGCCGCCCAGAGGAAAAGTGCCGTCTCCAGGCCTTCGCGTCCCACCGCGATGGCAGCCACTACGGCCAGCCCCCAACCGGCCCCGCCGGCGGATCTGTCGACGCGCGTCTTCAGGTCGCTGCCGAGGGTCCTCGCGGTGCGGGCCATCCAGAAGACCATCCATGTCACGAGGCCGACGGCGGCGACGGACAGGGTGCCGCCGATCGCCTCCTGCGCTTCAAACGTGAGGCCCCTGGGCCCGAAGGTGAGGAGGGCGCCGAAGGCGACGGACACTGTAACCGCTGCTGCCACGCCTACCCAGAGCCGGGGGATGAGGTGGCGGCGGTCCGTTTTCGCCAGGTAGGCCATGAGGAGGACCACCACCAGGGTGGCTTCGAGTCCTTCGCGCAGGCCGATCAGGAAGTTGGCAGTCATGATGTTCTTTCAGTCAGGTAAGCCTTACTTAGGAAGGCCTAAGAAAGAGATTACCCGGCGTCGGCTATTACGCAAACTAACTGTGCCGTAATTGCCTGCCGTTACGCCCGAGGGATACCGTACCCCGGGGCAGGCAACCCTCGGGGTAGCACTGTGCAAGGGCGTCCGCGACACGCAAAAAGGCTGGCGCACCCGGGATATCAGGTGCGCCAGCCTTTCTGCGTAGCGGGAATCCTCTTGCGCGTCGAAAACGACCGCGGGAGGGCTAGCTGCGGAAGTTCACGAACTGCAGGTCGGCTTCGTCAAAATCCTTGAGGAGGGCCATCGTGGCCTGCAGGTCGTCGCGGGACTTGGAGGACACCCGGAGTTCATCGCCCTGGATCTGCGACTTGACCGACTTGGGGCCTTCGTCGCGGATCAGCTTGTTGATCTTCTTGGCCAGGTCCTGGGCAATGCCTTCCTTGATGGAGGCCTCCAGCCGGTACTCCTTGCCGGAGGCGTAGGGCTCGCCCTCGTCCAGCGACTTCAGCGAGATGCCGCGCTTGATCAGCTTGGACTGGAAGACGTCCAGGACAGCCTTGACGCGTTCCTCCGAGTTGGCCTTCATGAGGATCTTCTCGCCGCTGAAGTCGATCTCGGCGCCCACGCCCTTGAAGTCGTAGCGCTGGGCGATTTCCTTCTGCGACTGGTTGAGCGCGTTGGCCACCTCCTGCTTGTCCACTTTGCTTACGACGTCGAACGTTGACTCGCCTGCCATGACTCTCCTTTGTTGATGGGAGCCCTGTGCGGGGACAGGGCCGGGATCTCTGCCATCCAGCCTAGTACGGATGCCCTGCCGGGTGGGGGTGCGGGATTCACAGTTCCCTCTCAGCGGACGTAATGGCGGAATGAAGGAGGGGTGGCGAGAGTTGGAGAAGCAGTACCGCAGTTGAAGGGAACCCCATGCACCGCAAAGCCGCCCAATATGTCACCCGGACCACAACCGCAGCGGCAGGGGCGGTGGCCACGGCAGCAACCTCGGTGGCGGCGGCAGCGGTGGCGGCCTCCATCGTCCTCAGCCCGGTGGCGGATGCCTCCTCCCGGCTGGACGGCGTCCGGGCAGACCTGCAGAGGGCGGTCCAGCTGAACCAGATCACCCAGGAGCAGGCCATCAGCTTCGAAGCCAAGCTGGCCGGACGCATTCTTGGTGAGGCGTAGGGTCTGACTTTTGCCGACATTCCGGGTCATTTGGCGTGGTGCGGGACCCGATTCGATTCTTCGCCGGAAGTTCTGTAAAGTTGTCTTGCCCGCGGTTACTGAAGCGGAAAGCGCCGGAAACGGATGCTTCCCAACACTGCATCGGCGGGTACTTCTTTTGAAGTTCGGCAGATTACCCGAGCGGCCAAAGGGGGCTGACTGTAAATCAGCTGGCAACGCCTACGGGGGTTCGAATCCCTCATCTGCCACCCAAGGAAAAACCTCCGGAACCACCAGGTTCCGGAGGTTTTTTTGTTGGCCGGCACTCCTCGTGAACACTCCGAAAGAAGCCTCCACCCGCCGTCGACACCCTGTTGGCACGGGCGTAGGCTGGCAGGATCGGCGCATGTGCTCCGATGCCCTGCGTCGATATTCCATCGATGAAGGAGGATTCAATGAGTGCCGTACGTGAATTCATGACCACTGATGCGCGATGCATTGGGGAAGACGAGTCCCTCGCGGACGCGGCCCGGATGATGATGGACCTCGACTGCGGAGCCCTCCCCATCTGCGGTGATGACGGCAAATTGAAGGGCATGATCACCGACCGTGACATCGTGCTCAAATGCGTCGCCGCCGGCCGCGACCCCGCCCAGATGATGGCCCGGGAACTCGCTTCCGGCAAGCCCTACTGCATTGACGCCGACGCCAACGTTGATGCAGCCATCGACATGATGGAACAGCATCAGGTCCGCAGGCTTCCGGTGATCTCCGACCACAAGCTCGTGGGCATCATCAGCCAGGGCGACATTGCCCGCAATTACTCCGAGCAGCGCGTAGGCGAACTGGTGGAGCATATTTCAGAGCGCCACGGCGTGTAGCTCCGGCAGCGCGTCATGGCCTTGTCCGCGGATCCAGGCCCTGAAGGTCCGGACCCGCGGACAGACTTTTGAATGCCGGCTTCAGCCCACCCGGGTCAGTTCAGTGCGATCAGGAGCATCTGGCTGGTGCCCGGGATGCAGGTCTGCAGGATTGCCCGGGGGAAACCGCCGAAGACCGCGATCACATCGTTGGTGGTGCCGGGATTGGGGACGGTGCCGCGGCCGGTGGCTGTGAAGGTTCCGTAGCCGGGGATGCTCACGGTCTCACCCACGCTGATCCCGGAGAACCGGGCCCATCCGCCGCAGAAATCATGCTCGGTGATGAAGAGCGAGTAGCCGTCATTGGGGGTGTAGTGGATGGGCCCGATGCAGGCGTCCACCATGGACTGGCCGCCGGAGCCCGCCACGTAGATGGTCCGTACCGCAGGCGCTGCGGGAGCGGCCGCGGGAGCCGGGGCCGGCGCAGCAGCGGGAGCCGGTGCCGGTGCAGGGTCGGGAGCGGCCATGGCGACAGCCGGGCCGGTCAGCAGGAGGGTCTGGCCGGGGTAGATGGTGCTGTAGGCAGAGAGCCCGTTCGCGGCAAGCATGCCGTTCATGTCCACGCCGTGGCTGGCGGCAATCGCGCCCACGGTATCGCCGGGGACCACCGTGTACAGGTTTGGATCACCTGCAGGTTCGGGGGGCGGCGCAGGTGCTGGTGCCGGAGCGGGTTCGGGCGCTGCCGGCGCTTCGGCGGCCGGCGCAGGCGCTGCCTCTGCAGCCGGTGCGGCAGCTGCTGCGGCTCCCTGGGCCGCGACCGCGGCCACGGCGTCGCCGCGGGCAGCGGTGCTTGGCGCCGGTGGTGCGGCGGTCTCTGCAACCTGGACTGCCGGCGTCGTGCTTGCGCTGAGGGAGGTGGGCGGTGCGGCCATGGCGCCCACACCTACAGCTGCCACAACGGCCGCCGCGGCCATGCCGGCCCACAATTTGTTGCTGATGAGCGGACGGCCGGTACTGAGGTCCGTGCGCGGTTCGTCGGTGACGAAACTCCGGCTGGAGCCGTCGGGGGAGGTGGAGATCTTCTGGTTCATGGGTAGCCCATCCGGGGACGGTCCGGCCAGGCAGTGCCTTGCGGGCACGCCAGGTCGCCGGACGGATCGAGATGTTAAGGCGCCGCAGGCACCGGCAGCTGCCGGTGGCCGCGGGCGGCGCCGGATGGAGGCCTCCGCATACCCAGAAAATACGGAGCTCCGCATGAAGGCCGGTTTCCCGGAAGCCACCCGGGAGAACCTGCCAGACGTGTCGGTCCTAGGAATCCCGAGTCTAGGAATCACGCCAAGCAGGCAGCACCAGTAGGAATTACCCGAGTTTTGCGGTCTGCTACTCGCCCGTCCCGGCCCCGCTACTCAAGCCAGGGCGGTCCAATACTTGCGGCGGCTGCATGCGGTGTTCCCGCAGGTCTGCGATTTCACGACGCAGCAATGCGATCTCGGCCACGAGCTCCGCAACCTCCACCCGGACCGGTTCCTCCACGGCCTCTGCCACCGACTCGGCCGTATCCTCGACCCGCTGGACGAGCCAGGAAGCGATGGAAGCGGTGACCACACCCAGCACCGCGATGCCGCTCATCATCAGCGCCGTGGCCACCAGCCGGCCTATGGGCGTGACCGGGTACATGTCCCCGTAGCCCACGGTGGTAATGGTGGCCGTTGCCCACCACAGGGCATCGCCGAACGAGGTGATCTTTGCATCCGGCGCCCACTGCTCCACATCCAGCACGGCCAGGGCGCCCACAAAGACCAGAAGCGCCGCAGATGCCGCCACATACGTCACCACCCGGCCGCGCAGCGTCTCGCCCACGGTCCGGTGCAGGACGGACAGCAGCGTCACCAGCCGCAGCAGCCGCAGGGGCCGGAAGAACGGGAGGGCCACGATCAACAGCTCATGCAGGTTCCGGACGAACCATTGCCGGCGGTCCTCGGCCAGCCACAGCTTCGCCGCATAGTCCAGGACGAACACGCACCAGGTCACCCACATGACGGTCTCGAGCCAGTCAGCCCCGCTGCCCTCAACCCTGCCGATGACCTGCCACGCGTACGCGCCCAGGAACACCAGCGTGGTAGCCATCAAGGGCCACTCGGCAAGGGCCCGGTAGCGTTGCTGCGTCATGCAGGAAATCCTACGGCGGTTGGCGTGCCCCCCGGAGCCTGCAGGATGTTACCCGCGGGTAGCATTGGTCCATGCACCTGCTTCTGAGAACCCTGCTTCTGCTCTTCCGGTCCAAACGGCGGACGCCCGTCACGGTGTGGGAGGCGTCGTCGCTGCCGCTGCGCGTCCTGCCCACGGACATCGACATTGCCATGCACGTAAACAACGGCATGTACCTCTCGCTCATGGACCTGGGCCGGTTCGACCTGATGGTCCGCAGCGGCATCTGGCAGCGCATGCGCCGCCGCGGCTGGAGCCCTGTGGTGTCGGCCGAGACCATCTCCTTCCGCAAATCGCTGCAGCTGTGGCAGGACTACACCATCGAGACGCGCGTCATCGGACTGGACAGCAAGGCGATCTTCTTCGAGCAGCGCATGGTGGCCGACGGCGAAATTTACGCCCGCGCCTACATCGCCACCCGGCTGGTCACCAAGGCCGGCCCGGTCAGCCAGGAGGACATCCTCACCGAGTTCGGGGTCCCGCCGGCGGACCTCGTGCTCCCCGAGTGGATCCACGGGTGGCGCGCCTCCAGCGCCCTTCCCGGCAGCCGCACCCCCGCCCCGCACCTGTGGGACACCAACGCCTGAACCCTGGTGCCGCCGTCGTACCTCCCGTTATTCCCAATGACGCGGGGAGCGAACACCCGCGACATGGCCCGGGCCGGGCGCGTAGCGTGGACACATGGCTACCCTTGACATCACAGGTGAACAGTTCGCATCGACGATCGAAGGCAACGACATTGTCCTGGTCGATTTCTGGGCAGAATGGTGCGGCCCCTGCAAGCAGTTCGGCCCTACGTATTCGGCAGTATCCGAGAAGCACCCCGACGTCGTCTTCACCAAGGTGGACACCGAAGCGGAGCAGCAGCTCGCGGCAGAGGCCGGCATCACCTCCATCCCCACGTTGATGGCCTTCCGCGAAAAGGTGCTGGTGTTCTCCCAGCCCGGCGCGCTGAACGCCCAGCAGCTGGAACAGGTGGTGGACGCGGTGAAGGCGCTGGACATGGATGAGGTCCACGCCCACGTGGCCCGCCAGCAGGAGGAGGCAGCGGGCAAGCCGGCCAGCCCCCAGGGCGGTGCCCAGGACGGCACGCAGATCCCGGACTTCTAAAACCCAGTAGACGCAGAATGCGGGGCCTCCGACAGGGAGGCCCCGCATTCTGCGTTTAACGGGTGCGCTAGACGCGTTCCACCTTGACGGGTTCGGCCAGCAGCGCGCTCAGTGACTCGTTCAGGTCCTGGACGGCGATGCCCTTGGAGTGCCTGTCCAGGTCTTCCTCGGATGCCCACTGCTCGGTCAGGACGAGCTTTTCCTCGGTGGCTTCAGTCAGTTCGTACTGGATGCAGCCTGGTTCCTTCACCACCTCATCGATGGCGATTTCCAGGGCCAGCTTGACGCGGTGGAACTCGCCTTCGTTGGGGATGAACGTTGCTGTCAGGTCAATCGGTGCACTCATGAATGTCACAATACCGGGCGCCGCCTTGCCGTCCCGTTCCGTTGCGCGCGTTCCCGGCCCCGTCCTCCTTCTCCAGCGCCGTTCCTGTTGGTAGCGTGCCCTCATGCGTGCTTATACAGCCGGGGACACTGACGTCCCGCTCCTGGCGGAAACCATTGGCGAGAACTTTGAGCGCACCGTTGCGCGGTTTCCGCTCCACGACGCACTGATCGAGGCAGCGCCGGTGCCTGGCGGTGACGCCCGCCGCTGGAGCTACACCAAGATGAACGACGACGTCGACCGGCTGGCGCGGGCACTGCTCGCCATGGGCGTCGGCAAAGGGGAGAGGGTGGGCATCTGGAGCCCCAACTGCGCCGAATGGACGCTGCTGCAGTACGCCACGGCGAAAATCGGCGCCATCCTGGTCAACGTCAACCCGGCCTACCGCAGCCATGAACTTGAGTTCGTGGTCAAGCAGAACGGGATGCGGATGCTGGTCACGGCACCGTCGGACACCAACAGCGATTACGTGTCCATGGCACGCCAGGCGCTCCTGACCTGCCCGGACCTGCATGAGCTCGTGTTCCTGCCGGACCATGGACTGGACGCACTGGATGCCGGCAACCCCCAAAGTGACGCGGAACTGACCTACGCCGAGCTGCTCAGGCGGGCGGACGGCGTCGCCCATGCGCACCTGTTGGCCCGCATGGCCGAACTCCGGCCGCACGATCCCATCAACCTGCAGTACACCTCGGGCACCACAGGATTTCCCAAAGGCGCCACGCTGACGCACCACAACATCCTGAACAACGGCTACGCCATCGGCGAGCTGCTCGGCTACACCGAGCATGACCGGGTGGTTATCCCCGTGCCGTTCTACCACTGCTTTGGCATGGTGATCGGCAACCTCAACGCGCTCAGCCACGGCGCCGCCACCATCATCCCCGGGCGGGGCTTCTCGCCCGCTGCCGCGCTTGAGGCAGTGCAGGATTTCGGCGGGACGTCCCTGTACGGGGTGCCCACCATGTTCATCGCCGAACTGGCGCTGCCCGATTTCGGCTCCTATGACCTGTCCACGCTCCGCACCGGGGTGATGGCGGGTTCGCTGTGTCCCATTGAGGTGATGAACCGGGTGATCTCGGAGATGCACATGGTGGACGTGGCCATCTGCTACGGCATGACCGAGACCTCACCGGTGTCCACCATGACCCGGAAGGGGGACACCCTCCAGCAGCGGACCGAGACCGTGGGCCGGACCATGCCGCAGCTGGAGAGCCGCATCGTGGACCCCGTCACCGGGGAGGAACTGGAGCGCGGGCAGATCGGCGAGCTCTGCACCCGTGGCTACGCCGTCATGGCGGGGTACTGGAACCAGCCGGAGAAGACGGCCGAGGCGATCGATGCCGACGGGTGGATGCACACCGGCGACCTCGCCCGGATGGATGAGGACGGGTATGTGGTGGTGGAAGGCCGGATCAAGGACATGGTGATCCGCGGCGGAGAAAACATCTACCCGCGGGAGATTGAGGAGTTCCTCTACACACACCCATCAATCCAGGACGTGCAGGTCATCGGCGTACCGGACCCCAGGTACGGCGAGGAACTCATGGCGTGCATCATCCTCAAGCCCGGCGCGGAACCGCTGGACGCTGCGGCGCTTGCGGACTTTTGCCGGGGGAAGCTGGCGCACTACAAGATCCCCCGCTATGTCGAGGTCCGCGAGAGCTTCCCCATGACGGTTTCCGGGAAGATCCGCAAAGTCCAGATGCGCGAGGAAGCAGTGGCCCGGCTGGGACTCTAGGTGTCCAGCCGGCGGCGCCGGCCCGTTCCCGCCCTGGCCACCAGCACGGCTGCCAGGGCAACCGCGGCCAGCGCCGCCATGGCGGGCACAGCGCTTCCTTTCCACCGGTCCGGGGATGTGGTCCGGTTGCTGCCGACGGCGGCGTCGCTGCCCGGAATGTTCCAGTCGGATGGAGCGGGAAAGATGCCTGCCGGGAGCTTTTCCTGCTGCAGCTGCCGGCGTGCGGCGAGGCGCTCGCGGACCTCATCGTTCGGCGCGGGCACGATGGTGTCCGCGATGGCCGCGACCGAAAGGTCAACGATGTAGGGCTCGCCGTAGTACGCCGAGGAGGCCACTGATTCCAGCCAGGTGCCCGGCGGTGTCGCCACGCGGTGCCGGGCAAAGGCAGCGCGGAGCATCTCCTGGATGTCGTCCAGGCTTTTGCCGTCGGCGTCCCGGGTGACCTCGAAGATGGCCAGCTGAAGCCGAACCTTTTCATCCGCCATGGGGTCCGTGGCTGACGGGTCCAGGCCTGTGACGTCCTGCCCCGTGGGATCCTGTGCGTCGGGTGTGACAGCCACCAGCTCCGGAGCGGCCGGATCTGCGTTGCGTTTGTTGGTGCTCAATGGATCCCTTTCAGTACGTCATGCCCGGGCGGCCGGGCAACAGGCCAGTGTCAGCGGACCCGGAACGGGTCAGCGTCGGCGGCCGGCAGGCTCAGTCCGTTACCGGGTCTGTCTTCGTGCCGTACCCATCCGCAGTCCGGCTCAAGCGTTCCGTCGAAGAACAGGTTCTCGATCCAGACGTGGTCGTGAACCATTCCAGGTGGCGGAAGTTGGGTGTGGCGGCGGCCGTCAGGTTGGGCTGGGAATGGGCTTGTTGCTTTGTTTGGAACGTCCCTGGTGGAGCTGCAGGGCGCAGTGGATGAGGGGAAAGTGGCTGAAAGCCTGAGGGGTGTTGCCCAGCTGGCGCTGGTGCTTGGGATCCCATTCTTCGCTGAGTAATCCAACGTCGTTGCGGAGGCCGAGCAGGCGCTCGAAGAGTTCCTCGGCTTCATGTTGGCGTCCTATGCCCAGCAGGGCGTCGACAAGCCAGAAGGAGCAGGCGAGGAAGACGCCTTCCGTCCCGGGCAGGCCGTCGTTACTTGCTTGCGGGCGGTACCGAAGGACGAAGCCGTCTTCGGTGAGGTGCTTCTGGATGGCATCCACAGTACCGACCACTCGCGGATGGTCGTGCGGCAGGAATCCCACACGGGGAATCAGCAGGAGGCTCGCGTCAAGCTCTTTGCTCCCGTAGGACTGGACGAAAGTGTTGCGGTCGCTGTCGAAGCCATGTGCCATGACGTCTTTATGGATGGTGTCGCGCAACGCAGACCAGCGATCGACCGGGCCGGGCAGGCCGTAATGCTGGACTCCCTTGACCATGCGGTCTGCTGCCACCCAGGCCATGACCTTTGAGTGGGTGTTGTGGCGGCGGGGACCTCTCATTTCCCAGAGTCCGTTGTCGGGCTGGTCCCAGGCCCCCTCGAGGTATTCCATCAAGGCGACCTGGATATCCCAGGAATCGTCTCCCGCTCCGGCCGGCCCGGCGGCGCGGGTCAGGGAAAGCCCGTCCAGGACCTCGCCCCATACATCCAGCTGCAGCTGCGGAGCCGCGGCGTTTCCTGTCCTGACGGGTTTGGATCCCTCGAATCCGGCGAGCCAGGGCAGTTCTGTTTCGGGAAGGCGGCGCGTGCCGTCAATCCCATACATGATCTGAAGGTCGGCCGGGTCGCCGGCGACGGCCCGCAGCAGCCATTCCCGCCAGGCGGCCGCTTCATCGACATAGCCCGCGGCGAGCAGCGACTGAAGCGTCAGCGTCGCGTCGCGGAGCCAGCAGAACCGATAGTCCCAGTTCCGTGTCCCTCCCGGATCCTCCGGCAGGGAAGTGGTGGGAGCTGCCACGATGCCGCCGGTCGGCGCATAGATCAGCCCTTTGAGGGTTATGAGGGAACGCTCTACGGCATCCTTGTATTCACCGTCAATCCTGCTGCGGGAACTCCACCGTTGCCAGTAATCTTCGGTTACCTGCAGCGCCTGGTGGGAGTCGGTTTTCCGCGGGGCCGGTTTGCTGCTGGGGAACCACCTCAACACGAAAGGCACCTGTTCTCCGGCCCGGACAGTGAACTCGCTGATGGTTCGCATGTCCCGGCCCTCGAGTGGCGCTGCGGTGTTGAAGTAGGCCGCGTCAGGACCGGCTATGGCGCTGAGGCCGTGCTCACCGCGCCTCACCCACGGCACGATGCGTCCATAGTCAAAGCGCAGGCACAATTCTCCGTACATCTGCACGGTGCCGGTCGAGCCTTCCACAATCCGCACCATGTCGGCGGCGTCGTCGCGGATCGGCATGAAGTCCGTGACCTTGACGCTGCCCTGGGCAGTTTCCCATTCGGTTTCGAGAATCAGGGTGCCTGGCCGATACCTCCGGCGGGTGCACTTTTGTGCCCCTGCGGGTGCCAGGAGCCACCGGCCTGCGGCGGGGGTGTCCAGCAAAGCTGCGAAGCAGGCGGGGGAGTCGAACCTCGGCAGGCACATCCAGTCGATTGACCCGCTGGTGCTGATCATCGCGGCGGTGTGAAGGTCCCCCACGAGTGCGTAATCACTGATGTCTGACATTGTTCCCTTCCTGATCCGTTGTGGTCAGCATTAGCGGACCCGGAATTTGTCGGCCTCAGCGGTACGCAGCGACAGCCCGTTGCCGGGCGCAGCACCGGGCCGCAGCCACCCGCCGTCGGGGTCCAGCGTTCCGTCGAAGAACAGGTTCTCGATCCTGACGTGGTCGTGGAACCATTCCAGATGGCGGAAGTTGGGTGTGGCGGCGGCGACGGCGGCGCTGAGGTGGGGTGCGCAGTGGCCGGAGAGTTCCAGGCCGTGGGCTGCGGCGACTGCGGCGATACGCAGCCATTCGGTGATCCCGCCGCACCTGCTGACATCGGCCTGCAGGCAGTCGATGGCATCGGCCGCGCACAGGCGCTGGAAGTAGGGGAGGCCCGTACCGTATTCACCGGCTGCCACGTCCGCGTCCACAGCGTCCCGCACCACCCGCAGCCCGGCCAGGTGGTCGCTGGAGACGGGCTCCTCGAACCAGGTCACAGCCTCGGCGGCCACCTCCCGCAGGACGCGGACCGCCTGCTTTGCGGTGTAGGCGCCGTTGGCGTCGACGAACAGTTCCGTTCCGGGTCCGACGGCGGCACGCGCCTGGCGGATGCGTTCCAGGTCGCGCGGGACGTTCGTTCCGTTGTCCTGGCCGATCTTGATCTTCACCCGCGGGATGTTTTGGCGACGGGCCCAGCCTTCGAGCTGGCTGCGCAGCTGGTCTGCCGTGTAGGTGGTGAAGCCGCCGCTGCCGTAGACCGCCACCTTGTCCCGGACGCTGCCGAGCAGCTTGTGCAGCGGCAGGTCCAGGAGGCGGGCTTTGAGGTCCCAGAGGGCGCAGTCGACGGCGGACACGGCGTAGGAGGCCAGCCCTGTGTTTCCGGGGTTGCGGACTGCCCTGGCCATGGCGGCCGCAGCAGCCGGGACGTCAAAGGCATCCACGCCGCTCACGGCGGGACTGAGGAGTCCTTCCACCAGGCCTGCTGCCGCGGCCGGCGCGTAGGTCCAGCCCAGGCCGGTCTTCCCGCCGGCGGCGGCCTGCACCAGCACCATGGTGGTGGAGTCCCAACTGTACGTTCCGTCCGCTTCGGGACCGTCGGTGGGGACCGTGTAAGCGGCCGCCTGGACGGCGGTCACAGGAGCCTCCGCAGTGGCCCTGGCCGGCCTCATGGTTCAGCCCTCCTTGTGCGGCAGGAATTCCTGGATCTTGGTCTTGACCCCTTCCTTCACCACGCCCCAGGCGCTGTCATCGCCCTTGACCATGGCTTCTGCCGTCTTCCTTGCCTGCTCCAGGGTGGCGTGCGGCGGGATGGGCGGGATGTTGGGGTCGGTCCGCACATCCAGGAGGGTTGGCCTGTCCGCGGCGAGGGCTTTCTCCCAGGCCGGCCCCACGTCGTCGGGGTTGTCCACGTGGATGCCCTGCAGCCCCAGGCTTTCGGCGAACCCGGCGTAGTCCACGTCCGGGAGGGCCTGGGATTCACGGAAGGCCGGAACCCCGCCCATGGCCCGCATTTCCCAGGTGACCTGGTTGAGGTCGTTGTTGTGGAGGACGGCCACCACCAGGCGGGGATCGTCCCATTCGGGCCAGTAGTGCTTGACGGTGATCATCTCGGCAAGGCCGTTCATCTGCATGGCCCCGTCGCCTGCGAAAGCGATGGCGGGGCGCCCGGGATGGGCGAACTTCGCCCCGATGGCATAGGGAACGCCGGGGCCCATGGTGGCGAGGTTTCCAGACAGTGAGCCCCGGACTTCGCCGCGGAACTTCAGCTGCCGGGCATACCAGTTGGCTGATGACCCCGAGTCCGCGCTCAGCATGGCGTTCATGGGCAGGCGGGTGGAGAGCTCGGCAAAGAGGCGCATGGGGTTGACGGGATCCGCGCTGACCATGGCCTCGTCATGCATGGTTTCCCACCACCGGCTGATGGAGGACTGCAGGCCCTCCTGCCAGGAGCGGTCCTGCTTCCGGTCCAGGTGCGGGATCAGTGCCCGCAACGCTGTGCGGGCGTCGGCCACGATGTTGAATTCGTTCGTGTACCGCAGCCCGATCATTTTCGGGTCCACGTCGATCTGCACGCCCCGGGCCTGTCCCGGCTCGGGAAGGAACTGGGTGTAGGGGAAGCTGGAGCCCACCGTGAGCAGCGTGTCGCAGTCACGCATCATTTCGTAGCTGGGCCTGGTGCCCAGCAGCCCGATGGAGCCCGTGACGTACGGCAGGTCATCGGGCAGGGAGTCCTTGCCCAGCAGGGCCTTGGCCACGCCCGCGCCCAGCAGTTCCGCCACTTCCCGCACCTCGGCGGGCGCCTCCCGGGCACCCTGGCCTATCAGGATGGCCACTTTCGAGCCCTCGTTGAGGAGTTGGGCGGCACCGCGGATGGCCGCGCTGTCGGGCTCGATGTCGGGCCACTTGATGCCGAGGCTGGAGGGGACCATCTTGAATTCGTGGGTGGGGGCGGCGTATTCGAGTTCCTGCACATCCGCCGGGATGATGATGGCCGTGGGGGCCCGCTGCGCATCGGCAATCCGGATGGCCCTGTCCAGGACATTGGGGAGCTGCTGCGGGACGGTGACCATCTGGACGTAGTCGGAGGCCACGTCCTTGAACAGGGTCAGCAGGTCCACCTCCTGCTGGTAGGAGCCGCCCATGGCGCTGCGGGCTGTCTGCCCCACGATGGCCACCACCGGAACGTGGTCCAGCTTGGCGTCGTAGAGCCCGTTGAGCAGGTGGATGGCCCCGGGCCCGGAGGTGGCCATGCACACCGCCACCCGGTCGCCGAACTTGGCGTAGCCCACCGCCTCGAACGCGGCCATCTCCTCGTGCCTGGCCTGGATGAATTTCGGTTGGTTCCCCGCTTTGCCGAAGGCTGCGAGGATGCCGTTGATGCCGTCTCCGGGGAATCCGAAGACCTTGTCCACACCCCACTCACCCAGCCGGGAGAGCAGGTAGTCAGCCACTGTAGTTGCCATGATCAGTCTTCCTTCATGCTCATCGGGGTGCCCCTGCGGGCACCTTGGACCAGGACGCCCGCGGCACGGGCCGCAAGCGCCATGATGGTCAGCGCGGGATTTGCGCTGCCTTGGGTGGGCAGCACGCTGCCGTCGGTGACCAGGAGGTTGGGTACCGCGAAACTGCGCAGGTTGCGGTCCACCACCCCGTCCTGCTCGCCCGCGGCCATCCGTGCACCACCCACCAGGTGCGCGTAGCGGTTGATGGTGATCACTTCCTGCGCTCCCGCGGCGGTGAGGATCCGCTCCATGACCTGCTGGGCCGCGGACATCAGCTGCCGGTCGTTGTCGCACTGGCTGTAGCTGAAGCGGGCCACGGGAATGCCATGGCGGTCCGTTTCCTCCGCCAGCGTCACCCTGTTCTCCCGGAGGGGGAGGAACTCGCAGAGGGCACCCAGGCATGCCCAGTGCGGGTAGTCGCTCATGTAGCGCCGAAGCGCGGCGCCCCAGTGTCCCTGTGCTGCCACGTGCTCCGCCCACGTGATGGGAAGCGGGGAGACGCACTGGATGGAGAATCCGCGCTTGTACGGCTTCGCCGGGTCAGTTTCGTAGAAGTCCTCCGTGCTGACTTCCGGGGGCGGCGCCTTCCACATCCGCACCTCGGCCTGGAACCGCCCGGCGGTCTGGGGTGCGCCCTGCACCATGAGGTACCGGCCCACCTGGTCAAAGTCGTTGCACATGCCCTCCGGGAAGCGCGGCGAGGTGGAGTTGAGCAGGAGCCGTGGTGTTTCGATCGAATACCCTGCCACGGCAACAATGCGGGCGCGCTGGAACCTGTTGATTCCGTCGTGGACATATTCGACGCCGGTGGCCAGGCCGGTACGCTCGTCGAACCCGATCCGCGTGGCCATGGAGTCGGGGCGGATTTCGGCGCCGTGGGCCAGGGCGTCCGGGACGTGCGTGATCAGCGGCGAGGCCTTGGCATTGACTTTGCAGCCCTGGAGGCAGAAGCCCCGGTAGATGCAGTGCGGCCGGTTGCCGAAGCGGCCGTTGGCGATGGCCACCGGACCCACCTTTGCGGTGATCCCGCAGGCGTTGGCGCCTCTCAGGAAAATTTCCCCGTTCCCGGAGACGGGGTGCGGCCGGTGCGGATAGCCGTGCGGATCGCCCCAGGGCCAGCGTTCGCCCGAGACTGGAAGTTCGGCCTCGATGTCCTCGTAGAACGGCCGGAGTTCCCCGTACTCCAGCGGCCAGTCGGCCCCGACCCCGTCCCAACTGAAGGTACGGAAATCGCTGGGATGGAACCGTGGTGTGTAACCGGCGAAATGCACCATGGATCCGCCCACGCCCCGGCCCGAATTGTTCGACCCCAGGGGCACGGGGTCTGAGCCGCCGATCACCCGCGGCTCAGTCCAGTACAGGTGGTGCGAGCCGGCTTCGTCACTCACCCAGTCCTGCTCGGGGTCCCAGAACGGGCCCTCGTCCAGGCCCACCGCCCGCCAGCCTGCGCGTGCAAGGCGCTGGAGCAAGGTGGCGCCGCCGGCACCGCAGCCCACAATGACCACGTCCACCTCATCGTCGTCGGCATACCGGCGCATCCGGTCCCGCAGTTTCGAGTTCGTGCCTGGACCCGCGGGCAGCAGCCAGGCAGATTCGTTCCGCTCACGGAGGCCGCTCATCTGTCAGCCCTACGGGTCGGATCCGCTTCAGGCCGCACGTCCCGCACTTCGAACGGTTCCAGCCGGTCCACACCCAGGTTCTTGTAGCCGCGGGGATAGGCCGGACCGGCGAAGCCGATCTCGTCCCACGCCAGGGGATGGGAGTAGAACGCGGTGCAGGCGTACCGCGTCCACAACCCCCACACCCGGTCAGCCGGCAGGCCGTGCCAAAGGTCCTGGCCGCGGTCGCAGATGTCCTGCAGCAGCCTGGCCTGCCCGTCCAGTGGGAGCAACGCGAACGTGCAGCCTTCCCGCGACTGCGCCTCCCGGTCGAGCGCACCGAGGGATGCGCGCCAGGCCGCACCGTCCCGGGGCATGTTGTCGTAGTGCCAGCCGTCGGTTTCATCTTCCGCCAGCCGCGCGTCCACCATGTTCACCACCGGCACCCTTGGTTCGGCATGCTGGTCCAGCAACTGGTCGAAGAGGGCCCGCGCCGCGGCTTCCTCCGCAGGGGTGAAGAAGCGGACGTCCGGAGGCAGGGCCATCCTGCCCTGCACGACGGCGGCCGTCACCGGGTCCCAGTGCGGCGCCTGGGCGAGGGCACTGAAGCCAGGGTAACGGCCGCCGCCATCGGCATCTGCCAGGGGGAGGCCGGTCACGGTTCCCTCCTCAGGACCGCCGCCAGCAAGCCCATGCCGCCTACCATCGTGACCAGCAGCGGTGCGAACAGCGGCGGCCCCATCTCCAGGTTGTAGCGCAGGTTGGACAGGCCACCCGGCTTCTGCCGGATGCCCCGCAGGTGCAGCCACGTGCCCTGCAGGCCGTTGGCCACGATCGCCGCGCTGGCCAGCGGCAGGGCTGTCTTGGCCATACGGCGGCTGAAAACTCCGGCAACCCCCGCTGCCGCACCCAATGGGCCCAGGGCAACCGGGGCCCACATCCATTTGTTGCCGAAGCTAGCCTTGTCATGCTCAAGGAAAATTTCCGCCGCCGTGACCAAGGCGCCGACGGCGGTCAGGGCCGACAGCGAGCGTTCAAACCGGCCCGTCTGAACGTTCCTGACCAGCCGGTCGATACCGTGGACGGTCTCCGCCACGGTTCGCTGTGCGGGGTGTGTTCTCACGATTTTTCCTTTCTGCCGGGCGGTCCCGTCACCGCGGACCGCGTGCGCACCCGCAACCTTTGCGGAGCATCAACTATCGGAGGAAACTGGTGTCATGGATATTTCCCCAGCAACCAACGGAGTGCCCTCCAGCCGCGAGGTCGAAGCAGTGATGGGCGCGGCGGATGTCCTCCTGCGGGTTGTGGCCCACTCGGTTGCTGAGGTGGAGGACGTCGTGAGTAGCCCGCAACTGCGGGTGCTGGTGCTGATTCACTCCCGGGGTCCGCAGAACCTTGGCGGAGTGGCCGCTGAACTCGGCGTGCATGCATCCAATGCCACCCGCATTTGTGACCGGCTGGTGATGGCCGGCCTGCTTGAGCGGCGGGAGGACCCGGCTGACCGCCGATACATCCGGTTGGAGTTGAGCAGGAAGGGCAGGGATCTGGTGGATACCGTGCTGGAGCACCGGCGGCAGGCTATTGCCGAGGTGGTGTCGAGGATGCCTGCCGGCCGGCGCCCTGCGCTGGCCGCGGCCCTGGAGGCCTTCGCGGCCGCCGCCGGGGGCCAGGGGACCTCCGACGGTCGCTTTACGTTGGGAGCCGGGATCTAAACTGGCCGGCATCCGGTGCGGCAACCCCATACTCATCATTCAACGCCTACACTTGCGTTAGCGCAATAGTTGTTGTGCTACGGAACGGAGCACGCTTCGTTCACGGCTGGAGCACGGGGTTGGGGTTGATGCCCCATGCCGCGCTGTGGGACTGGCCGGGTTCCAGCGTGATCAGGCCTTCGCCGGAGTTGAAGGCATCCGGGGCGCAGGTCATGGGTTCCACTCCCAGCCCGGTCCGCCGCCGGTCCGGCTGCGGCAGGGTATCGCCGGTGAAGATTTCCAGGTAGGGGTAGGCCCTGTCCACCCAGAGTTCCACGCCTGACGAGCGGTCCGCGTGTACCAGCTTCACCCTGGCGACCCCGTCCTCATCCCGCAGCAGGTCCGTGTAGGCCACATCGATGTGCCGGCCACCCAGCTGCTGCAGTTCCCTCACGTCATACTCCGTGCCGTCCACCCGCTCGTGTCCCGTTGGAATGCCGCGCCCGTCCACCGGCAGGAAGGTGCGCCCGGGCACCTGCACCAGGCCGGCGTCGATCGCTCCGGTGACGGGGGCGGGGCCTCCGGTCCCGCCCCGCACACCAAGGCTCAAGTATGGGTGCGCGCCCGTGCCGTAGGGGCAGGGCGTGGGACTCCGGTTTACCGCCGTCGTCCGGACGCTGAGCCCCTCGGCGCCAAGCCGGTAGTCCAGCCGGCAGTCAAGCACCCAGGGCCAGCCCTGGCAGGCATGCAGGGTGTACGCCAAGGAAATGGCGTCCGGGGTATGTTCCAGGACGGTCCAGTTCCGCCAGCGGGTGAGTCCATGGATCGCCCCGCCCTTGTCCGGTTCGCTCAGGTCCAGCTGGAGGCGTTGGCCTTCCCACTGGTAGCTGCCGCCCCTGATCCGGTTGGGCCATGGGATCAGTGACTGCCCCCGGGCGCCGGTGCAGGTGTCCTCCGGGCCGTACCCGTCCACCAGGTCTCTCCCGTCCTGGCGGTATTCCCGCAGCGCCCCGCCCACTTCGGTCACCGTGGCGGTCTGGCTGCCGAAGGAAATGCGGTATTGCCTGCCGGAGGGGAGCAGGGGCGTTCCGCCGGTCTGCTGTGAGTCGGCCGGGGTGGTCATGGCTGCTGGTTTCCATGACCGGTGGCCTTTAGGTCCAGGACCACCTTGACGTCGTCGGACTGGTGTTTGAAGGCGTCCGCGTAGCTTTCCAGCGGAAGGCGGCGGCTGATCAGGCGCCGAAGCCAGTCCCGGTCCGCCGCCGCCAGTGCCTGCGCGGCCGCGTCGTAGTGGCGGCGGTTGGCGTTGACGCTGCCGAACACCACGCCGTTCATCAGCACTTCCTCACGGTTGAGCGCACCCACGTCCACCCCTGTTTGCTTGCCCGTTCCGGACACGCCGGTCAGGCAGGTGACGGCGTCCTGGGCCCGGCATGTCAGGGCCTCCAGCACCACTGGAGTGACGCCGGTGCATTCCACCAGGACGTTGGGCTTGATTCCGGAATCCGGCAGCGGTTCGCTGTGGTAGGTGGCGCCCAGGTCCCGGACAAGCTGCGGTTTGGGTCCGTCCGTGACGACGTCGAAGACGTGGACGTCCAGGCCCTGCTGGACTCCCAGCAGGGCGGCGAGCAGCCCAACGGGCCCCGCGCCGGTCACGACGGCCGTGTGGGGATCGAAAAAGGCCCGCTTCCCTATCCGGTTGATCTGTTCCCAGGCCTTGGCCACGATGGTGGTGGGCTCCAGTAGGACGCCCACGTCCTCCAGGTCGGGGTCCAGCTTCACCATTGCCTCCGCATCCGCCCGCCAATGTTCCCGGGCAAAACCGTCGAGGCCCTTGATGCCGTGCTCGGTGTAGTTGCCGTTGAGGCACATGTCCCATTCCCCGGCGGCGCAGGCTTTGCAGGGCTCCGGGTCCGGCCTGCGGACGATGCCCACCACCAGGTCACCCTTGGCCAGTCCGGAGTCCGGGGGAGCGTCCAGCACCCGGCCCAGGTTCTCGTGCCCCAGCACCAGGTAGTCCTGGCCCGGGGGCGCCTCACCGTAATCCGCAGCGATGATTTCGCTGTCGGTTCCGCACAGGCCCACGGCCAGCGCCTCCACCAGCACGCCGCCGTCCCCCTCCGCGGGCTCCGGAACCTCGCGCAGGCTGAGTGAGTTTTTCTTTCCGGGAGTTACCGTCAATGCACGCATCGTTTCTCCTCAAGCAGAAGCCGTACTGCCAGTCTCTTTCATTACTTGCGCAGACGCAACGGTTTTAGGAGGGTTTGGGGCTACCCGGCATTCACCGGAGGGCTGGGCGCATGGTCGGGGGGGTGCGGCAACTCGCCGGAGGCAGGTCAGTGCGCCCGGTGGTCCTGGATGGTCATCCTCGGGCCGAACGTGGGTTTGCGGAAGCCCGTGGACTGGATCATCCGGACTACGCGCTGCCGGTGCCCGCGCCAGGGTTCGAGCAGCCGCAGCATCCCGGCGTCGTCGGTCCTCCGCCCGGTGAGCGCAGCGCCCACGTAGGCCGCGAGATGGTAGTCGCCCACCGAAATCGAATCGGGACAGCCGTGGGTACGCTGCACCACTTCGGCCGCAGTCCAGACCCCGATGCCCGGGATCACCTGCATCTTCGCAGCTGCCTCCAGCGCAGGCGCCGCAGCGAGGCGTTCAAGCGCCGGGGCGGAGCGCAACGCCCGCATCACCGTGGCCGAGCGCTGGGGTCCCACCCCTGCCTTGTGCCACTCCCAGCTGGGGACCTGCAGCCACTGCGCAGCCGCTGGTGCCACCACCAGCCCGGGCGGCGTGGAAATTCCGGCGCGGGGTGCAGGGGTCCCGAACCGGTGCACCAGGTAGCGGTAGGCGCGCCGCGCCTCAAGGACCGTCACCTTCTGCTCCAGGATGATTGGGACCAGCTGGTCCACCATGCGGCCGCTTGACGGGAGCCTGACGGCCCGGCTGCGCCGCCGGGCTTCCCGGACCATGCGCGGCAGCGTGGCATGGAAAGCCGGGTCATCGAAATCCTGCCAGTCGTCGTCGGATCCCAACAGCCGGGGCGCCGCCTTGGTGGCGGCGGCGGCGCCCGGGCCCCACGCCTGGACGTCCACGAACGGGCCGCCCGCGTCGCCGCCGCCCGCGTCGCCGCCGCCCGCGTCGCCGCCGCCCGCGGGCGCGAGCCGCATGGTGGCCGGACCGTCCGCCGTGGTGAACGCGTTCCAGATGACGTCCCCCTGTACACAAAAGGAGGGATCGCTGTTGCCCCGCAGGAGGGGCGCGAGGGTGCGGGAAAGGCTGTATGGCGCCTCCGGATACCAGCGCAGGGACATGTCCGCCGCGGCTGCCAGCCGGGGAGGTGCCTCTGCGATCGTCATGCCCTCCATCGTCCCACGCCCCGCCGACAGCGGCGGGACCATGGGCCCTTATCCGCTTCCCGTCCCCGCGCTAGGATCGCCGCGTGTGGCACCGGGGCAACCGGCACGCAGGGGTGCCCCAAAAGAACTGCGACCCACAGAAACACGGAGGGCAGCCATGGGCGGCGTAGTGCATTTCGAGATCCCCGCTGACGACCAGAAGCGGGCCAGGAAGTTCTACCGGGAGGTGCTCGGTTGGCGGATTGAGCCCGTCCCGGGCATGGACTACAGCATGGTCATCACCACGGACATGGATGATGCCGGCCAGCCCACGGCGCCGGGTGCCATCAACGGCGGCATGATGGCCAGGGGAGGACAGATCACCGGCCCGGTTGTGACGGTCGATGTGCCGGATATCAACGCCACGCTCAAAAGCGTGGAGGAGCAGGGCGGCGCGGTGGTCATGCCCAGGAACGAAATCCCGGGCATGGGTTACACCGCCTACTTCAGGGACCCTGAGGGCAACGTCATGGGCCTCTGGCAGAACCTGCCCGCCGGCGACGGCGGCGAGGCCGCAGGCAGCTGACCCGCAACCCGGCGGCGTCAGGGCATACCGGACGCCGCCCAAAGAGCAAGGACGGCGAGCGGCAGCGTCAGTATCACGGCCACCAGCCCCGCAACCGCGAACCCGCCCCACCTGATGGGGACGTTCAGCACGCGGAGCCGCTCATGCCACAGCAGCGTGGCAAGAGAGGCCCAGGGAGTCACCAGCGGACCGAGGTTCACCCCGATGAGAAGGGCGGCGAGCCTGGCCGGCGACCCCGCCACGGGTTCCAGCGCCAGGTAGGCGGGAAGGTTGTTTGCTGCGTTGGCCGCGCCTGCGCCCAGGGCCGCCAGCTGCAGCAGGGCAGGCAGCCCGTCACCGGTTCCCGCCACGCCTGCCAGCAACGCCGTCAGGCCATGCGAGTGCAGGGCTTCCATGAGCATGAACAGGCCTACCGTCAACATCAGCGGCCGCCAGGGGACCATCGACCACCGGAGCGCGGAGGGCCGGCGGCGCAGGAAGCCCGCCAGCAGCACGGCCGCGGCTGCCAGCGCCGGGTATTGGACCGGCAAACCGGACACCAGGGCCGGCAACAGGACAAGGAGTGTGATTGCGGCAGCCTTCAGCAGGGTGCGGTCCCGGACGGGATGCGCCGGCTGCGGCCCGTAGGTTCCGCGCAGGTCCCGCCGGAACGCCAGCCACAGCAGGACAAGGGGAACCAGCAGGCCAACCAGGGCTGGGGCCCACACCAGCCCCGCGAAGCGCCACGGACTGAGGCCCAGCCGGTCCTGCGCCAGGAGGTTCGTCAGGTTGGACACCGGCAGCAGCAGCGAGGCGGTATTGGCCAGCCAGATGCTGGTCAACGCGAACGGCAGGGGCGGAATCCGGGCATGGACGGCCAGCAGGACCACCACCGGGGTCACCAGCACCGCCGTGGTATCCAGGGACAGGAACACCGTGGACACCGTGGCCACCGCAACCACCAGGAGCCACAGCAGGAAGACCCGTCCGCGGCCCAGCCCGGCCAGCCGGTCCGTCACCACCTGGAACAGCCCTGCCTCGTCCACCAGTTCCGTGACCAGGGACATGGCCAGGACGAAGGCCAGGATGGGAATGGTACGCCCGGCCAACTCACCGAAAGCCCGGACGGGGAGGGCGCCGGCGGCGAGGGTGGCCAAACCTGCCGCCAGGGTCGCGCCGGGCAGCAGGTAGCTCCGGGCGGCTTTCAGCCATGCGAACTGCTTCACCGGCCTATCCTCGCACCCCGGACGGGGAAGGGCGTGCAGGAAGCGGTAGCTTTGTACCTATGAAGTACGCCCAGTCCATCCTGGACCTCATCGGCAACACCCCGCTCATCAAACTCAACCACGTGACGGAAGGCATCAAGGCCACCATCCTGGTCAAAGTGGAGTACCTGAACCCCGGCGGATCCATCAAGGACCGCATCGCGGCGCAGATGATCGAGGACGCCGAGCGTGACGGCAAGCTGAAGCCCGGCGGCACCATTGTGGAGCCGACGTCCGGGAACACCGGTGTGGGGCTGGCGCTGGTGGCGCAGCAGAAGGGCTACAAGTGCGTCTTCGTGGTCCCGGACAAGGTGGGCGAGGACAAGCGGGCCGTACTGCAGGCCTATGGCGCCGAAGTGGTGGTCACCCCCACGTCGGTCCCGCCGGAGAGCCCGCAAAGCTACTACGGCGTTTCGGACCGGATCACCCGGGAGACGCCGGGCGCCTTCAAGCCGGACCAGTTCTCCAACCCGGCAGCCCCGGGCAGCCACTACAAGACCACCGGTCCCGAGATCTGGCGGGACACCGAGGGCAAAGTCACGCACGTGGTCATCGGCGCCGGCACCGGCGGCACCATCACCGGCACCGGGCGGTACCTCAAGGAAGTTTCGGCTGACCGGCCGGAGTCCGACGGCGGTGTGGTCAGGATCATCGGCGCGGACCCCGAAGGTTCGGTCTACTCAGGCGGCACCGGACGCCCCTACTTTGTCGAGGGCGTCGGCGAGGACATGTGGCCGGCGAACTACGACAAGTCCGTCCCGGACCAGGTAATCGCGGTCAGCGACGCCGACTCCTTCACCATGACCCGCCGGCTGGCGCGCGAAGAAGGCCTGCTGGTGGGCGGCTCCTCGGGGATGGCCGTAGTAGCCGCATTGCAGGCGGCGCGCGATCTGCCGGAAAGTGCCGTCGTCGTCGTCATCCTGCCCGACTCGGGCCGCGGCTACCTGGCCAAGATCTTCAACGACCAGTGGATGCGCTCTTATGGTTTCCTCTCCGGGGGCGAGGAAACCTCGGTGGGGGAGGTCATCAAGTCCAAGAACGGCGAATTGCCGGACCTGGTGCACATCCACCCCAACGAATCAGTCCGCGACGTCATCAACATCATGACCGAGTTCGGCGTCAGCCACATCCCGGTCCTGTCGCAGGAACCGCCGGTGGTCATGGGCGAAGTCCTCGGCGCCGTCGATGAGCGGACGCTGACCGCCAAGCTGTTCCGCGGCGAAGCGAAACTCACGGACAAGATTTCCGAGCACATGGGCCCCAAACTGCCCGTCATCGGATCACTGGAAACCATCTCCGCGGCCAGGGAACTGCTCTCGGACTCGGACACCCTGATGGTCACGTTCGTGGGCGCGCCCGTGGGCATCCTCACCCGGCACGACCTGCTGGCCTACCTCAGCAACTAATTTGCGTTACCCCGTAAAGGAGCACCCATGACTGCCTCTGAAAACCAGGGTTTCAACACCCGTGCCGTGCACGCCGGCCAGGCGTTCGAGCCCCGTACCGGCGCCGTGGTCCCGCCGCTGCACTTCAGTTCCACGTATGCCCAGGACGGCATCGGCGGCCTGCGCAGCGGCTACGAGTATGGCCGGGGCGGCAACCCCACCCGGGACGCCCTGCAGGAACAGCTCGCTGCGCTGGAACTCGGTACGCACGCGTACAGCTTCAGCTCAGGCCTCGCCGCCGAGGATGCCCTCATCCGTGCACTGACCCGCCCCGGGGACCACATCGTGCTCGGCAACGACGCGTATGGCGGTACCTACCGGCTGATCAACCGCGTGCTGGGAGACTGGGGGATCGGCAATACACCGGTGGACATGGCGAATTTGGACCGGGTCCGCCACGCCGTGGCAGCGCACAAGACCCGGTTCGTCTGGGTGGAGACGCCGTCCAACCCGCTGATGAAGATCACCGACATCGTGGCGCTCGCGGACATAGCCCACGACGCCGGTGCCCTCCTGGTGGTCGACAACACCTTCGCGTCCCCGTACCTGCAGAACCCGCTCGCCCTGGGTGCCGACGTGGTGGTGCACTCCACCACCAAATACATCGGCGGCCACTCCGACGTGGTGGGCGGTGCCGTCGTGGTCAAGGATTCGGAGCTGGCGGAAAAGATCGGCTTCGTCCAGTTCGCCGTTGGGGCTGTGTCCGGCCCCATGGACGCGTTCCTCACCACCCGTGGCCTGAAAACGCTGGGCGTTCGCATGGACCGGCACAGCGAGAACGGCCAGGCCGTGGCGGAGTGGCTGCTGGAACGTCCTGAGGTGGAAGCCGTGCTGTACCCGGGCCTGCCCACGCACCCGGGCCACGAGCTGGCCAAGCGCCAGATGCGCAAGTTCGGCGGCATGGTCTCCGTGCAGTTCAAGGGCGGTGAAGCAGCTGCCCGCAAGGTGGCCGAGTCCACCTCCGTGTTCACGCTGGCGGAGTCCCTGGGCGGGATCGAATCGCTGATGAACTATCCGTCCGAAATGACCCACGCCTCGGTCAAAGGCACCGAGCTGGCCGTCCCGGTCAACCTGCTGAGGCTCTCCTGCGGCATCGAGGACGCGGAGGACCTCATCGCGGACCTGGACCAGGCCTTCTCCAACATCCCGTAGCCGCCCCGGGGAACCCTGGCTTTCTTGAAAGAAGTCAGCTAGGGTTCCCCTATGCCTCTTCGATCCGACTGGTCCCAGCGCAGCTGCAGCATGGCGCGTGGCCTGGACATCCTGGGCGACCCCTGGTCCATCCTGGTCCTGCGTGAAGTCTTCTTCGGCAACGGCCGCTTTGACGCGATGAAGGCCCGGCTGGAAGTGGCCGACTCGGTCCTCACCAAGCGGCTGGCAGGCCTGGTGGAGTCCGGGCTGCTGGAGAAAAAGGCCTACGACGACGGCGGCCGCACCCGCCAGGAGTACGTGCTCACCCCCATGGGTGAAGACGCCCTCCCGGTCCTGAACGCGGTGACTATCTGGGCGGAGAAACACCTGCCCGCGCCCTCGGAGCAGGCCCATCTCCAGGTCATCCACGCCGGCTGCGGGAAAGTGACCAGCTCGGCGGACACCTGCACCGAATGCGGAGAACGGCTCACCGCCGCGAACACCAGCTGGCACAGCCGCGCACGGTCAGAGCGGCCCGTCCCGTTGTCCACCGCTTCCGGGAAAGGAACAGCCGCGTGAGTGCCGTGCCGAAGAAGGCAGCTGACGTTGCCGCCGAAACCACCGCCGGACCGGGCACCGGACAGCGCCGCCGGCTCCATCCCGCCTGGATCGTCGCCGCCGTGGCGTTCCTGGCCCTGGTGGGGGCCGCCGGCTTCCGGGCCGCCCCCGGCGTCCTCATGGTCCCGCTCCAGCAGGAGTTCGGCTGGTCAACCACGGTCCTGTCGGCAGCCGTCAGCATCAACCTGGTGCTGTTTGGCCTGACAGCCCCCTTCGCCGCCGCACTGATGGAAAGATTCGGCGTCAGGGCCGTCACTGCGACAGCCCTGGTCCTGATCGGCATGGGCAGCGCCCTCACCGTGCTGGTGAACCAGTCCTGGCAGATCCTGCTGACGTGGGGGCTGCTGATCGGACTCGGGACTGGTTCCATGGCCCTGGTCTTCGCCGCCACCATCGCTAACACCTGGTTCACCAAAAGCCGCGGACTGGTGATTGGCATCCTCACCGCCGGCAGCGCGGCCGGGCAACTGGTCTTCCTGCCGTTCATCGCCCTCCTGGCCCAGGATCCCGGCTGGCGTCAGGCGTCCCTGCTCATCGCCGCCGGTGCCCTGGCCGTGGTCCCGCTGGTGCTGAAGTTCCTCAAGAACTCGCCGGCCGATGTCGGGGTCCTGCCGTACGGTGCGGATCCTGCAGCCCTCGAAGCTGAAGAGCCGAAGGCCGCGGGCGGCCCCAACGACTGCGGGCCCCGCGCCAACGCCGCCGTCCGCGCCCTCCAGGTCCTCCGCCGCGCCAGCAAAATCCGGACCTTCTGGGCACTGGCCGCCGGGTTCGCCATCTGCGGCGCCACCACCAACGGCCTGATCGGCACCCATTTCATCCCCTCCGCACACGACCACGGAATGCCCGAAACCGCTGCTGCGGGACTGCTGGCCGTCGTCGGGATCTTCGACATCATCGGCACCATCGCCTCCGGCTGGCTGACGGACCGCTTCAATCCCCGCGTCCTGCTTGCCGTCTACTACCAGTTCCGCGGGATCGGCCTGCTGGTGCTCCCGCTGCTGCTGAACGCCGAAGTGCAGCCCAGCATGATCGTGTTCGTGGTGATCTACGGCCTGGACTGGGTGGCCACCGTTCCACCCACGGCAGCCATCTGCCGCGAAACGTTCGGAGCTGACGGCAGTGTGGTGTTCGGGTGGGTCTTTGCGGCGCACCAGCTGGGAGCTGCTGCGGCCGCCATCGCCGCGGGCGCCCTCCGCGACGCCACCGGCCACTACACCTACGCCTGGCTGGGCGCGGCGGCCATGTGCACCATCGCCGCGGTCATCAGCGCAACCATCCGCAAGCAGCGGGCAGAGGCTGCCACGGCGGGGGACGCGGAACCGGCGGCCGCCTGAACGCCGGTGCTCCAGCCGGCCGCTAGGCTGATCCGATGGAACCCGACGCACCTGCCCCCGCCCGCCCCGTTGCCCTGGTTACCGGCGTGGGGCGGATGGCCGGCATCGGCGCAGGCATCGCGCGCCAGCTCGCGGCCGACGGCTGGGACCTGGTGCTGTCCTACTGGTCCGACTACGACGCCCGCATGCCCTGGGGGAGTGAACCCGAGGACGTGGTCCGGCTGACAGCGGAGCTCGAAGCCATCGGCGCCAAGGTCCACGTCCTGTCGGCCGATCTGCAGGATCCGGGCGTGCCGGACCGGCTCGTGGCGGAGGCAGCGCAGGCGGCCGGTGCCCTGCAGGGCCTGGTGCTCAGCCATGCCGAGTCGGTGGATTCCGGGGTGCTGGATACCACCGTTGAATCCTTCGACCGGCATTTTGCGGTTAACACGCGCGCCAGCTGGCAGCTGATCGCCGCCTTCGCACGGCAGGCCACGGGCGACGGCGGCGCGATCGTTGCGCTGACCAGTGACCACACCGCGTTCAACCTTCCCTACGGCGCGTCCAAGGGAGCCCTGGACCGGATCGTGATTGCGGCCGCCCGCGAACTGGGACCCCGGGGCATCTCCGCGAACGTCCTGAACCCGGGCCCCGTGGACACCGGGTGGATGACCCCGGAGGTCCGGGACGAGCTCACCGCCCAGCAGCCCACCGGCCGCCTGGGCACCCCTGCCGACGTCGCCGGAACCGTGGCCTTCCTGCTCTCGCCGGCTGGCCGCTGGGTGTCCGGGCAGCTGATCAAGGCCGACGGCGGCTTCTCCGCCTGAGCCCTTCCGGCCGCGCCTATCTCAGTGGAAGGCGTCAAGGCCCGTGATGTGCCGGCCCAGGATGAGGGTGTGGACTTCGTCGGTGCCTTCGTAGGTCCGGACCGATTCGAGGTTCGCGGCGTGCCGCAGGGGTGGGTAGTCCGTGGTGATGCCGTTCCCGCCCAGGATTGACCTCGCCTCCCGGGCGATCGCGATGGCCTCCCGGACGTTGTTCAGCTTGCCCAGCGAAATCTGCTCCGGACGGATGGTTCCAGCGTCTTTCAGCCGGCCAAGGTGGAGTGCCAGCAGGGTGCCCTTCTGGATTTCCAGCAGCATGTTCACCAGCTTCTCCTGCGTGAGCTGGTAGCCGGCCAGCGGCTTGCCGAACTGCAGCCGGTCCATCGAGTATGCCAGTGCGGCCTCGTAGGAATCGCGGGCTGCACCCATGGCACCCCATGCGATGCCGTACCGCGCCTCGTTCAGGCAGGTGAACGGGCCGCGCAGCCCCCGCGCCGCCGGGAGCAGGGCCTCGGGACCCAGCCGGACGTCGTCGAACACTACATCGCACTGGATGGAGGCGCGCATGGACAGCTTCTGCGCGATGGGTGTCGCCGTGACGCCCGGGGTTCCTGCCGGTACCAGGAAACCGTGCACGCCGTCGTCCGTCATGGCCCACACCACCATCACGCCGGCCACGGAGGCCAGTCCGATCCAGCGTTTGGCCCCGTACAGCACCCAGCCGGCGTCGTCCCCGGTGCCGTCCCGCCGCGCGAAGGTGGCCATGGAGGCAGGGTCTGAACCGGCGGTCGGTTCAGTCAGCGCGAAGCAGCCAATCACCTCGCCCGCGGCCATCCGGGGCAGCCACTCCTGCTTTTGCTCCTCCGAGCCCCAGGTGTGGATAGCGGTCATGGCCAGGGAGCCCTGAACCGACACAAAGGTACGGATTCCGGAGTCGCCGGCCTCCAACTCCATGGCAGCCAGGCCGTATTCGACGGCGGACCGGCCCGGGCAGCCGTAGCCCTCCAAGTGCATGCCAAGGACGCCCAGCTCACCCAGTTCCGTCGCCAGGTCGAGGGGGAAGACCGCATCCTCATACCAGCGGGCGATGCCGGGTTTGATCCGCTGCCGGGTGAAGTCGCGGACTTTTTGCCGGAGCTCCAGTTCCTCCGCGGACAGCAGCGAGTCCAGGTCCAGGACGTCCGACGCCCCGGTGGCCAAGACTTCAGCGGTCATTTCTTCAGCCGTCACTTTGTCATCCTTCATTTCTTCGCCTGGTCATTTCGTCCCCAGGAAGTAGCCCCGGGTGGCGGGGAGGAGCCGGCAGGCCGCGGCGAGCACCACGCCAAGGGCCGGCAGCACCACGCCGCTCACAAAGGCACCGCCTACGCCGAAGGTCCGGGTGTCACCGTACGCCGGGTCCCACATCTGGATCGCCGAGATGAAGAATGCGGCGGTCAGCAGAAGTGCGCCGGCCAGCGGCAGGATGCCGCGGAACCACAGGTTGCGTACCGTCCTTGTGTAGTTGGGGGCTGAGGCCGGGTTCTGGCCGATGCACGGAACGCTGGCCCCGCGCGAGTAGAAGTACCAGGCATAAATGCCGCCACTGCGGCCGGCGGAACTGTCGCAGTTGGTTTCCGCCACGCGCTCGCCGGTTTCGTCATTGAAACAGACCTGTGCGTACTCAGGGTCGTCCTCGTTGCTGGCAATCACCGCCGTGATGGTGCCGGCCAGGAACGCTGTTACGCCGAGGCCAACCACCATGGTGCGCCGCTGGGACCGCTTCTTCCGGGCCGCTGCATCGTTGAGCTGTTTCTCCCGTTCACGGGCAAACGGGTCTACTGGGGTAACTGGTTCGTTGGGGAGCTCAGGACGCAGGTCCGGCTTGGGGACCTGCCAGGGCGGCGGCTTGGCGGTGTTGCCGGCGCCGGCCGGCCCGGGCAACGGCCCGTTCCCGGCATCCTCTTCCGGATCTTTCTGGTTCGAGTCCACGGCGTCCCCTTCATTTGTCCACGCGAACCGGGCCCAGCGCTGCACCCCAATGCAAGTCTCGAATCAGCGTAGTCCCTGCGGGTTCCGCCTGCGAGCACAAACCCCTCCCGGCAGTGGTGGAGAACTGCCCATCACCCGGCCCGGGCACCCTGCCGGAAAACCCTAGACTGATGCCATGCAAACAGGTTCCGTCCTTGCCGTCTGCCGCGTCCACCAGCTTGTCGGGGACCAGGGAAACGTGGGCGTCACGGCCATCGACAAGCGTCCGGCCGCTGGTCCGGTGAAGGTGCACAAGCTGGGCCTGCGCGGGGACATCCAGGCCAACCGGGCCCACCATGGCGGTTTGGACCAGGCCGTTTATGCCTATTCCCAGACGGACGCCGATTTCTGGGCGGCCGCCCTGGGACGGGAGCTGCCGCCGGGCATCTTCGGTGAGAACCTGCGGGTATCCGGTATCGAGGCCACCCATGCGGTAATTGGGGAGCGCTGGACACTGGGCTCCGGCGTCGAACTCGAAGTCACGTCCCCGCGAACCCCCTGCGCCACGTTCCAGCGGCGGATGAAGGAACCGCAGTGGGTGAAGCGGTTCACCGAGGAGGGGCGGGTGGGGGCGTACCTGCGGGTCATACGTACCGGCAGCATCCAGGCCGGAGACGCCATTGAACGCACCTTCGTTCCGCGCCACGGCATCACCATCGGAAAGTGGTTCAGCGAGCCGGACGCCGGCGTCATCGAAGCGCTCCGCCGTGCAGAGGCCGACGGCGAGATCAGGCTCCAGGATGAATACCACACCAAGTTTCAGGCACTGCTGCGGCGCCTGGGGGAGTAGCAGCGCCCTCGGGGCGGCCCGTGTGCGCAAGCTCACCGCCGCCGTGGCCCGTTCCGATTAACGCTGCGGCACCTCCGTGCCCTACACTGGAAACATCCCCCACTCCGGAAATCCCTTATTCCTGCCCAATTTTTGAGGCAGGACTGGCAAGTGTTGGGGCCCGCGCAAGCGATGCGGGCATTTTCATAGGGAGAGCCGGCTAAAGAAAACGCTGTACAGACTGCTGGGATAGCAGCCAAGAGATGCAGCGCGAAGTCCTGCCACGGGATTGCGAAAGCGCCGGACTTCTGTGACCGGCCGGTCAACGTTTGCCCGGCACCATCGGCACGTGTACTGCGGCTCCGCTCACCTTGGGTAGTGCCGCCTGGCCCCCTATGGATGAGGAATATCCCTATGCCCGAAAACCTGAACGAAACCACCGCCGTCATTGAGGAAGCCCCCGCTGCTGCCGTGACGGACGCCGCCGACGAAGTTGCCGCCGCTGACACTGCCGCTCCTGCTGCGGAGCAGAACGACGACGAAAACACCGTGAAGTTCGCCGATCTCGGCATTGACGGCCGCGTCCTGGCCGCCCTGCAGGATGTCGGATACGAAAAGCCGTCCCCCATCCAGGCAGCCACCATCCCGCTGCTGCTCGAAGGCCGCGACGTAGTGGGCCTGGCACAGACCGGTACCGGCAAGACTGCAGCATTCGCAGTGCCGGCACTGTCCCGCCTGGCCGAACTCCACGACCTCAACGGCCCGTCCCGCAAAACCCAGGCCCTGGTCCTGGCCCCCACCCGTGAGCTGGCCCTGCAGGTTGCCGAGGCCTTCACCTCCTACGCCAAGCACATCGATGACTTCACCGTGCTGCCCGTCTACGGCGGCTCCGCCTACGGTCCCCAGCTGGCCGGCCTGCGCCGCGGCGCCCAGGTGGTTGTTGGCACCCCCGGCCGCGTGATCGACCACATCGCCAAGGGATCCCTTGACCTGTCCGAACTCCAGTACCTGGTGCTGGACGAGGCCGACGAGATGCTGCGCATGGGCTTCGCCGAAGACGTGGAGCAGATCTTCCAGCAGACCCCCGAGGACCGCCAGGTTGCCCTGTTCTCGGCCACCATGCCCAGCCAGATCCGCCGGATGTCCAAGCAGTACCTGAACGATCCCGCCGAGATCTCGGTCAAGACCAAGACCTCCACGGGGACCAATATCCGCCAGCGCTACCTGCAGGTCATGGGCCCGCACAAGCTGGACGCGCTGACCCGCATCCTTGAGGTTGAGGAATTCGACGGCGTCATCGCCTTCGTGCGCACCAAGATGGCCACAGAGGACCTGGCTGACAAGCTGAAGTCCCGCGGTTTCCAGGCTGCCGCCATCAACGGCGACATCCCGCAGCAGCAGCGTGAGCGCACCGTTGACGCGCTGAAGGAAGGCCGCATCGACATCCTGGTGGCCACCGACGTCGCCGCCCGCGGCCTGGACGTGGAGCGCATCAGCCACGTGGTCAACTACGACATCCCGCACGACACCGAGTCCTACGTGCACCGGATCGGCCGCACCGGCCGCGCGGGCCGCAACGGTGACGCGATCCTGTTCATGACGCCGCGTGAGAAGTACCTGCTGCGCGCCATCGAAAAGGCCACCCGGCAGCCGGTGGAGCAGATGCACCTGCCCACCGCCGAGACCGTGAACACGCTGCGCCTGGGCAAGTTCGCCGAGCGCATCACCGAGACCCTCGAGTCCGAGGACGTTGCGATGTTCCGCGACCTGATCGCTTCCTACGAGGAAGAGCACAAGGTGCCGGCAGCAGAAATCGCTGCGGCCCTGGCCGTCATGGCACAGGGCGGGCAGCCGCTGCTGGTCAAGGAACTGCCTGCTGCTCCCGAGTTCCAGAAGCGCGAACGCTCCAAGGACGGCTTCGGCTCCCGCGGGCCGACCCGCGCCCTGACCGAGGGCAACGCCACCTACCGCATTGCGGTGGGCCGGCGCCAGCGGGTCATGCCCGGGTCGATCGTGGGCGCCATCGCCAACGAGGGTGGCATCTCCTCCGCCCAGATCGGCGGCATCGACATCCGCTCGGACCACTCCCTGGTGGAGCTGCCCGCGGACCTGAGCCAAGACCAACTGCGCGCCCTGTCCCGCACCCGGATCGGCGGCGAGCTGATCCACCTCGAACTGGACAACGGCCGCAGGCCTTCCGGTGACCGTGGCGCCTACCAGGGCAGCCGCGGCGGCAACTTCAAGGGCAACGGCGGGTTCAAGAAGGAATTCCGGAAGAACGACGGCGAGCGGTCCTCCGCCGACCGCGGCGGACGTTCGTACAGCGAGCGTTCCGAGCGTTCCTTCAGCGGCCACGGTGACGGCTCCCGCAAGCCCCGCAGCGGCGGCGACTTCAACCGCAAGAGCAAGTGGTAAACCTTCGCGCAGTTTGACCAACTGACGACGGCGATGGGCCGGCTTTCGAGCCGGCCCACCAGCATTTAACCCAGGAGTGAATGTGGGGCTGGACACATTCTCTGCCCGGCGCGGTGGTGGGGGGCCCAAGGAAGGCGCCTGCCGGCGTCGTCCGGTCCCCTCGTGGGGCCCTTAAAGCCCCGGAATTCCGCGGAAAATGCGGTCTTTACGCCAGGCGGAACCCAGCATATTGCGGGCCTCTCAACGCTTGGAGCGCCGATTTGTTGGTGCGTAAATCTTCCGGTAGAGTATTTACTCGTTGCCCCCCTAGCTCAGTGGTAGAGCGCGTTCTTGGTAAGAACGAGGTCACCGGATCGATTCCGGTGGGGGGCTCTGAATGAGGGCCTGCGTCAAGGCGGTTTGACCGGCTTGACGCAGGTTTTTCTCATTCGTGGCGGTGTAGCTCAGTTGGTTAGAGCGCACGACTCATAATCGTGAGGTCGGGAGATCGAGCCTCCCCACCGCTACAGGCTAAGCCCCCGGAATTCCCGAGATTCCGGGGGCTTTTCTGTTTAATTCCCGAACTGTCCTTCCCCTCACCCGGCCGACACGCGGCACGCCCACCGATTGGCCAGTTGCGCTTGGTACAAAGTAACGTTTAGGTCACCGGTTGGCGCACACGCTTGGGGGAGCACTCCGAATGCTCTTGCGTGTGGTAAGTCCCAGGCCCATGGGCCTTGCGTTCCGCAGGCCGCGACCCAGCCCGGGCAGGGCATCTGACGTGCCGCTGCCCCGTCCGCACTCCCATGAAGAGGCTTAGTTTTCCATGCGCAGGAACCATCTGCTCGCCGCCGGTATGCTCTCGGCAGCCCTCGCCACCACCGCGTGTGGCGCCATCACTGCTGCTCCCGGTGTCCCCGCACAGTCATCCAGCCCGGCCCCGGCAGGTGTTGAGGCCAGCGCCGGCACCCGGGGCGACGTGTCATCCGACGTGGTGGGCGCCTCCCAGCGGGTTGCCGCGGAAAAGGCTGCGGCGGCATCCCGCGCCGAAGCAGCAGCGGCTGAAGCTCAGAAGGCCGAAGGGGCTGCTCCTGCCCCCAAGGCTCCCACCGCCGATCCTGCGGCTGCCGCTGCTGCCCCGCAGGCCGCCGCCGGTGCCCCGGGAGCGGGCACAGGAGCAGCGGTGGCTCCCGCCGCCGCTCCGGTCCTTCCCCCGGCCCCGCATCCTGCCGTGGCGCCCGCAGCTCCGGCCCCAGCC
The DNA here is from genome assembly GCF_030811655.1 of Pseudarthrobacter enclensis. Lineage (GTDB taxonomy): Bacteria > Actinomycetota > Actinomycetes > Actinomycetales > Micrococcaceae > Arthrobacter > Arthrobacter enclensis_A. Next base: position 124,275 of record NZ_JAUSRE010000003.1, on the reverse strand, counting down.
GCGGCATCGTCCCCGGAGCGGGTTGTGACCACCACGTCCACCACCGCCTACACCTGGTACGACAACACCCCAGCCGGTTCAGCCACCATCAGCCACCCCGTGCTGCACACCACGGCCGGTGGCAAAGGCACGTATGAGGAGCCCATCACCATTGCGGTGGGCCACTCACTGGCAACAGGCCAGGACGTCCTGGACTTTCCCGCCGGCACCCGTATCTATCTCCCGGACGTCCGCCGTTACTTCATCGTCGAAGACACCTGCGGCGACGGGAACGATCCCCAGAACGGGCCGTGCCACCAGGGCGTCAACGCGAACGGAACCAACTCCACCATCTGGATCGACATGTGGATCGGTGGTCAGGGTGTCAGTGCCGGTGCCGCCGACGAATGCGCCGGGAGGGTGACAAACGTCAACACCGCCGTCTTCAACCCGGCCGCCAACTACGCCGTGGCACCGGGGACAGGCGTTATCCATGACGGCAAATGCGATGCAGGCTACGGCAACGCGCTCGTGAAGCAGTAGGGCTGGAGAAACCCACCAGTTCCTATCCAGACGGGATTCCCGGCGGAAGAATGGGCCCATGGCGCAGCTGATCTACTCCGCAATCATGTCCCTGGACGGTTATACGGCGGACAAGGACGGCAACTTCAACTGGTCGGCGCCGGACGAAGAGATCCACGCCTTCGTGAACGACCTGGAGCGGGGCATGGGCACGTACCTGCTGGGGCGCCGGATGTATGAGGTGATGTCCGTTTGGGAAACCATGGAAACGCAGGATGAGCCCCCCGTGATCAAGGACTACGCCGCCCTCTGGCGTGGGGCGGACAAGGTGGTGTACTCCAGCTCGCTGGGGAGCGTGGCCACCGCCCGGACACGGCTGGAGCGGCAGTTCCTCCCGGACCGGGTGCGGGACCTGAAGGAGTCCGCAGACAAGGACATCAGCATCGGCGGCCCGACTCTTGCCGCGCACGCCCTGAAGGCCGGCCTGGTGGACGAGTGCCAGCTGTTTATCAACCCCGTCACAGTGGGCGGCGGCCTCCGCTTCCTGCCGGCGGGGCTGGAGGCACGGCTGGACCTGCTGGACGAGCGGCGGTTCGGCAACGGCGTCGTGTACCTTCGCTACCGCGCCCGCTGAGTCGATGACTCCGAGCGGTATCACTGGGCCCGCTGGACCGCCGGCGCCCCGGCCCGGGGCTGTACTGCGAAGAGGGTGAACACCAGGGCCAGGAGGGCGGTGCCCACCAGCAGGAGCAGCCCGATGGAATAGCTGCGCGTGGCGGCGTCGTACGTGGCGCCCATGACCAGTGGGGGGAAGTAGCCGCCCAGGCCGCCGGCGGCGCTCACGATGCCGCTGATGCTGCCCATCTTTCCTGCCGGCGAGAGGACGCCCACCCACGCGAACACGCCGCCCGTTCCCAGTCCCATCGCCGCAGCCATGGCAACGAAAGTGGCACCTGCCGGGACCTCGCCGTCGGGCCGCAGGTTGACCAGCCAGCCCAGGAGGGCCACGGCTCCCAGGGCAAGCAGCACCACGGGCTTGGGGCCGAGCCTGTCGGCCAGCACCCCGCCCACGGGACGGGCGAGGACGGCGGCAAGGGCGAACCCCGCCGTCCGGGCACCGGCACCGGCGGGGTCGAAGCTGTAGACGTCGCGCAGGTAGGTGGGCAGGTAGGTGGCAAAGGACACGAAGCCGCCGAAGACCACGGCGTACAGGAAGCACATCTTCCAGGTGACGGCCGTCCTGGCGGCGTCCAGGAGCTTGGGCAGCACCGGCGCGTGGTTGGGGGCCCAGTCCGGGGCTTCCTTCATGAGGAACCAGACCAGTGCGGCCATGAGGGCCAGGACGCCGGCGATGAGCAGGTGGGTGGGGAAGTAGCCGATCCCCGTGACGAGCCGCGGGTTGAGGAACGCCGCCAGCGCCGTCCCGCCCATTCCTGCCCCGAAGACGCCGGTGGCGAAGCCGCGCCGGGCGGGGACATACCAGGCGCTGACGAACGGAATCCCGACGGCGAAAACGGTTCCTGCCACGCCGAGCACCAGTCCTGCCCCGAGTACCAGGGCGAAGGAACTGAGGAGGCCCCCCACGGACACCAGCAGAATGGGCGGGATGGCGGCCAGCAGCACAAACGTGAACATGGCCCTGCCCCCGTACTTGTCCGTGAGTGTCCCCACCACTATCCGTCCCAGCGATCCGACGAACACCGGCATGGCCACCAGGACCCCTGTGGTGGCAGGCTTCAGTTCGAGGTTCTGCGTGTAGAAGGCCCCCAGGGTTGCCACCGAGTTCCACGCCCAGAAACCTGCCACGGACGCCGCCGTCGCCAGCGCCAGGTTCAGTGCCCTGCCGCTGTTCAGCGCCCTCCCGGTGCCTGGTGTCGGGATTGTTCCGGCCACTGCCTGCTCCTCACCACGTATCGAAAACGCCCCGCCGGTCAGCGGTTGCGGGTGTCCCTGTCGGGCGTGCCGACGGCGGACCAGCCCCTGCCTTTGGTCTCCCTGTCCCGCGACCGGTAGACGATGTACGGGCGGAACAGGTAGTGCAGGGGCGCGGTAAACGCATGCACAAGGCGGGTGAACGGCCAGATGACGAAGAGTGCCATCCCCACCAGCGTGTGCAGGTGGAACGTGAACGGCGCGGCGGCCATGGCGGCGATGTCCGGCTGGAAGATGAACAATGACCGGAACCAGGGCGCCACGGTTTCGCGGTAGTTGTGGCCGTGTTCACCTTCGAAGACGCTGGCCAGCGTGGTCCACAGGCCGAACACGATGGCCGCGGTCAGCACCACATACATGGTCTTGTCGTTCTTCGTCGTGGCCATGAAGACGGGGCCGGTGGTCCGGCGCCGGTAGATGAGCAGGGCGATTCCCCCAAGCGTTGCGACACCCGCGATGCCGCCCACCAGGAGGGCATTGAAGTGGTAGAACTCCTGGCTCATGCCCACCGCCTGCGTCCAGGCCATCGGAATCACCAGGCCGAAGAAGTGTCCGGCGATGACAGCCAGCAACCCGAAGTGGAACAGCGGGGAGGCGATCCGCAGGAGCCTGGACTCGTACAGCTGGGAGGACCGGGTGGTCCAGCCGAACTGGTCGTACCGGTAGCGCCACACCAGGCCGCCCACCAGCACCACCGCCATGACGTACGGCAGGACGCCCCACAGGACAATGTCCCAGGCGTTAAGGACGACGGCGGGTGCGGGCTCCGTCTCCAGCGCCATCCAGGGTGCGGGCATGGTCAGCCCTTCCTGACCGGCAGCAGCCGCGGGTCGTAGGGGTCCAGGCCCACGTTTCGGTGGGTGGACCGAATCCGGCCATGCGCATCACTTCCTGCTCGTCCTGCGGCGACTTTCCGGGCAAGGTGGCGCACAAGGCCGACAGGACAGCGGCGTGCGGCAGGGTGTCCCGCAGCAGGCCGAGCCGCAGCATCTCCAGGCTGGCCCGGTACCGCTGCAGCAGTTCCCGCCCGGCCCCGCCGTCAACCCTGGCGGCGAATTCCAGCACCATGGGCAAGTAATCCGGAAGTTCCCCGTCCAGGTCCACCAGGACGCCGCTGCTCCGGTAGGCCGCCTTGAAGGAGCCCAGCACCTCGCCGCGGCGCCGGGTGTCCCCGTCCGTCCAGTAGCTCAGGTGCAGGGCGTGCCGCCTGCCGAGGTCGAACTCTCGGACGTACTGTGCCTGCAGTTCCAAGGGCGGGGTGGCTTCGAGGAGGTCCAGGACCGGGGAGAAGTCCGCCGGCGCTCCCGGAAACTCGGACAGCGCGGCCCTGATGAGGGGAACCCGCCCCACCAGTTCCTCGTCCGGGTAGGACAGGCACCAGGCTGCGGCCAGGTACACCACCCGCTCGCGGCGGTTCAGGGCCGGCCCGTTCAGGGATGGACGTTTCATGACTCGTCCTCGGCGGCCGCCAGGGTGTCCGGGGAAAGCCTGTCCGGGTAGGTCTTGTCCGGGAAGAGGCCGGGCGGAGCGCCGCGGCCGTCCCAGTTCAGCAGGTTCACCCGCCCTTTCAGGCTGGTTCCCGCCGCGATCGTATCGGTGCTCTGCCGGTCGCGCAGGGCGTTGAACGTGTCCACGGCCACCGGGACGGGCCGGCCGCTCGCTTCGCCGAACGGTGCGGAGTCCTGCATGCCTGGTCCGCCGTCGAAATCCAATGAACAGCCCAGCTCCTCAAGGTCGTGTGCCTGTTCCAGATGGGCCGTGGGAATGACGTAGCGCTCGCTGTACTTGGCGATGGCCATCAGCCGGTACATGTCGTACATGCTTTGCCCGTCCATCCCCACGGATTCCGGGATGGCCTCGTCCGGGTCCTCGCCCATGCTGATGCCGCGCATGAAGGACCGCATGGCCGCGAGCTTCCGCAGCACGGCGGCGACCCGTTCGGCGTCCCCGGCGGTGAAGAGTTCGGCCAGGTACTCTACCGGGATCCGGAGGGCATCGATGGCACCGAACAGGTTGCCGGCGTCCTCGCCGTCGTGGCCCTGGTCGCGCAGCAGGTCCACCACGGGTGACAGGGGCGGCACGTACCAGACCATGGGCATGGTGCGGTATTCCGGATGCAGCGGCAGGGCCACCCTGTAGACCTTGGCGAGCGCATAGACGGGGGACCGGCGGGCCGCATCGAGCCAGTCCTCCGGGATGCCCTGGGCCCGGGCTTCGGCCTGGACGCGGGGATCGTGCGGGTCCAGCAGCACGTCCATCTGCGCATCGTAAAGGTCCTGCGGGTCGGTGACGGACGCTGCCGCGGTGACGGCGTCGGCGTCGTACAAAAACAACCCAAGGTACCGCAGCCGCCCCACGCAGGTCTCCGAGCAGACGGTGGGCAGGCCAACCTCCACCCGGGGGTAGCAGAAGGTGCACTTCTCGGCCTTGCCGGTCTTGTGGTTGAAGTAGATCTTCTTGTACGGGCAGCCTGTGACGCACTGCCGCCAGCCGCGGCATCTGTCCTGGTCCACCAGTACGATCCCGTCCTCCACCCGCTTGTAGATCGCGCCGGACGGGCAGGACGCCATGCAGGACGGGTTCAGGCAGTGCTCGCAGATCCGGGGCAGGTAGAACATGAACGTCTGCTCGTAGGCAAACTTGATCTTGTCCTCGGACTCCCGCCGCACCTTCTCCACGATCGGATCCAGGTGCCCGTGGTCCTGCGAGCCGCCCAGGTCGTCGTCCCAATTGGCGGACCACGTGATCTTGGTGTCCTTCCCGGTGATCAGCGACTTGGGCCGCGCCACCGGGAAATCGTCGCCCAGCGGCGCGTCCACCAGGGTCTTGTAGTCGTAGGTCCAGGGTTCGTAGTAGTCCTTGAGCTCGGGCTGGACGGGGCTGGCGAAGATGCCGAACAGTTTTTTGACCCGGCCCCCGGCTTTGAGGACCAGCCTGCCGCGCCGGTTCAGCGTCCAGCCGCCGTACCAGCGCTCCTGGTCCTCGTACCGGCGCGGGTAGCCCTGCCCGGGCCGGGTCTCCACGTTGTTGAACCACACGTACTCGGTGCCTGCCCGGTTGGTCCAGGCCTGCTTGCAGGTCACGGAGCAGGTGTGGCAGCCGATGCACTTGTCCAGGTTCATCACCATGCCCATCTGGGCCATCACGCGCATCAGTACTGCACCTCCTGCGAGCGCCGGCGCACAGTGGCCACCATGTCGCGCTGGTTTCCGGTAGGACCGAGATAGTTGAAGGCGTAGGCAAGCTGGGCGTAGCCGCCTATCAGGTGCGAGGGTTTCACCAGCAGCCGGGTGACCGAGTTGTGGATGCCGCCCCGCCGCCCGGTGGCCTCGGATTTGGGCACGTCGATGGTGCGCTCCTGGGCGTGGTGGACGTACACCACACCGGCAGGCATGCGGTGGCTGACAATCGCGCGGGCCACCAGGACGCCGTTGACGTTGGTGCATTCAACCCAGTCGTTGTCCCGGACCTTGATGGCATCGGCGTCCGCCGGGCTCATCCAGACGGTCGGGCCGCCGCGGGACAAGGACAGCATCAGCAGGTTGTCCTGGTATTCGGAATGGATGGACCACTTGGAGTGCGGCGTCAGGTACCGGACCGTCACCTCCATGGCGCCATCGGACCCCAGCCGCGGCTCGCCGAACAGCCGGTGCATGTCCAGCGGGGGCCGGTAGATGGGCAGGGATTCGCCGATGTCGGTGATCCAGTCGTGGTCGAGGAAGAAATGCATCCTGCCGGTCAGGGTGTGGAAGGGCTTGAGCCGTTCGATGTTGATGGTGAACGGGGAGTACCGCCGTCCGCCGGTCTCGGATCCGGACCATTCCGGCGAGGTGATCACAGGGACCGTTCCCGCCTGGGTCTGGGCGAAGGTGATGAACTTTTCCTCCGAGCCTTCGGCCAGGTCAGCCAGCTTTTGGCCCGTGCGTATTTCCAGGTCCTTGAAGCCCTGGACGGACAATGCCCCGTTCGTGGTGCCGGAGAAGGCGAGGATCGCTTCGGCCATCTTCGCGTCCGTGTCCATGGCAGGCCGTCCGTCCGCCGCGCCGCCCAGCATCACGCCATTGGAGTGGCTGAGCCTGGCCACCGGCTGGGCCACGTTGTAGGTTACGTTCTTGACGGTGAAACCCAGCTTGTCAGCCAGGGGTCCCACAGCCGCCAGTTTGTCCGCGATGGCCGTGTAGTCGCGTTCCACCACGGCAAAGACGGGCATGTTCTGACCGAGTACCGCCCCGATGCCGGCGTCCCGCCAGTCGCGGACCCGCCCGCCGGGCTGGGCCAGCTGACCCGGGGTGTCGTGCATCAAAGGCACGCTGACCAGGTCCTTCCGGACGCCGAGGTGTGTCCGGGCCTGGCGGGAGAATTCCCGTGCCAGAAGGTGGAAAGTGTCAAAGTCCGTCTTGGTTTCCCACGGCGGGTCGATGGCGGGGCTGAAGGCGTGCACGAACGGATGCATGTCCGTGGAGGAGAGGTCGTTCTTCTCGTACCAGGTGGCGGCAGGGAACACGACGTCGGACAGCAGCGTGGTGGACGTCATCCGGAAGTCCGCGGACACCAGGAGGTCCAGCTTTCCCTCGGGCGCCTTGTCGTGCCAGGCAACGTCCCGGGGTTTGAGTTCCCCGGCGCTGTCCGCTCCCAGGACGTTGTTGTGGGTCCCCAGCAGGTTGCGGAGAAAGTACTCGTTCCCCTTGGCGGAGGAGCCGAACAGGTTGGACCGCCACAGCACCAGGGTCCGCGGCCAGTTGGCAGGAGCGTCCACGTCCTCAATGGCGGGGTTCAGCGAGCGGTTCTTCAAGGCTTCGGCAATGTAGGACGGCGCATCGGCCGCGGTGCCGGCAGCGACCGCGGCGTCCGCCTCGTCAGCCACATCGAGGGGATTGCGGTCGAACTGGGGATAGAACGGCATCCAGCCCAGCCGCGCGGACTGGGCGATGGCGTCCGCGGTGTGCATTCCGTCCAGCTTGCCGGTGGACAGCGGGGACTTGAGGGCGTCCGCCGAATACCCGTCCTGCCGCCACTGGTCCGTGTGCATGTACCAGTAGCTGGTGCCGGTCATGGTCCTTGGCGGCCGCGACCAGTCCAGGGCGTTGGCCAGGGACACCCAGCCCGTCACGGGACGCGTCTTTTCCTGGCCCACATAATGCGCCCACCCGCCGCCGTTGCGGCCCGTGCAGCCGGTGAGCATCACCAGCGCGAGCACCGCCCTGTAGGTGGTATCGCCGTGGAACCACTGGCAGATGCCGGCGCCCATGATGATCATGGAGCGGCCCCTGGACTGCTCGGCGTTGCGGGCAAACTCGCGCGCCACGCGGATGCAGGCCTGTGCCGGAACGCTGGTGATTTCCTCCTGCCAGGCGGGCGTGTACGGGGTGGCAGCGTCTTCGTAGCCGGCCGCCCACTCGCCGGGCAGGCCTTCCCGGCCCACCCCGTACTGGGCCAGCATCAGGTCGAACACGCTGGTCACCAAATGGCCACCTATCTCCATGACGGGGACACCGCGGCGCAGGATGCTGCCTTCGCCGCCTGAGTCCTCGAAGCAGGGGAGCAGGATTTCGGCGCTTTCCCCGGACACCTCCCGGAGGGACAACGCAGGTTCGATTCCCTCAAGGTCCAGGTTCCACTTGCCTTCTCCGCTGCCCGAGTACCGGAAGCCCATGGACCCGTTGGGCACCGCCGGCCGCCCGGCTGCCTTGTCGTACAGGACGGTGCGGAACGCTGCGTCCTCGGCCGCGGCCTCGCCGGGGAGGTCAAGGGCGGTGAGGAATTTCGACGGCGTGAGGGCGCCGTCGCCGTTCTTCTCCAGCCTGACCAGGAAGGGAAGGTCGGTGTACCGCTTCACGTAGTCGGTGAAGAACGGCACCTGCCGGTCCACGAAGAATTCCTTGAGCATCACGTGGCCCATGGCCATGGCCAGCGCGGCGTCCGTTCCCGCCTGGGCGGGCAGCCACTCGTCCGCGAACTTGGTGTTGTCCGCATAGTCCGGGCTCACCGTGACCACCTTGGTGCCGCGGTACCGGACTTCGGTCATCCAGTGGGCGTCCGGCGTCCGTGTCACCGGAACGTTGGATCCCCACATCATGAGGTAGCGGGCATCCCACCAGTCCCCGGATTCCGGGACGTCGGTCTGGTCGCCGAACACCTGCGGGCTGGCCACGGGAAGGTCCGCGTACCAGTCGTAGAACGAGGTCATCACGCCGCCAATGAGCTGGATGAACCGGGTTCCCACCGCGTGCGAGACCATGGACATCGCCGGGATGGGGGAGAAGCCCGCACAGCGGTCCGGCCCGTAGGTCTTGATGGTATTGACGTGGGCTGCGGCAGCGATCTCCACGGCCTCCTGCCAGGACACCCGCACCAGGCCGCCCTTGCCGCGGGCCTGCTGGTAGCGGCGCCGCCGTTCGGGGTCAGCGGCAATCTCGGCAAAGGCCAGCACGGGATCCTTGAGCCGGGCCTTGGCCTCCCGGTACATCTCCACCAGCACGCCCCGGGCATAGGGGAACCGGACCCTGGTGGGGGAGGTAGGTGTACCAGGAAAACGCCGCCCCACGCGGGCAGCCCCTGGGTTCGTACTCCGGGCTGTCGGCACCCACGGAGGGGTAGTCCGTCTGCTGGGATTCCCAGGTGATGATGCCGTCCTTGACGTACACCTTCCAGGAACACGAACCGGTGCAGTTCACCCCATGGGTGGAACGGACCACCTTGTCGTGGCTCCAACGGTCCCGGTAGAAGATGTCACCTTTGCGGCCACCCTCGCGGAACACCGCCCTGCCGTCCTCTGTCTGTTCCCACCTGGTAAAGAAACGTCCCAGTTTCAACAGTGCGTCTGATGCGGGTCCATCCAACCCCGCCTGGGGTCCGGCAGCCATTCACCCAAGCTAGACGTGTGCGGGAAAGCCGGTATAGGGCACAAAGGCCCTGTTCAGGCGGGTGGGGCTGCCCGAAGAGCTGCCCGGGCAGGCACAATGGGGGCATGACACGCATCGCCATCATCGGCGGCCACGGCAAAGTGGCCCTCCTCCTGTCCGCACTCCTCGCCGGCGAGGGCCACTCGGTAACCTCGTTCATCCGCAACCCGGGCCACGCGGATGACGTCGCAGCCACCGGCGCCGCGCCGTCGGTCCTGGACGTGGAAAATTCCTCGACGGCGGCCATCGCCCAGGCGCTCGCCGGCCACGACGCCGTGGTTTGGTCTGCCGGCGCGGGCGGCGGGAACCCCGGGCGCACATATGCGGTTGACCGTGACGCCGCCATCCGCTCCATGGACGCTGCGGTCCAGGCCGGTGTCAACCGGTACATCATGGTGTCCTACTTCGGCGCCGGCAAGGACCACGGGGTACCGGAAGACAGCAGCTTCTTCGCCTACGCCGAAGCCAAAGCGGCCGCGGACGAATACCTGCGCGGCACCGGGCTGGCGTGGACCATCCTGGGCCCCGGCGCCCTCACGGACAATCCAGGAACGGGGCGGATCGACGTGGACCCCTCTCCGGACGGGGAACGGGAAACGTCCCGGGCCAACACGGCAATCGTCGCAGCGGCGGTGCTGGACCTGCCCCAGACCGCGGGCCGGACCATCGAATTCCGCGACGGCACCCTGCCGGTGGCCGCTGCCCTGGGCAACTAGGGCCAGCCAGGGTCCGGCGCCCGGCTGCCGGAAGGCGCAGCCAGTTCCAGGTCCAGGGAATTCCTCTCCACGTAATCCAGGGCGCAGCGTACGGCACCGACCGTCACGATGGAGTCACCCAGCGGGGACACTGCCACGCGTGCAGGCGTGGCAGTGAACTTCTTCAGGCGCTCGCTGATGTTCGCCAGGAGCACGTCGGCGGAACCGGCCACGCCGCCTCCTATGACCACCAGTTCCGGGTTGAGCATGGTGGCCACCGTGCCCACCACCCGGGCCATCCTCTCCGCCAGCCGGTCCAGGATGTCCAGTGCCACGGCATCCCCGTGGGCTGCTGCGGCGAAGACCTGTTCGGCCTCCACCCGCCCTGGCCGGCAGTCACGGAGTGCCGTGGGGGCGGAGCCTGCCAGGGCTTCGGCCGCCCACGTCCGGGCCAGGTAGGCGATGCCGTAGGTGTCACCCACGCCCTCCACCATGTTCAGGTACGCAAGCTCGCCGGCGCTCCCGCGCGTTCCATGGACCAGCCTGCCGCCTTCCACGATGCCGGAACCCAGGCGCTCACTGGCCAGGATCACCACCACGTCGTCGACGCCGGCTGCGGCCCCCTGCCACCGGTCACCGAGGGCGGCAAGGTTGGCGTCGTTTTCCAGCAGCACCGTCCACCCGTGGGTCGCCATGAGGGCCGGCCGCAGGCCAAGGTCAAACAGTCCCCAGAACTTCTGCGTGGCCACCACCTCCCCGTGCCGGTCCACGGGCGCGGCCACACCGGCACAGACGGCCAGCACCTGGCCAGGTTCGGCATCCGCGGAGCCAAGGGCCGCCATGGCCACCGCGTCAATGAACGCGATGCGTTCGGCCGATGCGACCTCTCCCGCCTGGAAGGGGCGGCTGGAGCGCCCCAGGGTCCTGCCCCGGAGATCGGACACCACTACAGTGACCTTCGAGTACCCAATGTCAACGCCAAGGACTACGCCGGCCCGCTCGTTGAGCTCAAACCGCCGGGCGGGGCGGCCCTTCCGGTAGCCGCCGAACTCGCGCTGGTTCTCCAGTTCCAGGAGCCACCCCCGGCGGACCAGGTCCTCGCAGACGGCGATGGTGGTGGCCCGCGTCAGGCCCGTTGCAGCCATGACGTCCGTGACCGTCACCGCCGCCGAAGCGCGCATGAACTCCAGGACTGCGCCGGCGCTGACCCTGCGCAGCAGTTGAGGAGTCGCCGGAACCGGTTCGGGCATGCTGTTGACCTTCCTGGACGAATCACCAGATAATACTTGGGGAAGTAAATTTAGACTCAATATAAATATAACCACACTGAAGAAAAGGGTCAGTCCTTGTCCACCACCGCCACGCTGGCAACCCTGTCCGATTCCGACCGCCTGGCCGACCCCAACTGGTGGCGCCAGGCCTCCGTCTACCAGATCTATCCCCGCAGTTTCGCGGACTCCAACGGCGACGGCATCGGCGACCTTAAGGGCATCACCGCCAAGGTCCCCTACCTGAAGACGCTGGGCATAGACGCCGTGTGGCTCAGCCCGTTCTACCCTTCCGCGCTTGCCGACGGCGGCTACGACGTGGACGACTACCGCGACGTGGACCCCAAGCTGGGCACGCTGGCGGACTTCGACGAGATGGCCAAGGCCCTGCACGACGCCGGCATCAAGCTCATTGCCGACATTGTCCCCAACCACTCCTCAAACCGGCACAAGTGGTTCCAGGAGGCCCTGGCTTCCCCCAAGGGCTCGCCTGAGCGCGACCGCTACATCTTCCGCGACGGCAAGGGTCCCAACGGCGAGTTCCCGCCGTCGGATTGGGACTCCGTATTCGGCGGCCCGGCGTGGGAGCGCATCACCGAGCCGGATGGCACCCCGGGTCAGTGGTACATGCACATCTTCGCCAAGGAGCAGCCGGACCTGAACTGGTCCAACCGCGAAATCCGCGAGGACTTCCTGAAGACCCTGCGCTTCTGGTCTGACCGCGGCGTGGATGGCTTCCGCGTTGACGTGGCCCACGCCCTCACCAAGGACCTCACCGAGCCGCTGCTGTCCAAGCTGGAACTTAGTGCCGCCAACACCGGCGTGGACGGATTCGACGACGGCTCGCACCCGTTCTGGGACCGGGACGAAGTCCACGAGATCTACGCCGAATGGCGTGAGGTGTTCAACGAGTACAACCCGCCGCGCACCGCGGTGGCGGAGGCTTGGGTCCACGCCACCCGGCGTGCCCGCTACGCCAGCCCGCAGGGCCTGGGCCAGGCGTTCAACTTTGACCTGCTGCAGGCCGATTTCGACGCCGCCGAGTACAAGGAGATCATCACCCGCAACCTTGCCGAGGCCGCTGCCACCGGTGCCTCCTCCACGTGGGTGTTCTCAAACCACGACGTCGTCCGGCACGCCACCCGCTACGGCCTGCCGCAGGTTGCCAAGGCAAAGGCCGGTGCCAAGGGCCAGGACGGCAAGGACTGGCTGCTCGCCGGTGGCCCCAAGGACCAGTTGGACGTTGAGCTCGGCGAACGCCGCGCCCGTGCCGCAACGCTGCTGATGCTCGCCGTCCCTGGATCCGCCTACCTGTACCAAGGCGAGGAACTGGGCCTGCAGGAAGTGGCCGACATTCCAGAATCCGAGCGCCAGGACCCGTCCTACTTCCGCAACAAGGGCGTGGAGATCGGCCGTGACGGCTGCCGCGTGCCGCTGCCGTGGAAGGTTGAAGGCACTTCCTTCGGCTTCGGCGACGGCGGATCCCACCTGCCGCAGCCAGACTGGTTCAGCAAGTACGCCGTCGAGGCGCAGGACGGAACCGAAGGTTCCACCCTGGAGCTGTACCGCAAGGCACTGAAGCTGCGCCGCGAACTGCTCACCGGTGAAGAGCTGGAGTGGGTCGGGAACGACAACCCGGATGTCCTGCACTTCAAGCGCCCCAACGGCTGGCAGTCCGTGACCAACTTCGGGAACGCCGCCGTCGATCTCCCTGCCGGGGAAGTCCTTGTCAGCAGCGCGCCGCTGGAAGACGGCAAGCTGCCGGCCAACACCACCGCATGGCTGCGCTGATGGCGGGGGCACAGCCGGGCGGGGCGTCCTGATGCAGGAAGTTATTTACGGCTGCATGGGCCTGGGCGGCAGCTGGTCCGATGAGCCGCATAATGCTGCCCATGTGGACCAGGCCGCCGCCGCCGTGCAGGCCGCGCTGGATGCCGGCATCACCTTGTTCGACCACGCGGACATCTACCGCAGCGGCAAGGCCGAGGCGGTGTTCGGCGAGGTGCTGGCTGCCACTCCGGGCCTGCGTGAGCGGATCCGGCTGCAGACCAAGTGCGGCATCCGGCTGAACGAGCGCGGCCTGAAGACCCACTATGACCTCAGCCGGGAGGCCATCCTGGAGCGGGTCGACGGCAGCCTCAAACGGCTGCAAACGGACTACGTGGACATCCTCCTGCTGCACCGCCCGGACCCCCTGGCGGATCCGGCGGAGGTGGCTTCCGCCGTCGGGCAGCTCATGGCTGAAGGCAAGGTACGCCAACTGGGCGTCTCCAACATGTCCGCCGCGCAGATCGAAGCGCTGCAGGACCGGCTGGAGACGCCGGTGGTGGCCAACCAGCTGGAGATGAGCCTGCTCAAGCGTGCGTGGCTGGAAAGCCAGGTCCTGGTCAACCACGCGGAACACCTGGACTACAGCTTCCCCCATGGCACGCTGGAGTACTGCACCCGCAACGGCATCACCCTGCAGGCCTACGGATCACTGGCCAAGGGCATCTACACCGGTGCCGAGCCGGAGAGTCCCACGTCCGCGGAAGCGGCCACCGCGGAACTGGTGGCCGATCTTGCGGGGGAGTACGGCACCTCCGGCGAGGCCATCCTGTTGGGGTGGCTGATGAAGCATCCGGCGGGGATCGCGCCGGTCATCGGCACGGCCAATCCGGACCGGATCGGTGCGTGCCGCGACGCTGAACGGGTGGCCCGGGCCATGACCCGTGCCCACTGGTACGAACTCTGGGTCACGGCGCGCGGAAGCAACATCCCGTAAGCGCCAACTGGCTGGCAGTAGTTGCCGTTTTGAAGCTCCAAAACGGCAACTACTGCCAGCTGCTTTCCCCGCCAAGCCGGTCACAACCCGTTTAGTTCGTATTGATCCTCACAAGCGGGCCGTTTTCTTCGCCGTGCCACTGGCGGGGCGGATACTGTAGAAGGCATGACGTCTACCATCGCCGCCGAAACCGTTAGGCCGGAACGGAATATCCCCGCCGAGATCGCCCGTTCCTGGCTGCTGGTCAATGCCATGAAGCCCGAGCTCTTTGACCAGTCGGCCGTGTCCCGCGCCGACTCGATCATCCTGGATATCGAAGACGCAGTGGACCCCTCGCAGAAGGACCAGGCCCGCAACAACGTCATCGACTGGCTGACCGCCGGCGGCAAGGCCTGGGTCCGGATCAACGACGCCACCAGCCCGTTCTGGGCGGACGACCTCGCCGGCCTGCGCGGCACGCCCGGGCTGTTGGGCGTCATGCTGGCCAAGACCGAGTCGGCTGACCAGGTGACCGAGAGCTACCACCGCATGGACGGCAAGACGCCCGTCATTCCGCTGGTGGAATCCGCCCTCGGCATCGAGGAAGCGAACCACATCGCCAAAGCCCAGGGCGCGTTCCGCCTGGCGTTCGGCTCGGGCGACTTCCGCCGCGACACCGGCATGGCAGCCACCCCGGAGGCCATGGCCTACCCCCGCGCCAAGCTCGTGGTCGCCAGCCGCGTCGGCAACCTGCCCGGCCCCATCGACGGCCCCACGGTGGGCACCAACCACCCCATCCTGCGCGAACAGACCGGCATTACGGTGATGATGGGCATGACCGGCAAGCTCTGCCTGGCCATCGACCAGACCCCGGTCATCAACGAGGTCATCAGCCCCACGCCGTCGGACGTCGCCTGGGCCACCGACTTCATGAACGATTTCGAAGCCAACGGCCGCGTCATCCGTGACGGCTCAGACCTGCCCCGCCTGGGCCGCGCCGAGAAGATCATGAAGCTCGCGGTAGCCTTTGGGGTGCAGCCCGCGCTGTAGCGCCAAACCGCCACTTCAGGAGCCCCCGTGACCGATACCCGCTATCTGGTCCACGGGGTCTTTTGGCATGCAGCGGACCCTTCCAAAGAAACGGACGACGGCGGCAGCCCGGTCTTGCGGCTGCAGTCGCCTGAGGGGGAATTCCGCCAGGTGGGCCTCAGCCCGGGCCAGCGCCTTGGCTTCGAAGTGGTGCAGCCCGGCAGGTGGTGCCTGGGCCATGTCACGGTCCAGTCAGCCGGCTCGCGCAGCCACGTGCTCTGCAGCTCCGCTGCTACCGCTGTACGGGGAAAGCAGTGTGAGCGGTGCTTTGTGCTTGACGAGTCCCGGCTGATGCACGATTTCCACCGTGGGGGCCGGGTCACGCCAGGCCTGCGGGACTACCTGATGCAGGAGCACTGGCTCTACGTGGCCACCTTCGCCGGTGGCGCCACCAAGGTGGGTACGGCGTCCGGCCCCCGCAAGTGGACCCGGCTCGCGGAACAGGGGGCGGCTGTGGCGAGGTATGTTGCCAGGGTCCGGGATGGCCGGGTGGTGCGGATCCTCGAGGACCTGGTGACGGCCGACGTCGGCCTGACCCAGCAGGTGCGCTCGGCCGCCAAAGCGGAAGCGCTCCTGCAGCCGCTCACGGAGAAGGAGATGGATGCCGTCAACGCCCGTGCCGCCACCGACGTTCTCTCCCTGCTGGCCCGCACCGCCGTCGACGGTTTCGAGACCGTGGAGGAGCAATGGACGCGGCCCGCGCATGCGGAGGCACTGTACGGCAGCAGGCCACGCCACGCCTACCCGCATGCCCTGGATGGCGGCCGGCATGGGTTTGGCATCGCTGCGGTGAGCGGGGCAAACGTACTGGCACGGCTGGACGGCACGGACGCCGAGTTCGTGGTGAACCTGTCACAACTGGTTGCCCGGACCGTCGTGCTGGGCAGCTTCTCCTCCGAGGTGCCCGCCGTGCAGGAAGCGCTGTTCTGACCGCTGCCCCGGGGCGCCCGGCAAGGGCCAGGTAGACTTGGACGGTGCTGAACGAATTCTGGGCCACCGCGCCAACCCGTTACAAAGTCCTTGTGTTCAGCGCCATGGGACTGATTGCCGTCGGCATCATCCTCAACCTCATAGGCAACACCGGTGGCAACCAGGGCCTGGCCATGGCCTCCCTGCCGCTGATCGGGCTGGGCCTGGTCCTGCACGTCGTGGGCATCGTGGTCCGCGGCCAGGCCATCCGCAGGCACCTTCGCCGGTAGCCACCGCCATAAGGGGTGCGGCGGGGCTATTTTCTGCCCGCCAACATGCGGGCGATAGGCTGGAATCCATGACTATCAATCCGGATCTGCAGGGCCGAAGCTACCCTGCCGTAGAGGTGTACGACGTTGGCCGCGAAAAAATCCGCGAGTTTGCCCGCGCCGTGAAGGCCACCCACCCTGCACACTTTGATGTGGAGGCGGCCAAGGCCCTGGGCCACACCGACCTGGTGGCGCCGCCCACCTTTGCCATCATCATCGCCCAGCGGGCCGACGCCCAGCTCATCGAGGATCCCGACGCCGGGATCGACTTCTCCCGCGTGGTCCACGCAGACCAGCGCTTCACCCACCACCGGCCCATCATCGCCGGCGACCGTCTCGTTGCCGAGCTCCATGTGGACGGCGTCCGGGCCATGGGCGGAGGTGCCATGATCACCACCCGGTCGGAGATCTTCGCGCTCGGGTCCGGCGACTCACGCGAGCCCGTCACCACCACCACGTCATCCATCCTGGTCCGCGGAGAGGGACAGTAACCATGAGCCCCAGCTTCAACGAACTCAGCGCCGGCCAGGAAATCGGCATCCGCACCATCGAAGTCACGCGCACCGACCTGGTCAAGTACGCCGGTGCCTCCGGTGACTTCAACCCCATCCACTGGAACGAGGCCTTCGCCACCAGCGTGGAACTGCCCGGCGTGATCGCGCACGGTATGTTCACCATGGGCTCCGCCGTGCAGCTGGTGACGGACTGGGCAGGCGACCCCGCCGCCGTCGTCGATTTCCAGACCCGCTTCACCAAGCCCGTCCTGGTCACCGACACCACGGGCACCGGCCAGCCCGGCGCCACCATCGAGGTCAGCGGCACCATCGGAAAGCTCGACGCCGACGCCGGCACCGCCCGCGTCGACCTCACCGTGATCTCCGCCGGGCAAAAAGTCCTGATGAAGGCCCAGGCCCTCGTCAAGCTGTCCTGAGCTGCACCTTGTGACCACCCCTGCAGGAACCGCCGCAACCGCCGCCCAGGTCACGGCGTGGCGCAACGCCGTTGTGGTAGCTTACGGCGCCAGCGGCCTTGCCTTTGCCTCCTGGGTATCCCGGCTGCCGGCCATCCGGGACGCGCTGGGCCTTACCCCGGGCACCGTGGGCGCCATCCTGCTCTGCATGACGCTGGGGTCCTTTGCCTCCGTCTCCGTCTCCGGACTGATCGTGCTGCGGCTCGGGTCCAAGCAGACCAGCCGCACCGGCAGCATCATGGTGGGGGTCGGACTGCTGACCGCGGGTTTTGGCACAACCGTGCTGGCAAACCCGGTGGCAACAGCAGCCGGCCTGGCCATCATCGGCCTTGGCACCGGAAGCTGGAACACGGCGTCCAATGTGGAGGGCGCAGCAGTGGAACGCGCGGTGGGCAGGCATATCATGCCGCGGCTGCATGGCGCGTTCAGCCTGGGGACCGTGGCCGGCGCGGGACTGGGCGCCGGTGCCGCGGCAATCGCCATGCCGGTGTTCTGGCACCTGGCGGCCGCGGGCGTGGTGGTTGCGGTGTCGGTAGCAACGGCTGCCTCCTGGTTCCGTGCCGATGCCACCCCGGTGGCAGCGGCGCGGACCTACTCCCCGGACAACTTCGAGGACCCCACCACGGGGCCCATTCCCGTGCTCACTGCGGGAACCACTGCCGGTGATGCCCCGCTGGACAACAAGCGCAAGATCGCCCAGGCGTGGCGGGACCGGCGGACCCTGCTGCTGGGCGTGCTGGTCCTGGGCCTCGCCCTGGCCGAGGGCGCGGCGGGGGACTGGGTGGCCCTTGCCCTGGCGGACGGCCACGGGCAGAGCGATGCCGCCGGAGCCGCCGGTTACGGACTCTTTGTCACCTTCATGACCATAGGGCGCTTTGCCGGGACGGTGCTGCTGGATAGATTCGGCAGGGTCCCGGTGATGCGCTGGTGCGCTGCCGCGGCCGTTCTGGGACTGGGCGTCTTCGTCTTTGCGCCGGAGCCGTGGCTTGCGTACGTGGGGCTCGCGTTGTGGGGCCTGGGAGCCTCCCTGGGCTTCCCGGTGGGCATGTCCGCTGCAGCCGACGATCCTGCCAAGGCCGCGGCCCGGGTCTCGGTGGTGTCCACCATCGGCTACGGGGCTTTCCTTTGCGGGCCGCCGCTGCTGGGCCTGCTGGCCGAACACGTGGGTATCCTGCATTCGCTGCTGGCCGTGATGGTGATGCTGGCGGTGAGCTTCGTTCTGTCCCCGGTGGCCCGGAAGGCCGGTTAGCTTTCCCTTGTATTGTGGACTGGTGACTCCCACGCTGCTCTCCTCCCTGACCACCTCCGCCGTCGGCGGCCCTGCCGGCAAGTTCGTCGAGGCCCGGACCGAGGCTGAGATCATCGACGCCGTGCGCTCCGCGGATGCCGCCGGGGAACAGGTCCTGATCATCAGTGGAGGATCCAACCTCCTGGTGTCCGACGACGGGTTCCCCGGGACCGTCATCAGGATCGCGTCTGAAGGGTTCACGGTCAACGCCGAAGACTCGTGCGGGGGAGTGTCCGTGGTGGTGCAGGCCGGCCACAACTGGGACAAGCTGGTGGAGCACGCGGTACGCCACGCCTGGTCCGGTATCGAGGCATTGTCCGGCATTCCCGGTTCAACGGGCGCGACGCCGGTCCAGAACGTGGGTGCCTACGGCTCGGAAGTCTCGCAGACCATCGCCGCGGTCCGCACGTGGGACCGTGAGCGGAACGCCGTGCAGACCTTCACCAACTCGGAGCTGAAGTTCGGCTACCGGGACTCCATCCTCAAGCAGGCCACCGTCAACGGCTCGCCGCGGTACGTGGTGCTCACCGTGGAATTCCAGTTGCCGCTGGGCCGGATGAGCGCCCCTATCCGTTACGCCGAGCTGGCACGGGCCCTCAACGTGGAAGTGGGCAAACGTGCCTACGCCAACGACGTGCGGCGCGAAGTGCTCCGGCTGCGCGCGTCCAAGGGAATGGTGTGGGATTCTTCCGACCGGGATACCTATTCCACGGGATCGTTCTTCACCAACCCCATCGTGTCGGCTGAGGTGGCGGACAAGCTGCCCGAGACCGCGCCCCGCTATCCCGCCGGCCAGGACGGCCTGGTGAAGCTTTCGGCAGCGTGGCTCATCGACCAGGCAGGCTTCGGCAAGGGATTCGGGCTGGACCAGGACGGAGTCGCCGGCGGCCGGGCATCGCTGTCCACCAAGCACACGCTGGCCATTACCAACCGCGGCTCAGCCAGCGCCGCCGACATGGTTGCTGTCGCGCGGGAGGTGCGTGCCGGCGTCGAACGCCAATTCGGCATTTCGCTGCACCCGGAGCCGCTGCTCATCGGCCTCGGACTCTAGCCGCTCCCGGCTCTACCCGGCCTAGGATGGGCGCATGGCTGCACAAGCTGTTCTGCGCGACCGAAGGGTGATGGGGCGGCTGCGGCTCGCCTCCCAGCGGCTCGCCGGGACGGCCGGCACCTCCGTGCCGGAGCTGGTGCGGTGGATGACCGCCATGCAGGCACAGGACCTGCCCGCCGCACTGTGGGCAGTGGGTGCCCGCGTACCGGGTACGGGAATTACCGATGTGCGGGCCGCCATCAATGCCGGGACGGTGGTGCGGTCCTGGCCCATGCGCGGAACACTGCATTTGGTGGCTCCCGGGGACTTGCGCTGGATGCTGGACCTCACCGCGGAGCGGCTCACCAAGAGCATCGCGGGGCGCCACCGGCAGCTTGAGATCACTTGGGCGGACATCGAGAAGGCCCGCGACCTTGCCCTGGACCGCATTCTCGCGGACGGCCCCATTAGCCGCGCTGTACTGTTCAAGGTGTTCGACGCCGGTGGCCAGCCGACGCAGGGCCAGAGGGGCATCCATCTCCTGGGTGCGCTGTGCCGGCACGGGTGGCTGGTGCTGGGGCCGCTGGCCGGCAACCAGCAGCTGATCGCGGCCTTCGACAACTGGATTCCGGCCTCCCGGGCCATGGAGCGTGAGGAGGCGGTTGCCGAGTTCCTGCTGTGCTATTTCCGGAGCCACGGGCCAGCCACGCTCCACGACTTTGCCTGGTGGACACGGCTGCCGCTGACCGAGGTGCGTGCGGCGTTTGAGAACGTCCGCCACGAGCTCGTGGAGCTGGAGTTGGAGGGCATCAGCTATTGGCTGTCCCCGCAGGTGGCGACCCTCCTGGACTCCGGCGTGCCAGGTGCACGATCGGTCCACCTGCTGCCTGGTTTCGACGAATTCGTCCTCGGCTATACGGATCGGACGCTCGTCCTGGACCCTGGGCATTCCGACCTGATCGTGCCTGGCGGGAACGGCGTCTTCAAGAAGACGGTGGTTGCCGCGGGGAAGGTGATTGGTACCTGGGCGCTGCATGGCACGGGGCCCGGCGCCGCCGTCGTACCCGAACTCTTTGGTGATATCCGGCCGCTGAAGGCAGAAGCCCAGGCAGCCCTTGCCCGCGCTGCCAAGCGCTACCTTGCCTTCCTTGGTGACTGATAAAGGACCCCTGCGCTTGCTGTTCGCCTCCTGCTGGATGGCTTGGTTGGACGCGCGGGGGTGGCCAACAAGTAATTTGGGTAGTGGCTACCCTAGCCCTCCCGGTCAGACGGGCTTACCGTGTTTTCATTGCGCTGGCGCGTGCCGCCGGGCTCGCCGGGACCGTGGACGACGATGCCTACGTGACCAGGCAGTACTCTCCGCCAGGGCACGAACCACTACTGCAGGGGCGGCGACGAGATGAACATTTTGAATCGAATCCGGGAGATGGGGCCCGCCCTTCGGCGCAGGCCCGACCGTCCGTCGTCCTCACAGCCGCCGTCGACCAGGGTGCGCCCGGCGAACAGCATAAGAAACCGGTCGCCGAAATGGTTGGTTGCCCCCTTCTCCGTCACCCTGATACTCGGTGCCGTTTCGCTTTGGTTTGCCCCCGTGGCCCATGCCGCAGGCGGTATGGTGAGCGTGACATTCGACGACGGATGGGCCAGCCAGTACACCAACGGGTTGCCCATCCTGAAAAAGTACGCGGTTCCGGCCACGCTTTACGTTCTCCCGGGATCGATCAACACGCCCGATTACATGTCGCAGGCCCAAATCCAGGCCTTCGCAAGCCGTGGCGACGAGATCGCGTCGCACACAGTCACCCACCCCGACCTCACCAAACTTTCCGCCGCCCAACTCGAAAACGAGCTGGCGCAGAGCAAGGCCGCTCTGCAACAGATGTTCGGTCCGTCCGCGGCGCTGGATTTTGCCTCTCCCTACGGGGCGTATAACCCGACCACCACTGCGGCCGTCCAGAAGTTCTACGCTACCCAGCGCAACACCGATGACGGTTTCAACAGCCAGGCCAGCTTCGACCCGTACAACATCCTCGTGCAGAACGTCGATGCCGGCACTACTGCCGCCACGGTGCAGGGCTGGATCGATGCCGCGAAGGCAAACAACACGTGGCTGGTATTGGTCTATCACGAGGTGGGAGCGAGCATCGGCCGGGACATTTACCATACAGACACTGCCGTGCTCGATGCGCAGATAGCGGCAGTTAAGGACAGCGGCTTGCCACTGGTTACCATCCGACAGGGCGCCGACGCTCTGGCCGCGCCGAACACACCGCCACCGGGGGCAACACCGCCGCCCGGCGCTGCTGCAGCCATGAATGCCGTGGCGGCAGCCAACCCAAGGCTCGGAGCACCGTCTGGCAGCACCGTCTGCGGGCTGGACAGGGGCGGCTGCTACCGGACGTACCAGCGGGGTGCGGTCATTTGGTCCCCGGCTTCCGGTGCCCACTATTCTGTCGGTGCGATCCGCCAGGCGTGGGCAGCAACGGACTTTGAGAGGGGACGGCTCGGGTATCCTATCACCGACGAGTTTGCCTCCGGCAGCGGCGTGGCCCAGGACTATCAGGGCGGCCGGATCTCGTGGACAGCCGACGGCGGCGCGGTCATCACTTTTGGCAGCCGTCCCTCATAAGGGACACCCGCAATTCACGCCGGCGATTCCGGGGGCAGGTGCAGAAACGGGCCGGCCTGCTTTTGCAGGCCGGGCCGCTTGTCGGGCAGCTGCGTGGCTACAGGTTGCCGGTGGCGATGTTGAGCATGCGGCGCAGCGGCTCGGCGGCGCCCCAGAGGAGCTGGTCGCCCACGGTAAAGGCGCTGATGTACTGAGGACCCATTTCCATCTTGCGGATGCGGCCCACCGGGATGTCCAGGGTGCCGGAGGCAGCCACCGGGGTCAGCTCCGCCATCGAGGCTTCCTTGGTGTTGGGAACAACCTTTGCCCACTGGTTGTCCTCGTCCAGGAGCTTCTCGATCTCGGCGACGGACAGGTCTTCGCGCAGCTTCAGCGTCAGGGCCTGGGAGTGGGAGCGCATGGCGCCGATGCGGACACAGAGGCCGTCCATGATGACGCGGTTTTCGTCCGTGGTGCCCAGGATCTTGTTGGTCTCCACCCCGGCCTTCCACTCTTCCTTGGACTGACCGTTGCCCAGGTCCGCGTCGATCCAGGGGATCAGGGAACCGGCCAGGGGGACGCCGAACTGCGTGGCGTCGACATCGGTGCGCTGGTGGGCCAGGACTTTGCGGTCGATGTCCAGGATGGCCGACGCGGGGTCGTCCAGTTCCGTGCTGACCTCGGCGTTGAGCGTACCGAACTGGGTGAGCAGTTCACGCATGTGCCGGGCGCCGCCGCCGGACGCAGCCTGGTAGGTCATGGACGTGCCCCACTCCACCAGGCCGTTCTTGAACAGGCCGCCGAGGCCCATGAGCATGCAGGACACGGTGCAGTTGCCGCCGATGAAGTCCTTGGTGCCGTTGACCAGGCCCTTGTCGATGACATCGCGGTTGATGGGGTCCAGCACGATGATCGAATCGTCATTCATACGGAGGGTGGAGGCGGCGTCGATCCACAGGCCGTCCCAGCCGCGGCTGCGCAGCTCGCCGTGCACCTGCTTGGTGTAGTCGCCGCCCTGGGCGGTGACGATAATGGGCAGCTTGGCCAGGGTGTCGAGGTCGAACGCGTTCTCGAGCTTGCCGGCGCCGTCAGCAAAGGACGGCGCGGCACCTCCCGCGTTGGAGGTGGAGAAGAACACCGGGTTGATGTTGGCGAAGTCGCCCTCGTCCTGCATGCGCTGCATCAGGACGGAGCCGACCATGCCGCGCCATCCGACCAGGCCGACGGAAGGGGTAGCTGCTGTAGTCATTGGTCCAGTTTAGACTTCGCGTCCGGTAGGGCGCAGTCGGTTACGTCACGC
This sequence comes from Pseudarthrobacter enclensis, assembly GCF_030811655.1. Classification (GTDB taxonomy): domain Bacteria; phylum Actinomycetota; class Actinomycetes; order Actinomycetales; family Micrococcaceae; genus Arthrobacter; species Arthrobacter enclensis_A. The sequence goes on along the minus strand of NZ_JAUSRE010000003.1, from coordinate 100,711 downwards.
GCGGGCTGGGATAAATTCACGACGGCGGCACGCGCTTTGGGCGTTATTCCACGGGCCGCGGGAGATTCCCGGCCAGGCGATGCTTCATGGGCGTCTCCGGGGGCCGGCGGGTGGGGACGTAGCCCGGTTCCTGGGGCACGCCCTTGCCGTGCGGTTCATTCGTTGACATGTCCAGCCCCAGGTTCCGGTGCTTGCCGTTCCTTGCGCAGTTTTTTGGCCCGGTACTCGTCCTTTGCCATGCCGAAGGTGTACCAAGCCCCGAGACTGCTGAATGCGGTGAGGACCAGGGCGCCCCAGAAGGGCTGGCCCCCATCAGGCAGGGGACGCAGAAGTATCACCAGGGAGAGAATGACCAGGACCACCATGACGGCGCTGAGGATTCCCATGCCCCACCACGATCGGACCTGCACGTGGCCACGCCCGGGAGAAAAGCCGATCTCGTCCCCAGGATAGCTGTGCAGTTCACCTGTGCTGGTCCTCCGCAGTACGCGCTTCTCACCCCGGGCGAGCGCGGCCTTGTGCTCGGCATAGACGTCATCATTGCGGCGTTCACGGTCGCGGTCGAATGTCACAGTCAGTCCTGACGGATGGTTTGGATATGGTGAAGGAGACCGGCGTCGTCCACGCCCCTGGTTTCAGTGATGTCTGCCTGCTGGGGTGTGGAGATACCGATGGTCCAGAATTGGTCGCCGCCGCTCTTCACGTACAGTGTCTGCCCCTTGGGATCTTCGCGCCGTCGGAGAGTGGCGCCACCCTGGGGGTTGTCGCGCAGGTGCTTCTTGATGACCATGAAGTTGGCCTCGGCGGCTGTGACATCGGGTCTCTGCGCCATAGCCCACCAGGTGAAGTAGGCCCTGGGCTGGAACAGCAGATGAATGCCTCCGCCTTCCATACCGATGACGCTGTCGCCTCCCTCTGCCGTCAGCAGAGAGATTTCAATCCGACGGCTGGCAGAGGAGAGGAGGGCAGCAACGGCGGCAGTGGGGCCTGACACGGAGAGAAGCCCGTCACTTTCGGCTTTGGCCAGGCCTCGGGCCACCAATGAAGACGCACCGGCGCTCACCATGTCCGTGTTGTTCAGGTAGCCGTCCACCCTCAGTGCTTCAGCGCTGAGCACGGCAGCGTCCCCGCCCTGCAGGCTTGCAAGGGTAACCATCTCGGCAAAACCATATCCGATGGCATCCGGGATGGAGGCGGTTTCCGTTGTTGTCTCAGTCATCGTCAATACCTCTCGTTGTGGGCTCAGAAACCAAAGAAGTCGCCGACTTTTTCGGCGGCATCCCCAGCGCCTTCCCAGACTTCCTTGGCACCATCAGCGATGGATCCGCCGATGGCATTGACTGTTTCCTTGACTATCGGAACATTGTCATAGATGGCCAACGCTCCGGACGCCACCATTGCCGCCGTTCCAACAGGCGGGGGAGCGAAACTGGCCACTCCCAGGCCGGCCTTGATTCCGGAGTAAAAGGCAGCACCCGCATCGCCCTCTTTGATGTTGTTGACAGTGTCCAGCACATCAAGGCCCACTCCGACGCCGCCCAGGGCTTTGCCGCCGAACTCGAAGAACTTGGCCGCCTTGCCGCCCTCGGCGAGGTTCAGAGCGGTGTCCCACCTGCCGTCGAACAGCTCGGAGGAAGTGTTGAAATACTGGCTGAGCATGTTTGTGTCCTGGAATGCCTTTGCCACACTCCGGAAGTCCTTGGAAAACAAGAACTCGGGCACGTTGTCTGCCTTGCTGATGAAATGGGGAAGATCGAACAGTCCTGCCCGGAGATTCGGCAACGCTTTGGTGAGGTTGTACATGTCCCAGCCGCTGCGGAAAGGGGAGTTGGGATGCGTGAGCCAGTCCGGGCCCCACGGATCGTTGCTGCCCTGCCCCGGGACTGGCGGGCGGGGACCGTTGCTGCCGGCAGGCAAACCGGCGCCAGGTCCGCCACCGGCGGTGCTCGCCTCCTCCTGCTCATCAGCGTTCTTGAGGAGGACCTTTGACTCCTGCTGCAGCCGCGAGACGGTCTGTTGTAGAAGGGTGCGATGGCTGGTGTTCCAGTCAGACCGGAACCGCTGGGCGTCTGCGCCCTTCCAGGCCGGGTTGTTGTTGATCTGGCTGCTCAGCTGCGTCGCCTGCTGCTGCAGCAGGTCCGCCGTCTTGCTGAACTGCTGCGCGAGGGTCCGCAGTTGGTCGACGTCGGCGCCCCACAAAGTTCCTGCCACCAGGATTCCCCCCAATATTCATCCGACAGCCCCCAGAGTGCTGCGTGCCCCAGCCTAGGGCAGGAGCAGCCCGGCCGCGATGGGTTGGCCTCCCCATGCCGCTGCCGTAAGCGCTAGCTCCGGTCCGGCTGCTCCAGCATCGCCGCCTTCCGCGCGCGGAGCGCGAAGAACGCCCCGAAGGTGAAGACCTGCGTGACCACCACGAGCACGATGGCCCCGGCGATCTTGTTGCCGCCCAGGATCATGGTCAGCCCGACGATCGCGGACAGCAGCGCCAGCAGGGGCAGCAGCATGTAGCCCAGGACGAACAGGGTTTCCGGTTTCTTCAGCATGTTCCTAGCCCTCGGTCCGTGACCATTTGGTGAATCGGTAGCGCGTGCCGTTGGCGGCGGTCAGCCAGCCGTCCGGCGGGACGGAGGCGGTGGCCTCCCAGCTGGGCCCAAGCTCGGGAGCGAACGTGTCGCCGTCGGCCTTCACATCGATGGTGGTGACCACCGCGACGTTGGCGAGCTCGGTGGACTGGCGGAAGACCTCACCGCCGCCCAGGATCCAGACGGTTTCGCCGCCGTCGACAAACTGCGACTCAAGGAGCGCGTCATCCAGGGAAGGGACCACGACGGCGCCCTCCGCCTCAGGCGTGCTGGCCCAGCCTGGCTGCCGGGTGATGACGATGTTGGTGCGGCCGGGCAGCGGGCGGTACTTGTCCGGGAACGAAAGCCAGGTCTTCCGGCCCATGATCACTGGGTGCCCGGTGGTGAGGCGGGTGAAGTGCCTGAGGTCCTCGGGCAGGTTCCAGGGCATGTCCCCGTCCTTGCCGATAACCCCGTCGGAGGTCTGCGCCCACACCAGCCCCACGCCGGTGATCGAGGCGGCCAGTTCCTCGGTAAAGGACTGCGGGTCAGTGAAGTTTCCTGTGCTCATACGGCGATCGGTGCCTTAATCGTCGGGTGGTGCTGGTAGCCGATCACTTCGAAGTCCTCAAGGGTGTAGTCGAAGATCGACGCCGGCTTGCGGGTGATCCTCAGCTGCGGGTACTCGTAGGGCTCGCGTTCCAGCTGCTTGAGGACCTGGTCCATGTGGTTCTCGTAAATGTGCACGTCACCGCCCGTCCAGACGAACTCGCCGGGCTCAAGCCCCACCTGCTGGGCAACCATGCAGGTGAGCAGCGCGTAGGAGGCGATGTTGAACGGCACCCCCAGGAACATGTCCGCGGAACGCTGGTAGAGCTGGCAGGACAGCTTGCCGTTGGCCACGTAGAACTGGAAGAACGCGTGGCAGGGCGGCAGCGCCATGTCGTTGAGCTCGGAGACATTCCAGGCGGATACGATGTGCCGGCGCGAGTCCGGATTCGACTTCAGGTTCTCGATGAGCTCGGCGATCTGGTCGATGTGGCCGCCATCAGGGGTGGGCCAGCTGCGCCACTGCACGCCGTAGACCGGCCCCAGGTCGCCGTCCGCATCCGCCCACTCATTCCAAATGGTGACGCCCTGGTCCGTCATCCACTTGATATTGGTCTCGCCGCGCAGGAACCACAGAAGTTCCACCGCCACGGACTTGAAGTGGACCCGCTTGGTGGTGATCAGCGGGAAGCTCCTGGAGAGGTCAAAGCGGATCTGGCGGCCGAAAACACTGGTGGTTCCGGTGCCAGTGCGGTCCGATTTATGGGTGCCGTTGGCCAGGACATCGCGCAGGAGGTCTTCATAAGGCGTAGGGATGCTCACGCCTCAAGTCTACTGGGACCGCTCCTTAGTCATCGAAAGGCTTGAGCTGTTCCACGGCGACCACGCGCTTGCTCCCGCCGTTGGCCACATGGCAGACCACCAGTTCGCCCGGCGACAAAAACGGCTCGTGAGCAGGCAGCAGCTTCGCCAGGTCGGACGGCATGTGGGTACCCACTTGCTTGAGCACGGTTGGCAGGGCAGGCCGGTGGGTGCAGACCACCACGGCCCGCTGCTTGTCGAAGAGGGCTTCGATGACGGCAGCCGTCTTCTTGGGGCTGCGCTGGTGCTTGTGTTCGGTCAGGCCCTCCGCCAGCTTCACTTTGGCCCCGGTGGACCGCGCATAGGGGGCAACGGTGGCAACACAGCGCAGCCACGGGCTGGTGACTACACGCATGGGCTGCCAGACCTGCAGCAGCCGGCCGACAGCCTGCGCCTGCCGCGTGCCGGTGGCCGCGAGTGGACGTTCGCCCTCGGCCTTGCTCCAGGAGGCCCGCGGCTTGGCCTTGGCGTGGCGCAGCACCAGCAGGGGCCACGTGTCCAGCGTTCCCCGTTCGTGCGCGTCGCGCAGGAATTCAAGGGGTGCGACGTCGGAGGGGTTGGACAGCAGGCGGGCAGCCTTCTCGGGGACGCACCACATGACGCTGTCCACTTCCTTGCCATCGGGCACCAGTCCGTTGCCATTGGCCTTGACGGCCCAATAATGGACCTTCTTCAGGCCCGAGGCCACGTGGTAATGGATGGGCGGCAGCGGTATGCCCAGCGGCGCGGTGAGCCCTATTTCCTCGCTCACCTCACGGACGGCGCATTCCGGAACCGTCTCACCGGCGTCGATCTTTCCCTTGGGCCATGACCAGTCGTCATAGCGGGGCCGGTGGATCAGCAGGACTTCAAGGCGGTCCTTGTTGACCCGCCAGGGGATGGCTCCCGCGGCGGTAACGGCTACGGGTTCCCCCGGATGGTCGGTCTGGTCGGCTACGAGTGCATCGCTCGACAACGCGGCTGCCTATCGCCGGCTCAGGCTGCGTTGCCGCGGCCGGGATGCCAACAGCCAGGACTGGACGTCTTCAAGCGGTTTTCCGTCCTCGGACAGGTGGTGCCGCGTCCAGCGACCCTCGTTGTCAAGGTGCCAGCTGGAGGTTTCCGGGTCCATATAGCGGCGCATGAGGTCAAGGACGTACGTAACGTCGTCAGCACTGGCCAGCTGGACCAGGGCCTCCACCCGGCGGTCCAGGTTACGGTGCATCATGTCCGCGGAGCCGATGTACACCACCGGGTCACCGCCGTTGGCGAAGGCGAATACGCGTGAGTGCTCCAGGAAGCGCCCCAGGATGGAGCGGACCGTGATGTTGTCGCTGAGGCCGGGAACTCCGGGGCGCAGCGAGCAGATGCCGCGGACCACAACATCCACCTTCACCCCTGCCTGGGACGCGCGGTACAGGGAGTCGATAATGGCCTCGTCCACCATTGAGTTGACCTTGATCTGCACGTGCCCCGGGACCCCGGCCCGGGCATTGCGGATCTCCGTCTCGATCCTGTCGATGAGCCCCGACCGGACGGAACGTGGCGCCACGAGGAGCCGCTTGAACGTGGACTTGGGCGCATAGCCGGAAAGCTGGTTGAACAGCTTGGACAGATCCTCGCCCACCTGCTCGTTGGCGGTCAGCAGGCCCAGGTCCTCGTAGTACCGGGCCGTGCGCGGGTGGTAGTTGCCGGTGCCGATGTGGCAGTAGCGGCGCAGCCCGTCCACTTCCTGGCGGACCACCAGTGAAAGCTTGCAGTGGGTCTTCAGGCCCACGATGCCGTAGACCACGTGCACGCCCGCCTGTTCCAGCTTGCGGGCCCAGGAGATGTTGGCCTGCTCGTCGAACCGTGCCTTAATCTCCACCAGCGCCAGGACCTGCTTGCCGGCCTCCGCAGCATCGATCAGGGCGTCGACAATCGGGGAGTCGCCTGACGTGCGGTACAGGGTCTGCTTGATGGCCTGGACCTTGGGGTCCGCGGCGGCCTGTTCCAGGAACGCCTGCACCGACGTGGAGAACGAGTCATACGGGTGGTGCAGCAGGATGTCTCGGCGGCGCATCGCGGCGAAGACGTTCGCGGCCTTGGCGGTCTCGGATTCGTTCAGGTACCGGGAGGTGTGCGGGACGTGCTTGGGATAGTGCAGGTCCGCCCGGTCGATGCCCGCGATGACTGACAGGCCCCGGAGGTCAAGCGGAGCCGGCACCGAGTACACCTCGGATTCCTCCACCCCCAGCTCCCGGATCAGCAGGGCGCGGATGTTGGGGTTGATGTCGTTGGTGACTTCAAGCCTGACGGGCGGCCCGAACCGGCGGCGCAGCAGTTCCTTCTCCAGGGCCTGCAGGAGGTTTTCGGCGTCGTCCTCCTCCACCTCCACGTCCTCATTGCGGGTGACGCGGAACGTGTGGTGCTCCAGGACCTCCATGCCCGGGAACAGCTTGTCCAGGTGGACGGCGATGACTTCCTCGAGCGCGATGAACCGGGCCACGCGGCCCGGCACCGCGCCGGCACGGGGGCCGTCGATGGAGATCAGCCGGGGAAGCTGGTCCGGGACCTTGACGCGGGCAAAGAGTTCCTTGTCGCTGACAGGGTTGCGGACCACCACGGCAAGGTTCAGGGACAGACCCGAGATGTACGGGAAGGGGTGGGCCGGATCAACAGCAAGGGGAGTGAGGATGGGGAAGACTTTTTCGGCGAACATCGCGCTCAGCTGCTGCTGGGCGGTGTCGTCCAGTTCATCCCACTGCATGAGGTGGATGTGCTCGTAGGCCAGGGCCGGCCGAATCTGGTCGGCATAGACCTGCGCGTGCCGCTCCTGAAGCCGGTGGGCTTCCTCGCTGATGCTTTCCAGCACCTCAACAGGGCTCAGCCCGGCCGGCGAGGGGACGGCAAGTCCGGTGGCGATGCGGCGCTTGAGGCCCGCCACACGGACCATGAAGAACTCGTCAAGGTTGGACGCGAAGATGGACAGGAAGTTGACGCGTTCCAGCAGGTGCAGGGTGGGGTCCTCGGCCAGCTCCAGCACGCGGGAGTTGAAGGCAAGCCAGCTCAGCTCTCGGTCCAGGAACCGGTCCGGCCTGATGTCCCCTTCCGGCTGCAGGTTAGGGGCGAACTCGGGAATGTCGATGCGGTCCTGCGTGGCCCTGGACGCCGGTACTTCGGAGGAGCCGAAGCGCGCCCGTACGGGCACCGCAACATCCTGGGACGTGGCTGTTCCGGACGGTTCCGGGTTCATGGCAACTCCTTTTGCTGGCGCTTTGGTGCCGGCGCTTCCGCCCCGCGCGGTTCCCTTTCAACCTTACAAGCAATCGGTGGGGCCACAGCCCTTGATTTAAGTGGTGGCAGCGTTTGTTGAGGCCGTCCTGTTCACCCTGCTGCGGGGCCGTACATGACGTCCATGTCCCACCGGGTGAAGCCCAGCCGCCGGTACAGGGCAACCGCAGCACTGTTGTCGGCATCGACGTAGAGCATGACGGCGGTCAACCCGGAGTCACGGAGGTGCCTGATGCCGGTGAGCGTCAGAGCCTTGCCGAGCCCCATGCCCTGCGCGGCCGGCGTTACCCCCACCACGTACACCTCGCCGATTGCCGGGTGGGCGCCGTGCCCCGGATGGACCTTGGTCCAGTGGTAGCCCAGCAGGCGGCCGTCGCGGTCTTCCGCCAGGAAGAACCCGGCAGGATCAAACCAGTCCTCGGCCATGCGCGCTTCGAGGTCGGCCCGTGTCAGGTGTCCCTGCTCCGGGTGGTGTGCGAACGCCTCCCTGTTGGCAGCCAGCCAGGAGTCCTCATCCTTCCCGGGCACGAAGGTGCGGATGGCCACGCCGTCCGGAAGGCCGGCGTCGGGCAGGTCCGCGCCCGCCGTCGTCATCCTCATCTTCCACAGCTCACGCACCGGCTTGTACCCGTAGCGGGCGGCGAGGTCAGCGGCTGCCTCGTGGTTGCCATGGGACCAGGCCTTCAGCCCCTCAAAGCCCCGGGCTTCCTTGAGCGCACCCACCAGGCGGTCGGCAACCCCCTGGTTCCGGTAGGAGGGGTGGACGGCGATTTCGAGGACGCCGTTGCCGTCAGGCTCCTCAACCACCACAGCGAAACCCGCCAGATCCTGGCCGGTCGCGGGATCGGAGTCCTCGTCCGGCGCGTACAGGGCCAGGGTCAGCAGGCTGTGTTCCGCGGTGTCCCCGGAACGCATGGTCACCAGGGTCTGTTCGGAAATTGACGGGTTGCCGTCCGATTCCTCTGCCGCGGCCAGGAGCACGCGGCAGTCCCTCAGGAGTTGCTGGTCAACTCCGCCCCGGACGGCATGGACGGGCCACTTCTGCGGATGCGCTGGAGTCATGTGCCAAGGCTATACGTCGCTGGCCGCAGGCCGGGGTTCAGGCCTCGGTAAGTTCGTCTTCCTGCTGCCGGACCAGGGTGAGCCGGTAGCCCACGTTCCTGACCGTGCTGATGAGGTTTTCGTGGTCCGCGCCGAGCTTGGCCCGTAGCCGCCGCACATGGACATCCACGGTCCGGGTGCCGCCGTAGTAGTCGTAACCCCAGACTTCAGTCAGCAGCTGCTGGCGGGTGAAGACCCGGCCGGGGTGCTGTGCCAGGTATTTCAGGAGCTCGAACTCCTTGAAGGTCAGGTTCAGCGGCGCTCCGTTGACCCGGGCCGTGTAGCTTGCTTCGTCGATGATGACGCCCGCGGCACGGATTTCGCTGGGTGCGTCCTCCTGTTCGGGTACCGCGCGGGCAACGGACAGCCGGATGCGGGCCTCCACCTCGGCCGGTCCGGCGGAATCAAGGACGATGTCGTCAACAGCCCAGGCCGAGGAAACCGCAGCCATGCCGCCTTCGGTCAGGATCAGTACCAGCGGGGCGCTGAGGCCTGTGGCCTTCAGGAGCTGGGTGAGGGAGCGGGCGCCCACCAGGTCCTTGCGGGCGTCCAGAAGGACAATGTCGCAGGGGTCCGTTTCCAGGAGGGCCGTGGGTTCGGCGGGGAGGATATGGACGCGGTGGTTCAGCAATTCGAGGGCAGGCAGGATGTCCACCGAAGAACCGGTGCTGTTGGTCAGTAACAGGATGTGCGACATTGTTCCTCCAAGGGCCGTCCGCGCATCATTGGGCGACTGAACCGGATTCTCACCGGCCGGTACGGGCTTCCTGCAGGAGGTTTTGGTCCGTCAGCACGCCGCCGGCCAGCCACCTCAGCAGGGAGCGTAGCTGAACCTTGAGTATACCCGGCGGCCCCCTTGGGACCACAGATCCGCGCCATCGGAAGGCACGTTTTGCGACATATCCGGGTCACATAAGGCAGGATTGAACCAGGGCGGACCAGCCCTGCCATGAGGGGGCGGACCAGCCTTCCGGCCGATGCCAGGATGGGAAAACAGCGCAGTGAGTGCACCGACGAAGCACAGGCCGGACCCCGCATGACCGCGGAATTGCAGGCGCCCGTGCGTTCGCTCGGTTCCTGGACCATCGGCGTCGTGGGAATAGCAGGCCTCATTGCCATCGTCGCCGGCGTCTACGCCTCGCCGCTGGCCCTGGCCGCCGTGGGCATCGTCATTGCCGCCGCCGTGGGGATCGGCTGGCCGCACTTCCTGCGCATCCCGGCCAAGAAGACCCTTGCCGCCGTCATTGCCCTGCCGGGTGCCGGCGCGGCGGTCGCCGCGGCCGTGGTGCCCGCGCCGGGATACCTGGACTGGACGCCGGCGTTTGTTGCCCTGGGAATGATGGCCGTCTTCGTGGTGCAGCTGATCCGCGGAACAGGCCAGGCCCAGCGTCTGGAGTCCACCCTCGGCTGCTGCGCCGGTGTGTTGCTGTCCTGCCTCGGCGCGGGCTGGATTGCCGGTGCGCGGTTCAATGGGGTGCGCGAGATGCTGCTGGTGGCCGCGATCAGCGCTGCGGTTGCCGTGCTCGCGGGGCTCATCCGCTGGCCGGACAGCATCGTTGCGCCGCTGGGAGTTGTGCTTGCCGGCCTGGCCGGTCCACTTGCCGGGCTGGTCCTGTCGGACATCGCTGTCCTTCCGGCCGCCGTCTTTGGCATCGTGGTGGGCGCGGTCCTGGCGAGCTTCCGCCGGCTTGCCACGCTCCGCGGGGCGCCGCTGAACATTCTTGCTGCCCTTAGCATGGGCCTCGCCCCGGTTTCGGCTGTGGGATCGCTCGCGTACTTCATAGACAAACTACTCATCTACTAACGGGTTAGGATGGCACCATGTCCGTACTTGCTTTTGAAATCTTCTTCCTTGTCCTGCTTGGCATCGCGAGCGTGTCCATGGCCTGGTTCGCCGGGTTCGTGGTCTACCGCCTCTTCAAGGGCCAGAAGTAACCAGACCTATTCCAGTACCAGCCGTATCTGGAGGTAATGGCAATGCCCATTGAGATTCCAACAGATCTGACCCCCGAACTCGTTCCCCTCTCGTGGCTCATCGGTGAGTGGGAGGGCCGCGGCCGGCTGGGCAGCGGCGACGAGGACTCGGAACACTTCCTGCAGCATGTGTCCTTCACCCACAACGGCCTCCCGTACCTCCAGTACCGCGCCGAAAGCTGGCTGACGGACGACCAAGGTGTCCGCCTGCGCCCGCTCACGGTTGAGACGGGCTTCTGGGCGCTGGAGCGCAAGCAGTTGGACGCCGACGGCGGCCCAGGCCTGGTGCCTGCGGACATCGTGCCGGTGTTGAAGAGCGCCGACGAGGTGGAGGCCCTGCGCAACAAAGACGGCGGCTTCGACATCTCTGTGTCCATCGCGCACCCCGGCGGAATCACCGAGCTCTACTACGGCCAGATCAAGGGCCCGCAGATCCAGCTGACCACCGACATGGTGATGCGCGGCAGCCACTCCAAGGAGTACAGCGCAGCCACCCGGATCTTCGGCCTGGTGGACGGCAACCTCTTGTGGCGGTGGGACGTGGCCACGGGAGGAGAAGCCGGCAAAGGCCTTGAAGCCCACGCGTCCGCCTTCCTGCACCGGGTCTCCTGATACAGCGGTCTGACACTGCAGGGGTCTCCTGAGGCAGTGGGCTTCCCGGGCAGTGCCTTCCAGCGGCCGGGGTGCGGAAACGAACCCACAGATCACGGAATACCGCCGACCCCAAAGGACTTCTACTTCATATGACTACGCCCAGCCCTTTGTTGTCGCGCCCCGGCGCCGTCGAGGCCGCCGGCCCTGACGCCGGTGTCGCCGCCCACTACGGCGAGCCGCTGCGTGAGCAGCGCGCACTCGCTGCCGGAACCGCCGTCGTCGATCTTTCCCACCGCGGCGTGGTCACCGTCACCGGGCCGGACCGGCTGAGCTGGCTCAACACCCTGTCCTCCCAGCAGGTGGCAGCCCTGCAGCCGGGGGAGTCCAGTGAACTGCTGCTCCTCAGCGTCCAGGGCCGCATCGACTTCGACGCCCGGGTGGTTGACGACGGCGGGACCACCTGGCTGATCGTGGAGGCCGCCGAGGCCGCGCCGCTGGCAGAGTACCTGAACCGGATGAAGTTCATGCTGCGGGTGGAAATCGCCGACGTCTCCGCGGACTGGGCCGTGGTGGGCAGCACCCGTGCCGTTCCGGAATGGTCCGGCCACCTTGCCTGGCAGGATCCGTGGCCCCACGTTTCGGCGGGCGGATATTCCTACGCCACCATCCCGGAGGAAAACCATCCAGGACTTGAACGGCCCTGGTTCGAGTACCTCATCCCCGCCGGCGAGCTGGAGGACGCCGTTGCCGGGCACGCACTGGCGGGCGTGCTCGCGGCCGAAGCCCTTCGCGTCGCAGCCTGGCGTCCGCGCATCGGCGCCGAAACGGATGACAAGACAATCCCGCACGAACTGGACCTGCTGCGCACCGCCGTGCACCTGGCCAAGGGCTGCTACAAGGGGCAGGAAACCATTGCCCGGGTGCACAACCTCGGCCACCCGCCGCGCCGGCTGGTGTTCCTGCAGCTGGACGGCTCGCAGCACACCCTCCCGGCAGCCGGCAGCCCGGTGATGGCGGGGGAGCGGAAGGTTGGAACGGTGACCTCCGTGGCCCAGCACTACGAAATGGGGCCGGTGGCCCTGGCGGTCATAAAGCGTTCCGTGGCACCGGATGAAATACTGACGGTCCTGGACGGCGATGAACCCTATCCCGCCGCGCAGGAGCTCATTGTCGCCCCCGACGCAGGCCAGGTGGTGGGGCGCCAGACCGGATTCCTGAGGGGGCCACGCTGATGACCGAGAACACCACGCCCGTCCACGCCGGGGCGCAGCGCGCGGAAGCGCACGACGACGACGCGCTGGCGTTGGCGCACGAGCTCTTCCAGGCTGCGCGCGAAGGAAACAGCGCGCTGCTGGGTGCGTACCTGGACGCCGGCGCTCCGGCCACCATGACGAACGCCGCCGGTGATTCCCTGCTCATGCTGGCTGCGTACCACGGCCACGCCGGTACCGTTGGGCTGCTCCTGCAGCACGGCGCCGACGCAAACACCGCCAACGACCGGGGCCAGACCCCGCTCGCCGGAGCGGCATTCAAGGGTTACCCAGACGTGGCCCGGGTCCTGTTGGGCGCCGGAGCGGACCCTGATGCCGGGGCGCCCTCGGCGCGGGCTGCGGCGCAAATGTTCGCCCGCACGGAGATCCTGGACCTGCTGGGCTAAGGCTCCCCGGGCTCCGCCCGGCACCAATAAAACTCCAGAAGGATGACAGAGTGGAAAACGTAGAGAAGCCGTGGCCGGCGCTGTGGTCCCTGGTGATTGGGTTCTTCATGATCCTGATCGACAGCACCATCGTTTCGGTGGCGAATCCCCGGATCATGCAAGGCCTGCACGCCGACATCAACTCGGTGATCTGGGTGACCAGCGCCTACCTGCTGGCCTACGCCGTTCCGCTGCTCATAACCGGACGACTTGGGGACAGGTTCGGACCCAGGAGGCTGTACCTCCTGGGCCTGGTGGTGTTTACCCTGGCGTCCCTCTGGTGCGGCCTTGCCCAGAACGTTGAAACCCTCATCGGGGCACGCGTGGTCCAGGGGCTCGGCGCGGCCGTCATGACGCCCCAGACCATGGCGGTCATCACCCGCATCTTCCCGCCCGACCGCCGCGGCTCTGCCATGGCCATCTGGGGTGCCACTGCCGGCATGGCCACCCTGGTGGGCCCCATCCTGGGCGGTGTCCTGGTGGACGGACTCGGCTGGGAGTGGATCTTCTTCATCAACGTACCCGTCGGCGTCGTTGGCTTCATCCTTGCACTGCGCAACGTCCCGGCGTTGAGCACCCACCCGCACCGGTTCGATATCCCCGGCGTGCTGCTGAGCGCCGTGGGGCTTTTCCTGCTGGTCTTCGGCATCCAGGAAGGCGAGACGTACAACTGGGGCACCATCACCGGATTCATCAGCGTGTGGGGCCTGATTATCGCCGGCCTTGTTGTCCTGGCCGCTTTCGTGGCCTGGCAGCGGTTCAACAAGGGTGAACCACTGTTGCCGCTGGGGCTGTTCAGGGACCGGAACTTCTCCCTCGCCAACCTGGGCATCACCATGGTGGGGTTCACCGTCACGTCATTCGGCCTGCCGCTGATCTTCTACTACCAGCTGGTCCGTGGCCTCACGCCCACCCAGTCTGCACTCCTGATGGTCCCCATGGCCCTGATTTCGGGCGGCATGGCACCTGTGGTGGGAAAGATCGTGGACCGGGTCAACCCGAAATACCTCGCCGCTTCCGGCCTGGTATTGATGGCCGTCGCCCTGGTCTGGAACGGCCTGCTGATGCAGCCGGACACGCCCATCCTGCTGTTCCTGCTGCCCAGCGCCGTCCTGGGCTTCGCCAACGCCGGCATTTGGGCGCCCCTGAGCACCACCGCCACCAGGAACCTGCCGCCGCGGCAGGCAGGAGCCGGTTCGGGCGTTTACAACACCACGCGCCAGATCGGGGCCGTGCTGGGCAGCGCCGCCATTGCCGTCCTCATCCAGTCCCGGCTCGCCGCCGAACTTCCGTCCGGCGGCCCCGCGGCATCAGCCGGTGGGGGAATGGCCATGGGCGGCACGCTGCCGGAGTTCCTGAAGGCAGGGTTCTCCACGGCGATGGCACAGTCCATCCTGATGCCCGCCGCTGTGGTGCTGGCCGGCGCGGCGGTGGCCCTGTTCTTCGCCAAGCCCAAGCCGGTCCAGGACTGGAGCGCCGCTGCCGGTACCGGTACCTCAGCGAAGGTTGACGCTGGTCTGGATTCCGCCGGCTGAGAGGCCCAGTTTCCGGGCCAGGGCCAGGCAGCCGGTGTTGCTCACATCGGCACGCCACTGCAGGGTCAGCCCGGCGGCCAGTGCCTCGTGCGCCGCGATGGAGCCGGCCAGTGAGCCCAGGCCGCGCCGCCGCCACTCAGGGTCCACCAGCACGCCCATGTTGCCCAACAGGCCCTCCCATTCCCCGTAGGCCCCGCAGGCCAGGGGAACACGCCTGCCGTCCAGTTCGTGCACGATGGTGTAGCGGTTTTCCAGGTCGGAGAGCCCCACTTCGTTGACGTCGTCCGGTGGGCAACGGCCCTCCAGCTCGATGGCCTCGGGATTTCCGTGCGAAACGGTCAGCTCTTCGGACGGCTGCTGGAGCGGCAGGTCGTCGGCGAAGAACAGGGCGGAAGCCCCGAGTCCATGGCCGCCGTGTTCCCGGGTGAGCTTCAGGAGGGTCACGTGCTGGGCCATTTCCTCATCCGGGATGCCGGCGGCGGCATCGATCACGCTCTGCGGGCCCACCAGCGCGGAACTTCCGAATATCCGCACGAACTCGACGGTGCGGCATGACTCGTCGGCGCGGACAATCCGTTCGCCGGAAGCCAGGGCGTCACCGAAAGCATCGTCGTCAAGGCCAAGACGGCGGGCCCATGCCAGCTGGATGATGGCCGCGGAGCCGGGATCGAGTGTCATGCTCCCAGCCTAGGGCGGCACGGTGGCTTAGCCGAACAGGACCGCGGCCTCGTCATAGCGGTTCTGCGGGACGGTCTTCAGCTGGCCAAGGGCTTCCTCGAAGGCCACATGCCGGATGTCGGTGCCCTTCAGCGCCACCATGGTGCCCCAGTATCCTTCAACCACGGAGTCGATTGCGGCCATGCCCAGCCGGGTGGCCAGGACCCGGTCGAAGGCGGAGGGGACGCCGCCGCGCTGGATGTGGCCCAGGATGGTGGCACGCGTTTCGATGCCGGTCCTTGCCTCCAACTCGGGGGCCAACTGGTCGGCGATGCCGCCCAGGCGCGGCCGGCCGAATGTGTCCAGTCCACGCTCGGAGTGCGGGCTTTCCATGTGCTCCGGCACGAAGCCTTCGGCCACCACCACCAACGGCGCGCGGCCGCGGGCATGGGCCTCCTTGACCCAGTCGGTGATCTGCTCGATGCTCACCTTCTGCTCCGGAATGAGAATGGCGTGCGCGCCGGCGGCCATGCCCGCGTGCAGGGCAATCCAGCCCACGTGGCGGCCCATGACTTCAGCGATCATGCAGCGGTGGTGGGACTCGCCAGTGGTACGGAGCCGGTCGATTGCTTCGGTGGCGATCTGCACGGCGGTGTCGAAACCGAAGGTGTAGTCGGTGGCGTCAAGGTCGTTGTCCACCGTCTTGGGGACGCCCACGATCTTGAGGCCGGCGTCGGTCAGTCGCTTGGCTGCTGCCAGGGTCCCTTCACCGCCGATAGCGATGATGGCATCGATGCCCAGGCGGTCCATGTGGGCCTTGATGGCCTCGGGTCCGCCGCCGTTTTCGAACGGGTTGGTGCGGGATGTGCCCAGGATGGTGCCGCCCTGCTTGGCAATGCCGCGGACCATGGTGCGGGGGATTTCGATGATGTCGCCCTCCACCACGCCGCGCCAGCCGTCGCGGAATCCTACGAATTCCTGGCCGTGGACGGCGATGCCCTTCAATACTGCGCCTCGGATAACGGCGTTCAGTCCGGGGCAGTCGCCGCCGCTGGTGAGGATTCCAATTTTCATGTTCGGCTCAAATCCTGGGAAGAAGGTTTACAGGCAGAGCGCCACGCTGAGCTCACCTAGAAGTGTAGTGGGGTGTGTGGGGTACGACACAAACCGGTTACATGCGGGCCGGCACGCAGCGGAATCAGGGCAGCCAAAAGCCCCCGCCCGATGAACGGATTCACCGGGCGGGGGCTATTGGCTGGCGGCGGAAGCCGGCCCGGTCAGCGACCGAGTGAGCGGCGGTCCAGGAACGTCTGCAGCGGAATCTCGTTACGCTGGTCCGGGAGGATCACCCACGCGAGGACGTAGAAAACGAAGGCCGGCCCCGGAAGCAGTGCGAAGAGCAGGAAGGCGATACGGACAAAAGCTACGTCCACATTGAGCTTGGCAGCGATGCCGCCGCAGACTCCGCCAAGCCACCGCTCCGGGCCGCGCTTCAGGCCAAGGCCCCTGACAATGCTGAAGAACTTATCCATGGTTCAAGACTTCCCTGTCGTCGGTTGGTTGTCACGTTTCCGGGCTGAGAGCAGGCCGCCCACCACCAGGGCCACGCCCGCCCCAATCATCAGGCCGATCAAGACGTAGGTGCCGTTGAGGGTGACGATGCCCAACTGCGCCACGATGATCAGCACCGCCAGCGCCAGGACGATCAGTCCCCACACCACCGTCCCCACCCTGGCAGGTGCCCGGCCCTCAAGGTCCTGGTCCGCCGTCGTCGGAATGTTGCCGCTGTCCATGTCAGTTGCCTTCCTGGATGGTGACGTTGCTGAAGGTTCCGTCGATCTGCACCACCAGGTGGTTGCCCGGTTTGTCCGTGTTGTAGGTGCTCTCGCGGGTGGTGGTACCGCCGCGTTGGCCGCTTGGCTCGTTCAGGTTCCCCATGGTCATGTCCGCCTTGATGTCCACTGGCAGGTTTCGCGGGATGACCACCGTCACGTTGCTGGCCGTGATGTCCAGGGGCACCACGACGTCGGAGGTCAGGGGGGTGCTTGGGGAGAGGTCCGTGAGGTTCACGGTTCCCCGCCCGGCCGTGATGTCGATGCCCCCGCGCGCTTCCTCGATTCCGGCAGGGCTCCAGTCCACCTGCTGGAACCGCATCCGGCCGTCGTCCAGGGTGTTGTAGATACCGCCGGTGACCAGTGCTATCACGGCAAACAGGCTCAGGATGCCGGCGGTCCGTCCGCGGAAGCCGGCCACCAGGATGCCCAGGCCAAGGACTGCTGCCGCGCTGGCCCACACAATGGCGTTGGCCGAGCCGCCCAGGTTGATGATGTTGGCGGCGTCCAGCGCCTTCAGTCCGCCGCCCACCACAAGGGCAGCGCCCGTTGCGATGGCCACCGCGGGAGCGCCCGGTCCAGCCGGCCGCGGCTTCGACGGCCGGGGCGGGACCCACGGGGCGGGGTAGCTGCCACCGCCGGTCGCCGCGCTGCCCGGGCCGCCGAACCCTGTGCCGTTCCCGGCCCCGGCGGGGCCGGCGGCGCTGGGCCCGGGCCTTCCAGGGCCTGCGCCGGTGGGAGGCCCGTAGCCTCCGTCTGTGCCCGCTCCGATGGTGGGCGGGCCATACTGAGGCGTTGCCGGGTGTCCCGGGGCCGGCGCGGAAGCCGTGCCGGTGGAAAATGCCGAGGCAGCTCCTGTTCCCGGGCGTCCCGCAGGATAGGTGGTCCGGGGTGGAACCGAGTGTCCCGCCATGGTGGGATGTGCCTTGTTTCGCTGCGTCAGGTAGTAGATGAGGTAGATGGCGCCGCCGACCCAGAAGACGGTCCACAGCAGCCCGCTCAAGCCGTTATGGCTCCAGCCCCAGTAGCCTCCGCCCAGGCCTGTGAGGCCCAGCACTGTGGCGATGAGGGCCCCGGTCATGCCGCTCGACCAACGGCCCGCGCCGGCCTCCTGGACGTGGATCCTGCCGTCGGGTTCCGGCAGGAGGGCCCATGCAAGGCCGTAGACCAGTACGCCGATGCCGGCAAGGAGGGTCAGGACGATCGCGGCGCCGCGGATGATGATCGGATCAACGTTGAGCCGGTGGGCGATGCCGCTGCAAACGCCGCCGATCCACCGGTCGTTTCCCCGGTGAATGCCCTGGCTGCGGACCCAGCCAAAGAAATCGGTGGAGGCCGCCGGCGCCGGGCCGTCCTGGAAACCGTAGTTCGGGCCGGGACCGGCCTCCTGGCCCCCAGGTGCCGCCCCCGGTCCGGGGGCGGGGTGTTCTGGGCCGGGGGAGGGAAGCTGGGCGGAGGGCGGGAGCGGCTCAGTGGGAGGCTGGCTTTCCGGGCCGGGCAGAGGCCCGGACGGTTCGTCGTCGGAGGGAGGGATCTGCGAGTTCATACCTCGATCCTCCGTCCCTGCCCATCCGGCCCTCTATTGGGGGAAACCCTGAACGGTCCCTGAGCCGCCCCCGGCAAGGGCCTTGATCCGGCCCGGCCAACCCTGATCCATGTTTGGATTGATCCATGACAACCCTCCCGGTGCGCCCGCCCCTGGCGCGGAGCAGCGACCGCGTCATCGCGGGCGTCTGTTCCGGGCTGGCCGCGCACCTGGGCTGGCCGGTAAGGAACGTCCGGTTGGCCATGGTCCTCGCCGCCTTCGCGGGAGGGGCGGGCCTGGTCTTCTACGCCTGGCTCTGGATTATGGTGCCCACCGCGGACGAGGCCGCACGCCGCAGTGCCCGCCGCCCGGCGTCGCCTATTGCTCCCGCTGTGAGCCAACCGGGGCAGGGCCAGGCCGTTCAGGCCCCGTCGCCACAGCGAACTGCGCCCGACGCCGGCACGGCCGCAGGTGGCAACGGCAAGGCGCCGGACGGGGAGGCGGCTCCTCCGCCCTGGTTCCGGGCCGGCGGGATGCGCTACGGCAAGGAGATCCTCCTGGGCTGCGGGCTGCTGCTGGTGGCCGGCATCATGGTGGCGCAGATGCTGGGCGTGGATGTCTCCCTGGGGACCCTGATCCCCGCGGCCGCGGTGCTGAGCGGGGCCTCGATCGCCTGGATGCAGCTGGACGAAACCCGGCGTGCCGGGCTGGTGGACAAGACCAAGGCTGACCAGGCCGGCGGATGGGGCCGGCTTGCCGCCGGCCTGGCCTTGGTGGTGGCCGGTGTGCTGGTGATGGTGTCCGGTTCCGGCTCGTGGGAACAGACCTGGCTTGCGCTGCTGGCATCGGTTGCCGTGCTGGGCGGCGTGGTGCTGGTCCTGTTGCCGTGGGCGCTGAAGTTTTGGCGGGACCTGGAGGCCGAGCGTTCAGGGCGGATCCGGGAAACGGAGCGGGCGGAGATCGCCGCCCACCTGCACGATTCCGTCCTGCAGACGCTCGCCTTGATCCAGCGGCGGGCAGGCAACGAGCACGACGTCGTCCGCCTGGCCCGTGCCCAGGAACGTGAGCTGCGTGGCTGGCTGTTCCAGGATCCGGGCCGGGAAAGCGGGCAGCTTTCCGCCCGCGTCAAGGCCGCCGCCGCCGAAGTGGAGGACCTGCTAGGCAACGCGGTGGAGGTTGTGACCGTTGGCGACGCCGCCATGACTGAGGCAAACGAAGCCCTGGTCCAGGCGGCCCGGGAAGCCATGCTCAATGCCTCGCGGCACGGGGGCGGGACGGTTTCGGTCTACCTTGAGGCGTCGGACGGGCAGACGGAAATCTTCATCAAGGACAGGGGGCCCGGCTTCGAGCTGGGCGAGGTGCCGGCGGACCGGCTGGGCGTGCGCGAATCGATCATCGGCAGGATGAAACGGCACGGCGGCTCCGCGGCAATCCTCAGCACCGCTGACGGCACGGAAGTCCGCCTAAGGCTGCCTGCTGCAGCGGAACATTGGGAAGGGAAAACATGAACATGACCCAGGGGACAGGCCCCGGAAGCACCCGGCCGGCCAGTTCCGTGCGGGTGGTCATCGTGGACGATCACGCCATCTTCCGGTCCGGGCTTAAAGCGGACCTTGACGCCAGCATCCACGTGGTGGGGGAGGCAGCAACGGTGGAGCAGGCCATCGCCGTGATTGCCGGACAGCGCCCCGACGTCGTCCTCCTGGACGTGCACCTGCCCGGCGGACTGGGCGGCGGGGGCCGCGAGGTCATCGCAGGCTCGGCAGCTCTCCTGTCCACCACGCGTTTCCTGGCGCTGAGCGTCTCAGACGCCGCGGAGGACGTGGTGGCAGTGATCCGAGCCGGGGCGCGCGGCTACGTCACCAAGACCATTTCCGGTGCCGAGATCACCGACGCGGTGCACCGCGTGGCCGGTGGCGACGCGGTCTTCTCGCCGCGCCTTGCCGGATTCGTCCTCGACGCCTTCGGCACGGCCCCCGCAGACATTGCCGACGATGAGCTGGACAAGCTCTCGGCCCGGGAATTGGAGGTCATGCGCCTCATCGCCCGGGGGTACAGCTACAAGGAAGTGGCCAAGGAACTCTTTATCAGCATCAAGACCGTGGAAACCCACGTGTCGGCCGTGCTGCGCAAGCTCCAGCTCTCCAGCCGGCACGAGCTCACCAAGTGGGCCGCGGAGCGCCGCCTCCTCTGAATCGCCCGCTCCCTTTGGCCCAAAACCCCCACGCCCCATCACCTTTGGCAGCTTTTCTCCACACGCCCCATCAGCTCCTGCGCGTTAAATCCAAACGCCCGCTCACTTCCCTAAGGAAGTGGGCGGGCGTTTGGATTTTGGCCTGCGGAAGGTGATGGGGCGTTACTGGGCCTTGCCCAGGAAGTCCTGCAGGCGCTGGACGCCGGTGGCCAGGTCCTCATCGCCCAGGGCGTAGGAGAGACGCAGGAAGCCGGAGGGCCCGAAGGCCTCGCCGGGAACCACTGCCACCTCAACCTCGTCGAGGATCAGCGACGCCAGCTCGGCGGAGGTCTGCGGGGTGGCGGTGCCGGACGCCGTCGGGAATTCCTTGCCCAGCAGCGCACGCACGTCCGCGTACACGTAGAAGGCACCCTTCGGCGTCGGGCATTCCACGCCCTCGATCGCGTTCAGGCCTGCGACGATGGCCTTGCGGCGGCGGTCAAACGCAACCTTCATCTCGTCGACGGCGGTCAGCGGGCCGGAGACGGCAGCGAGGGCGGCGACCTGCATGATGTTGGACACGTTGGAGGTGGCGTGGGACTGCAGGTTGGTGGCGGCCTTGATGACATCGGCCGGGCCGATCATCCAGCCCACGCGCCAGCCCGTCATGGCGTACGTCTTGGCTACGCCGTTGAGGATGACCACCTTGTCGCCCAATTCGGGGGCCGCCGTTGCGATGGAGGTGAAGGGGACGCCGTCGTAGGTCAGGTGTTCGTAGATCTCGTCCGTGACAACCCAGAGGCCCTTGGCAGCTGCCCACTTGCCGATCTCCGCCACCTGTTCCGGGGAGTAGACAGCGCCGGTGGGGTTCGACGGCGAGACGAACAGCAGGATCTTGGTCCGGTCCGTTACGGCTGCTTCGAGCTGTTCGACGGTGACCAGGTAGTCCTGTTCCGGTCCGGCGAAGACCTCCACGGGCACGCCGCCCGCCAGCCGGATGGCCTCCGGGTAGGTGGTCCAGAACGGAGCCGGCACGATGACCTCGTCGCCTGGATCCACCAAGGTGGCGAAGGTGTTGTAAACCGCCTGCTTGCCGCCGTTGGTGACCAGTACCTGTGACGGGTCCACGGTGTAGCCCGAATCGCGCAGGGTCTTCTCCGCGATGGCCTTCTTCAGCTCAGGCAGCCCGCCCGCAGGGGAGTAGCGGTGGTACTTGGGTTGGCCGGCAGCCTCGATGGCGGCCTTGACGATGTAGTCCGGCGTGGGAAAGTCGGGTTCGCCCGCGCCGAAGCCGATAACCGGCCGGCCAGCTGCCTTGAGCGCCTTGGCCTTGGCGTCAACGGCCAGGGTTGCGGATTCGGCAATTGCGGAAATGCGTTGGGAAACGCGGGCGGCAGACATGGCAGGTCCGTTCTTCGCTTGCAGCCGGGATGGCTGGAATGTGGGATTCGACGAGTTCTACTCTATGCTGTTCACCGGACCCTCCGGGGTGCCGGTTTTGATTTATGACTGCCCAGCGCGGCAGGTTTCAGGCCGGACTCCAGATGGGCCGGCCGGGCCGGTTTTACCTACGCGGACTTCTTGCGTAGACTGGTTCACCGGTGTTGAAACACGGATGATGGCGTGCGCCCCAGTTCAAGCTGGGTGTTGGGCCGTCAAAGAGTGGATTTCACTCCATAGGGTAGTGGCGCAATTGGTAGCGCAGCGGTCTCCAAAACCGCAGGTTGCAGGTTCGAGTCCTGTCTGCCCTGCGCAAGCTGCTCCGGGCGAAAGCCCGGGGCAGGCGCAGCAACCATGGTTCTGATCAGGGCCGGGTAATCCACCATTGCAAAGATGAGCGAGGACCAGGTGACCGAAACAGCTGCCAGCAGCTCCAAGGGCCGCCCAGCTAAGAAGGAAGCCAAGGCAAACTTCTTCGCCCGCATTGCACTCTTTGTCCGCCAGATCATTGGCGAACTGAAGAAGGTTGTTGCCCCCACCCGCAAGGAACTGATCAACTACACGCTCGTGGTGCTGGTGTTCGTGGCCATCATGATGGTCATCGTCAGCCTGCTGGACATTGGTTTCGGAACCGCTGTCGGCTGGGTCTTCGGCGGTACCGGCCCCACGGACCACTAGGGCTGGACGGTCCGCAGGCCGCGTGTTTCCCCGGGAAACCGGAAGGAAGCGCCGGTGTGCGGAATTGAGCCATTTAAATAGGCATGTTAGGCAATGAGGAAGCAGGAGACCAAGTGTCTGAGCAGGAGCTCGAGGTAACCGAGACCGGGTTGGAAGAATCCCAGGACGTCACGGCGGAAGCCGGTGAAGAGTCCGAGGTTGAGTCCTCCGCGCCCGAGTCCGATGATGCCGCCTCCGACGATGCAGAGGCATCCGAAGCCGACTCAGCGGATGTCGATGGCGAAGAGACCGACGCCCTTGCCGCAGCGGCAGCCACCGCGGCCGCGGACCCCGCAGAGGAGTTCAAGGCCAAGCTGCGCCGCCAGGAAGGTGACTGGTACGTCATCCACTCCTACGCCGGCTACGAAAACCGCGTGAAGGCCAACCTGGAGACCCGCATCCAGACCCTGGACATGGAAGATTACATCTTCGAAATCCAGGTGCCCATGGAAGAAGTCGTGGAGATCAAGAACGCCCAGCGCAAGGTGATCAACCGCGTCCGCATCCCCGGCTACGTCCTGGTCCGCATGGACCTGACCGACGCCTCCTGGGGCGCCGTCCGCCACACCCCCGGCGTCACCGGCTTCGTGGGCAATGCCCACAACCCGGTCCCGCTGCGTTTGGATGAAGTCTTCTCCATGCTCGCCCCCGTCTTCGAAGAGGAGCAGGCCGAGAAGGGCAAGCCGGTCAACAAGCAGAACCAGGTTCCCGTGGCTGTTGACTTCGAGGTCGGCGAGTCCGTCATCGTCAAGGAAGGCCCGTTCGAAACCCTTCCCGCCACGATCTCCGAGATCAAGCCCGAGTCCCAGACCCTCGTGGTGCTGGTCTCCATCTTCGAGCGCGAAACGCCCGTCACCCTGGCGTTCAACCAGGTCACCAAGATCTGAGATTCCTAGAATTCGTTCCGGCGCCGCCCGCTTAGCTGCACCGGAACGGCCGGCCGCCTTGCCATGGCGGCCAAAAACCTGAGGCACGCTCCTGTGCCCCAGGACGTTATTGAGAGAAGGACCCTACATTGGCTCCCAAGAAGAAGGTCACCGGCCTCATCAAGCTGCAGATCCAGGCAGGTGCCGCCAACCCGGCCCCGCCGATCGGTCCTGCGCTTGGCCAGCACGGTGTCAACATCATGGAATTCTGCAAGGCGTACAACGCTGCGACGGAAGCCCAGCGCGGAAACGTCATCCCCGTGGAAATCACGGTCTACGAGGACCGTTCCTTCACGTTCATCACCAAGACCCCGCCGGCTGCAGAGCTCATCAAGAAGGCTGCAGGCGTTGCCAAGGGTTCATCCACCCCGCACACCGTCAAGGTTGCCAAGCTGACCCAGGCCCAGGTCAACGAGATCGCCTCCACCAAGATGGAAGACCTCAACGCCACCAGCCTCGAAGGCGCAGCGAAGATCATCGCCGGCACCGCCCGCTCCATGGGCATCACCGTCGAGGGCTAATACCCTTTACCGCTGTCCAGCGTCAGTGCAATTGACGACGACGGGCGGCACCGCCGGGACACCGGCACCAAAATAATTGAAATGTTGGTCATCCGGCCCGGATAACGAACCGGATCACCGACTGTGGCAGGGCCCAGCGCGGTCCGCAGACCACAACTGCACAAGGAGAAATAAGCAGCATGGCAAAGCGCAGCAAAGCATATGAGGCAGCAGCCGCCAAGATCGATGCGACCAAGCACTACGCACCGTTCGAGGCAGTAACGCTGGCCAAGGACACCAACCCGTCCAAGTTCGACGCCACCGTTGAGGTTGCTTTCCGCCTCGGCGTGGACCCCCGCAAGGCTGACCAGATGGTCCGCGGCACGGTCAACCTGCCCCACGGCACCGGTAAGACCGCCCGCGTCCTGGTCTTCGCCACGGGTGACAAGGCTGAGGCTGCAATCGCAGCCGGCGCCGACTTCGTTGGTTCCGACGACCTGATCGAAAAGATCGCCGGCGGCTGGACCGACTTCGACGCCGCCGTTGCCACCCCTGACCTCATGGGCAAGGTTGGCCGCCTCGGCAAGGTCCTGGGTCCGCGTAACCTGATGCCGAACCCGAAGACGGGCACCGTGACCCCCGATGTCACCAAGGCCGTCAACGACATCAAGGGTGGCAAGATCGACTTCCGCGTCGACAAGCACTCCAACCTGCACTTCATCATCGGCAAGGTTTCCTTCGACGCCGTGAAGCTGGCCGAGAACTACGCAGCAGCACTGGAAGAGGTCCTTCGCCTCAAGCCGTCCGCTGCGAAGGGCCGCTACATCCAGAAGGCCACCGTTGCCACCACGTTCGGCCCGGGCATCTCCGTTGACCCCAACGTCACCAAGGTGCTCACCGAGGCGTAGTCCTCAATGAAGTCCCTGCCCGGGAATTGATTCCCGGAGCACCCGAAGACCGTCCCTGCGCCACCGCGCCGGGGCGGTCTTCTTTTCGTCCCACTGGCGCCGCCGCGCTCGGTTTTGACATGGAATGCCAGCGGAAACCAGCATATGCTGGCCCTAAATACCGCACTCGGATTCAGGCCCGCCGGCTTTGAAGGTGAGCGGCAGAAACAGCTGGGATGATGCCCGAATGGCAATAGACGTGAAGATCGAGCAGCTCTGGATTCCCGACTCACTGGACACCCCGGACGCTGCGGACTTCCTGGCCGCCGTCGAGGTGGGCCGCAAAGTGCGGATGCAGACCTGGGGGAGTGACGACCTCGCTTACGGTCCCATGGAAAAGCTCCTGGAGTTCGAGGACCCGTATGAGCGGCAGCTGATCCTGGTGGCCAAGGTGGACGGCGCCATCGTGGGTACTGTGGACATCGCGTTGCCCCTCACCGATCACCTGGATCTCGCCGAGCTCACCCTGGACATCCTGCCCGAGTTCCAGCGGCAGGGAGTGGGGCGGCGCCTGCTCGAGGCCGCCGAGCAGCTGGCCAGGGGCGAAGGCCGGACCATGATCCTGGTGGACACGAACCATCCCGGCGCCTCGCTGCACGAGTTTGAACAGGCCCAGTTGGTTCCCGGCTCGGGGCAGGGGTTCGTGCCGCTGGAAAGCCGTGAGGTGGAGTTCGCACAGAAGACCGGATACACGCTTCAGCACATTGAGCAGTTCAGTTCATGCCTCCTGCCGCTGGACACCAAGCTGGTGGCCGACCTCCAGGCCGAAGCGGAGGAAGCGAACAACGGCCGGTACCGGCTCCACCACTGGACGGACCGGTGCCCCGACCGGTGGCTGGAAGCCGTGGCCGTCCTGGAGAACCAGGCGGGGGCGGACGTGGATCCGTCCCTGGATGTGCCGGTTGAGCAGGACATGGTGTTCGACGGCGGCATCCTGCGCGAGGCCGAGGACGTCGCCATTGCGCAGGGCAGGAGAACGGTGGTCACCGCCGTCGAGCACATTGCCACGGGGTCCCTGGTGGGACTGACCACGATTACGGTGCTGGCGCACCGTGCGGACGTTGTATTCCAGGACGACACGCTGGTGCTGCAGGAGCACCGCGGCAACAAACTGGGGCTGCTGATCAAGGTGGCGAACATGGTGCGGCTCAGCGAGCAGTTTCCGGACGCCCGCATTATCTACACCTGGAACGCACCTGAGAACCGTTACCTCCTGACGGTCAACAGGCAGCTTGGGTTCCAGACAGCCGGGGTGACGGGCATCTGGCAGAAGGAACTGCCAACGCTGCACACGAGCACCAGCTGAACCTCGATTTGGCGCAGCGGCAAGGCCTCGCGTAAGCTGGCAGTACCAAAGACCGTCGGTTGTTGGAAATCCACTCTCCTGAGCATGGCTCAACTCTGCAGATGTGCGCGGGGGGTTCCAGTGGTTTTCCGGACGAAGGACCCTCAACGCAGGGCGGCCGGCGCAGGTGAACGAAGCAAAGCTCCGCGGTAAAGCCGTGTTGAGCCAAGCCCCGTGCATCTGCGCGGGGCGTTTTTAGTTTTAGCTCTCTTGAGCGGGGACCGTCGAATACCGGCACTATCCCCGGAAGGAGGGTTATGGCAACGCCTACCAAGGTTTCAGCAGTAGCTGAGATCACTAACGATTTCAAGGAATCGAACGCCGCTGTCCTGACCGAATACCGCGGGCTCACCGTTGCACAGCTCAAGCAGCTGCGTGTTTCTCTCGGCCAGGACACCAAGTTCGCGGTCGTCAAGAACACCCTGACCGCCATTGCAGCCAAGGAAGCCGGCGTCGAAGCATTCGACGGCCAGCTTGCCGGCCCCACTGCAATCGCGTTCATCAAGGGTGACGCAGTTGCCGCTGCCAAGAGCCTGACGGATTTTGCCAAGGCCAACAAGCAGCTGGTCATCAAGACCGGTTACTTCGAGGGCAAGGCGCTGGACGCCACCGAGGTTGCAGCCCTGGCTGCCCTCGAGTCCCGTGAGCTGCAGCTCGCCAAGGTTGCAGGTGTCCTCAAGGCGCCCGCCGCCGCAGCTGCCCGCATCATCGACGCACTGCGCCTCAAGCTTGAAGAAGAGAACGGTGCACCGGCAGCTGCCGAAGCGCCTGCCGCTGAAGAAGCTCCCGCCGCTGAAGCCGAGGCACCCGCCGAAGCTCCGGCTGCCGAAGAGAACTAATTCTCTTACCCCCACCAGACTCCGGTGCCGGAACAGCCACGCGCCGTTCGGACACCAACAACAGGAAGGACGCCTACCATGGCGAAGCTCAGCAACGAAGAGCTCATTGAAGCTTTCAAGGAACTGACCATCATCGAGCTCTCCGAGTTCGTCAAGCTCTTCGAAGAGACCTTCGAAGTTACCGCTGCTGCTGTAGCTGTTGCCGGCCCCGCTGCCGGTGGCGCTGCTGAAGAGGCTGAAGAGAAGACCGACTTCGACGTCATCCTCGAATCTGCCGGCGACAAGAAGATCGCGGTCATCAAGGAAGTTCGCGCCATCACCTCCCTCGGCCTCAAGGAAGCCAAGGACCTGGTTGACAGCGCCCCCAAGGCTGTTCTCGAAGGCGCCAACAAGGAAGCTGCCGAGAAGGCCAAGGAGCAGCTCGAGGCTGCAGGCGCCACCGTTACCCTCAAGTAACAACGCCTTTTCCTCAGGAAACCCCGTCCACTTCGGTGGGCGGGGTTTCCTGCTTTTAAGGCGCTTGGGGGATTCAGGAGGGTTCGCTGATGTCCGCCACCACGGCGTCCAGGGCTGCGGTCAGTGCGTCAGCGTCGACGAAGGCGCTGTAGCCGTGGGCACCGGCGCCCATGGAGATGCGGCGCCCGGTGATGGTGGCGTCGGCGTAGACCGGCCAACTGGTGGTGCTGCCGAGAGGGGTGATGGTGCCCCGCTCATAGCCTGTCGCTTCAAGGGCGGTCCCGGCGGCCGGGAGGGAGAGCTTGTTCACGCCCACCAGGGCACGGAGCTTTGGCCAGGAGATCTGCCGGTCGCCGGGGATCAGGGCGAACAGGAAGGTCCCGTCCTTGTGCTTGACCACGAGGGACTTTACGATGTCCGCCGGCCTGATGCCCAGGATCTCGGCAGCCTCGTCAAGGCTTCGCGCAGGGGGCCGCTCCACTACCTCCACCTTCAGCCCGCGGGCCTGGGCGTCGGCCAGGAACCGTTCCCGACCGGCGCCCCCCGTGCCGTTTCCGGCTAGTCCCGCCATCAGTCGCGGTACAGCAGGAGGGCCTCGCCCTGCCCGCCCCCGCCGCAGAGGGACACCGCCGCCTTACCGGTTCCCCGCCGCTTTAGCTCATGGGCCGCATGCGCGGCCAGGCGGGCCCCCGAAGCTCCAATGGGATGCCCCAGGGCGATGGCACCGCCGTGGATGTTGCACTTCTCCAGAGGGTAGTCGAGGTCCTTGAGGGACTGCACGGCAACGGACCCGAAGGCCTCGTTGATTTCGACGAAGTCCAGGTCCCCCGTGCTCCAGCCGGCCTTGCCGAGGGCATTCATGATCGCGTTCGACGGCTGCGAATGGAGGGTGTTGTCCGGTCCCGCCACCTGCCCGGGCTTGCCCACCACAGCCAGGTATTCCAGGCCGTGCTCTTCCGCATAGCCGCGTGAGGCGAGGACCAGTGCGGCGGCGCCGTCGGACAGGGGAGAGGAGTTGCCGGCAGTGATGGTGCCGTCGGTGACGAACGCTGCACGCAGGCCTGCCAGTGATTCAACTGACGTGTTGGGACGGACCCCCTCGTCGGTGTCGACCACCAGGGGCTCACCCTTCCGCTGCTTGACGCTGATAGGTGCGATCTCGCCGTCGAACGTTCCGTTCTTTGCCGCCAGCGCAGCCCGCTGGTGCGACTGGGCCGCAACGTTGTCCTGGGACGCGCGGTCGATACCCAGGGTGAGGTTCCGTGTCTCCGTGGACAGGCCCATGGACTGCCCGTCGAAGGCATCGGTCAGGCCGTCATGGGCCGCCGCGTCCAGCGCCTGAATGGATCCATAGGTCCAGCCTTGGCGCGATCCCGGGAGCAGGTGCGGCGCGCGGCTCATCGACTCCTGGCCGCCCGCAACCACCACCGAAGCCTCTCCGGCGCGGATCATCCGGGCGGCGTCAATCACCGCCGTCAGGCCGGAAAGGCACACCTTGTTGATTGTCACCGCAGGGACGTTCCAGCCGATGCCTGCGCCGATGGCGCTTTGCCGTGCGGGATTCTGCCCCGCGCCCGCCTGGAGCACCTGGCCCATGATCACCGCCTCGACGTCGGAGGCGTCCACACCACTGCCCGCCAATGCGGCCTTGATGGCGTGGGCCCCCAGGTCCACTGCCGTGAGGCTGGAAAGTTGGCCGTTGATCCGGCCCTGCGGAGTCCGCGCGGCCCCGACGATGACAACGTCATTGCTGTCTGGAGAGTTGGCCATGGTTCCCACTTTCAGTCCGGTTCCGTTGTAAGCCACCAAGGCTATCGTGAGCCTGGTCACCCAACTATTCAAACGCTGGAACCGCTATGTGCATTCCATGGCGATGGGGGGCAAGCCGGCACAGGCTTCCCAGGACGCGGTCCGGGATGCGGTGTTCGCGAATGCCGGCGCCTGCACTGCAGCGGGCGTGACGCTTCGGCTCTAGGATGCGGCGGGTCTCTGCCGCCCAAAATCAGGTGCTTGCAATCCGGCCGGTTGTGGGGTAGACACGTAGGTTATTTTGCCGTATCGTAGATATTTGCGTCTTCCCTGTTTACCTTCAGCCTTCATATAGCGGTGGGCTTTGCCCGGCAGCTGGCAATCAACGTGCCGTAACCACGGTCACAGCATAGTCAGTTCCGGGCCCCGGGTCATATAGCGGAACCGGATGGTAGCGCTGCGGAGTCACTTCGCAGGGTGCACAGCGGGGGAGATCTGAAAACGCCTGAAGGTCTGTGGAAGGATCCCTCTTGGTCGCCTCGAGCACCTCTAATAACGAAACCGCTAACACTGCCGACAGCACTGATGGTGCCACTCGCCGGCTCTCATTCGCAAAGATTCACGAACCCCTTGACGTTCCGAATCTGCTTGCCCTGCAGACGGACAGCTTTGACTGGCTGGTCGGCAATGAGCGCTGGCAGGCACGCGTGGCAAAGGCTGTCGAAGAAAACGATCTCAGCGTCGCCACCACGTCCGGCCTGTCGGACATCTTCGAAGAGATCTCCCCGATCGAGGACTTCCAGGGCACCATGTCCCTGAGCTTCTCCGATCCGGAGTTCGCTGACCCCAAGTACACCATGGCTGAGTGCAAGGACCGGGACGCCACCTACTCGGCTCCGCTGTACGTCAAGGCCGAGTTCATGAACAACAACACGGGCGAAATCAAGCAGCAGACCGTGTTCATGGGTGACTTCCCGCTGATGACCGAGAAGGGCACCTTCGTTGTCAACGGCACCGAGCGTGTCGTCGTCTCCCAGCTGGTCCGTTCGCCGGGCGCCTACTTCGAGCGCGCTGCCGACAAGACCAGCGACAAGGACATCTTCACCGCCAAGATCATCCCGTCCCGCGGTGCATGGTTCGAGCTCGAGATCGACAAGCGCGACCAGGTCGGCGTCCGCCTCGACCGGAAGCGCAAGCAGTCCGTAACCGTGCTGCTGAAGGCCCTGGGCTGGACCGAAGGCCAGATCCTCGAAGAGTTCGGCCAGTATGACTCCATGCGGGCAACCCTGGAGAAGGACGCCACCGAAACCCGCGAAGACGCCCTGCTTGACATCTACCGCAAGCTGCGTCCGGGCGAGCCGCCCACCGTCGAGGCTGCCCAGTCGCTGCTGGACAACCTGTACTTCAACTCCAAGCGCTACGATCTGGCCAAGGTTGGCCGTTACAAGATCAACCGCAAGCTGGGCATCGACCGCTCCCTTGGCGACAAGGAAGCCTCGGTCCTGCACGTTGAAGACATCGTTGCCATGATCAAGTTCCTCGTCGCGCTGCACGCCGGCGAGAAGACCATCAAGGGCACCCGCGATGGCCAGGAAGTGGACCTGCGCGTCGAAATCGACGATATCGACCACTTCGGCAACCGCCGCATCCGCGCCGTCGGCGAGCTCATCGAGAACCAGGTCCGCACCGGCCTGTCCCGTATGGAGCGCGTTGTCCGCGAGCGTATGACCACCCAGGACGTCGAGGCCATCACGCCGCAGACCCTGATCAACATCCGCCCCGTGGTTGCAGCCATCAAGGAGTTCTTCGGAACTTCCCAGCTGTCGCAGTTCATGGACCAGAACAACCCGCTCTCGGGCCTGACCCACAAGCGCCGCCTGTCGGCCCTGGGCCCCGGTGGTCTGTCCCGTGACCGCGCCGGCATGGAAGTCCGTGACGTGCACCCGTCCCACTACGGACGTATGTGCCCCATCGAAACTCCTGAAGGCCCGAACATTGGCCTGATCGGTTCGCTGGCATCCTACGGACGCATCAACCCGTTCGGCTTCATCGAGACCCCGTACCGCCTGGTCAAGGACGGCGTCGTTTCCGACGACGTCCAGTACTTGACGGCCGACGACGAGGCTGAAGTGCTGATCGCCCAGGCCAACGCGCCGCTGGACGAGAACAACAAGTTCGCCGAGGACACCGTGCTGGTCCGTGCCCGTGGTGGTGGAGGCGAGCCTGTGCTCGTGCCCGCCGAGGACGTCGAGTTCATGGACGTTTCCCCGCGCCAGATGGTGTCCGTGGCTACCGCCCTGATCCCGTTCCTGGAGCACGACGACGCCAACCGTGCACTCATGGGTGCCAACATGCAGCGCCAGGCCGTGCCGCTGGTCCGTTCCGAGGCCCCCTTCGTGGGCACCGGCATGGAGCGCGCCGCAGCCGTTGACGCCGGCGACGTCGTCATCGCCAAGAAGGCCGGTGTGGTCACCGAGGTGTCCGCCGAGCTCGTCATCATGCTCAACGACGACGGCACGGAGACCAACTACCGCATCAACAAGTTCGCCCGCTCGAACCAGGGCAACTGCTACAACCACCGCGTCCTGGTCAACGAAGGCCAGCGCCTGGAAGTTGGCGGCATCATCGCCGACGGCCCGGCAACGGACCAGGGTGAGCTCGCCCTCGGCAAGAACCTGCTCGTGGCATTCATGTCATGGGAAGGCCACAACTTCGAGGACGCCATCATCCTCTCGCAGCGCATTGTTGCCGAGGACGTTCTTTCCTCCATCCACATCGAGGAGCACGAGATCGATGCCCGCGACACCAAGCTTGGTGCCGAGGAAATCACCCGTGACATCCCCAACGTGTCCGAGGAAGTCCTGGCAGGCCTGGACGAGCGCGGCATCATCCACATCGGTGCCGAGGTTGAGGCAGGGGACATCCTGGTCGGAAAGGTCACCCCGAAGGGTGAAACCGAACTGACTCCGGAAGAGCGCCTGCTGCGCGCCATCTTCGGCGAGAAGTCCCGCGAAGTGCGTGACACCTCCCTGAAGGTTCCCCACGGCGAGTCCGGCACCGTCATCGGCGTCCGCGTCTTCGACCGTGACAACGACGACGAGCTGCCCCCGGGCGTCAACCAGTTGGTCCGCGTGTACGTTGCCGCCAAGCGCAAGATCACCGACGGCGACAAGCTCGCCGGCCGCCACGGCAACAAGGGTGTTATCTCCAAGATCCTCCCCGTGGAGGACATGCCCTTCCTCGCCGACGGCACCCCCGTTGACATCGTCCTGAACCCGCTGGGTGTTCCGGGCCGTATGAACGTGGGCCAGGTGCTCGAAACCCACCTTGGCTGGGTTGCCAAGACCGGTTGGAAGATCGAAGGCGAGCCCGAGTGGGTCAAGCAGCTGCCCAACCTGCCGCGCGAGAGTGGTCCCACCACTGTTGCAACGCCGGTGTTCGACGGCGCCCGCGAAGAGGAAATCACGGGCCTGCTGGATTCCACCAACGTGACCCGCGACGGTGACCGCCTGATCAACTCCTCCGGCAAGACCCGTCTGTTCGACGGCCGCTCCGGCGAGCCGTTCCCGGATCCGATCTCGGTCGGCTACATGTACATCCTGAAGCTCCACCACCTGGTGGACGACAAGATCCACGCACGCTCCACCGGTCCGTACTCCATGATCACGCAGCAGCCGCTGGGTGGTAAGGCACAGTTCGGTGGCCAGCGCTTCGGTGAAATGGAAGTGTGGGCGCTCGAAGCCTACGGCGCCGCCTACACGCTCCAGGAACTGCTCACGATCAAGTCTGACGACATCCACGGTCGTGTGAAGGTCTACGAAGCCATCGTCAAGGGCGAGAACATCCCCGAGCCGGGCGTTCCCGAATCCTTCAAGGTCTTGATCAAGGAAATGCAGTCGCTGTGCCTGAACGTGGAAGTCCTTTCCACGGACGGAACCACGATTGAAATGCGTGACTCTGATGACGCAGTCTTCACGGCTGCGGAGGAACTGGGCATCGATCTGTCTCGTGCAGAGCCCAGCTCCGTAGAAGAGGTCTAGAAGGTAAGCGTTCGACGGCGGGTGCGCACCCGCCGTCGAACGCCACCTCCCTCATCCCGCACCTAAGACTTCAGAATTTAGAGAACAAGAGAGAACAGGGACCATATGTCCAGCGAATCCTCCTTCGGCCTCATGCAGATCGGCCTCGCCACCGCGGAAGACATCCGCGGCTGGTCGTACGGCGAGGTTAAGAAGCCGGAAACCATCAACTACCGCACGCTCAAGCCCGAGAAGGACGGCCTCTTCTGCGAGAAGATCTTCGGCCCGTCCCGCGACTGGGAATGCTACTGCGGCAAGTACAAGCGCGTGCGCTTCAAGGGCATCATCTGTGAGCGCTGTGGCGTCGAAGTCACCCGCGCCAAGGTCCGCCGTGAGCGCATGGGCCACATCGAGCTCGCCGCTCCCGTCACCCACATCTGGTACTTCAAGGGTGTTCCCTCCCGCCTGGGCTACCTCCTTGACCTGGCACCGAAGGACCTCGAAAAGGTCATCTACTTCGCTGCTTACATGATCACCAGCGTTGACGAGGCCGCCCGCCACGAGGAACTGCCCAACCTGCAGGTTGAGCACGACATCGAGAAGAAGCAGCTCATCGACAACCGCGACGCCGACATCGCCGCGATCGCCCGCGACCTCGAAGGCGAAATTGCACGCCTTGAGGGCGAAGGCGCCAAGGCTGCCGACAAGAAGAAGGCCCGCGACTCCGCCGACCGCCAGATGGCCAACGTCCGCAAGCGTGCCGACGCCGACATCGAGCGCCTCGAGCAGGTCTGGGACCGCTTCAAGAACCTGAAGGTCGCCGACCTCGAAGGTGACGAAGGCCTGTACCGCGAACTGCGCGACCGCTACGGCATGTACTTCGAAGGCTCCATGGGTGCCGAAGCCATCAAGAAGCGCCTTGAGAACTTCGACATGCAGGCCGAGTCCGAAGCACTGCGCGACGTCATCGCCAACGGCAAGGGCCAGCGCAAGACCCGTGCCCTGAAGCGCCTGAAGGTGGTCAACGCATTCCTGACCACCAACAACAGCCCGCTTGGCATGGTCCTCGACGCCGTCCCGGTGATCCCGCCGGAACTGCGCCCTATGGTCCAGCTGGACGGTGGCCGCTTCGCGACCTCCGACCTCAACGACCTGTACCGCCGCGTGATCAACCGCAACAACCGCCTCAAGCGCCTGCTTGACCTTGGTGCTCCGGAGATCATCGTCAACAACGAGAAGCGCATGCTTCAGGAAGCTGTTGACAGCCTCTTCGACAACGGCCGCCGCGGCCGTCCGGTCACCGGACCGGGCAACCGTCCGCTGAAGTCCCTGAGCGACATGCTCAAGGGCAAGCAGGGCCGTTTCCGCCAGAACCTCCTCGGCAAGCGCGTCGACTACTC
Source organism: Pseudarthrobacter enclensis (assembly GCF_030811655.1). GTDB lineage: Bacteria > Actinomycetota > Actinomycetes > Actinomycetales > Micrococcaceae > Arthrobacter > Arthrobacter enclensis_A. The sequence goes on along the minus strand of NZ_JAUSRE010000003.1, from coordinate 66,063 downwards.
CGGCCGTTCGGTCATCGTCGTCGGCCCGCAGCTGAAGCTGCACCAGTGCGGCCTGCCCAAGCAGATGGCCCTGGAGCTGTTCAAGCCGTTCGTGATGAAGCGCCTGGTTGACCTCAACCACGCCCAGAACATCAAGTCCGCCAAGCGGATGGTGGAGCGCTACCGCCCGCAGGTCTGGGACGTGCTCGAAGAGATCATCACCGAACACCCGGTACTGCTCAACCGTGCACCTACCCTGCACCGCCTGGGCATCCAGGCGTTCGAGCCGCAGCTTGTTGAAGGCAAGGCAATCCAGCTGCACCCGCTGGTTTGTGGCGCGTTCAATGCCGACTTCGACGGCGACCAGATGGCAGTGCACCTGCCGCTGAGCCCCGAGGCGCAGGCTGAGGCCCGCATCCTGATGCTGTCCTCGAACAACATCCTGAAGCCGTCCGACGGACGTCCGGTCACCCTGCCCTCGCAGGACATGATCATCGGCCTGTACCACTTGACCACCAAGCGCAAGGGTTCAGCCGGTGAAGGCCGGATCTTCGGTTCGGTCTCCGAGGCCATCATGGCGTTCGACGCCCGCGAGCTGCACCTGAACTCGCAGGTCAAGATCCGCCTCGAAGGCTTCGTGCCGTACGCCGGCTGGGAAGCTCCGGAAGGCTGGGAGCAGGGTCAGCCCGCACTCGTCCAGACCTCCCTGGGCCAGGTCCTCTTCAACGAGACCCTGCCCGAGGACTACCCCTGGGTTGAAGCTGTTGCCGACAAGGGCGAACTGTCCCGCATCGTCAACGACCTCGCCGAGCGCTACCCGAAGGTTGTTACCGCGGCAACGCTGGACAACCTGAAGGACGCCGGTTTCTACTGGGCCACCCGTTCGGGCGTCACCGTTGCCATCTCCGACATCGAGGTTCCTGCTGCCAAGCCGGAAATCCTCGCCGGGTACGAGGAACGCGCCGCCAAGATCCAGGGCCAGTACGACAAGGGCCTGATCGACGACGACGAGCGCCGCCAGGAACTGATCGAAATCTGGAACAAGGCCACCAACGACATCGCCTCGGTGATGCGCGAGAGCCTGTCCCCGATGAACACCATCAACCGCATGGTGTCCTCCGGTGCACGTGGTAACTGGATGCAGGTCCGCCAGATCGCGGGTATCCGTGGCCTGGTGGCCAACCCGAAGGGTGAGATCATCCCGCGCCCCATCAAGTCCTCCTACCGTGAGGGCCTGTCGGTGCTGGAATACTTCATCGCCACGCACGGTGCCCGTAAGGGTCTGGCCGATACCGCCCTGCGTACCGCCAACTCGGGTTACCTGACCCGTCGTCTGGTGGACGTCTCGCAGGACGTCATCGTCCGTGAAGAGGACTGCGGCACCGAGCGCGGCCTGGTCACGCCCATCGCCGTCGCCGATTCCAACGGTGAGCTCGTCCTGGACGAGAACGTGGAGAACAGCGCCTACGCACGTACGCTGGCGGTCGACGTCGTGGACTCCGAGGGCAACGTCCTCGCAGCTGCCGGCACCGACTGCGGCGACGTGGTGATCGCTGAGCTCTTCAAGGCAGGCATCACCGAGGTCAAGGTCCGCTCCGTACTCACCTGTGAGTCCAGCGTCGGTACCTGCGCCCTGTGCTACGGCCGTTCGCTGGCCACCGGCAAGACCGTGGACATCGGCGAGGCCGTGGGCATCATCGCCGCACAGTCCATCGGTGAACCCGGTACCCAGCTGACCATGCGTACGTTCCACACCGGTGGTGCTGTCTCCGCCGGCGGTGGTGACGACATCACCCAGGGTCTGCCCCGTATCCAGGAGCTCTTCGAAGCCCGTACTCCGAAGGGTGTTGCACCGATTGCTGAAGCAGCCGGCCGCATCACCATCGAAGAGTCCGAGCGCCAGATGCGCCTGGTCATCACCCCGGACGACGGATCGGAAGAGATCGCTTACCCGGTCCTGCGCCGTTCTCGCCTGCTGATCGAAGACGGCGACCACGTCGCCGTTGGACAGAAGCTGATCAACGGCCCGGTGGACCCCAAGCAGGTCCTGCGCATCATGGGCCCGCGTGCGGCACAGAAGTTCCTGGTGGACGAGGTCCAGGGCGTGTACCGCAGCCAGGGCATCGGTATCCACGACAAGCACGTCGAGGTTATCGTCCGCCAGATGCTGCGCCGCGTCACGGTCATCGAATCCGGTGAATCCGACCTGCTGCCCGGCGAGCTCGCCGAGCGCAGCCGCTTCGAGGAGGCCAACCGCCGCGTTGTGTCCGAGGGCAAGACTCCGGCTTCCGGACGTCCCGAGCTCATGGGCATCACCAAGGCGTCGCTGGCCACGGAGTCCTGGCTGTCGGCAGCTTCCTTCCAGGAGACCACCCGCGTCCTGACGCAGGCGGCCATGGAAGGCAAGAGCGATCCGCTGCTGGGCCTGAAGGAAAACGTCATCATAGGTAAGCTGATCCCGGCCGGCACGGGCCTCCCGCGCTACACCGAGGTCACCGTGGAGCCCACTGAGGAAGCAAAGGCCAACCTGTTCACCGGCCCCAGCGCATTCAGTGACTTCTCGTACGACACCCTGGGCGGTGATGGAGCTCCCGAGTTCCACGCCATCCCGCTGGATGACTACGACCTGGGCAACGACTTCCGCTGATCCGCTGAAGCCGGCTTAGCCGCAGGGATGGTCCCGCACCGTACGGTGGGGGACCATCCCCGTTTAACCCGTCGATTAAGGCATGGAGCCTGTCCATGCTAGACTTATTACCAATTGTTATTGTGGCAGTGGATGAGTGCGCCGGTATCAGCTGAAAGGCTGGACCAGAGCGACGTTTCCGGTTTGCAGGGTTCTTGTGCAACGTATGCCACATTTTTGCATGCCTGGGGAACTGTTGGAATGAAGGTTCCGCCCGGTGTGCGATCCGACTATTAAAGGCTTCGCCTTCGCCGTCATGGAGATTTCCTTCAGGGCCCGGGCGGCGGGGCAACGCAACAGGAGAGTGGCCGGAAACAGCCACTCCGGATAAAACGGAGAACACGAGAGTGCCTACGATTAACCAGCTGGTCCGCAAGGGCCGCACGCCTAAGGTCTCAAAGACCAAGGCTCCCGCGCTTAAGGGCAGCCCCATGCGCCGCGGTGTTTGCACCCGCGTCTACACCACCACCCCGAAGAAGCCGAACTCGGCTCTGCGTAAGGTGGCACGTGTGCGCCTCAACGGCGGCGTGGAAGTTACCGCCTACATCCCCGGTGTTGGCCACAACCTGCAGGAGCACTCCATTGTGCTCGTTCGCGGTGGTCGTGTTAAGGACCTCCCGGGTGTCCGCTACAAGATCGTCCGTGGCGCCCTCGATACCCAGGGCGTGAAGAACCGTAAGCAGGCCCGCAGCCGCTACGGCGCAAAGATGGAGAAGAAGTAATATGCCTCGCAAGGGTCCGGCCCCCAAGCGGCCGCTCGTTTCGGATCCGGTATACGGTTCCCCGCTGGTAACCCAGCTCATCAACAAGGTGCTTGTTGACGGCAAGAAGTCCACGGCAGAGCGCATCGTCTACGGTGCACTCGAAGGCGCACGCGCCAAGTCCGGCGGCGACCCCGTTGCAGCCCTGAAGAAGGCCATGGATAACGTCAAGCCTTCGCTCGAGGTCCGCTCCCGCCGTGTCGGTGGCGCCACCTACCAGGTTCCGGTTGAGGTCAAGCCGGGCCGCTCCACCGCACTCGCCCTGCGGTGGCTGGTCGGCTACTCCAAGGCCCGCCGCGAAAAGACGATGACCGAACGCCTCCAGAACGAAATCCTGGATGCGTCCAACGGTCTCGGTGCCGCTGTGAAGCGTCGCGAAGACACCCACAAGATGGCCGAGTCCAACAAGGCCTTCGCACACTACCGCTGGTAATACTCCCCGGACGCCGCCGGCTCAACCGAGCCGGCGGCGAACGTGTAGTCCATCCCAAAAGGAGACCCCGTGGCACAGGACGTGCTTACCGACCTTAGCAAGGTCCGCAACATCGGCATCATGGCCCACATTGATGCCGGCAAGACCACCACAACCGAGCGCATCCTGTTCTACACGGGTGTGAACCACAAGATCGGCGAAACGCACGACGGCGCTTCGACCACCGACTGGATGGAACAGGAAAAGGAACGCGGCATCACCATCACGTCTGCCGCCGTGACCTGCTTCTGGGAAAACAACCAGATCAACATCATCGACACCCCCGGCCACGTGGACTTCACGGTTGAGGTTGAGCGCTCCCTGCGCGTCCTCGACGGTGCAGTTGCCGTCTTCGATGGCAAGGAAGGCGTTGAGCCGCAGTCCGAGACCGTGTGGCGCCAGGCTGACAAGTACAACGTCCCGCGTATCTGCTTCGTCAACAAGATGGACAAGCTGGGTGCTGACTTCTACTTCACCGTAGACACCATCATCAGCCGCCTCGGTGCCAAGCCGCTGGTCATGCAGCTGCCTATCGGTGCCGAGAACGACTTCATCGGCGTCGTCGACCTGCTCTACATGCGCGCCCTGGTGTGGCCCGGCGATGCCAAGGGTGACGTCACCATGGGTGCCAAGTACGAGATCCGCGAGATCCCGGCTGACCTTCAGGAAAAGGCTGAGGAATACCGCGCGAACCTCGTTGAGACCGTCGCCGAGTCGTCCGAGGAACTCATGGAGAAGTACCTCGAGGGTGAAGAGATCTCGATCGACGAGCTCAAGGCCGGCATCCGCAAGATGACCATCAACTCCGAGCTCTACCCGATCTTCTGCGGTTCCGCATTCAAGAACCGTGGCGTTCAGCCCATGCTCGACGCAGTTGTGGACTACCTGCCGAACCCGCTGGACGTCCCCCCGATGGTCGGCCACGACCCCCGCGACGAAGAGAAGGAACTGACCCGCAAGCCTTCCGCCGAGGAGCCGTTCTCGGCCCTGGCATTCAAGATTGCTGCTCACCCCTTCTTCGGCCAGCTCACCTTCATCCGCGTGTACTCCGGTCACGTGGAAGCAGGCGCCCAGGTGGTCAACTCCACCAAGGGCAAGAAGGAGCGCATCGGCAAGCTGTTCCAGATGCACGCCAACAAGGAAATGCCCGTTGAGGGCGCTACCGCCGGCCACATCTACGCAGCCATCGGCCTGAAGGACACCACCACGGGTGACACCCTGTGTGATGCCAACAACCAGATCGTGCTCGAGTCCATGAGCTTCCCGGAGCCCGTGATCTCGGTTGCCATCGAGCCGAACACCAAGGGCGACCAGGAGAAGCTCTCCACGGCCATCCAGAAGCTCTCCGCTGAGGACCCCACCTTCCAGGTGTCCCTCAACGAAGACACCGGCCAGACCATCATCGCCGGCATGGGCGAGCTCCACCTGGACATCCTGGTGGACCGCATGCGCCGCGAATTCAAGGTCGAGGCAAACGTGGGCAAGCCCCAGGTTGCCTACCGCGAAACCATCAAGCGCGCCGTCGAACGCCACGACTACACGCACAAGAAGCAGACCGGTGGTTCGGGTCAGTTCGCAAAGATCCAGATCGCGATCGAGCCGCTGGACACCGCCGAGGGCGAGCTGTACGAGTTCGAGAACAAGGTCACCGGTGGCCGCGTTCCCCGTGAGTACATCCCGTCTGTTGACGCGGGCATCCAGGACGCACTGAACGACGGCGTCCTGGCCGGATACCCGGTTGTCGGCATCAAGGCCACGCTGATCGACGGCGCATACCACGATGTTGACTCTTCGGAAATGGCGTTCAAGATCGCCGGCCGTATGGCTTTCAAGGAAGCTGCACGCAAGGCGAACCCTGTACTGCTTGAACCGCTGATGGATGTAGAGGTCCGCACCCCTGAGGAATACATGGGTGAAGTTATCGGTGACCTCAACTCCCGCCGTGGCCAGATGCAGTCCATGGAAGATGCACAGGGCGTCAAGGTCATCCGTGCGCACGTTCCGCTGTCCGGCATGTTCGGCTACATCGGTGACCTGCGCTCCAAGACCCAGGGCCGCGCTGTGTACTCCATGACCTTCAACAGCTACGCCGAGGTCCCGAAGGCAGTTGCCGACGAGATCATCCAGAAGACCCGCGGCGAATAGTCTCCGGACTTCTCAAAGCAACAAACTCGGGTGCGCTTGCCGGCAACGGAAAGCACAGCCGGTGCAGGTGGCCGGCTACGGTCCAGACCGGATTCCGGCCATCTGCACGAACAGGCTCTAGGGACTAGTATTAGTTCCTGAATCTGCAATTTCACCAATCCAAAGCCCCCCAAGTAGACTTACCTGAGTTTCTGCCGCGACAAGAGCGGCAGGAGGGTATGTCATTTGAAAACGTTCTAGGAGGAACCTGTGGCAAAGGCAAAGTTCGAGCGGACTAAGCCGCACGTCAACATCGGCACCATTGGTCACGTTGACCACGGTAAGACGACGCTGACGGCCGCCATTTCCAAGGTGCTGTACGACAAGTACCCGACTCTCAACGAGAAGCGTGACTTCGCGTCGATCGACTCTGCACCCGAAGAGCGTCAGCGCGGTATTACCATCAACATCTCCCACGTGGAGTACCAGACCGAGAAGCGTCACTACGCACACGTTGACGCCCCCGGCCACGCTGACTACATCAAGAACATGATCACCGGTGCTGCCCAGATGGACGGCGCAATCCTCGTGGTTGCTGCTACCGACGGCCCGATGGCTCAGACCCGTGAGCACGTTCTGCTCGCCCGCCAGGTTGGTGTTCCCTACCTGCTGGTCGCTCTGAACAAGGCTGACATGGTTGACGATGAGGAACTGCTGGACCTCGTCGAAATGGAAGTTCGTGAGCTCCTGAGCTCGCAGGGCTTCGATGGCGACAACGCTCCGGTTGTCCGCGTTTCCGGCCTCAAGGCCCTGGAAGGCGACCCGGAGTGGGTCAAGTCCGTTGAGGACCTGATGGCTGCTGTCGACGAGTCTGTTCCGGACCCCGTACGTGACCGTGACAAGCCGTTCCTGATGCCGATCGAGGACGTCTTCACCATCACCGGCCGTGGCACCGTTGTTACGGGCCGCGCCGAGCGTGGAACCCTCGCCATCAACTCTGAGGTCGAGATCGTTGGTATCCGCCCGGTCCAGAAGACCACGGTTACTGGTATCGAGATGTTCCACAAGCAGCTCGACGAAGCATGGGCCGGCGAGAACTGTGGCCTCCTGCTCCGTGGTCTGAAGCGCGACGATGTCGAGCGTGGCCAGGTTGTCGTCAAGCCGGGTTCCATCACCCCGCACACCGACTTCGAGGCCAACGTCTACATCCTCTCCAAGGACGAAGGCGGACGTCACAACCCGTTCTACTCCAACTACCGCCCGCAGTTCTATTTCCGTACCACGGACGTAACCGGCGTTATCACCCTGCCCGAGGGCACGGAAATGGTTATGCCCGGCGACAACACTGAGATGACCGTTGCGCTCATCCAGCCCATCGCTATGGAAGAGGGCCTCGGCTTCGCAATCCGCGAAGGCGGCCGCACCGTTGGTTCGGGACGCGTTACCAAGATCATCAAGTAGTCCTTGTTGATCAAGGTTCTGCCGGGCCACGGCCCACGCTGAATCCACAGGAAAGCCCCGCTGCTTCGAGCAGCGGGGCTTTCTTTTTGCCCTGATACTGTTGCAGCACCGAAAGGAGCTCATTATGGGATGGCTGATATTCCTCATTATCGCGGTTGCCGTCGTGGCCGGGGTGTTCTGGGTCAGACGAAACTTCCGCCACGAGATCGACCGTGCCAAGCGGATCAACCGGGCAAACAAGAACCAGTAGCTGCAGCCGGCGCCCCGGTACAGGTGTGCCTTATTCCTACTTTTCGGTAGACCTAAATTCGCGGTATCCTCGTCTTAGTAACGCCCCCAACGACGAGGACACCTGATGGCTGTTCCAACCATGACGGCGAAACCCGCCACCAAGAAGGCCTGGTCACGCCTCCTGCTGCTTGGGCCGGCGTTCGTGGCAGCTATCGCCTACGTGGACCCGGGAAATGTCGCGGCGAACCTGACCGCAGGAGCGAACTTCGGATACCTGCTGGTGTGGGTCCTGGTGGGCGCCAATGCCATGGCCGTACTGATCCAGTACCAGTCCGCCAAGTTGGGACTTGCCACCGGGATGAGCCTGCCGGAGATCCTGGGCAGGCGACTGGGAACCAAGCGCCGCCGCGCCTACTGGCTGCAGGCCGAGGTGGTTGCCGGAGCCACCGACATGGCCGAGGTCATCGGCGGGGCCGTGGCGCTCAACCTGCTGTTCGGCCTGCCCCTGCTGGCTGGCGGCGTCGTGATTGGAGTGGCCTCCATGGTGCTCCTGACGCTGCAGTCGCGCCGCAGCCAAAGGTCTTTTGAGCTCGCTATCCTGACCCTTCTGGGCGTGATCGCCGTGGGCTTCGTCTCGGGCCTGTTCGTAGCTCCGCCGGACGTCGGCGGCGCCCTGGCCGGACTCGTCCCCCGCTTCGAGGGATCCGACACCGTCTTGCTTGCAGCGAGCATGCTTGGAGCCACCGTCATGCCACACGCCATCTACCTGCACTCCGCCCTCGCGCGTGACCGGCACGGATTTTCCAGCGACCCCCGGGTAAGGACCCGACTAATCCGCGCTACGCGCGTTGATGTCGCAGGCGCCCTGGTGCTTGCCGGCGTCGTGAACGTCGCGATGCTGCTGTTGGCTGCCACCAGCCTCCGGGGCGTGGAGGGGACCGATACTATCGCCGGTGCGCACGCAGCTGTCACGTCGGCACTCGGGCCGGTTATCGGCGTCGTCTTCGCTGTAGGTCTCCTGGCTTCAGGGCTGGCATCCACGTCGGTGGGATGCTACGCCGGGGCCACCATCATGGGCGGCCTGCTGAAGACGAGGATCCCGCTGATGGTCCGCCGCACCGTCACGCTGGTTCCGGCGCTGGTGGTCCTGGGTGCCGGCGTCGAGCCCACACTGGCGTTGGTCCTCAGCCAGGTTCTCCTGAGTTTTGGTATCCCGTTCGCCCTCATTCCGCTGATCCGCCTCACGGGCAGCCGGGAAGTGATGGGGATTCACGCCGACTCCAAGCCGCTGCGGATTGCCGGCTGGACAAGTGCCACCCTGATCGTGGGCCTGAACTGCGTCCTGATCTTCCTCACGCTGATGGGCCGCGGCTGACGGGGGCTAGCCCTGCCGCTTGCTGCGCGCGCGGGACAGCGCCTGGTACCAGTAGAAGGACCTCTTCGGAGTTCGCTGCAGCGAATCGAAGTCCACGTGGACCAGGCCGAAACGCTGCGAATAGCCTGCGGCCCACTCAAAGTTGTCCATGAGCGTCCACACGTAATAGCCGCGCAGGTCCACGCCTTCCGCGTTGCCGCCGGGGGCAGTGGCCTCAAGCGCTGCGCCAAGGTGCGTCGCGAGATAGTCCACGCGCTCCGAATCTTCGAGCGTCCCGGAAACGCGGTCTGGTTCCGGGAAGCTCGCGCCGCCCTCGGTGATATACACCGGGGGAAGGGCCTGCCCGTAGCGGTCCCGCAATTCCTGGAGCACGATGCCCAGGTGCTCCGGTGCCACAGGCCAGCCGAACCCCGTGCTGCCGAACTCCGGGTAGCCCACCTCATGGAAGGGCAGCTTGGCGAGTTCCTGGTGCATGTCGGCTGGCATCGGGGTGATGCCCGGTCCCAGGGCCACCTTGACGGGGAAGTAGTAGTTGAGTCCGTAGAAGTCCAGGGGCTGGTGGATCGTCTTGAGATCCGCATCGGAGATTTTTCCAATGGAGCGCAGCCAGGGCCTGGCGTACAACGGCAACGAGGGGTACCGGCCCAGCAGGACGGGGTCGGCATAGACCCTGTTCATCAGCAGGTCGTAGAGGTGGGCAACGAGCCGGTCACCGACCTTCCGGCTGGCGGGCCTGACGGGGGAGTGGAGGTTGGTGATGCCCACGCCGCCGGCTACGCCCGCTGCCCGCAGCGCCTGCACTCCGAGCCCGTGTGCCAGGAGCTGGTGGTGGACGGCGGGAAGTGCATTGAACATCAACCGGCGGCCCGGGGCATGCACGCCCAGTGCATATCCGTTCAGGGTGACCGAGACGGGTTCGTTGAGGGTGACCCATTGGGCCACGCGGTCCCCGAACCGCTCCCCGGCGGCACTGGCGTACTCGCCAAACCGTTTGGCCGTATCACGGTTCAGCCAGCCGCCGCGATGCTCGAGCGGCAAGGGGGTGTCCCAGTGGTAGAGGGTTGCCATGGGAGAGATGCCGGCGTCAAGGAGCTGGTCAATCAGGCGGTCGTAGAAGTCCAGGCCTTCCGTGTTGAAGCTGCCCTGCCCGTCCGGCTGGATCCGTGGCCACGACAGGGAGAACCGGTAGGAATCGACCCCCAGCTCCTTGAGCAGGGCTACGTCCTCCGGCAGCCTGTTGTAATGGTCGCAGGCCACGGCGGGGGAGTGCCCGTCCATGATCGTGCCGGGTTTCTCCGCGAACGCATCCCATCCCGAGGGGCCGCGGCCCCCTGCTTTGACTCCGCCTTCGATCTGGAACGCCGCAGCAGCGACGCCAAGGGTGAACGACGGCGGCACGCGCCCGGCCAGTTCCGTCACCGATTCAGTGCCTTCCAGGGTCATGCCCCTATCATCCAGCCCGTTCCTGCCCACGGCAATGGCCGCAGGAGGGTGGTGCTGGAGCCGATTCGCATCTGCTGTGGTTTTCCGGCATACTAGATGAGTTGTTCAAGCGCTTCTTCGCGTCCCGATCCGGATAATGCCGGGTGCAGGGTCCAAGTTGAAGACCAAACATAACCCACCCCAATGGATTTGCGGATTTGTATGCGTGTTCAGCGCGACACGCCCGACCGCGGGGGTCGGTTGCGCCGGCAGGTTGAGGAACCCGGATTTATCCGGATTCAGCTTGTGCGGCGGATGGTGGTTACGACCTCAAATGCTTCGGCAGCCATACAACGAGAAAGTGAACAGGGCAGCCCTAAACCGGGGAAGCACAGACTGAAAGAGAGTCAGGCGACATGGCGGGACAAAAAATCCGCATCCGGCTGAAGTCATACGACCACGAGGTCATTGACGTTTCAGCACGGAAGATCGTTGAGACGGTCACGCGCGCAGGCGCAACGGTAGTTGGCCCCGTGCCGCTGCCCACGGAGAAGAACGTGTACTGCGTAATCCGCTCTCCGCACAAGTACAAGGACAGCCGCGAGCACTTTGAAATGCGCACGCACAAGCGTCTTATCGACATCATCGATCCCACGCCGAAGGCTGTTGACTCGCTCATGCGTCTCGACCTGCCGGCTGACGTGAACATCGAAATCAAGCTGTAGGGAGGTGCTGAGAAACTATGACCGCAACCCGTAACGTAAAGGGCCTGCTGGGCACGAAGCTCGGCATGACCCAGGTCTGGGACGAGAACAACAAGCTCATCCCCGTCACTGTGGTCCAGGCAGACTCGAACGTCATCACCCAGCTGCGCAACGCAGAAGTTGATGGTTACGTCGCCGTTCAGATCGGCTACGGCCAGATCGATCCCCGCAAGGTCACCAAGCCGCTGGCTGGTCACTTTGAGAAGGCAGGCGTCACGCCTCGCCGCCACGTCGTCGAACTCCGTACCGCAGATGCTGCCGAGTACGAGCTGGGCCAGGAGCTCTCCGTAGAGCTCTTCGAAGCCGGCCAGAAGATCGACGTCATCGGCACCACCAAGGGTAAGGGCTTCGCCGGTGTTATGAAGCGTCACGGCTTCCACGGCGTTGGTGCTTCCCACGGTGCCCACAAGAACCACCGTAAGCCCGGTTCAATCGGTGGCGCATCCACCCCGAGCCGCGTCTTCAAGGGCATGAGAATGGCCGGCCGCATGGGCGCCGTTCGTCACACCACGCTGAACCTCACCGTTCACGCGGTTGACGTCGAGAAGTCGCTGCTCCTGATCAAGGGTGCCGTTCCCGGTGCCCGCGGCCAGGTCGTCTTCGTACGTACCGCCGTGAAGGGAGCCTAGTTCAATGGCTAACACTGTCCAGGTTGACCTGCCTGCAGAGATCTTCGACGTTCAGACCAACGTGCCGCTGCTGCACCAGGTTGTCGTTGCCCAGCTCGCTGCTGCCCGCCAGGGAACCCACAAGACCAAGACCCGCGCTGAAGTTTCCGGTGCAGGACGCAAGCCGTTCAAGCAGAAGGGCACCGGCCGCGCCCGTCAGGGTTCCGTCCGCGCTCCGCACATGACCGGCGGTGGCATTGTCCACGGTCCCACCCCGCGTGACTACAGCCAGCGGACCCCCAAGAAGATGATTGCTGCTGCACTCCGCGGCGCACTGTCTGACCGGGCCCGCAACGGTCGTATCCACGTTGTCTCCGAGCTGGTTGCGGGCGACAAGCCGTCCTCCAAGACCGCTCTGGCGACGCTTCGCGGTGTCTCCGACCGCAAGAACCTGCTGGTCGTCATCGAGCGCGATAACGACGTTGCTGCACTCTCCGTGCGCAACCTCGCCGGCGTTCACGTTCTGTACGCAGACCAGCTGAACACCTACGACGTTCTCGTCTCTGATGACGTTGTCTTCACCAAGGCTGCCTACGACGCATTCGTTGCCGCTAAGGCAGCAAAGAACGAGGAGGATGCCAAGTGAGTGCAGCCACCATCAAGGATCCCCGCGACGTCGTGCTTGCACCCGTCGTATCGGAAAAGAGCTACGGCCTGATCGACGAGGGCAAGTACACCTTCCTGGTGGACCCCCGTTCGAACAAGACCGAGATCAAGCTGGCCGTGGAGAAGATCTTCTCCGTCAAGGTCGAATCGATCAACACCATCAACCGTGCCGGTAAGCGCAAGCGCACCAAATTCGGATGGGGTACCCGCAAGAACACCAAGCGTGCGATTGTCACCCTCAAAGAAGGCACCATCGACATCTTCGGCGGTCCGCTCGCGTAGCGGAGACCACTTTAACGAGGAAATAAATTATGGGAATCCGTAAGTACAAGCCGACTACCCCGGGCCGTCGTGGCTCGAGCGTAGCGGACTTTATCGAAATCACGCGGTCGACGCCGGAAAAGTCGTTGGTACGTCCGCTGCCCAAGAAGGGCGGCCGTAACAACACCGGTAAGATCACCACCCGTCACAAGGGTGGTGGACACAAGCGCCAGTACCGTCTGATCGACTTCCGTCGCCACGACAAGGACGGCGTCAACGCCCGCGTTGCCGAAATCGAGTACGATCCGAACCGCACGGCTCGCATCGCCCTCCTGCACTACGTTGATGGCACCAAGCGTTACATCATCGCTCCCAACAAGCTCTCCCAGGGTGACGTTGTTGAAGCAGGTGCCGGTGCTGACATCAAGCCCGGTAACAACCTGCCGCTGCTCAACATCCCGGTGGGTACTGTCATCCACGCAGTTGAACTGCGTCCCGGTGGCGGCGCCAAGATGGGCCGCTCCGCCGGCGCATCGATCCAGCTTGTTGCCAAGGAAGGCCGCTTCGCCCAGCTGCGTCTGCCTTCCGGCGAAATCCGCAACGTTGACGTGCGCTGCCGCGCAACCGTCGGCGAGGTCGGCAACGCCGAGCAGTCGAACATCAACTGGGGCAAGGCCGGCCGTATGCGGTGGAAGGGCGTCCGCCCGACCGTCCGTGGTGTCGCCATGAACCCGGTTGACCACCCGCACGGTGGTGGTGAAGGTAAGACTTCCGGTGGTCGTAACCCCGTGAACCCGAACGGTAAGCGTGAAGGCCGCACCCGCCGCCCCAACAAAGAGAGCGACAAGCTTATTGTTCGTCGCCGTCGTACTGGCAAGAACAAGCGATAGGAGCCTGGACACATGCCACGCAGCCTGAAAAAAGGTCCTTTCGTTGACCAGCACCTCTTTGTGAAGGTAGCCAGGGAAAACGAAAAGGGCACCAAGAACGTCATCAAGACCTGGTCCCGCCGTTCGATGATCATCCCCGACATGCTCGGACACACGATCGCCGTACACGACGGACGCAAGCACATCCCGGTGTTTGTCACTGAGTCGATGGTCGGGCACAAGCTCGGCGAATTCGCTCCCACGCGGACATTCCGCGGCCATGTCAAGGACGACCGTAAGGGCAAGCGCCGCTAGGCGCCTGCGTTTACGTCAAAGACGAGAGAAGGAAAGCAATGGAAGCCAAGGCAATTGCGCGCCACATCCGCGTAACGCCTATGAAGGCCCGGCGCGTCGTCAACCTTGTTCGTGGATTGCAAGCGAATGAGGCTCTGGCAATTCTGAAGTTTGCCCCGCAGGCAGCTTCGGAGCCGGTATTCAAGGTAGTTCAGTCGGCAATCTCCAACGCCCGGGTCCTCGCGGACCGTGATGGCGTTGCGTTTGACGAAGGCGACCTCATCATCAGCGAAGCGTTTGTTGATGAAGGCCCGACCATGAAGCGGTTCCAGCCGCGTGCCCAGGGTCGTGCATTTCAGATCAAGAAGCGCACCAGCCACATCACCGTGGTAGTCGCTACCCCGGAGAAAGAGGAGGCTCGCTAAGTGGGACAGAAAGTAAACCCGCACGGGTTCCGACTCGGCATCACCACCGATCACGTATCGCACTGGTTCGCTGACAGCACCAAGGCCGGGCAGCGGTACAAGGACTTCGTTCGCGAAGACATCCGCATCCGCCAGCTCATGTCCACGGGCATGGAGCGCGCCGGCATCGCCAAGGTCGAGATCGAGCGCACCCGTGACCGCGTCCGCGTGGACATCCACACGGCACGTCCCGGCATCGTCATCGGCCGCCGTGGAGCAGAAGCAGACCGCATCCGCGGCGAGCTCGAAAAGCTCACCGGCAAGCAGGTTCAGCTGAACATCCTCGAGGTCAAGAACCCCGAGATGGAAGCCCAGCTTGTTGCCCAGGGCGTTGCAGAGCAGCTGACTTCCCGCGTGGCATTCCGCCGTGCGATGAAGAAGGCCATGCAGTCCGCACAGCGTGCAGGTGCCAAGGGCATCCGTATCGCCTGCTCGGGCCGCCTGGGTGGCGCTGAAATGTCCCGCTCGGAGTTCTACCGCGAAGGCCGTGTGCCCCTGCACACCCTCCGCGCGAACATCGACTACGGCTTCTACGAAGCCAAGACCACCTTCGGCCGCATCGGTGTGAAGGTCTGGATCTACAAGGGTGACGTCACCGCCAAGGAACTGGCCGCACAGGCTGCTGCCGCACCGTCCCGCGGTGGCCGTGGCGAGCGTCCCGGCCGCCCGGGTGGCGCTGACCGCGGTGACCGCCGCCGTCGCAACGACCGTCCGGCCGCTGAAGCAGCTCCTGCTGCCGAAGCACCGGCAGTTGAAGCAGCACCTGCTGCTGCAGAAGGAGGACAGGCTTAAATGCTTATCCCACGTCGAGTAAAGCACCGTAAGCAGCACCACCCGGGTCGTTCCGGCGCTGCTACGGGCGGCACCCAGGTCTCCTTCGGTGAGTACGGCATCCAGGCACTGAGCCCGGCATACGTCACCAACCGTCAGATCGAGTCCGCTCGTATCGCCATGACCCGCCACATCAAGCGTGGCGGTAAGGTCTGGATCAACATCTACCCGGACCGTCCGCTGACCAAGAAGCCGGCCGAAACCCGCATGGGTTCCGGTAAGGGTTCACCGGAATGGTGGGTCGCCAACGTCAAGCCGGGCCGGGTTCTCTTCGAACTCTCCGGTGTCAATGAAGAGGTAGCTCGCGAGGCCCTGCGCCTGGCAATCCACAAGCTGCCGTTGAAGGCACGCATCGTGCGTCGCGAGGGTGGTGAATAGAAATGGCAGTAGGATCCAAGGATCTGGCTCCCGCACAGCTGGACGGTTTCGACAACGAGCGTCTCGTTGAAGAACTCCGCAAGGCCAAGGAAGAGCTGTTCAACCTGCGTTTCCAGTCCGCCACCGGACAGCTGGAGAACCACGGTCGCCTGCGCGCGGTAAAGAAGGACATCGCACGCATCTACACCGTTCTCCGCGAACGCGAGCTGGGCATTCGTGCCGAGGTTGCCGCACCGGTTGTGGAAGCCAAGGAAGAGAAGAAGTCCAAGAAGGCTTCAACCAAGAAGGCCGACAAGGCTGAAAAGGCTGAGACCGAGGAGGACGCCAAGTGAGTGAAAAGGACCAGAACGTGACCGAAACTGCTACCGAAGCCAAGGCTGGGCAGCGCGGTTACCGCAAGACCCGTCGCGGTTACGTGGTCTCCGACAAGATGGAAAAGACCATCGTTGTCGAGGTTGAAGACCGCGTGAAGCACGCACTGTACGGCAAGGTCATCCGCCGCACCTCCAAGGTCAAGGCACACGACGAAGAGAACACCGCCGGCATCGGCGACCTCGTAGTCATCGCCGAGACCCGTCCGCTGTCCGCCACGAAGAACTGGCGGCTCGTGGAAATCCTCGAGAAGGCCAAGTAGCACCTGCTGCTTAGCTTGTGGCCCCTGCTCCCTTCACGGGAGCGGGGGCTTCCTCGTTTAACCGGTCCGTCCCACCTCCTCCACGCCCCGTCACCTCCTGCCCCGTTTAGACGAACGCCCCATCAGGTTCGGCGCAGCTTTCTTGAACGCCCCATCACCTACCGGAAGGGCCGGCTGGCAGGTGATGGGGCGTTGGTGGTTTTGGTGCAGGAGGTGATGGGCCGTTGGTGGTTTTCGTGCAGGAGGTGATGGCGCGTCCTGGGAGCGGTCGACGGCGGGTGGCCCGGATTGTGGGGGAGCGGCACCCCTGGCGGGGCGAAAGACCGCCTTGGCTGCCGCCGTCGTCCGTCCAATCCCGACGCCGTCTTGCGGGCAGGGGAGCGTGCTTGCGGGGCGGGGGACGGTGGTGATATGGGGACTGGCCGAAACCGTGCTAGGCTATTGAGTTTGTATGGCGCCTTTCGCGCGCCATCATCAACCTCGTAAACAAGCGTGCCACAGCATAGTGCCCCTGTGCGCCCGGGATCCGTCCCGGACCGGATGGGAGCAACTGCTTCTGGCACGGGCGTTTAGGCCTGGCCTGGCAAAATCCAGGCAGGTCAAGAGACACCCCGATCAACCGTTCCGCAAGGCTCATTCCGTAGCAAGACCACGGCCTGAGAACCGGCGCGACGCAAGGAGTAAATAGTGATTCAGCAGGAGTCGCGACTGAAGGTCGCCGACAACACGGGTGCTAAGGAAATCCTTACCATTCGCGTTCTCGGTGGATCCGGCCGTCGCTACGCAGGCATCGGTGACGTCATTGTCGCCACCGTCAAGGATGCAATCCCGGGCGGCAACGTAAAGAAGGGCGATGTGGTCAAGGCCGTCATCGTCCGTACCAAGAAGGAACGCCGCCGTGCGGACGGTTCCTACATCAAGTTTGACGAGAACGCAGCTGTGATCCTGAAGAACGACGGTGACCCCCGCGGTACCCGTATCTTCGGACCGGTTGGTCGTGAACTGCGTGACAAGAAGTTCATGAAGATCGTTTCTCTGGCTCCGGAGGTGCTCTAGTCCATGGCTGCAAAGATCAAGAAGGGTGACCTGGTTCAGGTCATCACTGGCGCCAAGGCTGAGCGCGGCGGCGACCGCGGCAAGCAGGGCAAGGTTCTGCGCGTTTTCACCGACACCAACCGCGTGCTGGTTGAGGGCATCAACCGCGTCACCAAGCACACCCGGGTTGGACAGTCGCAGCGCGGCACCAAGACCGGCGGCATCGAGGTCGTAGAGGCCCCGATCCACATTTCCAACGTGGCCCTGGTTGACCCGTCGACCAAGAAGCCGACCCGCGTGGGCTTCCGCCTCGACACCGTGGAGAAGAACGGCGTCAAGAAGACCGTCCGTATCCGCGTGTCCAAGAGCACCGGGAAGGACATCTAATGACTGAGACCATCGAGACTCCGGCAACGAAGATCGTTCCCCGTCTGAAGACCAAGTACGCCGAAACCATCAAGGGCCAGCTCCAGGATGAGTTCAAGTACGCCAACGTGAACCAGGTTCCCCGTCTGGTCAAGGTTGTTGTGAACATGGGTGTTGGAGATGCCGCCAAGGACTCCAAGCTGATCGACGGCGCTGTCCGCGACCTCACTCAGATCACCGGCCAGAAGCCGCAGGTTACCAAGGCCCGCAAGTCGATCGCACAGTTCAAGCTGCGCGAAGGCATGCCCATCGGTGCACACGCAACCCTGCGTGGCGACCGCATGTGGGAATTTGTGGACCGCCTGGTCACCCTGGCACTGCCCCGTATCCGCGACTTCCGCGGCCTGAGCGGCAAGCAGTTCGATGGCAACGGCAACTACACCTTCGGTCTGACCGAGCAGGTTATGTTCCACGAAATCGACCAGGACAAGATCGACCGCGTCCGCGGTATGGACATCACGGTTGTGACCACCGCCAAGACCGACGACGAAGGCCGCGCGCTGCTCAAGGCGCTTGGTTTCCCGTTCAAAACCGAAGCTTAATTAACTACGTAAAAGGTCCGGCCGCTCCGCTCCGCAAAGGACGGGACGGCGGAAACCGTTACGAGGAAGGGCATGAGCCCACATGACAATGACAGATCCTGTCGCAGATATGCTTACGCGCCTGCGTAACGCAAACTCGGCATACCACGACTCCGTGTCTATGCCTTACAGCAAGCTCAAGGCACGCGTTGCCGACATCCTCAAGGCCGAAGGTTTCATCGCCGGCTGGAAGGAAGAGGACGCTGAGGTTGGCAAGAAGCTGACCCTCGAACTCAAGTTCGGTCCGAACCGCGAGCGTTCCATCGCCGGCGTACGCCGCATCTCCAAGCCGGGTCTCCGCGTTTACGCGAAGTCCACCAACCTGCCGCACGTCCTGGGTGGCCTGGGTATCGCAATCCTGTCCACCTCTTCCGGCCTCCTGACTGACAAGCAGGCCGGCAAGAAGGGCGTGGGCGGCGAAGTCCTCGCGTACGTCTGGTAACGGGAAAGGAAGAGAATAATGTCACGTATTGGACGTCTCCCCATCACCGTTCCTGCCGGCGTTGAGGTCAAGGTTGACGGCTCTGTCGTCAGCGTCAAGGGTTCCAAGGGCGAGCTGACCCACACTGTGGCCAGCCCCATCGAGGTTGCCCTGGAAGACAACACCCTGACCGTTACCCGCCCGAACGACGAGCGCGCCTCGCGTTCGCTCCACGGCCTGACCCGCACCCTGATCGCCAACATGATCCAGGGCGTCACCGCAGGCTACGAGAAGAAGCTTGAAATCGTCGGTACCGGTTACCGCGTTCAGGCCAAGGGTTCTGACCTTGAGTTCGCTCTTGGCTACAGCCACCCGGTCAACGTTTCGGCTCCGGCCGGCATCACCTTTGCAGTAGAGGGACCGACCAAGCTCTCTGTCTCAGGTATCAATAAGCAGCAGGTCGGCGAAGTTGCTGCCAACATTCGTAAGCTGCGGAAGCCGGACCCCTATAAGGGCAAGGGCATCCGTTACGCCGGCGAAGTCATCCGCCGCAAGGTCGGAAAGGCTGGTAAGTAACCATGGCCATCTCCATTAACAAGAAGCGTACGAACAAGAGCAAGGCTGCTGGTCGCAGCCGCCGCCAGCTTCGTATCCGCAAGCGCATCTCCGGTACTGCTGCCCGCCCCCGTCTGGTGGTCAACCGTTCCGCACGCCACGTATTTGTCCAGGTTGTCGACGACACCATTGGCCAGACCGTAGCAAGTGCGTCCACTCTGGAAGCCGACCTCCGTGCATTCGAAGGTGACAAGACTGCCAAGGCCAAGCGCGTTGGCGAGCTCGTTGCCGAACGTGCCAAGGCTGCCGGCGTCGAGGCTGTCGTGTTCGACCGTGGTGGTAACAAGTACCACGGCCGGATCGCCGCCGTCGCCGACGGTGCACGCGAAGGTGGGCTGTCACTGTGACCGAAGCAAACAAGGAAAAGGACACTGTGTCTGCAGATCAGAAGGCCCCCGAGGCCGCAGCTGCTGAGACCACTGCCCCCGCTGCCGAGGACCGCCGTGGTGGCGCCCGTCGCGGCGAGCGTGGCGACCGCGGCCAGGGCCGTGGCGACCGCGGTGGCCGTGGCGGCCGCGACGGTGGCCGTGAAGCCGAGAAGAACCAGTTCGTAGAGCGCGTTGTCACCATCAACCGCGTTTCCAAGGTCGTCAAGGGTGGTCGTCGCTTCAGCTTCACCGCACTGGTCGTCGTTGGTGACGGTAACGGCATGGTCGGCGTGGGCTACGGCAAGGCCAAGGAAGTTCCCGCTGCTATCGCCAAGGGCGTTGAAGAGGCCAAGAAGTCCTTCTTCCGCGTTCCCCGCGTTGGCAACACCATCCCTCACCGCGTTCAGGGTGAAGCCGCTGCCGGCGTCGTAATGCTGCGTCCGGCTTCCGCCGGTACCGGTGTTATCGCCGGTGGTCCGGTCCGTGCAGTACTGGAGTGCGTGGGCATCCACGACATCCTCTCCAAGTCGCTCGGCTCTTCCAACGCCATCAACATCGTGCACGCGACCGTTGACGCCCTGAAGCGCCTCGAAGAGCCGGCATCCGTGGCAGCACGCCGCGGCCTGCCGCTGGACGAGGTTGCCCCCCAGGCACTGGTGAAGGCTCTCCTCGCCCCGAAGGCAGGTGTCTAGTCATGGCTAAGAACCTGGTCCCCTCCGACGCTCAGTTGGAGATCACTCAGATCAAGTCCGCCATTGGCGGCAAGCAGAACCAGCGCGACACCCTGCGGTCCCTCGGCCTGAAGCGGATCGGACACACCGTTGTCCGCACCGCCGACGCCGTGACCGTTGGAATGCTCAACACGGTTCCGCACCTGGTAAAGGTAGAGGAGGCGAAGTAAATGGCAGAGAACACTGCTGATAAGGCACAGGCTGCTGAGAAGCAGAACGCCCTGAAGGTTCACCACCTGCGTCCCGCTCCGGGTGCCAAGACCGCCAAGACCCGTGTTGGTCGTGGTGAGGCATCCAAGGGTAAGACCGCCGGCCGTGGTACCAAGGGTACGGCTGCCCGCTACCAGGTGAAGGCTGGCTTTGCTGGCGGCCAGCTGCCGCTGCACATGCGCCTGCCCAAGCTGCGTGGCTTCAAGAACCCGTTCCGGGTCGAGTTCCAGGTTGTGAACCTGGACAAGCTCAACGAGCTGTTCCCGGAAGGTGGCGCAGTCACCGTGGAGAACCTGGTCGAAAAGGGTGCCGTTCGCAAGAACCAGCCCGTTAAGGTGCTGGGCACCGGCGACATCACCGTCAAGGTTGACGTCACCGCCCATGCATTCTCGGCCAGCGCCGCTGAAAAGATTGCTGCAGCAGGCGGAAGCACCACCGCCCTGTAAAGGACGGCGCCAGCTGTTGAACTCCCGGTATCCGCGGGCTTCGGCCCCGGATACCGGGAGTTTTCCATATCCGCCGGGCGAGTTTTTCCCGCCATCCGGCGCACACCCGCCGCTGCGGATTGTTCGCAGGGCGTATCCAACCGTTAGACTCGGTTGTCGGGATTTATCACAATCCGACACCCCACCCTTATTGACACCACAGGAGGACGCTTGCTTAGCGCATTTGGCCGGGCCTTTCGCACGCCTGATCTGCGACGCAAGTTGTTGTTCACGCTGGGAATCATCACCATCTTTCGCTTGGGTGCTTTCATTCCCTCGCCAGGTGTGAACTACCAGAATGTCCAGCAATGCTTGCACAATGGTCAGACGGCCGGCGGGCTGTACCAGCTCGTCAACCTCTTCAGCGGCGGCGCGTTGCTCCAGGTGTCCATCTTCGCCCTGGGCATCATGCCTTACATCACGGCGAGCATCATCGTCCAGCTCCTCCGGGTGGTCATTCCCCGGTTCCAGGAGCTCTATGACGAGGGCGCGTCGGGCCAGTCCAAGCTGACCCAGTACACCCGCTACCTCACCATCGCCCTGGGCCTGCTGAACGCCACCACCCTGGTGTCCCTGGCCCGCTCCGGGCAGTTGCTCCCCGGCTGCCAGCTGCCGATCATCCCGGACAGCAGCATCATCACCACCATCCTGATCATCATCACCTTGACGGCGGGCACCGGCCTGATCATGTGGATGGGCGAGCTCGTCACCGAGAAGGGCGTGGGCAACGGCATGTCGCTGCTCATCTTCACGTCCATCGCCGCCCAGTTCCCCACCTCGCTGGGTGCCATCTGGACCGCGCAGGGTCCCGGAACCTTCTTCATCGTGCTGGCCGTGGGCCTGCTGACGGTGGCCCTGGTGGTCTTCGTCGAACAGTCCCAGCGGCGCATTCCGGTGCAGTATGCAAAGAGGATGATCGGCCGCCGCACCGTGGGTGGAACCAGCACCTACATCCCCATCAAGGTGAACATGGCCGGTGTCATTCCGGTGATCTTCGCTTCCTCCATGCTCTACATTCCCGGGCTGATTGCACAGTTCAACCAGCCCCGGAACGGCGAGCCAATGCAACCGTGGGTTGAATGGATCAACAACAACCTGACCCGCGGTGACCACCCGCCGTACATGGTGGTCTACTTCCTCCTGATTGTGTTCTTCACCTACTTCTACGTCGCGATCACCTTCAACCCTGAAGAGGTCTCGGACAACATGAAGAAGTACGGCGGCTTCATTCCAGGTATCCGCGCCGGCCGGCCGACCGCGGACTACCTGCAGTACGTGCTTTCACGGATCACGCTGCCCGGCGCCCTCTACCTGGGTTTCGTGGCACTGATTCCGCTGGTGGCACTGGTACTGATCAACGCAAACCAGAACTTCCCGTTCGGTGGCACCTCGATCCTGATCATGGTGGGCGTTGGATTGGAGACCGTAAAGCAGATTGATGCGCAGCTACAACAACGTCACTACGAAGGGCTTTTGCGATGACGAGAATGCTGATTATTGGACCTCCCGGTTCCGGAAAAGGAACGCAGGCGGAGCGGATTTCAGAACGCCTCGGCGTTGTGGCCATCTCCACCGGCGACATCTTCCGTGCGAACGTGAAGGGCGAAACCCCGCTCGGCCTCGAGGCCAAGAAGTACATGGACAACGGTGACTTCGTTCCGGACAGCGTGACCAACAAGATGGTCCGCGACCGCCTGGGCGAGACCGACGTCGAAAACGGCTTCCTGCTGGACGGCTACCCGCGCACCACTGCGCAGGTGGACTACCTTGACGAGATCCTCGCCGACGGCGACGAGAAGCTCGACGTGGTCCTCCAGCTCACCGCCGACGACGAGGAACTGGTGCACCGCCTCCTGGGCCGGGCCAAGGAAACGGGCCGGAGCGACGACAACGAAGCCGTCATCCGCCACCGCCTGGATCTGTACCACCAGCAGACCGAAGCCGTGGTGGCGAAGTACGCCGAGCGTGGCATCCTCACCCGGGTTGACGGGATCGGTCCCATCGACGAAGTAACCAACCGAGTGATGCAGGCCATCAAGGCCGCACAGGCAGCCTGATATCTAAGGCGCCCGGTTTATCGAGGCTCCTCCCGGCATCCGGGGGGAGCCTCAGCCATTTGAAAGGAAACACCATGGCCTTCGGCCAGCCCCGGATCGAATTCAAGAACAACGCCCAAATGCGCACCATGCACGAGGCGGGCCTGGTCCTCAGCCGCGCGCTGGACGCCGCCGTTGCCGCGGCGGTGCCGGGCGTTACCACCAAGCACCTGGACGACGTCTTCGCCGCCGTCCTGAACGAGGCAGGTGCCAAGTCCAATTTCCTGGGCTACCACGGCTTCCCGGCCACCATCTGCACGTCCGTCAACGAGGAAGTCGTGCACGGCATCCCGGGCGCCCGGGTGCTCCAGGACGGCGACATCATCTCGATCGACGGCGGCGCGATCGTGGACGGCTGGCACTCAGACTCCGCACGCACGGCGATTGTGGGGACGGCCGATCCCGAGGACCAGCGGCTGTCCGACGTCACCCAGGCTGCAATGTGGCGGGGGATCGCCGCACTGGCCACCGGAAAGCACGTGGGCGACATTGGTGCGGCCATTGACGACTACGTCTCCTCCGTCCCCGGCAAGCCGCTGGGCATCCTGGAGGACTACGTGGGCCACGGCATCGGCTCCGAGATGCACATGGCGCCGGATGTCCTGAACTACCGCACCAGCCACCGCGGCCCCAAGATCAAGCCGGGCCTGTGCCTTGCCATTGAACCCATGCTGGTCCGTGGCGGCATCGAAACCGCAGTCCTGGAGGATGACTGGACCGTGGTCACCACCGACGGCAAGCGATCCTGCCAGTGGGAGCACTCGGTGGCAGTGCACGAGAAGGGCATTTGGGTGCTGTCAGCGCCCGACGGCGGCGCGGAGCACCTGGTGCCGCTCGGCGTCACCCCGGTGCCGATCCCGTAGGCGCTGCGCACCCTCGCCTGGCGCACGGAAAAGCCCTGGCGACCCCTGTATCCGGGGGGCGCCAGGGCTTTTGCGTGTCGACTGCGCCTAGGCCTTCAGCTTCGGCTTTACGTCGTGGTCGTAGATGCCCTGCAGGGTGCTCTTGAGGTCCGTCATGGTGGACTTGACGTCGCCCTGCTGGGTGAGGATCTTGGCGGCGGCCTTGGCCATCTCCTGGTCCGCGCCCGGCAGGAATACGCGTGCGTTGTCCTGGACCTTGGTGACGGCGAGCTGGTCAACTGCCGTCTTGATCTGCGGTGTCTTGGCCAGGACGGCCGACATGTCCGCCGACTTGCGGATGGGCATGTAACCCGTGGCGGCGGAGAACTCGACGGTGCTCTCGGGCTGGGTGACGAAGTCCAGGAACATCCCGGCTGCGAGCTGTTCCTCTTTGGTGATCCCGCTGGGGATGCCCAGGCCTGCGCCACCAGTGGGGCAGACGTTGGTTGTGGCTTTGGGGCCGCCCGGCAGGAAACCGACACCGACGTTGAACTTGGCCGACTTTAGGATCCCCAGCAGCGAGCCGGTGGAGGCAATGGTGGCTGAGGTCAGCCCGGCGGAGAAATCGTCCGCTGCTTCCTTGGAGGACACTCCCGCCCACTTGTCCTTGTAGATCGAGTCCTGGGCCCACTGCAGTGCGGCCACTGATTCGGGGGAGTCACAGGTGATGTCCCAGTCCTTGGACCAGCCGCCGCCCCAGCCCCACAGCATGTTCTGCAGGGTCCAGCCCGCATAGCCTGCCAGGGCCGGGTAGATGTAGGCGTACTGGGCGCCGGAGCTGGCCTTCAGCTTGGGGGCCCACTGGCCGAACTCATCCCAGGTCTTGGGTGCGCGGTCCGGTATGCCGGCAGCGGCAAAGTGGTCCTTGTTGTAGTAGAACAGCGGCGTGGAACGGCCGTAGGGGAGTGCCCAGTGCTTTCCGTCGTACTTGTAGTCATCCACCAGGGACTGCTGGAAGTCGTCCATTTTCATGTTCAGCTGCTTGGTGAGGCTGTCCACCGGGATGATGCTGCCGTTGGTGTAGTAGCGGAACCACCACACGTCCGAGAGGACCACGACGCCCGGGAGGCCGGACTTGGCAGCCTGCGCCGTCTGGAACTTCTGGGCGATTTCCTCGTAGTTGGCGCCGGCCGTCACCAGGTTGACCGTGATGCCGGGGTTCTTTGCCTGGAACTTCTCGATCAGGCTCTTCTCCACGTCCTGCGACTGGCCGGGGTGGCTGGACCAGAAGTCGATCTTGGCCGCAGGCTTCACGCCGCTGAAGTCGATGTCGGCAGCCTGGGTGGTTGCCTGGCCGCCGCCGGTGGTTGAGGGTCCGCCGCATGCGGCCAGGGCAGCGGCGGAGGCGGTCAGCCCTGCCAGGCCCAGGAAATGCCTCCGGTCCAGATGAAGTGTCATGACAGTTCCTTTCGGTTGTTGCCTTTGGAAGTTTGGAATTCGAGGGTGTGAAAGTACGACGGCGGCCGGCTGCTTAGCCGGTCACGCTGCCCTGGGTGAGGCCCGCCACGATGTAGCGCTGCAGGGCCGCGAAGATGATCAGGATGGGGACGATGACCAGGACCGCGCCGGCCATGAGGACACCCCAGCCGGCGGCGTTGCTCTCGCTGTTCTGGAGGAGGGTCAGGCCCACCGGCAACGTCATGGTTTCCGGCCGGTCCGTGATGATCAGTGGCCAGATGTAGTCATTCCATTCGGTCACGATCGTCACCAGCGCCACCGTGGCGATGGACGGCACCGAGACGGGGACCACGATCTGCCACAGCCGGCGCCAGTGGCCGGCACCGTCCATCTCGGCCGACTCCAGGATGGAATTGGGCAGGGTCCGGAAGTGCTGGCGCAGCAGGAAGGTGCCGAAGGCCGTGCCTAGGCCGGGCAAAATGATGCCCCACAAAGTGTTCTTTCCACCGATCCCCGCGATCAGGATGAAGTTGGGCAGGATGGAAACCTGCGGGGGCACCATGAGGGCCACCAGGATCAGCACGAAGATAAAGTTCCGGAACGGGAAGCGGACAAACACCAGGGCATACGCGGTCAGGATTGCCAGGATGACTTTGATGGTGGCCCCGGCCAGGGTGACGATGGTGCTGTTCAGGAAGAACTGCGCAAACGGGACCGTGGTCATGGCGGTCCGGTAGTTGTCCAGGTTCAGGCTCTCCGGCAGGATCTTCAGGTCTGTGGTGACGATCTCGCCGGACTGCTTGAAGGAGCTGAGCACCATCCACAGCAGGGGCAGGAACACCACCAGCGTCGCGATGAGCAGGGGCAGGTAGCCGCCCACGATTGTCTGGATGAGGTTGCGGCGCGACAACGGCCGGTCGCGGCCGAGGTCCGGGGCGGGTCCGGGAACGGCAGGAGCAGCGGGGTCCGGGTCCACCGGAGACAGGGAGGTCACGAGTAGTGCACCTTTCGTTCCACAAACCGCAGCTGGAGCACGGTGATTACCAGGAGGATGGCGAACAGGACCACGGAAATGGCTGCCGAGTAGCCGGCCCTGTTGTAGGCGCCGAAGGCCTGGAGGTAGGCCTCGTAGATCAGCGTGCTGGTGCCTGTGCCCAGCGGAGTCATGATCCGGATCAGGTCGAAGGCCTGCAGGGAGCTGAGCATGGTGGTGATCAGCAGGAAGAACGTGGTGGGGGACAGCAACGGCAGCGAGATCGCCATGAAGCGGCGGAAACCGTTGGCGCCGTCAAGGGAGGCAGCTTCCATGACTTCCTTGGGAAGGGACTGCAGCCCAGCCAGGTACACCACGGCGCAGTAGCCCAGGTTCTTCCATACGTAGACCAGGATCACCATGACCAGGGAGAGCTGGGGATCGTTGATCCACTGCGGGCTTTGCTGCCCTAAGCCCCGCAGCAGCCAGGCAAGGACCCCATAGCCGGGGTCGAAGATGAACAGCCAGACCAGGCCCACGCCGACTCCGGAGAGCACATAGGGGGCAAAGACGGCGGAGCGGGCGAAGGTGGTGCCGCGGACTTTCGCATTCAGTGCCAGCGCGACCAGCAGGCCCAGCACCATGGAGCCGCCCACGGTAACCAGCGTGAAGACCGCCGTGGTACCCAGGACCTTGGGCGCATCGCTGCTGCTGAAGAAGGTCACGTAGTTGTCCAGGCCCACCACCGTGGCGGTGGGGGAGCCCAGGGTCCAGTCCAGGGTCGAGTAATACATGTTGCTCAACAGCGGACGGTAGGTGAAGACGGCGATCAGCACCAGGTTGGGCAGCGCCATGGCAAGGAAAACGAAGAAGTCGCGACGGCTCCGGGCGGTCCATCGCCTGCGGGGTATCTTGGCGGTACCGGCCCCCGGGTCAGCGGGCCTGGTGAAGGGTCGTGGGGAGAGTTGACGTGTCATGCGGATCTCTCACGGGTTTCGGAGCCAGCTGTGGCCGGTCTCGCGGGTAAGGGGAATCAAGCTATTACTTCACCACATTGTTGGTGGGCGAAACCCCTGGAAAAGCCCTTCTCCTCCAATAGTTAACAAAGGCTTCGTTGCCCATTAACCCTGTGTTGTTTGCAGTCTCGCATAAAGTTCGCCGATGCGGCAGGGGCACGCCAGCGGAGGGACAATGGGGGCATGGGAACCATTGCCGACGTACCGGGTATCTGTGTGGGGCATGTGCAGAACGACGCTGACGGCTGGTTGACAGGTGTCACGGTGGTCCTTGCGCCGCAGGGCACCGTGGGCTCGGTGGATGTCCAAGGCGGCGGACCGGCCACGCACGAAACCGATGCGCTGGACCCCACTACCCTGGTCAGCAAGGTGGATGCGGTAGTGCTCACGGGCGGCAGCGCCTACGGCCTCGCGTCCGCCGCCGGTGCCCAGCGATGGTGTGAGGAGCACGGCCGCGGAT
Organism: Pseudarthrobacter enclensis; assembly: GCF_030811655.1. Taxonomy (GTDB): domain Bacteria; phylum Actinomycetota; class Actinomycetes; order Actinomycetales; family Micrococcaceae; genus Arthrobacter; species Arthrobacter enclensis_A. The sequence continues at coordinate 38,066 of NZ_JAUSRE010000003.1, read as the reverse complement.
TTCCGGTCCCCGGCGGGGTGGTGCCCATCGTCCCCGCCGCCGCCATCTTCGACCTCGGCAGGGGCGGCGACTTTTCCGCACGCCCGACGCCGGACATGGGCTACGCTGCAGCCGCCGCCGCTGCCGCACAAAAGGAAGGGCGCGACGTCGGACGCGGCAACGTGGGTGCCGGCACCGGAGCGCTCATCGGCAGGGGGCAGTTCAAGGGGGGCGTGGGAACCGCATCGGTCACCATGGAGAACGGGTTGGTAGTCGGAGCCCTCGCCGTAGTCAACGCGTTGGGCCTGCCGCTGGGGTCAGCTGCGCCGGACCCGGCCGGCCGCGCTGATCCCGCGCCACTGAACACCACCCTTGTCGTGGTGGCCACGAATGCCGTTCTTGACGTGGCCGAATGTAAAAGGACTGCCTCGGCCTCCCATGCCGGGATCGCGCGGGCGTTAAATCCTTCCCATACGCTTGCCGATGGGGATACTGTTTTTTGCCTTGCAACCGGGACCTTGGGACTCGACCGTTCGGACGAGGCTGCCCGGCAGCTCAGCCTCATTACCCTGCAAAGCGCGGCAGCCGACGTCGTACGTTTGGCGATCCTTGACGGCGTTGCCAGCGCGGAAGGCATCATCACTCCTGCCGGTGAATATGGTGCATACCGCACCGCGTAGGCTACTATGGCCGATTTAACTTTTACCGGCCAAGAGGGTAGTGTTGTTTGTTGGTTGTCTGGACTGCCACGCCCTTTTGGGCCTGGAGCCGGCAATCGATCCAACAAAAACGTTCGTGGTCATGCCCGGTGCAATCCGGCGGGGCTGCGGCAACAACAGTTAGCGGAGGGTATGGCCAAGAAGGACGGGGTCATTGAGATCGAAGGCGTTGTGACCGAGGCGCTGCCTAACGCGATGTTTCGCGTTGAGCTCACCAACAAGCACATCGTTCTGGCACACATCTCTGGAAAGATGCGTCAGCACTACATCCGAATCCTCCCCGAGGACCGCGTAGTGGTGGAGCTGAGCCCGTACGACCTCACCCGTGGTCGTATCGTCTACCGCTACAAGTAAATTGCTGGGCGGCGTCAGTTCGAACTGGCGGCCGCTCCAGTTGACCAAACTGCTACACGCAAAGGAATGCCATGAAGGTCAAGCCGAGCGTCAAGCAGATCTGCGAAAAGTGCAAAGTGATCCGCCGTAATGGCCGGGTCATGGTGATCTGCGAGAACCCGCGCCACAAGCAGCGCCAGGGCTAATTTCCTTCCCTGAAGGAAATCCTGGGTTGCTAACCCACGCAAGTAAATAAAGGCAGCACAAGCTGATCTGGAACATTGAGCTCGAAAGAGTCCGGACAGCTAACCCCCGGTCGGAGGCTGGGGCCGCACGGACCGTGCGGGTGTACTGCCTACGACCTCCGGTTTATCAAGGAGTACTGCCACTATGGCTCGTCTCGCTGGCGTAGACATTCCCCGCGAAAAGCGGCTGGAAATTGCGCTTACTTACATCTACGGCGTGGGCAAGACCCGTGCACACGAAACCCTGGCTGCCACGGGCATCAGCGCTGACGTTCGCGTCAAGGACCTGACTGACGCCCAGCTGGTTGAGCTGCGTGACTACATTGAAGGCAACTACAAGGTTGAGGGTGACCTTCGCCGCGAAGTAGCAGCTGACATCCGCCGCAAGGTTGAAATCGGCAGCTACGAAGGCCTGCGCCACCGCAAGGGCCTGCCCGTACGCGGTCAGCGTACGAAGACCAACGCACGTACCCGCAAGGGCCCGAAGCGTACCGTCGCCGGCAAGAAGAAGGCCCGCTAAAAATCCCGTCCGGGATTTTTGACGGAGCTTTCCCCAATAACTTTCTGTAGGAGAAAAAATGCCCCCGAAGACTCGTGGCGCGGTTCGCAAGCCGCGTAAGAAGGACAAGAAGAATATCGCGCTTGGCCAGGCGCACATCAAGAGCACCTTTAACAACACCATCGTTTCCATCACGGATCCGACCGGCGCTGTTATTTCCTGGGCTTCCTCTGGCGAGGTTGGCTTCAAGGGCTCGCGCAAGTCCACCCCGTTCGCTGCCCAGATGGCTGCCGAAGCCGCTGCCAAGCGTGCGCAGGAGCACGGCATGCGCAAGGTAGACGTTTTCGTCAAGGGACCGGGTTCCGGACGCGAAACCGCCATCCGTTCGCTGCAGGCCGCTGGCCTCGAGGTTGGCTCCATCCAGGACGTCACCCCCGCAGCCCACAACGGCTGCCGCCCGCCGAAGCGCCGCCGCGTCTAATTCTTTCCGCAGCAGGAGCTTGCCCGGACCAGCGATGGTCCGGGCAAGCCCAGCGCGTTAAGTCTTCAGACCGAATTTCCACCACCTGTGTTGCGTCATATAGCGGATGCTCGCCGAAAGGAAACCTAAGTGCTCATTGCACAGCGCCCCACCCTCTCCGAAGAGGTAGTCTCCGAAAACCGTTCGCGTTTCGTCATTGAACCGCTGGAACCGGGCTTCGGCTACACCCTCGGAAACTCCCTCCGCCGTACCCTGCTCTCCTCCATCCCCGGTGCTGCCGTAACCAGCATCCGGATCGATGGTGTGCTGCACGAGTTCACCACGGTTCCGGGTGTCAAGGAAGATGTCACCGAGATCATCCTGAACATCAAGAACCTGTCGGTTTCCTCCGAGCACGACGAGCCCGTCGTTGCCTACCTGCGCAAGCAGGGCCCCGGAGTCGTCACCGCCGCGGACATCGCTCCGCCGGCCGGCGTCGAATTCCACAACCCGGATCTGCACATCGCCACGCTGAACTCGAAGGGCAAGTTCGAACTCGAACTCACCATCGAGCGCGGCCGCGGCTACGTTTCGGCAGCTCAGAACAAGTCCGGCGACGCAGAGATCGGCCGCATCCCGGTCGACTCCATCTACTCGCCGGTGCTGAAGGTTACTTTCCGCGTGGAAGCAACCCGTGTTGAGCAGCGCACCGACTTCGACAAGCTGATTGTCGACGTCGAGACCAAGCAGGCCATCGCCCCGCGCGATGCCGTCGCTTCCGCAGGCACCACCCTGGTGGAACTGTTCGGTCTGGCCCGTGAGCTGAACACCGCAGCTGAAGGTATCGAGATCGGCCCCTCGCCCACCGACGCTGCCCTGGCAGCGGACATGGCACTGCCGATCGAGGATCTGGACCTCACCGTCCGTTCCTACAACTGCCTCAAGCGTGAGGGCATCCACACCGTGGGTGAACTCGTTGCCCGCTCCGAGGCTGACCTGATGGACATCCGCAACTTCGGTGCCAAGTCCATTGACGAGGTCAAGGCAAAGCTGGTTGAACTGGGCCTGTCCCTCAAGGACTCGCCTCCCGGTTTTGACCTCGCAGCACGCGCCGCAGCAATCGAAGAGGACGACGCCGCCTTCGGCGACGACGAACTCTAAACCAGACCTTGGCCGGCGGGCAGTACCATGGTGTGCCGCCCACGGCTTCCACATGAGGAGAAACAATTATGCCTACCCCCACTAAGGGTCCGCGCCTCGGAGGCGGCCCGGCTCACGAGCGCCTCATGCTCGCGAACCTGGCAGCATCCCTGTTCGAGCACAAGCGGATCACCACCACGGTCACCAAGGCCAAGCGCCTGAAGCCGTACGCAGAGCGCCTGGTGACCTTCGCCAAGCGTGGCGACCTCGCTTCCCGCCGCCGCGTGCTCGGCCTGATCAGCAACAAGGGCGTCGTCCACGAGCTGTTCACCGACATCGCGCAGGCAGTGGAGAACCGCGACGGCGGCTACACCCGCATCACCAAGATCGGCAACCGCAAGGGCGACAACGCTCCCATGGCTGTCATCGAACTGGTCCTCGAGCCGGTTTCCGCCAAGCAGGCCGTCGTAGCCGAGGCTACCCAGGCTGCTGCCAAGGCTGCTCCGGCCGCCGAGGAAGCTCCCGTTGAAGAGGCTCCGGCCGCTGAGGAAGCTGCTGCAACCGAAGAGGCACCTGCTGCTGAGGAAGCTGCAACCGAAGAGGCACCCGCCGCTGAGGAAGCTGCCGAAGCTCCCGCAGCCGAGGAGAAGGACGCGAAGTAATTCGCTGATTTCCTTCGCATAGACTTAGGTCTGTGAACCACCAAAAACCCGCGGCCCCCGTTCCAGGGGGCGGCGGGTTTTTGCGTATCCGGCTCGATCTTTCCTACGACGGCGGCCCGTTCAGCGGGTGGGCAGTGCAGCCAGGGCTGCGGACCGTCCAAGGCGTCCTGGAGGAGGCGATCCAGCTCCTGGTGCGCCGGGCGGTGCGGGTCACCGTTGCCGGCCGCACCGACGCGGGCGTCCACGCGCGTGGCCAAGTGGTCCATCTGGACCTCACTGAAGCCGAGTGGCTGGGACTGCCGCGCGGGCACGAGCTGGATCCCGCCGTCGCCATGCTGCGCAGGCTCCGCGGGGCCTTGAACCGCGCCCTGGGGGACCTGCCCGGGGCTGTCGAGGTGCATGCGGTTACGCTTGCTCCAGAAGGTTTCGACGCCCGCTTCTCGGCCCTCTGGCGCCGGTACAGCTACCGCATCGCGGACGGACCGGCCCTGTGGGATCCGCTGGAGCGGTACTTCACCCTGTGGCATAAGAACCCATTGGATGTTGAGCTGCTCAACCAGGGGGCGTCGCAGCTGCTGGGCCTGCAGAACTTCCTGTCCTTCTGCAAGCCGCGCGAAGGGGCCACTACCATCCGCGAGCTGCAGCGCTTTGAGTTCCGGCGCGGCGAGGACGGCGTCATCGTAGCCACCGTCCAGGCTGATGCGTTCTGCCACAACATGGTCCGCGCGCTGATCGGATCAGCCCTGTACGTGGGGGAGGGAGCCGTGGAGCCTGGCTGGTTGTACGAGCGGCTCCTCCTGCAAAAGCGGGACGCGAAGTCCGTCCTTGCCGCCCCGCATCCCCTGGTGCTGGAGGAAGTGGCGTACCCTTCGGACGGCGAACTGCTGGCCCGCGCCGAGCAAACCCGGGCTGTCCGCGATTCGCCGGCCGCACCCTAGCCTCACAGGTTCGGCCAGGGCACCCTGCGGGCGTGGACCGACTCATCGACTGCGCCCCACCGGCTCCCAGCCCTCGCAAGCTCGGGCCGGGGCCCTCGCCGGCGTGGGCCCGCTGCCGTTTTGGGGCCTGAACGACAGTTACTCAACAATGGATGGTCCTAGAACGCCGGCGGAGGACCTTCTGCCGGCAGCGTCACCGTGAAGGTGCTGCCCTGGCCCTCGCCGCTCTCGCACATGATGCTGCCCCCATGCCGCTCCACGATCATTCGGGTGATGGAAAGTCCCAGCCCTGCCCCCGGAATGGCTGCCCTCCGGGCAGATTCGGACCGGAAGAAGCGGTTGAAGGCCTTCGCGGCGTCCTCGGTGGACATACCCATCCCGGTGTCCGTAACGCTCAGCCGGACCCACTGATTGTCTGCCCGGGCGCTGATACTGACCCTGCCGCCGTCGGGGGAGTACTTGATGGCATTGGACACCAGGTTGTCCAGCACCTGTCCTATCCGCAAGGGATCGGCGTAGGCCCACAGCGGTGACGGGACGTCCGCGGCGATCTCCACATGGGACCGCTCGGCCGAGGCCTGGGCGGAGCTCAGGCTGGTCTCCACCAGGCTGGCCAGGTCCGTGCGCTTGGGGTGGACGTTCAGCGTGGCGGAGGCGGAGGTGGTGAGGTCGGCCACCATGTCCAGCAGCCGTTCAGCGTTGCGCTGCACCACCAGCAGGCGCCGGGTGATGTGGGGAGGCAGGAGTTCGGCGTCATCCAGCACAAGGTCCATATTCCCCACGATCGAGTTCAGGGGGTTCTTGAATTCGTGCGAGACGTTGGAGACGAGTTCCTGGTTGGCAGCAAGGGACTCCACCCAGCCGGTCACGTCGCTGTAAACCACGACTGCGCCCGTGAGGCGGCCACCTTCGCTGACCAGCGGGCGCGCGGCGGTGGACACGGCGCGCTGGTCCGGGCCTTCGCCCGCCCAAACCAGGTAGTCGGCGAAGGACTCCCCGGCCATGGCCCTGCTGATGGGGCGCCGGTCCGGCGGAAGAAGGGTGACGCGGTCCTGGCCAAAAATCAGCTGGTGTCCCTGCCCGGGAATGGCCTCATCGGCGCCCGTGGCGCGGCGGAAGTTGCGCTGCCTGCTGTTGGAAACCAGGAAGTGCCCGGAGCGGTCGACGGCGGCAATACCTACGTCCGTAGCGTCCAGCACGGTTTCAAGAAGCTTCTCCCGTTCCCGGCTGGCGGCCAGAAGGTCCCGGAGTTCCCGGTCCTTGTCCGCCAATTCAGCCTGCTGCTGGCGGAGGCTGACGCTGGCGAAGCGGATGGCCAGCGGCACGGCGAGCATCATGAGGGGAAACAGGACTGCGCTGGTGATGTCCCCGGCGGTGACGGCAGGGAAGTCTTCGGCCACTGAGGGAAGCATGATCAGCAGGGGGCCCAGGAAGCTGAGCACCAGGCTGCTGCGGGCCAGCATGCCGGAGGCAGAGAGCCAGATGACCGGGAAAACCACCAGCACTGCGAGGCCCGGCAGGAGGGGCGCCGCCCCGTTTCGCAGGAGCCCGATGGCGACGAAGTCCAGGACCGGAATCAGCAAATATGGGCGGTGGGCCAGACGTTCCCACGGGACCAGGAAGCAGCCAAGGAACAGGATGGCGTGCAGGACGATCCCGGCCAGGTAGAGCGGGCTGTGGGTGAGGGAAGGCCACGCAAAGGGGGTGGCAACGGCAATTGCGGCCACAAGGAGCGAAAGGGGGAGCTGGCACAAAACCACCTGGGCGCGCGTCCCCAGCCGGCGGAAGATGCGGCCGGGTCCACGGCGGAACAACGGCTCGGCCATGTTTTTGACTCGTACCCCTTTACGTCTGGAAAGCAAGCGCTGCCAAGGTTATCCATTACCCAGTAGTTGCCCTGGACAACCAGCGTTTCCTTCGGATATTGCACATGTCTTGTCATAATAATTGACTTTTCAATTTCCGGGGCCGATTGGGGTGTCATCAGCCCGGCTTACTAGTAGCGTATAAATGGTTGGAGCGGGAGTGGCATTGGCGCTGGGCCAATGGGGGGCCATCTCCGCCTGGCGCAGGGATAGTAATGGACGATCTTGGTGTAGCTGTAGTCATCGAAGATGATGCCGATGTGCGTAACCTCCTTGAAGGAGTGCTGACGCAGGCAGGCTTCGAAGTGCATACAGCAGTTGATGGGCGCTCCGGGGTTGAGGTGGTTCGCGGCAAGCAAGCCAACGTTGTGACGCTGGATATCGGTTTGCCGGATATTGACGGGTTTGAGGTTCTGCGGCGGATCCGGAATTTCAGCAACGCCTATGTGGTGATGCTGACCGGCCGGACCGACGAACCTGACCTGCTGTCGGCGCTCAATGCCGGGGCGGACGATTACATTGCCAAACCTTTCCGCCCCAGGGAACTGCGGGCGCGGGTGGCGGCGATGATGCGCAGGCCCCGCCATGAAGCGGACGGACAGGAACCGTCTCCTGCACAGCGGGGACCAGGGCAGGCGCCTGCGGCCCACCATCCCGAACCCGGGGTCCTTCAGCACAACGGTCTCCTGCTGAACCACCGCACCCGCACGGTGGAAGTCAAGGGTGAGCCGCTTGGCCTGACGCGCAGCGAGTTCGACCTGCTCCACGTGCTGCTGAAGGGCGGGGGCGCGGTGTGCACCAGGGCGGACCTGGTGCGCGCGGTCCGCGGTGATTTCTACGACCGGGACACCTACATCAGCGAGGCCGACGAGCGTGCCGTGGAGGTCCATGTGGGAAACCTGCGGCGCAAACTCAAGGAGGACCAGCTGTCGCCGCGGTGGCTGCAGACAGTCCGCGGTGTGGGCTACCGCCTGGCGCCGCGGCGTCCGGACGACGCTTAGGGGCTGCCCCCTTACGGCGCACACGTTCCTTCTGCCGTGCCGCTGGCCGTTTCCAGGATGTACGTCGCCTGCAGCTCGGAAACAGTCAGGGCGCCGTCCTGGGCTATATCCGCCATCATGGCCTGGCTCCGGGCGAAGTCGCCCTGCCGGATCAGGCCTTCGAGGAGTTCGGCGAGCCGGGCCAGCCGTATGCCGCCCACCATGGCGGAGCTGATCTTGAGGCTGATGACAGCGTCCAGGGCGGAGGCTTCATCCTCGCTGTCCACGGCTGTTCCCAGCCGGGCCAGGCGGACGTCCCACATGGCGGCGTAGTCGCGGGCGAAGCGGCGGGCCAGTCCGGATCCTGCCAGTTCGTCTTCCAGTTCATCCAGTACGGCAGCATCAATGAGCGGCAAAAGTCCGGCCGCTTCCAGGGAATGGACCTTGCCTGGGTCCGAAGTTGGCGGGGCTGGCAGAGTGACCCCGGGGAGCGGTGAGTCCGCAGCGGGGCTCTTTCCGCTGGTGCCGGGATCTGGACTGTGCATTGTTCAAGGCTACTTCCTGGAATTCCTTCGCGGTTCAATTTCTGATCATTCTGTGTAAACCTTGAGGCAACCTTGCCGCCCCCCTGCGTATCCCTTAGTGGCCGCTGAAGGTCATCACCGCGTTGATGACTGCCGGTCCCAGAATGGCGATGAAGAGGACCGGGAAGATGAAGAACAGCAGCGGGAAAAGGATCATGACGGGAAGCTTCATGGCCTTTTCTTCAGCGCGTTGGCGCCGTTTGACGCGCATGACCTTGGCCTGGACACGCAGCACCCGGCTGATGGCGATGCCGTAGGTATCGGCCTGCACCACGGCCTGCACAAAGCTGCGCAGCTCCGGGATGTTGGTCCGTTCGGCCAGGGCGATGTACGACTCCCTGCGGCTGCGTCCCACCTGCATGTCCTGCAGCGTGCGCACAAGTTCCTCCGCGAGCGGACCCTTGCCGTTCTCGCCTGCCCGGGCCATGGCCCCCTCGAAGCCCAGCCCGGCTTCCACCGAAATCAGCATCTGGTCCAGCGTGTTGGCGAGTTCCAGCTGCATGGCCTTCTGCCGCTCCTGGCCTTTGCTGTACAGGAGCAGGTCCGGGATGAAGTAGCCCAGGACCAGGACGAAGATCCCGGCGAGTTTCATGATCGGCGAGCTGCCAATGGAGGTCAGATAGAGGCCAATTGCCGCCCCTGCCACGCCAAGGCCCAGCTTCGATCCCAGTACCTTGCCCAGCGGCATTGAGGCGGGCCGGCCGGCAAGGGACAGCAGCCGGTCGAGGAAGGCCACATACGCCGGGGGAGTAAGCCGCCGTCCGATTCCTTCCAGCAGGCCGGCGTTGGAAGCGGGGGCGGCGGTAACGGGCGGGGCGCCGCGGGAGAGCAACTCGGTCACAGCGAGGCGCCCCTGTTTGTCCACGGTGAGCACGGACCAGGCCAGCAACCCCACAGGTACACACACCAGCAGCACGGCGAGCAAAACGGTCAGGTTCATGGCGTCCTCAGAACTTCAGGTCGATGATCTTGCGCATCCACAGCGCGCCGATGGTCATGAGGACAAAGGAGGCGCCGATCATCACCCAGCCCAGCGGGTGGGTGAACATCGCGTTCATGTAGTTGGGGCTCACGGCCAGCAGCATGGCCACAATGCCGAACGGCATGGCGATCAGGATGTAGGCGGAGAACTTGCCTTCCGCGGCCAGGGCCTTGATGTGGCCCTTGATTTCGGTGCGCTCGCGGATCGTTTCGTTCACCTGGTCCAGCACCTCGGCCAGGTTGCCGCCCACTTCACGGTTGATCTGGATGGCCTGGGAGATCCAGACGAAGTCCTCGTTCTTCATCCGCTCCGCCGTGTCGTTGAGGGCGGCCAACAGGTCCCGGCCCAGGCTGGTTTCGGTGATGACCCGCCGCATCTCCTCGGACGTCGGCTTTTGGGACTCGGCGGCAGCGGCGTCGATGGCGCGCAGGATGCTGTGGCCGGCCCGCAGGCCTCCCGAGAGCAGCTGCAGCGTGTCGCCCAGCTGGCTGTCGAAGGCGGCGCGGCGCTTGCCGGCCAGGAAACCGAGGACGAGTTTGCCCACGAATGGTGCCAGCAGGGCCAGCAGCAGTCCCATGACGGGACCCACGGTGACCACACCCACCAGCAGTCCCACGCACGCGCCGATGCCCACGAGCAGGAAGAATTCCGCCTGGCTGAGGCGGAGGCCGGCGTGTTCCAGTTCCGCGCGGGAAAACAGTTTGACGTTGCGGCCGCCGAGGACACGTTCGAAGGACCTCACCCCGGACAGCGCCAGGCGGGAGAGCGAGGACGGGGGTTCGGGTTCAAACGGACGACGGCGGTCCAGCGGCACCGAGGGGGCGCCGGGCAGGAGCACGGCCACACCGAGGAGGCAGATGGCTGCCAGGAGGATGACGCTGCCGAGGGCGATGAGCATGGCCGCGTCCCTACTTGCCGCCGGGCGTCAGTGATCCGGCGAATACAGCGGGGGAGACATGGATGCCCAGGTCCTCGAACCGGTCGATGAAGCGGGGCCGGATCCCTGTGGCCACAGGCCGGCCGAGGAAGCGTCCATGCGCGTCAACGCCTGCGGAGTAGTCGAAGACGAAGGCGTCCTGGAGTGTGACAATGTCGCCTTCCATGCCCTGGACCTCCGTGACGTGGGTGATGCGGCGGGAGCCGTCGCGGAGCCTGGAAATCTGGACGATGAGGTTCACGGCGGAGGCGATCTGCTCGCGGATGGCGCGGAGCGGGAGGTCCATGCCGGCCATCAGCACCAGGGTTTCGAGGCGGGCCACGGCGTCGCGGGGTGAGTTGGAGTGCACGGTGGAGAGGGAGCCGTCGTGGCCGGTGTTCATGGCCTGCAACATGTCCAGCGATTCCCCGCCACGGACCTCACCCACCACAATGCGGTCCGGCCGCATACGGAGGGAGTTGCGGAGCAGCTCGCGGATGGTGACTTCACCCTTGCCCTCCGTGTTGGGCGGCCGGCTTTCCAGCCGGACCACGTGTTCCTGCTGGATCTGCAGTTCCACGGCGTCCTCGATGGTGACAATGCGTTCGTCGTGCGGCAGGAAGGAGGACAGCACGTTCAGGAGCGTGGTTTTGCCCGTGCCCGTACCACCGGAGACGATGATGTTGAGCTTGGCCTTCACGCAGGCGTTCAGCAGCTCGGCCATCTCCGGCGTCAGCGTGCCGAAGTCGATGAGGTTGCGGACCGTCAATGGGGTCTTGGAGAACTTTCGGATGGTCAACGAGGAGCCGCCCACAGCCAGCGGGGGGATCACGGCATTGACACGCGAGCCATCCTCCAGGCGAGCGTCCACCAGCGGAGATGACTCATCGATGCGGCGCCCCACCTTGGACACGATCCGTTCGATGACCTTGCGCAGGTGTTCCTCGGAGCTGAAACGGGACTCGGAGAGAGTCAGCTTGCCTTTGCGTTCGACGTAGATCTGGTCCATCCGGTTAACCATGATTTCCGTGACGGCGGGATCGTCCAGCAGGCGTTGGAGGGGGCCGTAGCCCAGCACATCGTCGGCGACGTCCTGGACCAGCCGGGTGCGCTCCTCGGGCGTCAGGGGCACCTGTTCGGCGTCGATGATGCGGGTCAGTTCCTTCTTGGCGGTGCTCCGCAGCTCCTGCTCGGTGACGGCGGCGTCGTTGAAGCGGGTACCCATGCGTTCGAAGAGGGCGGTTGCCGCCCTGTCCTTCAGGGCTGCGAAGACGTCCACCCTGGGGGCCGCAGGCACCTGCTGCATGCCGTCGTCGTGCGTTGGTTGTTCGACGGCGGCATGCGCCGGAAGGTACCGCTCCGGACTTTCCGCGGCGGACGGCGGCGGCGCCGGGAGGGGAGCATCGAGCAGCGCCGTGCCGGCACCGGCTGCCTGGGTACGGTTCTGGACCGCGTTGATGCGTTCAGAGAGTTTCATCAGATAACCACCCTTCGGTGAAGCTTCCGCTGGGCCTGCGTGCGCCACGCCGGGTTGAAGCGCTCCACCAGCTGGCGGAGGCTTTTGACGGCGGGGTCTTTCTTGGATTCCTGGAGGAGGGGTATGCCGCGGTTGGTGGACCGGGCCACGGCGCGGGAGCGGGGGACGCTGACGTCCACGGGCGCGCCGATGGTGGATTCGACGTCCTGCACGTTCAGGCCGGTTTTGTTGTCCGCCATGTTGAGGACCACGTGGCGGGATTCGGGCATGATCTCCAGCTGGCGGAGCACCTCCAGGCCGGAGCGCAGGCCACGGAGGCTGGGGATGTCCATGGCGCTGACCCAGACCACGTCCGTGCACTGTTCCATGGCGGCGAGGCCGATTTCCGGCATGCCGGGGGCAGTGTCGACCACCACGTACTGGAACTCCTGGGCGAGCTGTTCGAGCAGGCGGCTGACCTGGTCCGGGGTGATGTGGTCCGCGTCCACGGGGTTTGGCGGGGCGCACAGGGCGTAGATGCCGGCGGGGTGGACGGTGAGGAAGGCCTTGAGGACCAGGGAATCCTGGGCGGCGGCAGGAGTGACGGCGTCCGTCACGGTGTGCTCCGGATTGAGGTAGAGGCCGGACGCGACGTCGCCGAACTGCAGGTCCAGGTCCACGATCACCACGCTCATGGGTGCGATCTGGCCCAGGCCGATGGCGATGTTGGTGGCCAGGGTGGTTTTGCCTACGCCGCCCTTGGGGGAGAAGACGCCGATTACCAGGCCCTTGGTGTTTGCTTCCGCCTGCTGTGCATCGGGGCTGCGGTGCCTGGTGGCGAAGGACTGGCAGGCACGTTCCAGCAGCACCCTGATTTCCGCCGCGTCCGCCTGCGGGCTGAGAATGTCGCGGACGCCGGCGCGCATGGCGTGGAGGAGGAACTCCGGCTGGACGTCACTGACCAGGACCAGGCTGAGGCCCGGGAGCTGGACGTCGAAGACCTTGGCGAACCGCAACGCCTCTTCATAAGGAACGTCGGGTCCAATGATCAGGACTTCCGGCTGCTCCTGGTTGAGGAGGCCGAAGAGTTCCGCCGGGCCTGCCGGAAGGATGTCCGAGGCGATGGTCTGGACGCTGCCGCGCAGGCCGTTGGCGACGGCGGCGCGTAGCTTCTGGTCAAAGTCTGCGTTGGGGGAGAGAAGGACGAAGCGGCTCATTTGTACACGTTGTCCTTCCTGGCGATGAACGGGCCGTTGTCCTGGGCGTCGAGGGGTTCCTTGGTGAGCCAGAGGTCGCCGTTGTTGGAGGAGTAGATGATTTTCGCGGCGTCGATGTCATTGACCGCCACTGTCACCATGAAGGATCCCTGCGGGAGTGTGGTGTCTTGAGGGTTTGTGCCGTCCGTGGGCTTTGCTGTGGCTGACGGCTGGGGCGCTCGCTGGACGGCGGTGACCAGGGCCTTGCGGATGGTGAGCTGGGTGGTTGGATCGCCTGCCTTGGTCTTGTCTGCCCCGGCTGTGAAGTTAAGCGCGATGCCTACGTGGTCGCCTGCTTCAAGGCGGCCTCCAACCACCTTCTTTGGCTCCAGCTCGAACGTGACTTCCTGAAGGCCTGCGGGCACCTTTACTGAGCCGCTGGTCTTAACATCCGCGGGGTCAACCAAGCGTTCCTTCAGGAGCTGTTCGCCGGGGACGAGGTCGACGGCCGCCACCTTGCCGGCCGCGTCGTCGAGGTTTTTCAGGGCGGTCTTGGAAACAGCGGTGGCGGGAACCTGCTGCACTGCCACAGAGGCCCTCACGACATCGAGGGACGAACCTGCCGGGACAGCCTTGGTGACCACCAGGACGTCAGTTGGATCCATATCCTTCATGGCCCTCTGATCGGCACCCTGGGCATAGGTGACGATGAGGACCGCTCCGATGATGGCCAGCACTATTGCTGATACACCGGCCAACATACGAGACTTCACTGACTTCTCCTGTTGCTCTGAAAACCACTTGACGGGGTGGGGCTAGCTGCTGAGGACGACGACGGTAGCGCCGTCCGGATTAACGGGGCCCAGGGTGTAACCGTTGGCCAGGGAGACGTATTTGACGAAGGTTCCGATGATTCCGCGGCATGGCTCTTTGCACTGCAGCGCGGCAGGTACGTCCGGCGTCCTGTTGCGGAACGTGTACGGCAGGCCTGTCGGACCGAATTTCCAGCCGGCGACTTTGAAGGCGGCGAAGGTGGTGAGGCCGAAGATGGCATTGGTGCCGGTACCGGTGACGGCATTGAAGATGGGGATCAGCACGATGACGTCTTTTCCGGCTGTCATGTCCGCCGCCCATGAGTTCAAGAGGGTGTCGCAATAGGGCGGCGGATTGTTGCCGGTATCGCCGCCGGCGGTGCTTTTTGAGATGTCGATCGTGGCACCGCAGGCATTGGGGTCCTGCTTGAGTCCGCCGAAGCCGCCGTCCACTGCAGCACCGGAGGGTCCGTAGTTGCAGGAGGGGTTGGCTCCTGTTCCATGCATCTGCAGAAGTTGCATGACTCCGTATTGGCCGCGGACCTGGCAAATCGAAATGGTGATGGGGAAGGCGGCCAGACCTTTAGTTGGGCTGCCCCACTGGACGGACGCGGGCGCATTGACCTCCGTGGTGTTTAGTCCCAGGGCGCGTGCGAAGAAGAGTGACACCTGGTTTGGAGTGTGGCCCGCTTCCTGGGACGCGACTGTAACGGTCACTTTGCGGTTGGTCTTGTCGAGCACCACGGACTTGAGGTTGCTGAGGCTGTCATTGGCATTGTTGTTCGCCAGGTTCGCAGCCAACGTCGACGTGGGCGAGCAGTCCGGGTCTGTCAGGTTGCTGGCACACTTTTGGGCGATTGCCAGGGCGGCGGCGTCGGCTCCGTTATGCAGTTGGGTGCGTTCTGAGTACATCATCGCCACGTCCACAGCCATGGCACCAAAGCCGAGGAGGACCACCAGCATCAGTGCGACAATGACGCTAACAGCGCCGCGTTCGCCGTCGTGCGTCCTTTTAGTCAGGTTCAGCCTCCGCACAGCATGGCTCCCTGGCCGGTCATGCTGAAGGGGCCCGCTATTCCTGTCAGGGTGGACAGCGAGTACGTGATGGTCACGGACATGCGGTTCCCGGACGCGCAGGTCGCCGTACCCGTGTCAAGGTTCTTGAAGGTGATGTTTGAATCAACTAACACTGGATTGAGGGAAACTGCGGTGTTCTTGGCTGCTGTTCGTGAGGCCGCTGGATCATTGGAGATGGCCATAACCCGCACACCTTCACGCGCGGCTGCTGATAACGATGCTTGGGTGTTGTAAACCCGGCTGAATTCCATGATTCCCAAAAGCAACATGACTAGGACAGGCACCACGATCGCGAACTCGACAGCAGCAGCGCCGCGTTCGGATTGGCGATTCATGGGTGTGCCTCTCGTTTGCATACGCTCCGTTACTGAAACGCAAGTGGCGGCGATCCAAATGCCGCCGCCACCACGTTTGGAAAGCCCTGACGGTTACTTGGAGCAGCTGCCTGCGAGGGCGGTGGTCGTCGCCGTCCATGTGCCGCCCTTGACGGAGCAAGCAGTGCTATTGAAGAGCTCGGTGAGGTTACCACCAAGCAGAGTGACGGCGACGATGATGGCAACAGCAATGAGGGCCACCATGACGCCGTATTCAACGGCGGTTGCGCCCTTTTCGCTGCGAAGGCGGACCGAGAGGTTGGTGTAGAGAGAAAGCATTTTGACTCCTGTGCGAGACGGATAGGCTGGCCCAGCACCAGCGCTTCAACGAAGTTAGCAACGCTTGATACGACATTGATGGGATCTTGCAACATCCTGCGCAAAGCCTTTACGGCGTGCCTGTTCGCTGCGCATTTGCGTGGTCTTTGTTGCGCTGACGCTGCGTTTTCCCAACACCACTGCAGGCACACAAAAGGACCCCCTCGGTTCTGGGTGCCGAGGGGGTCCGGTCAGTGGGCGCTGCAGGAGCGCGATGGGGGTGGACGAGGTTTAGAAGACTCCAGCGAAGTTCTTCATGACATTGATGGCAGCGGGCCCTATGATCACGATGAACAAGGCTGGGAGGATGCAGAACATCAGTGGAAAGAGAACTTTGATGGGCAGTTTCATGGCTTTCTCCTCGGCCCGTTGCCGCCGCTTGACGCGCATCTGCTTTGCCTGGGTACGCAACACGTTCGCGATCGCAATCCCATAGATGTCCGCCTGGACCACGGCTCGAACAAAAGCACGAAGATCGGGCACATCGGTCCGGGAGGCCAAAGCGAGGTAGGCGTCCCGCCGGCTCCTGCCCACCTGCATGTCCTGGAGGGTTCTCGTGAGTTCGAAGGCCAGGGGGCCTTTTCCGTTTTGTGCTGCCCTTGCCATGGCAATCTCGAACCCCAATCCGGCCTCAACGGAGATCAGCATCTGGTCGAGTGTGTTTGGCAGTTCGAGTTCGATGGCTTTCTGACGCTCGACGCCCCTGCCGTGAACCAGGATGTCCGGAACAAAGTAGGCGAGGATTGCCGCCAGCACTACGAACAGGTAAGCCGATGCTGTGGGGTTCTTGGTGGCGATAAGGATCCCGAGTACCGTGACGAGGAGCGCTAACGCCGGCTTGGCAATCAGCAGCCGCGGAAGGGGAAGCTGTGCGGGCCTGCCGGCCCTGGCCAGGAGTTTATCCAGCCAAGCCACGTACCCTTTGGGCGTCATCCTCATCCCGAGGGGGACCGATGGTTTGGATTCCCCGGCCCCGGCCGCCCCGGCCCCGGGCACCGCGCTCTCCACGAGGCGGATGCCGCGGCCCAGGTTGCTGCGAACTGCTGCGACCCCTGTCCTGTCTACGGCCAGGAAGGACCAAACAAGGAATGAGGTGGGAAACACGATCAGGCCAACAATCAGCCAAGCCATTGGTGTCATGTCTTCCTCCTAGAACTTGATCTTCACGACGCGGCTAAGCCAGAACGACCCCACCACCAGGAGAAACACTGCAACTCCCAGCAAGATCCATCCGATGACGGCGGTGTAGAGGGTCGCGATGTATGAGGTGTTGACGACTGACATGTACAGGAACATTCCAATCGGGAGAGCCACCAGGATGTAGGCGGAGAGCCGGCCCTCAGCGCTTAGTGACTTTACCTGGCCTTTGATCTGGCTGCGCTCGCGGATGGTGTCACCCACCTGATCGAGGACTTCCGCCAGATCGCCACCCACCTCACGATGGATCTCGATCGCCTGGCCCACCCATTCGAAGTCTTGGCTGCGCAGCCGCTGGGCGGCATCAAGCATCGAGTCCTTAAGGTCCCGCCCAAGCCTGTTCTCGTTGACCAGCCTTGCGAACTCCTCGGACGTGGGTGCCTCGGCTTCCTTCGAAACTGCGTCTACGGCCCGGAGCAGGCTGTGTCCGGCACGCAGGCCGCCGGAGAGCATTTGCAGGGTGTCGCCCAGCTGAGCTTCGAACTTTGAACGGCGTCGGGAAGAAAGGATGCTCAGGACCAGCATGGCCAGCACGGGAGTCGCCAGGACGAAGAGCAGCGCTGCGACAATCCCCCCGAGAATGAAGCCGACAAAGCCTGCCGTGACGGCTACGGACGCAACCAACAACAGGAAATCTGCTTGGCGCATCTTCAGGCCGGCCTGTTCCAATGACGCGCGGCTGCCGAACCTGGCGTTCTTGCTGACGTTTCTTTCCAGGTAGGACGTGGCCGAATCCGTTACGCGCGTGAGGAGGGTAGGGCCGTTGGCTACCCCTGGCCTCCGACGGGAAATGGCAATCGCACCGCGGCTGCTCTTGAACGTGACGAAGAAGAGGATCGTGCCGGCGCCCAGGCAGAGTGCCACGCCGAGGGCCAGGAAGACCGGGCTGGTGGTGGTCACCGGAAGCCACCGCCCACGGGCGAGCTGCCAAACACTGCCGGCGACAGCGAAATGCCGAGTTCCGCGAAGTGGTCTACGAAGCGCGGACGCACCCCCGTCGGTACAGGGCGCCCCAGGAATTTTCCGTTGGCATCCAGGCCCGCACTGTAATCAAATACGAACGCGTCCTGGAGGGTAACTATGTCGCCTTCCATTCCTTGTACTTCGGTCACGTGCGTGATTCGCCGGGATCCGTCCCGGAGCCTGGAAATATGGACAATGAGGTTCACGGCCGAGGCAATCTGCTCACGGATGGCGCGCAGCGGCAGATCCATGCCGGCCATGAGGACCAGGGTCTCAAGCCTGGAGATGGCGTCACGCGGCGAGTTGGCGTGGACGGTGGAGATGGAGCCGTCATGGCCGGTGTTCATCGCCTGCAGCATGTCAAGCGATTCCCCTCCACGAACTTCGCCGATCACGATCCGGTCAGGCCGCATGCGCAGGGAGTTACGGACCAGATCCCGGATAGTGATCTCACCTTTGCCCTCGATATTGCGTGGGCGGCTCTCAAGCCGTACCACGTGTTCCTGCTGGAGCTGGAGTTCCACCGCGTCTTCAATGGTGACGATCCGCTCGTCCGAGGGCAGGAAGGACGACAGGACGTTGAGCAACGTCGTCTTGCCGGTACCGGTTCCCCCGGACACGATGATGTTGAGGCGGGCCTGGACACATGCGTGCAGAAGCTCGGCGATTTCAGGAGACATCGACCCCAGGGAAATGAGGTTGTTGACTGTCAGCGGAACCTGGCCGAACTTGCGGATTGTCAGGGATGAACCGCTGACGGCCAGGGGCGGAATGATCGCGTTAACGCGGGATCCGTCGCTAAGGCGTGCATCCACCAGCGGTGACGATTCGTCAATGCGCCGTCCCACCTTCGTCACGATCCGCTCGATCACTCTGCGAAGGTGGTCCTCGTCATTGAAGCGGGCACCGGTCACCCCGAGCTTGCCCTGGCGTTCGACGTAGATCTTGTCCGGACCGTTCACCATGATTTCCGTGATGTCCCCGTCCTTGAGGAATTTCTCAAGGGGGCCCAGGCCCAGGACGTCGTCGATAATCTCCTGGACAAGCCGGTTCCGCTCGGTGAGCGTCAGCGGGATGTCTTCTTCTTCGATGATCTTCTTGAGTTCATCCTTGACGTACTGCTGCAGCTCCGCGTCCTCGATGGAAGAATCAGTGATCCGGCTGCCCATGCGCTCATACAACGCCACGCCAGCCCGTTCCTTGACGGCAGCGAGGGCTTCGTTGGGTTCACTTGTGTACGCCGGGGAAACGAGCGGATCGGCAACCGAGGCACTGTTGGGGCTCCATGGGGCTGCCGGCACTGCCGTGTCGGGACCGTTCTTGGCTTCGTCGTTTCCGCGGGCTGCTTCCAACCTTCTTGCCAGACTCATTGCACTACCGCCCTTCTGTGCAGCTTCTTGTGCTGTTTTTCCTTCCAATCAGGCTTGAGACGCTCCACCAGCTGACTCAAGCCCCGTGCAGCGCTGTCCCGGCTGCCGTCCTGGAGGAGCGGCACGCCCTTGTTGGTGGAAAAGGGAACGGCCCGGGAACGTGGGAGGACTATGTCCACCGGGCAGCCAATCGTGGCTTCCACATCCTGCACCGTGAGCCCACTCCTGCGATCCGCGAAGTTCAGCACAACGTGCCGGTTCTCGGGCAGGAGATTCAACTCCTCGAGGATCCGGAAGCCTGTCCGCAAGCCCCTGATGCTGGGAATGTCCATGCCACAAACCCACACGGCATCAGTGGCACGATCCAAAGTTGCAAGAACGTGTTCACCCAAACCGGGCGCGGTGTCGACCACGACGTACTGGAACTCGGAAGCGAGTTGCGCAATAAGGTGGCCCACCTGATCGCCGCTGATTTGATCGGCTTGGGCAGGATTAAGCGGGGCGCACAGGGCGTAGACACCGGATTGGTGCAGGGTCAGGTAGGACTTCAGGACCATGCTGTCCTGTACGGCCGCTCCGGTGACCGCATCAATCAAAGTACGCTCCGGTTCCAGCATCAGCCCGGAAGCAACGTCACCGAACTGAAGGTCAAGATCCACCACTACGACGTTGCTTGGTGAAACTTTCCCCAGCCCTACTGCCAGGTTCGTTGTCACCGTTGTTTTGCCCACTCCGCCCTTGGGCGACATCACGGCAATGATGCGGGTTCCGGTGGGTGCTTCCGCTACAGACGCACCCAGTCCCCTCCGTCGTCCCGCCGATGCCAGGCTTGCCCGTTCCAGCATCGCCCGGATGTCGTCAACTGACGCCTCCGGGCTAAGGAGGTCACGGATACCGGCCCGCATGGCCGGCAATGCGACGTCGGATCCTCCCTCAGTGACCAGGACTACACTGATCTCCGGGAACTGGAGATCGAACAGGCTCGCAAGCCGGATAGCATCTTCGGTTGGAAGCCCGGGACCCAGGAGGATCACTTCCGCCGGGTCCCCGTTGATGGCGCGGAGGATGTCGTCCGGGCTCGGCGGCAGGTAATCAGCCTGCAGCGTCTGCACAGCTCCGTGGAGGCTGTTGGTGGCCTGCTTGGTCCGCTGGGTGAAGTTGTTGTCCGGGGTGATCAACACGAACCTGCTCATTTGACCAGCTCCACTTTCTTGATGACGGCCGGAGCGCTTTCCGTAGCTGATGCCGGTTCCTTCGTAAGCCAGAGCTTTCCGAACTCTGCGGCGAAAGCGATCTTTTGAGCGTCGGCGTCGCTGCGGGCGAACGTCACCAGCAACTGACCCGTTGGTAGCTGCGTGTTTGCCTGTTCGCTGGACGCCTGGTTGTTCCCGTTGTTCCCGGAGTTTTGGGCGGCCGCCCGCTGGACGCTGGTGACCAGTACCTTGTGGAAGATCTGCTGCGCGGTCGCGCCGTCGGGTCCGTCTCCAGCGAACAGGGCTACGACGCCCACGGTGTCGCCGGCCGCGATACGTCCGCCAACAACCCGCTGCGCGTCGAGCTGGACCGAGATCTCCTGCATGCCGGCAGGAACGGGAACGGATCCCGGGGCTGCCAGAGACGTCGGGTCAACGAGGCGAACTCCCAGGAGGGGTTCTCCCGGTACCAGGTCAGCGGACGCCACTTTCCCGTCGAGGCCGTCGAGGCTCTTCAGGGCGCCATTGGGCACTGAAGCTGACGGGAGGGAAGCGAGCTTGACCGCCGACTTGATCTGGTCCAGCGTCGATCCTTGCGGGATCTGCTTTTCCACCACCAGAACGTCGATGGGTTGCAGATCCGCCTGGGCCCTGGCTTCAGAGCCTTGAACGTATGAAATGAGAAGCAGTGTGCCGACTACGGCGAGCACAAGCGCAACGATGCCTCCCAGAAGGCGAGTTTTCAATGTATTCCCCTAACTTGGTTCCTATTTGATGAGTGAGACACTGTCTGTCCCGAAGTCCGCTCCACCGCCGCCTCCGCCGGAGGTTGAGTATTCGACGAATTGGCCGATGATGCAGCGATCGTTTCCACCAGAACAGGCCAGGGTTGCGTTCATGCCAGGATCCGTGGCTGTGTCACGGAACTCGTATGGCCCGGCAGCATTTCCGAAATGCCAGCCCCAGATGCTGAACGTTGCGTACCCCACGATGTGGAATACGCCCGTGTTGCCGCTGCCGGAGGCCGTATCAAAAATGGGGAAGGTGACCTTTACGGTCCCGCCAGCCAGGAGCGTGTCTTTCCAGCCTTGGAGGATGGTTTGGCAAGTCGTAGGCGGATTATTGCCGGGATTGCTCGTGGTGAAGTCACCAATGGAAGTAACGGCGGTGCAGGGATCCGTTGAGGCATCGTCCAACCATCCCCAGCCGCCCGGAACAGTGAGGCCGGAAGCGTTGGTGCAGGACGGTGTCCCGGGCTTCCACGTGATCTTTTGTACGTCGCCTCCCGCGGGCGTTGCCGGGCCCAGGTTCCAACAGCTTTGCGAGAACGCCAGAGGAAATCCCTTGCCGCTGCTCGGATAGGTCCACTTTGCAGAAGCGGAAGCCTGGATGTCTGCTGTCGGAATTCCTATAGCCCTGGCGAACTGAAGAGAGAAGTGGTTACCCCCGTCGGGGTCCTGCGACTGCAGGGTAACGTCGACGGTTGCGGCCGAGGCATCCGCTATAGCGCTAAGAACATTGCTGTGTGCATCCAATGCGTTGCCGTTGGCGTACCCGACTGCTGCAGCGGATTGATTGGCAGCGCAGGGCGTTGCCGACTTGGCGCACTCCTTCGCGATGGCGAGTGCCGAAGCGTCGGCACCGTTTTGAAGTTGCGCGTGCTCGGAATACATGGTGGCAACGTCGACCGCGAAGGCTGCCATACCCAGCAGGAACACCATAACGAGCGCTGTCAGAGGGGCAACGACGCCGCGCTCAGAGCCCGTTTTCTTCATGCGCCGCATCTCATGACACCTTTGCCTTGAATGGTGAGGCTGGCCGGCATCCCAGGAATCATGTTGGGAAAGCCCGTCATCCACGGAGTTGTGTAGCTGACGCTGACCGAGACGTCATTGCCGTCAGCGCACGAGCCAGTGCCTGTGTACGAGATGGCAATGTTCGCGTTCGTCAGAGGCACAGAAGGAGCGGCTGCTACACCTGACGCCTGCGCGTTCGTTTGTGAGTATCCGGGTTCAGAGCAGTGGACGGCCGCGTACCGCGATGCCTGACGAGCAGCTTCGCTCAGCGAGACTTGGATGTTGAATGCCCGTCCCATCTCAGCAATGCCCAGGACGAGGGCCAGGAAAATCGGAAGAACTAACGCGAACTCGACCGCAACAGCACCGGCTTCACGCCGGCGGCGCCGCCGAATATTTCGAGTGGAACGAGTCTTCATGATGATGTGACCAGATTCTGTGAAGGCCGGCCATCGACATGCAGCGGCCGGGGGAACTTTTTCTTGAGAACCACCAAGGGCGAGTGAACAGGCCAGCAATTTGGTTGCCTCCCTGTTCACCCGCCCGAGGATGTGTCGTCACGTCAGAGTTGGGAGGAAACGGAGCTGAAAGCTGTGTTTATCTGCGTGCCAAGCGTTGCAACGACCACAATGATCACCGCGGCGATCAGTGCGACCAGGAGCCCGTACTCAACGGCAGTTGCGCCCTTTTCTGAATGAACGCCGGCTTTCCAGGTCTTGAGGAGCAGCAGAAACCGCAACGTGAGACCAGACATTGGACTAGAGCTCGCCGGAAATCTTGCCGAACGCCGCATTGATCTGAGTGCCAAGGGTTGCAACCACAACCACGATCACTGCTGCGATGAGCGCCACCAGGAGGCCGTATTCGACGGCGGTGGCGCCATTTTCCTCGCGAGTGAAGCGATCCTTGACGCCGGCGACGAATGCCATCATCGAGACCATGAGAGAAGTCATTTTAGTGTCCTTAATTCGGTGAAATGAATTGATATTTTGATTTCAACGAATTTCCAGCTGCCCCCATAAATCCTAGCGGCTGGACTTCGCTAAGAAGAGATTGTCACTGGACGCTATTGACCAACAATGCGTAGTGGTACTCGACTTTTAGCGTGGGAGGCAAAAATACGTACTCGAAAGATGTGGGCAGTACTCAGAAAGGGGCGCGGGTACCCTGCCGGCTACTTGGAAGCCGACGCTGGATGCCGCGGAAGGGCTGGGGGATTGAAATGAAGATGCCTAGTTGGTGAAGAGTGCAATCGCTGCCAAAACGCCCAGCATGGAGGGGCCATGCGGTACTTCTGTAGCTTGTTCCCGGCCTTTTACCCGCAGTACCAGCACCGTGACAGCACCGTTGAGAACGAAGCCCAGCAGGCCCCCGTAGAGCAGTTGGGTCCAACCTAGGTACCCCAGGTAAAGGCCGACTGGTGCTGCCAGCTTCACGTCACCCATACCGATGCCTCCGGGGGAAATTAGTCGCAAAATCAGATAGGCGGCAAACAAAATGACGGCTCCGAGAGCCGCACGAAGCCATTCGTCAGACTGCTTATCAGTTAGTCCTGGCAGCAAAAGCAATAAAAGACCACCGGCCAGCAGTATCAATACAAGGGGATTGGGCAGCAAATGGAGCGCCACATCGATCCGGGCCAGCTGCGAGCCGATGACCGCAAGGAATATAAACGCCGGAAGGCTGGAAGTAATTCCAAAATGCAACGCAAAGGCGGCGCAGGCGACGCCGGTGAGTGCCGCCGTCGCAATGCGAACGCGTGGCGCGGGAACGGTGCCTAGTCGCGGAAGGAGTTTTGCAATGAGTGCCTCGGCGACGGGGGAGACGAAGGCGCCTGCAAGGCCGGCCCCAAGGACTAAGAGCAGGCTAGTGGAGTCCCCGTTCCCCGCTGACAACACTGCATCTCCCTGTATTGGTTGAGCCGGCACGCCCCCAGTGGTCGTTGGCTACCCCATTTTGACCCTGAACCACCTGACGCGCTAATCTTGGTAGTCGTTGTGCGTGTCCCGTTCCGATGGTGCGTGCCCGCTTGAGAATCCGGTTGCAGGATAACTACTCAACGTGCACATTCGGAACTTCAGGATGACTGGTTACATAGAGCCCTCACCTCTGTTCCGGTAGCGCGCAGACAGTAGGTGCGCGAGCTAGCGACACCTAAACAAGAACGCCAGAACAAGAACGAGGCAAACACCGTGCGTACGTACACCCCGAAGCCCGGCGATATCAACCGCCAGTGGCACGTCATTGACGCCACCGACGTTGTCCTTGGTCGTCTTGCAAGCCAGACCGCAATCCTGCTGCGCGGCAAGCACAAGGCCACTTTCGCATCCCACATGGACATGGGCGACTTTGTCATCATCATCAACGCTGAGAAGGTAGCCCTGACCGGCGCCAAGCTGGAGCAGAAGCGTGCTTACCGCCACTCCGGCTACCCGGGCGGCCTGACCTCCGTCAACTACGCGGAACTGCTGGAAACCAACCCGGTCCGCGCCGTTGAGAAGGCCATCAAGGGCATGCTCCCCAAGAACTCCCTGGCTGCCCAGCAGCTCGGCAAGCTGAAGGTTTACCGCGGTGCCGAGCACCCGCACGCCGCCCAGCAGCCCAAGACTTTCGAAATCACCCAGGTCGCCCAGTAGTCCTGGCCACCAAACAACTTACTTAATACAAGGAGAATCGTGGCTCAGAACGAAGAACTGACCACCGAGGCCCCCGAGGCCGAGGAAAACCTGACCAGCTACACCTCTGAGAGCTCCGCTGCTGAAGCTGCTCCCAAGAAGGAGCGCCCGGCACTGACCGTTGCCGGCGCAGCTGTTGGCCGCCGCAAGGAAGCCGTTGCACGCGTCCGCGTTGTGCCGGGCTCCGGCAAGTGGACCATCAACGGCCGCGAGCTGGCGAACTACTTCCCGAACAAGCTGCACCAGCAGGACGTCAACGAGCCCTTCAAGATCCTCGATCTCGAAGGCGCCTATGACGTCATCGCCCGTATTCACGGTGGTGGCATCTCCGGCCAGGCCGGCGCACTGCGCCTCGGCATCGCCCGTTCGCTGAACGAGATCGACGTGGAGAACAACCGGCCGACCCTGAAGAAGGCCGGTTACCTGTCCCGCGACGCCCGTGTCATCGAGCGTAAGAAGGCCGGTCTCAAGAAGGCCCGCAAGGCCCAGCAGTACTCCAAGCGCTGAATTCGCTTGCACAGAAGCCCGTTCCGCCGCTGGCGGGGCGGGCTTTTGTTGTATGCGCGGGGAGGATCGGAACTGTTGGTTGCAGCCCGCAATGCTCCCTGTGGGTATGATCAACGGCTGACTGCGAGATCGTAGAATTCTGCGCCATCAATCATCTGGGCACTGTAATGATGCCGCACCCAAGCGACAATACGAGCCGCATCTCCTCGGCCTTCGGCAGTTACTGGAGGGAGGTTCTGAATAACGAGAGCTCCGATCTTCCCGTCCCCGACCAAGTTGGTGAACTCATCCATTGTGGGGAATGGGTCGGAACCAGTAAAACCCCCGAGGGCCATGATCGGACGTCCGGTTTCCATCTGGTAATTTGCTGCAGACTCCGAGCCGACGATTGCAGCCGGCCATGTTGCTAGGTTGTCGTTCTTCAACTTAGCCAAGATTCCCGGTGCCGGGATATCGCCGAGCATGAGCGCGACGACAGCTTGGGGATCCTCCGGATTGAGCCGCTGCCTGCTGGGGTCATCTGCCTTCAACCCGAGTGTGGCGGGGCCTGCCGAGACAGCGGCTCCAATATGGCCCGTGAAGATGGTATTCAAGCTCCAGAGAACCGGGCCCAAAAGGAGAGTGAATGTTAGCAATGAGGCGGAGATACGGTGAAATGACGCGTGCTGAACGTTGAGTGCATATAAGCCGATGGTCACCGCCCATAGAAGCAGCACGACCAGGGGCAATCCAGGGAAGTCGTCCGCGGATCGTACCGCCGTTACGTATGCGAACAACGCGCTTGCCACTAGGGTGGCCACTGCCAGCCCGCGCCGAGGCCCGGAGAGTCCTTCCCGTAGGAAAGTCCTTAGGGCGACGGTAGCTAGGACGCAGATTGGTGGCACGGCCGTGAGCCCGTAATAGGGATGCACAATCCCCGACATAAAGGCGATCAAGATGAGGGCTACTGCTAACCAAATAATGTTGAACACAAGAAATGTGCGGTAGGGGCGCGGGCCCTGACGGCGATGGAGTTGCACGATCGAAATGACTAATCCCGCAACAGCAAGCGGAAGAAACCAGCCGAACTGTCCAGAGAAATCAGGCTGGAGGAAACGTTGCAGGCCGGGATCGAGCGTTTCCACGGAACCCCATGCGCCTTTCGTAGCGCTGCTTGCGGCATCCTGTCCGGTTAGCCGGTCCAGCCCGTTGTAGCCGAGGGTGAGCTCAGCGGCACTATTGGTGAAGGATCCGCCGATGAATGGCCTGGAAGCATGGTCCGTCAACTGCACCAGGATCAACCACCATCCCCCCGTGATTGCGGCGGCAAGTCCCGCGCATCCAAGCCGCAACAGCCGGATCGTGAGTTTGCCACCCGCAAAGACAAGGTACGTAACCACCATGGCCGGGACAATCAAACCAATTTGCAATTGTTTTGTAAGAAACCCGAATCCAACCAATCCCCCTGCTGCAATAAGCCACCGGCTGTTGTTGCGGTCAATGGACTTCAGTGTCGTATGCGCGATGCCTATCATCACAAGGCAAAGCAGGGCGTCAGGGTTGTTGAACCTGAACATCACAGTTGCCACAGGCGTAATGGCGAGGAGGAAGGAAGCGGCGAGAGCTGGGGTAGGGCCAAGGTAGGTACGGGCAAGGCGAAACAACAAATAAGCGCTAAGGACGCCCATCAACGCCTGCGGCAGCAAGATGCTCCAAGGGCTGAGGCCGAACACGCGTATTGACAACGCCATCAGCCAGAGACCCGCTGGCGGTTTGTCCACGCTTATTGCGTTAGCAGGATCCGACGAGCCGAACAGAAAAGCAGTCCAATCCTCCGCCCCGGACATAGCCGCCGCTGAATAGTACGAATTGGCCCACCCGTTTTGGTCCAGGCCCCACGCATACAGCAGGGCCGTGCCAGATAGGAGGATGCCGAGGAGAGTTCGCTCCGTGCCAGCGGTGAAAGTACGCTTCGATACTTTCACGATGAGGTTGCTCCCGGGTGATTGCGACGCATGGCTGTTCACGTGACTGGTACCTTAACTCGAAGATTTTGGTCAGTGCGGCTTTGTGAACCTAAAGATAACCGGGGAATGGCTGTCAATAGAGTTAAAACTGGAAAATCAAATATGGGCGAAGCTATGACCATGGCGGGCGCGATCAGCCATGCCATGTCTTTCTTGGCCCCGTACAGCACGAGTGCGGCCGCGAGAAGGAAGCGCACCACCAAGCCGGCTAGCCCGTCCGGACTGCCGTCGTGATGGTTGAGTAAGAACTGCAGCCATGCATCCCACTCTGTGGGGCTCAGCAAGTAGGAACAGGTGGTGACTAATAGGGTAGCTATCGCAGCTTCGGCCAAGGAACGCCAGTTCCGATGCCCTGCAAACCAAAGAAGGCCGACTCCGGGGGTGATCTTAGTGAGGAGGGCAAAGGAATAAAGGGCCGGCTTCGTGAGCCCTAGGACCGCACACATGGCGAGGAGAATGAAGATGTTCCCATTGATCAGCTCGGGAACACTGGCCAAGAAGAGGGGTGCGGACCACCTCAGCTTCAACGGTTTGAGAAGCCACACCAGTGCCGATGACTGCAACATGACCCAGAGTGCATAGAAGAGCGGCCAGCCCAACGTGGCCATCGGGTGGATGACCGTGGCGAATGCCGGCGAGTAAAGATAGGCGTCAACCTCGCCACCGGAACGGCTGTAGGCCATATCACCGCGAGCGGCAAGCCAATACGCGTGTGCATCCCAGCCGAGCCAACCAGTGCCGATCGAAACCCATATCTTGTATAGAACTGTGAAGATGCCGTATACCCACGCAAGAACCAGGGCACCCTTCATGAATGTGGGATAGCGTGCAGAAAATTGATCTTTGTTTAGAACAGGGCGCATTCTCAAGGTCGAACCAGCTATCCGTAGTGTAGGGAATATGATTGCCAACAGGGCGCAGGGCATGACTGGGGAAATACGTTATCTGCGAAGAGGCCAGCCTCTATGGCAGAGACAGTGGAGGAATCTCCTATGAGATGGATCTTAAGTCGCGAGGATACGCTCCGAGTACCGGCGAGCCAAAGTGATATCCAGGTTGCTGAGCGTAGAACTCCATGGTTACTTGCGTGGCTCGCATTTTTGCCTTTAGTGCTGATTCGTGCTGAAAACTTCGCTGAGTCTGATACCTTCTGGGCAATCCGTACGGGCGTGCTGACTATGGCCACAAGGTCCCTCCCGACGCGCGATCCCTTTTCCTGGACGGCCGCGGGGGAGCCGTGGACGCTGAATGCCTGGGGTTTCAACGTCGTCCTTGGCGGTGCATATCTCGCATTTGGCTTGGCGGGAACTGCCATTGTGTCCTCTATCTTCGTTGCGTTAATCGGGGGCTTGGTTCTATTCCAAGCTCGCCAACTGGGCGCCAACCCCGTAGTGGCTGGTTATGTGCTCTTCGTCGGAGGTGCAATGGCGACAACCTGGATCACTGCAAGGCCCCAGATCGTGGATTACAGCGCGATGCTTGTGATCGTCCTCCTCCTGGGGCGCCTTCGGGTGGCCGCCCGTCCTGTCTGCGTCCTGGTATGGCTCGCTGTCGTGACGACGATGTGGGCGAATTTGCATGCTGCTGCGCTACTCGGGGCTCTGGTGTGTGGGGCAGCGACTATTGGGATTCTTGCGAGTCGAAGTGAACGTTGGCAGGCAATCCGGTTTGTGACAGCCAGCCTGACGGTTGCCATGTGCTGCTTCTTTACGCCATACGGGGTGGGAATTGTAGGGCAGACACTCCTTGTAAAGAACGAGTCGTCCAACATCAAGGAGTGGCAGGCTTTCGATCCCGGAGATCCCCTCCAGCTGTTGGTTCTCGCGGCTGGTGTCATTGCTCTTTTGGTCTCGATTCGACGTCGGGACCCTGTCGCAGTGGCGGTGCTGTCCGCCACCCTGTGCGCATCCTTCGCGGCATATCGAATCCTTCCCATATTGCTCTTCCTCTCCCTTCCGGTCTTGGCGGCTGGGGCCCCTCCGAAGTTGCTCCAGTACTTTAGAAGCCGCCGAAAGATGCTTAATCAAGGTGCCGTTGCGGCTGTTGTCATTGCAGCTTCTGCAGCCATGGTTAACGTGCAAAGCCTGGGGCGTCCGGATCCCACCCATTTTCCCGTATCAGCCATCCAACAGATTCCCACAGGATGCCATTTGTACAATGACTACCAAATCGGTGGCCTCGTGATCTTGGAGCGACCGGACGTCAAGGTTTCCATGGATTCACGGAATGATCTCTACGGATCAGCTCGAGTTGATAAATCGCTTGAGACCGTTGCCGGGCGCGGAGACCTCGACTCGGCGCTTCAAGGTGCTGACTGCGCGCTTGTTCCACCTGACACGGGTCTCGCTGCCTACCTTGAAGCCAGCCCGCTTTGGAGTATTGCTTTTTCGGAGCCTGCCGGGAGCTTGTTCGTGCGTAAGGGTGAATGACTTCCGATTCAGAGAATGGCCTATCGGTCCAACTGTGTTAATCCCGCGTATCATCTGGTGATAGCCCGGCTTTCGTTCCATGAATTTAGCAATTTTCTGCACCGGGCGTTCCACCGCGACGCAGCTGAACCATGCGAACGGCAAAACGGCAATCAGGCTTACGGCAGCGAAAATTGTGGGCGGAAAGAGTTTTTGAAGTCCGGCCATCGCGAGACACTGTTGTACGGGCCATCCATATATATACACTCCATAGGAGATGTCATGCCGCCGGCCTACATGTTTCAAAGGAACAAGCAGCGAAAACAAGATCGTGCATAGGATGAATGGCAAAAAGATAAGATAATTACTTAGTCCCGTTGCGGCAATGATGCCAGTCAGGGACAACCATCCCAACACGCTTTTCACGGAAAAATGGACACGGTGCTGCTGTAAGTAGATTACCGAGCCCGCGAAGAAAGCGGTAAGTGGGGCTATTGGGCCGTTCGATACCCAGTATGACGTTTCCTCCGTCCTAGACACCAGGAGCAGGCCGGCCGTCCCCACGACGAACAGTAGCCCAGCAGCGATAGCGAACAGCCTGGGCCTGAGTATCGCACCCAACAAACCCACGACCACGTAGCAGAACGCCTCCCAAAAAAGCGTCCAAAGCGGAGCATTCCAGAAGCGCTCGTCAGGGAGACCCGAAAGGGTCTCACCGATAGTACTAACGCCGGATGGTTGTGAAAGGAATAGGCCATTGTGGACTATAAATGAGAACGCGTCGGCAGGACTGTAGATTCGTCCGCTCAGTGCCGCAGCAGTCGGCGCTATTGCACAGGCGACCATGGCAACCGAAAACCATAAGCCCGGCAAGATCCTAAGGATGCGGGCACGAAAGAACCTCCATGAACTCTCTTGGCTGACTCGGCTGCCTGTTATGAGGTAGCCGGAAATACCAAAAAACGCCAAGACGGCCCATGTGCCGAGGCCGAGCTTGAACAGTTGAGGCTCTTCGCCGTACCCACCCAGATGCCAACTGTGGGAGAAAACGACCGTGACCGCCAGCCCTAAACGCACAGCGTTCAGGGAGTTAGGCCGGCTTGCGAATGCTTGGCCCAAAGTGTGAGGTTGGTGGTCGGCGTCGGGGGTGTTAGTACGAGATGTTCTGAACATGCACCACCTCCGTTACCAATGAACGCGGCCGGGTTTTCCTTCCGCCGAACACCCAAAGGCGCAGTAATACAAACCGCAGTAAAGTGGCAAAAATATTTGCCGCCGTCAGCACAAGAAGTTCCAGGCTGGGGTGTGTATCTGAGGAGATTGCGTGCAGAAGAAGGAGGGACGCCGACGTGAATGTCCAGGCCAGCAAGAAGACGAGCAACCCTTGGAATTGCTGGGTAAACAGCCCGACGGGACCGCTGATGCCGAAAGTGAACCTGCGGTTGGCAGCGGTATTGCCGACAGCTGTTATAAGCAGGGCGATAAAGTTCGCTTCCTGGGAACCGAACGGCCCCTGCATGAGAAGGTACAGAAGCGCGTACGCGAGTGTCGAGGCCACTCCGACCAGTCCAAATCGCAGCACCTGCCCAAAAAAGCTTGGCCGCCCACCGTGTCCGATAGGCTGGCGGCCGAGCTCTGCGTATATTGCCCGCACCGGGATGACCCCCTTGACCAGCGATCCGGCGACCCGCACCATTCCCCTCAAGTCATCCAGGGCTGTCTGCCTGACATCCACGCGGCTGTCCGGATCATCCACCCAATCGACGGGGATTTCGTGGATACGAAGTCCGGAGCGTTCAGCAATGATCAACAGTTCGGTGTCAAAGAACCAGCCGTTGTCCTCAACATGGGGGAGAAGTCGTTTGGCAACGCCAGCTCGGATGGCCTTGAACCCGCACTGTGCGTCGGTAAACCGAACCTGCATGGCTCGGCGAAGCAGGAAGTTGTAAGACCGCGATATGAATTCACGCTTCGGACCTCGGCTCACTCTTGAGTTCTGGCCCAGACGCGTGCCGATTGAGACGTCAGAGTGACCGGACAACAATGGAGCCACCAGCGGAGGCAGAGCGGCAAGGTCCGTGGATAAGTCGACATCCAGGTAAGCCAGGACTTTGGCATCGGAGGCAGACCAGGCATCCCTTAGCGCGTACCCGCGTCCTTTGACCTCGAGGCGCCGATACTCGACGTTTGGAATGTACCCGCTAAGGCGGGCGGCAATCACCGGTGTCCGGTCGGTGCTTGCATTATCGGCGATGGTGATTTTCCACGTCGACGGCATTTCATTCGTCAGATATTCGGCGAGCCTTGTGATGCTGCGTTCCAGTACCGCTTCTTCGTTATAGACCGGTACTACAATTTCAAGCGCCAAGCCCCCATAGCTAGGTGTCATGCATGGATCGTAGGGGGCGCCAAATAACCGTGGCGAGGGTTTTGGGCAAAGACAGGTAGCCGCGGATGAAAGCAAGTAGTCCCAGTATCCGGCCCCGTCGGGAGGCAGGTATCCGACAGGTAGAACCAGCCCGGAGGCGACGCCTACGCAGGTCCCACCGCACCCATCCTCTACACTTGACCGGTGTCTAGATTATTTGGAACTGATGGTGTCCGGGGCTTGGCCAACGGCCTGCTGACAGCAGAACTGGCCCTGCAGCTGGCCCAGGCGGCCGCCGTCGTGCTTGGTCATGACCGCAGTGCAAACGGCGCAAGGCCCCGCGCCGTGCTGGCCCGGGACCCGCGTGCCAGCGGTGAATTCATCGCCGCCGCCGTGGAAGCCGGCCTCTCCAGCTCGGGCATCGACGTCTACGATGCCGGCGTCCTGCCCACGCCTGCCGCCGCATACCTGGTGGCGGACCTGGAAGCGGACTTCGGTGTCATGATCTCCGCCTCGCACAACCCGGCGCCGGACAACGGCATCAAGTTCTTCGCCCGCGGCGGGCAGAAGCTCCCCGACGAAGTGGAGGACGCCATCGAAGCCCAGATGAGCAAGGAGGCCGTCCGCCCCACCGGCGCGGACGTCGGCCGCATCCAGCGCTTTTCGGACGCAGAGGACCGTTACATCGTCCACCTGCTCCGCACCCTCCCGCACCGCCTGGACGGGCTCACCGTGGTGCTGGACTGCGCCAACGGCGCCGCCAGCGGCTGCTCGCCCCAGCTCTTCAAGGACGCCGGCGCGGACGTCATCGTGATCGGCGCGGATCCTGACGGCCTCAACATCAACGACGGCGTCGGCTCCACCCACCTCGGCCCGCTCAAGGAAGCCGTCGTCAAGTACGGTGCCGACCTCGGCATCGCCCACGACGGCGACGCCGACCGCTGCCTGGCCGTGGACGACGAGGGCAACGAGGTGGATGGCGACCAGATCATGGCCATCCTCGCCGTCGCGCTCCAGAAGGCCGGCAAACTCAGGGATGACGTCCTGGTGGCCACTGTGATGAGCAACCTCGGGCTCAAGATTGCGCTCCGGGAAGCCGGCATCACCATCGTGGAAACCGCCGTTGGTGACCGCTACGTCCTGGAAGGCATGCGCGACGGCGGCTACAACCTTGGCGGCGAGCAGTCCGGCCACGTCATCTTCTCCGACCACGCGACCACCGGCGACGGCCTGCTCACCGGCCTGCAGCTCGCCGCGCAGGTGGCCTTGACCGGTAAACCGCTCAAAGAACTCGCCACGGTGATGACCAAGCTTCCGCAGGTGCTGATCAACGTCAAGGGCGTGGACCGCAGCAAAGTGGGCAGCAATGACGTCCTGGCCCAGGCGGTGGCAGCTGCCGAAGCGGCATTGGGCGAGACCGGGCGCGTCCTGCTCCGTCCCTCCGGCACCGAGCCCGTGGTCCGGGTGATGGTGGAAGCCGCGGACGAAGAGACGGCCCAGTCCATCGCCGAACACCTGGCCCAGGTGGTCCGGACCGAGCTCGCGCTGGAACTGGCGTCGAACTAGCAGCAACAAAAGTGGCCCGCCTCCCAGCAGGAGGCGGGCCACTTGCGGTTGAGCAGGCTTAGACGCGGTCCTTCAGCGCGTCCCGGATTTCGGTCAGCAGCGCTACCTGCGGGTCCTCCGCAGCGTCCTTCTTCACGCTCTTGTCAATCCCCAGCCGGCGGTTGCGGCGCTCGATCATCAGGTTCATCGGCATCACCACCACAAAATAGATGGCCGCGGCGATCAGCAGGAAGTTGACCACAGCCGTCAGCAGCACGCCGAACTCGATGGCGTTGCCGCGCAGCTCCACCCGCGCAAAGCTGTCAAAGTTTGGCGCGCCCACCAGGCCGGAGATGAAGGGCATCAGCACTTTGTTCACCAGCGCCGTCACCACCGATCCGAACGCGGTACCCATGACAACGGCGACCGCAAGGTCAACCACATTGCCCTTCATGATGAAGTTCTTGAATCCAGTCAGCATGGAAACCAACCTACCCTGACGCGTCGAACGGCGGATGAGCAAGCAACACGCCCCGGGTGCAACGCGGGGTACCTTCGCCTACGCTAGGGTGCGGCTAGCAGCCAGCAACCGCTACTCCATAATGATTGTCTTAGCCTCC
Source organism: Pseudarthrobacter enclensis (assembly GCF_030811655.1). Taxonomy (GTDB): domain Bacteria; phylum Actinomycetota; class Actinomycetes; order Actinomycetales; family Micrococcaceae; genus Arthrobacter; species Arthrobacter enclensis_A. Next base: position 3,883 of record NZ_JAUSRE010000003.1, on the reverse strand, counting down.
GGCTCTTTTCCCGAAGGCACGGGCCCAAGGGAAGTGTGTGGTGCAGCTCCCTGTGACCGGAGCAATTCCAGCCAAATGAGCGTGAACGGCAGCGCGGACCAGGGCGCCTGGATGATGCTCAGCGGCCAGGAAAGGTTACTTGCGGCAACGTGGAAGACAGGCCCCAGGTAGAGGAGTCCGAAGGCGGCAACAACGGAAACGCGCAGCACGCGGGAGGCGCGTTCTTCGAGGAGAAACATGATCACTGGGATAAAGAGAATGGCGTCATAGGTGGCCAAATGGGGTGAGAACACCACGGTCGTGGCCAGTGCAACGATCCAAACTGTTATGGGGCTTCCTTGGGCCCCTCGATGTCCCCGGATCCAGGCCAGCAGGATGAGCGCTCCCAGCGGCAATGGCAGCCAGGTCAGAAGCGGGGTTCCCCACGCCTGGTGAGCCGGCGGTATGAATGCTTGCAGCAGGGAGGGCAGTCCCACCATCTTCCAAGCCTGACCATTTTGAACGTGCTCCATATACAGGGGGCTGGAAAGCGCCGACAGCCAATGCCGCAGCCCCTCCACACCGGCCACTCCCAGAGAAACCCCGGCGAGAAGAGCGCAAACTGCTGTAAATGACGCCAAGGCCCGGAAATTTCTGGTAACCAGCAACGTGAGCGGCACAAGGAGAATGAGTTGAGGCTTGGCGAATCCCAGGCCAAACACAGCCCCCGCGCAAATATCATGCCGGCTGCTCACCAGACGGATGCCGAGAAGCCAAACTGCCAGAATGAACGCTGAGTCCTGGCCCCCGCCGAGCAGTTCGAAGACAACAGGTGAGGCCATGATCGCCAGAACCACGGCCATTTTTCGTCGTGCCATCAGCACCGGCGCAAGATCCTTGAGAGCGAGGATGGACCAGACCAGGAGGGATGCACTGACAAAAAACCAGACCAGCCCGCTCAAGGTGTACGGAAGCACAGCAAGAGGAGCATAAAAGACGGCAACTACCGGCAGCGAAACGAACCAGGCGAGTGCGGACGTCCCGCCCAAGGTTGCGTTCTGCAGGGCTTGTTGAACTCCTGGGTCATATAAGCCAGCAGTTTCTGAAGTCACCAGAAGCCTGCCTCCCGTCCAATGAGCCAAATAGTCCGGGAGCCAAGCGCCCTGAACGGTAGGGGCTGCAATCCTCGCAATGGATGACAGTAGCAACGCGAGAATTGTTGCCACCGCGAAGAAACGCGGGTAAAGGCGCAGCCGTTGAGGTGTAATCAGGGCGTCTAGCCGGGCTATCGCAAGTGCCCAGGACCGGCCGACGGCCGCATTTTGGAATATTGCGGCGATTGCTCCGGGCCTTAGCGACATGAAACGTGAGGTTACCTCAGGAAAGACAGGTTCTTTGCAGTTGCAGATCAATATCTGCGCATGTTTTCCGAAGCTCTTTTCGCGGGCATTACAGGTACGCGGGTGCCGCCTCCAGGCCGAAGTATTCCTCCAGCGTGCCGATGCCGCGGTTCAGCATGTCCGTGGCCGCCTCCACGCCCACGTACCGCAGGTGCCATGGCTCGTAGTAGTACCCCGTAATGGGGTGCAGCATCCACGGGTAGCGCACCACGAACCCGAAGCGGTGCCCGTTTGCCTTCGCCCAGGTGGCCGCCGGCTGGTCCGCGAAGCACGGCTGGAAGCTGCATGCGCCTCCGCCGTCGCCGATGTCGAACGCCCACCCCGTCTGGTGCTCCGAATGGCCCGGGCGCGCGCTGGCGGTGTCGGCGTCGGCCTGTCCGCGTGCGGCAACGTAGCCGTTGTAGGTGGTCACCTGCGTGCTGTAGGAGCGGTAGCCGCTCGCCAGCACGATTGCCACGCCGTCCCGTGCGGCCGCTGCGAACATCGCTTCCGCGGCTGCCGCGGTGGTGCTGTTCAGCAACGCCGCCTCACCTGCGGCGGAAATGGCGACGGCGGGACGCACCAGGTCAGCCGGCACATAGTCCGCGGGCTTCAACGGCCGGTGCTTGTTCACGATGACCCACTGGCTCTTGGGGTCGTCAAGCGAAAACTGCCGCGCCAGGGTGGCGGACGGCGACGGCGTGGGGGACGGCGACTCCGGCGACTGGCTTACCGTGGCGGTTTCCGCCGTCGGGCCCGCTGAAGCCGAGAGGGCTGAGGGGGAGGGGGACGGGGAAGGAGCAGCGGACGACGACGGCGCCGCCTTGGGTGCCTCCGGTGTGCAGGCAGCCAGGACCGTCAGCCCGGCACCGGCTGCGAGGAAGCGCGTGAAGCTGCGCCGGCTGGGTGACCCGCATTCGTGGCACACGTGTGCTAAACCTTCCGGAGGAGCATGCGGCGGATGGAGTGGTCCGCCTCTTTGGTCAGTACCAGCTGCGCCCGGCCCCTGGTGGGGAGCACATTCTCCTCCAGGTTGGGCTCGTTGATCCGCTTCCAGATGTCCCGTGCGGTGCTCTCCGCCTCTTCGTCGGACAGGGTGGCGTAGCGGTGGAAGTAGGACTCCGGCTGCGCGAACGCGGTGCTCCGCAGTTTCCGGAACCGGTCCACATACCACTCTTCAATGTATGAGGTCTTGGCATCCACGTAGATGGAGAAGTCGAAGAAGTCGCTCAGCGCCAGGCCCTGGCGGCCATCATGGCGCGGGCGGGCCGGGGCCAGCACGTTCAGGCCCTCCACGATCAGCACGTCCGGGCGGCGGACCACCACTTCCTTGCCCGGCACAATGTCGTAGGTGACGTGGGAGTACCAGGGGGCGCGGACTTCCTCTGCGCCGCTCTTGATCTCGCTCACGAACCGCAGCAGCGCCCGCCGGTCGTAGGACTCCGGGAAACCCTTCCGGTCCAGCAGCTGGCGGCGCTTAAGCTCTGCCAGGGGGTAGAGGAAGCCGTCGGTGGTGATGAGTTCCACGTTGGGGGTGCCGGGCCAGCGGCGCAGCATTTCCCGCAGCACGCGGGCGATGGTGGACTTGCCCACCGCAACGGAACCGGCCACGCCAATCACGAAAGGGGTGCGCTGGGTCTGCTCGCCCAGGAACGTGGTGGTGGCGGCGTGCAGCTGGCCGGCCGCCTCCACGTACAGGTGCAGGAGCCGGGAAAGCGGCAGGTAGACGTCCCGGACTTCCTTAATGTCCAGGGGGTCGCCGAGCCCGCGAAGGCGCAGCACGTCCTCTTCATTAAGGGGCTGTTCCATCTGGGCTGCGAGCCGGGACCAGGTATGCCGGTCCAGCTCCACGAACGGCGAGGCACCCTCCCCGTTCGCTTCATTGCGTTGCGAAGTCACGCTAAAGATTCTGCCCCGCTCCCGGCCCATCGCGAAATGACGCCCCTGCTCAGCGCGGCGGCACCCGTCACGGAAGACCAGCCGCAAGCCCCACACATGGGCCAGCCGGTTTAGAGCAACAGGCACGCTGCCGATAGTCTTGTGGCTATGTGTGGAATCGTGGGATACGTAGGCCGTTCGACTGACGGTGCAATTAACGGTCACAGTGCGCTGGACGTTGTCCTTGAGGGGCTGCGCCGCCTGGAGTACCGCGGTTATGACTCTGCCGGTGTGGCGGTGGTGTCCCAGGGGACCATCGAGTCGCGGAAGAAGTCCGGGAAGCTGAGCAACCTGATCGGTGAGCTGGAGGCGCGTCCGTTGCCTGAGGCAGTGACCGGCATCGGCCACACCCGCTGGGCCACGCACGGCGGCCCGACGGACCGCAACGCGCACCCGCACCTGGCTGACGGCGGCAAGCTCGCCGTCATCCACAACGGCATTATCGAAAACTTCGCCGAGCTCAAGCTCGAGCTGCTCGAAAAGGGTGTGACCTTCCTGTCCGAGACGGACACTGAGGTCGCTGCCGCGCTGCTGGCTGACATCCTGCGGAACAAGTTGGGCGGTGACCCGGCGAACGGCGGCCTGAC
>NZ_JAUSRE010000002.1 GCF_030811655.1 Pseudarthrobacter enclensis | reverse complement strand
GCCGGTTCCACCCCGCCAACGCCTGGGCAGCGGGCAGGTACGCGGACAGCCAGGCCATCCCGTCCCGATCCGCCCGGAACTCCACCCGCCGGTCCGCCACCCCCTTGGCGTGCCGGGCTTCGATGCTCTCGGCGTGGTGGCGTTCCCGCCAGGTGCGGGCCTTGGCCCTGAACCGGTGCGCCGGCATCTGCCCGGCCGGGCAGCCCCGCGCCGCGTCCGGTGCATCCGGGTCCAGGAAATGCGCCTCCAACGCCGACGCCCCCACAGCATCAAGACACGCGCCCTCGTCCGCCATGGCCACCGCGTGGCCCCAGGACAGGGTCCCGGCCTGCAGCGCCGACAGGGTCCGCGGCAACTCCTTGACCAAAGCGTGCGACGTGGCCAGGAACGACGACGCCGCCCGCGGCCCAAGCACCAACACACACCCGATCTCCGCCGCGACCGCCATCTCCTGCCCCTGCACCGGCACCTCCGGCCCCGCAACAGCACACGCAGCATCCGCGTACACCACCGCCGCCTTGGCCTTCAACGCCGCAATCCCGGCCTCCACCCCACGGGCACCAGCCAGAATATCCAGGCAACCATCCGCCAAACCAGCCAACGGATCAGCCACCGAAAACGGCTCCGAACCAGAGCCCTCCACCTCCGCAACCAGCACGGCAAGGGCAGCACGCATCTCCGCCAACGCACTCACCACCGCCGCTTTCCCCATAAACCCATCATGACAAGGGGGTACGACAATCAAGAGCGGCCACAGAGAATTCAGCTCAGGCCGGCATCCCGCCCGCCAGCAGCTGCTCCAGCCCCTGTTTGAAGCCGGATCTGCCACCGTGGGCGGGATGCCGGATCTTTGGTACAGACAGGCCGCTGCGCTGCAGGCTGTGCTTGGCAACGTTGCCAACTGCCACGATGGAGCTGATCCCGAACATCTCCGCCAGCTCCTGCCAGAAGGGGGTGCCGAGCTTGGTTTCGGAGGGCCGGGGAGTGCGGTTGGACAAGGGCTTGCCGGGTTGGTGCGGGTGCCAGGGGAAAGCACTCCACAGCAGGGGCAGAAGCCCCACTTCTTCCAGGACCTGCCACAGCACCGTTGCCGTCGGCTCGGCAGCTACCCCTGCAGCTTCGGGCGGCAGCACGTACCCCTTGCCGGGGCCAAACAGTCCAAAGCTGTTGGCAGGTCCGCCGAGGATGACCCGGTTGGTGAAGGGCACACCGGTGATCCGCATGCCACGGAAGCCGGGGGCCTCCCCCACCAGCAGGACCGAGGGGCGCCGGTCCAGCATCTCCTGCAGGTAGAGTTCCAAGTTGTGCCGGCGCAGCGCATTCTCCGGAACGGCGTGATTGAAGAAATTGTTGGCGGCAGCTCCCGCGTCAACGGCCGCGAGCCGCTCAACAAAGTCGTGGACGGATTCAGTCACCCGAGTGCTCCCAGGCTGCGGACGCTACCAGCGCGGGTGGATGGCTTCCCGGAAGTAGTGGTCGTAGATCCAGCGGACGCCATCGTCGAACTCCTTGCCAATGCTGACGGCGGCTGCGGCGGCGTTGGCGCGCGCCTGTTCCACATTGCGCGCGCCCGGAATAACGGTGGTGACGCCGTCCTGCGCGGCGATCCAGGCGATGGCCGCCTGCGCAGTGGTGGCACCGGACGGCACCAGCTGTTCGAACTCTTTCACTGCCTTGAGGCCCAGCTCGTAGTCCACACCGGAGAAGGTCTCTCCGACGTCGAACGCTTCGCCCTTGCGGTTGTAGTTCCGGTGGTCGTTCTCCGCGAACGTGGTGTCCTTGGAGTACTTTCCGGACAGCAGTCCGGACGCCAGCGGCACGCGGGCGATAATGCCCACGCCTGCAGCCTTGGCGGCAGGAAGCACCTCGTCCAGCGGCTTGAGCCGGAAGGCGTTCAGGATGATCTGCACGGAGGCGGTTCCCTCGTGCCGGATGGCCTCAAGGGCCTCGTCGGTCCGCTCCACGCTGACACCGTAGTTCCGGATGGCGCCTTCGGACACCAGGGTGTCCAAAGCGTCGTACACCTCGTTGCTGCTGTACACAGGCGTGGGCGGGCAGTGCAGCTGGACCAGGTCCAGAGTGTCAGTGCCCAGGTTCTTCCGGGAACGGTCCACCCACTGGCGGAAGTTGGCCAGGTTGTAGTTTTCGGGGCGCTGCTCCATGCGCCGGCCCATCTTGGTGGCAACCGTGACGCCGAGGCCAGGCTGGTCCGCGAGGAACTTCCCGATTGCCTGCTCGCTCCTGCCGTCGCCGTACACATCGGCGGTGTCAAAGAAGGTGACTCCCGCTTCCACCGAGGCTGCGAGGATGGCCTGCGCCTGTGCCGGATCCACATTGCCCCAGTCCGCGCCGAGCTGCCAGGTACCGAGCCCCACGATGGAGACGTTCCGTCCGGTCTTGCCTAAAATCCGCTGTTCCATCCCCCGACTATATGCAACGATGCAACCCGGGGTCAGATCCGACTCCGGGTTGTTCCCGCACAAGCGGAAGTATGACCCTCGGGTGCCCTAGGAAGGAACCCGCTCCAGCTTGGGCACCAACCCCGCTTCCTTGAGCCCCAGGTAGATCCGGTCCCGCGCGATGGGCAGGGATGCAAACCGCACGCCCGTCGCGTTCCGAATCGCGTTGGCCAGCGCCGGAGCCACGGGGTTGAACGGGCTTTCACTCATCGACTTGGCACCCAGCGGCCCAAGCTTGTCATTGGTGTCCGCGAAGTACACCTCGCTGCGCGGCACATCCGCAAAAGTAGGAACGTGGTACTGCCGCAGGATGTCCGTGGTGACCTTCCCGGCGTCGTCCACCACCACCTCCTCATAAAGTGTGGCGCCGATGGCCTGCGCGATGCCGCCCTCGATCTGTCCGCGGCACTGGCGCGGGTTGACCACCACGCCGGCGTCGGCCGCCTGCACGCTCTGCAGGATCTTCAGCTCGCCGGTGCCGCGGTTCGCCGCCACCCGGAAGCCGTGCACGTTGAACGCCACGGAGCGCGGAGTGCCGCCCCAGCGCCCTTCCGCGGAAAGTTCGACGCCGGCATCCGCGGCAGCCTGCGCCAGCTCAGCCAATGCCACGGACTTCCCGTCGATCACCACGGCGTCGCCGTCGAGGACACATGCGGAGGCTTGCGTCTGCCGGATGCCCGCGGCAAAGGCCCGGATGCGGACAGCAAGTTCCTCCGCCGCGGCGAGGGTGGCCTTGCCGGCCACCACCGTGCCCGCGGAACCAAAGGCTCCGGTGTCGTGCTCCACCAGGTCCGTGTCCGACTGCCGCACCGCAACCTTGGCAGCCTCCGTGCACAGTGCCGTGGCAGCAAGCTGGGCATGGACGGTGGTGGTGCCGTTGCCGAACTCGGCGGTTCCGACATCGGCCTGGTACGTTCCGTCCGGCAGGAGCCGGACGTGGGAGTGGGCAAAGTGGCCACGCGGCGGCACCGTGTCGATCATCGACAGTGCAGCGCCCTCGCCCACCATCCAGTCGGGCCCCAGGTCATCAAGGCCCGCTTCCCGGTACCTCGCCTTCCCCCTGTCCAGCGCATCCCGGACCAGGTCCAGGCACTGGTCCAGCCCGTAGCTGCCGTAGTGGACATCCTCCTCCGGATCGGGCTGGGTGGACAGCATGTGGTCGCCCTCCCGGACCATGTTCCGCCGACGGAACTCCAGCGGATCCATCCCGATCCCGACGGCCAGCTCATCCATGGCGGACTCGATGGCGAAGATCATCTGGCTCAGCCCATACCCACGGAACGCGCCGGCCGGCACGGTGTTCGTATATACGGAGCGCGCGTCCACCTTTTTGTTGACGCAGTTGTACACCGCCAGCGATTCGCCGCAGCCGTGGAACATGACGCCGGGGCCGTGGATGCCGTAGGCGCCGGTGTTGGTAACCACGTCCAGCTCCAGGGCCGTCAGTTTCCCGTCCTTGCCGGCTCCGGCCTTGAGCTTGATGGTGAACGGGTGCCGGGTGGTGGTGGCGGTGAACTGTTCGGTGCGGGTCAGTTCCAGCTGGACCGGCCGCTGCAGTTTCAGGGCCGCGAGCGCCACGAGGTCCTCGGTAAGGACCTCCTGCTTCCCGCCGAATCCGCCGCCCACGCGTCCGGCCACCACGTGGACTTTGTCCTCGTCGAGCCCGAAGACCCGGCACAGTGTGCGGCGCACCAGGAACGGCACCTGGCTGGAGGTACGGACCCGGAGGCGTCCCTCGGCATCCACGGAGGCGACGGCGGCATGGGTTTCGAGGGCGACGTGCTGCACCCGCTGGGTTTGGTACGTCTGTTCGTGGATGAAGTCGGCGGCCGCGAAGCCGTTGGCCACGTTTCCCAGTTCAGAGTGCAGCTCAGCCACCACGTTCCGGTCCGGATGGGCGATTCGGGAGCGGGCAGCATCCTTGTCCCCATGGACCAGTGGAGCGCCAGATACCAGTGCGTCCTGTGGAGAAAAGACCGCCGGAAGTTCCTGGTACTCCACCTGCAGTGCGCGGACGCCTGCTTCAGCGGCGGCCACCGATTCGGCCACGACGGCGGCCACGCGCTGGCCGCGGAACCGCACCACGTCGTCAAGCACGCGGGTATCGTCCGGGTCGTCGGTGAAGAGCTCGTGCTGGGCCGTGGAGAACAGCTGGGCCGGGGCATCCTCATGGGTGAAGACTGCAACCACGCCCGGGACCTCCAGCGCCGCATCTGCATTGATGGACACCACCCGGGCGTGGGCGTGCGGCGAGCGCAGGACCTTCAGGTGCAGCAGTGCCTGCTGCTGGTCTTTCGGGACGTCCAGTGTGTAGCGGGCGGCCCCGGTGACCACGGCGCGGCTGGCCGGGGCCGGGACGTCATCACCCAGCCGGCCCGGCTCCGGACCCGGCTGTCCTTCCCCTGCGATGCCTGACCCTTGCCCGGCAGGATCGGGATGGCCGGCGCTCCCGCAGACGGCGTCGGCGATGGCGCGGTACCCGGTGCAGCGGCAGAGGTTGCCTTTGAGGTTCCGGGGAAGGTTCTCCTTCTGGTCGTCGTCGAAGGTCGCCGCCGTCATCACCATGCCGGCCGTGCAGAAGCCGCACTGGAAGCCCTGCCGTTCCATGAACTGCTGCTGGATCGGATGCAGCTGCCCATCGGCACCGTCCGGGGCGGCCAGGCCCTCGATGGTGGTGACCGCGCGCCCTTCGGCCCGGACCGCGGGGTAGATGCAGCTATGCACGGGCGTTCCGTCCACGTGGACGGTGCAGGCGCCGCAGTCGCCGCCGTCGCAGCCCTTCTTGACACCGGTGTTGCCCTGCTCACGCAGGAACGTGCGCAGGCACTGTCCGGGGCGCGGAGCAGCGTCAGCCGCAGCGCCATTGATCTCGATGGCCATGCTCAGGCCCCTTTCGAAAGTGTCGTGGCCCCGGATCCCGGCATCCTGGCGCTCCGTGGCGGCCAGAAGTCGCCGGACACAGCCAGGCCGGGCGTCCCTTCGGGCGATTCCAGCTCGGTGCGGATTTCCTCGGCAAGCCGGTAGGTCATGTCCCGGCGCCAGGCGGGCAGGCCGTGAACGTCGTCGTGGTAGAGCGCCGCCGGGATGGCGTCCTGCAGCGCGGAGGCCAGCCGGTCCGCGTCGGGGACTGTGTCAAAGCGCAGCTGCACGGGCCTCTTGGTGGCCGCGGTGACGGTCAGCACCAGGGAGGTGCCGCCGTCGAGCCGTCCAATCAGCAATGCCCCGGACCTTCCCAGGTTGCTCAGCGACAGGCGGCGGAACGCCACGCGGGCGGAAAGGGACGACGCCGGGAGCTGGACACTGCGGAGCAGCTCGCCGGGTGCCAGGCAGTTTGCCGCATCCCCGGTGATGAAGTCGGCCACGGGGACCGTGCGACTGCGGCCGCCGGGAGCGAGGATGGTGGCCACACCGTCCAGCCCGGCGCAGAGGGAGATAACAGGCCCCGCTGGCAACGACGTGCAGAGGTTCCCGCCCACGGTGGACATGTTCCATACCTTGAACGAGGCGACGAAGGAATCGCAGCATGCCCGGACCAGGGCCAGGGCTGGCCAAGTGTGGCCGGAGACCTGGGCTGAATCGGGAAGGCTGTACAACTCGGCGATGGTGCAGGTGGCGGCGAGCTCGATGCCGTCGCCGCTGACGGTGATGGGGGTCCAGCCGGCGTCGCCGAGGTCCAGCAGGCGTGTGAGCGGCCGGGGTCCGAAGGCGTAGCTGCCGTAGGAGAAGAGGACCGTTCCGCCGGCAAGCCACGCGTCGCCGTCGTGCCAATCTGCGGGGTCGGTGGTGCGGACCACCGCCTCGATGGTGTTCATGTCCATGCGATCTCCTGCGTGATGAAGTCTGTTGTCTTGAGGTCTTGGGGCGCCGTTGCCGGCGCGCTGTGGTGGATGGTGCCGGTGGTGTCGCGCAGCGGCAGGCAGCTGGCGGCGCGGTTGCGGGTGGCGATCAGTTCGGCGGTGACGGACACTGCCACTTCGGCAGGGGTGATGGCACCAAGGTCAAGTCCGATGGGTGAGTGCAGCCGGGCAATCCGTTCCGCCGGGACGCCTGCGTTGAGGAGTTCGTCGACCCTTTGCAGGTGGCTGCGGCGGGATCCCATGGCGCCCACATACGCGAGGTCCAGGGCCAGGGCGGTTTCCAGCAGGGGGACATCGAACTTGGGGTCATGGGTCAGGACGGCCGCAACGGTGCGGCTGTCCGTCCGTCCGCCGGCCGCTTCCGCTGCCAGGTAGCGGTGCGGCCAGTCCGTGACCACCTGGTCCGCCGCGGCGAACCGGGGCTGCGCCGTGAACGCCGGGCGGGCGTCCACGAGGGTCACGTGGTAGCCCAGCAGTTTGGCGGCCGGGACCAGGGCCGCGCCGAAATCGTTGGCCCCGAAAACCAGCATGCGGGGCGGGGCCAGGCGGGACTCCACCAGGATGGCCGGCCCCGCAAGCTGGCCGCCGCTCCGGTCCGAAGCGCACTGCCCTGGTTGCGGGAGCTGGACCAGGCCGGCCCCGCCGCTGCGCACAAGGGACTCCACCTGAAGCGCAGGTTCCCCACCCAGCAGCGATGCCAGCTTCGGCTCGGCGGCCAGGCGGAACGCCTCCGGATGGGGAAGTACGACGGCGGTGCCCCCCAGGCTGCCCAACCCGCGTACCAGCGCCACGGGTTGGTCCGGATCAAGTCCGGCGAGCTGCAGCAGGGCCGTCCGCAGTGGGTGGGCGGCATCGGCGGGCACGGGCTGGATATCGATGGCGAGCTCTCCCCCACAGCTGAGTCCGGCTGCGAACGCATCGGCGGAGCTGAAGCCGAAGATCCCGTGGCGCGGAACGTCGTCGTCCATTGCCTCCTGCGCGAGCGCCACCACAGCGCCCTCAACGCAACCGCCGGACAGGCTGCCCAGCACATCGCCGGACTGCGTGACCAGCATGGAGGTCCCCACCGGCCGGGGGACCGACCCGGATGCCCCCACGACGGTGGCCACGGCGAACCGCCGACCTTCGAGCCGGAGGACCCAGGGGCCCAGCGAAGGGATCAGGTCAAGCATGGCGGCGCTCCTTCTTCCGCAGCGGTGGTGTCCATTGTCGGTCCTGCCAGCCTGTCCTGCCAGGGGCCGGACCAGGTGTTGGTCCGGCCCCTGGCGCGGGGCTGTTGTTGATGATGCTCAGCTGCCCAGCAGGGTGTTGATGGGTCCGCGGGCGAAGTACACCAGGAACCCGGCGCTCACCACCCACATCAGCGGATGGATCTTCTTCGCCTTGCCCGATGCCGCCCCGATCACGGCCCAGCTCACAAAGCCGACGCCAATGCCGTTGGCGATCGAGTAGCTCAGCGGCATGGTCACGATGGTGAGGAAAGCCGGCAGCGCCACGGTGAACTTGGTGAACTTGATCTCGCGGATCTGGGCCATCATCATGGCGCCCACCACCACCAGGGCGGCGGCGGCAACCTCGAGCGGCACCACGCTGGTAAGCGGGGTGAGGAACATCGAGCCGAGGAACAGCAGTCCAGTGACCACGGAGGCCAGGCCGGTCCGGGCGCCCTCCCCGATTCCCGCTGCGGAGTCGATGTACACCGTGTTGGACGACCCGGAGGTGGCGCCGCCCGCCACCGCGCCGAAGCCTTCCACGATGAAGGCTGATTTCAGCCGCGGGAACGTGCCGTCCTTGTGGGCGACGCCGGCGCTCTTGGCCAGGCCGGTCATGGTGCCCATGGCGTCAAAGAAGTTGGTGAACACCAGCGTGAACACCAGCATGGTGGCGGCGAGCCCGCCGATCCGGCTGAACGAACCGAACAGGTCGAAGTGGCCTACGAGGCCCAGGTCCGGCGCCGATACCAGCCGGCCGGACAGGACGGGGGTGTTCAGGTGCCAGCCGCCGGGGTTGGTGGCGCTGGCTGGCCCCAGTTTCATGACGGCTTCGACGACGGCGGCGAGCACGGTGGTGCCGACGATGCCGATGAGCAGGCCGCCTTGGACCTTCCGGGCCACGAGGATGCCCATGGCAAGGAGGCCGACGACGAACACGAGCGTGGGCACGGAGGTGATGGAGCCGCCGTCGCCCAGTTGGACGGGCGGCCCGCCGGTGGTGGGGCGCACGAAGCCGGAGTCAACGAAGCCGATGAAGGCGATGAACAGGCCGATGCCCACGGTGATGGCGGCCTTCAGTTCCTTGGGAACGGCCCGGAAGATGGCGGTCCGGGCGCCGGTGACGCCGAACAGGACGATAAGGATGCCGTTGATGACCACCAGCCCCATGGCCTCGGGCCAGGTGACCTCGTGGATCACGGAGACAGCCAGGAAGGAGTTGATGCCCAGTCCGGCGGCGAGCCCGAAGGGCAGGTTGGCGATGAGGCCGAAGAGGATGGTCATGACGCCGGCGGTGAGGCCGGTGACCGCACCCACTTGGGATGCGGACAGCCAGCCGCCAGCGACGTCGGTGGGCGCATTGTCAGCGCTGAACCCGCCCAGGATGAGGGGGTTCAGGATGACGATATACGCCATGGTGAAGAAGGTGACCAAACCACCGCGGAATTCGCGCGCCAGGGTTGAGCCGCGACGGGTGATGTGGAAGAAACGGTCAAGGAAGGAGTTTGACGCCGGCAGTTTGGGCGTGCCGGGGGCCGGCCGGAGGGCGGGCGTACGTGGAGCCGCATGCTCCTCGTGGGAACGGTCCAGGATGGTCATCGAAGCCGCCGGGCCTAGTAGTCGATCCTGGATTCGAGCGTGTTCCAGGTGTTGAACGGCTCCAGCGGGGCCGGGGCCTGGGGATCGCCCAGCACCAGCTTGGAGACCGGCATCAGGGAATCCCTGTCCTGGTTTTCAAAGTATTCGTAGAAGACGGCGTCATCGAAGCCGACCGACGCGGCGTCGTGCCGGTCGGCGGCGTACACCACGCAGCTGACCCGCGCCCAGAGCGCCGAAGCCAGGCACATGGGGCACGGCTCGCAGCTGGTGTAGAGAGTGGCGCCGCTGAGGTCGAAGGTGCCCAGTTCGCGGCAGGCGGCGCGGATCGCCGTGACTTCGGCATGCGCGGTGGGATCGTTGTCCGCCGTGACGCGGTTGACGCCGTCGAACGTTTGTCCGTCCGCCGTGACGATCATGGCCCCGAAGGGGCCGCCGCTGTTGAGGACGTTGGCTGTTGCCAGCCGGATGGAGCGGGCCAAAAACTGTTCGGCCGTGACGGTGGTACTCATGATGCGACTTCCTTTTGCCGGGAAGCCTGACGCCGCGCAATACCAGTAGAACCAGGTGCGAACGGTTACCAGGCTTCAGCATGTGCTGTGAAGGTTAAGTTGCGCCTGGTAGATAGCCTCCCGTGCCCGGGTGCCCGCCTTTGGCAGAATCGAGATTAGCACCGCTTTGTGGCCAGCGCCATAGTTTTCTGGAAACTTAATTTCGCTATGTGAAATCCAGGTTTCGCGTTCTTCACGGCCGCCACTCTGGGCGCCGCAAACAGCGGCGTTGACGCAGGTGCGGAACGGCTGACAGCCGCGCTGGCCGCTGCTAGCGTGGCCGCATGACCCCGTCAAAGACGCCGCCCGAGGTTCTCGATATTGGTGGAATCGAAGTCCGGATTTCCAGCCCGGACAAGGTGGTATTCCCGGGGCCGGGGCTGACCAAGCTCGATTTGGTGCGGTACTACCTGGCAGTGGCTGACGGTGCCCTGCGTGGCGCGGGCGGCCGGCCCATGGTGCTCAAGCGCTTCCCGAAGGGCATCGACGCCGAGCCATTCTTCCAAAAACGCGTGCCGGAAAACCACCCTGCCTTCATCGATACCACCACGCTGCACTATGCATCAGGGACCTCGGCAGAGGAGGCCGTGATCCGGGATGCCGCCGGCCTCGCCTGGGTCATCAACCTTGGCTGCCTGGACCTGAACCCGCATCCGGTCCGGGCGGAGGACCTTGAGCACCCGGACGAGCTGCGGGTGGACCTCGACCCCATGCCCGGCGTGGACTGGCCGCAAATCGTGGATGCGGCGTACGTAACGCAGGAGGTCCTGGACAACGTAGGCCTGGTGGGATGGCCCAAGACCAGCGGGTCGCGCGGCCTGCACATCCTGGTCCGCATCGCGCCGGAATGGTCCTACCGTGATGTCCGCCTTGCCGCGGAAACCCTGGCGCGGGAAGTCGAAAACCGCGCCCCGGGCCTGGCCACGGCGCGCTGGTGGAAGGAGGAACGCGGCGAGAGCGTTTTCGTGGACTTCAACCAGAACGCCAAGGACCGAACAGTCGCGTCCGCTTATTCCGTGAGGCCCCTCCCGGATGCCCGGGTTTCAACACCGTTGACGTGGGAAGAGATGCGGACTGCCCGGCCTGGCCAATTCACGGTACCCACGGTGCTGCAGCGGTACGCGGACATCGGCGACCCCCACGACGGCATTGACGGCGCGGCGGGCAGGCTGGACGCGCTCCTGTCCCTGGCCGAAAGGCTCGGGCCCGCGGAAAAGGCCCCACGCAGCGGCAACGGATCGGGTCGGCGGCAGTCGCTGATGCCGCTGATCGAGGTTGCCAGGACCAGGACAAAGCCGGAAGCGCTGGCGGCGCTGGACGAATGGAAGTCGCGGCACGCCGACGTCGTACCGTCCCTCCGTCCGGCAGATGTCCTGGTTGACGGCATGCGGGGGTCCAGCTCACTCTGGTACCGGGTGCGGGTTAACCTGCAGCACGTTCCCGAAGCGGGGCGGCCGCCGCAGGAGGAGCTCATAGCGGACTACGACCCGTGGGCAGGCAGGCAATGGCCGGGGCGCCCCGGCTCCTGACGCGTTACTCCCACGCCCGTACCCAGTCCACGCGGACGGCACTGTCCTCGCCAAAGATCCGCTTCTGCGGATAGACCCCGACATTGAGAAGCAGATAATGGGGTGCGTTATTGTCCTGGGTAGGGTAGGACGAGACGCGGCGCCCATCGAAATAGATGTCATTCACGCCCGCCTTCCGGTGCACGCCATAGGTATGGTAGCCACCGGCCCAGCACCCCAGGACGCCTTTTGCCATCGCGGTTACCGGCGAGTGGTAGACGGTCGACATGTCCCCCGCCAGCGGTTCAGCGATGTCAATCTCGCCAGTGGCCGGAAAATTTTGTCCCACGGTCCACCAGGCAGGCCAGTTATTGATCCCGCCGGAGCAGGTTCCGGGGAAGAAGATCCGGGCCTCGACGTAGCCGGTGGTGTACTGGAAGCCCACGTGCCCCGGGACACCGTCCTTCGGATTAGTCGACAGCAGCGCGCCGGACTCAGCGTCCGACAGCTTAAGGACGGCGTTGCCGTTTTCGACCTTCACATTGCTGGCGCAGGTCTTGACCCCGTTCTTCATCGAGTCCGAAGCGCAATCCTTGAACCAGTACGGGGTCCAGACGGCGGTGTTCAGTACGTCGAATTCCTCATCGAAGACGAGCTTCCACGAGCCGGGAGGTCCTGCCGGGGCCGGCTCCGTACTGGCAACCACCGGCGCACCTTTGACGGAAGCGTCGCTTCCTGCGTCCCCGGCCTTCAGCCCATCGGGCTGGCCTGCTCCACCCGTTTGATCCTGGGCAGCGGAGGCAGCCGAACCGTCCTTCCCGGCGGTCACTTCCGGCGCCGGCCCAATTGCGCTGGAGCCCGGAGAGGGCGGCACCGCCCCGGCACCCGGCACCGGAGCGCTTTGTTCGCTGCCGGGCCCTGCAGAAGAGTCATCAACGGAACCCTGGCCCCGGATGGCGCTGGCCGACAGGCCTGCGAGGACCAAGAGACAGCAGAGGAACTGCAGCAAGCGGTCTCTGGCTTGGTGCATGGCTTTCCTTCCCTGCTCTTAGCGGAGGCCGGCCGGCCCCGGACTAAGCGCCAGGACATGGCTTGCTGCCTATCGTGCAAGGGTAAGGAGAACCACCGGCAGGCGTCGTGAGTAGCAACTACTCGCCTTTGTGGCTGCCGCCACCCGGGATGCTTTTCATGTACTCACATCCACAGGACGCGGACAGGGAGGGCTATTGCCCGGCCGCCCGGCCCCCAAAGACCGGAAGGGACTGGATCCAGCGGGAGAAACGGCCGCTGGAAGGACGGCGCTCCTCCGGCACGTGCAGGTCGGGATCAATTCCACCGCCAAGCGGGAGGTAGAACTCCGGGGCGGCGGCTCCTG
The DNA here is from genome assembly GCF_030811655.1 of Pseudarthrobacter enclensis. Lineage (GTDB taxonomy): Bacteria > Actinomycetota > Actinomycetes > Actinomycetales > Micrococcaceae > Arthrobacter > Arthrobacter enclensis_A. Next base: position 324,390 of record NZ_JAUSRE010000002.1, on the reverse strand, counting down.
CAGACGGCGCTGCCTGAGCGGGACGGCTGTCCTGCTGGTACATCGATACCTCCTAATTTCGCAATACGGAAAGCAATTTTTGCTTAGTGAAATTCTATTCCGCCTTTGGAATGACGGTCAATAGTCCCACCCGAGGATCTTCCGCCGTCGGCGGTCACAAAGCGGATTTTGAACCTGTGATGTACACCACCGGCATTCGGCGGTACGCTGTTATCCAACTCGTGGCGCACGTCACGTAACCTGGGAGCAGCAGGCAGGGTCGTAATGAGCTGGCATCAACGGATGCCGGCTCTTTTTTATTGGGTCGGCTCCATCGGAAACGCGCATGAAACGCGCGCTTAATTTCAGTGATGGAACCTAGGTTCCACCTACCGGAAGTTGGGAAAAGACCATGAGCAGCAAGATCATTCTCGGCAGCAACCAGTTCGGCAAGGCCGAGGTCCGGGTAGTCAAGATCACCCGCGACACGGACCGCCACCAGATCGAAGACCTCAACGTCACCTCGCAGCTGCGCGGCGACTTCGAGGCCGCCCACCTGGAGGGCGACAACAGCCACGTTGTGCCCACCGACACCCAGAAGAACACCGTCTATGCGTTTGCCCGTGAGGGCATCGGCTCCCCGGAAGCCTTCCTGCTTCGCCTCGGCGAGCACTTCACCTCGAGCTTTAGCTGGGTGGACGGCGGCCGCTGGGAAGCGGAGGCGTACAGCTGGAACCGCATCCAGGCCCACGGCAGCGAACACGACCACTCGTTCGTCCGCAATGGCCAGGAAGTCCGCACGGCAGTGCTGGTTCGCGACGGCGCTGCCGAGCACCTCATCTCCGGCCTGAAGGACCTGACCGTCCTGAAGTCCACCCAGTCCGGCTTCGTTGGCTACCCCAAGGACAAGTACACCACCTTGGCGGAAACCACCGACCGGATCCTTGCCACCGATGTCTCAGCCCGCTGGCGGTTCAAGGCCGGCACCGACTTCACGTCCTTCGATTTCAACAAGAACTACGACGACGTGAAGAGCCTGCTGCTCGAAGGGTTCACGGAAAACTACTCGCACGCCCTGCAGCAGACCCTTTTCGACATGGGCACCAAGGTCCTTGAGGCCCACCCCGAGATCGACGAGATCAAGTTCTCCATGCCCAACAAGCACCACTTCCTCGTGGACCTCTCGCCGTTCGGCCTCGACAACCCCAACGAGGTCTTCTACGCGGCGGACCGCCCCTACGGCCTGATCGAGGCCACGGTCCTGCGCGAGGACGCCGTAACCGCCGAAAACGCCTGGACGGGCATCGCCGGCTTCTGCTGAGCCAAAGCGGGGCGGCCGGCCTGCCGAAATCGAGGCTTCGGCAGGCCGGCCCACCCGCAAACCACCCCGCAGTTCCGCAACGCACAAGCAGTTCCGCAAAACAGCGCTACAGCAAAACTTCGACGTTAGCCAGACAAAGTTAGCCAGACGATGACGTCTGCCATGAACCAGGAAAGTCTGCCATGAACATCAGGAACAACCCGTCCCTTGACACCAACACAACAACCGGGGACGCCAAGCAACGGACCAAGCGCCCCATCACAGGACGGCCGGAAGACGAACGGCTGTCAATTGGCAGCAGCTTCGCCTACGGCTTCCAGCATGTCCTCACAATGTACGGAGGGATGATCGCGGTCCCACTCATCATCGGACAGGCAGCAGGCCTTGCCCCCGCCGACATCGGCATCCTCGTAACCGCGGCCCTCTTCATGGGCGGGTTGGCAACGCTCATCCAGACCCTTGGACTCCCGTTCTTCGGCTCACAGTTGCCGCTGGTCCAAGGCGTTTCCTTCGCCAGCGTCGCCACCATGCTCTCGATTGTCAGCAGCGGCGGTGGCCTCCCCGCCGTCTTTGGCGCCATTATTGCCTCTGCCGCCATCGGCCTGCTGATTGCCCCGGTTTTCTCCAAGATCGTCCGGTTCTTCCCACCGGTGGTGACGGGCACCGTCATCACCACCATCGGGCTGACACTGCTGCCCGTTGCCGCAAACTGGGCCATGGGAGGCAACAGCAAGGCACCCACCTACGGCAGCACGGCCAACATCGGCCTTGCAGCGGTAACCCTTGTCCTGGTCCTGGTCCTTAGCAAGGTGGGAAGCGCCACCCTGTCCCGCCTCTCCATCCTGCTCGCCATGGTTGGCGGAACCATCGTGGCGGTGGTCACGGGAATGGCGGACTTCTCGAAGATCGCCGACGGACCTATCGCCGCATTCCCCACCCCCTTCCATCTGGGTGCACCCACCTTTGAACTGGCAGCAATCGTCTCGATGGTGATCGTGGTCCTGGTCATCATGACCGAGACCATGGCGGACATCCTTGCCGTGGGCGAAATTGTGGGCACCAAGGTCGACTCCAAGCGCATCGCGGCAGGGCTGCGGGCTGACATGGTCTCGTCCCTTGTCGCGCCTGTATTCGGCTCCTTCCCACAAACCGCATTCGCCCAGAACGTTGGACTGGTGGCGGTCACCAAAATCAAGAGCCGGTACGTTGTGGCCGCCGGCGGCGTGATCCTGGTGCTGCTGGGCCTGCTCCCGGTCCTTGGCCGCGTGGTCGCCGCCGTACCCACCGCCGTCCTGGGCGGCGCCGGCATCGTCCTCTTCGGAACCGTTGCTGCCAGCGGCATCCGTACGCTGGCCAAGGTGGAATACCGCAACAACATGAACCTGATCATCGTGGCCGCCTCGCTGGGCTTCGGGATGATCCCGATCGTGGCCCCCACCTTCTATGACCAGTTCCCCTCCTGGTTCAGCACCATCTTCCACTCCGGCATCAGCTCTGCAGCCGTCATGGCCATTTTGCTGAACCTGCTGTTCAACCACCTCAAGGCCGGCAATTCCGACAACCAGTCCGTTTTCGTGGCCGGAACAGGCCGCGTGGTCAGGGCGGAGGACCTCCACTGCCTGGCCGAGGGCGACCGGTTTGAAAATGGCAAGCTCATCGACTGTGACGGCAACGAAGTCCCCATCCAGTCATCAGAGAAGGCATCAGAACACTGACTCTGCCCCCATGGGCCCACGCCGCCACGGTGCGGGTGTGGACGACGGCGGCCCCTCCCGAAAGGGAGGGGCCGCCGTCATGAGTGGTTGGGTCAGCCGATGCAGCGTGGCCGGGTCAGGTGCGGTTCAACTCGCGGGAGATGGCATCGGCGGCTTCCCGGAGGATGGGCACAGCTTTGTCGGCAAAATTCCCGTCGACGCGGGACACGGGGCCCGACACGGAAATAGCGGTGGGGGTAGGAGCGTTGGGCACCGCCATGGCGAAGCAGCGCACGCCAAGCTCCTGCTCCTCCTCATCGATAGCGTAGCCACGCTCGCGGATGAGCTTGAGGTCTGCCAGGAGTTCCTCCACGTCGCCGATGCTCTTGGAAGTGGGGGTGGGCATCCCGGCGCGGGCCACGATGCCGCGGACAGTGTCGTCGTCAAGCTGCGCCAGGATGGCCTTGCCGACGCCTGTTGCGTGGGTATGGGCGCGGCGGCCGACCTCCGTGAACATGCGCATGGAGTGCAGCGAGGGCACCTGGGCCACGTAGATCACCATGTCCGAGTCCAGCACCGCCATGTTGGAGGTCTCCCCCAGCCGGTCCACCAGGACCTTGAGCTGCGGCTGGGCCAAGGCGCCGAGCTGCTTGTTGGCACCTTCCCCCAAACGGATCAGGCGTGGGCCCAGGGCGTAGCGCCTGTTGGGCAGCTGGCGGATGTATCCGAGCGACACCAACGTGCGGAGCAGGCGGTGGATGGTGGGCAGCGGAAGGTCAGTCGAGGACGACAGCTCGCTAAGCGTGACGTCTCCGCCGGCATCGGTGATGAGCTCCAGCAGTTCGAAGACGCGCTCCACCGACTGCACCCCACCAGAGGCTTTTTCTGCCATTCCGTTGTCTCCTACGGCTCGGAATCCGACAACTCTTATCCGCATCGTGAAAAGAGTTGCTTAGAACCCCAACATACATCACGGGCCTTCCTGCCGCGCGACGGGGCGGTGCAGTCGCATTCGGAGGGGTTGTGTTTCCATAAGGTAGATAATAATATCCATAATACGAAAAACTTCGGAATCAGAGCAGCAGCCGGACAAGGCCTAAACAGGAGGACATTCAATGGCGAACCCCAGCCCCGGAAATTCGATCACCCTGCGCGTGGAAGCGCCGTCAAGCTTCAGCGCCACCAGCGAGCTTGCCGCAGCCGTCGGAGCCGCCGGCGCCGCCATCACCGCACTGGATGTCACCGAGTCCCACCACGAGACCCTGGTTGTCGACGTCACCTGCAACACGACGGACGATGCCCACGCAGCACGCGTCAAGGACGCCCTCAACGCCCTCGACGGCGTGACCGTCCAGCACGTCTCGGACCGCACCTTCCTGATGCACCTCGGCGGCAAGCTCGAAGTCGTCCCCAAGGTCCCCCTGCGCAACCGCGACGACCTCTCCCGCGCCTACACTCCCGGCGTCGCCCGCGTTTGCCTGGCCATTGCCGAGGACCCCGCCGCAGCCCGCAACCTTACCGTCAAGCGCAACACGGTCGCCGTGGTCACGGACGGCTCCGCCGTGCTGGGCCTGGGCAACATCGGCCCCGCCGCAGCCCTGCCGGTCATGGAGGGCAAGGCCGCCCTCTTCAAGCAGTTCGCCAACGTGGACGCGTGGCCCGTGTGCCTGGATACCCAGGACACCGAGGAAATCATCCGCACCGTCAAGCTCCTGGCACCCGTCTTTGGCGGCGTGAACCTCGAGGACATCGCCGCTCCCCGCTGCTTCGAAATTGAGGCCCGCCTGCGTGAGGAATTGGATATCCCCGTCTTCCACGATGACCAGCACGGCACAGCCATCGTGACCCTGGCCGCCCTGGTCAACGCCCTGCGCGTGGTGGACAAAAAGATTGAGGACGTCAGGATCGTGGTCTCCGGGGTCGGCGCTGCCGGCTCCGCCATCATCCAGTTACTCAAGGCCCAGGGCGCCCGGCACATCGTTGCCGCAGGCCGTTCCGGCGCCATCCACAAGGGCGAGGCGTACAACGATCAGCACCGCACCTGGATCGCCGAGAACACCAACCAGGAAGGCTTCTCCGGCAGCCTGCACGAGGCCCTGGTGGGTGCCGACGTCTTCATCGGCGTCTCCGCCCCAAACATCCTCGGCGAGGAGCATGTCGCCTCCATGGCGAAGGAGGCCATCGTGTTCGCAATGGCCAACCCCACCCCGGAGGTGGATCCGGCCATCGCCTCCCGGCACGCCGCAGTCGTGGCCACCGGGCGCAGCGACTTCCCCAACCAGATCAACAACGTCCTGGCCTTCCCGGGCCTCTTCCGCGGGCTCCTGGACGTCGGGGCCAGTGACATCACCCCTGACATGCTGGTGGCCGCGGCAGAGGCAATCGCAAACCGCGTGAATGATAATGAGCTCAATGCGAGCTACATCATCCCCAGCATCTTCGACCCGCACGTGACCGCGGACGTCGCGGCCGCCGTCGCGGCCGCAGCCCACGCCTCCAACGTTGCTACGGCTGCCGAACCGGCCGAATCCGCCGCGGAGCCGGCACTCGCCTCCGCCTGACCGACTGACTTCCAGCCAAAGGAAAGGACCAGAAATGGCCATCACCGTCACAGATCCCCGGCCGATCCCCCGCGCGGAGGAGATCCTCACACCCAAGGCTCTGGCCTTCGTGGAAGAACTCCACAACCGGTTCGCCGGCACCCGCAACGAACTCCTGGCGGCACGCGCCGCCAAGCGGCAGCGGGTTGCCGAGACCGGCAAGCTGGACTTCCTGCCGGAGACCCAGGACGTGCGCGACGGCGACTGGAAAGTCGCGCCCGCGCCCGCAGCTTTGCAGGACCGCCGGGTGGAGATGACCGGGCCGGCCTCGCCGGCGAAGATGGCCATCAACGCCCTCAACAGCGGTGCGAAGGTGTGGCTGGCGGACCTTGAGGACGCCAGCACACCCACCTGGGCCAACGTCATCGACGCCATCCTGAACCTCCGGGACGCCGCCCAGGGCACCCTCAGCTACACCTCGGATGAGGGCAAGGAGTACCGCCTGCGCACCGACGCTCCGCTCGCCGTCGTTGTGGCCCGCCCGCGGGGCTGGCACATGCAGGAAAAGCACCTCCTCATCAACGGCGAACCCGCCGTGGGCGCCCTGGTGGACTTCGGCCTGCACTTCTTCCACATCGCCAAGCAACTGGTGCTGAACGGACAGGGCCCGTACTACTACCTGCCCAAGATGGAAAGCCACCTCGAGGCCCGGCTGTGGAACGACGTCTTCGTCTTCGCGCAGGACTACCTCGGCCTTCACCAGGGCACCATCCGGGCCACCGTGCTGATCGAGACCATCCCGGCCGCCTTCGAGATGGACGAGATCCTCTACGAGCTGCGGGACCACGCTTCAGGCCTGAACGCCGGCCGCTGGGACTACCTCTTCAGCATCATCAAGTACTTCCGTGACGCGGGCGAGGAGTTCGTCCTGCCGGACCGCGCCTCCGTTGTGATGACCGCCCCCTTCATGCGCGCCTACACCGAGCTCCTGGTCAAGACCTGCCACAAGCGCGGCGCCTTCGCCATGGGCGGCATGGCTGCGGTCATCCCCAACCGCCGCCACCCGGAAGTCACCGCAGCCGCCTTTGAAAAGGTGCGTGCTGACAAGACCCGCGAGGCGAACGACGGCTTCGACGGTTCCTGGGTTGCCCACCCGGACCTGGTCCCCACCTGCCGCGAAGTCTTCGACTCTGTCCTCGGCGAGAAGCCCAACCAGGTGGACAAGCAGCGCCCGGAGGTTTCCGTCACCGCCGCGCAGCTGCTCGATGTCCAGTCCGCCGACGGCCAGGTCACCGAGGCCGGCCTGCGCCTGAACCTCTACGTGGCCGTCGCCTACACGGCAGTGTGGCTGTCCGGGAACGGCGCCGTGGCCATCCACAACCTGATGGAGGACGCCGCCACCGCGGAAATCTCCCGATCCCAGGTGTGGCAGCAGATCCGCAACAAGTCCATCCTCGCGGACACCGGCAACACGGTGACCAAGGAGCTGGTGGAGCGGATCCTCGGCGAGGAAACGGAGCGGCTGCGCACCGAGTTCGGCGACGAGGCCTTCCGCCGCTACTACCAGCCGGCCGGCGAACTGATCGCCGACATCTGCCTCTCGGACGACTACACGGACTTCCTCACCACCCCTGCCTACGAGCTGGTGGACTGAGATGGCTGCACCCAAACCCTCGCTCTCCGCAAGGGACCTCGCCTCCATTGACGGGCAGCTTGCCGCCACCGACCGGCTGCTGGAGCAGAACTACCCGGGCGACGACGGCTCCCGCCAGCCCGTGCACACGGTGTACGTGCCGGCGGACCGTTTCACGCCGTCGCTCGCTGCCGACTGGGGCGCCCAGGCAACGGCGGCCGTGAAGGCGCACGGCGGGTTCGGGAGACTCTGCGGACTGCTGGGCCAGGATGCCACGCTGGCACAGGCTGTTGCCCCGCGCGTGGATGCGAAGCTTTCCAGCGAGCCCATTGAGGACCTGCGCCTGGACTTTGAGGACGGCTTCGGGGACAGGGGCGACGACGCCGAGGATGCCGCCGCGGTTGCCGCCGCTTCCGCGGTGGCCACGGCAGTCGCTGCGGGGTCCGCTCCCCCGTTCATCGGCATCCGCTTCAAATGCTTCGAGGCTCCCACCCGGGCGCGGGGGCTGCGGACGCTGGACCTGTTCGTCTCAGGTCTCGCCGCCGCCGGTGAGTTGCCGGACGGCCTGGTCCTGACGCTGCCCAAGGTCACCACGGTGGCCCAGGTGCAGGCCATGGACTACGCCGTGTCCCGGCTCGAGGAAGTCCACTCGCTGCCCGCGGGCCGGTTGCGGTTCGAGGTGCAGGTGGAGACGCCGCAGCTGATCCTCGGCCCGGACGGCACGTCGCCGGTGGCCCAGCTGCCGCACGCCGTCCCCGGCAGGATCAGCGGGCTGCACTACGGAACCTACGACTACTCCGCGTCCCTGCAGATCTCCGCTGAATACCAGTCCATGGAGCACCCGGTGGCGGACTTCGCCAAGGAGGTCATGCAGCTGGCAGTGGCCGGCACGGGCATCCGGCTCTCCGACGGGTCCACCAACATCATCCCGGTGGGCGACAACGTGGAGAACGCCTGGCAGCTGCACGGCCGCCTGGTCCGCCGGTCACTGGAACGCGGCTACTACCAGGGCTGGGACCTGCACCCGGCCCAGCTGCCCAGCCGGTTCGCCGCCACCTACGCCTTCTACCGCCAAGGCCTGCCGGCCGCTGCCGCCCGCCTGCGCAACTACGTGGAACGGACCGAAGGCGGGGTCATGGACGAGCCGGCAACCGCCCGAGCCTTGGCCGCGTTCGTGCTCCGTGGCGTCCAGTGCGGCGCTGTGGGTGCCGAGGAAGTCCAGGCGCTTGCCGGCGTCGGAATTCCGCAGCTCACCGCACTGGCGCACCCGCGGCTGGCCATCACTTCCAACCCGTAAGCAAAGGATTCCTTCCATGGGCAAGTACTACTCCCCCAGCGGCGGACTGCCGCCGCAGACGCACCTCACCACCGAACGGGCCATCGTCACCGAGGCGTACACGGTGATCCCCAAGGGCGTGATGACGGACATCGTCACGTCCAACCTGCCGGGCTTCTCCAACACCCGGTCGTGGATCATCGCCCGTCCCATCTCAGGATTCGCCACCACTTTCTCCCAGCTGATCGTCGAAATCGGTCCCGGCGGCGGCGCGCCGAAGGCCGAGTTCGAGGCAGGGGTGGAAGGCGTCGTCTTCGTCACCAGGGGCAAGGTCAACCTCACGCTCGACGGCGAGCTCCACCAGCTGGAGGAGGGCGGCTACGCCTACCTGGCCGCCGGCGCGCAGTGGGGCCTGGAAAACGTCTCGGACGACGTCGTGTCCTTCCATTGGATCCGCAAGGCCTATGAGCGCCTCGAGGGTTATGAAGCCAAGTCCTTCGTCACCAACGAGAAGGACGTGGAGCCCACGTCCATGCCGGACACCAACGACGTCTGGAAGACCACCCGCTTCACGGACTCCGGTGACCTGGCGCATGACATGCAGGTCAACATCGTGACGTTCCAGCCCGGCGGCGTGATCCCGTTCCCCGAAACCCACGTGATGGAGCACGGCCTGTACGTCCTGGAGGGCAAGGCCATGTACCTGCTGAACAACGACTGGGTGGAGGTGGAGGCCGGCGACTTCATGTGGCTGCGCGCCTTCTGCCCGCAGGCCTGCTACGCCGGCGGCCCGGGCGAGTTCCGCTACCTGCTGTACAAGGACATGAACCGCCAGGTGAAGCTCACCTAGCCCTTTCCCCTTCGGGGACTGGCAGGGGCCGTTATGGAATTCCATAACGGCCCCTGCTTTTTGTGCTGCTGGTGCGGCTCAGGCGCCGGGGTTGAGGACCACCTTGATGCAGCCGTCTTCCTTCTTCTGGAACTTCTCGTACAGGGCCGGGGCACCGTCCAGGCCCGAACGGTGGGTGACCAGGTCCATGACACCCAGCGGATCGGCGTCGTCCTCCACGAGGGGAAGGATGTCATCGGTCCAGCGCCGCACGTTGCACTGGCCCATGCGTACCTGCAACTGCTTGTCGAACATCGTGAGCATCGGCATGGGGCTGGCAGTGCCGCCGTATACGCCGCTCAGGGACAGCGTGCCGCCCCGGCGCACCGCGTCGATGGAGGCGTGCAGGGCAGCCAGCCGGTCCACACCGCCGGTTTCCATGGCCTTCTGCGCCAGCTTGTCCGGCAGCAGCCCCAGCGCCTGGTGCGCGAACCCCGCCACCGGGGAGCCATGGGCTTCCATGCCGACGGCGTCAACCACGGCATCCGGGCCGCGACCGCCCGTCATCTCCCGGAGTTCATCACCGATCGCCTTGCTGTAATCGAGCGTTTCCACGCCGTGCCGCGCCGCCATCTCCCGGCGTTCCGGGACGGGATCGATGCCGATCACGCGGAAGCCGCGGTGCACGCCGATGCGGCCGGCGAACTGTCCCACGGGTCCGAGGCCGAACACGGCAAGAGTGCCGCCGGCCGGTACGTCCGCATACTCCACGGCCTGCCAGGCGGTGGGAAGGATGTCGGAGAGGAACAGGTAGCGCTCGTCCGGGAGTTCGCTGCCCACCTTGACGGGGCCGTAGTCGGCGTGCGGGACGCGGAGGAATTCGGCCTGGCCGCCGGGAACGGACCCGTACAGCTCGGAGTAGCCGAAGAGGGCAGCGCCGGATCCCTTTTCCTTGACCTGGGTGGTTTCGCACTGGGACTGCAGGCCCTGCTTGCACATGTAGCAGGAGCCGCACGAGATGTTGAACGGGACCACCACGCGGTCGCCCTTGCGGAGGTTTGTGACGCCGCTGCCCACCTCCTCCACAATGCCCATGGGCTCGTGGCCGATGACGTCGCCTTTGTGCATGTAGGGGCCCAGGACTTCGTAAAGGTGGAGGTCGGAGCCGCAGATGGCGGTGGAGGTGATGCGGACAATCGCGTCCGTCGGTTCCTGGATGACGGGATCGGGAACTTCTTCCACGCTTACCGACCGTTTTCCTTGCCACGTCAGTGCTTTCACAGTCTCCCTTTCGTCTGCTTTGCGCGGGGGGTTCTCCCCCGGCGGGGAAGGGCACCCGCGGGCACCCTTTCTTCGACGCTATCGGTTTTAAGGGAAAAAAGTAAGCATGCTGATCAAAAGCTTGTGGCACGCGCCGGCTGCTCCTAGCGTAGGAAGAGTCCAGAACGATCAGGAAAAGCACGTGAAAGAGGAACGCATGTCGCTGTACCAGCCGGAACCGGTCGAGATCTCCACCCGCATGCGCCCGGGTGAGTGGACAGAGGAAAGCCTGGCCCAACTGGTCAGCACCTACCGGACACGGGTGGAGGAAATGGGCGCGCCCGCGGCGGAGGTAGCCACCGACGTCGAACGGAACGACGACGGTTCCGTCAAGGTGACGGTGTCCTGGACCAAGCCCGCCATTGCCGGCAATGAGGACTCAGTGCCGGGCGGCCGGCCGCTGTGAGCGGAGGCTGACCTCAGGAGTCCGGCTGCAGAGCCAGCAGCCGGCCAATGGCACTTGAGGCCAGGTTTTGCAGCAGATCGCGCGGTCCTTGGTAGACCTCGACGGCGCCCGCCTCACGCAGTTGCCCGGCCTGGATGCCGCCGCAGGTAACCCCTATGGCCGGGATGCCCAGCGCCGCGGCGGCCTTCATATCCCAGACGGCGTCACCGACGTAGACGGCATTTCCGGCCTCCACCCCCACGGCTTCGAGGGCAGCTTCGAGGATGTCCGGCGCCGGCTTGCTTTCCTCCGCATCGTTTGCGCTGGTGGCAGCATCGAGGAACGCGTCGGCGTCCAGGACAGACCGCATGACCTGCAGGTCCCTTTCCCTTGCGGAGGAGGCGAGTGCGACGGCAAGGCCACCGGCGTGGCACTGGCCCAACAGGTTCTTGGCGCCGTCAAGGGCGCGCAGCGAGGGCCAGTGCGAGGCATAAAGCGCTCCATGGCTGGCCATGATGTCCTCGTCTTCATCACGGTCACGATCGGACGGCAGCAGATTGTCCACCAGCCGGGCGCCGCCCATTCCGACAAGTTGATGGATGGCCGCCATGGGCACGTCATGCCCGTACTGGCGGAACGCGCCCCACCAGGCGACGGTGTGGATGTAGGACGAGTCGATCAGCGTCCCGTCAACGTCAAAGAGGACCCCCGGCGAGGACCGCCAGGGGGTGTCGTAGCCTCGGACATCAGCCCACCGCTGCCCGTCGCACGTCAGGGGCCTTCTTGCGCCTGGCGGCCTCCTCCTTAGGGGAGTTGACCGGGCGTACACGTTCACGGATAACCGTGCCGGCGCCGTCCAGGCTCTTGTCCCGGATTAGGCCCGTACCGGCAATCTCGCGGGCCATCGCCACGCCGGCCACAGCTGCCCTTTTGGTGGGGAAGGTGACCGAGATGGCCATCAGGTTCCCGCTTCCGTCCATCATCCTGATCCGATAACCGCCGTCAGGGGCATCCACGAGCTCGAAAAATCCGGCCATAACTATCACTCCTCCGTCAATCACGGCATTGTGCTTGGGAGCACTCCATGAGGTTTTAGTAAGTATACTTATCTATCCTGCGAAGGAGAAGTTCGGCCCCTGGCCCGCGCCGCCTCAGCGCGAGTCCGCCCGTGCGGACGGAAGGGGGGTGTCACTTCGCCGTACCGTATCCTGATGGAGCTCCAGGGCGCTAGTCACAAGCGCGAAATGGCTGAATGCCTGCGGTGTGTTGCCCAGTTGGCGGCCTGACTTGACTCCCCATTCCTCACTCAGCAGCCCTACATCGTTGCGCAGTTCCAGCAGCCGCTCGAAGAGTTCACGGGATTCCTCATGGCGCCCGGCGCCCAGGAGCGCCTCCACCATCCAGAATGAACAGGCCAGGAAGACGCCCTCGTCGCCGGGCAGTCCGTCATCGCTCTCTTCCGGCTTGTACCGCAGCACGAACCCGTCCTGGGTCAGCTCCCGCTGGATGGCCTCGATGGTGCCGATGACCTTGGGGTCGTCGTTGGGCAGGAATCCCACCCTGGGAATCAACAGCAGGCTGGCATCCAGCTCGGGGCGGCCGTAGGACTGCACGAACGTGTTGCGCTTGGCGTCATACCCGTTGGCCATGATGTCTTCGCGGATCCGGTCCCGGAGCGCCTCCCAGCGTTCCACCGGGCCCGGCAGCCCGGATTCGCGGACGCCCTTCACCATCCGGTCCGCCGCCACCCAGGCCATGACCTTGGAGTGGGTGAAGTGGCGGCGGGGACCGCGCATTTCCCAGAGCCCGTTGTCCGGCTGGTCCCAAATGGTCTCCAGGTGTTCCATCAGTGCGATCTGCACATCCCAGGCCTCGTCCGTGTGCTTCAACAGCGAGTTCCGCGTCAGGGCAAGGCAGTCAAGGACCTCACCCCACACATCCAGCTGGAACTGCTCCGCCGCCGCATTGCCGATCCGCACGGGGACCGAGTTCTCGTAGCCTTTCAGCCACGGCAGTTCCATTTCCGGCAGCCGCCGTTCGCCGTGGATCCCATACATGATCTGCAGGTCGGCAGGGTCCCCTGCAACCGCACGGAGCAGCCAGTCCCGCCAGGCAGCCGCCTCCGCGGTGTAGCCTGCGGCGAGCAGCGCCTGGAGGGTCATGGCGGCGTCCCGGAGCCAGCAGTAGCGGTAGTCCCAGTTGCGCTGGCCGCCCGGCTGCTCGGGAAGCGAGGTGGTAATGGCCGCGACGATCCCCCCTGTGGGGGCGTAGGTCAGCGCCTTGAGCGTCACCAGAGAGCGGACCACCGCGTCCTGGTACTTCCCCCTGACGGTGCATTGCGAGGACCACCCCCGCCAAAACTCAAAGGTGCTGTCCAGTACTTCTTCTGCGTCCACCGTGACCGGGCGCCCCACGTGGCTGGGCGCCCACGTCAGCACGAACGGCACTTTCTCGCCTGCCTTCACGGTGAAGTCACTGATGGTGTGCATGTTCTCACCGTGCAGCGGTGCCGGCGTCACCAGGTAGACGGCGTCAGGACCCGCGATGGCGTGCAGGCCGCGCTTATCCTTGCGCACCCACGGAACGATGTGCCCATAGTCAAAACGCATGATCAGTTCACCGTGCATCCGAACGCTGCCGCTTAGGCCCTCCACGATCCGGACGATGTCCGCCACCGAATCGCGGGGCGGCATGAAATCGGTGACCCGCACCGTCCCCTCCGGGGTTTCCCACTCGGTGTCGAGGACCAGGCTGCCGTCCCGGTAGCTCCGGCGCGTGCAGGCACCTCCTCCTTCCGGGGCCAGCAGCCAGCGCCCGGCGTCGGGCGTGTCCAGGAGGGCGTTGAAGCACGCGGGGGAATCGAACCTGGGAAGGCAGAGCCAGTCGATGGAACCTTCCTTGCTGATCAGGCCCCCGGTATGGAGGTCGCCTACCACCGCATAATCTTCAATTCGCGCCATGACATTACCCTGCCACACGGTGCCCGGAACGGAAGGGGAAATGTGCGGGTGTAGCCTGAGCAAAATGGCAATCCATGTTGGCACCTCCGGTTGGAGCTACGACCACTGGGAGAACGTGCTGTACCCGCCGGGCCTGCCCGTCCGGGACCGTCTCCAGTGCTACGTGGCCGCGTTCAGCACGGTCGAGTTGAACGCGAGTTTCTACCGGTGGCCCCGCGATACCACCTTCGCTGGCTGGAACCGGCGCCTTCCACCCGGTTTCAGCATGTCCGTCAAGGCTCCCCGGGGGCTGACGCACGCCCGCAAGCTGTATTCGCCGGAAGTCTGGATAGAGCGGATCGCCACGTGCTGGCATGAACTGGGGGACAAACGTGCCGTGCTCCTGGTCCAGCTTCCTCCCCAGCTGGAGCGGGATGATGCCAGGCTGGACTACTTCCTGGCAGCGCTTCCGTCCTGGATCAGGGTGGCGGTTGAGTTCCGGCACCCCAGCTGGGACTGCCCGGAGGTGTTTTCCCTGTTGGAGCGGCACCGGGCGGCCTACTGCATCATGAGCGGCGCCAACCTTCCCTGTATCCTGCGCACCACCGCACCCTTCACCTACGTCCGGCTGCACGGGCCCGATCAGCAGCACCTGTATGGCGGCTCTTACTCGGACGAGGACATGCAATGGTGGGCTGACCGGATCAGGGAGTGGGACGGCGCGGGCATCGACGTTTACGCCTACTTCAACAACGACGGCGGCGGGAACGCAGTGCGGAATGCCCGGACCCTGCGGGGGATCCTGGGCACCGGCTGATCGCTGCGGCCGCCCTGTGGCAGAGTGGTCCCATGGACACGGCTCCGCAGAACCCAGCCCAGGACACGGCACGCCCAGCCCGGCAGAACGCGAAGGGCCACTACGCCCTTTCCGGAAGCCAGTTCTTCCGGCTGGCGCACCGATTGTCGGATGCGGTCAACGACGTGCGGATCCACCTCGCCAAGCGGTGGAAGTTCATGCCGCAGACCATCGCCTACCAAGGCTACGGTTCCACCACCCGGGTACGGGTGCTGGGGAGGGTACTGCTGACCCAGAAACCCCTGCCCGGGAGCAAAGCGGAGCACGAAGCGAAGAACGGCAACCAGAACATCCGGGGCTGGCGGGCCTTCACGGGCGTCCCGCTGCAGTATTCCGACGTCGAAATCACCATCGGGGGCATAGTCACCCACGTCACGGCGGACCGGGGCGGCCTGATCGATACCGAGGTGGAAGTGGAGCTGACCCCTGGCTGGCACACCGCCGTCCTGTGCGCCGAGGGGACCGAGCCGGCCGAGGCACTCATCCAGGTGATCGCCCCCGGCGTGGAATTCGGCATTGTCTCCGACATTGACGACACCGTGATGGTCACCGCCTTGCCCCGGCCCTTCCTGGCACTGTGGAACACGTTTGTGCTCAGCGAACGGGCGCGCATGGCCACCCCGGGCATGGCCGTGCTGCTGGACCGCCTGACTATTGAACACCCTGATGCCCCGGTGATCTACCTGTCCACCGGGCCCTGGAACGCCGCCCCCACCCTGGCACGTTTCCTGACGCGGAACATGTACCCGAAGGGCGCCCTGCTGCTGACCGACTGGGGGCTCACCCAGGACCGCTGGTTCCGCAGCGGCCAGGACCACAAGCACCGTAACCTCGAACGGCTGGCCAAGGAATTCCCGGACATGCGGTGGCTCCTGATTGGCGACAACGGCCAGCACGACGAAGCCATCTACTCCGCATTCGCGGCCGAAAACCCGGAGAAGGTTGCCGCGATTGCCATCCGGCAACTGTCAGTCAGCGAGTCGGTGTTCGCCGGCGGACACTCGGAGGACGGTGACCACACCACCTCCCGGGTGCCGTGGATCTACTCCCCGGACGGTGCCGGCATCGCAAAACAGCTCGCCATGCTGGACCTCCTCCGGGGCTGATCCGGCCGCGCTGGTTTGCTGCATTCCGCCAGCGCGCCCGGAGCCCGCAGCCCAGGCCCTACTAGGCGCTGGCGCCCAAGGCCGCGTCGTCGTCGGGCGCTTCAGTGCCCTCCGCACCTTCCTCGACCGGAAGATCCGGGACCACCGCCTGGGCGATGGCAAGGTCAGCCGCTGCGGCGAGGTCACGTTCTTCAATGAGCTCCTGGAACCAGAAGTAGGACGCCTTGGGCGTGCGCTCCAGCGTTTCGAAGTCCACGTGCAGGAGTCCGAACGGCTGGTTGTAGCCGGCGGACCACTCAAAGTTGTCCAGGAAGGACCAAACGTAGTATCCGAGCAGCTCCACGGACTCCGCCACCCCGCCGGGCGCCGTGGCGCGCAATGCCGTTTCGAGGTGGTCGGAGAGGTACTTCAGCCGGCGCTCATCCGGGATGAACCGGGTGTTGGTGGACTTGTCGCGGACGATGATGTCCTCGAAACTTGCCCCGCCCTCGGTGATGATCACGGGAGGCAGGTTGGGATACCGCTCCGCCATCTCCTTCAGGGCCACGGCCATGTACTCGGGCTTGACCGGCCAGCCGTACGCGGTGATGTCCGCTTCGGGCCAGGTCTCCACATGGAACGGTGTTGCGCCGCTGCCCGTTGCGCTGAGGTCGCTGCCCATGGCCTCCGCCATGCTTGACGGTACGGTGCCGCCGCCCGGTCCCGCCGCCACCTTGGTGGGCATGTAGTAGTTGAGCCCGTAGAAATCCAGGGGCTGGGAGATGATCTCCATGTCCTCTTCGGGGTGCTCGAAGGAACTGAAGAACTTGGCGGCACGGATCAGGTCGGGGTATTTGCCCGTGAGGACCGGGTCCGCGTAGAGCCGGTTCTGGCCAAGGTCCATGATTCCGGCGCTGATCTTATCCAGGGGGTTGATTGAATTCGGCACCATGGGTGAGTAGACGTTGGTCATCCCGATCTCCCCCGGCACCTTCGCGGCGCGCAGGGCCTGGACGGCGAGGCCGTGGCCCAGAAGCTGGTGGTGGACGGTGGGAAAGGCGCCCAGGGCCAGCTCCCTGCCGGGCGAATGCAGGCCAAACGCGTAGCCGTTCGCGCTCACGGTTGCCGGTTCGTTGATGGTGACCCAGCGGGCCACCCTGTCCCCGAAGGCCTCGGCCACCAGCGCGGCGTATTCGCCCAGCCGGTATGCCGTATCGCGGTTCATCCAGCCGCCCGCTTCATCGAGCTCCAGGGGTGTGTCCCAGTGATAGATGGTGGCCATGGGCGAGATTCCGTTGGCGAGGAGCTCATCCAGGAGCCGGTCATAGAAAGCCAGGCCGGCGCGGTTGGCCGGTCCCGTGCCGCCAGGCTGGATCCGCGGCCAGGCAAAGGAGAATCGGTAGGAGTCCACGCCCAGCTGTTTCAGGAGCGCCACGTCCTGCGGCATCCGGTGGTAGTGGTCCGTTGCCACCACCGGACTGTGGCCCTCCACGATGGCGCCCGGCCGGGCAGCGAATGTGTCCCACCCCGCGGGCCCGCGGCCGTCCTCATCCAGTGCTCCTTCGATCTGGAATGCTGCGGTTGCGACACCAAGAGTGAACCCCGCGGGGATGAGCGCTGCGAGGTCCTTGGCGGTGATGTGCATTGGGGTCCAGCCTTTGGTCACGGTGGTTAGGGTACGTCCCAGAATGTCACAGCGGAGCACTGCTGACGAGCAGCCGCTCCCAGCCCCGAATGCCGTGCACTACTGGGTCCCGAAAAGGAACTCCTTTGCGTGCCCCACTGCCTTGCGAAAGGCGTCATTGCGCAAGGTCACCAAGTGTTCGGTGTCTCCGTCGGACGGCTCCAGGTAACCGGTGAACCCGGGCCGCAGGACCCAGATGTCCCCTGCCGGCGGCAGGTAAAACACGCCAAAGGAACGCTGCTGCCGCTCATCTGCCGTCCACACGGGGACCACCGCCAGGGCCGCACCCGTGGCCGGGTTGATCCACTGTGCCCGCGGCAGCGGCTGTTCATGAGCCTCAGGGTCCAGGAAGGGCGCAGTTCCGGCACCCCACCGCTGCTCAAAACGCTCATGGAATGCCGGAATCAAGTGTGAATCGTAGCGCCGCCAGTCGCTCATGCAGTTTTCCGCCTCCTTGGATGAATGGCCGTGGTTTGGCCCTTGCCTTGTGGAGCGGTCCCGGACCGTTCAGGACCAGGGGCCGCTTTCCCACCGCACCGGAGTGACGCGAATGGGAGGTCCGGAGTGTCCGCCGGTGCTTCGGACTTTCCGGACCGGAATGACGGTGGGTTCCGCGGCCGCCAGCCTCCTGTCGTAATCGGCACGGCGGCTCGGGTCCCGGAGGACATTGAACGCCTGCATGATCCGGAGGAGTTCGTCGCCGTAACCGGGC
Source organism: Pseudarthrobacter enclensis (assembly GCF_030811655.1). GTDB lineage: Bacteria > Actinomycetota > Actinomycetes > Actinomycetales > Micrococcaceae > Arthrobacter > Arthrobacter enclensis_A. Next base: position 306,137 of record NZ_JAUSRE010000002.1, on the reverse strand, counting down.
TTGCCCTTTCCCGCCGGACCATCCGCTTTCGGTTCCGTGTCCATGTACGCCTGGCCGCCGTCCATGTCCGGGTGGTGGCTGCGCATGAGGGCCCGGTATGCATGGGAGATTTCCTGCCGGGTGGCCTCCCGGCCTACGCCCAGGATGGCGTAGTAATCGGGAACTTCGTTCATCCCAGCCTCCTGCTCCGTCCGCGCCCTTGCCGGAAGTCCGGGGGCGCGGACGGGAAAGCATACGGTCCTAGGTGCTGATCTGTTGCCGCTCGCCCTGCTGGGTCTGAATCTCAATCTTGCGCGGCTTGGCCTGCTCTGCAACCGGAATCCGCAGGGTCAGGACGCCCTGGTCGTAGCTGGCCTTGATCTTGTCGGTGTCCAGGGTGTCGCCCAGGATCAGTTGACGGCTGAACACGCCACGGGGGCGCTCCGAGGCCACCAGCTCGACATTGGGCTGGGTCGGGTCCTGGCGCTCGGCACGGACGGTCAGGACGTTCCGTTCGATGTTCAGGTCCAGCGAGTCCATCTTCACGCCGGGGAGGTCGAACGCCACGACGAATTCGCTTTCCTCCTGCCAGGCGTCCATGGGCATGGCAGCCGGGCGGGCTGCGGTTCCAAAGACCTGCTGCGTGAGCCGGTCAAGCTCACGGAACGGGTCAGTACGCATCAACATCATTTCCCACTCCTTCAGCTTCCAGGTGTTGGATCTGCGCTATCCACCTCCGCTAAATCTATGGTGGTGGATATAGATTTTTTATAGCACCTGTGGGAAACTGAAGCAAGACACCGGACGGAACGATTTTTGGGAGTCGACATGGCAGATCCCGCTGCAGGACGGGCGCCCCGCTCCCCCGGTTCACGGGCCCTTTACGCCATCTCGGTGGCAGCGGAGCTCACGGGGACGGGCCAGCAAAACATCAGGCTTTACGAAACAAGGGGACTGCTCACCCCGTCCCGGACGGCGGGCGGTACCCGGCAGTACAGCGACCACGACATCGCCGTGCTGCAAAGGATCGGCGAACTCCTTGAGGAGGGGTTAAACCTGGCCGGCGTTGCCAAGGTCCTGGAACTCGAGGCAGCGAACGTCAAACTGCACCGGGCCCTGGAACGCGCCAGGTCCCGTCCCCAGTGACCCGGGTTGCTGCCACAACCCGGGTCACCGCAGGCCTTCGTCCTGCGGAGCTCCTTCCTCTGACAGCTCTCCCGTGACCGGCTCACCGGGAATCCTCGCCGTCCGCCAGGTGTCCAGCGCGATGACTCCGCCCAGGATGAGCAGCGACAGGGAGAACGAGGCAAGGGTATCGGTGGGCCAGTGGTAGCCGAGGTAAAGGCGGCTTGTGATAGCAAGGGTGATCCCGATGCCGGCTCCAATGAATCCGAAGACGGCCGCGCGCGGGTTCCGGCGCCGCGAGAAGATCAGGTAGGCGCCGACCAACAGGAAGTCGCAGGCGCCCAGCACGTGGCCGGACGGGAACGAGAACGTCTGGTCCGCGCCGAACAGCATCTGGTCCACGGGCGGCCGGGAACGCTGGACGATATGGAGGATGATCTGCGAGACGATCACCCCGGTCAGCATCGCGGCGGCCAGCAGGATGGGGCGCCAGGCGTGCTTCGCCGCGAATCCCCAGATGAGGATCACCACCAGCACGATGATGGGCAGGGCGATGGGACCAAAGAACACCGCCAGGAATATCATGAAGGCGGTAGCTGCCGCTGAACGCGTGGTCAGCAGCCAGTTGTGCACGGGGGCGTCTGCGGCGGACAGGCCGCCGCCCTGGACAACGCTCACCAGCGTGGCGATAAAGAGTGCCAGTCCCACCACAGCCAGGATGATTGATGCGCGGTAGAGCCGGCGCCGGTCGGCAGGATCTATGTAGCGCTCCTCCACCACGAACTTCTCGTGGAAGGTATGCCACCTGCCGGTGCCACGCCGTGTGAGTGCGGACCCTGCTGATTTCTGTGCCAATGTGCTGCCCGTCCCTGCGCCCTGTTGTCGGCATGCAGTGTATGCGTGCCATGGTAAATGCCTAGGCTGAAGATTATCCCCGCCACGGGCCAATCACTCCATCGGGCGGCGGGAAACCCCAGAGTGCGCCCCGGGCGGGGGGCGCCTGCCTCCACCGACAGCACTTTGCCGGACTTGGCGACGGGCGGGGCAGCGGGCCGCGGGACGGGGAATCCGCCCAGCAATCGGCCAAAGCTTGCAGCAAAAGGATAGGAGCCGGAAGCGCACTGCTCCCGGCTCCTTGGATGATCCTTGGCGACTCCTGCGCCGCCCGCTTTATCCCTGGTTTGCCCCGGTGCCGGAGGCAGCGTCCACGTGGTTCCGCCAGCTGTGTTCGGGTTCAAACCCCAGCAGGCGCCGCGCCTTGTCAATGGACAGCATCGTTTCGTGCTCGCCCAGGTCCTTGGTCACCTTGACGTCAGGAAAGACCTCGGCCGCCAGTTCGGCGCTCGAGCGGCTCATGACGGTATCGGCATTGGCGATGATGAAGGCTTCGAATCCCGGCTTGGCGTTCTCCAGCGCCCGTGCCACGGCCTGGGCCCCGTCCCTGCCGTCGATGTAGCCCCACAGGTTCCACTTCCGCAGCGTTGCGTCCGCGTCGAATGAGGGGAATTTCTCGTAGTCGGCCTCGTCCATGACGTTGGAGAACCGCAGGCCCGTAATGCTCAGTTCAGGGTCCCACCGCGTCATCTCCACGGCCATTTGCTCCTCGAGGCGCTTAACCAGGGAGTAGGTACTCTCCGGCCGCGGCGGGTATTCCTCGTCCACCGGGATGTAGGGCGGGTCGATGTCGAACGGCAGCCCCAGCACCGTCTCGCTGGACGCGTACACCACGTTTTTGATGCCGGCGCGGCGGGCTGCCTGGAACACGTTGTATGTGGAGAGCATGTTGTTCTCGAAGGTGGCCGCGTCCGGAAGGATGCCCGGGGCGGGGATGGCACCCAGGTGCACTATGGCGTCGAACCCGTCATGCCGGTCATCGACGCCCAGCAGCGCGTCCACTACCTGCCCGTAGTTGCGCAGGTCCACCAGCAGCAGTTCCGGGCTGCGGGTTCCCTCGCGGTCCAAGGTGAGGACCTGGTGGCCATCGTCCGTGAGCCGGCGCACCACGGGCCGCCCCAGTTTTCCGTTTCCGCCTGTAACGGCAATTCTCATCAGTTTTTCCTTCTGTTGGAGTGCGTTCACGCTGGGATGTTTCGGTCAGGACGGGGGACGCGGGGCTGTTAGGAACTGTTCGACGGCGGCGATCGCCAGTGCAGTAATTCCTACTGGGTCACCGCTGCCGTTGACGGACACCAGGATGCCCCGGCCCGCGTACACCGAGACTACTTCATGCGTCTGCCGGTGGTAGAGGTCCAGGCGGCGCCGGAAGACGTCGATGGTGTCATCCGTGCGTCCCTGCTCGCGGGCACGCTGGTGCATCCGCTCCTCCAGTTCAGCATCCGGCGCCCGCAGTTCGATGACCGCGTCCAGTGCGTGTCCCTGTTCTGCCAGCATGGCGTCAAGTTCAGTGGCCTGTGTTGCTGTGCGCGGATAGCCGTCCAGCAGAAAGCCGTGCCGGGCGTCGCGTTCGAGGAGCCGGTCTTTTACCAGTGCATTGGTGAGGTGGTCCGGGACGAACCGGCCGCCGTCGAGGTACCTGGCAGCCTGGTTTCCCAGTTCCGTCTGCCGGTCGACGTTGCTCCGGAAGATGTCCCCGGTGGAAACTGCGGGGACGCCGAAGTGCCGGGCCAGTTGCCCGGCCTGGGTCCCCTTGCCGGAGCCCGGCGGCCCGATGATGAGAAGCCTGGTCATGTTCGCGTCCTTCCCAAGGCGGTCCCGCTTCATTGTGCCGCTTAGCCCCTCGCGGCGCCAGCATGCAGCGGTGCAGGCAGCGGCGGATATGACGCCGTGCCCCCGGCCTGGGATGTATATACTCTGGTTATCGGTTTAGCAGCAGGCCGTTGGAAAGTTCGTCGATCCAGCGACCATCACCGACTCCCCGCCCAGTTGCGGGGCGTTTGTGTGTTGCAGGCTCGTTTTGACCTGAACGAATGGCACCAAGAAACCGTGGCCAGCGAGTCAACAGCAAAAACCGATACATCCGTTACCGAGCACCTGCATGAGCTGGTGCTCAACAGCTCCGACGTGGAGGACTTCCTCACCGAACTGGCGCAGGTGTCCGCGCGCAACCTCTCCGAGCCCGGCGACGAAATGCTGTGCGCGATCACGCTGCAGAGGCAGCGGAAAGCAGCCACAATCGCCAGCAGCAGCCAGGAAGCCAAATCCCTTGGGCGGCTGGAGCACAGGTTCACCAAAACCCCCGGCCTGTTGGCCTCCATTGACCAGGAGACCGTCCACGCCCCGGACCTTGCGGAAGACGGCCGCTGGCCCGACTACGCAACAGCCGTCGTTGCCCAGGGCATCCGCTCGGTGGCGGCCCTTCCATTCCGGCTCGAAGGGGAAACCAAGGCTGCCCTGCTTCTGTATTCGCGCCGCGCCCACCGCTTCGAAGGACGCCTTTTGAAGTTTGCGGAGGATTTCGTCAGCCAGACGTCCCTGGCGCTCCGACTGGCGGTCCGGTTTGCGCACTACAGCGAGACGGCCGCAAACCTCCGCGCCACGCTGGAGTCCCGTACAGTCATCGACATGGCGGTCGGAATCATCATGGCCCAGAACCGGTGCAGCCAGCAGGATGCGTTCGGCATCCTTCGTGCGGCGTCGAGCACCCGCAACACCAAGCTGCACGACGTGGCGGCCGCTGTGGTGAATGCGCTGGGCCAGGGGCCGGCCCGGACACACTACGACGGCTAGGAGTGGCGGTCTCCGGCAGCGCGTCCCGCCGCCGGTAGACTGGGGCCAACTTTCGCCGGGGGGCTTGATGGAACAGCAGCGTGTTTGCCTTGTCGTAGAGGATAACGATGATATCCGCGGACTGATCGCAGTGGTCCTCTCGCGTGCCGGGTTCGCGGTGCGGGCAGTGGGCACGGGGGCGGAGGGCATTGCCGCCGCCGCTGACCCTGCCATTTCACTGGTCACCCTGGACCTGGGGCTGCCGGACATGGACGGGCACGTGGTGGCCCGCGCTATCCGCGCCCTCAGCGCAGCACCGCTGCTCTTCCTTACGGCCCGTTCGGAGCACGACGACGTCCTGGCCGGGATGGCCTCCGGGGCCGCCGGCTACCTCACCAAGCCCTTCCACCCACGCGAACTCACAGAGCTCGCGGAACAGCTCGTGGAGCCTGTCCCGCGTTCCCAGGCGCAGCATACAGCGGAGAATTCCCCCCGCTAGCGTCCGACGGCGGCGCGTGCCGCCGTCGGACGTTTTGCGTTTCCTACTTGGCCAGGAAGCCGAGCAGCGCTTCGTTGACCTCTGCCGCGTGGGTCCACAACAGACCGTGCGGAGCACCCTCGATTTCCACGTATTCAGCGCTGGGCGGCGCCTTGGCGAACAGCTGGCCCGTGGAGTCGATGGGCAGGATGTTGTCCGCGGTGCCGTGCACAATCAGGGCGGGCACGTCGATTTTGGGGATGTCCTGCCGGAAGTCCGTCAGCCAGGTGGGCTGGGCGGCAACAGAGGCAATGGGTGACGAGCTGACGGCCAAGTTCCAGCCCGCACTCATCACTTCCTGGCTCAGGCGGGGAGTGCCAAGGAAGGTATCGGAGTTGTAGAAGTTCTTGAAGAATTCGGTGAAGAAGGCGTAGCGGTCCGCCGTGACAGCTTCCATCAGGCCGCCCAACACGTCCTGCGGGACACCGCCGGGGTTGTCGCCGGCCTTCAGCAGGCAGGGCTCCAGTGAGCCGAGGAACGCCGGACGCGCCACCCTGGCGGAGCCGTAGGCGCCAAGGTAGCGGCCTACCTCGCCGGTGCCCATGGAGAAGCCCACCAGCACCACGCCGTTCAGGTCCAGTGTGGTGAGCAGGGAGTTGAGGTCTGCGGCAAAGGTGTCGTAGTCGTAGCCTCCGGCAGGCTTGCTTGATTTGCCGAAGCCGCGGCGGTCATAGGTAATAACGCGGTAGCCTGCGCCCAGGAGGGCCGCCGTCTGCTTTTCCCAGGATGATCCATCCAGGGGGTAGCCATGGATCAGCACGACGGGCCGGCCCGAGCCGTGGTCCTCATAGTAGAGCTCGATATCACTGCTGTTCTCTGTACCTACGGTGATGAAAGCCATCGGGGGCAAATTCCTTTCGAGACTTACCAATCCGGCAGGCAGAGCGCCATGCCCGTGCACTCCTACTCCAGGCGCGCCGGCTTCAGGGGAGCAGCCCTTTGAGCGACGACGGCGGCGCCCGACGAGGTGCGTCACTGCGGCAGATGTGACACTATATGCGCATGAATGCAGATAAGAATGCTTGCGCCCTTGGCGCGGACAGCCAGTATGTGGAGCTGGCGGTGGAGGTCTTCGCCATGCTGGCTGACGCCACCAGGGTGCGCATCATCCTGGCGCTCCGTGACGGGGAGATGGCCGTAGGCGCCCTCGCGGACGTGGTGGGCAAGTCCCCCGCCGCCGTCTCCCAGCATCTGGCGAAGATGCGGCTGGCCCGCATGGTGTCCACTCGGCAGGAGGGAACGCGGGTGCTGTACCGGCTGGAAAATGAGCACGCCCGGCAATTGGTGGCAGACGCCATCTTCCAGGCAGAACACGCCCTGGGCGGGGAGCCCGCCCACCACCGCCTCCTCGTCCACGAAGCCCAGCCTGCCCAGCCTGCCCAGAGGAGCGCCTCATGACCGGGTCACACCACGACGCAACGCACACGCATAGCCATCCCCATGGAGAGGACCACGGGCACGACCACGACCACGGGCACGCGCACGACCACGGGCACGACCACGGGCACGCGCACGACCACGGGCACGCGCACGACCAGGACCACGGGCACGGGCACGGGCACGACCACCCGCATGACCACGACCACCATCACCATTCAGGCTTCAAGGGGTGGCTGTTCGAGCTGTTCGTTCCGCATACCCACGACGCCGCCGATTCCATCGACGATGCCATGGAGGCCAGTACCGAGGGCGTCCGGGCGCTGAAGATCAGCATGTTCGTCCTGCTGGCCACCACGGTGCTGCAGTTCCTGGTAGTCCTGTTCAGCAGTTCCGTGGCCCTGCTCGCGGACACCATCCACAACTTCTCGGATGCCCTGACCGCGGTGCCGTTGTGGGTTGCGTTCATCCTGGGGCGCCGGCAGGCCACCCGCCGCTACACGTATGGCTACGGAAGGGCGGAGGACCTGGCAGGCCTGTTCATTGTGGCCGTAGTGGCACTGTCCGCCATCGTGGCGGGCTGGCAGTCTGTGGACAGGCTGATCAATCCCCAGCCGCTGCAGAACCTGGGCTGGGTGATGGCCGCGGGCCTTATTGGTTTCGCCGGGAACGAGGCCGTGGCCATCTACCGCATCCGGGTGGGCCGCAGGATCGGTTCGGCAGCGCTCGTGGCGGACGGCGTGCACGCCCGGACAGACGGCTTCACGTCGCTGGCCGTGGTGGTCGGTGCCGTGGGCGTCATGCTCGGCTTTCCCCTGGCAGACCCGATCGTGGGGCTGGTCATTTCCGCGGCCATCATGATTCTGCTGTGGGGCACAGTGCGCAGCATTGGGCGGCGGCTCATGGACGGGATCGAACCGGACCTCGTGGCCCGGGCCGAAGCCGCGCTTGGGCAAACCCCGGGCGTGCTTGCGGTCCAGCACCTGCAGCTGCGGTGGTCCGGCCACCGGCTGCAGGGCTCCGCGCGCATCGAGCTTGCTGACACCGGATTGTCGCAGGCGGAAGAGGTCCTTCACCGCGCCGAACACAGGCTCCGGCACGCACTGCCCAAGCTGGACCACATCCTCCTGGCTCCCGTCGTCAGCAGGCGGTAAAGCAGGAAGTGGCCCGCTGGTCCAGGACCAGCGGGCCACTTTCCGCCATTCGGGCAGCCTGCGCGGTTCAGGCTGTCGGGCTAGGCCCGGGCAGTCTTTCCGGGCAGCGCCAACTTGAAGACCTTGGCCCAGGACGAACCCACCTGCTTCAGCAGGGGACCGGTGGTGTACTTCAGGCCATAGCGCTGGCAGATCTCGCGAACCCTGGGCGCCACTTCGGCGTACCGGTTGGAGGGCAGATCCGGGAAGAGGTGGTGCTCGATCTGGTGGGAGAGGTTTCCGGTCATCAGGTGCATGAACTTGGAGCCGGAGATATTGGCCGAACCGATCATCTGGCGCACGTACCAGTCGCCGCGGGTCTCGCCATCCACCATCTCCTCCGTGAAGGTGTCGGTTCCTTCGGGGAAGTGGCCACAGAAGATCACGGCGTGCGCCCAGACGTTGCGGATGGCGTTGGCTGCGATCGTGCCGAAAAGGGCCTGCTTCGCCGACCCGGTGAGCATGGCGACCGCAGGGGTTGCCGCGTAGTCCTTGGTGAACTGAGTGATCACCTTCTTGCCCAGGGCCTTGAGGTCCTTGAGCAGGGCTTCCTTGGACTTGGTGCCTTCTTTATACTCGGTCAGTTCGAGGTCGTAGATGGCGATGCCCCATTCGAAGACTGGGGCCAGGATGGCGTTAAACAGCGGGTTGGCCAGGTTGATGGGCTTCCAGGGCTGCTGCTCGTCCATGCGCAGGAGGTTGTATCCGACGTCGTTGTCCTTGCCCACCACGTTGGTCCAGCGGTGGTGCAGGTCGTTGTGCGTGTGCTGCCAGGACCGCGAGGGGGTGACAAAGTCCCATTCCCACGTGGTCGAGTGGATGTCCGGATCGCGCATCCAGTCCCACTGGCCGTGCAGGATGTTGTGGCCCAGCTCCATGTTCTCCAGGATCTTGGCCAGGCTCAGCAAGGTGGTGCCGGTAACCCAGGCAGCTTTGTTCTTGCTGACCAGGAGGGCGGCCCGGCCGGAGATCTCGAGTCCGCGCTGGATCTTGATCATCCGGCGGATGTAGGCGGCATCTTCGGCGCCCCGCTTGGCAAGGACCTCGTCCCGGATGGCGTCGAGCTCGCGGCCCAGCTCCGCCACCTGCTCATCGCTGAGGTGTGCGGCAGCCGGCGGCCGCACCGTTGGGCTGCCCGATTCGGCGAGCTTCCCGGGCCGGGTTCTTGAGCTTCCCGCGGGGGTGACTTTGCTTGGGGTGATTACAGACATTCCGTGGTGCTCCTCAGATTTCGAGGTTTACGGGTCCGGCGGCTGCCGAGACACACGTTTGGATCAGTTGGCCGGGTTCGCCATGGATTTCCCCAGTCCGCAGGTCCCGGACCTGCCCGGCGAGCAGCGGCGTGAGGCAGCTGTGGCAGATGCCCATCCGGCAGCCGCTGGGCATCAGCACCCCGGCGTCCTCGCCGATGTCCAGAATGGGGGTGTCGCCGTCGGCCTGCACCTCACGGTCCGAGGCTTCGAAGGTGACCAGGCCGCCGTCGTGCCCTACGCCGGCGTTGAAGGTGGTGTTGAAGCGCTCGATCATCAGGTTGCCCGGGTCGCCGGCCACGGCGACCTCGGACCCCGGAGCCTTGGCAGCCAGCGCCCGCTTCCACAGCGCCTCCGCGTCATCCAGGAAACTGTCGGGACCGCACGCGTAAGCCGCCCGTTCCTTCCAGTCAGGGCAGATCGTGTCCAGCTCTTTGGTGCTGGAGAAGTCCATGCGGCCCTGCTCGCCGGTGTACCAATGTGCCAGCCGGAAGTTGGGGAACTGGTCCGCAAGCTCGGCCAGCTCCTCACGGAACAGGCTGTCCGCGGCGGTGCGGGCTGAGTGGACCAGCACGACGTCGGCATCCGGACGCCGCGGCACAAGCGTGCGGATCATGGACATCACCGGAGTGATCCCGCTGCCGGCGGTGATCATGAGGAGGGGGCGTGGATGTTCGGGGAGCACGAAATCACCCTGCGGCGGGGCCAGGAAGAGGACATCACCGGGCTTTGTGGTGCGTACCAGGGTGCCGGAGACCGCGCCGACGTCGGTCACCGTGATGGCCGGGTCCTTGCCGGCAGGGGCGCTGAGCGAGTAGGAGCGCCAGTGGCGTACGCCGTCGAGTTCGACGCCAATTCGCGCCCATTGTCCCGCCAGGTGCGCCTTCCATCCGCGGCCGGGGCGGAAGAAGATCGTTGCGGACTGGGCGGTCTCCTGGACCACCCGGGTGACCACGCCGCGCAACTGCCGGGCCGAGTAGACAGGGTTGAACAGCGCCAGGATGTCTTCCGGCGCCAAAGGGGTGGTAAGCACTGAGGCCGCCTGGGCCAGCTGACGTAGCCGGATCATACGGTTAAGCCTAAGGCGGTGTGAGCCATATTTCTCTCTCTCCGTCATATGACCGTTCCGCAGTCACACGCTAGTTGGTGGGCGCGAAGCCCCCACGCCGCACTCCTAAGAGTAACGGTTGGGTCTCACAAAAAGTTCCCGGCGTCGTTTCGGTTCCATCCCAGGGCGGGGGCCACGTACTGGGCGATGCTGCCCAGGAGCTTGGCGTTGAACTCCACGCCCAGCTGATTGGGAACGGTCAGGAGGAGCGTGTCCGCAGCCTGCACCGCGGTGTCGGCTGCGAGCTGTTCCGCCAGGACGTCCGGCGGGCCCACGTAGCTCTTCCCGAACCTGGCGGTCAGCCCGTCAATGACGCCCACCTGGTCGCGGCCGTCCCGGAGTGCGCTGCCGGCGAAGTAGTATTTGTCCTCTTCATCCACGATGGGCAGGACGCTGCGGCTGACCGAAACACGCGGCGTATGGGCATGGCCGGCCGCAGCCCACGCATCCCGGAACAGCTGGATCTGCTCAGCCTGGAGCTCATGGAACGGAACGCCGGTGTCCTCGGTAAGCAGCGTGGAGCTCATCAGGTTCATGCCGAGCTCCGCTGCCCACACCGCTGTCTTCCTGCTGCCGGCGCCCCACCAGATCCGTTCCGCCAGTCCCCGGGACTGGGGCTGGATGGGGAGGAGCCCGGTGCCGCCGCCGGCGTATCTTGGGTCCGCTTGGGCCACGCCGGCCCCGGTGATGGCTCTGCGGAAGACTTCGGTGTGGCGCCGCGCCATGTCCACGTCGGTCTCCCCCGGCCGGGGACGGTGGCCAAAGACCGCTGCACCCTCGCGGGCCGGTTCCGGTGAACCACGGCTGATGCCCAGTTGCAGCCTGCCGCCGCTGATGAGGTCCGCGGCCGCGGCCTCTTCGGCCATGTACAGAGGGTTCTCGTAGCGCATGTCGATGACGCCCGTGCCGATTTCGATGCGGCTGGTCCGGGCGGCAATGGCGGACAGGAGTGGGAACGGGGATGCCTGCTGGCGGGCGAAATGGTGAACACGGAAGAACGCGCCGTCCACGCCCAGCTCTTCAGCGGCAACGGCAAGTTCGATCCCCTGGAGCAGGGCATCCGCCGCCGTCCTGGTGCGGGAACCCTGGCCGGGACCCCAGTGGCCGAATGAGAGGAATCCGATGCGCTCCATACCTGCGCCAACTCTCCCGGGGGCGGCTACATTCCCGGCTGGCATGATGGCTGCGTGGGTATTCCGGGTGAAACGGTCAGCGTTTTCAAGACCATCGTGTTGTTCGTGCTGGCCGCTGCCGCAGAAATCGGCGGCGCCTGGCTTGTGTGGCAGGCCGTCCGTGAAGGAAAGGAGTGGTGGTGGGCAGGACTCGGCGTGGTTGCGCTGGGGGCCTACGGGTTCGTCGCCACCTTCCAGCCCGACGCCCATTTCGGCCGGATCCTCGCGGCGTACGGCGGCGTGTTCGTGGCCGGCTCCCTGGCGTGGGGCGTGGTTTTTGACGGTTTCCGGCCGGACAGGTGGGATATCGCGGGGTCCCTGGTCTGCCTGCTGGGCGTCGCCGTGATCATGTTCGCGCCCCGAAGTGGCAGTTAGCCGGCTGCCCTCCTGCTCCTGCTGGGCATGATGCCCAGCGGCTCCGCCGCCCTGCGGTGCCTGCCGGCGGAGCGAAGCATGCACAAAGCAGCTAGAACATCGGCAGGACGAAACCTCCCAATAGCGCCACCGCCCCGATCGCGGTCAGGCAACGGCCCAGCACCGCGGCTGTCCTGCCGGCTTCCTCCGGGACGGTGGTCTGCCACTGGGTTGGGCGCTTGGGGTGGTAGTAGACGGACAGGGTGTCCCCCACGGCCATATCCCTGATGTCATAAGGGGACATGGGAGCGTTGTGCACCTGGTGCTTCCGGTCGAACCAGCGGAACCCCACCCCGGTGGAGTCGGAGTACACCACGGCCTCAGCCACATCCCACGGGTGCACGAAGCGGCGGAGGAACCCGGCATAGAACAGCAGCCCGAGCCCCGCAGGCAGGCACAACCACGTGAGCACTTCCAGGATGGGACCTGCCATATCAAGCGCAGTGGGCATGACGTTGATGGTACATCGCAGGGACTGGTGGCTTCGGCACCTACTACGTACGCTGAAGGAGACCGGACCGGAGTAAGGGGAAGCCATGAATGACCAGGACATTTTGACGCACATCCAGGCCCTTGTTGAGGAGGAACACTCGCTGCGCGAGGGCTCGGGCGACGGACAGGCGCCGGACCAGGCGCGGCTCAAGTACGTTGAGGAAAGCCTGGACCAGTGCTGGGACCTCCTGCGCCAACGCCGGGCCAAGAAAGATTCAGGCGAAAACCCTAACGACGCCGAAGCCCGCCCCATCAGCGAGGTTGAGGGCTACCGGCAGTAGCTTCAGGGCCTGAGAGGGTTCCGCCGTCCCGGTCGGGGCAGCGGAACCCTCTTTGACCCTATGAACGCCGCTTTGCGCCTCCTTTAGCCGATGGGCTGCGGCATTTGCTCCACTACGTACTGCACGTCCAGCGACTCTCCCGTCACCGGATCCGTCATCTCCACCTTCCAGCTTCGGGCGAACTGGTTGACCCCGCCAGTCATCGCCACGGTGCCGGAAATCAGCACCGTGCCCGGGTGGTTGAGCCCGCGTTCAGCCAGCACCTCCAGCCAGTAGTCCGGCGTCAGCAGGGCCTCGAGGGAGCTGTCTTGGATGAGGGTATCTGGGGTGTCCCCCTGCCCTACCCAGCCCCGCAGCGAAATGCGGTCCAGATGGTCCCGCACATCCTCAAGCCGCCAGGCCTTGCGGCCCAGGACATCGGGGCTGGCGTTCTTGCTCCACGCAACGCCGTGTACTTCCAGCTCACGATCCGTGTGGTCGCAGGCGACCGTGAGGAGGACGTCGTGGTCAGTGATGACCAGCGCCCATTCCGCCTCACCGGACGTCCGTGCATGCTGGACAAAGACCTCGGACACCTGCTGCGCCAGATAGGGCGAGACGGGGTACATGGCGGGCGTCGTGGTGGGGCCGGGGACGCCAAGCTCCGCGAGTTCAGCGATGTGCGCCTGCACCTCATCCTGCTCACGTCCTGCGTACCCGGCGTTCAGGAGGTGCCGGACTTGCACGTTCTTGATGGTGCCGTCAGGAAGTTCAAAGCTGAGAGCCGTCATGGAGCCGTCCTTTTCGAGGGCCGCGGAGCCGGTGCACCGCGGGAAATTTAACAAACCGGAAACCGGAAACAGTCGCCAATGTACATCCAGTATGCGTAATGTATACATTTAACGCCAGCGTGACAGGCGTCACCTAGACAAATCCACTGTGGAGGACACAATGAGCAATTCTCCGGTTTCGGCTGCGGGCGCGGCGTCACAGCCAGGGCCGCCAATTCATCCCAAGGGCCTGTTCAAAGCCTTTGCGGCAAGCCTGACCGGCACGGCCCTGGAGTGGTATGACTTCGCCGTCTACTCCGCCGCGGCCGCGGTCGTTTTTCCCGTCGTTTTCTTTCCGTCCTCAGATCCCCTGACCGGCACCATCCTGGCCTTCTCCACCTACGCCGTCGGCTATGTCTCACGGCCCGTGGGCGGGGTGGTCTTCGGAAGGCTCGGCGACCGGATCGGGCGCAAGAAGGTCCTTGTTACCACTCTGATGATCATTGGCGTGGCCACAGTGCTGATCGGAGTCCTTCCGGGCTACGACAGCATTGGCGTTGCCGCCCCGATGATCCTGGTACTCCTGCGCTTCGCACAGGGCGTGGGCGTGGGCGGCGAGTGGGGCGGAGCGGTGCTGCTCTCCAGCGAGTACGGTGACCCGCAGCGGCGGGGTTTTTGGGCCTCGGCAGCGCAGGTAGGTCCGCCTGCCGGCAACCTGTTGGCCAACGGCGCCTTGGCGGTCCTGACCCTGATGCTCAACGAGGAGCAGTTCATCAGCTTTGGGTGGCGCATCGCATTACGTGGTGTCCGCGCTGCTGGTCGGATTCGGTCTGTGGATCCGGCTCAAGCTGGAGGACACTCCCATCTTCAAAGCGATCGAAGCCCACGGAGAACAGCCGGCCGCGCCAGTCCGGGAAGTGCTCACCAAGGAACTCCGACCCCTCATCGCTGCCATCCTCTGCCGGGTGGGCCCGGATGTGTTGTACGCACTGTTCACCGTCTTCACCCTTACCTACGGAATCCAGGTGCTCGGCTACGAACGCAATCAGGTGCTCACCGCCGTGCTGGTCGGCTCGGCCATCCAGCTGTTCATGATCCCCCTGGCGGGCGCAGTCTCGGACCGTTTCAACCGTCGACTGGTCTATGGCGTGGGCGCAGTGGCCGGAGCCGTGTGGACGTTCGTATTCTTCGGCACCCTCGGCGGCAACAACGAGCCAGTGCTGATCGTGGGCATCGTTCTGGGGCTGGCGGCACACTCCTTTATGTACGGGCCGCAGGCAGCCTTCATCGTGGAGCAGTTCTCACCGCGGTTGCGCTCAACGGGAAGCTCACTCGCCTACACGTTCGCGGGTGTCATCGGCGGAGCCATCGCACCATTGCTGTTCACCGTCCTGCTTTCACAGTTCGGTACTTGGATTCCGGTGGCAATTTACGTGGCGGTCGCGGCGGTCGTGACCCTCGTCGGCCTGACCTTGGGCCGGGACAACAACACAGTGGAGGACCAGGACTACCGCCTGCTGCTGGAAGGGACTGCGAAGTCCCTTGCGCCCGGCGAAGCAGCGCGCGTGTCCGGCGTGGGCGAAGCCCGATGATCAGGTGCGAAGGAGGATGTCCCGCGTCACCGCGAGGTGATGATCTATAGCCTCCTTGGCACCGGCGGAGTCGCCGGCCACCAGGGCATCGAGAATGTCCTGGTGTTCGGCGCACACCGCCTGGCGCCTGCTTCCCGTGCGGAACAGGGCAGAAACGCCCACGAGGATCTGCCGCACATGGAGCCTGCTGTACGTTCGTGAAATGAGTTCGTTTCCGGCAGCGTCGATAAGCTGCTGATGGAAGAGCGTGTCCAGGCGGATAAACTCGCGAGCGTCTTCCTGATCCACGTTGTTCGGAATTTGCGCCTGCTTCTGCAGGGTTTCCTGCATTTGCCTGGCGGGCACGCGATGCTCTTCAATGACAAGCTTGGCAGCATGGCTTTCCAGCACGCCACGAAGTTCCATGAGCTCGGAAATCTCCCGGCCGGTGACGACGGGGACGTATGCGCCCCGCTGCGGGATAAGCTCCACAAGACCGTCGGAGACCAGCAGCAGCAGCGCCTCACGAACCGGAGTGCGGGACACCCCGATGTCGGCGGCCAACTCCTGCTCATTCAGGAAGCGGCCCTGCAGTTCCGGGTCAGTCAGGACGTTTTCGCGCAAGTAGTCGTACGCCTTTTCGCGGCCGGATGCGGCCGAACCGGAAATTTTTACCATACATTATGTATACAACAGATCGGAGATCTTCCATGCGTATCGCAGTAGCCCAGATCATCAGCAGCGCCGACACCGCCGCCAACCTCGAGCTGGTCTGGGACTACGCTGCCCAGGCAAAGAATGCCGGCGCACAGCTGGTGGTGTTCCCCGAGGCGACGATGCGCGCCTTCGGCCACCCGCTCAAAGATATTGCCGAGCCTCTTGATGGCCCGTGGGCCGGCGAGGTCCGCAGGATCGCCAAGGAGCTGGAGATCACCATCGTGGCGGGTATGTTCACCCCCGGGAGGGACGGCCGCGTCCGCAACACGCTGCTGGTGACCGGCCCCGGAGTGGACACGTCCTACGACAAGGTCCACCTTTTTGACGCCTTCGGCTTTACCGAATCCAGGACGGTCGAAGCGGGGAAAGCCCCGGTGACGTTCGAGCTCGACGGCACCGTGTTCGGCCTGGCCACCTGCTACGACGTCCGTTTTCCCGCGCTGTTCACGGCCAACGCCAATGCCGGCGCACAGGTGAACATTGTGTGCGCATCGTGGGGCGCCGGCGAAGGCAAAGCCGAGCAGTGGGATCTGCTGGTCCGCGCCCGGGCGCTGGACAGCACCACGTTCGTCGTCGCCTGCGGGCAGGGCGACCCCGAAACCACGGGTGCAGGGCCCGCAGGAACAGCACCTACCGGGATCGGCCACAGCGCTGTCGTCACGCCCCTGGGAAAGACCGTGGTGGCCCTTGGTGGGAAGCCCGAGCTCGCCGTCGTCGACATCGATCCCTCGGCCGTGGAGGACGTCCGGGCCAAGCTGCCGGTGTTGGCCAACGCTCGCCGGTTCTAGGCCGGTGAGGCGCCGTTCATGGCGCGGAAACAGAAGGCAGAAGAGCGTACGACGGCGGATTTCACCTTTGGAAGGTCCTTCGCCCCGTCATTCCGGGGCAGTAGAGGGCACGACGGGCCTTGCCCTCGGCCGGCAGGAAGAAGCCGTTTACATTCCCGAAACATAGGCGATACGTGAACTTCACGCAGGAGCGATTTGTGTAACGTGCGCGCAACTTTAAGGGGCATTGGCTGAAACACATGGCGCCAAAAATGGAACCCGGGGGAAATGCCAAGGGGCCACACGGGCCCCGCACCTAATTCACGTTGCGAAGGGACCCACCGGTGGAGATCACTGCCCAACACGTCTGGCTGATGATTTCGGCCGCCATGGTACTGCTGATGACTCCTGGACTCGGCCTCTTCTACGGCGGTATGACCCGCGCCAAAGCTGCGCTCAACATGATCATGATGAGCTTCATCTCAGCGGGGATCGTCGGCGTCGTCTGGGTCCTCTGGGGCTACTCGATGACAACCGGCAACGGCGTCCTGGGGCTCTTCGGCAATCCCTTCACCAGTTTCGGCCTGCAGAACCTGATTGGCTCACCGGATCTCCTCAAAGCCGGTTACAGCGCTACCTTCGCCATTATCACGGTGGCCCTGATCAGCGGAGCCATTGCCGACCGCGCTAAATTCAGCGCCTGGGCCCTCTTCGTTCCCGTTTGGATTACCGCCATCTACTGCCCCCTCGCATACATGATCTGGGGTGGCGGCCTGATGAGCGCCGGCGGCGCTGTCACGGCAATGTTTGGCCAGGTCATCGACTTCGCCGGCGGCGCAGTGGTGGAAATCAGCTCAGGCACCGCGGCGCTGGTGCTCGCGGTCATCGTCGGGCAGCGTCACGGCTTTGCCAAGGACCCCAACCACCGGCCCCACAACATTCCGTTCATCATGCTCGGTGCGGCAATCCTCTGGTTCGGCTGGTTTGGTTTCAACGGCGGTGCCGCAACAAGCGTGGAACAGGCTGGGCTGATCTGGATCAACACCCTGGTTGCACCCGCCGCGGCCATGCTGACCTGGCTGATCACCGAGAAGATCCGCCACGGCCACCCCACCTCCCTTGGAGCTGCCTCCGGCGTCGTCGCCGGTCTGGTGGCCATCACCCCATCGTGCGCAAACATCAGCCCCCTGGCCGCCGTCGGCCTTGGCCTGGTGGCTGGCGCCGCATGCTGCATCTTCGTCGACCTCAAGTACCGGTTTGGCCTCGACGACTCGCTTGACGTAGTGGGCGTCCACCTTGGCGCCGGCCTTATCGGCACCCTGTCGCTGGGCCTCATCGCCCTTCCTGTCAACGGCCAGGGCGGCGGTCTCTTCTACGGCGGCGGCGTCCAGCAGCTCATCGCCCAGACAGCCGCCGTCGTCATCACCCTGCTGCTGTCCGGCCTCGGCACGGCTGTCATTGCCGGAATCATCCACAAGACAGTTGGGTTCCGAGTCAGCCGCGAGGCGGAAAGCGCAGGCGTGGACCTGTCCGAGCACGCAGAAACCGCCTACGCGTTCGGCGAGATGGGTTCCGGTTTCAGCACCCTGGGCCACATGCTGACACACCACACTGCAGCCTCCGCCCCGGCTGCTGCGGTCCGGGCCGAACAGCACGCCAAGGAAGACTCCTTCGCGTAAGTTACGGCCCTCCAGGTTCCGGTTGGACGGCGCCGGACAGCAAGGCCCGTCCAACCGGAGTCCACGGAGCCATTAGTCGCCAAGGATCTTGTAGAGGGCGCGGCGCGTTTCGTCCATCTTCTCCATGGCAGCCGCACGCTGCTCCTCCGTAACGCCCGCGCGGAACTGATGGATGGCGCCCATCAGCTTGACGATGCTCTGGTGGAAGTCCCTGTCCGCGCTGTCCGGTTCAGCATTCCAGGCGCTCTCCATCTCCTCGCCATGTTCCGCCACGTAGGCTTTGCCGGCGTCCGTCAGTGCGAACTCCGTCCCCCGGCCTTCACTGAGGGCCTCGATCAGGCCCTCGTCGACCAACTGCTGCAGGGTGGGGTAAATGGACCCCGGGCTGGGGCGCCACATTCCGCCGGTCTTGGCGGCGATGGTCTTGATCAGTCCGTAACCATTGGATGGCGCCCCCGCCAGGAGCGACAGGATAGCCGCGCGCACATCACCCCGGCCGGCGCGCCGGCCGCCCCTGCCGAAGCCGGGACCGAAACCCGGACCAAACCCCGGCCCGAAGCCCGGGCCAAAACCTGGTCCGAAACCAGGTCCAAAACCAGCGCCCCTGTGCCCGTGCGGTCCCCTGCGGCCCCTAGCCCGCTCAAACCGGCCCTTGCCGGACTCCGGGCCGTGATTCTTGTCGCCAAACATGCCGTTCATGGTGGCATCGTCCTTTCATCGCTCGTCTCGTCGCTGCTTCTTCAGCGATAGTTAACGATATGTCGGTAACTATCGCTTGTCTATGCCTTTGCGTGACCAAATCATGACCCTTCCGCATCTGGCCAGCCCCTCGGCAGGAGCGTATTCTGATCCCCTTCGAGGACGAGGGCCGAGGGATGGCGAAGAAGCGGAAGCGCAGGCGTCGCTTCAGCGCGGTCCTGGGCAGCATCCTGGGATTCGTGGCGGCAAGTGTGATGTGCGGGGTGTTGGTGGCCAGCCTGGTGGTTCCCGCCGTAGCCGCCGCGGGGATGGGCGTCAGTTCGTCCATTGGTTTCTTTGAGAGCCTGCCAGGGGACTTGACGGTCGCGCCCCCGTCCCAGGCCACGAAGGTCCTCACCTCCGACGGGCAGCAGATCGCCACCTTTTATGCGGAGAACCGCGTGAAGGTGCCACTTGACCAGATGTCGCCGTTTATCAAGGAAGCCATCGTTGCCATCGAGGACGGCAGGTTCTATGAACACGCGGGTGTCGATCCCCAAGGGATACTGCGGGCGCTGGTGTCCAACCTGACCAAGGGCGGCGAGCAGGGCGCGTCCACCATCACCCAGCAGTACGTCACGAATGTGCTGAACGAGGCGCAACTCTCCCAGGACCGGCCTGATGCAGTGGTCCTGAACGGGCAGAAGAACATTGGCGACAAGATCCGCGAGATGAAGCTGGCCATCAGTTTGGAGAAGAAGTACACCAAGGACCAGATCCTCGAGGGCTATCTCAACATTGTGTTCTTCAGCAACAACGCCTATGGGATTGAATCCGCTGCCCGCTACTTCTTCAGCATCAGCGCCAAAGACCTTACCCTTCCGCAGGCGGCCCTGCTGGCAGGTGTGGTCAACAGCCCCACCCTGTACAACCCGGTCACGAATCCGGACAAGTCCATCGGGCGGCGCAACCTGGTCCTGTCCGAGATGCTGCGCCTGGGAAAGATCACGCAGGCCCAGCACGATGAGGCGGTTGCCACCCCCATCCAGCTGAAGATCACGCCCCAGCAACAGGGCTGCGCCTATGCGTCCATGGCACCCTACTTCTGCGACTACATCTCGCATCTGATCCTGAACAACCCCGCTTACGGGCCCACGGAAACGGATCGGGAGCGGCTGCTGTACCGTGGCGGCCTCACCATCGCCACCACCCTGGACAGCAGGCTGCAGGCCGCCGCCCAGGCCCAGGTGGACGGGACCGCGGGCGCAAATCCGGACCGGTGGGCGGCCTCGCTGCTAAGCATCCAGCCCGGCAGCGGCAAGATCCTGGCGATGGCCCAGAACACGGTGTTCCTTCCACAACCGGGAAAGTTCGATACCAACCTGAACTTCAACGTGGATGCGAAAGAC
This sequence comes from Pseudarthrobacter enclensis, assembly GCF_030811655.1. Lineage (GTDB taxonomy): Bacteria > Actinomycetota > Actinomycetes > Actinomycetales > Micrococcaceae > Arthrobacter > Arthrobacter enclensis_A. The sequence goes on along the minus strand of NZ_JAUSRE010000002.1, from coordinate 285,972 downwards.
GCCCAAGGCAATGACCTGAACGGCGCCGGCGGGTTCCAGCCGGGGTCCACTATGAAGCCCTTCACATTCGCGGAATGGCTGAACGAGGGCAAGACCCTCACCGCAGAAGTTGATGCCTCACGCCGGGTCTACCCGTTGGGGTTCCCCTGGAAGGACAGCTGCGGAAAGGTACTGGGCGCCTACAGCACCGCGCAGGCGAACCCTGCCCTTGGTGCCGCCGACGACCTGCAGAATGCGGAGGACGGCTTCTATCGGCCCATGCCCGTCAACTACGGCCTGTACAACTCGATCAACACCGCCACTTTCGCGTCCGCCTCACAACTGGACTTCTGTGGCATCCAAAAGATGGTGGACGCTGTTGGCCTGCACAGCGGCCTGGACAGCAGCCCGGTCAACATGCACCAACTTGGCAACCTGCTGGGCGGCACGGGCGTCGCTCCCCTCACCCTGGCCAATGCCTTTGCCACCTTCGCCACCGACGGCCGCTACTGCGCTCCCATCGCGTTGGTCAGCATTACGGATGCAGCCGGGGCCAAGCTGCCGGCCCAGGCTTCCGACTGCCACGACGCCGTCAAACCGGACGTGGCCCGTGGCGTCAACTCGGTCCTGCAGGACGTCCTGAAGAAGGGCTCGGGCGTCTGGATCAATCCAAAGGTGCAGGACAAGCTTCCCACCGCAGCCAAGACCGGTACCTCCAATAACAACGGTTCCACCTGGGTGGTGGGATACACCACCGGCCTGGTCACCGCCTCCTTCTTTGGAGATGCACTGGAAGGCCAAAAACGGGCAGGGCAGAACGTGACCATCAACGGCACCTTCTACCCGAGCCTGGACGGATACATGATTGCCGGCCCGCAGTGGGCCAACTACATGCTCAAGGTGGCACCGCTTTATCCTGCGGCCCCGTTCGCGCCGCCTCCCGCTTCAATGATTGGTCCGAACCCCAATTACAGGCCGTAGTCCCCGCGCCTGCGCACGCCTGGCACGCCTCGCCGGAACCTTGCTCCTCAAGTCCATCCCGGCGTCGGGCGCTGACATGTACTGCAACGCATCGAGCGAACTCTTCGAGAAGGACAACGCCTAGCCGGCGCCCCTCCACAACCGTTTCCACCAGGTGCGCCCGTGCTCCGGCTCCGGCTCCGGCTCCGGAGGAACGTCCTCGACCCGGGTTGCCCGCCGGGTGCGCCAGCGTTCCACTTCTTCTTCCACGTCACGGGTTTTGGTGATGACGGGCGGGCCGCCCTGAAGCTGCCGTCGGGCATCGACAACGCGTCGGTTGAAGTCCTGCAGGATGTCGCGAACCTGCTGTTCCGTGTACTGCGCGTCCAGCTTTGCGTCGAGTTCGGCGTCCTCGCCACGGAGCAGGATGGCGGCCGGCCCGAGCCCACTGATGTTCTCCCGCTGGATCAGCCCCTTGACCCACCAGTCCGGATCGTAGCTCTCGCCGAGGCCGGGAATCGGTTTGCCGGCGTACTTGAGGTTGTCGAACTTGCCCTGGGCCATGGCATCCCGGACCAGGTATTCGGCACGGGCGGCGTCGCTGACCTTCCGGCGCTTCTCCCGCTCCTGCGCGTCCAGGGCGTCCAGCGCCGCTTCTTCCTCAGCGCTGATGCCGGCACCGCGGTATGACCGCACCTCGGCCGCCCGTTCGAGACGCTTTCGGAAATCCCCAGCGCCGGTGCCCATAGCCGCCACCGCCTTTCCTCGCTTGAACCCACCTTCCAGTATTCAGCGGCGGCCCGGCGGGTTCAACGCGCAAGGTGGGCGGACGACGGCGGGATGTCCCGCCGTCGTCCGCCCACCTGACGCTGTGGCAAAGGTTAGTGGATTGTGCGCCGTCAGGCGTTGGCGTGCTCGGCGAGGATGCGGTCGATCTGGCCGACCGCTTCCTTGAGGCCTTCCTCCATGCCCATTTGCATCATTTGTTCCAACTGCTCCTCCGACTCGAAGGTGGAAAGGATCGTCATCCGGGTCCGGCCGCCTACGGGCTCGAGGGTGACGGTGGCGTGGCTGACGCCGAGCTCCCCGGTGGGGTTGCCATCGCTGTCCGCGAAGCCGTCATTGAACTGCAGCTCCCGCGGGGGCTCCAGGGAGGTGAATTGCCACCAGCCGTGCGCTTTCTCCCCGTCGGGCCCGGTCATGTAATAGCCGGCGCGGCCGCCCGGGACGAAGTCGTGCTTGTAGAAGGTGGCGGGCCACGTTGGCGGGCCCCACCAGCGCTCCAGCTGCCGCGGATCTTCGAAGAGTTGCCAGACGCGTTCCACGCCGGCGTCGAATTCAGCAATGAGCGTGAGGGTCAGCGCCTCCGGATTCTTGTCCGTACTGATGACTGCCATGGCAATGCCTTCCTAATCTTCAGCGAGAATGCCGGCTATCCTAACGGCGCGCTGCCGCCAGATGTGTTCGTATTCGTCGAGCAGGCGGCGGGCTTTCTGCAGTCCTTCGTGGTTGCCGCGCACGATCTGCCCCCTTCCGCGCTTTTCCTTGGTGACCAGGGATGCGCGCTCCAACACCGCCACGTGCTTTTGGACGGCGGCGAAACTCATGGCGTAAAGGGCTGCAAGACCAGAGACGGAGTACTCACCTACAGTGACCCGGCGGACGATGTCCCGCCGGGTGGAGTCGGCGAATGCCTGGAAAAGGCGGTCCAGTTCGGTCTCGCTAAGCTTTTCTACAACCATTTGGTTGCACGTTATTCCGCGACTGCGTCCGTGTCAAGGGGGAACAGCTGGGACATTCGCAGGTCCGGCGCCGCCGTCGTTTCCGTCCGGCGGCCCTGCAGCGCTGCGGGCGGCAAGGAAACGCCCGATGCTAGGAGTCGAAGTGCGTCTGGACGGGCGTGCCTGACAGCTGCTCGATCAGGTCTTTGGCCACGTCCCGCAGTTTGCGGTTCCGGTTGCTGGACACCTTGGTGAGGATTTCCATGGCCTCCTCCTGGGAGCAGCGGTTCTGCGCCATGATCACGCCGCAGGCGAGATTAATGGCAGTCCTGCTCTCAAGGGCGGCTTCCAGGTCATCGGCGCGGTTTTGGGCGGTGTTGATACGCACGGAGAGGTGCAGCGTGTTGTGGGCGGCCGCAGCGAACCCCACCGCTTTGTCATAGACGTCTGCCGTGAAGGCCCGGGGCCTGGTGGCGAAAAAGTTCAAAGCGGCGCTGGCCTCAGGCGTGATTTCCAGTGGCACGCCCAACGTACTGCGGACGTCGTTTTCCATGAGTTTCCGGTTGTATGTAGTCCACCGCGGATCCGTAGAGACATCGTCAATCACCACAGGGGTCATCTCGCGAAGGGAGCGGATGCAGGGGCCGTCACCCAGGGCCTGCTCAACAAGGTCCAGTTCCACAGCCCTGGCACTGCTGCCGGCCGCAGTGGCGGGGCGACGCCGGAGTTTCAGGGTCACCGCGCACTCGATGTCATCCCCCGCGGCTTCAGAAACTGCTGCTGCCGCCAGCCCCGAGAGACCTGACAGAAACTGCACGGCATCCTCAGCGCCCACCAGAACCTCCTGAAGGTGCTGGACGGTCTCATTGTTGGCAGGATTCAGCATGGGCTTCACTATACGGACCGCCGGCCGTCCGAGTCAGCGCTGCGCTCCCGGAGATGAATTATTCGGGAGCCCTTGACCGCCTCCATACCGTAAACGCCCGCAGAAGCGTAGTGTCAAAGGTAGGAGATTTCGGGATTGCGTCACGTCCAGGGGTTGAATGCACCGGGCCACCCGCGCCAAGAGCGGCGGCCGCCAGCCGGGAATGGAACACCAGGCGCAATCAGGGATCGAGGCCCCATGGCCAGCCACCGTCCACAACATGGCGCCGGCAAGTACGCGGAGCTTCCAGCCGAAGCGGACTTAGTCCCGCCCGGCTCCTCGTTCCGCTCCCCAACTGTGCCCGTGCGGGGGAGCAGAGGCAGGCAATGAACGCCGAGTGGACCGGCGGCCCCGACCAACTCCTGGAGGCCGACGAGCAACGGAAGGACGTAGCCCGTCGTTTCCGTGCCTGCCAAATCCCCATGATCAAGCTGTGGACGTATTACTACGGCCTCGGCGGTGACGCGGACGAGGTATCCCTGGACGCCTACCTCAACGAGGCACTGCACCTTCCGGCCGCCCAGGTCGGGCTGATTGCCACCGCCATAAGGGAACTGTCTGCGGGTGGGGACGAGTGACCAAAGAAGATCCCTCCCGGGAGCCGGAGGGACCGATTCCGGAAGCAACGGAACTGTCGCTCCAGCAGCTGGTACTGGAAAGCCAGGACATCAGGGCCTTCCTCGCGGAACTGGCAATCCTGGCCAGTACGCGGTTGTCCGGCCCGGGGAACACCATCCACAGCGGCGTTACGGTCCTCCGCCATAAAAGGCCAGAGGCAATAGCGGCCAGCGATGGTGCCGCCAGGGCCCTGGACGAGCTGCAGAACGGATTCGGCCAGGGCCCGTGCCTCACCGCACTCCGCCAGGGGACGACCCTCCTTGTGCCGGACCTGGCCGTCGAAACGCGATGGGCCCCCTACATCCGGACGGCCGCACAGCACGGCGTGTCCTCGATTCTTGCCATTCCACTGGACCTCGCGGGTGACGCGGAAGCGGTACTGAACCTCTACTCCGGCCGGAGCAACGGGTTCGCAGGGGAAGACATTGCCACCGTGGAGACCTTTGCCATACAGGCCGCCAGTTCGCTGCGGCTGATCCTTCGGATCTCTCAGCTGAGCGAAGCGAGGAATGACCTGACCGCCGCCATGCAGTCACGCACAGTGATCGACATGGCCGTGGGCGCAATCATGGCCCAGAACCGCTGCGGTCGCGAGACCGCCTTCAGCATCCTCACGCGGGCCTCGAGCACCAGGAACGTCAAGCTCAGGGAAGTGGCCGCAACCGTTATCACCTCGATCTCCGGGGAAGACAGGATTACGGCCTACTTTGATGATTAGCGCCCCGGAGTGCGTGGCCCCGGTCACACGTGATGAGATTCACTCGCAATAAATGCCGTATTTGGTTGAGCGGGCTTATCCGCCACGGGCACTATGGATACGCAGGGCAACACCCGCCCTTGACATCCTGGTGACGCAACGAGGCCCACCGGTGAGCGCAGGCCACCGACCCCCGGAGCGGACAGGCCACCGCCGGACGTAAAGCCGGCTTGATACAGGAAAGTACTGAACAATGACGTTTAACACTGCCGAATCCGTGACGCTGAAGATCTGGGACCGCGCTTCCCTCCACGAGACCCTCGATTCCGCGGTCTCCGACCTCTCCTCGCGCCACAACACCACCACTTCCCGCATTGCAGTCCACTGCAGCGGGCCGAACACCTTCACGCTGAGCGTGCGCGGCGACGAGCCCGCACTGGCGCTGTAAGCAGCCCCCGCCAAAGGACGCGGACGACGGCGGGATCCACCCGGCGTCGTCCGCGTCCTTTTTGCTGCCCCGAAAGAAAAGTGACGACGATCATAGAAGTTACTGCGTGACGTTTCCCTTCCTGCCTGCGTCTTTACCTGGAGGAACTGTGACCAATACCTTGCAGGCAGCCATCCTGGCGGTCGACGGCGTCACCGACGTCTATCCCGCACGGAACCTGTGGCAGCGCCTTCCGGGTCAGGTGGCCTCACTGGTGCAGCCCAGCAACGGCGCCCCCGGGGACGCACAGCTCTTGGCCCCTGTTTGTCCCTCAACGGCGTATGTAGCGGACGAACCCATCGTGCGGATGCAGGAAAGGGCACGCCTACAGACCCGTGAGACCCTAAAGCTCCTGGTGGAAGCCGGATCACGCTGACCGTGGCGGCCGTCCCCTGCGCCTCGAACGGGAGCGTGGACCGGCGTAGCATTCGTCAGGTACGTACCGAACAGCGGAGGGCAGATGGGTACCCAGCAGAAGGCCACCAGGTTCCGTTTCGAGTCGCTGGCCCTGCCGGTGATCCAGGCACCCATGGCCGGCGGGCCCTCCACGCCGCAGCTGGCCGTAGCGGTCAGCGCCGCCGGAGGCCTTGGTTTCCTTGCGGCCGGATACCGGACGGCTGCAGCGATGCGGACAGACATCGAGGCTGTCAGATCGCAGACCAAGCACCCATTCGGCGTCAACCTGTTCGTACCGCAGCCCCCGGTTATCAGTCACGACGACCTGCAGCGATATGCCGCATCACTGGCTCCGGACGCTGAGCGGTTCGGCGTCAAACTGGGAGAGCCAAAGCATGATGATGACGACTGGGACGGGAAGCTCGAAGCATTGCTGGACCTGGCACCCCCGGTCGTTTCGTTCACCTTCGACTTTCCCGAATCCGGCGTGGTGGAATCGCTGAAACAGCGCGGCGTATATGTGATAGCCACTGTCACGGACCGCGAAGAAGCGCTCCGGGCACTTGCCGCCGGAGCGGATGCCCTGTGCGTGCAGGGCCCCGAAGCCGGTGGCCACCGGGGAACGTTCAAGCCGGACGGGCCTCCCCCGCTGGTGCCCCTCCACGGGATCCTCGGCGAGCTTTCCGACCTGGAGGTCCCCCTCATCGGGGCTGGGGGCATCGCAACTGCTGACCACACCCGGACTGCGCTGGCCGTCGGCGCCGTGGCGGTCCAGGCCGGGACGGCATTCCTGCGCGCCGCCGAAGCGGGAACCAAGCCGGTGCACCGGGCTGCCCTGGCGGCGCCGGACCACTTCACCACCACGGACGTCACCCGCGTCTTCTCCGGCCGCAATGCCCGCGGCCTGCACAACGAATTCATGCGCAGACATGATGGCGACGCCCCTTACGGCTACCCGGAAATCCACCACCTCACCACTCCCCTGCGTGCCGCGGCCGCGGCCGCAGGAGAGCCTGAGTGGCTGAACCTGTGGGCCGGCATCAACTACAGGCAAACCATGGAGGGCTCCGCGGTTTCAATCCTGAAAAGCCTCGCGCCCTAAGGCCTGGCCTAAATAGCTTGTCCCGCCGTCGCCGGTTCCTTAAAGCGCGACGGCGGGCCGACCCCTTGTGGGGGGCCGGCCCGCCGTGTGAGTTGGAAGCGCGGGTGGTGCTTTAGAGGGTGGCGGTGTCGATCACGAACCGGTACCGGACGTCCGAGGCAAGGACACGTTCGTAGGCTTCGTTGATCTTCTCGGCCGGGATGACCTCGATTTCGGCGCCCAGGTGGTGCTCGGCGCAGAAGTTGAGCATCTCCTGGGTTTCGCGGATGCCGCCGATCATGGAACCGGCGAAGGAACGGCGTCCGCCAATCAACGCGAAGGCGTTGACCGGAAGGGGCTCCGCGGGTGCGCCGACGTTTACCAGGGCGCCGTCGAGCTTGAGCAGGCCCAGGTAGGAGCTGATGTCAATCGAGGCGCTGACCGTGTTGATGATCAGGTCGAAGGAGCCGGCGAGCTCGGAGAAGGTGTTCTCGTCACTGGTCGCGTAGTAGTGGTCGGCGCCCAGCTTCAGGCCGTCTTCCTGCTTTTTCAGCGACTGGGACAGCACGGTCACCTCAGCGCCCATGGCGTGGGCCAGCTTGACGGCCATGTGGCCCAGTCCGCCGAGGCCGACGACGGCAACGTTCTTGCCGGGGCCGGCACCCCAGTGGCGCAGGGGTGAGTAGGTGGTGATGCCGGCGCACAGCAGCGGTGCGGCGACGTCGAGTTCGATGCCCTCGGGGATGGTCACGACGAAGTCCTCGGTGACCACCACGTGGGTGGAGTAGCCGCCCTGCGTGATGGTGCCGTCGCGGTCGACGGCGCCGTAGGTGCCAATGTTGCCCTTGAGGCAGTATTGTTCCTCGCCCTTCTGGCAGTTTGCGCATTCCTTGCAGGAATTGACCATGCAGCCAACACCGACGCGGTCGCCGACTTTGTGCTTGCTTACTTCTGCGCCGACCTCGGTGACGATGCCGGCGATCTCGTGGCCGGGCACCAGCGGGTACTGCTGCGGGCCCCAGTCACCGCGGACGGTGTGGATGTCCGAGTGGCAGATGCCGGCGAACTTGATGTCGATCATGACGTCGTGGGGACCCACTTCGCGGCGCTCGATGGTGGTAGCCACCAGGTCCTCCGTGGCGGACGGGGATGCATAAGCCTTGACGGTAGTCATGGTTCTCCTGTGATCTGTTGGGGGGACTTCTTAATGCTACCGGGGTTGTTCGGAACAGATCCGGGAAATGCTTGTTCCAAGGTGGCCCTGTTGTGCCTGGTCTTGCGAGTCCTACCCTCAGCAGGCCCAGTTGCCACAAGGCGCATGGCGGCAGAAAGCGGCTATGGCCGGAGCAGGACCTTGACGGCCCGGCGTTCATCCATGGCCCTGTACGCCTCGGCTGCCTGGTCCAGCGGGAGTTCGAGGTCGAAGACTTTTCCGGGTTCGATGTCACCGGCCAGGATGAGGTCGATCAGCTCGGGCAGGTACTGCCGGACCGGAGCGGGGCCGCCGTGAAGGTGCACGAGCGAGGAGAACAGCTCGCGGCCAGGCAGCGCCACGTCATGGGATACGCCCACGAAACCGACGTGGCCGCCGGCACGGGTGGCCTGGATGGCCTGCATCATCGATTCCTGCGTTCCCACGGCTTCGATGACAGAGTGCGCCCCCAGCCCGTCGGTGAGCTCCCTGATTTTCTGTACGCCCGCATCGCCGCGCTCCTCCACGATGTCGGTGGCGCCGAACTCGCGGGCCAGGGCCTGCCGGTCGGCATGCCGGGACATGGCGATGATCCGTTCGGCACCCATCTGCTTTGCCGCCAGGACCCCCAAAAGGCCCACGGCGCCGTCGCCCACCACCGCCACCGTCTTGCCGGGGCCCACCTCGGCCGCCTTGGCGGCGAACCATCCGGTGCCCAGGACATCGGATGCCGTAAGCAGCGATGGGATCTTATCGTCGTCAGGCGTGCCCGGGGTGGCCACCAAGGTGCCGTCCGCCAGCGGGACGCGCAGGTATTCGGCCTGGGCGCCGCCGACGCCCTGCCTGTGCACGCAGCCGGTCTGGTAGCCGGAGCGGCAGATCTCACAGGTGTTGTCCGAGGCAAAGAAGGACCCCACAACGAATTGGCCCGGCTGCACGTTCTTCACGTCAGCGCCCACGTCTTCGACGATCCCCACGTACTCGTGGCCCATGGGCCTGGGCTCGTGCAGGGTGTCGGCGCCACGGTAGGGCCACAGGTCCGACCCGCACACGCAGGCGGCAACAACCTTGATGACGGCATCCGTGGGCTGTTGGATGGCGGGCTTGCCACGGTCCTCGACGCGGACGTCGCCGGGGGCATGCATGATGGTTGCGCGCATGCTGGGTCCTCCAAAGGGTGAAAGGCTGAAAGCGGACTATCCCATCAAACCCGGCCCGGGAACCGTTAGCGAGGGTTCTGCTGAAACTGGTTCTGCTGAAACTGGTTCTGGCAGAACCTCCTTTGCGTTCTTCGCACCGACGTAACGTGTTCCCTATGGATAACCGAGCCGAGGTCCGGCAGTTCCTGTCCTCCCGCCGTGCGCGCATCACCCCGGAGCAGGCAGGCATCGAACCCTACGGCGGCCGCCGCCGGGTGCCGGGGCTGCGGCGCGATGAAGTGGCCCGCCTGGCAGGCGTCAGCGTGGACTACTACACGCGGCTGGAACGGGGAAACCTGAGCGGCGTTTCGGACAGCGTCCTGGATGCCATCGCCGGCGCCCTGGAACTGGACCGCGCCGAGCATGACCACCTCTACGACCTGGCCCGGGCGGCCAACACCTCGGGACGCAAGCGTGCGGCTGGTGCCGGTGCTTCGGCGGCCTCCAAGGTCCGGCCGGAACTGCAGTACCTCCTGGATGCCATCACGGAGGCGCCGGCCTTCATCGGCAACAACCGGCTGGACATCGTTGCCGCCAACACCTTGGGCTACGCCCTGTATTCGGACATGTACCGCAGCCCGTCCCGGCCGGCCAACCACTCCCGGTTCATCTTCCTGGACCCGCGTGCCCACAATTTTTATACGGACTGGGACCGGGCCGCCAACACCAATGTGGCCATCCTCCGCCGCGAAGCCGGGCGCAACCCCCATGACAAGGGCATCGCCGAACTCATCGGAGAGCTGTCGATGCGCAGCGACGAATTCCGCACGCTCTGGGCCGCGCACAACGTCCGCCGCCACTACGCGGGGACCAAGGTTTTCCGCCACCCCGTGGTGGGGCTGCTCGAGCTGAACTACCAGGTTCTGGGGCTGGAAGAGGACCCCGGCCATACCCTTACCGTTTATCCCGCAACCCCGGGCAGCCCCTCCGCCGAAGCCCTCAAGCTCCTGGCTTCCTGGGCGGCCACTGAAAACATCGCGGAGTCGGCGCAGGGACAGGTCCGCGCGTAAGGCTGCGCACCTGGGCCTGCCCATGCCGGCTCCACACGGCTGTGATACCGGGGCTCCGGGCGGGTAGTCCCTAGACTGGCAGATGGACGTTGATGCCAGGACTATTGCGAAGGAGCGAAAAGATGAGTGGAGTAGTTGTTGTAGGCGTGGATGCCAGCCCGTCGGCACGGAAAGCTGCGGAGGTGGCGCTGGGCCTGGCGGAATCCCTGGGCGCGTCACTCCATGTGGTCACCGCGTTTGAGAGCGAAAACTCCGAAACTTACGGTGTGGGCTCGGACAAGGTGAGGATCTCGAACGCTGACAGCTCGGAGATCGTGGCCAAGGATCTGGCCAACTCCAGGCCCGGGGTGGAAGTCACCCACTTCGCCGCCCGCGGCAAGCCGGCAGACTCCCTGATCAAGGAAGCCATCCGCCTGAACGCCCGGCTGATCGTTGTGGGCAACCGGAGGATGCGCGGCATCGGCCGGCTGCTGGGCAGCGTGGCCAACAGCGTGGCGCACAACGCCCCGTGCGACGTCTACATCGCGAACACCTACGAGGACTGACCCTCCCCCCTTCAAAGGTGGGCGGACGACGGCCGGAGGTCCCGCCGTCGTCCGCCCACCTTTTTGCCCAAGGGCTTTTCAGGCCCCGTATTCCTCGTCGGTGACATGGTCGAGCCAGGTGACCACCTGGCCGTTACTGTCCGCTTCCTGCATGGCCACGTGCGCCATGAAGCGGTCCGCCGTGGCACCGTGCCAGTGCTCTTCCCCGGGTTCGATGTACACCACGTCGCCCGGGCGGATCTCCTGGACTTCGCCGCCGCGGCGGGCCACCAGGCCGATCCCATCGGTCACGTAGAGGGTCTGGCCCTTGGGGTGGTGGTGCCAGGCGGTGCGGGCGCCGGGAGCGAACCGGACATGCGCGCAGCCGATGGCCGACTGCCCGTCAGGGTTCCGGATCCCATCGATCTGCACTGTCCCGGTGAACCATTCCTTGGGCCCGGCGCCCGTTTGGCCGCCGCTTTCGATGTATTTCATGCTCTCCTCCTGTTGGGTGGGTTCAGGGTCTAATGGGCCGGATGGTCATTGGGTTTGTCCCGTCCGGGCAAGCGTGGCCCGGGCGGTCTGGAACGCCAGGACCGCAGCGACGCCAAGGATGCCGGCGCCGGCGAGGAAGGTCCCGCGGTAGCCGGCGGAGTCGTACAGCACGCCGCCCACTGTTGACCCGACAGCGATTGAGGTCTGGACCACGGCCACCATCAGGCCGCCACCGGCCTCGGCGTCATGGGGCATGGCCTTCGCGATCCAGCTCCACCAGCCCACGGGCGCGGACGTGCCCAGCAGGCCCCATATCGCCAGAAGGACCACGACGACGGCGAACCAGTCGCCGGAGGGCACGAGGCCTGCCGCGATGGCCGCCATGAGCGCCGGAATGACTGCCAGCGTCCGGTACAGGCCCTTTCCGATGAAGCGGCCGATCAGCAGGGTACCCACGAATCCGGCCACCCCGATGACCAGGAGGACCAGGGACACCGAGGCCGCGCCCGCGCCTGTCACGGTCTCCAGGAACGGGCGGATGTAGGTGAACAGCACGAACTGTCCCATGAAGAAGGAACCGCAAGCAGCCATGCCCCAGGCGACAGGCGGGCTCCTGAAAGCGGCGAAAATGGTGAAGACGTTTCCGGCCGCCCCGGTGGGCCGTTCCGCTTTCATGGCAGGCAGGCTTCTCCACTGCCAAGCAAGGGCCAGCAGCGCCACCGGCACCAGGCAGAAGAACGCACCGCGCCATCCGATGATGGAGCCCAGGTAGCTGCCCAGTGGTGCAGCCACCACCGTGGCCAGGGCGTTGCCGCCATTGAAGATGGCCAGGGCGCGCGGCACCTGGTGGGCCGGTACCAGACGCATTGCGGTGGCGGCGGACATGGACCAGAATCCGCCGATGACCACGCCGATCAGTGCACGGCCGATCATGAAGACCAGGTATCCCGGTGCCAGCGCAACCAGGGCTCCGGAGACTGCCATGAGCGTGGTCAGTCCCAGCAGGAGCGTCTTGCGGTTCATACTGCCGGCAAGGGTGGACACCGACAGGCTGGTCGTCACAGCGAACAGCCCGGAAATCGCTATGCCCTGCCCCACCATCCCCTCTGAAACCTGCAACTCGGCGGCCATGGGCGTGAGCAGGCTGACGGGCATGAACTCGGAGGCGATCAGGGCGAACACGCACAGGGACATCGCGAAGACCCCTCCCCAATGCGCAGGGTGCTGCACTTCCGGTTTTGGTGGCGCGCTGGTAATGGTGACAGTTGTTTCGGTGGCCATGCCTCCATGAAACAGGGTGGTGGGAACACTAGCGAGGGCCCTGCTGAAACCGGTCTTGGCAGAACCCCTTTACGGACGCCTTAGAGCGACGGGGCCGCGGGCCTAGGCAGTGGTCCCCTGCTGCTGCATGTTCTGCGGGCTCTTTCGCAGGTCCTTTTCAAGTTCGGCCAGGCAGTAGTCCTTGAACCAGTGCCTGATGCGCAGCGGGAGAACCGGATAGGCAACGGCAAGGACGCGCCACGTGCGGTCGAACCTGCGCTGGTGGCGGTCGCTCCACGCAAGGCCGAAGTCCTGCCGCAACTGCCCCGGCAGGAGCCCTGCGGTGAGGAACCTGGCAGAGGGCATGATGGCGCGGTACCAGAGTGCGGTGTGCGTGGGAAACAGCAGGCCGCGTCCCACGCGCACGCCTTCTTCTTCCGCGCGGAGGGTTGAAAGCTGCTCCTCCCAGTAGCGGCGGAAGGCCGCGCGGTCCTCCGGCCACATCTCCGGTGGCAGCTGCAAAGCGGTGCCGATCCGCGCGTAGTCGCGGTACATTGCGTCGGCTGCGTCGTCGTCCAGCGGGCCGCGGATCTTCTCGACGATGGTCTGCGCGGTGTCATAAAGAGTGGCCGCCACCCAGAGCTGCAGTGCGGGGTCGTAGGCGCTGTAGCCGGCAGAGGACTCGTCTGCGGGACGGCGTACCGGCATATGTGCCTGGTTGACCCTGCGGCGGACTTCCCTGACCTGCTCCTCGGTTCCATAGACGATGCCGTAGACGTAGGTGAGTGTGCCCTTGAGCCGGTCTACAGGGCGCTGGGTGAAGGTACTGTGGGCAGCCACCCCGCGGCCGATTGCGGGTTGGGCGAGCTGCAGCAGGATGGCCCGTCCTGCCCCGGCAAGCAGGATGCCTTCGGCCCGGAAGTCGGCATCGCCCTGAACCATGTGAAAAGGGTACCGGAGGCAAAGGACGTGAGGACGGGCCCTTTGGCCCGTCCTGAGGTCCCGCACACCCCTCTGTTACAAGTGAGCCGGCTTACCGCTCCAGCAGGGACACGTCCCGGACCGCGCCCTTGTCCGCGGACAGTGCCATGGCGGCATAGGCGCGCAGGGCTGCGGACACCTGGCGGTCCCGGTCCTTGGGCTTGTACCCGCCGTTGACTTCCAGTTTCTCGCGGCGTTCGGCGAGGACCTCGTCGGAGACCTCCAGCTGCATGGACCGCTGGCTGATGTCGATGCTGATAATGTCGCCGTCCTCCACCAGGGCGATGGCACCGCCGGAGGCAGCCTCCGGAGAGATGTGGCCGATCGAGAGGCCGGAGGTGCCGCCGGAGAAGCGGCCGTCCGTGATGAGGGCGCACTTCTTGCCCAGGCCGCGGCCCTTGAGGAAGGACGTGGGGTACAGCATTTCCTGCATGCCAGGGCCACCGCGGGGGCCCTCGTAGCGGATAACCACAACGTCGCCCTCCTTGACCTGCTTGTTCAGGATCTTCTCCACGGCCTCGTCCTGGGACTCGCAGACCACTGCCGGCCCGGAGAAGGTCCAGATGGATTCGTCCACGCCCGCGGTCTTCACCACGGCGCCGTCAATGGCCACGTTGCCCCGGAGCACGGCCAGGCCGCCGTCCTTGGAGTAGGCGTGCTCCACGGAGCGGATGCAGCCTTCCGCGGCGTCGGTGTCGAGCGAGGTCCACTCGTTCGACTGGGAGAACGCGGTGGAGGACCGGACGCCGCCGGGGGCCGCGTGCCACAGGGCCTTGGCTTCCTCGGTGGCCTTGCCGCCGCGGATGTCCCAGTCGTCCAGCCAGCCGTCCAGGTCATTGGAGTGCACGGAGTGGACGTCCTTGTGCAGGAGGCCGCCGCGGTTCAGCTCGCCCAGCAGGGCCGGGATGCCGCCGGCGCGGTGCACGTCCTCCATGTAGTAGGTCTTGTCCTTGGCGACGTTCGGGGCCACCTTGGCCAGGCACGGTACCTGGCGGGACTTGGCGTCCATCTCGGCCAGGCCGTAGTCCACGCCGGCCTCCTGGGCCGCCGCGAGCAGGTGCAGGATGGTGTTGGTGGAGCCGCCCATGGAGATGTCCAGGGCCATGGCGTTGTCGAAGGCCTTCGCGGTGGCGATGGAGCGGGGCAGCACGGAGTCGTCGTCGCCGTCGTAGTAGCGCTTCACCAGCTCGACGACGGTGGCGCCGGCCTTCTCGTACAGCGCCTTGCGTGCGGTGTGGGTGGCCAGCACGGAGCCGTTGCCGGGCAGGGACAGGCCGATGGCCTCGGTGAGGCAGTTCATGGAGTTGGCGGTGAACATGCCGGAGCAGGAACCGCAGGTGGGGCAGGCGTTCTCTTCGATGAGGTTGATGTCGGCGTCGGAGATGGACTCGTCCACGGCGTCGGCAATCGCGTTCACCAGGTCCAGGGAGCGGACGGAACCGTCGGTCAGGGTCACCCGGCCGGCTTCCATGGGGCCGCCGGAGACGAAGACCACGGGGATGTTCAGGCGCAGTGCTGCCATCAGCATGCCCGGGGTGATCTTGTCGCAGTTGGAGATGCACACTAGGGCGTCGGCGCAGTGCGCGTTGACCATGTATTCGACGGAATCGGCGATCAGGTCGCGGGACGGCAGCGAGTAGAGCATGCCGGCGTGGCCCATGGCAATGCCGTCGTCAACGGCGATGGTGTTGAACTCGCGCGGCACGGCGCCGGCGGCAAGGATCGCGTCGGAGACGATCCGTCCCACAGGCGCGAGGTGGGTGTGGCCGGGAACGAATTCGGTGAAGGAGTTGGCCACTGCGATGATCGGCTTCCCGATATCGGAGTTGGCGACGCCGGAGGCGCGCAGCAGTGCGCGGGCGCCCGCCATGTTGCGGCCATGGGTGACTGTTTTAGAGCGGAGTGCAGGCATGCTTACCATCCTCTTGCCTTGGCGACGCGGACGGAAGACAGCGCTGCTACTAGTAGTGGGAGTACCAGAGTAATAGTATTTTACGATGAGTGATCCTGGGCGCCGAAAAGAACTTGGCCTTTTCCTACGGGCCCGGCGCGACCAGGCGCTCCGGGCCGACTATGGGTTGCCGCCGATCGGCCGTGCGCGCGACCGCGGGCTGCGCCGCGAGGAGGTGGCCTTCCTCTCCGGCGTCAGTGTCACCTGGTACACGTGGCTTGAACAGGGACGGGACATCAACCCGTCCCGCCAGGTCCTGGAGGCTGTGAGCCGCGCCCTGCATCTGTCGGGAACGGGCCTGGGCTATGTGCTCTCCCTCGGCGGGTACGCGTCCGCCGCGCCTGCCGGACCTGCCGCCGATACCGCCCCGCCCCACATCCAGCGGCTGATGGACGCGCTGGATCCCAACCCCTCCTTTGCACTGTTCCCGGACTGGCGGGTAGCCGGCTGGAACAAGGCCTATGCGGCGCTCTACCCCAACATCGCCACCGTGGCACCCGCGGACCGGAACCTGCTGTGGCTGGTGTTCACCGACCCCTACGTCCGCAACCTGCTGCCGGACTGGGAAACAACCAGCAAGAGGTTCCTTGCCGAGTTCCGGGCCGAGACCGGACAGCGCCTGGGTGACCCGGACATCCAGTACCAGGTGGAGCGGCTCAAGGAAGCAAGCCCCGAATTCCGGCAAGGCTGGGACCTTTACGACATCCTGGGCTTTGAGTCCCGCGAGCGCCTTTTCCACCACCCGGCGGTGGGAGTGCTGCAGCTGGAACACCACCAGGTGTCCCCTTCGGACCGGCCGGACCTGCACATCGTGGTGTACACCCCGTCCCCGGGCAGCGACGCGGCGGCACAGATGACGTCACTCATGGCGGCAAACGCCTAACCGGCGTCGGTGCCAAGATAAGCCAACGCCGCGGTAGCCTGCGCCTGCGTGGCCGTGCGAAGGGTGGGGTCCACGGCCGGCAGGAAGAACGGGGAGTGGTTGGCGGGGATGTCCGTGTCCACGGTCCCCGCTTCCACGGCCCGGCGGTAGACGTCGCGGGGCACGGAGCCGACAATCCAGTACACGTATGGAGTGCCGAAGGCGTCGGGGATGCGGCTGAAATCCTCGGAGGCCGTCTGCGGGGCGGTGCGGTAGACGGCATCCGCCCCGAAGGACCTGGTGAAGGCCGCCGTGACCCGGGCGTTGGCCTCCGGATCGTTGCTGGTCAAAGGGTATTGGTCGTAGTACTCGAACTCCGGTTCCTGCGGGGAGCCCGCTGCAGCGCACTCGCCCCGCACGATCCGCTCGATGGCGGCAATCATCTGGCTGCGGGTCGCGATGCTGTAGGTCCGCAGGTTGAGCAGCAGCTCCGCCCGGTCCGGGATGATGTTGGCCGTTGCACCGGCGTTCACCGAGCCCACTGTCAGCACCGCGAACTCCCCCGGAGTCGTTTCACGGGACACCACGGTTTGCAGGCGGAGGACGATCAAGGCAGCCAGCACCACCGGATCGACCGACTTATGCGGCATTGATCCGTGGGCGCCCCGCCCGTGGACGGTGATCCGGATCGAGTCACCGGCCGACAGCACCGGACCCGGCGTGGTGCCGATGGTTCCCGCCTCGGTGGGCATGACGTGCTGGGCCAGCGCAATGTCCGGCCGGGGGATTCCGGCGGCCAGGCCGTCGTCGAGCATTGCCTGCGAGCCTGCCGCCGTCTCCTCGGCCGGCTGGAACAGGGCAACGTAGGTGCCCTGCCAGGTGTCCCGGTGGTCGGCAAGGTATTTTGCGGCGCCGAGCAGGGCCACCACATGCATGTCGTGCGCGCAGGCGTGCATCACGCCCGGTTTGGCGGAGGCGTAGCGTGCCCCCGTCGCCTCAGCGACGGGAAGGGCATCCATGTCCGCCCGCGCCAGCACGCACGGACCGGCGCCGTTGGCAAGAACGCCAACGACGCCGGTGCCGCCGAAGTGCCGGACGTCAAAGCCCCAGCGGGCCAGGTTGTCCGCTGCCGCGGCGGACGTTTCGTGTTCGGCAAGGCCTAGCTCCGGGTTCCGGTGGAGCTGCTCGTAGAGCGGTATCTGCCAGGCCAGTTCCTGCCCGACGCCGTCCTGAAGGCTGTCCATAAGGTCCATGCGGGCGCTCCTCCCGGCCGGCGGCACCGGCCCTTGGGGTCACTTTAGGCCAGCACCCCCTGCCGCACCATGGCCGGCTCAAACTGCGCACCCGCGCCCGGGAATACCGGCACCTCGATCCGCGCGTGGGTGTGGACCTCGGTCACCGTGGCCTTGGTGTGGCGGGCGATCTGCTCCATGGTGGTCACCCACATGCCGTCCATGCCCTTCACCCGCTCGATCAGCTGCTCCAAGGCCACTGCCTTGGACGGCCGGCCGGAGATGAACGGGTGGTTGGTCAACACGAAGCAGCTGCCTTGGGAGTGGTGGGCCTCGGCCTCAAGCGTCCACATTTCCAGGACCTTGGCCGGACTCTCGATCACGCCGCTGCCGGTCACTCCCGGGTAGAAGGCGTACTGCTCCCAGTCGTCCAGGGTCCAGTCCACGGGGATCTCCACGATGTCCCGGGGATCATCGGCGGCGACGGCGAACCGGTAGGGGGCGTCGCCGTCGAGCAGGCTGGAATCGTAGAGGAAGCCGCGGTCTGCCAGCAGGCCCGGGGAGTGCCAGTTCAGCTCCCACCAGGGTGCCCTGTAGCCCACGGGACGGATACCGGCCACTTTGGCCAGCGCTTCCAGGCCGCGGTCAATGTAACCGGCCTCGGTGGCTGCGTCGATAGCCTGCATAGGTTCGTGCAGGTATCCGTGGTGGGCTACCTCGTGCCCGCCGTCCACAATGCGCCGCACGATGTCCGGGTAGGACTCGGCGGTAAAGCCGGGGATGAAGAAGGTGGCCTTGATGTCCTGGCGCTCCAGGATCTTCAGGAGCCGTGGTACCGCGATCCTGGGGCCGTAGGACTGGTGGGTCATCAGGGACATGCGCCGTGTGCTGGTGGGGTCGTGGGCGATGGTGCAGGACTCGGCGTCCACGTCGAAGGTGAAGGAGGCGGCGGCTTTGGCGCCGTCGGGCCAGATGACGGTGTGCAGGGGGTCCGCGATGGCGGGCTGGTTCACGGGAAATCCTTTCGGCGGGCGCAGGGCGCCCGCCAGGTTTCTGCAGGGAAGAGGAGTTGTGCCGCTTAGAGGGCGGGAAGGGCGGGCGTGGTGCCGGCCGGCTGGCCCTCGGTTTCAGCTGCCGCCCGGGGCTCGAGTGCGAGGTAGCGGATGTGCTGCCGCGGCCCGAGGATGGCGTACACGCCGGCGCTGGTCAGACCGCCGGCCAGCCAGGAGAGGTCCCAGCCGCCCAGGGCTACCGCGATGGGTCCCTGCATGATGGGGATCAGGCCGTACATGAACAGCCAGGTGGCGACGATGCCGGCCACGAGGGAGACGACGCCCGCCCAGTTGACACCGGGGAGCCGCTTGGTACCCACGGCGTCGAACAGGCGCTCGGGCTCGCCCGGCCAGCGCTTGTCCAGCCAGAAGTAGTGCACCAGCATGATCCCGCCCCAGGCGGCCACCCAGGCCACCAGGCCGATCAGCCAGGCGTCGAGCACCGCGGCGAAGTCCTCCTGGAAGATGAAGAAGACGACGGCGGCGAGCGAGAAGACGCCGACGAACAGGTTGAGCTTGCGGCGGCTGATGGAGATGTCCAGGGCCTGGGTGGCGACGGAGAAGGTGTAGATGTTCAGGATATTGGTGGCGATGGGGCCGTGGAGCACCATCAGCAGCACGGGCAGCGCCATGGCGCCGAAGTTGAGGACGATCAGCTTGCCGGGATCGATCTGCCCGCTGTTGGTGGCCAGGCTGGCACCAAGGACACCCAGCCACACCACGGGGATGAACTGGCCCAGCACGGAGGCCAGGTAGACCTTCTTCTTGGGGACGCTGGTGCTGACGAACCGGGAGTAGTCCGCGGCGTAGGTGAACCAGGTGATGCCCCAGCCGATGCCGATGGCGGTCATGACGGCGCTCATGGCCGCGATGCGCTCGGAGCCTTCCAGGATGGCGCCGGCAGGTCCGGCGTAGCCCCAGTCGATGTCCATGCCGAACCAGGCGACGGCGGACATGACGGCGAGGATAAGGATAGTGGGCGGCACGGTCCATTTCTCGAAGGCCGCGATGGCCTTGTAGCCGAACCAGGCAATGGCCACCTGGAGGGCCATGATGAAGGTGGCGACGCCGATCTTCCAGCCGTAGTTGGGGGCTTCGGGGTCAACCCAGCCGAGGGTTCCGAAGAGTGCCATGACAAGGTCCAGGATGATCCAGGTGTTGACTGCGCACCATCCGATGACCAGCAGGGCCTGGATGGCTGCCGGCAGGTAGTTGCCGCGGCGTCCGAACGCCGCCCGGGCCAGGACCATGCCCGTGGCTCCGGTCTTCTGGCCGAGGAGGACGAAGCAGCCAAAGAGCAGCATGCCGATCAGGTTGCCCAGCACCAGGACGGTGACAGTGTCCGCGAGCCCTAGTCCCAGCTGGATACCGAGTGCCCCCAGCACCCAGTTGATGGGTGCCAGGTTGGCGCCCGCCCAGATCCAGAACTGGCCGGATACCTTGCGTGTTCGTGCTGACTCGGGGATGGGCTGCAGCCAGGCTTCGTGGTCCACAACGCTGTGGTCCTGTACCGCCTGGCCAGGTTGGCCGTGCGTGGCTGTTGAAAGCTTTTCTTGCATGGGGGCCTCCGTGAGGTGGATAAGTACCAAAAGGCTATGTGGCCCTCATCACAAGGAACAAGATACGATCTGTCGAACAGATCCTCCTACTACGTTACGGAATGTCGTGTCAGTGTTTCTTGGCGAAATACTCGCCCATCCCGCCCTCGCCGCCGCCGATCCCGTAGTCCACCCCTTGGGCGCGGTGGCGGATGCGCAGCCCGTCCGCTGGGTCCATTCCAGCGAAGTCCTGGACATCGCTCCCCTGCTCCGGGGCGGGGAGCTGCTGCTGTGCGGCGGCATCACCCTGGCCACGGCCACGCCGGCCAAACGTGAAGACTATGTGCGCGAACTGGCCCAGCGCGGCATCGCCGCGCTCGCGATTGAAACCGGAGGCGCGTTGCCGGAGATCCCTGCCGACATGCTGCAGAAGGCGGAGGAGTTCGGCCTGCCCGTGGTGGAACTGCGCAAGGTGGTTCCGTTTGTGGGCGTGATGCAGGCCATCAACTCCA
This sequence comes from Pseudarthrobacter enclensis, assembly GCF_030811655.1. Lineage (GTDB taxonomy): Bacteria > Actinomycetota > Actinomycetes > Actinomycetales > Micrococcaceae > Arthrobacter > Arthrobacter enclensis_A. The sequence continues at coordinate 265,300 of NZ_JAUSRE010000002.1, read as the reverse complement.
TGCTGGTGAGCGAGTCGGTGGGGCACCTGCAGCAGGCAGACGCCGCCACGCGGGCCATGGCCGCGGAGCTGGCCCACGGCGCCTCGCTGGACAAGATCCTGGGCGTCCTTGCGGGCATCACCGGATCCGGCGTGAAGCTCACGTCGCCATGGGGAGTCACCATGGGCAGCGCCGTCCCCGAGGGCTGGCTTGGGAAACAAGGGGCGCGGGAGGATGACGCGCAGCCGGAAGAAGGAGCAGCGGACGACGGCGCCCCGGGCCGGGGCGGGCACCGCATCCCTTTTCCGGCGGCCGCCGGAGCGGTGATCAGCGTGGACATCCCGGTGCGGGGCGTCCTGATGGGCCGGTTGGAGGTGCAGGTCCCGGAGGACGCAGACACCGCGCTGGCGCGGGTGGCCGGTGAGCGTGCCGTGGACATCCTTGGGCTGGCACTGCTGCAGCACACGCCTCCCGGGCTGCACGCCCTGGCTGGGGCTGAACTGATGCGCGCCGTACTCAACGCGGCACCGGAGTGGCGGCTCGAGCAGCTGGCACCGGGCGCCGGCTTCCCCACGGATTCCCCCGTGGTGGTGGCGGCAATCCACGCGGCGTCCCCGCAGGAGCTGCGTGGCGCCGTCGAAAACTTCCTGAGTTTGCGGCGGATACCCTGCGCCGCCTACCTGGACGACGCCGAACTGGTGGTGATGATTGGGCTGCCCTGCGCCGATACCGCCGGTGAAAGGCGGCGGCTGTTGGAATCGCTGCAGGCCCTGGAGGGGGACCGGGATGCCGTGATCGCCGTCGGGCCGCTGGCCGGCGGAGTGGCGGAGGCGGCCTGGTCGCTGGCGGAAGCCCGCCGTGCCCTGGAGATTCGGCAGATCCGGCGCCGGAACGCATCGGCCCGCAGGCGGTACCCCGCCCGTGGGCTGGTGGTGATTGATGCTGGGGACGCCGCGGTGGAAAGCCTCGCCCTGACCTGCCTGGACGCCTCGGCACGCGATGCGTTCGTCAACCGGCAGCTTCGGGCCGTGCTGGAGCATGATGCGCAGCGCCAATCCCAACTCCTGGAAACCCTTCAGGTGTGGCTGGACTCCGGCTGTAACACAGCCCAGTCAGCCCGCGAACTGCATCTGGAACGGCAGTCCATGCATCACCGGCTGCAACGGATTTTCGAGTTGTGCGGCGGCGACCCGCGCGGCACGGGCCGGCTGGCGGCGCTGCACCTGGCGGCTCGGATGGCAGGGCTGCCCTGACGTCCCACCCGCCGCAGGGAGGGACGAAGGCCGTGCATTAGGCGCGGCCGTTCCCTACCGGGAAACGCCAGCCGCGGATCGAGGGTCAGTCAGAATTCGACGGTTTCGAACTCAAGCAGGTCGGCGCCGGTGGCCACCGGCTTGCGGTCGCCACCGTGCTGTTCGCCGGATTGGCGGTTGCGCCAGTTCTGGTAATCCTCTTCCGTGGACCAGGTGGTGACGACGAAGTAGCGGCTCTCGCCCTTGACCGGTCGGAGCAACTGAAAGCCCTCGAATCCCGGCTGGCCGTCGACGGCGTGCGCACGGCCCGCAAAACGCTGTTCCAGTTCGGGGCCCTTTCCCTCCGGGACGTGGATTGCGTTGATCTTTACAACAGACATGGTCGATGTTCCTTTCTGGGGCGGTTCGGTGCGGGGACAGGGCGGAAAGCAGCGGCTAAGGCAGGTCAGTCAGGCCGATCCCGGCGTCGTCGAGGCAGGGTGACCGTTTGCCGGCCGGGACTCCGGTTGAACGGAGGCAGGTGCATTGAGGCCCTTTCACGCCGGGGAGGGACCGCCATACGAAGCGCTGCATCTTGTTGTACAGGCCGAAGTCCAGGACCGCTCCATCCAGCTTGGGAGCGAGATCGTGGCTTACGCTGATGTCCAATTCGGGCTCCCCGGGCCCCGATTGGGTTTGGTCCCGCTCCCCAGGCATGATGCGGCAGCGCAGGGGCTTACGGGGCAGGGTCCGGGAAAAGTAGAGGCCCTGCTTCCGGCAGCCACCGCCGCCCAGGTAGCAATGAAGCGCCCCACCGAACACGCCCACCATTTCCAGGGCGGAGTCCGTCACGTAGAAGCGGCCGTGCCCCGGGATCTGGACGGTGGACAGGGTGGACAGGGTGGACAGGCCAGGGTCCTCCCGATTCAAGCCACGGGCCTTATCTGCATGCACCCGAACATTATCGCAAGGGATTGTTGGCCCCAAGGGGATTACGGTCCCCGCCGGCCGTGCGCCTGAAACCCGCTGCGCGGGTCCTACGATGGGCGCGGGGGCAAACGGATGGAACGGGGCGGGTGGAATTGTGCAGTCTGTGGAACTGGTTCTAACCCTTGTCCCGGTACTTGCTGCGGGCGCGGCCGGCATATCAGCCACCCTGCGCGCTCCGGGGCCGCGGGCCACCAGCGGACTGCAGCATTTCGCGGCCGGTGTGGTCATCGCGGCCGCAGCCCTGGAACTGCTGCCGGACGTGGTGCGCGAAAGCGGACTGGTCTCAATCGTCGGTTTCGCCGCCGGCATTGCCGTGATGTTCGGCATGCGCGCCCTCACTGGACGTCTTGAAAGACGGACCGGGGCCCGGCAGGCCTCCGGCCTTCCATGGGGGATGATCGGCGCGACAGCCGTTGACTTCTTTATCGACGGGCTCATCCTCGGGGCCGGCTTCACCGCCGGCGGCCATACCGGGGTGCTGCTGTCGATTGCCCTGGCCATCGAGTACCTCTTTGTCGGCTTGTCGTTGGCAGGGGCCCTCGGTACGGAAGCCCGGAGCGCAGTGGTTATTGCGGTCCCCGTACTCCTGTCGCTCCTCACCGTCGCCGGCACATTCCTTGGCCTGTGGCTGCTCGCCGGGGCCACGCCGGTAATACTGGCCGCAGTGCTGGCTTTTGGGGCCGTGGCGTTCATGTACCTGGCCACGGAAGAGCTCCTCGTCGAGGCGCACGCCCAGGGTGAAACCGCCGTCGGCTCAAGCGCTTTCTACATCGGCTTCCTCGCGGTGCTCATGATTGAACAAGCGCTACGCTGACCAGCCCCCATGGAGCGGGGAAAGCCTTGGCCTTCGAGCGTCAGTTTGCCGGCCTGCCACCGAGCCGGGTGGTCACCTTGGCGGCGGCGGCCACGCAGGCGTCGCCCAGGCTCTCGAACTGTTCCCTGGACACCCGGAATCGGGGCGCCGGAATGAGGACGGCGGCCACTACGTCACCGCGGTGGTCGCGGACGGGTGCGGCGACGCCCACCTCGTCCATGGACGATTCGCCGTAGTTCCCCGCCCATCCCCGCTGCGCAACATCCTGGAGCCGGGCTTCGTAAGCCGCCAGTCCGGCGTCGTCCAGTCCCGGGAAGGTGATGGTCCCGCTCCGCAGCAATTCGCGCACCCGCTCGGCCGGCAGCGTGGACAGGAACACCTGGACGGAGGCGCTCATGGCGTCCCGGTAGCGGGCGCCCAGCGGCGTGGTGTGCTTGATCTGGTGGTGGCTGGCGATCTGCTCCACGCAGATGGCTTCGTCCCCGTTCCACAGCATGAGGGCGCTGGTTTCCCCCGTCTGCTCGGTCAATTGCCGCAGCACGGGGTACGCCACCCGGCGTTCCTCCATCTCCGCCAGCAGCGGTCCGGCGACGGCGATGAGTCCCAGGCCCAGGCGGAACCGCTTGGTTTCCGGGTCCCGCTCCACCAGGTTTTCCTGCTCGAAGGTTGCCAGGATCCGGGAGACGCTGCTCTTGTGCATGCCCACGCGATTGGCGATTTCCGTGACCCCCAGCAAGGGTTCGTCCGCGGTGAAGGTGCGCAGGACGGCGATGGCGTTGACGACGACGGAGGCGCCTTTCGCGTCCTGCCCGCCGTTGGTGCCGGATCCGTTGCCGTTGCTGTCGGAGGTCTTTGCAGGAGTCATGGTGGACACCATCTTTCCCTATCGTCTGCGATAGACGCCGAAGGCGGCGCCGTTGTCCACGGCGCCGCCCCGGCTGTTCAGTTGCTTATGCCTCGATGATGTTGTGCTCGGGGCCGAACGGGAACTTGGTGATGTTCTCCACCGAGTTGTCCTCGCCGATGACCAGGATGTCGTGCTCGCGGTAGCCGCCGGCGCCGGGCAGGCCGTCGGCAACGGTAATCATGGGTTCCATGGAGACCACCATGCCGGGCTCAAGGACGGTGTCGATGTCCTCGCGCAGTTCCAGCCCGGCTTCGCGGCCGTAGTAGTGGCTGAGGACGCCGAAGGAGTGGCCGTAACCGAAGGTGCGGTTTGCCAGGAGGCCGTGGCTGATGTAGATCTCGTTGAGCTCGGCGGCGATGTCCTTGCAGACGGCACCGGGCTTGATAAGTTCCAGGCCGCGGCGGTGCACCTCGACGTTGATGTTCCACAGTTCCAGCGAACGCTCGTCCGGCTGGCCCAGGAAGAGGGTGCGCTCCAGGGCCGTGTAGTAGCCGGAGGTCATGGGGAAGCAGTTCAGGGAGAGGATGTCGCCCTGCTGCAGCTTGCGGGTGGTGGCCCAGTTGTGGGCGCCGTCGGTGTTGATGCCGGACTGGAACCACACCCAGGTGTCGCGGACTTCGCGGTGGGGGAACGTCCTGGCGATCTCGTGCACCATCGCCTCGGTGCCGATCAGGGCCACTTCGTATTCGCTGATGCCCTCACGGATCGCGTTGCGGATGGCTTCGCCGCCCAGGTCGCCGATGCGGGCGCCGTGCTTGATGACCTCGATTTCCTCGGCAGACTTGATCATGCGCTGGCGCATGGCATCCTGCGATACGTCGAGCAGCTGGGCGCCCGGGAAGGCTGCGGAGATCTTCTCGCGGGTCAGGCCGGGGAGGAAGTCGTCCTCGACGCCGATCCGGTTGGCCCTGACCCCGCGCTGGCGCAGGGCCTCCTGCAGGCCAAAGTAGAAGTTGTCGCGGCGCCAGTCGGTGTACACGATGTTCTCGCCGTAGGAGGTGCGCCACGGCATGCCGGCGTCGATGTTGGCGGTGACCGTGACCGAGTCGTCGGCGGTGACCACCAGGGCGTAGTTCCGGCCGAACGTGGTGTAGAGGAAGTCGGAGTAGTACTTGATGCCGTGGTAGCTGGTGAGGATGACGGCGTCCAGGTCCTTTGCGGCCATGATCCGGCGCAGGCCGCCCAGGCGGCGCTCGAACTCCGCGTCGGAGAACGTCAGCTTGCCCTTGGAGCCGATGTGGAGGACCTTGAGGCGCTCGAGTTCGGCGATGGAGGACGCGTTGTCAGCGGTGATGGTCACGGGTGTGCCTTTCTAATGGGTGCCGGCTGCTGTTGTGCAGCCGGTGTTGGTTTGCGTAGTGAGGTTGGCTTGTGGAGACCCCTTGGTCAGAGGTGCCTGAGTGGCTTCCGCGAGGTTTCGGCGGCAAACAGCACGGCCATCAGGGAGACAGCGGAGGCGGCGACGAGGTACCAGCCGGGGGCCAGCTTGCTCTGGGTCATGCCGATGAGCAGGGTGGCCATGAACGGCGCGGTCCCGCCGAACAGCGCGTTGGAGAGGTTGAAGCTGACGGCAAAGCCGCTGTACCGGACCTTGGTGGGGAACAGTTCGGCCAGGAAGCTGGGCAGCGTGCCGTCGTTGAGGGTGAGCATGCCGCCCAGCAGGATCTGGACCAGGACAATCACCAGGAAGTTGCCGGTGTCCAGCAGCATGAACGCCGGGACTGTCAGGAGCATGAACAGCACTGACGCGGTGATCAGCATCCGCTTGCGGCCGAAGCGGTCGGATGCGATGCCGGTCAGGAAGATGAAGCCGATGTAGCTGGCCAGGGCGATGGTGGTGGCGAGGAAGGACTCGGTGGGCCCAAAGCCCAGTTCCTCGGACAGGTAGGTGGTCATGAAGCTGAGGATGACGTAGAAGCCGACGGCGTTGAGCAGCACCGCCCCGCAGGCGATGATGAGCTGCTTCCGGTAGGTCCGGAACATGTCCAGCGCCGGCGCTTTGGGGGCGGACTCTTCCTGCTCAGCGAGTGCGCGGAAGGCCGGGGTGTCTTCGAGCTTGGTACGGATGTAGCGGCCGATCAGGCCCATGGGAGCAGCCAGGAGGAACGGCAGCCGCCAGCCCCACTCGTGCAGCTGGTCCGTGCTGAGCACCGAGCTGAGGAGTGCCGCGATCAGTGAGCCAAGGAGCAGGCCGGCAGCAGTGCTGGCAGGAACGACGGCGGCGTAGAGGCCGCGGCGGTTGGCCGGCGCGTATTCCACCAGGAAGGCAGAGGCCCCGGCGTACTCCCCTGCCGCGGAGAAGCCCTGGACCACGCGGACCAAGAGCAAGAGGACCGGGGCCAGCATGCCGATGGTTCCGTAGCCGGGAATGAGGGCGATGCAGAACGTGGAGACGGACATGATGACGATTGACAGGGACAGGGCCTTGCGCCGGCCCAGCTTGTCGCCGATATGGCCCCAGAAGAAGCCGCCCAGGGGACGGACGAAGAACGAGATGGCAAAGACGGCGAAGGTAGCCAGCAGCGCGGTCTGACGGTCCGCTTCGGGGAAGAAGACTGAGGAAATGACTGCGGCCAGGTAGCCGTACACCGCGTAATCGAACCATTCGACGAAGTTGCCGATGAAGCTGGCAGTGACCACCCGGCGTCGTAGGTCTTTGCTGGCCACAGCGCTGTCCGTGCCCTGGCCTGCCCGGCCCGAAGGGTTGGCGTCAGCGGCAACCACTCCTGCCCCGGGTGAGTTTTGTTCGGTACTCATGAAACCACCAATAAAAGTTGGAGTTGCACTGCTTGCAACGTGGTTGTTTCAAGATAGGCCGTGACGCGCAACACAGTCAAGAGTTTTCCGAAACGCTCTACAGCGCTATTTCCAACAGAAGGGCTCATGGCAGCGACCGGGCAGCATCCATCGAACGGCACGAAGTAGTTGCGTTTGAAGCAACGAGGTTGCTTTTTTCAGCAACGCGCGTCGTCTCTGCGGGTGGCGCTGTACCTTGCGAATTTCCGTGTGCAGTCCCCGGCCTTCCCACATACGGGCCAAAAGACACGGGCGAACACCCCCTGCATGCCCCATACTTCCCCCATGGACGACACCACGGCGGCGGACCGCCGAAGACCCGACAGAATCCTGCTCGCTCTGGTGGGCGTGGTGGTGGTGCTGGTGGTGGTGGCCCTGGCAGTGGTCTTCACCCGGGGCGGGCCTGCCCCGCTGGATGAGTCAAGCCCCGCCGGCGTGGTCCAGCGGTACAGCAAAGCAGTGATCGACGGCGACCTGACCGCCGCCGGGTCCTACCTCACCGAGGGTGCCAGGAGCCGGTGCAGTGGGAACTACCCGGGCGAGCCGAGGCCAGCCCGCGTGGTCCTGGTTTCGACGACGGAACGCACCGATTCAGCCACCGTGAGGGTTTCGATCGTGCATTCGTCCCAGGGCGGACCGTTCGGCCCGTCCGAGTACGAGACAGAAGACGCCTTCTCGCTCCTCAAAGTTAATGGGAAATGGATGATCGACCAGCCGCCCTACCCGCTGGTGGCCTGCGCCGTAGCGCCGGTGAAGCAATGAGCTCCCCCGCAGCCACCACAGCCCCCGCCCCGGCCGGCGGACTGGCAACCCTCCGCCGCTTGATCCTGTATGTCCTGCTGTTTGCCCTGGTGGTGATCGCAGCGTCGGGACTCAGCGGCCTGCTGGAGCGCCTCTTCCGCACCACGTCCACGCTGGTCTCCGGCGACGTCGCCGGACTGGCCCTGTCGCTGGCCTTCACCCTGATCGGCGGCCCGCTGGCGTTGCTGCTGTGGTGGTTCGTTTGGCGGCGGCTTGACGACGAGGCAGAGCGCAGGGCGCCAGGCTGGGGCCTCTACCTGACCGGAATGTACGCGGTCTCGCTCATCATCGCCACCACGTCGCTCCTGGATCTTGCCTCCTCTTTCATTGGCACGCAGGAAAGCCAGTGGCCGTCCCCACTGGCCAACGGAATAGTCTGGGCGGCGATCTGGTGGTGGCACCGGTGGATGTGGAAGCACCCCCGCAAGCCGTCATCGCACCTCGAGGACGTGAGGGCCGTCATCGGCTCCGTCTTTGGGCTGCTGCTGGGCGCCGGCGCTGCCATCGCCGCACTGAGCGTCCTCCTGGACATTGCGATCCGCGGTTTTACGGCAACGGCCGCCTTTGAACCCTGGTGGTTCGACGTCATCAGGTCCCTCATCTGGGCGGCCGGCGGAGCGGTGGTGTGGTGGTGGCACTGGTTCCGGGAGGGCGGCCGCAGGTTCCAGACCGGACTGGTGGACGTAACGATCATTGGCGTGGGCGTCTTCATGGCCGGCATCACCGCCCTGGGAGGGCTGGGCGTGATCCTGTTTGTCCTCCTGCGGCTGGCATTCGACCGCAGCGCCCCCATCAACGACCTGCTGGAGCCACTCGCCCCGGCCATCGCCGCCGTGGCCATCGGGGCACTGGTGTGGCGCTTCCACCGCACCGCCTCCGTCCACCGCTCCACCCGGACCCGGCGTGCCAGCCTCCTGGTCACGTCCGCGGCGGCACTGGCCGCAGCGGCCTCCGGTGTAGGGGTGGTGGTGAATGCGCTGCTGGCGGCCGCTGTCTCCCCGCTGGCCGGAGGTGCCACCCGGACCCTGCTCCTTGGCGGCCTCAGTTCACTGGCGGTGGGGGCACCGGTCTGGTGGCTGGCGTGGAAGCCCCGCCACCAGCCGCGGACCGCCGGGGACATTCCGCCGGGCCGCCGCGTCTACCTGGTGGCATTCTTTGGCGTCAGTGCCGTGGTGGCGCTCATTACCCTGCTCGTCATCGGCTACCGGCTCTTCGAGTACCTGCTGGGCGACGTTTCCGGCGGCAGCCTGCTGGACCGCGTCCGCGCACCGCTGGGCCTCCTGGTGGCGGCGGGGCTGGTGGCGGGCTACCACTTTGCCCTGTGGCGGCACGACCGCGCCCTGCTCGCAGCCGCAGCCCCCATCCGCAAGAGGGTCATCGAACGGATCACCCTGGTCAGTGGTTATCCGGCCGGCATCGTGAACCCCGAGGCCTTCGCGCGCGGGATCACGGAAGCCACCGGGGGCGCCAAGGTGACCACCTGGCTAAGGGCGGACGACGGCGGCCCCGGACTTCCGCCGTCGTCCGCCCCTTTGCCGGGGGTTGCGGAGGCCGTCACGCAGGTTGCGGCTGCCTTGGAGGGGGTCGCAGCGCAATACGTGCTGGTGCTCGCGGGACCTGGATCCCGGGTGGAGGTCATTCCGCTGGCGGCGGCCGGCAGCGCTGCCGTTAGCGGCAGCCCGGCACCTGGCCGGGTCCTCCGCCCCTAGCCGGCTGGCGGAGCCCCACCTAGCGTTGGTCCTGGCAAAGGAGGCAAGGAAACCTACCCGGCGCTGGCCGTTCTTCCCAGAGGTCCCGCCATCACGCTCTGCGGCTCCACGAACAGCCACTCTCTGGCCCGAAATTCAGGGCAAGGCCGACGCTCTCGCCACCTTCTTCAGTACTGTTTTCCCGCGTGCCGGAAGGTAGATCGAAAGGTGGCAGTGGGCCAGAGCAGCGCCGTTGCTCAAGATTTGCGAAGTTTATCCCGCCAGTGGATTAACCCTCTTCCCTGCGCCTCAGGCGGTCCCTAGGGTTGGCACACAGGTTTTGCCAAGGGGGACATATGAAAAGCTCGGCCGAAGGTCTTCAGGACACCACCAACCCGGATGCCCAGCAGGTTGCTGCGCCTGACCCGCTGGAGGGCCACAACGTGGCGGAGTGGACCTCGGACTGCCTTCTGACGCTGCGAAGCCCCATCCGCTTCACCCGCGCCGACTGGCCCTGAAGCCACGGCTGGCAGGGATCCGGCCTCCGGAACCCGGTGTCACTCGGCCGGTTCGATCAGTTCCGGCCCGTCATTCCGTACGCTGTTGACCCTGGTGCTGACCACCCGGGGCGTCAGGACGGGCTCGGGCAATGAGTCCAGCAGGTGCTGGATGTCGTTCTTGTCCGTCAGGTCCGGGTTCAGCCAGTCAGCAAAGCGGTCGCGGGGAATGATCACCGGCGACCTGTCGTGGACGTGCCCCAGCGCGTCCTGTGCGGTGGTGGTCAGGATGGTGCAGCTGAGAAGCCACCTGCCCGGGTCATCCTGGGGCACGGACGGGTCGGCCCACCACTCGTACAGGCCTGCGAAGCCCAGCACCGGTTCCTTCTCGGAGTACAGGTAGTTGGGAATCTTCTTGCCGTCCTCCGTCTTCTGCCACTCGTAGTAGCCGTCAGCGGGAAGAATGGCGCGCCTTTTCACGGCCGCCTTGCGGAACGAGGGCTTCTCCAGAATGCTCTCGCTGCGGGCGTTGATCAGTTTGTTGCCGATCTTGATGTCCTTGGCCCAGGACGGGACCAGGCCCCAGTGGGCCACGAGCAGGTGCCGCTCGATGGCGCCTTCGTCCAGCCGCTCGGCCACTATCGGAACCGGCTCCGTGGGGGCCACATTCCAACTGGGCGGGGGCGGGGTACCCTCGACTTCCTTGGCATCAAAGTAGCTCAGAAGGTCGCCGGTGGCCTTGGACATTACGTATCTGCCGCACATACGGCCATTCTGCCGGACGCGGCCCTGGTCAGCGGTTACCCCGGCCCGGCAGCATCATCCTGGGTGCAAAGGGGCGGGCCACCTGGACCACCGGTATGACCCCTGGGGGCCATGCGCCCAACACGGCCAGCGCACTGGTCCAGGTCGTTACCCGCCGTTTCAGGCCCGCCCGGCTCAGGGGTTAGCTGGAGGCTTCGCGCTCGATTTCCTCGGCGAGGTCGTCCACTTCTTCGGGCCGGACCTGGATGCCCGCTTCCTCGAAGCGTTCCTCAAGGACATGGCTGACGTCGTCCTGGACATGGCCCAGCTGAATGTCGTGCCGGACATCCTCGGCGATGGCCTCAGGCGTCTCCTCGTGGTCGGTTCCGGCCACGATCCCGTCGTTGCCGTCAAAGGGGTCGTTGGCGCCGCCGGCTTCGGAATCAGTCATACTCCATCGTTACCCTTCACCGTCCTTCAGTAAACGGGCGGAAGGAGCCTGGGTGGGCGTTCGACGGCGGCCGCTTCCCCCCGTCGTACACCCACCCACTGCCTCAGGAGACTTGGGCGAGGATGCCGTCGAGGCGGCCGAGGAGTCCCGTCCAGCCGTTGCCCATGCCCTCGATCGCGTGGCGGCCCATGGGGGTGTCGAGCTGGAAGCCTGCGTGCTCGAAGTGGAGGATGGTGGCGCCGTCCACCGGTTCCAGGCGCCAGGTGATGGTGGTGTCCAGCTGGCCTTCGGAGAAGAGGAAGCTGATGGAGGTGCCGGGGTCCACGGTGAGGACTTCGCACTGCTGCCGGCCCCAGGCGTCCATGTCCATGGTGAAGCGGTGGCCCACTACGGGGGCGATGTTGCCCGGCGCCCACCAGCGTGCCAGCAGCTCTGGCGTGGTCAGCGCCGCCCAGACCGCCTCCATGGGGTGGGCGTAGCGGCGTTCCAGCCGGATGGCGTTCTCGGTCATGATGGTTTCTCCTCGTCCAAAAGGTCTGCCAGGGCGTCCAGCCGCTGGTTCCAGTAGTGCTCGAAGTGCTTTACCCAGCCGCCGATCTCGGCCAGACCGGCGGGCTGGAGGTGGTACACCCTGTTCCTGCCCTGACGCTCTTCCCGGACCAGTCCTGCTTCGCGGAGCACTGCGAGGTGTTCGGATGCTGCCGGCCGGCTGAGGTCCAGCAGGCCGGTGAGTGCGCCGGCCGTCCTGGGACCGTGCCGGAGCTCGTCCAGGATGACGCGCCGGGCCGGGTTGGACACGGCGGCGAAGACATCGGGAAGCACCCCTAAAGTATACGTCGGATATTTCCGACGTATCAATCGTTGGCTGTTCAGGTATTGTTCTCGCGCTATGCAGGCGGGTCTAGCGGGGCCGCATCTGCCGGGTTTAGGCTGGCCCGATGTTGACTATCGGAACCCTTGTCCTCGGCGTCAACGACATTGCCGCCGCCACCAGCTTCTGGCATGACGCTCTCGGCTATGTCCCCCGGGAAGAAGGTGACGATACGTGGGTGACCCTTGCGCCGGCGTCGGGCCCTGGCGCGGTACTGTCCCTGATGCTCAGCGAAACCCCTGTGCAGGAGCACCCGCGGATCCACTTGGACCTGTATGCGGATGACCAGGAGGCGGAGGTGGAACGGCTCGTCTCGCTCGGCGCCAAGCGCGTCGACTGGGACATGTACCCCGAGGATCCCGACTTCGTGGTCCTCGAGGATCCGGACGGAAACCGGTTCTGCGTCATCGACAAGAGCCCGGAGTAGGGCGCCGCGGGAACACGGCCGCCGACCCCGCCGTTGGGATCCGTACCGTCACGATTCTGTGGCGGCAGCGACGGAAGGAACCTCATGGTCAGGGCTATCTGGAACGGGAAAGTCATCGCCGAGTCCGCGGACACCGTGGTGGTGGAAGGGAACCATTACTTTCCGCGCGACGCCGTCAACGCGGCCTACCTTCGGGAGAGCACCAAGAACACCTTTTGTCCCTGGAAGGGGACGGCCAGCTACCACACGCTGGAAGTGGACGGCGAGCTGAACGATGCCGCGGCCTGGTACTACCCGGAGCCCAAGGCGCGCGCCAGGCACATCGAGGACCGGATCGCGTTCTGGCGCGGCGTCACCATCGAGGAATAGCTGGACTGAAGCGGGCGACGGCGGGTGGGGACGGGGCGTCGTCCGCTTCAGTTTGCGGGGTACCGGCCGCGTTAAGCGCGGGGTAACGTGACGATCAGGTGAGCACCCATTCGAGGAGGAATTGGGACATGGAAGTCGTCACGATCGAAACGCCCCAGCTTGGTGACCGCACATACCTGGTCCACGACGGGGAGGTGGGTGTGGTCATCGATCCCCAACGCGACACCGACCGGGTAGACAAGGCTGTGGCGGATGCCGGGGTGAGGATCACGCACGTCGCGGAAACCCACATCCACAATGACTATGTGACGGGCGGCCTGCAGCTGGCCACCGCGCACAACGCTGCCTACCTGGTCAGCGCGGAGGACGACGTCCCGTACCAACGGCAGCCGGTTTCGGACGGTGACACCGTGCACGTCGGGCGGCTGGTCCTCAGAGCGGTGGCGACGCCCGGCCACACGCACCACCACCTTTCCTACATCATCACCGACGGTGACCGGCAGGCCGTGTTTTCCGGCGGCAGCCTGCTCTACGGCTCCGTGGGACGCACCGACCTGGTAAGCGCGGAAGACACCGAGCCGCTGACCCACCACCAGTACGCCTCGGTACGCCGCCTGGTGGAGGAAGCCGGAAAGGACGCTGGCCTCTACCCCACCCATGGCTTCGGTTCCTTCTGTTCATCAGGACCGGCCAGTGGAGCGGAAGCCTCCACCATCGGCGAGCAGCTGGCGGAAAACCATGCCCTCACAGACCCCGACGAAGAGCACTTTGTCCGCGAACTCATCCACAACCTCACGGCATACCCCTCCTACTACGCGCACATGGCTCCCATCAATATGGCCGGGCCCGCGGCGCCGGACCTGGAGTTGCCGGACTCGCTGGACGGGGATGAGCTGGCCTCCCGGCTGGGGCGCGGTGAGTGGGTGGTGGACCTGCGGAACCGCATCGCGTTTGCCGGCAACCACCTCAGCGGGAGCGTCAGCTTTGAATATGGCGACGGTACCCAGTTCACCGCTTTCCTGGGCTGGGTGCTCCCATGGAACGAGAAGCTGACCCTCGTGGGCGAGCGGCAGGACGTGGAGGACGCCATCCGGGATCTATCCCGCATTGGCATCGACAACCCGGACGCAGCCATCGGCGCCGGCCCCGCGGAAGTGGCACCGGGGGCGGCCACCTCCTGGTACGAGAGCGTGGGCTGGAAGGAAGTCCTGCAGAAGCCCGGGGATGACACCGTTTTGGACGTCCGGCGCACCGATGAGTTCCAGGACTCCCACATCCGGGACGCCGTGAACATCCCTGTTCACGAGCTGCTCCGGCGAATGGACGAAGTCCCTCCGGGGCGGCTCTGGGTGCACTGCGGCTCGGGATACCGCTCGGCTGTGGCGGCAAGCCTCCTCCAGCGCGCCGGCCGCGACGTGGTCCACATTGACGGGAACTTCCACAGGGCAGAGAAAGCCGGCCTTCCGGTGGTATACCCGAAGGGAGACTGACGACGACGGGTGGGCGCCCGCCGTCGTCAGCTTTGCCCGGCGCCCCCTTGTGGTCAGCACCAAAATTGCGAGAGGTGTCCGGTCAGGGCCTTGCCTTGGTTGTAGCCGGCCTGTGCAGCAGCCGGGCGCAGGGACAGGTTCATCGCGTTGGGCCCGAACATGTGCTCAGCTTCGCTGTCCGGGAAGATGGTTTCCACCCTGCTGCCGGCTGCCCGCAGTTCCTCCACCTGCGCTGACAGCTGCATGCCCCATTCCAGCGGCATCCGCGTTCTCCCCCCGAAGGGTGACAGCACCAGCACGCGTCCGCAGCCGGCAGCCAGGTCGGCGTTCTCGTTGCGCCGGTAGCCGCCGTCGATGTAGCTGTTGGTCCCAATCCGGTAGGCGGAGGCGCTGGAACAGCTCGCCGCCACGGCGTCCACCAGGGCCACGCCGCTGTGACAGTCAAAGACCACCGGTTTACCGGTCTTTGCGTCGACCGCAGTGATGAGCAGCTCGTGATCCGGCCATTCGGGTTTCGGCAGCCGTGCCGCGACGGCGGAGCGCCACCGCTCCGAGGCGTCAAAACCTTCGGCCAGGTCCAGGGCGGCCGCACCCATCCTCCGGCGCATGTCGGGCGCGTTCTCGGAGGCGGCGATGATCCTGCCGGTCCGCTCCAAATGGCTTGGGACCGGATTGCCGGCAGCTGCCGCTGCCGCCGGGTGGGGCCGTTGCGGGAGCGGTGCGTTAAGAATGGCGGCATAGAGTTTGGCCGGGGTGGCACCAGCGATCTGGGCGGCCGCGGTGGATCCGGCGGAGGTTCCGATGACGCGATCGGCGCCCGTCACGTCCAGGCCGGCATCGGCCAGGCCGGCGAGGATGCCGATCAGCCATGCGTTGCCTGTTGATCCGCCGCCGCCAAGGACGAGGGCGCGTTGGGAGGAGGCCTGTGAAGATGGTGTTGAGTTCATTGGGAGTCGCCTTTCGCGAATAGCCTGTTCGGCGCTCCCGGTGGCGGCTAGTTCAGTCGCGCGATCGTGGGCTGCGAGGGAGCACCCATTGCGGACACTGCGTTCATGGGTCTCACCTCCTGGGGACGGGTCACGATCAGGGGAATCCTGACACACCGGCCACGGGGTCCGCAACAGGTACAGGAAGGGGACGACGGCGGGTACCCGCCGTCGTCCGCCCACCCTGGCTTCTTTCCTAGACTTCGCCGCGCCAGCCGCCCGTTTCAGTGCCGCGGGACTCAAGGAAATCCTTGAACTTCCGCATGTCGGCCTTCACCTGCATCTCGTCGATCTTGAGTGCCGCGCCGGCCTTTTCAGTAACGGTTTCCGGCGCCCATTCGAAGTGGACCTTAACCTTCGTGTGGTTGGCATCCAGCGGCGTGAACCTGATGATGCCGGCGTGCGACTTGCCGTCGATGCTGCGCCAGGCGATCCGGTCGTCAGGCTCCTGGTCGACGATTTCCGTATCGAACTCCCGCCTGACGCCGCCCACGTTGGTGATCCAGTGGTTGGTGGTGTCCGTCAGTTGCGTAATCGACTCCACGCCGGACATGAATTTCGGAAAGGATTCGAACTGGGTCCACTGGTTGTACGCGGTCCGCACCGGGACGGCGACTTCAACGGTCTCTTCTACCTCTTGAACGTGTGCCATCTGCTGCCTCCTTCTATTGGACGGCCGCATCAGCGGACCGGCAAGGCTTGCCATCCTGCCGGTCAGGCAGCCGCCACCCTTGCACGATAAGTCCGCCCATCATCAGTGTCCAGACCTAAAAGCGGGAAGGGGTCGACGCCGGGCGGGTACCCGCCGTCGACCCCTTCCCGTTGGGTGCCTACTGGCTGAAGGGGATCTTTTCCCAGCTCAGGACGGCGCCTCCCTTGGCGTTGTTGCCGGCCACAGAGAAGCGGACGTAGTCCACGGCGTTGTTGGCGCCGTCCACGGTGATGCGCTTCAGGTTGTCCGCGGCGGGTGCGCCGTAGATATCCAGCCAGGGCGAGCCGGCGGCGAGGGGCTGGTTTGCCGTGAAGATGTGGCTGTCGCCGTTGATGAGGTAGACGGGAGCGTCGAAGCTATTGGTCTCCTCGACGATGGCCTGCACGACTTCCCGGAAGCCGGAGACGGTCTCCGGGTTGGCGGTGGCGTCGGCGAGGAGCGACGGATCGAACATGTCGGCCTGCTGCATCAGCACCACGGCGCGGTCGTTGCTGCGCCTGGCGTCCTCGAACGTCTGGTGGATCTGCGCGATGACGGCGTCCGTCCGGTGCTGCACCTCGGCCAACTGTTCCGGCGTCGGGGTGCTCTTGCCCAGCCCGGTCCACGGCAGGAGCGAATTGTTGCTGCCCTGGACGTTCAGGGCGGAGAAGGCCACCCGGTTCTTCTCGAAGCGGACATCCTCGGGGAGCCCCAGGTTCTCCTGCGACTTCACCGGCATGGTGGCGCCGAGGGTCTTGCCGGGTTGGTTGAAGAAGACCTCCCGGATCTTGGCCAGGCGTTCCAGGGGGTTGTAGGCGCCATTGTTGGTGCGGTGGCAGTCCACCCACTCGTTGTCCCCGGGCGTGTAGACCAGCGGGTGGGTGAAGGTGTCGAACTGGGCGCGGATGTAGGAGAAGTACTCGTCAGAGCAGAGGGAGGAGCCGTTCTTGATATCGCCCACGTGTGCTACAAACTTGAGGTCCTTGTCCGCGTTGAGGTCCTGGATGTGCGAGGGGAACTTGGCGATCTCGGCGGCGCCGTACGGGATGTCGCCGATGGCGGCGAAGGTGAAAGCCTGGTTGCTGTCGCTGGTGTTGTCCGCCGCGTGGGCTGATCCGGCGAAGGCGGGCTGGAACGCGAGGAGGCCGAACGCCAGGGTGAGTGCCGCCGTCGTGGTTTTCATTGTCTTTGAGGGCATGGGATGGTCCTGTTTCTCGTGGGCTCTGGGCTGGCGGTGAACTGGGCTGGGCCGGACCCGTATGTGCCGGGCTGGACTGTTCCCGGCAGGACCGGGGTGTAGGCGCAGCGGGCTGAGGCGTCGCGGGCGGCAAGGAGTCGCGGGCGTTAAGGAACTGTTGGAGGGCGGAAGGGTGCGTGAAAAGAATGCTCTGCCTGCCGTAACGGTTTGCGGCGCCACGGTGGCTGGCGGGTGAACGGGAAGGGACAACGAGCTCGCGCGTCAGCTGGGCAGAGCTCGTGCGTCTGCTGGGCGCGCCTGCGGTTCCGAACGTCAGCCGGCATGCCGACAGCGCCGGCACGTCGGCACGTCGGCACGTCGGCAGGACACACAGGACCGCCCCCGCGTGCCGCGGGCAACGCAGCTACTGGCTGCTTACGGGCGTCAATTTGCCACGCGCGGGTTTGATGCAGCGGCTACGAGGCCACGAGGAAGTCGACGATGACTGCCTCCAGCGGACTGCCTTCTTTTGGCAGGCAGCCGGTTTCGGGCAGGCAGCCCGGGGGCCAGAGTGTTGGTTCCCGGTCCGGTTGTTCGGCGTTGTAGTGACGGCCGGCTGGCGAGATCCAACCGGGTGGCTCATTCATGGCAGCCGGACCGGGGCTCCAGCCGCTCCAATGCTTGAGTCGATGGTGTTTGGGACACACCTGTCCGAGGTTGCTGATGCCGGTGGCGCCTCCGTGCTCCCAGGCTAAGAGGTGGTCCGCCTCATTGTCCTGGCTGGGGTTGCTGCAGCCGGGGAAGGTGCACTTTCCGTCGCGCATGCGCAACCACCGCTTGAGTGCCTCCGGGAGCCGGTAGCTGATCCGGCCAATTTCAAGCGGCGCCCCGTCGCGGGGGTCCACCAGGACGCGGTAGAACGAGCTGGCGCCTTCCGAAACGAGTGCGCGCGCCATCGATGCCGGGATGGGACCGTAGTTGTCGAGTTCGGCGGGTTCGTCCGTGGCACCGAGGAGGGAAAAGACCGGAACCGTGACCAGCACATCTGCCCTGAGGGATGGCACAGACCCGGCCAGCTCACCCGAATTCCCCAGCAGCAAACCGGCGGCCACATCGGCCCTGAGCTGGGTCAGGGTGCGCGGTTCATCAGGTCCCTGCAGTCCACGCGCCATGGCAGACGTCTTGTTCCAAATGGCAGACGCCGTGTCCGCAGCCAGGCAGAGCGAGATCCATGCCATCCCATCGCGGTCCGGCGAGTACTCCATCCGCCGGTCTTCAACCGACTTCGCGTGCCTGCTTTGGAGGGATTCCGGATGATGGCGCTCCCGCCAGGCACGCACCTTCCGGCGGAAGCGGGCCGGTGCCAGCTCCCCCGCGGCGGCACCCCTGGCCGCATTCGGTGCGTCCGGGTCCAGGAAGTGCGCCTCGAGTGCGGCAGCGGCGGGAGTGCCGAGACCGCTGGTTTCGTCGACGATGATCCGGGCGTGCTGCCATGAAATCTCCCCGGCCTGCAAGGCATCCAGTGCCGCCGGCAAGGCTGTGGTCAGCGCGTGGGCCTCCCCCAGCAGTGCTGCTGCGGCGCGTTCCCCAACAGTCAGCACGCAGGCGATTTCCGCGACCAGGCTCACTTCGCGCGCCGACGACTCATACGCGCTTTCCGCCGGCGCTTCCATGGCAGCCGCTGCTTCCGCATACTCGGCGAGCAGGCGCATTTTGACGGCTGCAGTGGCAGCTTCGATCCGGGCCACGACGCCCAGGCCGTCCAGGCGGGACCCGGTAAGTTCCCGCAGCGGATCATGACTGTCGACGCCGTGAGCACTATCCGCAGCTTCCGAAGAAACGCGCAGGACTCCGGTCAGTTCGTCCACCATCGCAGTCAGGGACGTGACGGCATCGGCCAGACCGGCCCCGCCTTTCGCATCCACAATCGCCCTGGTTTCCATAAGCACAGCCTGACACGAGGGTCTGACATTTTGAGTTCGCCGCCTATGGCCCCCGCACATGGGGTCCTCGAATCCGTGCTTCGTAGCGTTGGCAACGAATCCCGTCCGAGCGCTCTCGATGAGTCTTTCGGCTCTACCAGCCGCTCGAAGAAGATTTCGTGAGATGGTCTGGACTCTGGCCGTCTCAGAAATCCGAATTGAAAGCAGGAAGCGATGATGATTTCGGCTAAGACCCTCACCCGCTCGGCGACCGCCCTTGGTATCAGCGGAGCCCTTGCGCTAATCGCATCACCTGCTATGGCAGCCAGTGGAGGTGCGAAAGACAGGGGTTAGACCTCTGCCACAGGCGCCGCGAACTGGGCCTCATACAGCCGCGCATAAGCCCCACCGGCGGCGAGCAGTGATGCATGGTTCCCCTGCTCCACGATCTGCCCGTTCTCCATCACCAGGATGAGGTCGGCGTCGCGGATCGTGGACAGGCGGTGCGCGATCACAAAGGACGTCCGGTCGGATCGCAGGGCACTCATCGCTTTCTGCACCAGCACCTCCGTCCGGGTATCCACCGAGGACGTCGCCTCATCGAGAATCAAAACAGACGGCTGGGCCAGGAACGCCCGGGCAATCGTCAGCAGCTGCTTCTCGCCAGCGGACACGTTGGACCCTTCATCGTCCAGCACGGTGTCGTACCCCTCGGGCAGGGACTTCACGAACCGGTCCACATACGTCGCCCGGGCAGCCTCCAACACATCCGAGGAGGAAGCAGTAGGCCGCCCGTACGCGATGTTGTCCCGGATGGTCCCGCCGAACAGCCACGTATCCTGCAGCACCATCCCCATACGCGAGCGCAGGTCGTGCCGGGTCATGGTGGTGATGTCCACGCCGTCCAGCGTGATCCGGCCGCCGTCCAGCTCGTAGAACCGCATCATCAGGTTCACCAGCGTGGTCTTGCCCGCCCCGGTGGGCCCGACAATGGCAACTGTCTGCCCCGGCTCCGCCACCAGGGACAACCCCGAAATCAGCGGCTTGTCTGGCGAGTACGAGAAGGACACATCCTCAAACACCAGCCGCCCCCGCCCTGCACCATCCGGGCTCTGCAACGCGGCACCCACAGGATCCGCGGACTGCTCCTCCGTATCCAGCAGCTCGAACACACGCTCGGCTGAGGCAACCCCGGACTGCAGCAGGTTCGCCATGGACCCCAACTGCGCCAGCGGCTGCGTGAACTGCCGCGAGTACTGGATGAAGGCCTGCACATCGCCGAGCTGCATCGCCCCGGACGCCACCTGCAGGCCGCCCACCACGGCGATCCCCACGTACACCAGGTTCCCGATGAACGTCATGGCGGGCATGATCAGGCCGGAAATGAACTGCGCCCCGAAGCTCGCCTCATACAGCTCCGCGTTCTTCTGCCGGAACCGCTCCCCCACCTCGCGCTGCCGCCCGAAGACCTTCACCAGCGCGTGCCCGGTGTAGGTCTCCTCGATCTGCCCGTTCAGCTCCCCCGTGTTGGTCCACTGCTGCACGAACAGCTTTTGCGAGCGCTTGGCGATCAGCGTGGTGATCCCCAGGGTCAGCGGAATGGTCACCAGCGCGATCAGCGCCAGCGTGGGTGACAGGATGAACATCATCACCAGCACGCCCACCACGGTCAGCACCGACGTCACCGCCTGGCTGATGGACTGCTGAAGGCTTTGCGAGATGTTGTCCACGTCGTTGGTCACCCGGCTGAGCAGCTCGCCGCGCTGGATCGAATCGAAATACCGCAGCGGCAGGCGGTTGATCTTCGCCTCAATCTGCTCGCGCAGCCCGAACACCGTCCGCTGCACCACGCCGTTGAGCACATACGCCGTCCCCCACATGAACGCCGACCCCAGCACATACAGCACCAGCGCCCACGTCAGCACGCTGGCGAGCGCAGCAAAATCAATGCCCGCGCCCGGCGTCAGCGTCATGGCGCTGAGCATGTCCGCCTTCTGGTTATCCCCCGACGCCCGCAGCATCGCAACCAGCTGTGCCTGCGTCATCCCCGGCGGCAACTGCTTGGACACCACGCCTGAGAAGATCAGGTTGGTGCCCTCGCCCAGCAGCCGCGGCCCGATCACCTGCAACACCACCCCCGCCACGGCCATGAGCAGCACCAGCAGCAGCCAGAACCGTTCCGGCCGCAGCGTGGCCAGCAGGCGTTTGGCGGAGCCGCTGAAGTTCATCGCCTTCTCCGCGGGCACATTCATCCCGGCAAACGGCCCGCCGTGACCGGGGCCGCCGCGCGGCCTGGGGATGCGTACGACGGCGGCCTGGCCGGGTCCGGAGGCGCCCGTGGCTTTGGTGCCGCGCGGAGTGGGTCCGTGGCTCATACCGTCTCCTCCGCTGCCAGCTGGGACGAGACAATCTCGCGGTAGGTCCCGGATGTCTCCAGCAAATCATGGTGCGTTCCCTGCGCAACGATCCTGCCGTCGTCGAGCACCAGGATCTGGTCCGCATCAACGATGCTGGACACGCGCTGGGCGATGATCACCATGGTGGCTCCCGCAATGTTGCGCTTGAGCGCCTGGCGCAGCCGGGCGTCGGTGCCCGTATCCAGGGATGAAAACGAGTCGTCAAAGATGTAGAGCTCGGGCCGCTTCACCAGGGCCCGGGCGATGGCCAGCCGCTGCCGCTGCCCACCGGAGACGTTGGTGCCGCCCTGCGAGATGGGCGCATCCAGCCCCTCCTCCATCAGTTCCACGAAGTCTTTGGCCTGGGCAATGTCCAGCGCGTCCCACAGTTCGTCCTCGGTGGCGTCCGGGTTTCCGTACAGCAGGTTGCTGCGAACGGTCCCGGAAAACAGGTAGGGCTTCTGCGGGACCAGGCCGATGTGTCCCCACAGGAGGTCCGGGTCCAGGTCCCTGACATCCACGCCGTCCATGAGCACCGCTCCGGAGGTGACGTCGAAGAGCCGCGGCATCAGGTTCACCAGGGTGGTCTTGCCGGAGCCGGTACTGCCGATGATCGCCGTGGTCTGCCCAGCACGCGCGGTGAAGCTGATCCCGGAAAGGACGGGCTGGTCGGCACCCGGGTAGGCGAATCCGACGTCGCGCATTTCCAACTCACCGCGCCGGACCGCACTGGTTACCGGCCGCTCGGGCGGCATCACACTGGAACTGGTCCCCAGCACCTCGCCGATGCGGTCCGCCGATACGGACGCACGCGGAATCATCACCGCCATGAACGTGGCCATCATGACCGACATCAGGATCTGCATCAGGTAGCTCAGGAATGCGATCAGGGTGCCCACCTGCATGGAGCCGTCCTCGATCCGGAACGCGCCGAACCAGATCACCGCCACGCTGGAAACGTTCAGGATCAGCATGACCGTGGGGAACATAAGGGCCATCAGACGGCCTGCGCGGAGGGCAACGTCGGTGACGTCCGTGTTGGCGCCGGCGAACCGTTCAGTTTCCATGTCCTCGCGCACGAACGCCCGCACCACCCGGATGCCGGTGAGCTGCTCGCGCAGCACCCGGTTCACGGTGTCGATCCGGGCCTGCATCTTGCGGAACAGCGGCACCATCCGCGTGACAATCAGGCCGACGGCGATGAGCAGCACCGGGACGCACACGGCAATGAGCCAGGACAGCTGGGCGTCCTGCCGGATGGCCATAATCACCCCGCCAATGCTGAGCATGGGGGCCGCCACCATCAGCGTGGCCGACATCAGCACCAGCTGCTGCACCTGCTGCACATCGTTGGTGGAGCGGGTAATGAGGCTTGGCGCACCGAACCGGCTGACCTCCTGCTCGGAGAACTGCCCCACCCGCTCGAAGATGGCGCCGCGCAGGTCCCGGCCCAGCCCCATGGCCGCCTTGGCACCGAAGTACACGGCAACCACTGCACACACGATCTGCGCCAGCGTGATCAGCAGCATGACGCTGCCGGTCGACAGGATATAGCCGGTATCGCCCCGGGCAACGCCCTGGTCGATGATGTCGGCATTCATCGTGGGCAAGTACAGCGACGCGATGGACTGAGCCAGCTGGAAAACCACGACCGCGGCCAGCAGCGGCCGGTGCGGCCGCAGGTATTCGACAAGCAACTTCCAGAGCATACGCAAAAGCCCTCACCCGACGGAGTGTCCACAAACGTGGTGCGAAGGTCAGTGTACGTCCGGGTACTGGGGTTTGACCGGGCGTTCTTCAGCTAATCATGCAGGTTCGCTGGAGGCGTACGGGGGTCCTGCGCTGTCGCCGGTCCATGGTCAAATAGGAGGGTTGCACCGGCTGCCCGAGTCCAACCGCGGCCTCGGCCCAACGGAAGGAATAAGCACATGACCGAACCCCAAGACCATCCCCCGGTCCCAGCCCCCGGGAGCGCGCAGGGCCTGGACCAGAAGGTTGAGGGCGGGTGCCCGGTGGCCCACGGCAGTGCCACCGCCCAAGGCAGTGAAAGTGAAAACCCTGCCATTGATACCCCGCAGCCCAAGGGCACGCGCCCCCGGACCCTCCAGGACTGGTGGCCGAACCAGCTGGACCTCTCGGTGCTGCACGCCCACGGCCAGGCCAGCAACCCGCTCGCCCCCTCCTTCAACTACCGTGAGGAATTCCAGAAGCTCGACGTCGAGGCCCTCAAGCGGGACATCACGGACGTCCTCACCACTTCCCAGGACTGGTGGCCGGCGGACTTCGGCCACTACGGCGGCCTGATGATCCGCATGAGCTGGCATGCGGCCGGCACCTACCGCGTCCATGACGGCCGTGGCGGGGCAGGCGACGGCGGCCAGCGGTTCGCGCCGCTGAACAGCTGGCCGGACAACGCCAACCTGGACAAGGCCCGGCGCCTGCTGTGGCCCGTCAAGCAGAAGTACGGCCAGAAAGTCTCCTGGGCAGACCTGCTGGTCCTCGCCGGGAACGTCGCCCTGGAGTCCATGGGCTTCAAGACCTTCGGCTTCGCCTTTGGCCGCGAGGACGTATGGGAGCCCGAAGAGATCTTCTGGGGTCCCGAGGACGCGTGGCTGGGCGACGAACGCTACGTTGGCGAAGGCCAGATGGCTGAAGACGTCGGCGCCACCGAGATGGGCCTGATCTACGTCAACCCTGAAGGCCCCAAGGGCAACCCGGACCCCGTGGCCGCTGCGGCGTTCATCCGCGAAACCTTCAAGCGGATGGCCATGAACGACGAGGAGACGTTCGCGTTGATCGCCGGCGGCCACACGTTCGGCAAAACGCACGGCGCCGGTCCGGCGGATGCACACGTAGGCCCCGAGCCGGAGGCCGCCAACCTCGAGGCGCAGGGACTGGGCTGGCTGAGCACCTACGGTTCCGGCAAGGCCGGCGACACCATCACCTCCGGCCTTGAGGTCACTTGGACGGACAAGCCGACGCAGTGGAGCAACCGCTTCCTGGAGATCCTGTTCGAGTACGAATGGGAACTGGTCAAGAGCCCCGGCGGGGCGCACCAGTGGGTTGCGAAGGACGCTCCGGAGATCATCCCGGACGCGCACGACCCCAACAAAAAGCAGCGCCCCACCATGCTCACCACGGACCTGTCGCTGCGGTTCGACCCCACCTACGAGAAGATCGGACGCCGGTTCCTGGAGAACCCGGACGAGTTCGCCCTGGCATTCGCCAAGGCCTGGTACAAGCTGCTGCACCGTGACATGGGCCCCGTTGGCCCGCACATGCTGGGCCCGTGGGTTCCGGAAGCGCAGCTGTGGCAGGATCCCGTTCCCGCCGTCGACCATGAACTGATTGACGACCAGGACATCGCGTCCCTGAAGGACAGGCTGCTTGGCTCCGGGCTGACCATCCCGCAGCTCGCGGGAACGGCCTGGGCCTCGGCTGCCACATACCGTAAGACGGACCGCCGCGGCGGCGCCAACGGTGCGCGCATCCGGCTGGAGCCGCAGCGCAGTTGGGAGGCCCACGAACCGGACCAGCTGGACACCGTCCTGCCGGTGCTGGAGCGCATCCAGGAAGAGTTCAACTCGGCACAGACCGGCGGCAAGAAGGTCTCGCTGGCGGACCTGATTGTCCTTGGCGGCGCGGCTGCCGTGGAAAAGGCAGCGGCCGACGGCGGATTCCCCGTCACAGTGCCCTTCCGCCCGGGCCGCACGGACGCCTCGCAGGAACAAACCGATGTGGAGTCCTTTGGCTACCTGCAGCCGCGCGCCGACGGGTTCCGCAACTACGTGCGCCCCGGCGTGAAGTTGCAGCCGGAGACCCTGCTGCTGGACAAGGCATACATGCTGGACCTTTCTGCACCGGAGATGACGGCGCTCGTTGGCGGCATGCGCGCCTTGGGCACCAACGTGGGCGGCTCCGACCATGGCGTGCTGACTGACAAGCCACAGGTCCTGACGAACGATTTCTTCGTCAACCTGCTCTCGCCCGGCACCAAATGGAAGGCCTCCGGGTCCGGGGAGAACGTCTACGAGATCACTGACGTTGCCACCGGTGAACTGAAGTGGACGGCCACCCCGGTGGACCTGGTCTTCGGTTCCAATTCGCAGTTGCGGGCGCTGGCCGAGGTCTATGCCAGCGAGGACGCCAGGGAGAAGTTCGTCAACGACTTCGTGGCCGCCTGGACCAAGGTCATGGAGCTGGACCGCTTCGACCTGAACTGATGCCGGTCAACTGACTGAAGGGGTCCGGACTGGCTGCACGCGCAGCCGGTCCGGGCCCCTCTTACTGTTCGGCCGGCAGACTGATCGC
Organism: Pseudarthrobacter enclensis; assembly: GCF_030811655.1. Classification (GTDB taxonomy): domain Bacteria; phylum Actinomycetota; class Actinomycetes; order Actinomycetales; family Micrococcaceae; genus Arthrobacter; species Arthrobacter enclensis_A. Next base: position 239,761 of record NZ_JAUSRE010000002.1, on the reverse strand, counting down.
AGCGGTGGTGCCGCCGCCCGGCGTCTCCTTCAGAGCCAGCTCTCCACCGTGGGCTTCGACGATCCGCCGCGAGATGGCCAGGCCCAGGCCGGAGCCGTGTCCGTCGCCCTTCCGGTGCAGCCGGACCAGCGGTTCCAGCACCCGCTGCCGGTCCTGCGGGGCAATTCCCTTGCCGTTGTCCTCCACCAGCAGCGTGGGTCCCTGGTAGTTGGCGATGCCGCTGATGCGCACCTTGAGGTCCCGGTCCGGGCTCCGGTAATTCACCGCATTCGCCACCAGGTTCTGCAGCAGGGTGCGCAGCTGGCCACGGTCCACGTGGAGCGTCATGTCGTCGCTGTCCAGGACGGCGCCGGGACCGAAGGACAGGCCGAGATCTTTGGCAACCTCTGCCGCCACGGCGTGGAGGGAAACCCGCTGCCGCTGGATGCTGCCGCCCATCCGGGAGTACGTCAGGACGTCCTCAAGCATGGCGAGCATCCGGTGGCCGCTGGCGCCGATGATCTGGAGATACTCCGCTGCCGGGTGGTCCCCATCCACTTCGTCTCCGGCCATCTCCACCTAGCCCAGCATGGTGGTAAGGGGCCCGCGCAGGTCGTGGCTGACGCGGCCGGCAAACTCTGCAAGCTTCGCGTTGCTTTCCCTGACCTCAGTAAGGGCGCGCTTCAGCTGCAGGGTACGCCGCTGGAGTTCCAGGAGCTGGACTGCCTGGCGGGCCAGGATCTCCAGCATGTCCAGCTGGTCCTTCGCAGGCGTCCCCGGCGAGTTCGAAAAGACGCACAGGGACCCCAGCACAAACCCCGACGACGTCTCCAGCGGCACCGACGCGTAGAACCGGACGGAGGCGATTTCCCCGGTCACGAACGGGTTCGATGCGAGGCGGGGGTCCAGCGATGCATCCGGGACAACAGTTGTCTTCCCTGACAGGAACACCTCTGAGCACATCGAGTCTTTTCGGGCGCAGACTGCGGCTTCAAAGCCGACGGCGGCCACCTGCTGTTGCTCGTCTTCGGTGACGACATTGATCACGCCGAAGGGGACTCCGCAGAGTTTAGCGGCCAGCTGGACCAGGTTCTGGAGGGGCTCCATCGACAGCGCCACGTCAACGCCGGACTGCCGCCCCTCGCCGGCGGGAAGCGCCAAACCGTATTCCTGCAATAAGTCATCCCGGGCGGCTGAATCCCCGGGAGCTGCCGTTACCGAGTGAGTGGCCGCCACTGTTCGTCCCTTTCCAGACCGCAAAACGGGTCCTCGGGTGATGCTACAACCCGGCACCAATATCCCGGGAACCGATTCCCCCTGTCGGAGGCGAAAAGCCTGGGACCCCGCGGCGCCGGAGGGACGTCGCGAACGCACCGCTGGATTGATACTTTGGCCAAGTGATTACTGAACATGCCGTGCTACCGGTCATCCCGGGCCAGGAAGAGGAGTTCGAGGCAGCCTTCCATCAGGCCCGGACGATTATTGCTTCCATGCCCGGCTTCATATCGCTGTCTTTGTCCCGCTCAATCGAAAGCCCCAACACCTACCTGTTGTTGGTGGAGTGGGAGACGCTGGAAGACCACACCGTCGGTTTCCGCGGTTCCGCGGAATATCAGCAATGGCGGGACCTTCTCCACCGGTTCTACGAGCCCTTTCCCGAGGTTGGGCACTTCGATCCGGTCCTTCCCAGGAAACCGTGAATTGGGATTGGGAGAAGTCCCCGCGCGAGTCAGGCTCCAGCGCGGGGACTTCCAACGCTTCCTGCCGGGGAACTGACGTGGAAGCTACTAAGAAATTACCGGCCGGTAGGTAGGGGCTACACCCAAAACCAGCCTCTTGGGGCAATCTTGAGCCAACCTTGAGCAGCCGGGCCCCGTCATTTGATCGGCTTCAGTCGTCGTCGGCGCCTGCGGCTGCGTCCGGATCCTCTTCGGGCTCAAAGGTGTTGGGTGCGGCGCCATCAGAAATCCCTACGCCGTCCTTCCCGCCGGGGATCCCGCCGTCGGCGGCCCGCTGCTGCCTCAGGATGTAGCGCTGCAGCTTTCCTGACGGCGTCTTGGGCAGGTCCTGGACGAAGTGGATGCGGCGCGGGTAGGCGTGTGCGGCGAACTGCGTCTTGACCATGGCCTGGAGTTCGGCCACCAGGGCATCGCTGCCCGTGGTCCCGTCCGCCAGCACGACATAGGCTTCGAGGACTTCTCCGCGCAGTTCGTCGGGCGCGCCCACCACGGCGCTTTCCAGAACCGCCGGATGGGTGGACAAAACACTTTCCACATCGAACGGGCCAATCCGGTATCCGGCCATGATGATCACGTCGTCATCGCGGGAGGAGAAGTAGTAGTAGCCGTCCTGGTCCACCATGCCCGCGTCGCCGGTCAGGTACCACTTGCCGTCCGTGCTGAACCTTTCGGCCGTCTTCTCCGGCGCGTCCTGGTACCCCGTGAACCACATCATGGGGCTCCCCGCCACGTTGACGGCGACGCGCCCCAGTTCACCCGGCGCAGCGGGCTCGTCGGCGTTGTCCTTGAGGACCGCGCAACTCCACCCCGGCAGGGGCCGGCCCATGGAACCTGGCCTCAGCTCCGTCCGCACGTCGTCATGCCAGGCATTGATGATCATCATCCCGTGTTCGGTCTGTCCGTAGTGGTCCCGCACCGGAACGCCCAGCACCTCCCGGGCCCAGCCGATTACCTCCGGGGTCAGCGGTTCGCCGGCCGACGATGCACGGCGAAGGTGGAAAGGACCCGTCCCGGCGTCGGCTTTCGCCCGCATGGTGCGGTACACCGTCGGAGCTGCCGCGAAGTTGGTGACTGAAAAGGCCTCCAGCACCTTGAAGCTGAGTTCCGGGGAGAACCCCGGGCGCAGCAGGAGGTTCCGCCGTCCGGCCGCCATGGGCCCAAGGATCCCGTAGTACAGGCCGTACGCCCAGCCGGGGTCGGCGGCATTCCAGAAGACATCCTCTTCACTGACGTCCAGGCCCAGCCCGACGTACTGGCGGAAGGCGGCCAACGCCCTGACCGGCACCGGCACCCCCTTGGGGGCGCCTGTGGTTCCCGAAGTAAAGATCAGCACCAGGGCACCGTCACCTCCCACGGCTGCGGCTGCGATCCCGGGTTGCTGCCTGGCCAGGAGCGGCGTGAGCGCCAGGTCCGGTGGGGAGGCTTCGTCACCGGCAACCACCACAGCTGCCACGGTTTCCTGGATCTTCTCCCGCTGGTTGGCGTCAGTGATCACCACCTTGGCGCCGGACGCTGTGAGGCGGAGTTCGATGGCCGGCCACGCAAAGGCAGTGAACAGCGGCACGTGGACGGCCCCGCGCCGCCAGATGGCCAAAAGCATCACGACAAGGTCTGCCGATTTTCCCATCAGGGTGGCCACGGCGTCCCCGGGACCGACGCCAAGCTCTGCCAGGGCGGCGGCACCGCGTTCGGAGCGTTCCCGGAGCTCGCCGTAGGTAATGTCCTCCGCAGAAAGGTCGGCTTCAACCACGGTGAAGGCAACATCGCTGGGATTGTGGCTGTCGCACAGGAGCTCGGCCGCGCAGGCGTCCGGCGCACCGTAAATGGCGAGAAGGGCCTCGACGGCTGGAACCGGATGGGACATTCATTCTCCTTTGAACAACAGCACCTTGGAACACCGGCATGTGTAAACGCAGTGGAATCAACCTACTGCACTGGGATGGCCGTCACATGACGCGTCCTGCCGGCATGCGCCGACAGGTCACCCCATGGCGCCAGGCGGCCGGATGATCCGTGCCGCTGACGGACGTGGTGGGCAGCATGCGCGACGGCAGGCTCACGGCGCCGGCTGTCCCGGCATAAGGCCGTCAAGCGGAGAAATTGATGGGATCTTGAGGCAAACCTTGCCGTCCCTAGACGATGCAGGTCCACGCTGGAGCCATCGGAGAAAACCAGCTTGTGGGGGCAGGAAGTCATGGGAAGCAAGACAGCGGACAACGAAGTCACAGCCGTCGGCGGTGTGCTGACGGACCAACACCCGCTGGATTTCCATTCGTTGGGGCTCGCCGGGTGCATCGACCGGCTCACCGCGCCCCTCCGCGAGCGCGGGACCGTGGTCCGCTGGGACACCCCGCACTGGGGCATCGAGATCCCTTCGAACTCTGCATCCCTCCTGTACCAGGCCGCCCGGGAGGCGCTCAGCAACGCCTACAAGTACTCTGCCGCGCACACGCTCACCCTTCAGCTGGCGGCGGTTGACCACGGCATCCGCCTGGTAGTGTCCGACGACGGCACGGGCTTCGACAGCAACCTCGCCACTTGCGGGCGGCACCATGGGTATGGGTTGCGGCTGATGGCAGTGGCGGTGCATGAAGCGGGCGGCTCAGTCGCGGTCAGCTCGACCCCCGGCCAGGGCACCAGTGTCACGGTGACACTGCCACTGGACTGACAAAACCGGATTACCGGACTCGGATGCCCGCCGTTGCTGGGACGGCGGGCATCCATATGCCACTTGCGGGCAACCTAGCGGGAGAGCTTGGCGGAGTCCGGCTCCAGGTCACCGATGTGGCCAGGGGCGTTGGCGGCCAGGACCCGGGCCACGAACGCGGCGTACTCATCCATGTAGTGGCGCAGGAACTTGGCCGTGGACTCATCCTTCACGTCGCCGTCGGAGCCGAACACAGCGGGGTCGTACTTGACGTACGCCTCGGGGGCATTCAGCTGTGGCGCGTCGAGGAAGCTCAGGACTGCGCGCATGGAAGACTGCATGACCGCGGTGCCGATGCTGCCAGGGGACGCGCCGATGATGCCGGTGGGCTTGCGGGCAAAGGAGTTGGTTCCCCACGGACGGGAGCCCCAGTCGATGGCATTCTTCAAGGCACCGGGAATGGACCGGTTGTATTCGGGTGACACGAACAGAATCCCGTCAGCGGCCTCGATGGCGTCTTTGAGGGCGCGGCCCTCCGGCGGGAAGTCGGCGTCGTAGTCGTAGCTGTAGAGCGGGAGGTCCCTGATGGGGATCTCCGTGAATTCGAGTTCTTCGGGTGCGAGTGTGATCAGGGCCCGGGCCAGGACCCGGTTAATGGAGCCGGTGGCCAGGCTGCCCACGAAGTAGCCGATCTTGTACGTTGCCATGAGTGTTCCTTTCCAACAGCCGGCCTGCGCCGGCTGGCTGGGTTCGGTTGGAAGCGGCGGGTGGTGCTCATTGCTCCACCAGTCCAGCACACACCGGTAAGTTCCGGCCAGGGTGCCGGGACACTCCCCACCCAGCCAAAGGAACGGGCCGGGACGACTCTGGAAACATGCCGGACCAGAAGGTACATTGGTAAGCATGCTGATGATTATGACCGAGTCATCAGCTCCCGGTGACACAGCAAAGGAGACGTTATGAGCACGAAGGTGGAAAAACGCATTCTGGTGAACGTACCGGTGAGCACGGCTTATAACCAGTGGACCCAGTTCGAGGACTTCCCGCACTTCATGGGCGGCGTCAAGAGCGTGACGCAGCTCAGCGACGACCGGCTGGAGTGGGTGGCCGAAATCGGCGGCGTCCGCCGGCAGTGGGAGGCCAGGATCCTTGAGCAGGTCCCGGACCGCAAGGTTGCCTGGGCAGCAACGGAAGGCGCCACCAACGCGGGCGCCGTGGAGTTCGAGGACGTGGGCGGCGGTCAGACCTCCCTGCAGCTGACGCTCGAATACGAGCCCGAAGGACTGATCGAGAAGGTGGGCGACAAGCTCAATGTGGTTGACCGGCAGGCCGAAGCCGACCTGCAGCGGTTCAAGGAATTCATTGAGGACGAGGGCTATGCCAGCGGCGCCTGGCGCGGTGCAGTCAACCCCGGCACCACGGTTGGCACCCCGGGCGTTGAGCATGCAGGCGCTTCCCGTGGCGATTCCGGCAAGGCCGGCGTTTCCGGGAAGGTAGCTGCCGGTGTGGGCATTGCAGCGGCTGCGGGTGCAGCGGCGGCAATGGCGTCCGGTGGCAACAAGGACAAAACCGGGACAGCAGACGTGACGGTTGCGGACACCACTCCGGCGGTTCGGGCGGAACCTGTGGTTCCAGCAGAGCCACTCACCACTGGCTCCACTGCGGGCGCAGCGGACGCGGGCACGGTGCCTGCAGCGGGCACGGGCACGACGGCGGCAGCCGGGTCCACCGGTTCAGTCGCCGATCTGGGTGATGACAGGATCGGTCACGCCTTCGACCAGACCAACGGCCTGGTGGACACCACAGGCGAGTCCGACGACACCGTGGCGGGCGAAAACTTGAGCGCCGGCGAACGGCGTGAAGACGACCGCAATACCGACGGCGGCCTCCCGCCTGTGGGCGGCAACCTCGGCGGCCACTAAGCACCAATCAGGAACCAAGCGCCTGAACCATAAGCAAAGCGCCGGCCGCCTTCCCCCAAGGTGGCCGGCGCTTTGCTGTCCGGGGCAGCAAGGGCACCGGTTGGGCTACCGGATGCCGCGCAGCTTCACGCCCGCGGCGAGGGCTGCCAGGCTGATGACTGCGATGACCGCAAGGTAGTAACCGGGCGCCACGGCCTGGCCGGTCTGCTGCACCAGGTAGGCGGCGATCATGGGGGTAAACCCGCCGAAGGCAACCACCGCGGTGTTGTAGCTGAAGGACAGACCGGTGGCGCGGGCGCGGGGATCGAAGGAATCGGACATGACGGAGGGCAGCGCCCCGAAGTAGGCCGCCTTGAGCAGCCCCAGGACGGCCATCACCAGGGCAAGCACCAGGAACGAGTGGGCGCTGATCACCCACAGGAACAACGGGACCACCGCGACCAGCAGCACGATCACGGTGGGCACCATGATGGCCATCCGGCCGAACTTGTCGGAAAGGTGGCCCACCACCGGAGTCCCAAATGTCAGGATGACCCCGGTAATGATCAGCGACGTGAAGGAGATGCCCGGCTCGAGTCCGAGTTGCTTGATGGCGAAGGTGGGCATGTACTGCAGGATGAAGTTCAGTGCGGTGGAAACGGCAAGGGCGCCGGCGGCGATCAGCATTCCCGCCTTCTGGGTGGCGAACACCTCGCGGATGGGGGAATGCCTGGCGTCCCCCGGCTTATCCGGCAGCGGGACCTCCTTCATCTCCTTGCGGATCAGGAACCCGGCCGGACCCACCAGCAGCCCGAACAGGAATGGAATGCGCCAGCCCCAGTCAGTCATCTGGGCGTCAGTGAGGACCGTGGTGAGGATGGCCACGAGGATCGCCGCGAGCAGGCTGCCCAGGCCCTGGCTGGCGAACTGGAAACTGCCCAGGAACCCTTTCCGCTTGTCGTTTTGGGCAATGAGGTAGGCGGTGGCAGCGCCGAACTCGCCGCCGGCCGAAAAGCCCTGGATGAGGCGTGCCAGGACAATTCCGAGCGGGGCCATGATTCCGATGCTGTCGTAGCCCGGCATGAAGGCCAAGAGCGCGGTGCCCAGGACCATGAGCCGGATGGTGACGGTGAGGCCCTTCTTCAGCCCGTTCCGGTCAGCGTACGAGCCCAGGATCAGCCCTCCGAGTGGCCGGATGAGGTAGGAGACGCCAAACACGGCAAAGGCCTGGATAAGTTCGACGCCCGGATCGTGGTTTGGAAAGAAGTTCCGGCCGATGTAGATGGCCAGGAGCGCGTAAATGGCGACATCGAACCATTCGAGGGCGTTGCCGATGGTGGCGGCGACGATTCCCCGGGCAGCGGACTGCGCGCCTTCAGCACGGCCGGGAGCGGACTGGTGTTCTTGCTGCGGAATGGTCATGGGGACTCCAAGGGGATCAGGAAGCAGAGCTTGTGGATGCAGCGGCGCCGGCAAGGCCGCCGGCCGTTGGTGTCGCGGTGGTGGCGAGGTCGAAGAAGAGGCCAGCCGCGATCTGGAGCCCCTCCCGCGCCACCGATGTGAGGAGGTGTTCATCCGGGGCGTGCTGCTGGCACCCGGGATGGGAATGCGGAACCCACAAGGTAGGCAGGTTGAGGACTTCGGCGAAGACAAAGCTCGGCAATGAACCGCCAATGTTCGGCAGCAGCACCGGCGTCCTGCCCGTGGTGGCTTTCAGGGAGGCCAGGGCCCATGCAACCCAGGGGCTGCCGGGATCCAGCCGGCTGGCGGGGAAGGATTGGCCCACTTCAACATCCACCATGCCAAACCCGGCCGTGTCGAGGTGGCGGCGGACGGCAGGCTCCACTCTTGCAGTGTCTGTTCCCGGGACGAACCGGAGTTGGAGGCTGGCACTGGCCGAGCCGGGAATGGCATTGACTGGCTTGGCGGGGTTCCCAGCACCCAGGGCGAGGACCTCCAGGGTGTTCCAGGCGTACAGCCGCTCGGCGGGGCTTAGGGAACTGTCACCCCACGTGGGGTCGGAGGCGGGATCACCCGCGTTGGGGACCATGTCGATGACTTCCAGCGCGGCGGCAACGGTATCCGGGATTCCAGCGGGCAGCAGCTCCGGGAGCCTGATGATTCCATGGCCATCCACCAGGGAGGCCACGGCCGCGGCCACCGTGGTGGCCGGATTGCGCAGGAGCCCGCCCCAGTTTCCGGAGTGGTAGGAACTGCTGCGGAGGTCTGCCGTGAGATGAAGGGTGATTCCGCCGCGGGCCCCCAGGAACACGGTGGGACTGTCCGCGGCCAGGCGGGGTCCGTCTGAACCGATGAAGACGTCCGCCTGCAGGGAATCATGGTGCTCCCGCGCAAAATCCGCCAGGTCGGGGGACCCGATCTCCTCTGCGCCCTCCAATAGGAACACCAGGTTGAAGCCCAGGTTTCCGCGCTGTTCCAGGAGCAGCCGGAGCGCCACCATGTTGATCCAGTGCTGGCCCTTGTTGTCGGCAGAACCACGGCCGTACCAGCGGTCCCCCTCGTCGCTCAACGTCCAGGGGTCCCTGCCCCTGGACCAGGCAGCAGCCTGGCCGTCCACCACGTCCGCGTGTCCATAGCAAAGAACCGTTGGCAGCTCAGGCCCCTCCTGCCGGGTGGCCACCAGGAAGGAATTGTTGCCGCCCCGCCAGGAGTCGAACCGCTCTACCGAGCAGCCCAGGGAAGCAAACGCCGGCTCGATCACCTCATCAAGGTATGACTTCAGTGCAACGCGGCCCTCCGGCGTCGAGCTTTCGGAAGGGTAGGACACAATCCTTTCGAGGTCCGCCTTGAAGCGGCCGGAGTCCACGTAATCTCCTGCCGCCGCCGTCAACTGCTCGCGTTGGTGCATTGAATCCCGCCCTTTCCCGTTGAAACGTGAGTTCAAAACTAGGGCCAGCGCGACAAAACGACCAGTATCATTTTGTTGACAAGCTTTGACTTCAGTGCAAACCAGTGGGAGGAGGCCCTGTGGTGAACATGCTCACTCCGGCGCTGCTGTACTTCCACGCTGTCGCGCAGGAGGGCACCCTCACCGAGGCGGCGGAGAAGCTTCACGTCTCGGCGTCCGCCATCAGCAGGCAGATCAACAAACTTGAGTCCTCGCTGGGTACGCCATTGTTCAACCGGCACGCGCGCGGAGTGGAGCTGACCGAAGCCGGCAGGCTCCTGCTCGCGTATGTGCGCCGGGCCGAGGCGGAAGGAGCCGCGGTCCGCGAGGAACTGCTGGTGTCCATGCAGCGGAAGACCCGGACGCTTCGCGTGGCCTGCGCCGAAGGGTTCGCACGGGTCTGGGTTCCTGCAGCCATCGCCAACTTCAGCCGGCAGCATGACGACGTGGAATTCCACCTGGACGTGGTGTCCTCTTCCGAGGGAACCAGGCGGGTTGCCGAGGGCGAGGCGGACGTCGCCGCAGTGTTTTCATTGGGCCCCCAGTCCAGGGTGACTGTGGAACACCCCATGCCCACCCCCGTCGCCTTCGCCCTGGTGGCACCGGGCCATCCGCTGGCCGCCCAGCCCCGCGCCACCCTGCAGGACCTGTGCCGCTACAAACTGGCCATCACAGCCCCGGGCTCCAGCCAGCGCGAGCTCCTGGACCTGGCCATGCAGATTGAAGGCCTTACTCCGTCCATCACCCTGCAAAGCGACCACATCAACCCGGTGATCCAGTTCGCCCGCTCGGGCGTGGGGGTTTCCCTGGTCAGCGGACTTTCCCTGGACCGCCGGGACCGCGAGGACCTGGTGGCCGTCAACATCGACCACCCGGTGCTGCGCCAGCGGCAGGGCCAGGTCCAGACCATGACCGGCCGCACCCAGCCTGCCATCCTTACCGCCTTCGTGGACGCCCTCATCGACGCCTTGGAATTGTTCGCCTGAACAGCACCCGCTACTTGCGCGTCGCCGCCTGGAGCAGCGGCAGAGTGCGGGTGGGCATCACTTCCACCAGGGACATGGCGGTGCTGGTACGGACGACGCCGTCAATCGCCAGCATTGCGTTGGTGACGCGGTGGAGGTCGGCTGGGTCCTTGGCGGCCACCTTGGCGAGCAGGTCGGCATCTCCTGTGGTGGCGTGCATCTCGATGATCTCCGGGATGTTCTGCAGCGCGGCAACGGCCTTGTCGCTGACCGACTGGCTGATGGAAATCGAGATGAAGGCGATGAGGGGCAGGCCCAGCGCCTCCGTCCGCACGCGCTGGCTGAAGGGAGCAAGGCTGCCATCGTTGGCCAGGCGGCGGAGCCGGGCGTGGACGGTATTGCGGGCAACTCCCAGCGTCCTCGAGAGGGACAGCACCGTTGCCTGCGGGTCCCGGTCGAGTGTGAGGAGGATCTCTGCGTCAAGAGCATCAATGAGGTGCATAGTGAGCATTTTGCCACTATCGATGCTTCAGGGAAGCGGATCTGTCCTGCCGGATACGGCTCTGTTGCGCAGGTGTCCTGCACCCCCGCACCATGCTGTCCATGACAAGCACCCTTCCGGAAGCCGCGGCCCCCGAGGTCCGCGCCGCCGTCGCCCAACTCCCTGCTTACGTGGCCGGCAAGAGCGCCCAGTCTGACCTGACGGCAGCCCTTGCCTCGAACGAAAACCACTTTCCGCCCCTGCCCTCGGTCCTTGAAGCGATGTCTGCCCAGGCGGGCCGGATCCACCGGTACCCCAGCATGGGCGCGGTGGAGGCCCGGGATGCCATTGCCCGCCACTTCGATCTCACTGCCGACGAAGTAGCCTGCGGGCCGGGAAGCTCGGGCGTGCTGCAGCAGATCATTTCCGCCGTCTGCGGGCACGGTGACGAAGTGGTGTACGCCTGGCGGTCCTTCGAGGCCTACCCCATCCTGGTGGCCGTGGCGGGTGCCGTGTCCGTCCCCGTGCCGCTGCTGGCCACCGAGCACCACGACCTGGACGCCATGGCAGCAGCCATCACCGACCGGACCCGCTTGGTAATCCTCTGCTCGCCCAACAACCCCACGGGCGTGTCCATCAGCCCCGAGGCCCTGGAGGAGTTTCTCCGCTCGGTGCCGCCGCGGGTGCTGGTGGTGCTGGACGAGGCCTACATCGAGTTCCAGCGCGGCCGCGGCGTCGACTCCATGGACTTCTACCGCCGGTACCCCAACCTCTGCATCCTGAGGACCTTCTCCAAGGCGTACGGGCTGGCGGGGCTGCGGATCGGCTACGCCATCGCGCACCCCGATATTGCCGAAGGCCTGCGCCGGACCGCCGTCCCCTTCGGCGTGAACCGGATGGCCCAGGCCGCCGCGGTCGCTTCGCTGGCGGCCGGTGAGGAAATCCTCGAGCGGACCGAGACGGTGGCCCGGGAACGCCGCCGGGTTATCCAGGCCCTCCGCGGCTACGGCTGGGACACCCCGGACAGCCAGGCCAACTTCTACTGGATCCGGGCCTCCGACGAGCTGCGCGTGCAACTCCTGGACGCACTGTCCGGGGCCGACATCCTGGCGCGCGGCTATGCCGTGGACGGCGTCCGCATCACCCTCGCCGACGCCACCACCAACGATCGGGTCCTTGCCGTCCTGGCCGACCGCGGCCGGTTCGTGCCGGAAGGGGGTGCAGCCGAGTGAGCACCTCCACGGAAGCTCCCTACGTTTCCACTGCTGCGCCGGCCGCGCACGTGGAAGAGCCGACGGCGGGACCTTCCGCGCCGCCGTCGGCAGCCCGCCATTCCGTGGTTGAGGACGTCCTGGGCATCCTCACCGGCACCTTCGCGGCGTCGCTGGGGCTGTTCCTGCTCAAGTCGAGCGGAGCGGTGACGGGCGGGACAGCCGGACTCGCGCTGCTGCTCAGCTATTCCGTGGCACTTCCGTTCGGCGTCATCTTTTTCGCAGTGAACCTCCCGTTCTTCGGCCTGGCGGTCTGGAAGAAGGGCTGGAACTTCGCCCTCCGCACGGGCGGTGCCATCGCCCTTGTCTCGCTGATGGCCAGCCTGCACCCGGCTGCTCTGGGGTCGCTGCACCTTAACCCCGTCTACGGCGTGCTCGGCGGAAACCTGCTGGCCGGCGTCGGACTCCTGATCCTGTTCCGGCACAAATCCAGCCTGGGCGGTTTCAACATCCTGGCCCTGCTGCTGCAGGAGAAACTGGGGTGGCGGGCAGGATATGTGCAGATGGTGCTGGACGTGGCCATTGTCCTGGCATCACTCGTCCTCGTGTCTCCGTTGATGGTTTTGCTGTCCGCTGCCGGCGCCACCCTCCTGAACCTGGTCCTCGCCCTGAACCACCGGCCGGGCCGCTACCTGGGAAGGTAGGCACGCATCCTGCCTTTTATTCCCCGCAGCCGCGTGAAATATCTGTGCAGGGGCGGGTGTTGCCGCCCGTATGACAACAATCGGAATCATTGGCGCAGGACGTATTGGAAGCCAGGTTGCACGGAAGGCGGTGCAGTTGGGCTACGACGTGGTCATCAGCAACTCACGCGGCCCCGAGACCCTCCAGGACCTGGTGGCAGAGCTTGGCCCGACGGCCCGGGCAGCAACGGCAGCCGAGGCAGCAACTGCCGGCGACTTCGCCGTGGTCACGGTGCCGCTGAAGAACTACAAGGACGTCCCCGTGGAGCCACTGGCAGGCAAGGTTGTGATCGACACGAACAACTACTACTGGGAACGGGACGGCAGGATCCCCGCCCTCGACAATGGCGAAACCACCACCTCCGGGATGCTGCAGGAACACCTTCCGCAGTCAAAGGTAGCCAAGGGCTTCAACCACATCATGGCCAAGGACATCACCACTGACGGGGAGCCCGCCGGCACGGAAGGCCGCCGTGCCCTGGCCACCGCCAGCGACTACCCGGAAGCCGCCGAACTGGTCACCCGCCTCTACGACGAATTCGGCTTCGACACGGTCAACGTCGGCCCGCTCTCGGAGAGCTGGCGTGTGGAACGGGACCGCCCTGCCTATGTGGCCCGGCAAACCGCCGCGCAGCTGAAGGACAACCTGGCCAAGGCACAGCGGACCATCTAACGCGGCGTACCGTCCAGTACCCCGCCATACCCAAGGGGGACATCCCGCGGAACCGGCCGGCAGTTCATAACTGCCGGCCGGTTCCGTGTTACGGGACTGCTTCCAGGCGTTACTTTCAGGCAGGTGGAGGACCTGCGAAGGCATGGGGGTAGCCAATCTGCTTACAATCGAAACCTCTGACCACTACCGAGGGACCCATGAAGAAATTCGCCACAGCCCTGTTTGCCGCCGGCCTCGTTGCCTCTGCCACGGCCTGCACAGCCACACACCAACTGACCACCGCCGAAACGTGCGAGCGGATCCAGGCCGTCGTGTCGAACCCCGCCAACAACGCCGGCAAGACGGGCATGAACAACCTCGCCAACCAGATCCGGCCCATCCACGCGGTGGCCTCGGACGACCTCAAGCCCGCCCTTGCCCAGATCCTGGCGTACACGGACGAGCAGGCCAAGGAAAACCCGGACAAGGACAAGCTGGCCGATCTCCAGTCCGGCTACCAGCAAGCCGGCAGCACCTACACCAAGTTCTGCGGCCAGGCCGGCGGCCAGTAGTCAGCTGATCCAGCCCGGGCGTCCTGTTCGCCCGGGCTGCGTCAAAGCGTGGCCGGGTCCGTATTGGCACCGCAGAGGATGACGGCAACCCGCTCGGCCCCTGAGGGTACGTAAGCTCCGGCGGTCAACGCAGCGTAGGCCGCCGCAGCGCCGTGCTCCACCACTATCCTGTAGTCGTTCCAGAGTGCCGAGCGTGCCGCAATGATGTCCGCGTCGCTGACCAGGACGCTTTCGACGCCGCAGCGGACCGCGACCGCGAAGCCGATGTCGCCGACGCGGCGGGCACCCAGGGAGTCTGCGGCGACGCCGGACACGGCCACATCCACGGGTTTCCCGGCTGCGAGGGCGGCATGCAGGGTAGGTGCCGTTGCAGGTTCCACGGCCACCACTTTTGCTGATCCTTCGACGCCGGCAGCCACTCCCGCCATCAGGCCGCCTCCACCCACGGCCACCAGGACGGTATCCACGTCCGGCACCTGTTCCAGCAGCTCGATGCCGACGGTTCCGGCGCCGGCGGCGATTTCCGGCTGGTCATAGGCGTGGCAGTAGACGGCGCCGGTTTCTTCTGCATGAGCCACCGCGGCCTCGTAGGCTGCCGCATATTCCGCCCCGCCCTGGACCACCGTGGCGCCGATGGCCTTCAGTTTGGCCACTTTGACGGCAGGCGCGGCCTGGGGGACGAACACGGTAGCGGGCACGCCAAGCTGCCTGGCCGCATACGCGTTGGCCAGCCCGGCGTTACCGCCGGACGCCACCACTATGCCGACCCCTGCCTGCAGTTCCCCGCGTTCCTTACTGGCGAGGATGCGGTTCAGGGCGCCCCGGGCCTTGAAGGTCCCGGTGTGCTGCATGAACTCGCATTTGAACCATACGGAGCCGGGGAAGACATCCGTGTCCGCCGCCATGACGGGCGTCCTGCGGATGAGGCCTGCTGTGCGGCGCGCCGCCTGGTCAATATCAGCCCGGATGATCATCTCAGACTTCGTCGTCCCAGGTGCCTGGTTCCTCCAGCGCCTCTTCCGGCTTGGGTTCCGCGGCCGCTTCTTCGCCTCCCACGTATGACGCCGGCACGGTTCCGGCCGCATGGGCCTGCTGTTCCTCACGGATGTTCGCTACGCCGGGCTGTTCCGGATGCTGGCCCGACTGGGGCGCCTTAACGGCCTGGTCCTTGGCCTCGTCGGGGTCGCCGGGTCCCCGGAGGTCTGTGGTGTTCTGGGGATCGTCGCTGGAAACCGTCATGGTCCTGCCTTTCACCTGGGACTGTTGGGCCGGGCCAGGGAAGCTCCTGCCCGGCCTCCAGCCTAAGGGCTTTCCCGGACCCGGCCATGAAAACCACGGACAGTTTTGTTTTCCGGCGCCCCGGAAACTCCGGAGGGCGCACGCGCACACTTCCACCCGGCGTCGTATCCTGCTTGGACGGTGGCCGGCGTGGCCATCCCGGGTGTACTTGCCCTCGTTCTCCGCGGCGTGTTCAACCAGGCGGCCGCCCGGGCCCGGAGCCAACCATGACCGTCGTGCAGATCGTCCCGCTGGTAATCCTGGTGGCGATGTTCGTCATCGCCACCAGGTGGCCCCTCAACATCGGCCTGATGGCGCTGGTTGCCTCCTTCGGCGTCGGCTACTTCATGTTGGGGATGTCCGACCAGCAGATATTGGAAGAGTTTCCGGCCAGCATTGTGCTGACCATCATCGGCGTAACCTACTTCTTCAGCATGGCGCAGCGGAACGGCACCATCGACATCCTGGTCAAGGCCTGCGTGCGAATGGTCCGCGGAAGGACGCTGCTGCTGCCTTGGGTGTTCTTCCTGGCCGCTGCAGCCCTGACCTCGCTGGGCACGTTTTCCCCTGCCGCGATCGCGCTGCTGGCTCCCGCAGCCCTTGGGTTCGCGTACGAATCCCGCCTCCACCCCGTGGCCACGGGCGCGTTCATTATCAACGGTGCCCACGCCGGCGGTTTCTCCCCGCTCTCGGTCGCGGGGGTGCTGGTCCATGACATCGCCCTGCGGAACCATTTCCCCATCTCCCAGGGCGGCCTGTTCGCCGCAAGCTTCGCCCTGAACCTGATCCTCTCGGTGCTGACCATCATCCTGTTCGCCCTCACCGGCAGGCTCCGGGACAGAACCGGCGGCCAGCACGCGCACATCGGTACGCCGGCCACCGAACGGCCCCATGGTGAGCAGGTCCTGACGCTGGCACTGATCGCCGCGATGCTCGTGTGCACCCTCGGCTTCCACATGCCCATCGGATTCGTGGCCCTCTCCGCCGGCCTCCTGCTCGCCTTCATCAACATCAAGGAACACAGGACCTTCATCAGCGGCATCTCCTGGTCCACGGTCCTGCTGGTGGCCGGCATGATCACCTACGTCTCCCTGCTGCAGCACCTAGGGGTCATCGACACCCTGGCCAAGCAGGCCCTGGCCCTGGGTGCTCCGCTGCTGATCGCGCTGGTCCTCTGCTACGTCATCGGCGTTGGCTCGGCCTTCGCTTCCTCCACCGCGCTGCTGACAGCGTTCATCCCCATGGCCGGTCCCCTGCTCGCCACGAGCTCGCTCAGCGCCTCCGGAACCGTGGCCGCGCTGTCGATCGCGGCCACCGTCGTCGACGTCTCCCCTTTCTCCACGGACGGCGCCCTGGTGGTGGCCAACGCCCGCGAGGACGACAGGCAGCGGGTTTACCGGCAACTGATGTTCTACGCGGGGGGCGTGGTAGTGATCGCTCCTGCACTTGCCTGGGCGCTGCTGGTGCCGACCGGCATCATGTAGGGCTGGACGCCTGGGAGCCACTGGAGCGGGCGGTCACAAAGCGCGATTTACGTTCCATAATGCGGAAATCAGTTTTCCTCTTGCGGAATAAGTGTGACGAGGATTACTTTGGAAACAGCCCCGCAAACGGGTTGTTCCCAATTGATAGGCAAAGGTCAATGAAGATCCCAAACCCTGAGGCACTGAAGGCGAGTTCGGTGCCCGCGAAGAGGAAGCCACTGTACAAGTCGCTCTTCTTCCAGATTCTGATCGCCGTCGTGGCAGGTGTACTCATCGGGCATTTCTGGCCCGACCTCGGTTCCCAACTGAGGCCGCTTGGAGATGGCTTCATCAAACTCATCAAGATGATCATCGCGCCGCTGATCTTCCTGGTGATTGTTACCGGAATTTCGGCCGTAGGCGACGTCAAGGCGGTTGGAAGGGTTGGGGTCAAGGCCCTGCTCTACTTCACGGCAGCCACGCTGTTCGCCCTGGTCTTTGGACTGATCGTCGGAAACATCATCCAGCCGGGCGCCGGGCTGAACATCGACCCCTCAACACTGTCCCAGGCGGACCTGGACGCAAAGACCGGCACGGCGCCGCCCAAGGATGCCGCTTCATTCATCCTTGACATCATTCCAGCCAGCGTCATCGGCGCATTTGCCAGCAACAGCCTCCTGCAGGTCCTGTTCTTCTCCGTCTTCTTCGGCGCTGCAATCGTCGTCATCGGCCGGGAGAAATGCCTGCCGGTCATCAACGTCATGGAAACGGTCCTGGAACTGATCTTCAAGATCATGGCCTGGATCATGAAGGTGGCACCGCTTGGTGCGTTCGGAGCCATGGCGTTCATCATCGGCCAGTACGGGCTGGATACCCTGAGCACCTATGCGGTCCTGATCGCGGCCTGCTACGGCGCCGCAGTGATCTTCATCGGCCTGCTCTTCGTTGTGGCGTGGAGTTTTGCGCGGGTGCCGCTCTGGCAGTTCCTGAAGTACACCCGCGAGGAATTCCTCCTGGCCCTGGGCACGGCATCCACCGAAGCAGTAATGCCCAGGATCATGACCAAACTGACCAACGCCGGCTGCTCCCGCGCCACCACGGGCCTGGTGGTTCCCACCGGTTACTCCTTCAACCTGGACGGCGCAGCGATCTATCTTTCGATCTCGCTGCTCTTCCTGGCCCAGGCTTTTGGCCACCACCTTGACCTCGGCCAGCAGCTGGCAGCACTTGGGGTGCTGCTTCTGACATCCAAGGGCATGGCAGGCGTCCCGGGCTCGTCATTCCTAGCCCTCTCGGCAACCGCCGCAGCGCTCGGCATCTTCCCGGTGGCCGGCGTCGCGCTCCTCCTGGGCGCAGACCGGCTCATGGACTCAATGCGCGTGGTGGTCAACCTGCTGGGCAACTGCGTCGCCACGTTTGTTGTGTCCAAATGGGAAGGCCAGTTCGACCGCAGCGTCATGGTGCGGGCCTTCAGGGGCGAGATCACCAACCATGACTCCGCAATCCTCCTCGGCAAGGAGGAGGATTTCGAGGGGCAGGAACTGCAGCGCCTCACGGAAGGACAGGAGCCCTCACCCAAGTTCCGCGGCGCACCCACCCGCGAAGTGGTTTCCGAACTTCCCGTGAACACCGGCCCCGGCGTCCGCCTGGGCGGCAAAGCGAAGTAGACGATCACAGAGAAAAGGGTGCCGCCCGGGACTTCACATCCCGGGCGGCACCCTTCTTCTTTGCCGTGCTGCTTTTTGCCGTGCCGCGGCTACCGCGAGGATGTCGGGGAGGCCGATGACGACATGTCGCTGCCCGAGGACATCGTCGCCGAAGAGGTGGAAGACGAGGTGGGCGAGGCAGTGGAGGACGCCGAGCTGCCCGGCGAGGACATGCCTGCCGAACCGGACGAACCGGTGGAGCTGGGGCTTGAGGTTGCCCCGCCCTCAGCCTTCTTCAGGACATCGTTGATGAGGCCCTCAAGCTCCTTCTGGTCCTTGTCACCCAGGTCCTTGCCGCTCTTGGTGGCAACCACCAGCAGGCGTCCCTGGGCCGCGGAAACCTGCATCAGTTTCTGCTGGTTATCGCCGCTGCGGGTGCTGACGGTGGCGAACGTCTTGTCAGCGTCGGTCTTCGCCTGGAGTTCCTGGCTGGAGACGTCGTACTTCTGTCCCAGCGCGGACACGGAGAACTTGGCACACTGGTCCATCTTGCCGCTGATGTCATTCAGGGTCTTGACGGCATCCGGACCGTCGCTGCCGGACTGAGCGGACAGCGTGCGCGGCTGGTTACCTTCAGAAAGCGCGACGGCGACATTACCGTTCTCCACCTTGTCCAGCAGGCCGGCGGTTGCGATGTCCTTGCAGTCCTTGGGATCGATGGTGGCCGTGCTCATGAGCAGGTTGGCAATGTTGCCGCCCTGGGCAACCTGGTCCTTGGAGTACAGCTTGAGCTCATTGCCGTCGTCGTCCTTCATGCCGGAGATGAGGTTGCGCAACTCATCCTCGGAATACACCTTGGCTTCGGCAGTCGCACTGGCAGAGGCGGATGCGGTGGCGGTGCCCGACGGGCTGGCAGTACCACCGCCTCCTCCCGAGCAGCCGGCCAGCGCCAGCATCGCCGCAGCTACAACTCCAAGCGCAGAAACTTTTCGCATCAGGTCACCCTCCAAATAGACAGCATGCTTAGTACCTGTATTCTCAGAGGTTCCCACTGAGAACGCAAAATAACCGCTGGTTTGGTGTGGAATAATCCGAGGAAGTGGTCCTAACCGGACCGCTCCAGAATGAGGAGGGGCTGGATGTCGGCCACACCAGGCAGCACCGCACAGGTGGCCAACGCGGCCATCAACAATTCGCAGGTGCCCAAGCATGAGCAGCTCCGGCTCATTATCCTCAAGCTTGCCAAGGAGGAACTGGAGCCCGGCGCCCGGCTGCCCAGCGAGCGCTCCCTCATGGATTCGTACGGGGTCAGCCGCATCACCGTGCGCGCCGCGATCGGCCGCCTGGTCAACGAAGGTCACCTGGTGCGGGTTCCGGCCAAGGGCACATTCGTGGCGGACTCACCCGTCCAGTCCACGCTGCACCTGGCCTCGTTCACGCAGGAGATGGAAGCGATGGGCCACGTTCCCAGCACGGTGGTGCTGGTGGCCGAACAAGTCACAGCGCCGGAAGACACTGCAAACGCACTGAGCCTCGCTCCGGGCGCGGAGGCATTCCACCTCAAGCGGCTCCGCCTGGCGGACGGCCGGCCGGTGAGCGTGGACGACGCCTGGTACAACCCCCAGCACGCGCCCGGACTGCTGGGCATCGACCTCACCGGCTCGGTGTACAAGGCCCTGGCTGCGCAATTCGGGCACCAGATTGACAGGGCACGCCAGAGCGTGCGCTCCGAGGGCGCCCCGGCCGATGTCGGGGCGCTCCTCGGGACGGGAACGGGCGCGCCGGTGCTTGCGTTTGACAGGGTGTCCTATTCGGGCACCCTGGCCATCGAGCATTCGCGCTCCTGGTACCGATCGGACCGCTACTCCCTCACCATGGAAGTCCGCCTCTAGAAGGCGCTTCAGTGGAGCGTAAACAGCAGTTCGCCCGCGGTTACGGCGCCGCCATCCACAACGTTTGCGGTGTCCGGCTTGGTGTCCAGTACGACGACGGGACTCACCATCGAGTAGCCCGCGGCCAGGGCTGCGGTGGGATCCACGTGCATGACCGGCTCGCCGGCCTGGACCACGTCCCCTTGGGCCACCAGCACCTTGAAGCCTTCACCCTTGAGCTTCACCGTGTCGATGCCCACGTGCGTCAGGACACCGAGGCCTGACGCCTCAACCACCACGAAGGCGTGCGGCAGCATCTTGACCACTTTCCCCGCGACGGGGGAAACGACGTCGAACGCCACCCCGGCGGGCGGTTCCACCGCCGCGCCGGACCCCACCATCTGGCCAGCGAAGACAGGGTCCGGCACGTCGGCCAGCTGAATGACCGCGCCGCCGATCGGGGCATGGACGCGCAAGGATCCCGCCACTAGAGGAGGTCCTCGATGTCTTCGGCCAGCGTGTCCGCCTCGGGGCCCACAATGACCTGCACAGCGGTGCCGGCGGCCAGGACGCCGTGGGCTCCCGCAGCCTTGAGCGAGGCCTCGTTCACCAGCGAGGAGTCCTTCACCTCGGTGCGCAGCCGCGTGATGCACGCTTCCACTTCCACGATGTTGCCGGCTCCGCCCAGGCCTTCAATTATTTTTTCTGCTTTGGACATGGCTGCCCTTTCTGACGGTGCCCCGCGCGGAGCACATCCTCCAACCCTGGGCCGGCGGCCCTGGTACGACCAATGATGGCTTCTTTCGCCACGGGCGGCCCGTCGTGGAGGGAATCTTCCTTCCTTGACACCGGACCGTGGGATGAATCACACTGAACTGGTCATAACCAGACAGTACCGGCTGGAACCGTTTCTCCACAAGCCCCCATCAGAACCCGCAGAGGTGCAAACATGTCAACGTCCGAGACCACCGCCCTGGCTCCAGAGAAGAAGCCAAACCGGGCCTTCGCCACCCTTCAGCGGCTGGGCCGCTGCCTGATGCTCCCCATCGCAGTCTTGCCCGCTGCCGGCATCCTGCTGCGCATCGGCCAGGCCGACCTGCTCGGTGCCATCCCCGGTTTCGAGGGCGGCGCCGCGGTCATCTCCGCCGCCGGCAACGCAGTCTTTACCTGGCTGCCGCTCATCTTCGCCGTCGGCATCGCTGTCGGCTGGGCCAAGAAGGCAGACGGCTCCACCGCCCTCGCAGCAGTGGTGGGCTACATGGTGATCGACGGCGTCTTCAAGGCCATGTCCCCCCTGGTCCTCGACGGGCAGTTGGACCCCGCAGGAAAGCAGGCCATGATCAATTACGGCGTCCTCGCCGGAATCGTGGTGGGCCTGTTGTCCGCCGGACTGTGGCAGCGTTTCTACCGCACCAAGCTGCCTGACTTCCTCGGCTTCTTCAGCGGCCGGCGCCTGGTGCCCATCCTGACCTCCGTCACCAGCCTCGTGGCCGGCGTCGTCCTGGCCCTCCTGTACCCGCTCTTCAACGCAGGCCTCACCGCAGTAGGCCAGGCCGTGGCAGGCAACGCGGTACTTGGTGGCGGCATCTACGGCTTCGCCAACCGCATGCTGATCCCGGCCGGGCTCCACCACATCCTGAACTCCGGCGTCTGGTTCCTCATTGGCGACTACACCGATGGGTCCGGCCACCTGGTCCGCGGCGACCTCAACCGCTTCTTCGCCGGCGACCCCGCCGCGGGCACCTTCATGACCGGATTCTTCCCCATCATGATGTTCGGCCTGCCCGCCGCGGCCCTTGCCATCTGGCGCCACACCAAGCCTTCACAGAAGAAGATCGTGGGCGGCATCATGCTCTCCACCGCTCTCACGGCGTTCTTCACCGGCATCACCGAACCACTCGAGTACTCGTTCATGTTCGTCGCCTTCCCGCTCTACATCGTCCACGCAGCCCTGACCGGAACCTCCATGGCCCTGGTGAACGCACTGGGCATCCATGACGGCTTCACGTTCTCAGCCGGCCTGATCGACTTTGTCCTTAACTTCGGCA
This sequence comes from Pseudarthrobacter enclensis, assembly GCF_030811655.1. GTDB lineage: Bacteria > Actinomycetota > Actinomycetes > Actinomycetales > Micrococcaceae > Arthrobacter > Arthrobacter enclensis_A. The sequence continues at coordinate 217,657 of NZ_JAUSRE010000002.1, read as the reverse complement.
AGGCGCAGAACGCGTGGATGCTGATCCCGATTGGCCTGGGGTACGCGGCGATCTACTACTTCCTCTTCTCCTTCGTGATCAAGCGCTGGAACCTGCGCACGCCAGGCCGCGAAGACGACGAAGTAACGGTGGAAACCGAAGCCGCAAAGTAGTCCGCCAACACCAGCTCCAGCCGAAAGCATCAGACCGCATGGAAATCATCATTCTTCCCACCCCTGACGACGTTGCCCGCACGGCTGCGGACGCCATCGAGGACCAGGTCCGCCGTGGGCCGTCCGTCCTTGGACTGGCCACAGGCTCCACTCCCCTGGGCACGTACCGGGAACTCATCGACCGGCACCGCAATGGCGGGTTGAGCTTCGCAGCAGCCCAGGCCTTCCTGCTGGACGAGTACGTGGGCCTGCCTGCCAGCCATCCGCAGTCCTACCATTCCGTCATCCGGGCGGAATTCACGGCGAGCGTGGACTTCAATGCCGGTGCGGTCCATGGGCTGGATGGCATGGCCCGGGATCCGCAGGCGGAGGCCGCCGAGTATGAGGCCCGGATCGCCGCTGCCGGAGGGGTGGATGTCCAGATCCTGGGCATCGGGACGGACGGCCATGTGGGCTTCAATGAGCCTATGTCCTCGCTCGCCTCCCGCACCCGCATCAAGACGCTTACCCGGCAAACCCGCCTGGACAATGCACGCTTCTTTGACGCCGCGGAGGATGTGCCGGACCATGTGCTGACCCAGGGCCTGGGCACCATCCGGGATGCCCGGCACCTGCTGCTGCTGGCTATGGGCGAGGCCAAGGCAGAGGCCGTGGCGGCCGCCGTCGAAGGTCCCGTCGGGGCGTTTTGCCCGGCGTCGGCCCTCCAACTGCACCCGCACGTATCGGTACTGCTGGACGAGGCCGCCGCCTCGCGGCTCGCCCACCGCGGGTACTACCAGGACACCTTCAGCCGGAAGCCGGCATGGCAGGGACTCTGAGCTCCCGGCGGATTCCCGCGGCCCGGACCGTGCCGAAGCTGGAGTTGGCCGTGGAGAATGCCGACGGCGTCCGGCTGGCCGCCAAGGTCGGCGCGGCCCGCGTCGAACTGTGCGCAGCCCTGGCGGAAACAGAGGGCATCACGCCGAGCATCGGCACCATTGAGCAGGCATGCGGCCTTGGCTTTCCCGTCCACGTCCTGGTGCGTCCGCGGCCGGGCAACTTCTCCTATGCGCATGACGAACTGGATGTCATTGAGCGCGATGCCGTCGTGGCCCTGGCAGCCGGAGCCGCCGGAGTGGTGGTGGGTGTGCTGGCATCCGACGGCGGCCCGGATGTTCCCGCGATGCGCCGCATCGTGGCGGCAGCAAAAGCCGTGAAGCCGGATGCCGAGGTCACGTTCCACCGGGCGTTTGATGCCGCCCTGGCCGCCGGCATGGACCCGGCGGAAGCGCTCTCCCGGCTGGAGCAGGCCGGGGTCGACCGGGTCCTCACCAGCGGTGGCGGCCCCGACTGCGCCGCGGGGCTTGCCATGCTGGGCAGGATGGTGCAGGAGGGAGGCCGGAGCGCACCCTCGGTCCAGATCATGGCAGGCGGCGGTGTCACCCTGGCGCTGGTACCGTCGCTCATTGAAGCGGGAGTCCACGCAGTGCACACCTCGGCGCGCGCCCGGCGCTGGCGTGCTGAAGGCGGCGGGGAGAGGGCCGGCGGCGCCGCGGATCCGGACCTGGCCGCACGCATGGCTGCCGCAGTGGCCGCTGACGCAACCGAGGAACGAAGGACCTTCAATGATGGGCGATGACATTGTTCTCCGCGGCCGTATCGTCACCGCGTCGCTGGATATTGCCGACGGGGTGGTAGCGGCCGACGGCGGCCTGGTCACCTTCGCGGGGCCCGCGCAGGACTTCCCCGGAGAACTTCCGCCGGACGCACCCGCGGGCCAGGTCCTGGTGCCCGGCCTGGTGGACATCCACTGCCATGGCGCCTACGGTTCGGATTTCTCCGAGGGCGATCCGGACGGCGCCGAGCGGGCGGCACGCTACCTGCACAGCCGTGGAACCACAACGCTGCTGGCCAGCCTGGTCACCGGAGAGCCGGAGGACCTGGTCCGGAACCTTGGAATGCTGCGGGAGCTGGCAGGCCACGGGCTGATTGCAGGCTCGCATCTGGAAGGTCCGTTCCTCTCGGGGCAGCAGTGCGGCGCGCACGATCCCGGCCTGCTCCTGGAACCGGATCCGGTTTTAGTGGACCGCATGCTGGCCGCAGCAGGGCCAACCTTGGCGTCCATGACCCTGGCTGCCGAACTGCCCGGCGCCGCCGAACTCGCCGGCCGGCTTGGGGCCCGCGGCATCATCCCGTCCCTGGGACACACCGCCGCGGACCATGCGACCGCTGAGGGGTTCCTGGCGTGCGCGGCGGCGGCTTTAGACTCGGCCGGCAATCCCATCGGGAGGAAACGCCCAACGGTCACGCACCTGTTCAATGCCATGCCTCCACTTCACCACCGCTCCCCCGGGCCGATATCAGCGAGCCTGAGCGCTGCCCGGGCCGGGAAGGCGGTGGTGGAGCTGATCGCCGATGGCGTGCACCTGGCGCCGGAAACGGTGAAGCTGGTATTTGACCTGGTGGGGCCCCGGAACATCGCTTTGGTAACGGATTCCATGGCCGCTACCGGCCTGGCGGACGGACAGTACCGGCTCGGATCACTCTCCGTAACGGTGGCAGGCGGCGTAGCCCGCGTCGACGCTACGGGCGCCATTGCCGGCGGTACCAGCACGTTGCTGGACGTTGTCCGTTCCTGCGTGGCTGCCGGAGTTCCTTTCCGGGATGCGGTGACCTCAGCCTCGGCCGTCCCGGCATCTTTGTTGGGCCTCTCGTCGCACGTGGGCGACCTGCGGGCCGGGATGCAGGCCGACGTCGTCGTCCTTGGCCAGGACCTGAACCTCACAGCAGTGCTGCGAAGGGGCGAATGGGTCAGCGCACCCAGCTAGGGATTGGCCGTCAACTCCGGGGTGATCGTGCCCGGACCCGGCATAATCCGCAGACTGTCACCTGCGCCGGTTGCGGATCTATTGGTGCCGCTTAGTCCTTGTCGAGTTCCTCAAGCAGCGACTTTGCTGCCTTGGCGATGTCGTCGTGGTTGTTTTGGGCGGCCCGGCTTTCGATGGCCAGTATCGCGCACCTGTGCAGTCGGCGGAAATCCCCGAATGGGAAGCTGTAGCGGCCCTTCGTTTCGGGAGTCTTGTCGCTGTCTTCGCCCAGGTGCCAAGTGCCGTATTCCGCGTAGCCGTGCTTGTCTATGAACGCATTTTCCTGATCCGTGTCCGGGGCATGTTCGCTCCAGTCGTCGCGGGCATCGCGTGCGAATCTGGAGTCCTTGATCAGTTGCCGGGCGTGACGAAGTGCGGCGTCGTTCAGCTTGATGGCCATGAGGGGGGACCTCCGCCCTGTCGAAGTTTTCTTGGTCCAATGGATTTCAGGCTATTCAGCATGCTTTGGGATAGTCCAGCGGATACGGCGAGGACCAGGTTATCCGCCTTCTTCGGCGGCTTCCTCGATCCGGCGACGCTGTCGCTCGATTTCTTTCTCGCCTTCCTCTTCGGCCTCGTACAGCTTCGCGTTGCTGATCTTGAGTTCGAGCATTAAGGCATCGAGTTTCACATGCAAGGCTGCGGTGTCCCTGTTTTGGGTGTTCTGGATGATAAACACCATCAGGAACGTCACGATTGTGGTACTGGTATTGATGACCAGCTGCCAGGTGTCTGAAAAACCCAGCAGTGGCCCGGTCAACGCCCAGACGATCAGTACAGCGACGGCTAAGACAAACACCCAGGCGTGTCCTAGTATCTTGGCCGTCCTGGTGGTAAAGCGCGTAAAGACGTCCGGTCCGTTCTTGTCGATCGTCATGATGTTCTCCATTTGAGCACTCACTTTGTACGTACTCTGCTCATTGAGAACTCTAGACCCGAAAGCATCGTAGGAGTCGGACCCAGAATGGCAGCGGCACTTCGATAGCTGTGAGCTAGACAGCGCCGGGCGCTCCCGCGGCCCGGCGGCGAATCGCTATCCGCTGCTTTGGCTCCTTCGCGGCCAGGGCCCGCAACCGGGGAACGATCCCAAAAGCCAGGGGTTGCCCATGGCCGGGTGCCAGCAGGCGGGGTCCCAGTCCAGCCAGGCGGGTGACGGAGTCCTTGGCCAATTCCATGTTCCCCGTGGTGTACCAGGGCGGCCCGGACAGATCGGGCACCCCCAGCAGGAGTCCGCCTACCGAGTTCAAGTTCACGGTCACCACGGCATCACCGGTGATCAGGACAGCATCGCTGGATCGCCAGTAGGCAACGTGCCCTGGGGTGTGGCCCGGGGTAGGAACTGCAGCCCAGCCAGGCAGGCCCGGCAGCTCCCAGTCACCCGGCAGGCCGTGGACTACGTCGCTGATATCACCCGCCGCTTCAAGCCGACGGCGGGCACGCGCCGGGAGCGACCACAGGAACGGCGCAACGATCCAGCGGTCCAACGGCATTGAGAATTCAGGAACGTATTTGCCCGCCGCCATGGGCAACTCGGCCTTGTGGACGTACACCGGCACGTCCCACAGCCGGGCGAGGGCACCGGCAGCACCGGAATGGTCGGGATGGATGTGCGTCAGGAAGATGGCGTTGGGGACATTCCCAGGGCCGAGCACCCGTTCCACCGCCCGATGAACCGGTTCCGCGCTGCGGGCCCAGCCGCAATCAACAAGGGCCCAACTGGGACCGGACCTGATGAGATATAGATTCACGGCCAAGGGACCGGACCCTGCGGTCATCATCAGTACGCCGGAGGCAATCTCCCGCGGCTCGGTCAGGCGCATGATCGGGCCTTCACGCCACGGGATGGCGGATCAGTGTGCGCAGCTTGTCAGGCGCACTGCGGCGGGGGTCGCCCAAGTAGATCTCATGGTGTTTGCCATGGACCTTCAACCCGGCGGCCGTTATGGCCGCATCCAGCACGGCGATGGTGCCGGCCTCATCAGCATAAGGACCCACGTGGAGCGTCTGCGCGCAACGGCCTTCTTCCCACCGTTCGAAGCGCAGGCGGTCCAGTGCAGGGAGTTTTTTGCCGCGGGACTGCTCCCTGGCCTGCTCCAGCAAGGCTTCATCGATGGGATCGGGCTGCACCATCATGGCCTGCCACCGCCATGACCCGCGGCCGGTTCCCGGGAGGCCGCCGAAGCCAGCTGTCACGGCCTCCATGGAGTCCTCATCCCCGGCCCCATCCAACCACCACAACGCTTCCAGCGGCATCACTTTCGTGAGCTCGCCGGTCTGCTTCTTGAGCCCGAAATGCGCAGCGTAGCTCACCGTGAAGAGCGCCTGGAGCGCGTCGGCGAATTCCGGTCCTTCCGGGTCACCCTGGCCCGGCATGAGGGCGAAGAGCAGCGAAGGAACGTCGATGAAGTCGACCGACCCTTTCCGCCCCTTATAGAGGACCGACACGTCCTCGCGAAGATCGCTCACCTGGCATCCAACTCCCCTGGACCCCCACGGACAAAGTCTTCCGCCGCCCGGCCGTCCCCGGTAGGGCCGAACGGCCTCTACCCGTCCGCCCCGGGCAGGCAGACTTCCACGAGTCCGCTGGTGACGCGCGTCTGGAAGACGGGCTGCCGGGAGGTGGCGGGGCCGGCTTTCACCTCGCCGGTGCGCAGCGAGAAGGTGCTCCGGTGCCAAGGGCACACGACGCACGGGTCACCGCCGTCGTCCTTGATCTTGCCTTCGTGCAGCGGTCCGGAAAGGTGGCTGCAGACGTCGGAGAGCACGTTGACGGTGTCGCCGTCGCGGTGAACCAGCAGCGGAATGCCTGCCACGGTCTGCTTGTGAAGTCCGCCCTCGGGCAGTTCCGCCAGCGGGATGAGCGGGTGCCAACCCGACGGGAAGCGGTGCGGGATTTCCTCGCTGTGGTTGACCCCTGCCGCCTGCCGGTAGGAGAGGTGGCCGCCGAGGAAGCCGCCGGCACTGACCATGGCAAGCCCGAGGTAAGCGAGCACCTTGCCGCTGCCTTGGCTGCCCCTGGCCCGCTGGACCAGGGACGCGACGTAGAGGCCCGTCGCCGTAACGTTGGCGGCTGCGTGCACCAGGCCAACCCGCTGCTGCTGGGGGTGGAGTTGGGACCAGTCGGTGAACCCGGCGAGCGCGGGCGGGAGCACGCTGGCAGCGCCCACGCCAATCAGCAGCCTCGCTGCCTTCTCACCACCTGGGACAGCATCGAGCACACCGGCCGAAAGCCACGCACCGATGGGAACCTGGACAGCGAGGGGATGCACCGGGTGGCCGATGGGGACGCCGTGCAAGATATCGCGGGCCCATTGGGGCTTGATGACCTTTTTGACGGCTTTCCGGACGCTCTTGGCCAGCGGGTCAAGCCATTCGGCGTCCTCAAGGCGGGTGACAAGCTCAAGTGCGGGCAACGGTTTCATGTGTCCCCCTTACCCCGAATGAGGTCGAACACTCATCACGGAACCCCCATGTTTCGAGGCAGCACCAGGGGCGGACGAAGCGACGCCGGGTTCCGGGGTCACCGCAGCGGCGACCCCAGAACCGTGAACCGGTGGCCCGCTGTTTCCCCTGACAGCAACGGCATGGCTTCGTCGATGGCAGCGCGGGTACTGTCCAGCTGCAGCGACGCTTGGTGCGCCTCCGCCGATTCCCACAGTTCGGAGACGAACACCGCGTCCGGAACGTCCTCATTGACCCCCACTTCGTAGAGCAGGCAGCCTGCTTCCCTCAGCCCAGGCTTGGGCCGGAGCAGGATGGCCACGAGGGCGTCGCGCCGGCCGGGCTTGGTTCCGAGCATTCCCACGTTCGCAAAAGTCATAGGGACAGTGTGCAGCACGGACCAGACACCAGCACCGACCGGACCACGACGTGATGCACCTAGCGCGCCGCGGCGGGAGCGGCCGGCAGCGGGGCCACGGATGGCTGTTCTGCGTCGTCGGTGGCCGTGTCGCCACCGGTAAATGCCCGCAGCATCGCCTCGCGGTCGAACTGGCCTTCCCATTTGGCCACCACGAACGTGGCCACGCAGTTGCCCAGCAGGTTCACCACCACACGCATGGAGTCCATCAGCCGGTCGGCGCCCAGGAGCAGGGCTACTCCGGCCACGGGGAAGATCCCCAGCGCCCCTGCCGTGGCAGACAGGGCAAGGAAGGCCGATCCTGGAACTCCTGCCATGCCCTTGGATGTCAGCATCAGGATTCCCAGGGCCGCGAGTTGCTGTCCCAGGTCAAGGTTGTAGCCGAAAGCCTGGGCCAGGAAGAGCAAGGAGATGGACAGGTAGATTGCGGCGCCGTCCAGGTTGAAGGAGTAGCCGGTGGGGACCACCAGTCCGGTGGTGGCCCGGGAGCACCCGGCGTTGGTCAGCTTGGTCATGATCCGCGGCAGGACCGACTCGGTAGATGCCGTGCCCAGTGCCAGGAGGAACTCCTCCCGGGTGTACCTCAGGAACTGCCACAGCGGCACTCGGGGGTAAACCCACGCCACCACGAACAGCAGCCCGATGAACACCACCGCCGCGCCGTAGCAGGCGCCGACCAGCACCGCGTACGTCCCCAGGGAGTCGAGGCCGTACTGGCCAATGATGAAGGCCATGGCCCCGAACGCGCCGATCGGCGCCACGCGCATCACCCAGCCCATGATCTTGAAGAACAGTTCCAGCACGGTTTCCATCAGGGTGATCACCGGCAGGCAGCGCTCGCGGCCGACGACGACGATCGCCGCCCCGAAAAACACGGCGAAACAGAGGACCTGGAGGAGGTTGTTGCTGGCGAAGGCGCCCACGACGCTGGTAGGGATGATGCCGAGGACGAAAGCGCCGGCATCCTTGGGCGGGGCGGTGGCGGTCTTGGCGTTGAGGGCGTCCTGAGACAGGGTGGCAGGGTCGATGTTGAGCCCCGCTCCCGGCTGGACCAGGTTGGCCACCACCAGGCCGAAGGCCAGGGCGAACAGCGTGGCACCGGTGAAGTAGGCCAGCGCCTTGATCCCAACCCGGCCCACTGCCCTAACGTCACTGACGGCCGCGATGCCCGTGACGATCACCAGGAAGATCAGCGGGGCGATGATCATCTTGATGAGCTGGATGAACCCGTCGCCGAGCGGCCGGAGCCCTGCGCCGAGGGCCGGCCAGAAGTGCCCGACCAGCACACCCGCCACCACCGCCACGAGGATCTGGACGAAAAGGGAGGCGTACCACGGCTTCCTGCGGGCATCGGCGGTCGGTGGCGTCAAGGTAGCGGGCGGGAAGGTCTTCATGCTCTGTGCCTGTTCGTCAGGAGGCAGGCCGCCGGAGGCGGGAACTGCTTCGGGAGGCGGCGCAATGGACGCCGATGGTCGTCCCAAACTAGAAAACCCATGTTTCCGGAAAGATAAATCCGTAATGCGGAAGTATTAAGCTGGCGCCGAGAAGCATCTGCGCCGCCCGGCCTCGTCAGTCTGCGGCGCCCAGGCTTCCGGCGTGCACGACGGCGCCACTCGCCGTCGTATCTTGCTTAAGCATCCAGCCCACCCGCTTGACCGTCCGCAGCATCACCGCGCTTTCAACGATCTCTATGCCAGGGACCTTCTGCTGCAGCGCCAGTTCGGCGGACATAACATCGGCCAGCGTATGAAGCCACATGATGATCACGAAGTTTGTGGGTCCGGTGGTGGAGGCGCTGAGGCGGACATTGCTGATGGTGCGGATTTCGGCGGCTGCCGCCTCATGCTGGCCCGCCGGGACATTGACGAACCACTGGCACGTCACGGGGAACGACGAGTAGCGTTGGGCAATCTCGCAGCGGAACGACAGGATGCCGCTGGCCAGCACCCGGTTCAGCTGGCGCTGGACGGTGGCAGGATGCCGGCCAAGGGAGCGGGCAATGTCCGCGGCCGTGGCCCTGCCGTCACGGGCCAGGAACGGCAGCAGGTCAAGGTGGCTCTCCGGGAGCTGGGTCGCCTGGGCGGACTCCGGGCCCGCGGGGGATGCAAGCGTCCGGAGCGTTGCCAACTGGGAGCGGCTCAGGACGTTCAGCCGCCAGTCGTCGCCGCTGCTGTGCAGCCGGGTGCACAGGGCCACCTGGTATTTGGTCAGCCCCTCCACGGTTTTGAGCCGGGAGATGATCTTCTCGCTGAACTCCTCCAGCGAGCGCGTGATCACGGTCAGCATCAGATCCCGGTTGCTGGCCGCCTCTTCCACGGTAACGATCTCCGGAACAGCCGCAAGCTCCGCCGTGACACTGTCCCGCCGGTGCATCTCGCAGTCCACGGCCACAAAGGCGAGGAGCATCTGTTTGGGGTCGCCTGCCAGATGCGCCGTCACCCATGCGGCCCCGCTTGAGGTCAGCCTCTCCCAGCGTGCGGCCAGCGTGGTGGCATGCACGTCGAGCACCTTCGCCGCATCAGACCAGCCAAGCCTCGGCCACGCCTGCAGGACCTGGATGAGCGCCAGGTCCTCCTCACTGAGCTCCATCTGCCACCATTTCCTCCCGCTGCGCGAATCCTGCTCACACCCCGTGCCTGGTGGATAATTCCAGCGCTTTCGGGGGATGTGAACCACGCCACTTCAGAATAGTCCCCAAGCCCCTGATGCCTAATTCCAAGGAGTAGCCACGTGCCCATTACCGACGACGCCAAGGACCTGCAGGAAGACCTGGTCCGCCTCCGCCACGACCTGCATCGGCAGCCGGAAATAGGCCTCCACCTCCCCCGGACGCAGGAGCGGGTCCTTGAGGCGCTGGACGGCCTGCCCTACGAGATCACGCTGGGCAAGGAAACGACCTCCGTCACGGCAGTCCTTCGGGGTGGGAATGCCGGCGGACAGAGCCCGGCCGTCCTCCTCCGGGCGGACATGGACGGACTGCCCGTGCAGGAGAAAACCGGGGTGGCTTTCACCTCCCGGGCCGACGGAGCCATGCACGCCTGCGGCCACGACCTGCACACCTCCATGCTCGCCGGAGCCGCCACGCTCCTGGCGGAGAAGCGGCACCAGCTTCAGGGCGACGTCGTCCTCATGTTCCAGCCCGGCGAGGAAGGGTACGACGGCGCCAGCTACATGCTCCGTGAAGGCGTCCTCGACGCCGCCGGCGCCCGGGTCAGCGCGGCCTACGGCATGCATGTGTTTTCGTCACTGGAACCGCACGGCACCTTTTGCACCAAGCCCGGCGTCATGCTCAGCGCCTCTGACGGGCTGGAGGTCACAGTGCTCGGCGCCGGCGGCCACGGCTCCGCCCCGCACTCGGCGAAGGATCCCGTCACGGTGGCCGCGGAGATGGTGACGGCACTTCAGGTGATGGTCACCCGCCAGTTCAACATGTTCGATCCGGTGGTCTTGTCCGTCGGCGTGCTTCACGCCGGGACCAAACGCAATGTCATCCCCGAAACCGCCCGGATCGAGGCCACCATCAGGACGTTCTCGGACGCGTCGCGGCTGAAGATGATGGACACCGTACCGCGCCTGCTCAAGGGGATCGCGGCAGCGCACGGGCTGGAAGTCGCCGTCGACTACCTGCAGGAGTACCCGCTCACCATCACCAACGAGGACGAAACCCACACGGCCGAAAAGGTGATCACTGAGCTCTTTGGCGAGCGCCGCCTTTCACGCTGGGCCACCCCGCTGAGCGGTTCGGAGGACTTTTCCCGGGTGCTGGACGAGGTGCCCGGAACTTTCATCGGGCTCAGCGCCGTTGCCCCGGACGGCGACCACGACGCCTCGCCGTTCAACCACTCACCGTACGCAACCTTCGACGACGCCGTGCTGGCTGACGGGGCCGCGCTCTATGCGGAACTCGCCATCTCGCGGCTGGCCACACTCGCCAAAGCCTTCTGAACAACCGGCAGCAGCGCCGCTGCCGACCCCCCAGACCCAACCGACCAGGAAGAAGACCATGTCAGTTGCAGTAAGCAAGCCCCAGACTGGACGCATGTCCACCGCCAAGACCATCGTTGGCACCGGCATCGGCAACGCCGTCGAATGGTACGACTGGGCCATCTACGCCACCTTCACCCCATTCATCGCCAGCCAGCTGTTCAGCAAGGAGGACCCGGCGTCGGCCGTGCTGTCCACCCTGGCGATCTTCGCCGTTGGATTCGTCGCGCGGCCCTTCGGCGGCTTTCTCTTCGGATGGATTGGTGACCGCATTGGCCGCAAGTCCTCCATGACCCTCGCCGTTGGCCTCGCCTCGCTGGGCAGCCTGATGATCGGCGTTGCCCCCACCTTCACCAGCGTCGGAGCCTTCGCTTCGCTGATGCTGCTGGCGGCCCGCTTGGTCCAGGGCCTGGCGCACGGCGGTGAGCTGCCGTCGTCGCAAACGTACCTGTCCGAAATGGCCCCGCGGGAGCATCGCGGCTTCTGGGCCACCCTCATCTACACGTCCGGAACCGTGGGAATCCTGTTCGGTACCCTCCTGGGCGCCGTGCTCAATATGGCCCTGAGCACCGAGGCGATGAACGCCTGGGGCTGGCGCGTGCCGTTCCTGATCGGTGCCGCCATGGGCCTGTACGCGCTGATCATGCGTTCGCGGCTGCACGAAACCGAAGCCTTCCAGGGCGAGGCCGCCACCGCAAAGCGCGCCCCGATCTGGCCGCAGATTGTCCGCTACCGCAAGCAGGCTCTCCAGGTCATCGGGCTGACCGTTGGCCTCACCGTCATCTACTACATCTGGGGCGTAGTGGCACCGAGCTACGCCACCACCGCCCTGAAGATCGACCGCGGCGAGGCCCTGTGGGCAGGCGTGGTCGCCAACATTGTCTTCATCGCGGCCCTCCCGGTCTGGGGCAAGCTCTCCGATCGCATTGGCCGCAAGAAGGTTCTCTGGGCCGGAGCAATCGGTTCCGCGGTGCTGCACTTCCCCATGACCTGGCTGCTTAAGGATTCGGCCTGGCAGCTGGCGGTAAGCATGTCCGTCATGCTGGTCCTCGTCGCCGCGAGCGCCGCCATTGTTCCGGCCGTGTATGCCGAACTGTTCCCCACGTCCATCCGCACCGTGGGAGTAGGCGTTCCCTACTCCATCTGCGTGGCAGTGTTCGGCGGCACGGCTCCTTACCTGCAGCAGTGGCTGGGCTCTTCGCTGGGGGCGCCGCAGGTGTTCAACGTGTACGCGGTGCTGCTGCTGGTGATCAGCGCGGCATTCGTGTTCACCATCCCTGAAACCAGGGGCAAGGACCTGACCCACTAGGCCCAGCCCTTTCAAAAAGGTCCCCGGCGCGTGTTAGCCGGGGACCTTTTGCCGGTGCTGGAGTTTGGCCGCTGCTGGGCAGTGCCTGTCTTTGAGCGCCGCTTAGTGCCGCGGTGCCGCCACGGAGTCCCGGGTCACCACCGGGCAGCCCAGAATAGTGGGGGAAAGTGCGGTCCGCGAAAGGTCCACTTTGCCCTCGATGCCGTTAATGAGTTGTTCGGCGGCCCACGCACCCATCCCGTAATGGGGAAGCGCCACGGTGGTGAGGCCGGGATGGAGGTTGGCGGCAATCAGTTCCTGATCATCAAAACCGACAATCGACAGGTCTGCGGGAATGGCAAGGCCCAGCTCAGCGGCAGCGCGGTATGCGCCCATGGCCATCTCGTCGTTATAGCAGAAGAGGCCCGTGGGCCGGCGCTCCCGGGCCAGCATACGGCGGGCTGCCTCGTAGCCACCCGGCACGCCGGCGGTTTCCGTCTCGACAGGTGCGGCATCGCCGTCGAGCCCTGCTTCCGTGAGGGTCGCACGGAAAGCCCGGAGCCGCTGGCGTGTCGACGGTACATCGACGGTGTTGTTGATGAAGCCCACCCGGGTGTGGCCCGCATCGAGGAGCGCGCGAACAGCCGCCCGGGCGCCACCTTCCTCATCCGGAATGACGGCCGTGATGTTGCCGCCTGCGGCCACGGAGTCGACCAGGACGGAGGGCACGTTCCCCAGGTTGTCCGGCAGTTCCACGTTCCGGTGGTCCATCGTGGCGTAGAGGATTCCGTCCACGCGGCGGTCCAGGAGGGCCGCGACGTCTGCCTGCCGGGATTCAAGGCTGGCGGAGCCGGAGGTGTTGATAATCATGAGGTTGTAGCCGCGGGCTTTGGCGGCCTCGTCGGCACCCAGGATGATGCGGCCCGCGTGCGGCGTGGTGGCGATATCCTCGCTGACCAGGCCCAGCATGCCTGTCCGCTGGGTACGAAGGGCCTGGGCCAGCCGGTTTGGGCCGTACCCCAGCTGCTCCGCGGCGGACCGTACCTTGTTGCGCGTTTCCGCGCTCACCCTGGCGTAGGACACATCATTAAGTACGTGCGACACAGTCGTCACCGAGACACCGGCCGCTGCTGCCACGTCCTTGATGCCGACGTTCTTGTTACCCATCTGTGTACAAATTCCTCATGGTCGGCGATGCCCCTTGGGTTACCAGTAGGCTACTCGCTGCCGGTGCTCCGCCTGCAATGGCCCAGGGGCAGCGGCAAGGAACCTGATCAGGCGCCGACCGGCAGTACCAGCAGGTACCCGGCCGGCAGGGCACTGCTCCAGCGGCGCGGCTCGCGGACCACGAACTGCGTGGCCAACTGTTCCGGGGTGAGCAGGGCGTTGGGTGCGGGCGAAGGCCCCCACTGGCCGCTGCCGTAGGGGTACAGCGGATCCAGGACGCGGATGCCGGTCACCGAAAACGCGGGAAACTGGCGGGGGTCACCAGAGGACTCGAATCCGCTCATCACCCACGCGTGCCGCCCACTCCACATGACCAGCCCCACCGGCCGCCCTGTAACCGTCAGCGCGCTTGCCGCGGTGCGCAGCGCTTCCTCATAGCCTGGAATGCTCACCACGCGGTATGGTCCCATCCCGGCTTCGGTCAGCACCTGCGCCCAGCCGAAGGGGTTCGCGCCGTTGAACGAATCGGACGAGCGGGCACGGGCCATCTCCCACAGTTCATTCTGCTGGGCCCGGTCCGCCCACGTTCCACCCCCGGTTGCGTCGATAAGGTTGTGGGCCATCTGGATGCTCGCGGCGACACACCAGTCGAAGGTGTACTGGGGAACGAAGTCGCCTTCCCGGTAGAGGTCCAGGGCGAACGGCTGCGGCGCCGGCGCGGGAGTGGGTGCCGGAGCCAGTGACGGAGAGGGCGCGGGGGCGGCGGCCGGCGCGGGGGCCGAAGCTGCCGTTGGGACGGACGTCGGTAAAGGTGCAGGCGCGGTGCCATCCCCGGCGGGGTTTGCCCCGGGCGTGGAGGAGGCCGGGACAGCCGTGGCAGCATCCTGTGCTGGAGCGGTCACAGACTGCGGGAGGCCCGCCCCTTGGGTACAGCCGGCAAGGATTGCCGCCAAGGCCATCAGCCAGACCAGAAGACGCAGGCGGGCGCCGGCCATGATCGCTCCCATCCATTCCAGTAGAGCGGGCTTACTCCATACCAGTCTCATGCCCGCGGCTCCCCTTGACTACCCCACCCCATTTTCCCTACACTTTTCATAAAGCAGAATCTAAATTCCACAAAGCGGAAACGGTAAGGATGCCGGAAGCAACGGAAGATAGATCAAAGCCCCTCCCCCGGAAGGACCTACGATGACGTACACAGTGAACTGCTCCATCCTCCTCACGGAGCTTCCCCTGCTCGAGCGCCCCGCCGCCGCCAAGGCCGCCGGCTTCGACGCCGTCGAGTTCTGGTGGCCCTTCGAGACCTCCGTCCCGGCGGACAGCGAGGTCACCAAGTTCGAGAACGCCATCAAGGACGCCGGGGTCCAGCTCACCGGGCTGAACTTCAACGCGGGCAACATGCCCGGCGGCGACCGCGGCCTGGTTTCCTGGAAGGGCCGGTGCTCGGAGTTCAAGGACAACATCGACGTCGTGGCCGGCATCGGCGAGCGCCTGGGCTGCAAGGCCTTCAATGCCCTCTACGGCAACCGGCAGGATGAATTCGCCCCGGCAGAGCAGGATGAGCTGGCCGTCAAGAACCTGGCGGCAGCAGCCGAAGGCGTTGCCCGCATTGGTGGCACCGTCCTCCTCGAACCCGTCAGCGGCGCACCCAGGTACCCACTCCTCACTGCCGACGACGCACTGAAGGTCATCGCCCGCGTCAAGGCGGAGGCCGGCGTCGAGAACGTCAAGCTCCTCGCCGATTTCTACCACCTGGCCGTCAACGGCGACGACGTCGAATCCGTCATCGAAAACCATGCCAAGGACTTCGGCCACATCCAGATCGCCGACAACCCCGGCCGTGGCGCCCCCGGCACCGGCACCCTGCCGCTCGGCGAATGGATCGCCCGCAGCCGCGAACTTGGCTACGAAGGCTACATCGGTCTGGAGTACAAGGAACCGCAGGAGACGGCCTTCAGCTGGGCGATCCGCGAGCACTCCGCACGCTGACCACCGCCGTACACCGGCAAGACCATACAGACTTCAGAAAGAGAACCATCATGAGCAACGTTGCAGTCATCGGACTCGGAATCATGGGCCTGCCCATGGCCATCAACCTGGTCAAGGCCGGCCACACCGTCACCGGTTTCAACCGCAGCCAGGACAAGATCGACAAGCTGGTCTCCGAAGGGGGCAAGGGCGCCGCCAGCATCGCTGACGCCGTCAAGGACGCCGACGTCGTCATCACCATGGTGCCGGACTCCCCCGACGTTGAAGGGGTCGTCAGCGGCAAGGACGGCGTCTTCGCCAACGCCAGGCAGGGCGCCCTGTGGATCGACGCTTCCAGCATCCGCCCGGACGTCGCGGTCCGCCTCGCAGGAGAAGCCCGCGAAGCCGGCATCCGCCCCCTCGACGCCCCGGTTTCCGGCGGCGAACAGGGCGCCATCGACGCCGTCCTCTCCATCATGGTGGGCGGCGATAAGGCAGACTTCGACGACGCCCAGGACGTCCTGAACGCAGTGGGCAAGACCATCGTCCACGTCGGCCCCTCGGGCTCCGGCCAGACCGTCAAGGCAGCCAACCAGCTGATCGTCGCGGTCAACATTGAGGTCCTCGGCGAAGCCATCGCCTTCCTCGAGGCCTACGGCGTGGACACCGACGCCGCCCTCAAGGTCCTCGGCGGCGGCCTTGCCGGCTCCAAGGTCTTGGACCAGAAGGGCCAGAAGATGCTGGACCGCAACTTCGACCCCGGCTTCCGCCTCGCCCTGCACCACAAGGACCTCGGCATCGTCACCTCCGCCGCCCGCGAAGCCAACGTCGCCATCCCGCTCGGCGCCGTCGTCGCCCAGCTGGTCGCCGCCACCGTCAACCAGGGCGACGGCGGCCTGGACCACTCCGGACTCTTCAAGCAGGTCCTCCAGCTCAGCGGCAGGAAGTAACCACTGCCGGCGCAGCCGGGACAAAAAGCGCGGAAACAAGCACCTAGCAGGGAGCCCGCCGTCGTGAGTTACGACGGCGGTTCCCCCAGCACACCCAAAAACAGACTTTCAAGCTTTCAAGGAGCACCCCATGAGCAAGATGCGTACCGTTGATGCAGCGGTGGCCATCCTGGAAAAGGAAGGCGCCATCGAGGCGTTCGGCCTGCCAGGCGCCGCGATCAACCCCTTCTACTCCGCAATGCGCGCCCACGGCGGCATCCGCCACACCCTGGCCCGCCACGTTGAAGGTGCCAGCCACATGGCCGACGGTTTCAGCCGCGCCAAGGACGGCAACATCGGCATCTGCATCGGTACCTCCGGCCCAGCCGGCACCGACATGATCACCGGGCTCTACGCCGCCTGGGCAGACTCCATCCCCATGCTCTGCATCACCGGGCAGGCCCCCGTGGCCAAGCTGCACAAGGAAGACTTCCAGGCCGTGGACATCGAGTCCATCGCCGCCCCCGTGACCAAGATGGCCATGACCATCCTGGAGCCCGGCCAGGTCCCCGGCGCCTTCCAGAAGGCCTTCCAGCTGATGCGCTCCGGCCGCCCCGGCCCCGTGCTGCTGGACCTGCCCATCGACGTGCAGATGGCGGAAATCGAATTCGACATCGACGCGTACGAGCCGCTGCCCGTCGAAAAGCCCAAGGCCTCCCGCAAGCAGCTGGAGAAGGCCCTGGACATGCTCCTGGCTGCAAAGCACCCGCTGATCGTGGCCGGCGGCGGCATCATCAACGCCGGCGCCTCCGCGCAGCTGGTGGAACTGGCCGAGACCCTCAACGTTCCGGTCATCCCCACCCTGATGGGCTGGGGCACCATCCCGGACGACCACCAGCTGATGGCCGGCATGGTGGGGCTGCAGACCTCGCACCGCTACGGCAACGAGAACTACCTGCAGAGCGACTTCGTGATCGGCATCGGCAACCGCTGGGCCAACCGCCACACCGGCGGCCTGGAGACCTACACAGCCGGCCGCAAGTTCGTGCACATCGACATCGAACCCACGCAGATCGGCCGCGTGTTCTCCCCGGACCTGGGCATTGCGTCCGACGCCGGCGCAGCGCTGGCAGGGCTGGTTGAGCTCGCCAAAGAGCGCAAGGCGGCCGGGTCCCTGCCGGACTACAGCGCCTGGGTTGCCGAGTGCCAGGACCGCAAGGCCTCCCTGCACCGCAAGACGCACTTCGAGAACATCCCCATCAAGCCGCAGCGCGTGTACGAGGAAATGAACAAGTCCTTCGGCCGCGACACTACCTACGTCTCCACCATCGGCCTGTCGCAGATCGCCGGCGCCCAGATGCTGCACGTCTTCGGCCCGCGCAAGTGGATCAACGCCGGCCAGGCAGGACCGCTGGGCTGGACCGCCCCGGCCGCGCTCGGCGTCGCCCGTTCCAACCCGGACCAGACCGTGGTGGCTCTCTCCGGCGATTACGACTTCCAGTTCATGATCGAAGAACTGGCCGTGGGCGCGCAGTTCAACCTCCCGTACATCCACGTGGTGGTGAACAATTCCTACCTGGGCCTGATCCGCCAGTCCCAGCGCGGGTTCAACATGGAGCAGAACGTGTCCCTGGCGTTCGAGAACATCAACAGCGCGCACCTGTCCGAAGACACCCGCGGCTACGGTGTTGACCACCTGAAGGTGGCCGAGGGCCTGGGCTGCAAGGCCGTCCGCGTGGAGGATCCCAGCGACCTCGCTGCCGCCTTCGACAAGGCCAAGGCCCTGATGGGTGAGTTCCAGGTTCCCGTGGTGGTGGAAGTGATCCTGGAAAAGGTCACCAACATCTCCATGGGCGTGGAAATCAACGCCGTGAACGAGTTCGAGGAACTGGCCGAGACCGCAGCCGACGCCCCAACCGCCATCCTGGCACTGCAGGCCTAATCATGCGCATCGTGATCGCCCCGGACAAGTTCAAGGGATCGCTGTCCGCCCCGGAGGTGTGCAGCCATCTGGAAAAAGGCCTGCAGCGCGGCGCGGGCGGCAACCTTGACGTGGTCCGGATTCCGGTGGCCGACGGCGGCGAGGGCACCCTCGACGCCGCCGTCGGCTCCGGATTCATCCGCCGGACGGCAACGGTCACAGGCCCCACCGGACAACCGGTGGAAGCGGACTATGCCGTCCGTGGACACGAGGCCGTCATCGAAATGGCCACCGCGTCCGGGCTCGCCTTAGTCCCGAATGTCCGGAAGGGAGGCCGTCCCGTATCGGCGGACGCCTCCGCGGCCACCAGCCTTGGCACCGGCCAGCTCATCCGGGCAGCCCTCGACGCCGGCTGCCGGCGGATCGTGCTCGGCGTGGGCGGCAGTGCCAATACCGACGGCGGCGCGGGGCTCCTTCAGGCGCTCGGCGCCAGGTTCCTGGACAGCAGAAACAACGAACTTCCCCCGGGCGGGGCTGCGCTGGCAAACCTGCACAGCATCGACTTCACCGATTTCGAGCCCCGCCTGGTGGACACCCGCTTTGTGCTGGCGTCCGACGTGGACAACCCGCTGCTGGGCGCACAGGGCGCCGCAGCCGTGTTCGGTCCGCAAAAGGGCGCCACACAACAAGACGTCGGCATGCTCGACGCCGCCCTGGCCAGGTTTGTCGAAGTCCTGGCCAGGGAAATCGGATTTCGCGCGGTCAAGGCCGCGGAAGCACCTGGAGCCGGGGCAGCCGGCGGCGTGGGCTACGCCGCCATCGCCGTGCTGGCCGCAACGCGCCGGCCGGGCATCGACGTCGTCCTCGAATTCACGGGGCTGGCGGACCGCCTGGCCGGCGCCGACCTGGTGATCACCGGCGAAGGCAGCCTCGACGAACAAAGCCTCCTGGGCAAGACGCCCATGGGCGTTGCCCGCGCAGCGGCGGCCCAGGGTGTCCCGGTCGTCGCTGTCTGCGGACGGACCACCCTTGATCCGGAGCAGGCGGCCGCAGCAGGATTCGAGGACATCCATGCTTTGACGGCGCTCGAAACCGATGTAAACAGGTGCATAGCAGAGGCAGGGCCGCTCCTCGAGCAGCTGGGCACCCAAATGAGTGCGGGACTGGCGGCCAACAGGCCTGCCGCCGCAAGTACCAAGGAGGACCTCCGTGTCTGAAGAACGTTTTGACCTCGTCATCCGGGGCCGGCGCATCCTGACCACTGCCGGCCTCGCCCCCCGCGAGGTGGGGGTGCGCAACGGCAGGATCGTGGCCATCGAGCCGCTGGGCAACGGCCTGGCCGGCACCGAAGTGATCGAACTTGCCGACGATGAGACCCTGCTTCCCGGCCTGGTGGACACCCACGTCCACGTCAACGAGCCCGGCCGAACCGAGTGGGAGGGCTTCGCGTCCGCCACCCGCGCTGCAGCAGCAGGCGGCGTGACCACCATTATCGACATGCCGCTGAACTCCGTTCCGCCCACCACCACCGTTGAAAACCTGAAGCTCAAGCGCGAGGTGGCCGAGGACCAGGCGTTCATCGACGTCGGATTCTGGGGCGGTGCCATCCCCGGCAACAAGGCCGACCTCCGCCCCCTGCACGACGAGGGCGTCTTCGGCTTCAAGTGCTTCCTCCTGCACTCCGGCGTGGATGAATTCCCGCACCTGGACGCGGATGAGATGGAAGAGGACATGGCCGAGCTGAAGTCCTTCGACTCGCTCATGATCGTCCACGCCGAGGACTCGCACGCGATCGACCGTGCGCCGCACCCGGGCGGCGACCACTACTCCACGTTCCTGGCTTCCCGCCCCCGCGGCGCCGAGAACAAGGCCATCGCCGAGGTCATCGAGCGGGCCCGCTGGACCGGTGCGCGTGCGCACATCCTGCACCTGTCGTCGTCGGACGCGCTGCCCATGATTGCTTCGGCGAAGCGCGACGGCGTGAAGCTCACCGTGGAGACCTGCCCGCACTACCTCACGCTCATGGCGGAGGAAATCCCGGACGGCGCCACCGCGTACAAGTGCTGCCCGCCCATCCGCGAAGCCTCCAACCGCGAGCTGCTGTGGCAGGGCCTGCAGGACGGCACCATCGACTGCATCGTCTCGGACCACTCCCCTTCCACCCTGGACCTGAAGGACCTGGAGAACGGCGACTTCGCCGTCGCCTGGGGCGGTGTGTCCTCGCTGCAGCTGGGCCTGTCCCTGATCTGGACCGAGGCGCGGCAGCGCGGCATCCCGCTGGAACAGGTGGTGTCCTGGATGGCCGAAAAGCCCGCCAACCTGGCCCGGCTCGGCAACAAGGGCCAACTGGCCCTGGGCTATGACGCCGACTTCGCCGTCTTCGCCCCGGACGAGGCCTTCGTGGTGGACGTCTCCAAGCTCAAGCACAAGAACCCCATCACCCCGTACGACGGCAAGGCCCTGTCCGGTGTGGTGCGCAAGACCTTCCTCCGCGGCGCCGTAGTGGACGGCCAGACCCCAACGGGCAGGCTGATCCGCCGCGGCGGCGTATAAGGTCCGCCATGGCAGTGGAAGCCCACCATCCCCGGACCACTGTTCCGCACCGGGTTCCGCCGAGGCGCGCCACCGCGCATGGCCTGGCCGTCTGGGTGGTTCCGGCCGAAGGAACCAGTCCCGAAGTCCTGCGCCACGCCGCCCAAATGGTCCTTGCCAGGGCCCTCCAGACTGCTCCGGAGGCGGAAGTCCATTGGCCTGCCGCCGGAGCCCCCACGTCCGCCGCGGAGGAAGCAAAAGATGACTCCTCCCGCGCTTCCTCCGCGGCGGAGGCAACCGGCCCGGCACTTCCAAAGGCCGACGGCGGCACCCGCCTGCCGCCGTCGGCGGGCCCCGTCAGCCGGGTCGCCGTGGACCTCGCCGCCGATGCCGTCCTGCTGGACGGCAAACCGGTGGCCCTGACCGGCGTCGAGTACAAGGTGCTGCGGTACCTGGTGACACACCTGTCCCGCACGGTGGGCCGCGAGGAACTGCAGGAGTTCCTGGAATCACTGGATTTTCCCGGCGCCACCGCACGCTCCATCGACGTTTATGTGGGCAGGATCCGCAAGAAACTGGGCACTGCCCGCCATGCCGTGGCCACCGTCCGCGGCGGCGGGTACCAGTTCGTTCCGGGCCCGCACGCGGCCGTTCGGGGTCCTGCGGAATACTGCATATGACGCGCTGGTTTGAAACAGTAAGCGGTGACCCGCTTCACTGGATGTTTGGCCATCACTGACCGAGTCTTACAAAGGAACGCCATGAGCCCCACCCTGACCACCAAGCTTCAGCCCGGCACCCCGGCTCCTGAGTTCACCCTCCGGGACGCCCAGGGCCGCGAGACCTCTCTGGCCGATTACCGTGGCAAGAACGTCATCGTGTACTTCTACCCCAAGGCCGCCACCCCCGGCTGCACCACCGAGGCCTGCGACTTCCGCGACAGCCTTGCATCGCTGCAGGGCAAGGGCTACGAGGTTATCGGCATCTCCCCCGACGCCCAGGAAGCCCTGGCCGGCTTCAGCGGCGACTTCTCGCTGACCTTCCCGCTGCTCTCCGACCCCGACCACGCAGTTGCCCTGGCCTACGGCGCCTGGGGCGAGAAACTGGTCAACGGCGAAATCCACGAGGGAATTGTCCGCTCCACGGTTGTGGTGGACCCGCAAGGCAACGTCACCCTGGCCCAGTACCAGGTCCAGGCCGACGGCCACGTTGCCCGCCTGAAGGAAGCCCTGGGAGTCTAGAACCCTCCATCACTTCCTGCAGCATTCCCCGGACGCCCCAGCACATACTGCTTGGGCGTCCGGCGTTTAACCGGCGGTCTCTGCCGCGACCCGCGCATACGGTGGAAACTGGGCTGAACAGGCATTCAGCTCCACCGATGATGAGGAAAGGGACGGCTATGGACGACGGGATGGACAAGGAAGCGCCGGAGTACGGGGCGGACCCGCGCCTGGCGCTGGTATTGGACTCAGTCTTTGGGACAGGCCCCGACGCAACCCTGGAACTGACTGTCGTGGTTGCCGGCGCCGTCATCTCGGGGTCGGTGGTGTCGGAGCAGGCGTGGACGCAGCGGCAGAACGACCAGGTGCGGATCGGCAGCTGGGCCATCGCCGGAGTCCTCGATTCCTGGGAGCCGACGGCGGGTGGGGGCGGCACTGAAGCCGGACCACGGTACCTCCACTTCCTGGGACCCGTACTTCTCTCGGGCGGAACCAGGATGCCGCTGCAGGCAACCAGGGTTGATGTCCGCCGGGTTGCTGCCTGGAGCATCGGCCGGATCCCGGCAGACTAGGATGGCGGCATTGCCATCGAGGTGCGTCCCGGCCGGGGGCTGACCCTGGGTTCAAGGAGCGCTACTTGCGGCGCCAGTACTTGCCCCAATCGACTTCCATGGCCCACAACGCAAGCAGCATCGCATCCATGGTCATGAGTCCCGCCAACAGGTACGACCAGCCCAGCAACAAACTCACAGCAATCTCCTGACTATCCCCAGCCAATCGATTGCTGCTAAGTGTGGCACCTACAGAGCCGCTATGGAATGCCCTCCACCCGCAGTCTTGAATAGGACTTCGAGCCTGTGGTGCGCCTCGGTCTCCAGCTTCAGCCGCCGCGTCAGTTTCTCCACGTGCCTGGACATCTCCTCCCCTACGGGAAGCCTGTCTCCCGGCCAGCTGGAGACTTCCCGTGATTCCGCGAGGGCGTGTTCCAACTCCCTGGCGGCCGCCCTTACCTTTCGTGAGTGGAAGTAGAGGCGAAGCAGTGCCCTGGCCATGTCCGCTCCCCTCTTTTTTACTTGTTCCATTGGCTTCCCCGCCTTCCGCAAGCCGTCCAGCTTCCGTGCGGTTCGTCGTCGAACCTTGTGCCCGGGAAGCTGCTGCGTTTCCCTCGAGTGTGGCTGCCCCACCTCAACGTCCCGGCAAGCAGATGCCAAGATTGCCGCAAGATCTGCTGAGCCACTCCTGGGGCCGCAGGAGGCCTGTATCCGGCTGTCAGCGAAGTCACCGGAATCTGTGAACCCTACGACATGCTGTGTGCGGCTTAATACGGTAGAAGTAGAGCTATGCTCTCTCCCTCCGAATCCCGCCGTGCGGTGGTCATCGAAGATGACCCGGACATTCGCGGACTGCTGGTCCGTGTCCTGGCGAAGCAGGGCTTCGACGTCACCCAGGCCGGCGCCGGGCTGCCGGGTGTGGAGGAGGTGCGCCGGATCAAGCCGGACCTGGTGACCCTGGACCTTAATCTGCCGGACCTTGACGGGCTGGAGGTCTGCAAGCTCCTGCGCGAGTTCTCAGACGCGTTCATCGTGATGCTCACCGCCCGGGCCGACGAACTGGACAAGCTCACCGGCCTGGACAACGGTGCGGACGAATACATCAGCAAGCCCTTCAGCCCCAGGGAGCTGCAGTCACGCATCAATGCCCTGTTCCGCCGCCGGCCCTCCCCCGCTGCGGCTTCCGCGGCCCGCAAAGAACTTGAACGCGCCACGGAAGTGCAGCAAAGCCTCCTGCCCAAGGAGGACATCAGGGTGGACGGCTACGACGTCGCCGGCCTCTTCCGCCCTTCCCGCAGCGTGGGCGGTGACTTCTATGACTGGTACCAGACGCCCGAGGGGCTGCACCTGACCTTCGCCGACGCCATGGGCAAGGGAATGGGCGCCGCGCTCATCGCCGCGACAGTCCGCGCCGTCATGCGCTCCACGGGCCTGCGGCAGGATCTGGACGCCGGATTCGCGGCGGCCAGCAAGGCGATCGCCAGCGACCTGGATTCCTCCAATTCCTTCGTCACCCTGTTCCACGCCCGGCTGGACGCGGCGTCCGGCAGGGTGGGTTACGTCGACGCCGGCCATGGACTTGCGCTGCACGTCCAGCCTGAGGGACCTGCGGACCGTCTGCCCTCGGGCGGACCGCCTGTGGGCGCCTGGCCGGGGACGCAGTGGCCCCAGTCGGAGCTTGCGTTGGCCCCGGGCGATTCGCTGGTGGTGGTCAGCGACGGCGTGCTGGACGTGTTCGGGTCCGTGGAGGACTTCACGGACGCCGTCAGGCAGGCCACCCAGTACGCAGGATCCGCCCAGGAAGCCAGCAACGCCATCCTGGCCCTGGCGCCCGCGGAGACGGCCGAAGACGACGTCACGGTGGTCGTGGTCCGCCGGCTCCCCATGGAGCTAGCCGCGTGACCCGGTTCTGGACCCAGGTAGTGGTGGTGCTGACCGTCCTGACCGGCCTGAACTACATCGCGTGGCGCTGGATGGCGTCCCTCAACTGGGAGGCCTGGTGGATCGCCCTCCCCCTGGTGGTCGCTGAAACGTACAGCCTCATCGACGTGATGCTTTTCGGCATGACGGTGTGGAAGCTGAAGATCCGGAAAGGCGCTCCGCAGCCACCGCACGACGCCACCGTGGACGTCTTCATCACCACGTACAACGAGGACCTGGACATGGTCCTGACCACCGCGCTGGCGGCCCAGCGGATCCGGCACCCGCACAGCACCTGGATTTTGGACGACGGCGCACGCCCCGAACTCAAGGCCCTGTGCGAGCAGCATGGCCTGGGCTACGTCACGCGCAGCGGGGACTGGACCAAAGACCTCCCGCGGCACGCCAAGGCCGGCAACCTCAACAATGCCCTCATGGTGACCCACGGTGAGTTCCTGCTGATCCTGGACGCGGACCAGATCCCGGAGCCGGACATCCTGGAAAAGACCCTGGGCTACTTCAACAACCGCCGGGTGGCCCTGGTCCAGACACCCCAGTACTTCAGCAATGTCCCCGCCTCCGATCCGCTCGGCAGCCAGGCCCCCCTGTTCTACGGCCCCATCCAGCAGGGCAAGGACGGCTGGAACGCCGCCTTCTTCTGCGGCTCCAACGCCATCCTGCGCCGCGAGGCCCTGATGCAGCTGGGACTGGTGGGCTACGTCAAGGAAACTGAGAAGAGCATCCGCCGTGCGCTGGCCGCGTCCCGGGCAGCCATCAAGCAGGCCAGGAAGTCCGCCGACGTTGAGTCGCCCCTGGTGGCCGGGGTGCTCGACGAAGTAGAGGCCGCCACCCGCGAAGCCCAGGAGGAAGTGGACGCCGGCCGGCCCCTCAGCGAGGTCACCTACCGGGTCCGCCGCCGCGTGGACGCCGCCGTCCAGACCCTGGTGGAGGCCGACATCGCCGCCCTCCAGGCAGACCTTGAGGAAATCGCGGCCATGGAACTGGCGCACGTGGGTGAGGCCGGTGTTCCTGTGGTGGCAGACGACGCCGTCAGGCGCATGTCCGCCCGGGACTGGTCGCCGCTGGGCGCGCTGGAATCCGTCCAGGCGGTCCTGGATGCGCTGACCGTGGAGCGCAGTAATGAAGCCCAGCCGGTGATGCCGCTGGCCACCATTTCCGTGACGGAGGACATGGCCACCGCCATGCGCATGCACGCGATGGGCTGGGAGAGTGTCTACCACCACGAAATCCTGGCCTATGGCCTGGCGCCGGAGGACCTGAAGACCATGCTCACGCAGCGACTGCGCTGGGCCCAGGGCACCATCCAGGTGCTGCTGCGCGAAAACCCGCTGGTGCAGAAGGGCCTCAAGATGGGCCAGCGCCTGATGTACTTCGCCACCATGTGGACCTACCTGAGCGGGTTCGCTGCCGTCATCTACTTCGCCGCCCCGATCATCTACCTGCTGCTGGGCATCCTGCCGGTCAGCAGCCTGAGCTGGGACTTCTTCGTCCGGTTCATCCCCTTCATGGTGGTCAACCAGCTCCTGTTCGCGGTGGCCGGCCGCGGCATTCCCACCTGGCGCGGCCAGCAGTACAGCCTTGCCCTGTTCCCCACGTGGATCAAGGCATGCACGACGGCGGCCCGCAACGTGTGGTTCGGCCGTCCCCTCGGGTTTGCGGTCACCCCCAAGGCGCGCCAAAGCGGCGGACCCAGCTGGAGCCTGATCCGGCCCCAGATCG
The DNA here is from genome assembly GCF_030811655.1 of Pseudarthrobacter enclensis. Taxonomy (GTDB): domain Bacteria; phylum Actinomycetota; class Actinomycetes; order Actinomycetales; family Micrococcaceae; genus Arthrobacter; species Arthrobacter enclensis_A. The sequence goes on along the minus strand of NZ_JAUSRE010000002.1, from coordinate 191,580 downwards.
TGGTGTCCATCCTCCTGGCCGTCGCCGCCGTCGTCGGGATCATCCGCCTGGTGACGGGCCTGGCGGAACCGCTGGGCACCCTGGTCAACGTCGCCTGGGTGGTCTTTGACCTGGTGGTCATGAGCATCCTGGTCCGCGCCGTGCTCTATAAGGGGTACGAACCGGCCGCAGAACCTGTAAACAGAGAGGAATCCTGATGGAGTTCAGTTATGAGGTCAAAGATTCGTACGCGGAGGTCAAGGCGGACGGGCGGCTGAACATGGTTTCCGCCCCCAAGCTCCGTGAATTCGTCACCGACGTCATCGCCGGCGGGTCCAACCGGATCGTGGTGAACCTGGAAAACACCGCTTTCATGGATTCCTCGGGGCTGGGCGCACTGATCGGCTGCCTCAAGGCGGCGCGCCAGGCCGGGGGCGACCTCCGCATCGCCGCCGTGCAGCCACAGGTGAACATGGTCCTGAAGCTGACCAGCATGGACAAGGTCCTCACCGCCTACCCCACCGCCGAGGAGGCGTTCAGCAATGACTGAGGTGCTTGCCGCGCGCAGCTTCCGGGGACCAGCTGCCGAAGCCGCCATCGAAGCCGTCCACAACGACCTCGACAGCCTGTGGCTGGATGTTCCATTCGTCAACGACATGGACCAGATGACGTTCACCACGGCGGTGATCGAATCTGCGTCAAACATCGTCCAACATGCCGAGCCGGCCGGTGACCGTGAGGTTGAGCTGGGCGTGGAGACCACCGTGCAGCCGGCACTGCTGCAGGCCCGCGTCAGCGCCTACTACGCCAAGCCGCCGTACGGGCCCATGGACGCCTCCACCCCGGCTGACGACGCCGAGTCCGGGCGCGGCCTGGCCCTGATCGAGGCCCTGGTGACCACCGTGACCTTCGAACGCCAGGACGGGACCAACACCTGGGTTCTGTCCCGGAGCTCCTCACAGGAGCAGCCCAGCCCGTAACCGCTTGACACTGCTGTCCAGCTGTCCTTGAATATTACGTATGCTGAAATAACAGTTCCATGATGCGGAAGCCCGTGTTCCACTCGCGGGCGTCGGGCCCGTCCGGCATCCGCATAGCCGTCACCATGGATGCCAGCATGACCTCAAGGATTACGCCAGCATGAAGCTTGCCGAATTCAACAAAGCAGACCCCGCCGCGGCCCAGGCCACCCTCCGGCCCTGCATCGACGTCACCCGCTGGGTGGAGGCCGTGGCAGGGGCACGTCCGTTTGCCGGCCGCGCTGAGCTCCTGGAGTTCGCCGCCCAGGCGGCGGATCCTTTCACGCCCGCCGAGGTTGAAGCCGCCATGGCACACCACCCAAGGATCGGGGAACGCCCGACGGCGGCCAGCGCCGAGGCGTCCATGTCCCGTTCCGAGCAGGCGGGGGTCGATCCATCGGATACCGGGGTCGCGGAGGCCCTGGCGCGCGGCAACCGGGAGTACGAGGAGAAGTTCGGCCGGGTCTTCCTGATCCGGGCAGCCGGACGCACCGCACCGCAGATCCTGGAGTCGCTGAACCAGCGGCTCGGCAACGCGCCTGAAGAAGAAGACACCATTGTGGCGCAGCAGCTGCGCGAAATCGCCGTACTGCGGCTCGAAGGACTGATCAGCGAATGAGCGTTTCCCACGTCACCACACACATCCTCGACACCGGCGCGGGGCGCCCGGCGGCGGGGGTCGCCGTCGTCCTTTCAAAGAACGACGGCGGCACCTGGCGTGAGCTGGCTGCGTCCAGTACCGACGCCGACGGCCGCGCGAAGGACCTGGGGCCGGAGCATCTCGAACCGGGCCACTACAAACTGAATTTCGCCACGGGCAAGTACTATGCAGCCCTGGAGACGGTCACCTTCTTCCCGGAAGTTGACCTGGTTTTTGAAGTGACCGGGCCCGAGCACTACCATGTACCGCTGCTCCTGAGCCCGTTCGCGTACTCCACGTACCGGGGCAGCTAACGCCCTTCAGGAGCACTGGAACATCGCCGCCCGCTCCCCAATGTCACGGGCGTCACAGTTCCCGGCATAGGATCAGGAAGTATGGCCTCAAAAAATGAACCGGAATCCGATACCGACACCGATGCCGAGGGCGGCCAGTCCGGCGGGGTCCAGTCCGTGGAGCGTGCACTGACAGTCCTGGAGATTTTGGCCAGGGAAGGCAACGCCGGTGTCAGTGAGATCGCCGAGGAGATGGGCATCCACAAGTCCACGGTCTCCCGGCTGATGGGTTCGCTGGTAAGCCGTGACATGGTCCACCAGAACAGTGAGCGCGGCAAGTACCAACTCGGCTTTGGGATCCTGCGCCTCGCCAGCTCCATTCCCGGCCGGCTAAGCCTGGTCCACGAGGCAAGGCAGGTGCTGGAAAGCCTGGCCGAGGAATTCAAGGAGACGGTCAATCTCGCCGTCCTGCGTTCCAACTATGCCGTCAACGTGGACCAGGCCATGGGCCCCTCCACGCTGGCCACCTACGACTGGGTGGGCAGCCTGACTCCGCTGCACGCAACCTCCAGCGGCAAGGTGCTCCTGGCTGCCCTCGAGGCTGACGAGAGGGACCGCATCCTGAAGGAAACGGGCCTTGCTGCCCGCACTGCCCGCACCATCACAAGCCGCAAGGAGCTGGACGCACAGCTGCTCGAGGTGGCCGCCAAGGGGTACGCCGTGGTACGCGAGGAGTTCGAGATAGGCCTGAATGCCGTGGCGGTGCCCGTCTATAACCACCAGGGCACTGTTATTGGTTCCGTCAGCATTTCGGGGCCGGCGTTCCGGTTCGACCCGGAAAAGATTCCGGGACTGCTCGATTCCCTCAAGGAGGCCGGGCTCAAGGTCAGCGCCAATATGGGCTACCACCGGCGGTAAACGCGAAACCGGCGGTCGAGCGTGCCGGGAAACCAGGAAGCCACCCCTGGCATAGCTCCTGGAGGCCGTTCCAGGCCGGCACCGTTCGCAGGCATCGGAGTCCTGCGGGTTTGCGGTGCGCCCATGAGGCAGTAATGCCCACCGCCGATGGATGGTCAGCCGCCCGCTGGGATCCGGGGAGCGGGCGACTTTGGCGGCTGAAAGACACCCGCCTGCGAGGCTTCCGTGAGCCCTGGCGTCCGCACAACGCCCCTTCCAAAGTCGCTTTGCGCGCAACATGAATCGCTTCATGCAACACCGTGCGCCTGGATGCTGCCCGTGTCAAGACCCGTCCGGAGTTGTTATCGGCCGGCTCGTAATATCGGGACTTCCTGGGCAAAGCCTTGACAAGAAGAGTGGCATAAATCACTCTGTTGCGTAATACGAAGTCCGTTGCGTCTACCTCACTGGCAGACCAGCCCCGAAAAAAGAACGTCGTTTACCGGGCATGCAGCCCGCCCGCTTCGCCACCATGGCAGGTAAGGCACTTAGGAGCCGTGCCTTACCGGCCCTCGACCCCCCCACGAACCAGCACGGCCCGAATACCTCCCCAATGTCGGTACCAGTGCAACCCCGGACTCCCGAAGCACCGATACCTGGCACATCTTTGCCCACGGCCCAGCCATTGGTTACAGCCTCCACACAAGCAGGAGTACAGCAATGAACAACCCCGCCATCTCAGTTCGGAGCCTCTGGAAGGTCTTCGGACCAGGGGGAGAGAAGATTCCCGGCAACCGCGAACTTTCGGCCCTTGGCTCTGCCGAACTCCTCGAACGCACCAAGTGCGTGGCGGCCGTCCGCAACCTGAGCTTCGACGTTGCGAAGGGTGAGGTGTTTGTGGTCATGGGACTGTCAGGATCAGGCAAATCAACCCTCATACGTTGCCTCACCAGGCTGATTGAACCTACGTCCGGTCAGGTACTGGTTGACGGAAACGACGTCCTGAAGGCGGGCGTAGCCGAGCTCCGGGAACTCCGCCGGCGCAAGGTGTCCATGGTCTTCCAGCACTTCGGGCTGCTCCCGCACCGCACGGTGCTGGACAACGTGTCCTACGGCCTGCAGATACGCGGAACGGGCAGGAATGAACGCCACGCCAAGGCCCGCGAAATCATTGAACTTGTTGGCCTCAAAGGCTACGAACAGCATTACCCGGACCAGCTGTCCGGCGGCATGCAACAGCGTGTTGGCCTGGGCCGTGCCCTGGCCGGGGATCCGGACACCATCCTCTTTGACGAGCCCTTCTCAGCCCTGGACCCGCTCATCCGCCGGGACATGCAGGCAGAAGTCATCCGGCTGCACAAGGACATGGGCAAAACCATGGTCTTCGTGACGCACGACCTCTCGGAGGCGCTCAAGCTCGGAGACCGCATCCTGATCATGCGCAATGGCGAGCCGGTCCAGTGCGGCACTGGAGACGACCTTGTAGGGTCACCGGCGGACAAGTACATTGAGGACTTTGTCTCCGAAGTACCCCGCGCCGACGTTCTGACCCTCAAGTGGATCACCCGTCCCGTTGCAGACAGCACGCCGGGGGACGCCGCAGTCCTCAACTCCCGGATGATCATCCGGGACGCCATCCCGGCGGTAATGCACTCGTCCTGCCCGGTCCTGGTCGAAGAGGGTGGCCGGATCACCGGCCAGATCGACCGCGACAGCATTCTTTCGGTGCTGCAGCCGGCAGAGGCGGCGGCCTGATGTCAGCCCTCGTCCAGGAACGGCCAACGGCCCAGCCTGCCGCTGTCATTGTCTCCGAACCCCGCCGCAGGCCCAGCCGGCGCACCATCCTGCTGCTCAGCGCCGCCGCCGTCTGGATCCTTGGATTCCTTGTCCTGAACGGAACAGCAACGCTGGCGTTGCCCGCTTCAGAATTGACGGACCTGCACCGTTCACTCAACCAGTTCAACGCCTGGGTTGGGGCAAACCGGGCCGACAACCCCCTCTTCCTGTACGTCTTCACACCCCTGAGGTCCGCGGTGGACGCCGTGGCGAACCTTTTCACCACAACCTTTGCGGCCACTGCAACCGGCCTGCGCCTGCCGGAGATCGGATGGCTGGGCACCGTGGGCCTGCTGACCTGGATCGCGCTGGCCGTCGGAAACCTCCGGGTGGCACTGTTGACGGCCGCGGTCTTTGTCTTCTTCGGTATCCAGGGCCTGTTCGTGGAGGCCACCTACACCTTCGCCCTGGTCCTCACCTCTGTGCTGCTGACGCTGCTGCTGGGCATCCCCCTCGGCATCCTGGCCGGCATCTACACCCGGGTGGCCAAGGTGATCACCCCGGTGCTGGACTTCATGCAGACCCTTCCGACGTTCGTGTATCTCGCACCGCTGGCCCTGGTCTTCCTCATCGGGCCGGCTTCCGCGGTAATCGCTACGGTGATCTACGCTGCTCCACCCGTCATCCGGCTGACGGCACACGGCATCCGCCGCATCCCCGACAACACCCGCGAAGCATCCGATTCCCTGGGTACCACCGGCCTCCAGCGCCTGCTCACGTTGCAGCTGCCCATGGCGCGCCGGACCATTGTGATGGGAATTAACCAAGGGACGATGGCGGCCCTCTCCATGGTCACGATCGCGGCACTGATCGCAGCTCCGGGACTTGGCCAGACGGTTATCAGGGCTTTGCAGTCCCTGGACGTTGGCACAGCAGTCAATGCGGGCCTCTCCATCGTCCTGCTGGCCATCGTGCTGGACCGGGTGACCACGGCAGCGAGCCGCCGTGCGGAGCCAGGCGCAGCCCGCAGCCGCCGGCTGGGGCGCCGGACCCGCAACATCATTCTTGGCGTTGCCCTTGCCGTGGTCCTGGCCATGGTGCAGTTGTCCAGGACCATGCTGTGGGCCGCCGCCTTCCCGGCGGACCTCAACGTTGGCCCTCAGATCGTCCAGGCCGTGAATGCAGCCAGCCACTGGCTGCAGTCGAATCTGTCCCTCTTCACGGTTTCCCTCCGGGAAGGCGTCACCGGCGCAATCCTGAATCCGTTCCAGTCCCTGCTCACCGACACCCCCTTCTACATCCTCGTCATGGTGTTCGCCATCGTGGCCTATGCACTGGGTGGGTGGAAGCTCGCCGCGCTGACCACGGCCTGCCTTGCGGTCATCATCTTTCTCGGCCTCTGGAGCGACTCCATGGTCACCCTGGCCGGAACCCTCGTGGCCACGGCAGTGGTAATGGTGCTGGGCATCGTCTTTGGTGTGGCCATGGGCCGGTCCGACCGCGTGGACCAGCTCATGCGGCCGCTGCTTGACGCGGGCCAGACCATGCCTTCCTTCGTGTATCTGGTGCCATTCCTCGGCCTCTTCGGAGCTACCCGCTTCACCGCGATCATCGCCGGCATCATCTACGCCGCCCCTGTGGCCATCAAGATCACTGCCGATGGAATCAGCGGCATCTCCCCGACGGTTGTCGAGTCTGCTGTCGCCAGCGGTTCGACGCCCTGGCAGGTCATTACCAAGGTGCAGCTTCCCATGGCCAGGCAGTCCCTCGCCCTCGCGGCCAACCAGGGGCTGATCTACGTCCTGGCCATGGTGGTGGTAGGCGCCCTCGTAGGGGCCGGCGGCCTCGGCTACGACGTCGTCGCGGGCTTCGTCCAAAGCTCGATATTCGGCAAGGGCCTTGCAGCCGGCCTGGCCATCGTGTTCCTCGGAATCATGATGGACAGGATGACCCAGGCGGCCGCAGCCGCGCCGGCGCGCAGCATCCCGTCCAAGACCACCGCCTGACATGCCCGCCCTCTGCGGGCACCGGTTCAACCCCACAGGCCCGGCTTTCGCCGGGGCATTAGACCCTTACACCCCAACAAGGAGACCCAACATGAAGAAAGCTGAAAGGCTGATAAAACGCACCCTGCCGGCAATGGCTGGAGCCGCTGCGGCCGCCCTGTTCCTCGCGGGCTGTGGTGGCGCGTCGGTGAACCAGACGGCAGCGGCCGCCGGCGCCAGCGGAACCCCGTGCGGCACCGTAAATGTGGCCATGAACGCATGGGTGGGCTATACGGCAGACGCTGCCGTGTACAGCTATGTGGCAAAAAACAAGCTGGGCTGCACAGTGGTCCAGAAAGACCTTAACGAACAGGTCTCCTGGCAGGGGTTCGCTTCCGGTGAAGTGGACGTCATCATGGAAAACTGGGGCCACGCCGACTTGACCAAGCAGTACATAACGGACCAGAAGGTGGCTGTTGATGCCGGCCCCACCGGCAACGAAGGGCACATCGGCTGGTACGTTCCGCCATGGATGGCAGAAAAGTACCCGGACATCACCGACGGCAAGAACCTGAACAAATACGCGTCCCTGTTCACCACCTCGGAGTCCGGTGGAAAGGGACAGGTCCTTGACGGCGATCCCGCCTTTGTCACCAATGACGAGGCGCTGGTTAAAAACCTGAACCTGGACTACAAAGTGGTGTTCGCGGGTTCAGAGGCGGCACTGATCCAGTCGTTCCGGACCGCGCAGCAGAACAAGACCCCTCTGCTCGGCTACTTCTACGAACCGCAGTGGTTCCTTTCCGAGGTGCCCCTGAAGAAAGTGAACCTGCCCGCCTGGACCGAGGGCTGCGATTCGAACCCGGAAACCGTTGCATGCGACTACCCGACCTACAAGCTCAACAAGGTGATCTCCAAGAAGCTTGACGACAGCGGTTCGGCCGCGGCCAAGCTGGCCAAGGGCTTCACCTGGACGAACGAGGACCAGAACTCTGTGGCCACGGACATCCAGGGCGGCATGACTCCTGAAGCTGCGGCAAAGAAGTGGGTGGACGCCCACCAATCGGCTGTTGACAAGTGGCTCAGCTGACAGTCACTCCCTAACGGCCCACGACGATGGGAAAGGCTCCGGCCCCGGCGCATCAAGCGCCGGGGCCGGAGCCTTTTTATATAGGCTTTGCAGCATTCACGTCACGGGAATGACGCTGGCCCCCAGCCATGGACTCCCAGGACCATCTGCGTTGCGTACGCCAGGGACGGTTACAGCCAGACCTGGTAGCCCGATGACTTGTCGAAGATGCGACGGGTGCTGATCCCTTCGGCTGCTATCCAGAGCACGGAATTGTCTTCCGCCGCCTGGTCCACCACCCCGCGGGCCACCCGCTCCCCCTGCAGCCACACCTCGACACTGTGGCCGGGCAGTCGCGCCCAGTCCACGCGCAGGCCGAGCGGCTTGTCCGTCTTACCGGCGTCCGTCCCGTCGTGTTCGAGGTCGCTCGCGGCTCGTTGGGTTTCAATGGTTGCTTCGGAATTCACTGGTAGCTCCGTTCGCCGGCGCCATCGCCGCTCAAAAAATCCAACACTGATATTTGATTGATATATCAATATGGATTCAGAGTATGGGCCAGGTCACACCCCATGTCAACAGCGCGTCGGGAAGGCATCCCACCCTAGGCGTTAAAGAGCGCCTCGCGCACAGCATGCTCGAATCCACTCACATGGACCTTGGCAAGCTCGGACGCCCGCTCCTCGTCCCCGTCGATGACCGCGCGCAGCAGATCGAGGTGTTCGCGCACGTGGTGGGACAAGTCCGGCAGGCGGTCAATGACCATGCACCAGATCCGCGTCGCCAGGTTGTCATACCTGATCAGGATGTCCTCCAGATGCGGATTGGCAGCGGCGGCGTAAATACCCTGGTGCACCCGGGCGTCCAGCTGCAGCGTCTCGGTCACTGTTGCCGCGGCGACATCGAACGCCTCAACCTTCTCGAGCGTGGCACGCAGCTCGGCCCGGACCGCCGGGGAAGCAACCCGGGCGGCCCGCGCGGCAGCGAGGGGCTCAAGTTGCGCCCGGATCTCCGAGATGAAGGAAAGGTCGGTCACGTCCACCCTGGTGGCGAAGGTGCCCCGCCGTGGGTAGGTCTTCACCAGCCGGTCCAGCTCCAGCCGCTTCAGGGCTTCGCGCACTGGAGTCCTTCCCACACCCAGGCTCTTGGCAAGTAGCTCGTCGTTCAGCAGCTCGCCGGGCTTGATCTCCAGGGTCAGCAGCCAGTCGCGGATGCTCTCGTAGGCGACGTCTGCCAGCGACTTCCTGCCAGCTTCGTCCGCCACCGCCAAAGCTTCGAATGCCATGCTGAGCCCCTTCTTCCCAAACCAGAAAAAAACTATTGACCTCACCTATGGACGAGTATACGCTGGCACTCAATCTAATATATCAGTTTCGTGCTTTTGAATATATCTAGAAGGAGGAGGGACATGACCCTCATCGAAGCAACCGCAGCAACCAGCACCCTGCCGGCGCTCAAGGACGAGCAGGCGGAGAAGTTCGTGCTGACCCTGTCGTGCCAGGAGCAGGCCGGGATCGTCCAGGCCGTGACCACGTTCCTCTTCGAGCGTGGCTTCAACATCGACGAACACCAGCAGTTCGACGACAGCCTCCGCGAAATCCTGCACCTGCGCACCGCGTTCTCGGGATCCCCCAACTACACGCCGGCCATGCTCGAAGAAGAATTCGCAGCCATCGCCAGCCGGTTCGACATGAAGTTCAGCTTCCACGGCCAGACCAAGCAGCGGGTCCTGGTCATGGTCTCCAAGTTCGGCCACTGCCTGAACGACCTCATCTTCCGCTGGCGCGGCGGCAGCCTCGGTGGCGAACTGGTAGCGGTCGTTTCCAACCACGAGACCCACCGCGCCATGGCGGAAGCCGCCGGCCTGCCCTTCATTTACGTCCCCGTCACCCCGGACACCAAGGCCGACGCCGAGCGCAGGCTCCTGGAGCTCGTGGATGAGTACAACGCCGACCTGGTGGTCCTGGCCCGCTACATGCAGGTGCTTTCGGACGACCTCTGCCGCGCGCTGGAGGGCCGGGCCATTAATATCCACCATTCCTTCCTCCCTGGCTTCAAGGGCGCGCGCCCTTACCACCAGGCCTACGACCGCGGCGTAAAGCTGGTCGGTGCCACGGCCCACTACGTCACCGCTGACCTGGATGAGGGGCCAATCATCGAGCAGGAAGTCATCCGGGTGGACCACACCTACGGCCCGGCCCAGCTGTCCACCGTGGGCCAGGATGCCGAGGCACTCGCACTGTCCCGCGCCGTCCGCTGGCACTGCCAGCACCGGGTACTGCTGGATCAGACCAGCACCGTGGTGTTCCGGTAACCGCACGCCCGTCCGCAGACACAATACTTAAAGCAGCAGGAGAGACCTCTATGGAATCGTCGCCACGCATCGTCATCATCGGAGCCGGGATCGTCGGCACCAACCTGGCGGATGAACTCGTCACCCGGGGCTGGAACAACATCACCGTCCTGGACCAGGGCCCCCTGAATATGCCGGGCGGTTCCACATCCCACGCCCCCGGCCTGGTTTTCCAGACCAACCCCTCCAAGTCCATGGCGCTGTTCGCCAAGTACACAGTGGAGAAGCTTCTGTCCCTCACCGAGGACGGCGTCAGCTGCTTCAACCAGGTGGGCGGGCTGGAAGTTGCCACCACCGAAACCCGCCTCGCGGACCTGAAGCGCAAGCTTGGCTATGCCTCCTCATGGGGCATTGAGGGCTCCATCCTCTCCCCCGCCGAATGCAAGGAGCTCTACCCCCTCATTAACGAAGAGGACATTCTCGGTGGCCTCCACGTCCCCAGTGACGGCCTCGCTTTGGCCGCCCGCGCCGTACAGCTCCTGATCAAGCGCACCGAGGCCGCCGGCGTGAAGTACATCGGCAACACCGAAGTGACCGGCATCGAGCAGTCCGGCCGCCGGGTCACCGGCGTCCAGACGCCCGACGGCGTGATCCCGGCAGACATCGTCGTCTCCTGCGCCGGCTTCTGGGGTGCAAAGGTCGGCGAGCTGATCGGCATGTCCGTGCCGCTGCTGCCCCTGGCCCACCAGTACGTCAAGACCACCCCGGTTCCGGCACAGCAAGGCAAGAACGAGCTGCCCAACGGTGCGCGGCTGCCCATCCTCCGCCACCAGGACCAGGACCTCTACTACCGCGAACACGGCGACCGCTACGGCATCGGCTCCTACGCCCACAAGCCCATGCCCGTGGACCTGGACGAGCTCGGCAGCTTCAAGCCGAACGAGATCAGCGAACACAACATGCCCTCCCGCCTGGACTTCACCCTCGAGGACTTCCTGCCGGCCTGGGAAGCAACCAAGCAGATCCTGCCGGCCCTGGCCGAGAGTGAAATCGAGGACGGCTTCAACGGCATCTTCTCCTTCACCCCGGACGGCGGCTCGCTGGTGGGCGAGTCCAAGGAACTGGACGGCTTCTTCGTAGCCGAAGCCGTATGGGTCACCCACTCGGCAGGCATCGCCCGCGCCGTCGCCGAGCTCCTGGTGGACGGAAAGTCCTCCATCGACCTGGGCGACTGCGACATCCACCGCTTTGAGGAAGTCCAGCTGACCCCCGAGTACGTCAGCGAAACCTCCCAGCAGAACTTTGTGGAGATCTACGACGTCCTGCACCCGCTCCAGCCCAAGCTCTCCCCGCGCAACCTGCGGGTCAGCCCCTTCCACGCCCGGCACAAGCAGCTGGGCGGCTACTTCCTGGAAGGCGGCGGCTGGGAACGCCCATACTGGTTCGAGGCCAACGCCGAGCTCCTCAAGGAGATGCCCGCAGACTGGCAGCCGCCGGCCCGCGACTCCTGGTCCGGCATGTTCAGCTCGCCTATTGCCGCGGCCGAGGCATGGAAGACGCGCACCGCCGTCGCCATGTACGACATGACCCCGCTCAAGCGCCTGGAGATCTCCGGACCCGGCGCCCTGAAGCTGCTGCAGGAACTGACCACCGCGGACCTGAACAAGAAGCCCGGAGCCGTCACCTACACGCTCCTGCTGGACGAGCAGGGCGGCGTCCGAAGCGACATCACCGTAGCCCGCCTGGATGAGCAGACCTTCCAGCTCGGCGCCAACGGAAACATCGACACCGCCTACTTTGATCGGGCAGCCCGGCACCAGACCGAAAGCGGCAGCGCCGGGGACTGGGTCCAGGTCCGCGACACCACCGGCGGCACCTGCTGCATCGGCCTCTGGGGTCCGCTGGCCCGCGAGGTTGTCGGCGCGGTCAGCAGCGACGACTTCTCCACCGATGGCCTGAAGTACTTCCGCTCCAAGAAGGTCGTCATCGGCGGCGTACCGGTCACCGCCATGCGCCTGTCCTACGTCGGGGAACTCGGCTGGGAGCTGTACACCAGCGCCGACAACGGCCAGCGCCTCTGGGACGCGCTGTGGAAGGCCGGCCAGCCGTTCGGCATCATCGCGGCGGGCCGGGCCGCCTTCAGCTCGCTCCGCCTGGAAAAGGGCTACCGCTCCTGGGGCACCGACATGACCACCGAACACGACCCCTTCGAGGCCGGCCTCGGCTTCGCGGTGAAGATGGCCAAGGACAGCTTCGTCGGCAAGGCAGCCCTGGAGGGCCGCACCGAGGAAAACTCCGGACGCCGCCTGCGCTGCCTCACGGTCGACGACGGCCGCAGCCTGGTGCTGGGCAAGGAACCGGTGTTCTACAAGGACCAAGCGGTGGGTTACGTCACCAGCGCGGCCTACGGATACACCGTCCGCAAGCCCATTGCCTACTCCTACCTGCCCGCGGACGTTTCGGTCGGCGATTCGGTGGAGATCGAGTACTTCGGCCGCCGCATCGTGGCCACCGTCACCCAGGATCCGCTGTACGACCCCACCATGTCCCGGCTGCGCGGCTGACCATGGCGGAACAGCAAGCGAACAGCGCACTGCCGGCCGCCGGCACGGGGTCGATCGGTACCGAAACCATCGGCAGCTACCTCGCAAGGCTCGCCTCCCGGCAACCCACGCCGGGAGGCGGGGCGGCCGCCGCACTCCACGCCGCACAGGGGGCGGCCCTGGTGGCCATGGTGGCGCGCTACACCACCGGCCCCAAGTACGCAGAGCATGCAGCACTGGTAGAGCGGACCACGACGGTGGCCGATGAGCTCTCGTCGGAGGCACTGCGCCTGGCCGACTCCGATGAACAGGTCTTCCAGGCCGTCATCGACGCGTACCGGCTTGCCTCTGACACCGAAGAGCTCAAGGCCGCCAAATCGTCAGCCATCCAGGCAGCGCTGGTGCAGGCGGCACAGACCCCCGCCCAGCTGGTCAAGCTGGCCGGCGCAGTGGTGGAGCTCGCAACCGGGCTGGCCGATGCGGCCAATCCGAACGTGATCAGCGACGTGGCGGCAGCAGCAGACGCGGCCCGCGCTGCCGCCACCACGGCACGGGTCAACATCGACATCAACGTCGTGGCCATCAAGGACCGAACGATGCGCTCGCTGCTCAAGGACCAGACGGACGGCATCGAGGAAGAGGTCGTGGCGGCTGCGGACGCCCTGGTGGCGCGGGTACGGGAAAGGATCCTTCAATGAGCACCCAGTCGCTCTCCGGAAAGGAACTGGCCGGAAACATCCGGCGCCGCGCCCGGGAACAGGCCCGGGAACTCGGGCAGGGCGGCATCCATCCTGCCTTGGCGGTGGTCATCGCCACCGACGACGGGTCCACCCACTGGTACGTCCGCTCCATCGAGCGTGCCGCGGAGGCGGCCGGAATCGGGTGCCGGGTCATCGACCTGGGGCACGACGCAACGGAGCAGGTCCTGGCCGGCGTCCTGCGCGACCTGGGCGCCGAACCGTCGGTGCACGGCATCATCCTGCAGACGCCGCTGCCGGCCGGCGTCCACACCGATGCCCTGGTGGGCCTGATCCCGCCTGAAAAGGACATCGACGGGGCGAACCCGCTGAGCCTTGGCCGCCTGGCCGTGGGGCAGCCGGCCTTCGCGCCTGCCACGGCCCGGTCCGTCGTCGAGATCCTTGAGCACTACCGCATCCCGGTGGCGGGCCGCAGCGCCGTGGTTGTGGGCCGCTCGGCAGTGGTGGGAAAGCCGCTTGCCTTCCTGCTGCTGGAACGCGACGCTGCCGTGACGGTATGCCATTCGCGCTCCGGGCCGCTGGAGCGCTACACAGCCGGGGCTGACATCTTGGTGGTCGCGGCGGGAAGGACAGGCCTGCTCAACGGCCGCCACGTCTCCCCCGCCTCGGTGGTGATCGATGTGGGCACCAACGTCCTGGCTGACGGATCCCTGGTGGGCGACGTGGACGCGGACAGCGTCCGCGGGGTTGCAGCTGCGCTCAGTCCGGTTCCGGGCGGCGTCGGATCCGTCACCACCGCGCTGCTGCTGCTCCATACCGTGGAGGCGGCGCGCCGCCAATCGTCACCCCCGCCGCTGCCGGCCGGCGATCCAGGGGTCCCCGTCCTGGAGACGGCAAGCTAGGGCCCGGCGGTCGCAGCGGGACGTCCCGTTTTCCGTGAAAGGTGCTTCGATGGGCCTAAGACCTGGGGAGGTATTCCTCATCGAAGCACCGTTTTCGGAAAACGGGGCCCCGCCACCGGCATGGTGCCGGTGGCTTGGCAAGGAGGGGCCCGGATGCCGCCCAATGGACTGACAGCGGGCCCGTCCCCCTACCCCAGCGGGCAGGTCCTTCGGCTTGCCCCGGAACAATAGGCAAGGACGCTTACATACTCTGCCTTTCACAGGTCACGCTCTTGACATTGAGTGTGAGCTAGCGCACGATTTTGTTGCATACAGCGAACGTTGTTGATCATCACGGAACGAAGCTCGCCCGGATATGCTCCTCGCGTCCCCCGACTCCACCGTGATGGCCTTGGAAACGGACGAACGAATTCATGATGGCCGATCCGAAAGGGAGCCCTGGCTCTCGCATCGGCCGCACAGCGATGTCAGCACCTTCGCGGCAGCGCTGAATCACCAAAGGAAACTGTTTATGACTATCAAAGGTGGCAGCACCATCGATCAAAGCAGTACGGAGCGCCGCAAACTGGGGACGACGGCCTCCGCAACAAAAGACACCAGCTCCAAGTTCAAGCGCCGCTTCATGGTGCGGCTCGTCGCGGTCTTCATCGGCGGGATGTTCCTCGACGGTTACATCCTCGGAATCATCGGCCCCGTCACGGGCCCCATGCGGTCAGATCTCCATCTGGACGCACTGTCGCTGGGCATGATCGCCGCAGGCCCCCTGGCTGGTATCTTCGTCGGCTCCCCGCTGGCTGGCTGGGCAACTGACAAGTTCGGACGCAAGCCCATGTTCCTCGTGGACATGGGCCTGTTCCTGGTCGCCTCAGCGGCCCAGTTCTTCGTAACCTCCGGAGACGGCGCCGTGATCCAGCTGGCCATCATCCGGTTCATGATGGGCGTCGCGATCGGTGGCGAGTACTCAATCGGCGGCCCGCTGCTGTCAGAGTTCTCCCCTCCAAAGCTCCGCGGGCGGTTGCTCGGGCTGACCCTGATTGCCTGGTACGTCGGTTTCATGATGGCATTCATCATTGGCACGCTCCTGCACGACGCCGGCACCCCCTGGCGCCTTGTCATCGGCACGAGCACCGTACTGGCATTCGTTCTGTTCATCGCGCGCATAGGCCTCCCTGAATCGCCGAGCTGGCTCATCACGAAGGGACGGCGTGAGGAAGCACTCGCGATCGCCCACAAATACGTCGAATCGCCACAGATGCAGAACAGCATCACCGAGGAGATCGACCTGCGGATGATCCAGGAGGCCCAAGCAGCGCAGGGCAGGACCAAAATCAAGAACGCTTCCTTTGGAATGCTGTTCTCGAAGGAGCACTGGCGCACCACCCTCTTCACCGCCGGTTTTTGGTTCTGCGCAGTCACTCCGTACTTCGCGATCGCGACCTTCGCCGACGACGTGCTCAGCCAATTCGGCTTCGGCGGCGGCTGGGCCGGCGGAGTCGGCCTGTCCGCACTTGCGGCCGCGGGTGTTGTTACCACCGTGCTCCTGATCGACAAGCTGGGCCGCCGAATCCTCACCGTGCCCGGGCAGTGGCTCTGTGCAGGCATCCTGCTGGTCATCGGTATCTGGGCGGACGCACCAGCAATCCTCGTGCTCGCCCTGTTCCTCGCGTTCTCCTTCTTCAATGCCGGCTACACCACATTGACCCAGGTCTACCCGGCCGAGGTATTCCCGGCCCCCCTGCGCGGCATCGGCATGGGCTTTGCCGCGGCTTTCAGCCGCATCGGAGCCGCACTCGGCACCTTCGCCCTGCCGTGGGCAATCAGCAACATCGGCTTGGGCCCCAGCATGGTCGTGGCCGCCATCGTTGCATTGCTCGGCGCAGTCCTCTCGCAATGGCTCGCGCCTGAGACGAAGGGGCGTACCCTCGCGGAGATCTCAGCCAACGTCTCCCACTGACACCGGGACGCAGAGTCACTACAAGAGGCCTTCGCCGCACCAGCGGCGAGGGCCTCTTTGCTGCCTATCGACACAGATGCCGCCACCCCCGCAACAAAGCGGCAAACCCTTGACATCACCTGTGAGCTGCGCCACCCTGTTGCATATAGTGATGCGCGTTGCTCATAGCGAAGCAAGTCCCATCACCCGGTCAGGCGGATTCCAGCAGCAACCAGGAGAACCCAAAATCATGAGCGCATCACCCCGCGTCGTCATCATCGGAGCCGGCATTGTCGGAACCAACCTCGCCGACGAGCTGGCAAGCCGCGGCTGGAACAACATCACCGTCGTCGAGCAAGGCCCGCTGGAGCTGGCAGGCGGCTCCACGTCGCACGCCCCGGGCCTGGTGTTCCAGAACAATCCGTCAAGGACCATGACGGAGTTCGCCACCTACACCGTGAACAAGCTCCTCGCCCTGAGCAAGGACGGCCAGTCCTGCTTCAACCAGGTGGGCGGCCTGGAGCTGGCCACGACGCCGGAGCGGCTGGCCGACCTCAAGCGCAAGATGGGCGTGATGACCTCCTGGGGTGTCGAAAGCCGCATCATCGATGCCGACGAATGCGAAAAGATCTACCCGCTGTTGAACACCGGCAAGCTTTCCGGCGGCCGCCAGGTCCTGGGCGGCCTGCTCATCCCCACGGACGGGCTCGCCCTGGCGGCCCGGGCCGTGCAGCTGCTGATCGGGCGCACGCGCGAACGCGGCGTCACCTACCGCGGCTCCACCACCGTCACCGGCATCGCCCAGGAGGGCGGCAAGGTCACCGGTGTCGAGACCTCCTCCGGCGTGATCCCGGCGGACATCGTGGTGTCCTGCGCCGGGTTCTGGGGCCGTGAACTCGGCCGGATGGTGGGCCTGGAGGTGCCTCTGCTGCCGCTGGCCCACCAGTACGCCGTCACCACACCCCTTGCCGAACTCGAGAACGTCAACGAGCTTCCCAACGGCGCCGGCAAGCCCATTCTGCGCTACCAGGACAAGGACCTGTACTACCGCGAATGGGGCGACCGGATCGGCATCGGCAGCTACGCCCACCGTCCCATGCCCGTGGACATGTCAGCACTGCCCAAGGTCCCTGCCGAGGACATGTCGGACCACCGCATGCCCTCCCGCCTGGACTTCACCCTGGAAGACTTCCTTCCCGCCTGGGAGGACAGCCAGGAACTGCTGCCCGCACTGCGCAGCACCGAGATCCAGGACGGTTTCAACGGCATCTTCTCCTTCACCCCGGACGGCGGCCCGCTCATGGGCGAGGCACCGGACCTCGAGGGCTTCTTCGTGGCCGAGGCCGTCTGGGTCACGCACTCGGCCGGCGTTGCCAAGGCCATGGCAGAGCTGATCATCGACGGCCAGCCGCAGACCGACCTGCACGGCTGCGAGCTGACCCGCTTCGAGAAGGTGCAGACCTCCGACGCGTATGTCAGCGAGACCTCGCAGCAGAACTTCGTGGAGATCTACGATGTCATGCACCCGCTCCAGCCCCGGGAGTCCCCGCGGGACCTGCGTGTCAGCCCCTTTAACGTCCGGCAGAAGGAGCTCGGCGCCTTCTTCCTGGAGTCCGCCGCCTGGGAACGCCCGCACTGGTTCGAAGCCAATCGCGGACTCCTTGCCGAACTGCCGGAAGAATGGCAGGCCCCGGAGCGCGATGAGTGGTCCGCCATGTTCCACTCCCCCATTTCCGCCGCCGAAGCGTGGAAGACGCGCACCGCCGTCGGACTCTTCGACATGACGCCGCTGAAGCGGCTCGCCGTCACCGGACCCGGCGCCCAGGCACTCCTGCACCGGCTCAGCACGGGCAACATCGCCAAGAAGCCAGGTGCCGTGACATACTGCCTGCTGCTGGCGGACGACGGCGGCATCCGCAGCGACGTGACCGTGGCCAGGCTCGCGGAGGAAGAGTTCCAGCTGGGCGTGAACAGCAACGTGGACTTCGACTACCTCCGGGTGGAGGCCCGCCGGCAGTCAGCGGCCGATCCCACCCAGTGGGCGCACGTCACCGACATCACCGGCAGTACCTGCTGCATCGGACTGTGGGGTCCGCTGGCCCGGGAGGTCATTGGCAAGGTCAGCACGGACGACCTGAGCAACGAGGGCCTCAAGTACTTCCGCACCAAGCAGATCTCGGTGGGCGGCATCCCTGTTACGGCGATGCGGCTCTCCTACGTTGGCGAACTCGGCTGGGAGCTCTACACCACCGCCGAGTACGGGCTCAAGCTCTGGGACCTGCTCTTCGAGGCCGGCCAGGAGCACGGCATCATCGCCGCCGGACGCGGTGCCTTCAACAGCATGCGCCTTGAAAAGGGCTACCGGCTCTGGGGCACCGACATGAACTCCGAGCACCACCCGTACCAGGCCGGGCTGGGCTTCTCCGTGGCCAAGGACAAGACCGGGTTTGTCGGCTCCGAGGCGCTGGCCGTCCGCAAGGAACAGCCGGCCGCCAAGACGCTGCGCTGCCTGACGGTCGACGACGGCACGTCAGTGGTGCTGGGCAAGGAACCGGTGTACGTGGGCGGGGAAGCTGTTGGGTACGTCACCAGCGCGGCCTACGGCTTCACCGTCCGCAAGCCGATCGCCTACGCCTGGTTGCCCTCGTCCGTATCTGAAGGGGACGCCGTGGAGATCGAGTACTTCGGCCGCCGCGTAGCCGCCACGGTCAGCGCAGAGCCGCTCTTTGACCCGGGCATGGAACGCCTGCGCGGCTGATTTGCCCTAACCACACCAGGTGGTTGGGCCTGCTTGAGACCGGCAGGCCCAACCACCTTTTTGTTGCCCGCGGAGCGCGCACTGTCGGCAACGAAAAAGGAGCCAGTCCCAAGGTAGATCCTTGGGACTGGCTCCCATGCTCTTCAGAAACCGGGCTCCGGATATCAGTTGTTGAGGTAACCGTTCGGGTCCAGGACATACTTCGTGGCAGCTCCGGCGTCGAACTCCGCGTACCCGCGGGGGGCATCGTCGAGCGAAATGGCCGTAGCGTTGACCGCCTTGGCGATCTGGATCCTGTCATGCAGGATCGCCATCATCAGCTGCCGGTTGTACTTCATCACCGGGCACTGGCCCGTGGTGAAGGAGAGGGACTTGGCCCAGCCGGTGCCCAGTGACAGGGACAGGCTTCCCTTCCGGGCGGCCTCGTCCGCGGCTCCCGGGTCGCCCGTGACGTAGAGGCCGGGAATGCCCACAGAGCCGCCGGCCGTGGTGAGGTCCATCAGCGAGTTAAGCACCGTGGCCGGTGCTTCCTGGGCGCCGTGGCCGTGTCCGCGGGCCTCGAAGCCGACAGCGTCGATTCCGGAGTCGACCTCCCGGACACCGAGGATCTGCTCGATCTGGTCTGCGGGGTCGCCGTTGGCCACATTGACGGTTTCGCAGCCAAAGGACCGGGCCCGGGCCAGGCGGTCCTCGTTGAGGTCGCCCACGATGACCACCGCGGCTCCCAGCAGCTGGGCGCTGGCGGCCGCGGCAAGGCCTACGGGGCCGGCTCCGGCAACGTACACGGTGGACCCGACGCCGACGCCGGCCGTGACGGCGCCGTGGAAGCCTGTGGGCAGGATGTCCGAGAGCATGGTCAGGTCCATGATCTTCTCCAGCGCCTGGTCCCGGTCCGGGAACCGCAACAGGTTCCAGTCAGCGTACGGAACCAGGACGTACTCCGCCTGCCCACCGACCCAGCCGCCCATGTCCACATAGCCGTAGGCAGAGCCGGGACGATCCGGGTTCACGTTCAGGCAGATGCCGGTCTTGCGCTCTTTGCAGTTCCGGCAGCGCCCGCACGAAATGTTGAAGGGGACCGAGACGATGTCCCCGACCTTGATGAATTCGACGTCCGGCCCGGTCTCGATGACTTCGCCGGTGATCTCGTGCCCCAGGACGAGGCCGGCGGGGGCAGTGGTGCGGCCGCGGACCATGTGCTGGTCGGACCCGCAGATGTTGGTGCTCACGGTGCGCAGGATGACGCCGTGCGGGACCTTCCGGCCGACATTAGCGGGATTGACGCCGGGGCCGGCTTTCAGTTCAAACGAGGGATACGGGGTGTCGATGACCTCGACGACTCCGGGCTCCTTGTACGCAACAGCTTTGTTACCTGACATGGGCATGGCTCCTATGGTTGGCGTTCGGTTGCCACGGAAGGCCTGACGCTGGGTGCCTCAGGCCTTCCGTGGGGTCTTACTTTTCACTTGCGGTGAATCTTGGGGCTGCGCGGGGCGGCCGCCGGTTCGGGGAACGGCTAGGCGTCGATCACCATGTCGGTGCGCGCCGTGGAACAGCAGGGAAGGAACTTGCCGGCATCAATTTCCCGTTTGCGGATTCCGCCCTGGTGGTTCATGTCGATCTCCCCGGACAGCTTGACCACCTTGCAGGAGCCGCACATGCCCTCCTTGCAGTTGGCTCCAATCCGGACACCCGCACGTTGCGCCACCCCAAGGATGTGCTCCTCCGGGTCGATCCGGACATTGATCCCGGTGCGCATGAAGGACAGGGTGAGGCTGCCGGTACCCACGGTGTCGAAGCTTGAGGCGTCAGGGACCTGGGTCTCCGGGGCCGCAGCCTCCGTCCCCACAGCCGGGGTGCCGGCGGCGGGGGCTTCCGGCGTGGCGGCTTCCAGAGCCAGTCCGTTGGCCTGAAGGGTTCCATCGTCGTCATAGCCGGGCTCGTAGATCCCGAACGCTGCGGGCTGGCCTTCGAAGTAGTCCCCTGCGGACTCCGCGATCTCCTCAGCGATCTCCTCGGCGATGTCCGCGGCCAGTGCGAGCTCGGCCTGGTATTCAAGGAGGGTCTGCCGGTCGCCGGAGAAGAACTCCATGTAGATGGAAGTATCGTCGACGCCCACGTTCCTGAGCAGTTCAGTGGCGGTGTTCAGGTAACCCTCGGGTCCGCAGGCGTACACCTGCCGGCCGTTGGCGTCGGGCGCCACCTCGTCGATCATGGCTGAGGTCAGCCGCCCGCTGAAGCCTTCCCAGTCCTCGGGCCTGCCGCGGTCGCCCAGGGCGTAGAAGACCTTGACCCGCGAATCGACGGAAGCGATGTAGGCCAGCTCCCGGTGGAAGGCAAACCCGCCGGCCTCCGCGCCGTGGTAGAGCACCACCACGTCGGCGGTCCCCGGCAGGGAGTGGATGGTCCGCAGCATCGACATGATGGGGGTAATGCCGGCGCCGGCGGCCAGGAACAGGTACCGGGCCCGCCGGTCGGCGTCGGGCAGGTGGAACGCCCCCACGGGTCCCAGCATGTCCAGGACGGTGCCGGGCCTGACGTTCTGGTGCACCCAGGGGGAAACCAGTCCGCCAGCGTCGCGCTTGACGGTGACGCTGAAGGTCCACGGTTCCGTGGGTGAACTGGACAGCGAGTAGCTGCGGTCCACCGGCTCCTGGTCGTCTCCGTTCACCGGGAAGGCGATGTTCACGTATTGGCCCGCGCGGAACGCCAGGGGCGCGCCGTCGCAGCGGCGGAACACGAACGTCATCATGCCGCCCGCTTCGGGAACCGTCTCGACGCATTCGGCCATGAACTCCTGCGGATGCCACGGGCCCAGGGCCTTGGCTGCACTGGCCGGTCCTTCGTGACTGCCCATCACCCGGTTCCACGGCATTTCAAGGCCACGGATGCGCTGTGGTTCCTGGACGGCCGTCTCAGAGAGGACCTCAATCATGCCAAGTGCTCCTGCACACGCTGGACGTACCAGTTGATAAAGGCCTCCACCTGGTATTCGCTCTTCATGTAGGGGCCGGGCTCGTAGGCGGGGCTGGCGGCGCCCTGCTGGCACAGCTCCACGAACGCCTTGTCCTGCAGGTTGGTCTGCTTCCAGGTGTAGGTGAGCTTGTCGAGGTCGTAGTCAACGCCTTCCTCGGCGTCGTCAGCCACCAGCCAGGTGGTGCGGACCAGGGACTGGTGCTCGTTGATGGGGAAGACGCCGAACGTGATGACGTGGTCCCCCAGGAAGTGGAACCAGCTGTTGGGCTGCAGGTGCATCGAGCAGCGGCCCAGGCGGAAGTCCGGCAGGTCGCCGAGCAGCTTCTTGGAGAGCCGGCGGCCGTCGGCCGAGAACGATTCACCTTCGCCGTCCAGGGATTCGCGTGAGATACGGATACCGGCAACGCGGGTATCGAGTTCCTCAACCACCTCGTAGGGCAAGCCGTAGCGGCGGCAGCGCTCCTCAAGGGAGGACTGGGCTTGCTTGTTGCGGTCCCAGACCTCTTCGAGGTGGGTCGGGATCAGTCCCTCGGTCAGGCCCCACGTGGGGAAGAGCGAGCAGGCCAGCTCCGGGTGTCCGTCGCAGTGGTAGCACTCACGGTTGTTTTCCATGACGAGCTTCCAGTTGCCTTCTTCGATGATGTTCTGCTGGTAGGCAATCTTCGTCTTGGCCAGGTCGTGGGGCGCCAGGTAGGGCTCGAAGATCTTGGCGGTCTCGTCGAAGTCTGCGGGCGGAACGTCCGCGATGCAGACAAAGATGAGCCCGGCAACCTCGCGGCTGTGGGCGCGCTTGAGGGCAAAGCAGTTCTTGTCGAACTTCGCCTCGCCCGGGGCGGAGGCGTGGATCAGGTTGCCCTCGGGAGAGTAGGTCCAGGAGTGGTAGCCGCAGACCAGGTTTCCGGTGGAGCCGGCAGCCTCGGTCAGGACACGTGCACCGCGGTGGCGGCAGACGTTGTGCAGGACGTTGACGTCGCCCTCGTCGGTGCGCAGCACAATCAGGGAGTAGGGGCCGTAGTCCACCGTGATGTAGTCGCCCGGCTCCGGCAGCTCGGCAACGCTGCCGGCAAAGATCCAGTGCTGGCCGAAGATGGCCTCCATGTCGAGCTTGAAGATCGTGGGGTCGGTGTAGAAGGGGGCGTCCAGGGAGTAGCCGGTGCGCCGCAGAGCGAAGAGCTCGGTGATCTCAGCCAGCTGCTCGGCAGGCATTGTTGACGCGAGTTTTCCGCGTGCGCTGAGGGGCGCGTTCACTGAGGTAGTCATGTGTTTCCTCCCGAATAGGGCTGGGTAGTAAGCGAGTTGGGGTGATTACGGAGCAGGCGGGGCAACAGGGAATGTCCACGACATCCTGGTCCCGAACGTGGGGAGGTCCATCGGGAACAGAAACGATGACTCCAGCGAGATTCTGGAAGCATCCAACGCAACAGCGATCACCATATGCAACAGTGTGACTCCTGCCACGCCCACTGTCAATCAATTTCAGATATGACGAAAAAGCATTACGTGGGGTGCCGCGACAGCGCGCTTTGTAGCCCTGGCGCGCGCGCTCCAGGCCCGAAAACGGCGGCATTAAAACGACGGCACACCGGGCTGCCGGTGTGCCGTCGTCGCGGGCCTTATGTTGTGGATATAATGGCGCGCTAAGCCGGCGTCCCTGCCAGCTCGCCCGCGGATGCCTGGGCCGCCGCCACCTCTCCCTGATGCGGTTCGAAGCGGACGAACATGGCCTTGAAGCCGGGGGTATTGGACACCCGGGCAACGTTCTCCTTGTGGACCAGGGCGTTGGCCTCGGGGAAGTAGGCGGCGGCGCAGCCCTTTGCGGTGGGGTAGGCCACAAGGCGGAATCTATTGGCCCTGCGGTCCACGCCCTGGAAGGTGCTGATCACGTCCACCAGCTCCCGGTCCTGGAACCCGGACTCGGCCAGGTCTTCGGGGTGGATCAGGATCACGCGGCGCCCGTCGGAGATCCCCCGGTAGCGGTCGTCCAGGCCGTAGAAGGTGGTGTTGTACTGGTCGTGGCTGCGGATGGTCTGCAGCACCAGGTGTCCCGGCGGCGGCGTCAGGTACTCCAGTGGGCTGACGGTGAACCGGCCCCTGCCGATGTCGGTGGCGAAGGAGCGGGAGTCGCGCGGCGGATTGGGCAGCACGAACCCGTTCCTGGTCCGGACCCTGGCATTGAAGTCCTCAAAGCCGGGCAGCACGCGGGCGATGTGGTCGCGGATCACGTCGTAGTCCTCCGCCATGGCCTGCCAGTCCACCGGGTGCTCTGGGCCGAACGTGGCTTCCGCCATCCGGGCGACGATCACAGGCTCGGCCAGCAGGTGCTCCGAGACCGGGGTCAGGCGGCCCTGCGTGGAGTGGACCACGGACATGGAGTCCTCCACGGAGAGGAACTGGGCGCCTTTGGGGTGCTTGTCGTCTTTGTCCGTGCGGCCCAGGGTGGGCAGGATCAGCGAGGTGCGTCCGTGCACCACGTGCGAGCGGTTGGGCTTGGTGGAGATGTGGACGGTCAGCCCGATCCGCTGCATCCCCGCTTCCAGGGCCTCGGTGTCCGAGCAGGCGAGCGAGAAGTTGCCGCCCATCGAAACGAACACGTCCACTTCGTCCCGTTCGAAGGCTTCCATGGATTCGACTGCATCGTAGCCGTGGTGCCGCGGGGACGTGATGCCAAATTCGGCGTCGATAGCGGCGAGGAGCTTTTCGCTGGGCTTTTCCCAGATGCCCATGGTCCGGTCGCCCTGGACGTTGGAGTGGCCGCGGACAGGGCAGGCGCCCGCGCCCGGCTTGCCGAAGTTGCCCTGCAGCAGCAGGACGTTGACCATCTCCTTGATGGTGTCCACCGAGTGCGGCTGCTGGGTCACGCCCAGCGCCCAGCAGAAGATGGAGGCCTTGGATTTGATGAGCATGCCGGCGACCTTTTCGATCTGCTCCCGGGCCAGGCCCGTGGCGCGCTCTGTCTCATCCCAGTCCAGGGTGGCGCGGGCGTCACGGTAGGCGTCGAAGCCGTCCGTCTGCGCGGCGATGAAGGAATGGTCGACGACGGTCCCCGGGTTCTGCTCCTCGGCTTCCAGGAGCAGGTGGCCAAGCGCCTGGAACAATGCCAGGTCGCCGCCGACCTTGATCTGCAGGTATTCGTCGGCCAAGGGCGTGCCGCCGCCCACCACACCGGAGAGCGTCTGCGGGTCGCGGAAGTTGAACAGGCCGGCCTCGGGCAGGGGGTTCACGGCCACCACCTTGCCGCCCTTGTCCTTGCACTCCTTCAGCGCAGAGAGCATGCGCGGATGGTTGGTGCCGGGATTCTGCCCGACGACGAAGATCAGCTCAGCATCATGGATGTCATCCAGGGACACCGTGCCCTTGCCGATCCCGATGGTCGGGTTCAGCGCGGACCCCGAGGATTCGTGGCACATGTTGGAGCAGTCCGGCAGGTTGTTGGTCCCGATGGACCGGGCGAACAGTTGGTACAGGAACGCCGTCTCATTCGCGGTGCGCCCGGAGGTATAGAACACGCAGCGGTCAGGGGTGCTGGCCCGAATATGCTCACCGATCAACTCGAACGCGTCCGCCCAGGAAATCGGCGAATAGTGCGTCTCCCCTTCCCGGATGACCACCGGTTCGGCGAGGCGCCCCTGGTTGCCCAGCCAGTACTCGGTCTTCGTGGAAAGTTCAGCAATCGAGTGTGTGGCCCAGAAGTCGGCCCCCACGGTGCGCAGGGTGTTCTCTTCGGCCACCGCCTTGGCGCCGTTCTCGCAGAACTCGGCCGCTTTGCGCTTCTTGTCCGATTCGGGCCAGGCACAGCCCGGGCAGTCGAACCCGCCGCGCTGGTTCAACCGCAGCAGGGACTGGGCCGTACGCGTCACGCCCGCCTGCGCCACGGCGCGCTCCAGGGCCACCATCACGGCCTTGACCCCGGCGGCCTCGGTCTTTGGCTTGTGGACCTCGAGGTTGTCCTCGTTGATGTCCGCGATGGGGGCGGGCTGCTTACCGAACTTCATTGTTCCAACTTCCTTTACGGCTCTGCTGTTTGATGGTCAGTGAAAAGCGCGCCGGGGTTTCCCGGCGCGCTTTTCACTGGCGCATCAATGATTGCTGCAGGTTACTGCGGGACCTTTGCCAGCGTTTCCTGCTCCGCGGCGATGGTGGTGTCGTCCCCGTGGCCGGTGCGGACCACGGTATCGGCCGGCAGCGTCAGCAGCCGTTCGCGGATGGACTTCAGGATGGTGGGGTAGTCGCTGTAGGACCGGCCGGTGGCACCCGGGCCGCCGTTGAACAGGGTGTCGCCGGTGAACACCGTCCCCTCGCTTTCAAGGTAGAAGCAGGTGGATCCCGGCGAGTGGCCCGGGGTGTGGATCGCCCGCAGGGTTGCCCCGCCCACCTCGAAGACGTCCCCGTCCGAGTGGTAGTGGTCCGGCTTGGCGTCCGGGTAGACCTGTTCCCACAGCACCAGGTCCTCCTCGTTCAGGACGATCGGGGCGCCCAGCGCGTCGGCGGCTTCGCGGGCGGCGCCGATGTGGTCGTTGTGCGCGTGCGTCAGCAGGATGGCCTTGACCTTGCGGCTGCGGACCTGGTTGATGATCGCGGCGGCGTCGTGGGGCGCATCAATGATGACGCATTCCTCGTCGTTGCCCACGATCCAGACGTTGTTGTCCACGTCCCAGGTGCCGCCGTCGAGCGAGAACGTGCCCGAGGTGACCAGGTTCTCGATGCTGACCGCCATCAGATCTCCACCACGGAACGGAGGACCTTGCCCTCGTGCATCTTTTCGAAGGCCTCCTCCACCTGGTCGATGCTGATGCGTTCGGAGACAAAGGCGTCCAGGTCCAGGTTGCCCTGCTGGTAGTGCGAGACGAGCATGGGGAAGTCCCGGGAGGGCAGGCAGTCGCCGTACCAGGAGGACTTCAGCGACCCGCCGCGGCCAAAGACGTCCAGCAGCGGCAGTTCCAGCGTCATGTCCGGCGTTGGCACACCCACCAGGACCACGCGGCCGGCAAGGTCGCGGGCGTAGAACGCCTGCTTGTACGTTTCAGGACGGCCGACGGCGTCAATCACCACGTCGGCCCCGTGGCCTCCGGTCAGTGCACGGATGGCTTCCACGGCGTCCTCCTGCTTGGAGTTCACGCCGTGGGTGGCGCCGAGCGACTTGGCCATCCCGATCTTGTTGTCATCGATGTCCACCGCGATGATCGTCGTCGCACCCGCCAGCTTCGCGCCGGCGATCGCTGCGATGCCCACGCCGCCACAGCCGATCACCGCGACGGACTCGCCGCGCTTGACCTCGCCGGTGTTGATCGCCGCGCCGATGCCGGCCATGATGCCGCAACCCAGCAGCCCCACCGCGGCGGCGTCTGCCTCGGGGTCCACCTTGGTGCACTGCCCGGCGGCCACCAGGGTCTTTTCAGCGAAGGCACCGATGCCCAGCGCCGGGGACAGGACCGTGCCGTCCTCAAGCGTCATCTTCTGGGTGGCGTTGTGGGTGTTGAAGCAGTACTGCGGCTGGCCCTTGGCGCATGCCCGGCACTCACCGCACACGGCGCGCCAGTTCAGGATCACTTTGTCGCCCGGTGCCACGGACGTCACGTCCGGGCCCACAGCACTGACCACGCCGGTGGCCTCGTGGCCCAGCAGGTACGGGAAATCCTCGCCGATGCCGCCCTGCTTGTAATGCAGGTCCGTGTGGCAGACACCGCAGGTCAGGATGTCCACCAGAGCCTCACCCGGGCCCGGATCCGGCACCAGGATGGTCTCCAGCGACACCGGAGCGTTCTTCTCCTTGACCACTACTGCTTGAACTTTATGAACCATGAGTCTGTGTTCCTTTCCGGGATCCGGCCGGATCCCGCGGGAGTCGGCACCAAGAGCCAATCTAGCTGACCTGCCCTCCCCGGGAACCACGTCCCGGGTCGGCACACCAATACGGCACCATCGAGTGAATTGCGTATTGCGCAACCGGGCGCACCAGACGCTTCCTCACGAATATGACAGTGGCCACACCGCGTGTCAATAGATATATCAGTTGCCGGCCAGTGAAAGACGGGACGTACACAGGGCTGGAAGGTGCGCTGTGTCGACTCGGGCCGGGGCAGTAGGCTGGATGGCATGTCTTTTGAAGAACACCCTGCCGAGCGGCGCGAAGTGACCGTCCGCCGGGCACCCAAGTACGTTCCATTCCTGATCGTGGGCGCGCTGGTGGGTGTGGTGGCCGCCGCAATCGTGGCCTACGCGTTGCCGGGGGACGCCACTTTCGATCCCGGTTCAGTCTTCGGTTTCTTCATGGTGATGTTTGCCGCCGGCGGCGCTCTTTTGGGTGCCGCACTTGCGCTGGTCCTGGACCGCCGCAGCGTCAAACGGCAGGAACGGGCCGTGGTGGAGGCCGTTTCCGATTCTGAGCCGGACACTGATCCCTTGGCTTAGCGGGCCGCCCGCTGCGGGTCATAAACGGGCGGCGCAAAAGTCATACCCCATGTCGTGAGATAATCGACCAGTGGCACGCGGCGATGGAAAACTTTCCCATGATCTTCTCCCCGGCGAAAAAGGCCCGCAGGACGCTTGCGGCGTCTTCGGCGTCTGGGCCCCAGGCGAAGAAGTAGCAAAACTAACCTATTACGGGCTGTATGCACTGCAGCACCGCGGTCAGGAGTCGGCTGGCATAGCCACGAGCGACGGTAAACGGATCAACGTCTACAAGGACATGGGACTCGTGTCCCAGGTCTTCGACGAGACCACCCTGAACACCCTCACGGGGCACCTGGCAGTCGGCCACTGCCGTTACTCGACCACCGGCGCCAGCCACTGGGCCAATGCCCAGCCCACCCTCGGCGCTACCGCCACGGGCACCGTTGCCCTGGCCCATAATGGCAACCTCACCAACACGGCCGAGCTCAACGCCATGATCACCGAACGCAACGGCGGCCAGCTCACCGGCGAAATGAAGCAGGGCAACACCTCGGACACCGCCCTGGTCACCGCGCTGCTGGAAGGCGAACCGGGCAAGACCCTGGAGGAAACCGCCACCGAGCTCCTGCCCAAGATCAAGGGCGGATTCTGCTTCGTCTTCATGGACGAGGGCACCCTGTACGCGGCACGCGACACCTTCGGCATCCGCCCGCTGGTCCTGGGCCGGCTGGAGCGCGGCTGGGTTGTGGCTTCGGAACAGTCCGCCCTGGCCACCGTGGGCGCCAGCTTCATCCGCGAAATCGAACCGGGCGAGTTCATTGCCATCGACGAGCAGGGCGTGCGGTCCAAGCGCTTCGCCGAGCCGACGCCGGCCGGCTGCGTTTTCGAGTACGTGTACCTTGCACGCCCGGACGCCGCCATCGCAGGCCGTTCCGTGTACGAATCCCGAGTGGAGATGGGCCGCCAGCTGGCCCGGGAAAACACGCAGGCTGCAGACATCGTCATCCCCGTCCCGGAATCGGGCACCCCCGCAGCCGTGGGTTACGCCGAGGAATCCGGCATCCCCTTCGCCCACGGCTTCGTCAAGAACTCCTATGTGGGCCGCACGTTCATCCAGCCCTCCCAGACCCTGCGCCAGCTGGGCATCCGGCTCAAGCTGAACGCCCTTGAATCCGTGATCCGCGGCAAGCGCGTTGTGGTGGTGGATGACTCGATCGTCCGCGGCAACACCCAGCGGGCCATCGTCCGGATGCTCCGGGAAGCCGGCGCCGCCGCCGTCCACGTCAAAATTTCCTCCCCGCCGGTCCAGTGGCCATGCTTCTACGGCATCGACTTCGCATCGCGCGCGGAGCTGATCGCCAACGGCGCCACCATCGAGGAGATCTCCCAGGCCATCGGCGCCGACTCCCTGGCCTACATCTCCGAGGACGGCATGATCGGGGCAACCCGGCAGCCGCGCGAACGCCTCTGCACCGCCTGCTTCACCGGCAAGTACCCCATCAAGCTTCCGGACGCCGACAAGCTGGGCAAGAACCTGCTGGAGCGCACCGACCTGGGGAGCCTGAAGCCTTCGCCGTCGGCGCTTCCCGGCGAAACCGCCGCCCTGGCCGTGGACGCCACCGAGGATCCGGCGGAGAAGGCCGGTGCCACGGGCTGCGATCCGGGCCCGGACTCCGAATTCGAGAACCTGCTGACCGAAGCCGACCTCGTGCCCGACGTACACGCCGCCACCAGCGCCGACAAGAAGGACTCCGTATGACTTCCGCTAGCCCCGCCGCAGAAGACTCCGGCATCACCTACGCCTCCGCAGGCGTGGACGTTGAAGCCGGGGACCGCGCCGTTGAGCTCATGAAGGATGCCGTCAAGGCAACCCACAACTCCTCGGTGATCGGCGGGGTGGGCGGCTTCGCCGGCCTTTACGACGTTTCACAGCTGCTGACCTACAAGAAGCCCCTGCTGGCAACGTCCACCGACGGTGTGGGCACCAAGGTTGCCATCGCACAGGCAATGGACATCCACGACACCATCGGATTCGACCTAGTGGGCATGGTTGTCGACGACATCGTGGTGGTTGGCGCCGAACCGCTCTACATGACTGACTACATTGCCTGCGGCAAGGTGGTTCCGGAGCGTATCGCGGGAATCGTCCGCGGCATCGCCTCCGCCTGCTCTGTGGCGGGAACCGCCCTGGTGGGCGGCGAAACCGCTGAGCACCCTGGCCTGCTGGGCGAACACGAATACGACGTTGCGGGCGCAGCCACCGGCGTGGTGGAAGCGGACGCACTGCTGGGCCCGGACCGTGTCCGCGCCGGCGACGTTGTGATCGGCATGGCATCGTCCGGCCTGCACTCCAACGGTTACTCCCTGGTCCGCCGCGTCATCAACCACGCCGGCTGGGCCCTGGACCGGCAGGTCTCCGAACTCGGCCGTACCCTGGGCGAGGAACTCCTGGAACCCACCCGCGTCTACGCCGCCGACTGCCTGGACCTGGCCCGGACCTTCCCGGTCAGCGCCGGCGCCGCCGTCCACGGCTTCAGCCATGTCACCGGCGGCGGCCTCGCCGCGAACCTTGCCCGCGTCCTGCCGCAGGGCCTGGTGGCCACGGTGGACCGCGCCACCTGGGAACTGCCCGCCATCTTCAAGCTCGTATCTGAACTGGGCAACGTTCCCCTGGCAGACCTCGAGCGCACCCTGAACCTGGGCGTCGGCATGGTGGCCATCGTGTCCCCCGAAGCCGCCGATGCCGCCGTCGCACGGTTGAACGACCGCGGCCTGCCCTCCTGGGTCATGGGCACGGTTGCCGAAGATTCCGACTCCATCGTGAAATCCGGCCCCGACTACGTGCAGGGCGCCAAGGGCGTGGACGGCGGCGCTGTCCGCCTGGTCAACGCTTACGCCTAGCCAGCCAACAGGAGGCTCCCCACTGAACCGGTGGGGAGCCTCCGCTTTTAAGCAGAAACCTGTCTTAAGCAGAAACCTGGATGAGGTTCAGGACCCCGCCCTGCGGATCCTCAATGGTGGCCAGGGAGCCTTCCGCTGCTGGCTCATCCGGCTCCACAAGGACCTGGCCGCCTGCAGCGCGGGCGGCCGCTGCCGCCGCCCCCACCTCCGCCACGCCAAAGTAGATCTGCCAGTCCGCCTCGTCGCCCGGGTCCGCAGGAACGACGCCGGCCACCTCGTTGCCGCCGATGAGCAGGGTACTGTAGCTGCCGCCGTCGTCCTGGGGGTATTCGGTGACCTCATGCCCGAAAAGCTGCTGGAAGAAGCCGACGGCGGCCTGCGGCTCGGGTGTGATGAGCTCCGCCCAGGCCAGCGCGCCTGGCTCGTTGAAGAGGTGGCTGCCGAAGTGGGTACCGGCCTGCCAGATGCCCGTGGTGCCGCCGCCTGGAGGAGAAAGGAAGCCCAGGACGCCGGTGTCGCCCACCTGCTCCGGGCCGAACTGCGCGGTCCCCCCGGCGTGCTGTGACTCCTCGAGCAGGTCAGGGGCGTCCTTGGCTGCGAAATAGACATTCCACTTCGCTGCTGTGCCGGCCTGCAGCTGCAGAGGGCTTTGCGGGGCAATCGTGGCCACGAGGTGCCCGTGGGCAAACGCCTGCGCGTAGTTGCGGCCATCCGGGGTGGGAAAGTCCTGGTAGGTCCAGCCAAAGATCCGGCCGTAGAAGTCTTTAGCGGCGGGAACATCCGGGGTCTGCAGGTCTGCCCAGCAGGGCTCGCCGTTGGCGTAGGTTGTGCGAACAGTCATCCGGTCAGGTTACCAACGCGGTGCGCCGGCCAACACGGAAAGCCCGCTGCCGCACCGGTAATCCGGGCGTCAGCGGGCCCCGCAAAGTAAGCGGTCACCCGGAAACGGGTGGCAAGAGGAGATTCCGCACATTCGCTGGATCCGCGTAAAGAGTTGCCTGCGGAATCAGTATGTGCAGTGGCGCCACAGCAGCCGGGCCAGGGACCACGGCAGGCTTGCAACAACTAGCCGATGCGACGGTTGTCTACCTCGTCGTCATCGTCATCCAAATCATCCGCGTACTTGTCCACATAAGCCGAATAGTCCGGCTCAACCGGCTCATTCGAGTAATGGCTCGTTGACCGACTGCCTGGGCCCGTCAGCTCGCGCTGAAGTGCCGAGTAGTCAGTGTTCGGGGAGTAGTACTTAATATCCCGAGCCTGCTTGGTAGCTTTTGCCTTTTGACGGCCGCGCCCCATGGCGTGACCCCCTTTTGTACTTGGACCGGAGGTGGTCACCTTGGCGATCGGTGAGGCCCCGGAATGTTTGGTCAATTTGTCGTACACCTAGATTACATGCTTTCGGCGGGCCCCGCTCGCCGCCGATCGGCCACGAGCGGCCTGTCGGGTACCATGACGCACCTCCACCCGCGGGATTCCGGCATTTTTCTTCGGTAGAGTCACTTAACAACTGCAGATTTTGCCTGGCCGCCGGCGGGCCGTGGAACCAAAACCAGGAGGATGCGCACCCGTGAACCACCAGGACATCCCGCCCAAACCCGCGTCCCCGCCCAGCACCGGAAGCCTGCCAAAAATCCAAGCCGGCGGCCCTTTTTCGGCACCCGCCCCTGAATCAGTCACGTGGCCCCAACAGCACCATGATCCCGCACCGGATCAGCACGCCAACAGGAGACCGGCTTTGTGGAGAGCGTTCCTCATCGTCGTTATCGTGGCCGTTGCAGGCTCCCTGGCCTGGCTTGCCCTCTGGCTGAATTCTTCTTCCGGCGGCGACACGGAGAAGAACCAGGCGCCGGCCGTGCTGCAGACTGCCGCGACGCCGCCCGCCACCGCCCAGCCACTCCCCCGCGATGGCGTCGCGCCGGCGACCTACGCGGTAGGTGACTGCTTCAAGGATTTCGATCCCCAGGGACTGGCCTCCACCGTGGTTGCCTGCGACACTGGCCACTCGGCGCAGCTCGTGGCCACCCTCCGCTACCCGGACAGTGCTGCGTACCCGGGCGCCGATGCCCTCAAGGCCAAGGCCCTGGAGGTATGCCAGGCGGCCAAGCTCGGCCCCGCCGCAAAGCAGTTCCAGCTCAACTACCAGCGCAGCTACCCCAGCACCACCAGTTGGCAGTCGGGCGACCGCAGGGTGGACTGCTACGTCACGGCCGACGGAGGCAACGTCATTAACGCGAGCGTGCTGCCCTGACGGTCAACCCGCCGGGACAGCACGCCTACGGAGCTGCGGCCGCCTGTTAGCCCTTCCGCCGCACCGACAGCCCGGAGCTTGGGGCGCCGGTCAGCGTGTCCACCTTGTCGTTGGTGA
This sequence comes from Pseudarthrobacter enclensis, assembly GCF_030811655.1. Classification (GTDB taxonomy): domain Bacteria; phylum Actinomycetota; class Actinomycetes; order Actinomycetales; family Micrococcaceae; genus Arthrobacter; species Arthrobacter enclensis_A. The sequence continues at coordinate 158,163 of NZ_JAUSRE010000002.1, read as the reverse complement.
GTTCGCCAAAGTCCGGCGCCGTGTCCACGAGGACGGTGTCGCCGTCACTGATTTCGCCCGCAAGGATGGCTTTGGCCAGCCGGTCCCCGATCTCGCGCTGCACCAGGCGGCGCAGCGGCCGGGCACCGTAGGCCGGGTCGTAGCCGGACAGCGCCAGCCATGCCTTGGCGCCGTCGGTGACGTCCAGGGTGAGCCGCCGCTCGTGCAGCCGCCGCCCCAGTTCCGCCACGTGCAGCTCCACAATGTGCGCCAGCTCCTCCACCGTGAGGGCGTCGAACAGCACCACCTCGTCGAGCCGGTTCAGGAACTCAGGCTTGAAGGACGCATTTACGGTCGCCATGACGGCATTGCGCTTGGCCTCGGCATCCATGGTCTGGTCCACCAGGAACTGGCTGCCCAGGTTGGAGGTGAGCACCAGGATTACGTTGCGGAAGTCCACGGTGCGGCCCTGGCCGTCGGTGAGGCGGCCGTCGTCGAGCACCTGCAGGAGGATGTCGAACACCTCAGGGTGCGCCTTCTCCACCTCGTCGAGCAGCACCACGGAGTACGGACGACGGCGTACCGCCTCGGTCAGCTGGCCGCCTTCCTCGTAGCCCACGTATCCCGGAGGCGCCCCGACCAGCCGGGCGACGCTGTGCTTCTCGCCGTACTCGGACATGTCGATGCGCACCATGGCGCGTTCGTCGTCGAACAGGAAGTCCGCCAGGGCCTTGGCCAGCTCAGTCTTGCCGACGCCGGTGGGGCCCAGGAACAGGAAGGAGCCGGTGGGGCGGTTGGGGTCGCTGATACCCGCACGGGCACGCCGGACGGCATCCGATACCGCGGTCACGGCCTTGGACTGGCCAATCAAACGGGTTCCCAGCTCCTCTTCCATGTGCAGCAGCTTCTGGCTTTCGCCCTGCAGCATGCGGCCGGCGGGGATGCCGGTCCAGGCGGAGATAACCTCGGCGATGTCTTCCGCGGTCACTTCCTCGGCCACCATCTGGGCGGACTTGTCGGTCACGGCGGCCTCAGCCTCGGCAGCGGCATTCAGCTCCCGCTCAAGGGCCGGAATTTCGCCGTAAAGGATCCTTGAGGCAGTTTCCAGGTCACCCTCGCGCTGGGCCTTGTCAGCGGCGGAGCGGAGCTCGTCGAGCTTGGCCTTCAGGTCACCCACCCGGTTGAGGCCGGCCTTCTCGGCTTCCCATCTGGCGTTCAGGGCGGAAAGCTCTTCTTCCTTGTCCGCCTTGTCAGCCCGAAGTGCGGCGAGGCGCTCCACGGACGCGGGATCCGATTCACCGGCCAGCGCCAGTTCCTCCATGGTGAGCCGGTCCACCTGGCGCCGCAGCTGGTCGATTTCCTCCGGAGCGGAGTCGATCTCCATCCGCAGGCGGGACGCGGCCTCGTCCACAAGGTCGATGGCCTTGTCCGGCAGCTGGCGGCCCGAGATGTAGCGGTTGGACAGGGTGGCGGCCGCTACCAGGGCGGAGTCGGCGATGGACACCTTGTGGTGCGCTTCGTACCGTTCCTTCAGGCCGCGGAGGATGCCGATAGTGTCCTCCACGCTGGGCTCGCCGACATAGACCTGCTGGAAGCGGCGTTCCAGCGCCGCGTCCTTTTCAATGTTTTCGCGGTACTCGTCCAGGGTGGTGGCACCGATCAGCCGCAACTCGCCGCGTGCCAGCATGGGCTTGAGCATGTTCCCGGCGTCCATCGAGGAGTCGCCGGTGGCACCGGCCCCCACCACCGTGTGGATCTCGTCGATGAAGGTGACGATCTGGCCCTCGGAGCCCTTGATCTCTTCGAGGACCGCCTTCAGCCGCTCCTCGAATTCACCGCGGTACTTGGCCCCGGCCACCATGGAGCCCAGGTCCAGGGAGATCAGGGTCTTGCCGCGCAGGCTTTCCGGGACGTCCTGCGCCACCATCCGCTGGGCCAGGCCTTCCACGACGGCGGTCTTGCCTACGCCGGGTTCGCCGATCAGTACAGGGTTGTTCTTGGTGCGCCGGGAGAGGACCTGGACAACGCGGCGGATTTCCGAGTCGCGGCCGATCACGGGGTCCAGCTTGCCGGCGCGGGCCATGGCGGTAAGGTCCGTGCCGTACTTCTCCAGCGCCTGGAAGGTGTTTTCCGGATCCGGGCTGTCCACTTTGCGGTCGTTGCGGATGCCGGGAAGGGCGGCAAGGAGGGCTTCGCGGGAGGCGCCGGCGTCACGCAGCGCGCGTGCCGCGGCATCATTGCCGGCGGACAGGCCCACCAGGAGCACCTCCGTGGAGACAAAGCTGTCGCCCAGGCGGTCAGCTTCCTCCTTGGCATGCTGGATCGCCTGCAGTGCGGGCCGGGACAGCTGCGCCTGCTGGCTGGAGCCGCCGGACGTGGCGGGCAGGGCCTTGATGGCGCTGCTGGCCTGGACGCTGACGGAATCGGGATCCGCGCCGGCGGCGCGGAGGAGCGCAACGGCCACGCCCTCCCGCTGGTCCATCAGCGCTTTGAGGAGGTGGGCAGGTTCCACCTGGGGGTTGCCGGCTGTTGAGGCATTCATTGCCGCGGCCGAAAGAGCCTCCTGGCTCTTGGTGGTGAATTTGACGTCCAAAGAGAGCTCCTTTCGGGGGCTTGTTGACTAAGTTGAGTCTACTACGCTCAACTTTGGACGGCGAGGTCCACTTGCCATGTTTGCCCACGGCGAAACAGCTGTCCAGAGCCGGAGGTCCCCCGCGGACAAGGCCGGCGGCGCGGCGTCACGCCCCGTACACGGCAACGGCAGCGGCTTTGACCACGAAATGCACCGTCATGCCGGGGACAAGTCCCAGGTCTGCGGAGGCGGCGGGCGTGATGTCTGCGGCGAGGCTGCCGGCGCGGACGCGGACCTGGTCCCCGTGCGGCTCCAGGTCCGTGATGGTGACGGCGAACGAGTTCCGTGGGCTGCCGTGCGCGTCATCCAGGAACACGGAAACGGCCGACGGCGGGAACACGGCAACGCCTGGACCGCCCGGCGTGCACAACCGGGCTGAATCCCGGGAACCACCGGGGTCCTCTCCGTGGCCGGCGATTTGCAGGCCCTCTTCGGTGCGCACGCCCGCCCCCTGCAGTGTTCCGGGAACGAAGTTCAGTCCGGCGAGGCCGGCGGCGAAGGAGCTGCGCGGCCGCTCCAGCACCTCCCGCGTGGGGCCTTCCTCGGCGATCCTGCCGTTTTCCAGGATGACCACCCGGTCCGCGAGGATCAGCGCGTCCAGGACGTCGTGCGTGACGATGATGGCCTGCCGCCCTGCAAGGACCCGTTTGAAGAGGCGGCGCAGCAGCGGGGCGGAGTGGATGTCCAGTGCAGCCAGCGGTTCATCGAGCAGCAGCAGCGCAGGATCGGCAGCAAGCGCCCGGGCCACGGCAACGCGCTGGGCCTGGCCACCGGAGAGCTCGGCAGGGCGGCGGAGGGCGAGGTCTTCGGCCTCCACCTCGCTGAGCCAGCGCAGGGCCTGCTGCTTGGCCTCCCGTTTAGGCACTCCGGCGCTGCGGAGACCAAAGGCGACGTTGTCCACGGCACTCAGGTGCGGAAAGAGCAGGGGTTCCTGGGCGAGCAGGGCGGTTCCCCGGGCATGGGGCGGCGTCCAGGTGCGCTTTCCGCCGTCGAGGTCGAACAGGGTCCTGCCGTTGAGTTCGGCGCGACCGCCGTCCGGACTCAGCAGGCCGGCGACGCCGGACAAGAGCGTGGATTTCCCGGCTCCGTTGGGTCCCATCACGGCCACGGTTTCGCCGGGCCGGACCGTCAGTGAAACGTCGAAACCACGCGCGGCCACGGCTGCGTGGAATGAAAGCGTCACGGGACGTCCGCTCCTGCCGGTGCTGGCGCCGTGGTCCGTGATGCCGGGGCAGGACGAACCAGGGCGGGGCGCCGGTACGCGAGGGCCACCACTGCGACGGCCACGGCCACCAGCACCAGTGACAGGGCGACGGCGGCATCAGGGTCCGTCTCGCGCTGGAGGTAGATCTCCAGCGGCAGGGTCCGGGTGACCCCCTGCAGGCTCCCGGCGAACGTCAGCGTGGCACCAAATTCGCCCAGGCTCCGGGCGAACGACAGGACGGCGCCCGACGCAAGGCCCGGCAGGACGAGCGGCAGCGTGACGCGCCGGAAGACGGTGCCAGGGCGGGCGCCCAAGGTGGCTGCCACTGCCTCGTACCGCGAGCCTGAGGTCCGCAGCGCACCTTCGAGGCTCACCACCAGGAAGGGCAGCGCCACGAATGTCTGGGCAAGGACTACCGCCGTGGTGGAGAAAGCGATCTGCAGGCCAAGCACATCCAGCGTCTTCCCCAGCAGCCCCTGCCGGCCGAACGTGTACAGCAGCGCGATCCCGCCCACCACCGGGGGCAGCACCAGGGGCAGGAGCACCAGGGACCGCAGCAGGCCCTGCAGGCGGAACGTGTCCCGGGCCAGGACCAGCGCCAGCGGGACGCCGAGCACGACGCACAGCAGGGTGCTGGCCGCCGAGGTCCGCAGGCTCAGGCCGAGCGCCGTCTGCGACGGTTCCGACGTCACCAGCGGGATGAAGTGCGCCCAATCCACCTTCAGCACCATGGCCAGCAGCGGAAGCACGACGACGACGGCCGCCAGGACTGCAAGGACGCGGACCCAGCCCGGGATGCCGGAGTACGCCGGGACCCGGGTGCGCGTCTTCACCCGCTGCCGAGTGGCCACCCCTTTCCTTATCATTTGCCGCTTCCGCCAGGGGTGGCGGGCGGCCCGAATCCTGCCGCGGCGAGGACCTTTTGGCCCTCCGCGCCCGTGACCATGTTGATGAAGGCCTGTGCCGTGGCGCGGTTCCGGCCGTTGGCGACTCCGACAATCGGGTAGGTGTTGACCGCGCTCCCCGCTTCGGGGAACGCGATGCCTGCAACCCTGGACCCGGCGCCCTTGATGTCCGTGCCGTAGACCAGCCCGGCGTCGGCCTCCCCGGAGATGACCTTGCCCAGGACATCGGTGACCGCGTTTTCCTCGCTGACGGGATTCAGCATGACACCCGCCGCGGCCGCCGCCTTGGCTGCGGCGGCCCCGCAGGGGACCTGCCTGGCGCAGATGACCAGCCTGGTGCCCGGCCGGGCCAGGTCCTTCAGCGATTGGATACCGGACGGGTTGCCAGGGGGTACTGCGATGGCCAGGGTGTTGGTGGCGAAGTCCTTTGGCGCGCCGTCCGCGAGCCGTGCGTCTTCCACCTTCTGCATGTTGGCGGCGTCTGCCGAGGCAAAAACGTCCGCAGGGGCGCCCTGGCTGATCTGGCCGGCAAGGTCTGAAGACCCCGCGAAGCTCAACGTGACAGTGGTTCCCGGATTTTCGGCTTCGAAGCTCTGGGCGAGCTGGGTGAAGGTGGCTTTGAGGGAGGCTGCCGCGAAGACGGTGATGGTGCCACCCGGTGGGGAGCCGGCGCCGGTATTCGGGGCGCCGGTATTGGGGGAGCCGGCATCCGCGGCACACCCGCCGAGTGCCGCCGGAAGGAAGATGCCCAGGGCAAGCATGGCCGCGGCAAACCGCGGCTTCAGGATGGAAACATGCCGGGTCATGCGGTGGCCCTGCCCTTCGGGGACTCGATGATAACGGTGGTTGCCTTGACCACGGCGGTGGCCACGGAGCCCGGCTCAAGGCCCAGCTCGCGCACGGCCTCGCTGCTCATCAGCGAAACCACCCGGAAGGGCCCGCACTGCAGTTCCACCTGCGCCATGACTTTGTCCGTGATGACATTTGTTACCAGCCCCACGAACCTGTTCCGGGCGGAACTGCTGCCGTTTTTAGGATCATCGGGAAGCTGGGCCAGTTTCTGCGCCTGGGCGGCCAACTCCAGGCCGTCGACGGCGAGCCGGCCGCTGGGGTCGCGGAGCGCGGTGAGCGTTCCGTGCTCTGTCCAGCGGCGCACCGTATCGTCACTGACACCCAGGAACCGGGCGGCTTCGGAAACGCGGATAAGGGTCATGAGGTGATACTAGTCCGCAGATGCGGCAGCGGACACTGCATTGAGACGCACATGAAGATGCGGGCCACCTGCGGATGCCCGGCCGGCGAAAAGACCGACGGCACTAGACTCCTTCCATGGCCATCTACATCGACCCGCCACTGTGGCCTGCACACGGAACGCACTTTTCGCACCTTGTCTCGGATGCATCGCTGGACGAGCTGCACATGTTCGCCGCCGCAGCGGGGATCCCCGAGCGGGCGTTCGACGGCGACCATTACGACGTGCCGGAACGACGCTTTGACGACCTGGTGGCGGCCGGCGCGGTCTCCGTGGAGGCACGGGTGCTGGTCCGCAAGCTCATTGCCAGTGGCCTGCGGATCCCGGCCCGCCGGCGGAACAAGTCTCTGAAGGTGCCCCTGCTGAACCGCTGGGAAGCCATCATGCCCGGCCACGACGCGCTCTTCCTGGACCTGCTGGACCGGTGGAGCGAACCCCACCGCCACTACCACGGGAGCACCCACCTGCTCTCCGTGCTGGAGGCGCTGGACCTGCTGGCGGAGCCGAATGAGCCACCGCGCACCGTCCTGCTGGCGGCCTGGTTCCACGACGCCGTGTACCGCGGCGCAGCCGGCCGCGACGAGGAGGAATCGGCCCGGCTTGCCGAAGAACGCCTCGCCGACGCCGGCCTGCCGGAGGCAGAAGTGGCGGAAACGGCGCGGCTGGTGCGCCTCACCTCGGACCACCGCGCCGGACCGGGCGACCACGACGGCGCGCTCCTGTGCGACGCGGACCTTTCAATCCTTGGCACCGGGCCGGACGAGTACGCCCGCTACGTAGCCGCGGTGCGGAAAGACTACGCGCACATCGGTGACGCCGACTTCGCGGCCGGCCGGGCCGCCGTCGTGCGCCACCTGCTGGAACTGGACCCGCTGTTCCACCACCGGCGCGCCCGGGAACTGTGGCTGGACGCCGCGCACCGCAACCTGAACGGCGAGCTTGCCTGAACGCCCGCGGGGCAAAGATTCAGGCAGCTGGCGCACACCCGATAGTGGCACCGATGGCAACGCGTTCCGGGCCCCGGGCGGACGGGCCTAGCGGTACGTCCTGACGGGGTAGGTCCTGGCAAACGGCGTATTGCTGGGCACGATCTGCTTGCCGAGCGGCATCAGGGACACCGGGATGAGCTTGAGGTTGGCGATGGCCAGCGGAATGCCAACGATCGTCACGGCCATGGCGAACGCTGTCACCACGTGCCCGATCGCGATCCAGATCCCGGCCACCAACAGCCAGATCACGTTGCCCAGCAACGAAAAGACTCCGGTGCCGCCGGGCTTGTCCACCACCATCCGGCCAAACGGCCACAGGGTGTAGGCGGCGATGCGGAACGAGGCAATGCCCCACGGAATGGTGACGATCAGCAGGCAGCACACCACGCCCGCCAGGAAATAGCCCAGTGCAAGCCACAGGCCGCCGAAAACCAGCCAGATGATGTTCAGGAGTGTCTTCATGCACCCATTCTGCCCCCACCCCTCCGACAAAAACGTGGGGGACTCCCCTGATCCTGCCCTGAACCTGCTCCCTTGCGCTGGTAAGGGCGGCAGGCGGCCCCTAGACTGTGGCGGCCGCTTTGGCGGCGTGCACGAAGGCACGGATCTTTGCCGGGTCCTTCACGCCGCGGGACGCTTCAACGCCCGAGGAAACGTCCACACCCCAGGCGTGTGCGGCGGCTGCTGCCGCTCCCACGTTGGCAGCGTCGAGGCCGCCGGCAAGCACCCAATGCCGCCCCTGGAGCACGGGCAGGGCTGCAACGGAGGCATAATCCCAGGACTCCCCCGAGCCCGGCACCGCGGCATCAATCAGGAGCAGGTCCTCGCCCCAGTCCTCGAACTCATCCTGGGCGGCACCCATGGTGATGGCCCTGACCAGCTTCATGCCGGCGTCGTGCACTGTTGCAACGTCGCCGCGGGACCGCGTGCCATGCAACTGGATCCAGTGCAAGCCCGCAGCCCGGGCGATGGCGATGGCGTCAGCCACGGGCTCGTCGCGGAACACTCCGATCGGGGAGACATCAGCGGGGACTGCCGCCAGCAGGGAGGCCGCCTGCGACGGCGAGACAACACGGGGGCTGGCGGTGAGGACAAACCCCACGGCGTCCGCCCCGGCATCCACGGCTTCGCGCACCGACTCGGGCGTGCTGAGACCACACACTTTGACGAACATTCCCGGCTCCTTCAGGCTGTTTTCGCGTTGACCCCCCGCAGGAGAGTAGCAGGGACTCGGCCCAACTGCGACGCCGGCCACACGGGGAACTAGGCTGGGCTGATGCAGATCATCCGCTTCGCAGAGCTCAAGGCCGAACCGTGGCGCAACGGCGGCGGCGTGACCCGGGAAATCGCACGCCAGGCATCCGAAGACGGCGGCTGGAACTGGCGGGTGAGCATCGCGGACGTGGCGAAGGCGGGTGACTTCTCTGTCTTCCCCGGCATGGAGCGCGTGCTGACGGTCATCGAAGGCGAACTGCTGGTCCTCACCGTGGACGGCGCCGGGCACGCGATGGAAAAGTACCGCCCGTTCCGGTTTGATGGCGGCGCCGCCACGTCAGCGGAGCTGCCTACGGGGGACATCAGGGACCTCAATGTCATTACCCGCGCGGCCGCATGCAAGGGCTACACCTCCATCATCGAGCTGTCCAAAAAGCGGGCCCACCCTCTCTTCGAAGGGCAGCTGGGGGTGCTGCTCCAGGGGCAGGCCGTGGCCAGCGAAGCCGGTGCGGAGCCGGTGGACCTGGGCCGGTACGACGCAGTGACCGGTTCGGACGAGGACTCCCCTGAGATCCTGGGGCGCGGCTTCCTGGCCGTCGTGTCGGTCGATCCGGTCGAATCCACGCCGTAGGCATCAGCGGGTGGTGAGGTTGGGCACCAACGCTGGCAGCCCGTCGCCGCGCCTTGCTATTTTGGAAACCAAGGCTCCGCACCCGAGCCTCCGGACGACGGTTCAGTACCCGGTACGCGACAAGACTGGCCAAAGGAACCGGTCATGTCGTGGTTAATCCTCGTTCTTTCGGGAGCGCTCGAGGCCGTGTGGGCAGCTGCCCTGCACCGGGCCTTCCAGGCCTCCGGACGCCGCCGCCTCGTTCCTGCCGCCGTGTTCCTCGTCGCCGTTGCGGCAAGCACGGGCGGCCTTGCCGCCGCAATGCAGTCAATTCCCACAGGGACCGCATACGCGGTGTGGGTGGGCGTGGGCGTTGTGCTCACCTCGGCCTACGCCATGGCCACCAGGGTGGAACGCCCGACGGCGGCGCGCCTGTTCCTGCTGTCCGGCATCGCCGCGTGCGTGGTTGGCCTGAAGGTGGTGGCGTGATGGTGCCGCGCACCCTTCCGTGGCTGGTGCTGTTGGCGTCCGCTGTCCTGGAGGCCGTCTGGGCCACGGCCCTGGGCCTGTCCGACGGTTTGAGCAGGCCGCTGCCCACCGCCGTCTTCGCCGTCACCGCCGCCCTCAGCATGCTGGGGCTGGGCATGGCCATCCGCAGGATTCCCCTGGGCACCGCCTACGCCATCTGGGTGGGCATCGGCGCCGCGCTGACGGTGGGCTGGGCCATGGCCACCGGGGCGGAACCTTTCAGCACCGTCAAACTGTTCTTCATCGCGGGCATCGTGGGCTGCGCGGCGGGACTCAAGGCACTGCCGGCCGGAGATAACGCTCCGGCTGCGCGCAGCAGTGACTAGGCTTTTGCCATGGACTCCCCCGAGATCACGCAGGCAGTGGACGCGCTGCGCCACCGGTTGGCGCCGGGGACGCGCGTGATCATCGGCATTGCCGGCGCGCCGGGGTCCGGAAAGTCCACCTTCGCCGCCTGGCTGCAGGGACAGTTCAGCCCCGGGGCATCCGTAATAGTACCGATGGACGGGTTCCACCTGGGCAACGCAATTATTGACGGCACCCCGCTGCGGCAACGCAAAGGTGCCATCGATACGTTCGACGGCGGCGGCTACCTTGCGCTGCTGCGCCGCCTGGTGCGTCGGGACGAGGACGTGGTGTACGCGCCGGAGTTCCGCCGCACCATTGATGAGCCCGTGGCGGCCTCCATCGCCGTCCCCGCCGACGTTCCGCTGGTAATCACGGAGGGCAATTACCTGCTGGCGGAGCAGGGGCCATGGAAGGAAGTGCGCGCCCAGCTGGACGAGGTGTGGTTCCTGGAAACCCCGCCTGCGCTCCGGCTGCAGAGGCTGGCAGACCGGCATGTGTCGTTCGGGATGGACCGGGAAGCAGCGGTCGCCTGGGCGAACGGACCGGATGAGGCCAACGCCCGGTTGATCCAGGCCACCCGGCCGGCAGCCCACCGCATCATCCCCTGGCTGTAATTTTCAAAGCAGGAATCGACACAGGAGCACCCATGGCAAACGCACCCACGGACCGCAGCGGCACCGGACCCGGCAGCACCGTCCAGCTCGGCGACGGATTCACCGTCAGCCGCCTCGGCTTTGGGGGCATGGCCCTCACCCCCGTTTACGGCGAGGTGGATCCCGCCGAAGCACTGCGCACGCTGCACCACGCCGTTGACGCCGGCGTCAGCTTCATCGACACTGCGGACATTTACGGCGGCGGCAGCAATGAGGAGCTGATCTCCCAACTGCTCAAGGAACGGCGGGACGAGGTGCAGCTCGCCACCAAGTTCGCGCTGGTGGGCACCCCAACAGACGGTTACACGGACATCCGCGGCGACGCCGGGTACGTCCGCCAGGCCGTGGAACGGAGCCTGCAGCGGCTCGGCACGGACGTGATCGACCTCTATTACATGCACCGCCGCGACGTCCGCGTGCCCATCGAGGAAACCGTGGGGGCCATGGCCGAACTGGTGAAGCAGGGAAAGGTCAAGCATCTTGGCCTGTCCGAAGTGACGGCGCAGGAACTGCAGGACGCGTCGGCGGTCCACCCGATCGCCGCCGTCCAGAGCGAATGGTCCATCTGGAGCCGCGACGTGGAACGCAACGTGGTACCCGCCGCAGCCGCACTGGGCGTGGGCTTCGTCCCCTACTCCCCGCTTGGCCGCGGTTTCCTCACGGGCACCGTTGACACGGCAAGCCTTGGCGCGAAGGACTTCCGCCGGAACATCCCGCGCTTCTCCCCCGACGCCGCCAGCGCCAACCAGGCCGTCGTGGATGCCGTCAGGTCCGTGGCGGACCAGCTCAACGCCACGCCGGCGCAGGTGGCCCTCGCCTGGCTGTTCGCCCAGGGCAGCCGGCTCGGCCTGCCGGTCGTCCCCATCCCGGGCACCCGCAAAGCCGCCCGCATCGACGAGAACCTCGGCGCGCTGGCCCTGGACCTCACCCCCGCCCACCTGGAGGTCCTCGACGCGGCCTCGGACGCCGTCGTCGGATCCCGTTCCGCGAACCCCACGTGGGTGTCCGAAGGACGGGAATAAGCGCATTGCCGACGCCCGACAGTTTCCACCCCAACCCAAGGAGCACCATGCCTGCCATCGTCCACTTCGAAGTCCGTGTCGATCCGGCCCGCCGCGACGACGCCGCCAAGTACCTCTCCGAAACCCTTGCCGCCACCCGGGCATGGCCCGGCAACCAGGGCATCGAAGCGCTGGTTGATGACGCGGACCCCTGCCACATCCTGGTGGTGGAAACCTGGGCAACCACGCAGGACCACGACGACTACGCGGCGTGGCGGAAGACGCCGGAAGGCAAAAGCGGGCTCCATGAGATCCTCGCCGCCCCGCCGTCCAAGCAGGTCTACTCGACCACCATGCCGCTCGACCTGCAGCCCTCCCTGGACTGAAGCCCATGGACTCACTTCTTTACGACCTGCCGGCGCTCACCATCCGCAGCATCTCCGTCAGCCAGATGGATAACAACGTGTACCTGCTGACCGCCAAGGAAAGCGGCGCGCAGCTGCTCATTGATGCCGCAGACGACCTTGCCGCCATCCGGCAGCTGCTGGCCGACGGTTCCGCGGACACCGGCGCCGAGGCACACCTTGCCCTGATCGCCACTACGCACCAGCACTGGGACCACGTGCGGGCGCTGAAGGAGCTGGTGGAGGCAACTTCCGCTCCAACCGCCGCCGGGGCCGACGACGCCGATGCGTTGCCTGTTCCGGTGGAACGGCGGCTTGGGCACGGGGACAAGGTAGCCGTGGACGGCTTTGAGCTGGCGGCCGTGCACCTGCGCGGCCACACCCCCGGCTCCATCGCCTTCGTCTACGAGGACCCGGAAGGCCCGGCGCACATCTTCTCCGGAGACTCGCTGTTCCCCGGCGGGGTGGGCAATACGCAGAAGGATCCGGGGCGGTTCACCCAGCTCCTGTCCGACGTCACCGGGCGGTTGTTCGACGCTTACCCGGACACCGCGATCGTGCATCCCGGCCACGGCAAGCCCACCACCCTGGGGGCCGAGCGGCCGCACCTTGGCGAATGGCGGGCCCGTGGCTGGTAGCCGGGGTCCGGAAGATTCATGAAGGACATTGCTGTCGGCACCGAACCCCAGGACAAGGGGCTGCCGGCTGCGGAGCCCATGCCGGATACCGCCCAACGTTATCGGCGGGGAATGCTTGTGGGAACGCTGGCCACGGCAGGGATCGCCATCGCGGTCCTCAGCTGGGCCAAGTGGTACCCCTATGCCCTCAAGATCCCGGTGGTGGCCGGCAGCCACTCGCTGGGCAACTCCATCCTGTCCGGCAAGGCAAGCGCGCCGCCGCCCCCGTCCTGGAACACTGCCCTTGAGTACAGCCTCGGTTACCTGGGGTCGATCTGGCAGGCGCTCGTGGCCGGCTTGCTCGTGGCCGCGGCGGTAGAGGCGTTCCTTCCGGCCCGTCGGCTGCTCGCGCTGTTCCAGGCCAGGCGCGGACCGGCGGCAAGCACGGTCTGCGGCGGACTTCTGTCGATGACGTCAATGATGTGCACGTGCTGCGCGGCACCTGTGGCTTTGAACGTCCGCCGCAGAGGGGTTCCAGTCAGCTCCGCGCTCGCGTACTGGCTGGGGAACCCGGTGCTTAATCCGGCTGCCCTGGCGTTCATGGCCTTTGTGCTGCCTTGGCAGTTCGTCGCGGTGCGTGTTGGCACGGGGGTGGTCCTTGTTTTCGGCGTCACGCTGCTGGTGGGCCGCCTGGCGAAAGAGACCCGGGTGGCCGAACCGGAGGAGGACGTCGCCGAAACCGGAACTGCCGCCGGCGCTGTTGGCAGGTTCACCAAGGCCCTGGCCAGGTTGGCGGTGCGCCTCCTGCCGGAGTATGCGGTGGTTGTGATGCTGCTTGGCGGCTTCCGGGGCTGGCTGTTCCCTGAGGCCGGCGCACTCGCCTCGTGGGGCGTCGCCGCAGCCGTCCTGCTCGCCGTCGGCGGAACCCTGTTCGTGATTCCGACCGCGGCGGAAATTCCAATCATCGGCGCCTTGATGGCCGCAGGGGTGGGAATGGGTCCCCTGGGAGCGCTGGTGCTGACCCTCCCGGCCCTCAGCCTGCCGTCCATGCTCATGGTCCGCAGGGCTTTCCCCGGCCGGGTGATCGTTGCCATCGGGTTCGCCGTCATGGGCATGGGCCTGGTGGGCGCGCTCGCCATGACCGCACTGACGTGATCAGGACCGGCCATGGCCACGACCGCGGCTGGCAGCTGTCAAAAAAATGAGTGGGCCCGCACCCGCGGGAAGCTGGTGTGGGCCCACTCTTTGCATCTTTGCCGGCGGCTACCGGCCGCGGCGCTCGTTGGATGCGGGAGCCGAAGCACGGCGCGGGCCGCTGCGGGCGGGCCGGCCGGAACCACCGGTACCTGAGCCGCCGTTACCGGAACCGTAGGAGCCGCCGGAGGTGCCGCCGGTGTTGGAGGACCATACGGCCTTGCTGCCGCCGGCGCCTGACGAACGCTGACCGGAGGCACCTGCCGCTGCACGCTGGCCGGTTGCCGGGCGCCCGCCGCGCTGGCCACCGCCGGACGCCGGGCGTCCGCCTGAGGCCGGACGGCCGGAGCCGCCGCGCGGGGCGTCGCTGCGGGTGATCCGGGAATCGCCCCGGCCCTCTGCTGCACGGCCGTCGGAACCGCGGCCGGCCGATGAGCGGCCACCTGCTGCGGGGACGTCGTTGCGGTGGGTCGAGGCGGTGCCGCGGCCGCGGGCATTGCGGCGGGCGGCCGCGGCTGCAACAGCGCGGTCCTCGTTCTGCTCTGCGTTGCGGTCGAAGGCGGCGCGGGCTTCGGTCCGGCCTTCGAAAGCTGCTGCGCGGCGTTCTGCGCGGGGGGCGTCACTGCGGGCGGGCTCGGCCGAAACCTTGCCACGGCCACCGCGGCCGCCACGGCCACCGGCACTCGGCGCAGCCTGGCGGCGTGCGCGCTTGCGCTCCGCGTTGGCGCCGGTGGAGGTGCCGCCGCCCTGCCTGGGTGCCTTGGCAGCCAGCAGTGCAGCGCGGGTGCGCGGATCAACCTTCTCAGCGATCTCGCCCACGAGCTCGGCAACGATCGGGGAGCTGGCGGTGACGCGCTCGAAGCTGACGTCCACGCCGGCAGCCTTCATGAGCTTCTTGACGTCGCTCTGCTGCTCAGGAAGGGTCAGCGTGACCACGGTGCCGTCGGAACCGGCACGCGCGGTGCGCCCGGAGCGGTGCAGGTACGCCTTGTGCTCGGTGGGCGGGTCCACGTGGATGACCAGTTCGACGTCGTCGACGTGCACACCGCGGGCGGCAACGTCGGTGGCCACCAGGACGCGGACGTCGCCGTTGGAGAACTCGGCGAGGTTCCTGTCACGGGCGTTCTGCGACAGGTTGCCGTGCAGGTCCACGGCGGGGATGCCGGCGTCGGTCAGCGTCTTGGCCAGCTTGCGGGCGTGGTGCTTGGTCCGCATGAACAGGACGCGGCGTCCGGCGCCGGAGGCGAGCTCCACGATCAGCTGCTTCTTGACCGTCTGGTCGTTGACCACCAGCACGTGGTGCTCCATGGTGGTCACCGCTGCCTGCGGGTCGTCCACGGAGTGCGTGAGCGGGTTGGACAGGTAGCGCTGGACGATCTTGTCCACGCCGTTGTCCAGGGTGGCGGAGAAGAGCAGGCGCTGGCCCTGGCTGGGGGTCATGTCCATGAGCTTCTTCACCACGGGCAGGAAGCCGAGGTCGGCCATGTGGTCGGCCTCGTCAAGGACTGTGATCTCGACGGCCTCAAGGGTGAGGATGCGCTGGCGGATCAGGTCCTCCAGGCGGCCGGGGCAGGCGATGACAATGTCGACGCCGGCGCGCAGCGCCTTCTCCTGCCGGGCCTGCGAAATGCCGCCGTAGATCACGGTGGTGTTCAGGCCGGCGGCCTTGGCCAGCGGCTCGATGGTGGCGTTGATCTGGGTTGCCAGTTCACGGGTGGGCGCCAGGACCAGGCCCATGGGGCGGCCGGGCTTGCGGAAGTGCTTGGCTTCCCGCTCAGCGAGTCTTGCTACAAGCGGGATGGCGAAAGCGATGGTCTTACCGGATCCGGTCCGGCCGCGGCCCAGGACGTCACGCCCGGACAGCGTGTCCGGAAGGGTCTTCACCTGGATGGGGAACGGTTCAACGATTCCCTGCGCGGAGAGTGTGTCTGCAAGTGCCTTGGGAGTACCGAGGGCAGCAAAAGTAGTCATGTAGTTTTTACGGTCTTTCTGGCGGTATCCGGGCGGATATCGGCCCCCGAATCCGGTTGGACCGGGGGTTTCGCCGAAGAAAAGTCAGGTGGTCAACCGGGCGCTGTAAATAGGACAGCCGGCCGGGACCAAATGGAACGCGTTCATCGACGCAGGATGTGCCTCTCACATGAAAAAAGCCCACTCCCTGGAAGGAACTCCAGATCCGGAGCAGGCGGCATCACTGCACATCAAGTTCCTCCAGTCTAGCATCCCGCAGCCGGGCACCGGTTTCCGCCGTTGCCTTCGACGGCCGGGCGGGGCAGTGTTGACGCATGAGCGAACACCCCGGGCAGCAACAGGACACGCAACAGCATGGACCACACGATGGACCGGACGGGCAACAGGCTCACGACGGCGGCGGCCAGGAAGGGGCCGGCGGCAGCATGGGCGCCGCAGCAGTCTGGGACGAGCGGTACCGCAGCAAGACCAGGCTCTGGAGCGGTAAGCCCAACCCCCAGCTGGTACGTGAAGCCGGCGGGCTGCGTCCGGGAAAGGCGCTCGACCTGGGCTGCGGCGAAGGTGCCGACGCCATCTGGCTTGCGCGGCAAGGCTGGTCGGTGACCGCCGTCGACGTGTCCGCCGTCGCCCTTGAACGGGCGCATTCGCATGAACTGGCGGAACTGGCGCGGGAACGCGTGCACGCCTCCAGCGCGGACATCGGCGGCCGGATCAGCTGGCAGCTGGCGGACCTGGCCCAGTGGCAGCCGAAGGCTTCCTACGACCTGGTCACGTCCCAGTTCCTGCACTCCCAGGAGCTCGACTGGCGGATCCCGCTGAGGGGGGCCGCGGGCGCCGT
Organism: Pseudarthrobacter enclensis; assembly: GCF_030811655.1. GTDB lineage: Bacteria > Actinomycetota > Actinomycetes > Actinomycetales > Micrococcaceae > Arthrobacter > Arthrobacter enclensis_A. Next base: position 141,823 of record NZ_JAUSRE010000002.1, on the reverse strand, counting down.
CAAGCCCGGCGGCACCCTGCTGGTGGTGGGCCATCACCCGGACCAGCTGCCGCCCTGGGGCGCCGACCTCCATCAGCATCGCAACATGCTTTACACGGGTGGGCAGCTGGTGCGCGAGCTCGGGCTGGACGGCGGCGACTGGCAGATCGAGGTCCTCACCAACCGGGAACGGCCGGTGACGGGGCCGGACGGCCAGGAAGCGGTCATCGCCGACGTCGTCCTGCGCGCCACCCGCCTCGCCTGACCGCCTCAGGCCTTGCCGGCGATGACCCTCGGCGCCACCAGTGCCGCGGCCACCCCGATGGCCGCGGTGAAGGCGAACACGCCGGCGAAGGACTGGACCGCCGTCGTAAATGCTGCGAAGACAATCCCGGTGGTGGCCAGGGACAGCGCCCCGCCCAGGGAGTCTGAAATGGACATGGCGGAGCTGTTGAAGCCCTCGTTTTCCTTGGTGGACAGCGCCAGGGTCATCACGCTCAGGCGCGGGTAGAGCAGGCCCATTCCGCCGCCGGCCAGCACCCACCCGGCGATCGCGACGGCCGCCGGCCAATGCAGCGCCGTGGTGGCAAGGGCCAGGAGCACTGCCGCGAGGACCATGAGCGCCCCGCCCTGCACTGCGCTCCGGTGCGGCAGCCGGGAACCCAGCCGGCCCTGCACCGCTGCGGCGCCGGCCCAGGCGAGCGCTCCCCCGGTCAGGGTCAGGCCCGCGAGTGTGGGCGGGAACGCGAACTGGTCAATCAGCAGGTACGGAAGGTACACCTCCGCACCGAAGAAGGACGCGGACGCGAGCCCGCGCGCCAGGATCACGCTGGGGAGCCCGCGGCGGGCGGCGAGGGTGCCGGCGGGAACCAGAGGCCGGACGGCCACCAGTGCAAGCACGACGGCGGCGCACGCCAGCAGCGCCGTGGCCGCCGGCATTGCCGGGATGCTGACATCCGCGGAGAGGTTGAGCCCCAGCACCGCGACCGCGGCGAGCGCCGCCCACCCGAGCCGGCGGATGGCCCAGGGCGGCTCAGCAGCCCGTGCCCGGCCAACGTCTTCAGGCTCATCCAGGCCGCGCAGGACCGGCACGACCATCACCAGCGCGGGAATGACCAGCCCCACCACGCCCAGGAACACCCAGTGCCAACTGAAGACCTGGGCCACCACGCCGGCGGCGAAGGGTCCCACGAGTGACGGAACCACCCAGGCGGCGGAAAACGCCGCAAAAATCCGGGGGTGCAGCGGTCCGGGAAAGAACCGGGCCACCAGCACGTAGAGCGCCACGGTGAGGGCGCCGCCGCCGAGCCCCTGGACCAGGCGGCCCGAGACGAGCATGGGCATGGAAACCGAAGTTCCAGCGATCAGCAGGCCCAGAACGAACAATGCCACCGAGGCGTACAGCGGCATGGCAGGCCCGCGCCGGTCGGACCAGTTCCCGGCGCCCACCATGCCGATGACCCCTGTGGCCATCGGCCCGGCGAAGGCCAGGGCATAGAGGCTTCCGCCGTTCAGTTCCCGGCTGACCAGGGGCATGATGGTGGTGACGGCAAGGGATTCGAAGGCGGAGAGGAATACCAGGGCGCAGGTCCCCACGGTCACCCAGATGTACGGGGGCCGGAAGATCCCGGTGGCCTGGTGCGCGGCCGGGAGCGTGGAGTCCTGCACGGCTTTTCCTAACCCACGAACCGGTCCCGGCCGGACCTGTAGCCGAAGACCGCAGCGAGCAGGCCCACCACCATGAACAGGACGCCCGCAGGAACGAACGACCCCGTGGCCTGGTGCAGCTGCCCCACCATGAGGGTGCCCGTGGAGCCCACCCCGTAGCCGACTCCCTGCATCATGCCGGACAGGTGGGCCGCAGTATGCCCGTCCCGGGTCCGCAGCATGATCAGGGTCAGGGCGCAGGCGGTGAGGCTGCCCTGGCCCAGGCCCAGCAGGCCGGCCCACACCCAGATCAGGTTGAGCGGACCGAGGATGCTGAGCACGAAGCCGCTACCGGTCATCAGCGCCACCACGGTGTTGATGGTGCGCTGGTCCTGGAACCTCGCGGCCAGCGCAGGCGCGAACAGCGAGCCCAGCATCTGAAGCACGATGCAGCCGGCAACGATCAGTCCGGCGGTGGCCCCGTCAACACCCCTTTCGCGGAGGATGGGTGCCAGCCAGGCGAAACCGCTGAAGGACATCATGGCCTGCAGCACCATGAAGATGGTCACCTGCCAGGCGACCGGTGAACGCCACACATTGACTCCGTCCCGGACGGACTGGCGCCGGACAGTCCCCTGCCGCACGGCGACGGGAAGGAACAGCACAAGCACGACGGCGGCGGGAAGCGCCCACACCCACAGCGCCTTGGTCCACTCCCCCGTGGCCGTGTAGACCGGGTAGGTGAATCCGGCCCCCAGCGCCGCGGAGGCGCAGATTGCGGTGGTGTAGAGGCCGCCCATGAGGCCCAGCCGGTGCGGGAAGTCGCGTTTGACCAGGCCCGGGAGTAGGACGTTGCATAAAGCGATAGCTGCACCGCAGGCCGCTGTTCCCATCAGCAGGGCCGGCAGGTGTCCGGCAGCGCCCATCACGACCCCGGCATCCACGGGCCGCAGCAGCAGCCCGGCGGTCAGTAATGCCATGGCGCCCAGCAGCACCCGTTCCGCGCCGAACCGGCGGGCAAGCACCGGGGCCAGCGGCGCGAACACGCCCAGGAGTGTCACGGGAACGGTGGTCAGCACCACCACGGACCAGCCGGGCAGCCCGGCCTGCGATGTTACTTCCGGCAGGACCGCGGACAGGCTGGAGAAGACGCTGCGCAGGTTCAGGCCGATCAGGACCAGGCACACGCCCAGGTAGGCCAGGGCGCGCCGGCCGCCCACCCGGGTGGGCTCCGCCGCCGGCAGTTCATCGATCTCGGCATCGACCAGGGTGCTGGGGTCCACCAGGCTGCTGCCCGTCCGGGTCCTGCCCCCGGCGGTCCCCGAGTCGGCCGTGCGCCGCTGCTTCCCCGCTTCGGCATTCGTTGCGTCCATCATGCGCCCATTCTCGCAGGAGAGCCGGGGTGCGAAGTTTTCCACATGCGGCAACTGCACCCTGCCGGACCTCCGCGCAGATCCGTAGCTTTGGGGAAAGCGGCCCGGGTGGCCCCGCAACCGCGCCGAAACCTGCCGCTCGGCAGACAGACTGACACCGGAAGTAGAGGATCTCCATGGATTCACAGGAAACCGTTCCAGTTGATGAAAGACGCCCGGTCCTTCAATCGCCGGCGCCCAACACGCAAGGGTCCGGGAAGGCCGTGGCCAGCCTTATCCTGACGCTCCTTGCGCCCCTGAGCCTGTTTGTTACCCGCTTCTTTGCCGCTTTCGCGTTGCTGCTGACCTTCCCATACAACGGTCCTTCAAAGCTCCCGTGGGTGGCGCCCCTGGTTTTGTGGAGCATGCCGCTGGTCCTGGGACCATTTCCACGGGGTTGGCCATCTCTGTAGTCCGCAGCCCGCATCAGCAGGGGTTTGCCAAGGGTATGGCAACAGCATCACTGTGCGTGTCGGGGGCGGTCTTTGCCATCGGCCTCCTTCTCTCGGTCGGCTTCATGCAGATGATGCGGTGACAGGACTTTCGCGTCATGCTGATGCCGCCGTGAGGGCGGTTCCACCGTGCCCGCTTGGGACCGTGACCACTTGGGAAGGCGCAGCGGCGCTATTCTGGAAGGGATGAGCGAATCCCCCGAAAACCCCCAGCAGCCGCATGTCCCCAGGCCTGTCACGCCCGGAACCCAGGCCTCCTTCGGCACCTACGGAGGCCGCCCGGTCAGCTTCGTACGCCGCGGCACCCGGCTGCAGGGCCGCCGTCAGGCGGCCTGGGCTGAGCACGCCGAGCGGTGGGCAATCAACGTTCCGCGGCATGTAGCCAACACCTCGGTGCACCCCGACTACACTTTTGACGCCACGGCAGAGTTCGGCCGCCACGCCCCGCTCATCGTCGAAATCGGCTCGGGCCTGGGCGACGCGATTTGCCATGCAGCTGAGCAGAACCCGGACACGAATTTCCTGGCAGTGGAGGTCTACACTCCGGGGCTGGCCAACACCATCATCAAGATCAACAGCCGGGGCCTGGACAACGTGCGCGTGGTGGAGGCAAACGCTCCGGAAGTGCTGGCAACCATGCTGCCCGAGGGCTCTGTCAGCGAACTGTGGGTCTTCTTCCCGGATCCGTGGCACAAGTCGCGGCACCACAAGCGGCGCCTCATCCAGCCTGAGTTCGCGGAACTGGCGGCCCGGGCGCTGAAGCCGGGCGGCCTGTTCCGGATCGCCACCGACTGGTCCAACTATGCGGTCCACGTCAGGGACGTCATGGCAGGCTCAGAGGACTTCGAGAACCTGCACACCGGTGAGCGCCGGGGGCCGGAAAGTCCGTTGACGCAGGTGTGGCAGTCCGGCGTCGAATCCGTTGTGGGCGGGGCTCCCGTCCGCGAGGGGCGCGCTCCGGTCAGCACGGAACACACCGGCCCCAATGAAGGGGTGGACGAAACCGGTGGCTGGGCCCCGCGGTTCGAAGGCAGGATCAGGACCAGCTTCGAGGCAAAGGCCCACGAGGCGGGCCGGATGATTTTCGACCTCTGCTACCGCCGCCGCTGACCCGCTGAACCGCGGGCCGCCCGACGGGTGGGCCGTGGGCGCTAGCCCACGTTGATGGCGGCCACGATCTCCTTGAGCATGTCCAGCCTGGGCTCCGCCTCAGGGTTCAGGTACGGCCAGATCACCACCACGCCGATGAACCGGCCGCTCGCCCACACGCCTACTGTGGCTGCCACCTTTGCCGACCCTTCGGCGTCGTCATAACCCACAACCACGCCGTACGCGGACTTGCCGGGCAGGTTCAGCTCCCCCTCGGCCAGCAGTGTCCCGCCGCGCTCCTCGCGATAGAAATCCGACATCAGATGTGCCCATCCGTTGGCCTGCGGAGCATCCTGCACGGATGTGTCGTCCTTGATCACAGTGACCAGGACGCCGCCGAGCAGTCCGTACTGCTCGCTGTTGGGGCCGGCCGTGGAGTCGTCCAGGACCTGGGTGTGCTCGGGAAAGTCTGCGGTGAAGCCCAGCGGGGATTCGATGTGCACTGACATGGTTTCAGAGCCTCTCGAGCTTGGTGTCGTTGGGGACTTTATAGTACGTGGAGACGTTGGTGGTGGCCTGGTTCTCGGTGCTGACCTTGACCTCGCCCACCTTGACATCGAACCCTGCCTCATTGGAGGCAGTCACCACGGAGTTCACCTGGACGGTGGCGGAGCCGGCCTCGTACAGCCTGGCGGCGTCACGGGCGGCACCGGCGTCATTGCCCAGCGCAACGTTGCGCAGGTAGCTGTCGATCATGGGCCGGTTCTCCGGGGAGTATTCGACATCGATCTTGACGGTGCCCTGGGTTCCTGCCGTCACGGTGGAATCGAACTTCGCGGCTTCAGACTTCACGCCTGATGCGACGCCCTGGGCCATGGTCCCGTCCATCGACACGGACACAGAATGGATAGTGTTGGCCTGGTCCATGTTGACCCGCAGCCCGGCCTTGCCGGAAGCTTCAAAGACCCGGCCGTCCAGCTTGAGCTGGCCCTGCGCGGAGACCTCCCCACTGGCAGTGGAGGTGCCGTCCGTCAGGTTCCGCTCGTAGGCCAGATCCAGCTTGGCGCCCCCGGATGCCGTGCCGGACTCGCCCGACGCATCCAGCGAGAACGTTCCCTTGGCCTTGTCCGTCTGCCCGGTGGAACCGTTGTCCCTGGCGGCGTCGTTGATGGTGTCCAGGACGTACCCGGGAGGATTTCCTGCCACACCCTTGATTTCACCGATGGTGTCCGGCGGAAGGTCACGGTACATCTGCCCGCGGGCGGCCATGGCCTCCGCCAGGCTGGCGAACGTGTACTCGCGGGAGACCTCCCCGGTCATCGTGGCCCCCACGGTGCCGCTGGTGTCGTTGACGCCCAGGCCCAGGTTTCCATACACCTTAACGGTGGCGGAGCCGTCGGCGTTTTCCACCACTTCAGTTCCTACCTCGGCGCCGCCGTGGACCCAGGCGACCCGGGCTTCGATGGAGGCTTTGCCCGTCTCCGTGTAGATCGGGGTATCCGCCCTGGCCAGCTCCTGCAGGTGCTTCTTGGCCAACTCCTGCGCGGCTGCGGGGATACCACTGTCCATGCGCATGAGGTCGTCGGCGAAGGGACCGTCGGCGCCCTCGCCCTCAATCAGGTAGGTTCGGTCGGCGTCGGACAATCCGGCCCACCACTTTGCCTGTTCTGCCGGGGTGGCGTCGAGCATCCGGCCCAGCCCCGCTTCCAGCTCCCGGCGGTGTTCAGCGGCAGCCCGGGCGGCTTCGGCCTTTTCCTGGAACCACTCCCTGGCCTGCGAGGCCAGGGAGGTGAGCCGCTCCCAGGTGCTGGTGCCGGAGCCGCCGGTGCCGGCACTGGAGGCCTTCTCCTGCTCGTCGGCTTGCTTCATCAGGATCTTTGAGTTTTCCCGCAGGCTGGCAACCACTTTGTCCAGGCTGGGCCGGTGGCTGCCGCTCCATTCCTGGCGGAAGCGTTCCCCGTCCCGGCCCTTCCACGGCGCCGACTGGATCTGGCTGTGCAGGGAGCCGGCGCGGCTGCTCAGCAGGGACGCTGCCTGGTCCGCCGCTTTGGCCAGCGCCCGCAACTGGCTGATGTCTGCGCCGTAAAAAGTCATTGTTCCCCCGGGAAATGTGCGTACATGTCAATCGCTGGTCCTTATGGTTGCACAGGTGGTGTATCCGGACGATGGGCATCCCTCCCCATGGCCTGGGGATTGCCCGCAAACTGTTACCCACCCGGCCGGCGTGGGACGATTGGCCTTGTAGGAAGGGCACGCACGCCAGCGCATTACCGCGCCTGTCCAAAGGAAAGACGATCAAAGAAGAACTGAAGCAGGTTGTTGACAAGGCCGAGGATGTCACCAATTCCCGGGTCCTTGAGTTCCTGGCCCGGGCCGGGTTCGCGGTCAGCGGCATCCTGCACCTGCTGGTGGGTGCCATCGCCGTCCGGCTGGCCATGGGCGGCACCGGGCACGCCGATTTCAGCGGCGCCGTGGCCGAGCTGGCCACCATGCCCGTGGGTCCGTTCCTGCTGTGGGGAAGCTTCGCGGCCTGCTCGGCATTGTCGCTGTGGCAGGCCGGTGACGCGATTTTCGACTTCAACCACCAGGCCACCAAGAAGAAGGTCAAGAACAAGGCCAAGGCAGCCCTGCAGGCGATCGTCTATGGTGTCCTTGCCCTGACCCTGTGGCACTTCGCCATGGGTACCGGCACGGGCAACGACAATGGGAAGGCCACCAGTGACTTCACCATCTCCATGATGGGCGCGCCGGGCGGGGTGGCGGTGCTGGTCGTGATCGGCCTGGCAGTCGCCGTCACGGGCGTGGCCTACGGCATGCGGGGCCCGAAGCGGAGCTTTGAAAAGCAATTGCGGATGCCGGCGGCCGCTGCAGCCAAAAAGGCAGTGCTCTCGCTGGGTATTGCCGGGTACCTGGCCAAAGGCCTGGTGCTGCTGCTGACCGGGCTGCTCATCGTCATCGCCACCATCAAGGCTCACCCGGAGGACTCCACCGGCCTGGACGGCGGCCTGCGGGCCCTCCGTGACCAGCCTATGGGACCCTACCTGCTGGCCGCGGTGGGAGCGGGGCTGGTCTGCTACGGCGCGTACATGATCATGCGCGCCCGGCTGGCCAAAATGACCAGGTAACCGCCGGCAGCATGGTTAGGTGGGGCCATGCCCCAGGTACGCGCCGAACGCTTCATCCGCATCGATCCGGAGACTGCCTTCGCCTTCTCCCAGACCACAGGGGATCTCCGGCTCAAGAGGGAGCTGATGGCGGAGTTCAAGGCCCTGTAGGGGCTACGGAACGGTAATGACCGCCACCGCGTGCTGGGCGCCGTCACGCAGCTCCACACTGGAGATACTGCCCAGCTGGATGGGCGTTGCCCCGGTCACCTTGACCTTCCCGCTGGGGGTTGCGCTCCAGGCGCAGGCACGGTCCTCGCCGCCCGCGCGGTCCCGGACCCACAGCGACAACGTTCCTTCCGCCGGAAGGCTGCTACCGCTGACGGCAAGTTCGGTCCCCCAGGCCTTCCGCGCCATGTCGATGTTCACCTGCAGCCCTCCCCCGGATGCCACGGAGTAGGTGGCATCCGGCTGCGGCGGCCTGACCAGCAGCGGGCCGGCCGCCAGCCCCACGGCCAGGCAGGCGGCAGCGACGGCGCCTGCCAGCGCAACCCACCGCCGTCGCAGGGTCCGACGGCGGCGCGCCAGTTCATCGAAAAGGCGGGCGGGGACGGAGGGTGCCGTGGCACCGGCGGAGACGGCCGTAAGCGCCACGGCGTCGGCGGCGGGGAGGGCGTCCAGGAGGGCCGGCACCTTCTCCAGCACCGCCAGCTCCCTCCGGCAGCCGGCGCAGCCGTGAAGATGGGTCTCGAACAAGGTGACGTCCGAGGGGTCAAGGCCGCCCAGGACGTAGGCGCCCAGCAGGTGGTGCGGGTTGGTGCTCACCGTTCCACTCCCATTTCGTCCAGGATGGTGCGCAGTGCGCGGAGGGCGTAGTAGGCGCGTGACTTCACGGTGCCGCTGGGGATGTTGAGCTGGATGGCTGCTTCGTTGACCGTGAAACGGCGGTAATGCAGGGCCACCAGGACATCCCGGTGTTCCTTGCTCAGCCGCAGCAGCGCTTCCTCCATCAGCACCCGGTTCAGCAGCTCGTCAACGCGGCCCATCACCTCGACTGGATCTGCGGGGCTGCCCTCGAGGGTCTCCGGCGGCCGTCGCTGGCTCCGGCGGTAGTTGTCAATCATGATGTTCCTGGCTGTGCGGTACAAGTAGCTGCGGACGCTTCCGTTGACGTCCGGCGCATGCTGCCAGACGCGCAGCACGGTTTCCTGCACCACGTCCTCGGCAAGCTGGGGGTCGCGGGTGGCACTGAGCACGAACCGGCGCAGGGCACTGCCGTGTTCACGGTAGATGGCCTCCACCACGCTGTCGTCGAGCGGCATCCCACCCCTCCCGTCACTGCCCTGTCGCGAAGCCACTGCACTGTCCCGCAGTAACCCGTCCCGGCTCCGCGGAACGCCGCTGTTCCTTGCGGCCCGTGCTCCTGGCTGTAACCACGCACGGAGACGCGGAACGGTTCAATGGCCGGATCCTACCCGGCCTGTGAACCATTCTTCCCCGGACGGCGTGGTACGGAATAGCGTCCGGTGTTCCGATGCCCGACGCCTCCCGGGAATCAACCAGCCACAGAGTCGCACAGCCAAGGAGCACACCATGAAGCATCATCTCGGGGCAGGCCTTGCCATCCTGGCCCTGGCAGCAGCCCTTTCCGGTTGCGGCAGCAGCGCCGGCACCACGCCGGCAGCCACCAGTCCGGGGACCGCGGGCACGGCGGGTTCCAGCGCCGCCTCACCCCCTGCGGCGTCATCGAAGGCAAGTACCGCCGTCGACCTCAAAACGGCGTCCTCATCCGCTGGCAGCATTGTGGTGGATGCGAAGGGAATGAGCCTGTACTTCTTCACCAAGGACACCAAGGACTCCGGGACCAGCGCCTGCACGGGTTCCTGCCTGGTCCAGTGGCCGCCACTGACCACTGCCTCGGGTTCGCCGGCCGCAGAGGGAGTCACCGGAAAGCTGGGCACCATCAGCACCCCGGACGGCAAGAAGCAGGTGACCCTGAACGGCATGCCGCTGTATTACTTCGCCAAGGACACGAAGCCGGGCGACATCCTGGGCCAGGGCGTGGGCGGCGTGTGGTACCTGTCGGATCCGTCCGGAGCAATGATCAAAGCGGCCAACCAGGCGTACTAGGGCAGCTGCCCCGGGCACACCTACTTCAGGGCTATTCCGGGGGACTTGCCCGGCAGCGGGATTTCCGTGGGAACGGGAACCGGCAGCTTGGGCGATTGTTCCAGGCCCTTCCTGACATCCTCTTGGACGTTGGCCGGGAGTGACGGGCCGGCGGGGGCTTCGGCCGGCTTCTGCGCGGCAGCGCCATGGGTGGGGGCGTTGTCCGGCCGCGCAGGAACTTCCGACGGCGCCACAGCGGAGGGTGCCGATGCGGGCGGGGATGCAGGCGGGACGGCATCCGCGCTGCTGGTTGCCGGCGGCCGGGTGGTTCCGGGCTGGGGAGCAGGGGCCTGGCCGGTGTTGCCTCCCGGCGTTGCAGCGGAGCCCGTCACGAAAGCGGTGACGGCATGGTTCAGCTGGGCAAAGGAATCGCGGAAGCCCTGGTCGGAAGCGGCGGCAACGGCACCGCCGGCCGCGAGGGACGCGGCAACCGAGAGCGTGGTCAGTGTGATGCGGCGCTTGGCCTTGCGGCGGGCGGCAAGTTCGTCGGCCGGCCGGGTTGCCGGCAGCGCAGTGGTAACCGTCGACGCGACGGCGGGAAGCGCGGTGGTGGGAGCGCCGGCCATCAAAGCGGCGATTTCGGCGGAGGGCGCCGGGGCGTCGGCTGCAAGGGCACGCAGGTCGAGCAGGGCGTCGCGGAGCTGGCCGTCGCCGCCCATGCCGGCCTCCAGCAGGAGCTGGTCAACGGCCCCTTCGGTGCGGGATCCTGCGGTGTCACTCATGATTCGCCTGGTTTCTCTTGAGCGTTTGTGCTTTCAGGTTCTGGAGGGCCCGTCGCTGGAGCTGTTTGATGGCTCCGGTGCTCTTGCCCATGATGGCGGCGACCTGTTCTATGGACAGGTCCGCCACGACGCGGAGGGCCAGGACTTCCTGGTGTTCGTCGCTGAGCCCTTCCAGCATGGCTGCGGCTCCGTCTGTGAGTTCCACTGCATGGTCCTCGGCGGAGGGGGTGGTCCGGCCGTCGAACTGGGGATCGTACGGTGTCAGCTGAGGCCTGCGTTCCAGTCGCCGGTAGTGGTCCACCATGCGGGCGTGGGCGATCGAGAAGATCAGCGACTTGGCCCCCTGGATTCCGCCAGTGAGGGAGCCAATCCGGCCGTAAAAGGCCATGAAGACGTCCTGGGTGACAGCCTCCGGATCATCGAGTCCGCGCGCTTTGAGATATCCCTGCACCGGGCCCGCGAAGGTTCGGTAAGCAGCAGCGAACAACGCGGCCGGATCTGCTCCGGCTGCGTTGTCGAATATGTCCATCTCTTTATGGGCCAAAGTGTCCGGCACCTGCGGCTCCTCCATCCCGGGATCCGGCTTACGCCTTTCCCCGGTTTCCGGTACGGACTGCCAGTCCCCCGGTCTTCCGGCTGCCCTTTACGGGCCTTCCAGGGGTACCTCCCCCAAGGGGCGCACCACCCGGCTGCCCGGACTGCGGCCGCAGCCGCAGTCCAGACTAGCCAATGTGCCTTAGCGGGTGGAAACCGACGGCGCGTGGACCGTGCCGCCGCCCACAGCGGGAACAGCCGGAACGGCGGGAACAGCGGTCTCGCCGCCGACAGCCGGAACGGCCGGAACTGCGGGCACTGCCGGAGCGGAGGGAACAGCCGGCTTTTCCAGCTGGACGGAAGCGGAGCCCTTGGCTTCGGCTCCGGCCTTGGCTGCGGCATCGGCCTTGGCCACGACGTCGGTGCAGTAGCTCTTGATGTTCGCATCACCGTGGGCCGCGATGGACAGTGAGGAGAACGCTTTGGAGGAAGCGTCCAGGCCACCGTGGGTGAAGGCGGTGCACAGGCCAAAGGCTGCCGGACCTGCGGCGTCAACGGCGGTGCCGGCCTTTGCCGATTCGGTTGCCTCTGCGCTGGCCTTGTCGTCCGAGGCCTCAGCCGTGGCGGAAGCCTTGTCGGTGGCGTCTGCCTTTGCCGCATCGGTGACCGCCGCGGTTGCGGTCGGGGCCGGGGTGGCCTGAGCGTCGGAAGCTGCGTCGGCTGCAATCTTGGGGGCGGGTGCACCGAAGAGTTCGTGGGCGGTCTGCTGGGCCTGGGTGGGGAGGACGCCCGAGATGGCGGCGGCGCCGGTGCCTCCTACGGCCAGGGTTCCGGCGGCCAGGACTCCGGCGGCGACTTTGCTGGTGGCGAGAACGGTGAACACAGACATATGACTTCTCCAAACCTAGACAACACATCGGATTGGGCCCGCCGGGCGGGCCCATCACGGACTACATCGCCTGTGGTAGCGGAAAAGTTACGGACGTCCCGAATTTATTATTTCCGCTGGCTTGTCCCGGGTGGCGCCCTGGTCTGCCGGGTCCGCGAAAAGGACCGCCAGCCGCTGGATGTACGGGCCAACCTCCTCGTCGTCGAGCACCAGCAGGTCGGGCTGGCCGCGCAGCCAGCGGGCATTGAGGGCGGTAATGTTTTCGCGTTCCAGCAGCTCCTCAAATTCGCGGTCAAGCTCCCCGATGCGCAGGGCGTCTTTCGGTGCGTCGCACGCGTCTACCGCGCGCTCGAAAAGTTCCAGATGTGCTGTGGCGCCCATGGCCGCCATCCCTTCGCGGACCAGCCTGTCAGTGCCCAGCCTGCCGCCGGCCATCGCGGTGTACTGCGCGAATCCACCCTCAAGCGCCTGCGAAAGGTAGAAATCCACGAAGTAGCTGCGGACAGCCACCGGGGACAGCTCCGCGCCGGGGAGGGCATGGTGGAGGGCGTCGACGATGGCCGCGTTCACCTCCACCACCTCCTCGTCCCTGCCTTCGACGCTGCTGCTGGTGAGGATGACGGGCTGGTGGATGGGGTTCATGGGAATCCTTGCCGGGTGGTGGTGCGCGGGACGCTTTCACGCTACGGCCACAGGTTCACGCGGGCAGCGTGGAGGACATGAACGGCAAGCGAAGTTTTCGGGGCTGTCCTGGGAGGCTCCGGCAGGGGCGTGCCGTACGGCGAACTAAGATGGATCAGATAACCACCCACCGGACCCGGCTCCGCCGTGGCCTGCCGAAAGTAGCGCTCACCATGCCATCCCAACCGGACGAAAGTGCGGACCTGGCAATACAGACACCCGCCATCAACGACCGCTCCCTGGCGGCCGGGCTGGCGTACGCCATGGCGGGCAGGGTCTCGGGCATATCGTTCGACGGCGGCACCGGGCTCCTGCTGGGAAAGGTCCGGGGCGGAGCGGAGCTGCCGTACTCCACCACGGCCAAGCTGGTCCGAAGGGGGGCCGGCTGGAGCTGCACCGTGGGCGTGTGCAGCTGCCCCGTGCGCAAGGACTGCAAGCACGTGGCCGCCCTGCTCTTCGCAGCCGAGGACAGCCCGTCAGTAAGGGTGCAACTGCTGGCACCGTCCGCCGCAACGCAGGTTTCCCGTGCCCCTGCGGCCGCACTTTCCGACTGGGAGCAGGCCCTGGGTCCGCTCATCTCCCAGCCCGGTTCCCCCTCCTCGACCAGCGGCGTTCCCCTGGCACTGCAGTTCGAAATTGAGGAACCGCCACCCCACTTCTCCTATACGGGACGCCGGGATCCGGTCCGCGGTGTCCGGCAGCTCAAGGTCCGGCCCGTCATCATGGGTGCCAAAGGTAAGTGGATCCGTGGCGACGTTTCGTGGAACACCCTCAGCTACGTGAATTTCCGGCGCGAATCGAACCAGGCCCACGTGGAATGGCTGCAGGAGTTCCTGGCCGCCCATTCCTCTTCCGCCAGCCGGATGCACAACTCCGCGGGTTTGTGGCTGAGCCTGAACTCCTACGCCGGCAGGAACCTGTGGAGCCTGCTGTCCGATGCCCGGAAGATAGGCCTCGCGCTGGTCCACTCGCGGGGCACCGAACCGGTCCGCGTTGCCGGGGCCCCGGCCGCCGTCGGGCTGTCCCTGCGACGATACGGCGCTCCCGTAGCTGACCAGGCTGCACCCACAAGCGCGGAAGGCGGGGCCGCAACTTCCGACGGCGGCCTGGAACTTTCACCAACCATCACCGTGGAGGGTGAAGAGGTTGATCCGGCTGCGGTGGGCACGATTGGGCGCCCCGCGCACGGAATCTTCCTCACCTCAGGCGAGGCGGCGCTGCCCGGAGTCCCCGACCCCAACGGGGCCATCACGCTGGCACCCCTGGAGAACGGGCTGAGCGAGGAACTGCTGGCGTTCGTCACCGCCGGCAGCACCCTGCACATCCCGTCCAGGGACGAATCCCGGTTCCTGACCGGCTTCTACCCCAAGCTGAAGCAGACGGCCCGGGTCACGGCGCGCGACGAATCCGTGGAACTGCCCGAACTGGCCGTCCCCACCCTGTCGCTGCTGGCCAACTACGGGGCAGACCACCGGGTGCGGCTGCACTGGGAGTGGCACTACCGGGCCGGGAAGCTGGTCACGGCGCAGCCGCTGTGGCGGCATCCGGGCGACCAGGGCTACCGCGACGACACCGCCGAGTCGCGGATCCTGGAAGGCATCGGCCACCCGTGGGACGTGGTTCCGGCACTGGGTGAATCCGCCACGGGCGGCTGGGGCACTCCCCGCCTGGCCGCCTCTGCCGAGCTGGCCGGCCTGGACACCCTGGCCTTCACCGAAGAAGTGCTGCCCCGGCTGCGCGAAGCCCCGGACGTTGAGGTGGAGACGGCGGGCGACATCGCCGACTACCGCGAAGCCGAGGAAGCACCCGTGGTCTCGATCTCCACCAAGGCAACGGAGCAGCGGGACTGGTTCGACCTGGGGATCCAGATTTCGCTGGAAGGCCAGCCGGTGTCCTTCGCTGCCGTATTTTCCGCCTTGGCCGCCGGCCAGACCAAGATGCTGCTGCCCAGCGGCGCGTACTTCTCCCTGGACCTGCCCGAGCTGCACCAGCTGCGGGCCCTGATTGAAGAAGCGCGGTCGCTGCAGGACAACAAGGACGCACCGCTGCAGATCAGCCGGTTCCAGGCCGGGCTGTGGGACGAACTGGCACAGCTGGGAATCGTCGACGAACAGGCCGCCGCCTGGCGGTCCGCGGTGGGCGGACTTTTGGAGGGCGGAACGGACGGGCTTCCGCTGCCCGCGACGTTGAATGCGGAGCTGCGCCCGTACCAGCTGGAGGGCTACAACTGGCTCAGCTTCCTGTACAAGCACGGGCTGGGCGGCATCCTCGCGGACGACATGGGCCTGGGCAAGACCGTGCAGGCGCTGGCTTTGATGTGCGCGGCGAAGGAGCTGGCTGTCGCGGCTGCTGCGTCCCTGGAGACGCCCGACGACGGTGCTGCCGCTGCCTCTGGAACCCGGGCGGCCGGCGTCGCGCCTTTCCTGGTGGTGGCGCCCACCAGCGTGGTGGGCAACTGGGCGGCGGAAGCGGCGCGGTTCGCGCCCTGGCTGACCGTGCGGACCGTCGGCGAAACCTTTGCCAAGAACGGCCAGGATGTGGCGGAGGCTCTGGGCGGGGCAGATATCGTGATCACCTCCTATGCCCTGTTCCGCATCGACTACGAGTCCTACGCCTCCCGTTCGTGGAACGGGCTGGTGCTGGACGAGGCGCAGTTCGTGAAGAACCACCAGTCCAAGGCCTACCAGTGCGCCCGGAAGCTGCCTGCCGCGTTCAAGCTGGCCATCACGGGAACCCCGCTGGAGAACAACCTGATGGAGTTCTGGGCGCTGACGTCCATCGTGGCGCCCGGCCTGTTCTCCAGCCCCAAGCGCTTCGCCGAGTACTACCAGAAGCCCGTGGAGAAGAATGGGGACAAGGGGCAGCTGGAGAAGCTCCGCCGCCGCGTGCGGCCGCTGATGATGCGCCGCACCAAGGACCAGGTGATCAAGGACCTGCCGCCCAAGCAGGAGCAGGTCCTGGAAGTGGTGCTCAACCCGCGCCACCAGAAGGTGTACCAGACCCACCTGCAGCGTGAGCGGCAGAAGATCCTGGGTCTGATCGAGGACGTCAACAAGAACCGGTTCACCATCTTCCAGTCGCTGACCCTGCTGCGGCAGCTGAGCCTGGACGTTTCGCTGGTGGACCCCTCGCTCTCGGCTGTTCGCTCCAGCAAGCTGGATGTCCTGTTCGAGCAGCTCGAGGACCTGGTGGCAGAGGGGCACCGGGCACTGATCTTCAGCCAGTTCACCGGTTTCCTCGGCAAGGTCCGGGAGCGGCTGGACCAGGAGGAGATCGAGTACTGCTACCTCGACGGCGGCACGCGGAACCGCGCCGATGTGGTGAGCGAGTTCAAGAACGGCACGGCACCGGTGTTCCTGATCTCGTTGAAGGCCGGCGGTTTCGGGCTCAACCTGACGGAGGCCGACTACGTCTTCCTGCTCGATCCTTGGTGGAACCCGGCATCCGAAGCGCAGGCCGTGGACCGGACCCACCGGATCGGCCAGGCGCGCAACGTGATGGTGTACCGGCTGGTGGCCAAGGACACCATCGAGGAAAAGGTCATGGCGCTGAAGACCCGGAAGTCGCAGCTGTTCGCGGACGTGATGGAGGGCGATGCCCTGACCGGCGGCGCCATCACCGCCGAGGACCTGGCGGGGCTCTTCAAGGAGTAGTGCCGGCTGGGCGTCCGGATTCGACGCCCGCATGTCCGCTCTCGACGCGCGTCTGCAGTTTCGACGCACACCTTCCGCTCCGCGGCGCACATCTGCGCAGCGCGGGATAATACGCGCCGCGCCTCTTCATATGCGCGTCGATCGTCCCTGCGGGATAAGGGTGCGGGGGAACAACGAAGGGCCAAACCCTGGAACTATAAGCCGGCTGCTGCCGGCACCGGTCCAAGGTTTGGCCCTGTTCGTGCGCTGGGACTGGTAAATCAGGTGCCGTGCGCCGCCCCCAGCAGGCGGGCGCCCGGCAGTGTGTGGTGGTTCCTGCCTGAGCTAGACCCGCTGGGGCGAGCCCAGTTCCACCGGGTCCTCGTCCATCAGGTAGGCCAGCTCGGAGTGGGCTGCGAGGTCGATGCCGCGCAGTTCGTCCTCGGGCTTGATGCGCAGGCCGCCCATGGCCTTGTCCAGGACCTTCGCAAGGACCCAGGTGACACCGAAGGAGTAGGCCAGGACGCTGACGGTGGCGATCGCCTGGACGCCGAGCAGGTTGAAGCCGCCGCCGTACAACAGGCCGCTGACGCCGTTCGGGGCCTTGTCCGTGGCGAAGAGGCCGATCAAAAGGGTGCCAAGGATGCCGCCGACGAGGTGGACGCCCACGACATCAAGCGAATCGTCGAAGCCCAGCCGGAACTTCCACTCGATGGCCAGGGAGCAGACGGCCCCGGCGATGGCGCCGATGGCCAGGGCGCCCAGCGGGCTGACGGCGCCACAGGCCGGTGTGATGGCCACCAGCGCGGCGATCAGGCCGGACGCGGCGCCCATGCTGGTGGCGGCGCCGTGGCGGACCCGCTCCACGAGGGCCCAGGCAAGCAGGCCGGCGGAGGCTGCGACGGCGGTGTTGAGGAAGACCACGGCCGCGGACTGGCCGGCGGCGAGCGCGGAGCCGGCGTTGAAGCCGAACCAGCCCACCCACAGCAGGCCTGCGCCCACCAGGACCAGGGGACGGCTGTGCGGCTTGGCGTGTTCAACCTTGGGCCAGCCGGAGCTCTTGCCCAGGACCAGTGCCAGGGCCAGGGCGGCGGCGCCGGCGTTCATGTGCACCGCGGTGCCGCCGGCGAAGTCGATGGCCTTGATGCCGTTGGCGATCCAGCCGCCCACCGTGCTGCCGTCCGCAGAGTCGAACGCGAACACCCAGTGCGCGATAGGGAAGTAGACCACGGTGGCCCAGATGCCGGCGAACACCATCCAGGCGCCGAACTTCATGCGGCCGGCTGCCGCCCCGGCAACCAGCGCCGTAGTGACGCAGGCGAAGAACAGCTGGAATGCGGCGAACAGGATGAGCGGGATGGACGCCGAATCGTCCTTGGCGAGCATCTGCCCCATGCCGGGGAATTCGGTGACGTCACCGATCAGGCCCAGGCCGCCCACGGAGTTGCCGAAGGCCATGGAGTAGCCGAACAGTGCCCAGAGGACGGCCACCAGGCTGGCGCCGCCGAAGCACATCATCATCATGTTGAGAATGCGGCGTGACCCCACCATGCCCCCGTAAAACAGGGCCAGGGCGGGGATCATCATGCATACCAGCGCGGAGCTGGCCAAAATCCAAGCGACATTTCCCGAATCCATGGGAAACCCCTTTCGTGATGCGAAGAGAGAACGGTCGTTTGCCGTCAGAGCCGCTCTGCGGAGGGACGTGGCCGGAGAAACCACGTTCAGCGGGAGGGGCGGCTGTTGCCGTCTGATTCCAACTGTATGGCGGCAATTCCCGGGTGGGTTTCCGGTGTGTTAAATGATCGTTTCGGTCATCCGCAGGCGAGTTTCAGGAGTCCCGCAGCACGCAGGAAGTTACTGCAGGAGCCACCCGTTACGGGCGGCGCTATTTGGCGGAGACCGCTAGGAACTGGATGGGAAGGTCCAGCAGCTCCAGCGGGCCGTGCGGGCCTTCGCCATCGAGCAGCAGTGAGTCTCCGGGCTCCATGGCGTACTCGTAGGAGCCGTGGCCGTACACCATCTTCCCGGCGAGCATGTAGATGAATTCGGTGCCGGGGTGCTGGAACAGTGGAAACACGTCGCTGGCGTCCGTGAGGGTCACCAGCGTGGGCTCCAGCGCGTCCGTGCGGCCTTTGAGGGTGCCCAGCACGCGGTATTCGTGGCCGTGCTGGGTGCCGCTGCGGACGGTGAGGCTGCCCTGCCCGCTCTTGGTGAACGTAGCGTCCCGGTCCGTGTCAGCCCCGCGGAACAGTGCCGTAACGGGAACCTTCAGGCCGTCCGCCAGCCGCTGCAGCGTAGTCAGGGAACAGGAGGTGGTGGCGGTTTCGACGCGGGAAATCATCGCTTTGGAGATGCCTGTGCGGGCCGCGAGTTCGGCCGAGGAAAAACCCTGCGTGGTGCGGTAGTGCCGCACCTGCGCCGCGATGACCTGCTCCAGCCGGCCGGCCGGCTGTCCGGTTTCCTGGTCGCGGCTCACGTCGTCGCCGCGGTCTCCGGCCTGTTCGGTCATGTCAGCCATCTTAGGCGGCCCGCGGGAGGTGCCGCGTACGACGACGGCGCTAGCCAAGGGTCCCCGCCTCACCAAGCAGCCCGGCGAGGGAGTCCGCCAGGGCGAGTGCCCCGGCTTCGGCGTCCCTGTCCTCGACGAGTTCGTCCGGCGAGTGCGAGATGCCGGTGGGGTTGCGGACGAACAGCATGGCGGTGGGCAGGTGCGCCGCGAGCACCCCGGCGTCGTGGCCTGCTCCGGTGTCCAGCACCGGCGCGGAAGGCAGCAGCTTTTGCAGACGGTCCCGGAGGCCGGCGTCGAAATGCACTGTGGGGCTGAGCGACTCCGCGCCCAGGACCGCCGTGCAGCCTTCCTCGGCGGCGAGGACCTGGGCGTTCAACCCGATGGCCTCCACGAGAGCCGCAGTCACCGAGTCTTCCGGGTGCCGGACGTCGATCCACAGGTCCACCCGGGAGGCGATGACGTTGGTGCCACCGGGAACTGGCTGCACGCGGCCCACAGTGGCACGGGCGTCCTTGTACTTGCGGGCCGTGTCCCGGATGGACACCACCACCTTGGCGGCCGCGATCATCGGGTCCCGGCGGTCCTTCATAAGCGTGGTGCCGGCGTGGTTCCCCTCCCCCGCGATGCCCAGCTTCCAGCGGCCGTGCCCCAGGATGGACGAGCCGATGGCCACGGGCTGGTTGAGGTCGATCAGCCCCCTCCCCTGCTCCACGTGCAGTTCCACGAACATCCCCAGCTGCTGCAGGGCCTCATAGTCGGCGCCGATGAATCGCGGGTCCTGGCCGTTCGCGGCGGCAACGTCCGCATAGGTGTTGCCGTCGGGATCCTTGAGGTTGCGGGCCTTGTCGGCGTTCAGTTCCCCGGTCAGGAGCCTGGAGCCGAGGCAGGCCACACCGAACCGGGAACCCTCCTCTTCAGGGAACACGGCGAGCGCCAACGGGCGCCGCGGCCGGAAATTCCTGGCCTTGAGGAGGTCGACGGCGACCAGCGCCGACGCGACGCCGAGCGGGCCGTCGTACTCGCCGCCGCCGGGGACGGAATCGAGGTGGCTGCCGGTGGCGACGGCGTCCGTCCGCACTCCGGCGGCAGTGTCCCACCAGGCCCAGATGATCCCGTTGGCGTCCGTGTGCACGTCCAGCCCGCGCCGGCCGGCCTGTTCGATGAACCAGGTGCGAAGGTCCGCCTCGGCTGTGGAGAACACCGGGCGGGAGTATCCCCCGCGGCTGGTGTCGCGCCCGACGTCGGAAATGTCCTTGAGGAGGCCGGCAACGGTAGGTGCGCCGGCGGGTACCACGGGCAGCACGGGTGCTGTCTGGGAAAAGCTCACGGGGATCCGTTCTATGAGGTCAATGCTGCGGTCGATGCGCTGCGGAACCTGCCCGGAACTGTCGCGTTGCCGGTGGCCAGGTCCGCGGCCCACTGCCCGATCAGGGGCGCGAACTTGGCCCCATGACCGGAGCACGGCGAGACGATGGTGAGGTTGTCGGCCCGGTCGATGAGGAAGTCCTCGTTGGGGGTGTTGGTGAACAGGCACGTGGTTTCGGCGTAGGGTTCCGGGTCCAGGCCTGGCAGGTGGCGGCGGACGTAGTCCACCACGCGGGTGCGGTTGGCCGGATCCACCACACCGGTTTGGGCTGCCGCGGAACGGATCCGCGGGCCGCCGTTGTATTCGGCCACCTTCTGGCCGGCGAAGCCCGCGTCGCGGCCGCCGGGAAGCCCGTAGGCCTGGATATCCGGAGCTTTATGGATGAAGGTGGGCCAGCTGGCGCCGGAAAAGCCGGAGTCCTCCCGGTAGCGGAAGTGGAAGGCCTGCTCCTGGCGCACAGTGAATTCCGGGAGGGCGGCCAGGAACCCGGCCGGGAGCGGCAGGGACTCCAGCAGCTGCGGCAGCCAGCCGCCGGCGCTGACCACCAGGTTGCCGGCGTCGAGCGTTTCCCTGGTGGAGGAATGCAGCCGGTAGCCGGCGCCCCCCAGCCGTTCCACCCGCTCCAGGCGCCAGCCGGTCAGGACCTTCGCACCGTTCCGGACCGCGAGCGCCACCATGGCATTGACGGACGTTTCGGCCTCGATCACGCCTGCACCGGGGTGCCAGAGGACCTCGGTGTCGAATGCGATCTGGGGCCAGCGGGACCGGGCCTCGGCGGCGGACAGCAGCTCGTGGTCCACGCCGGCGCCGGCCAATACGTCAGCGAGCTGCGCCGGGTTGCGCTTCGGGCCATAGTCAACGGCGCCGACGGGGGTGATCAGATCCTTGCCGGCTTCCAGGGCGAGCCCGTCCCAGAGCGCCTTCGAATCCTGGACCGCCTGGGTGTAGAAGGGGTCCGGGTAGGCGTAGCGGAAGATCCGGGCGGAGCCGTGCGAGCTGCCGTCGTGCGCCGCCGGGATGTCACGTTCCAGGAGGGTGACCTGGTGGCCGCCGGCGGCGAGCTGCCAGGCTGTGGCGGCACCGGCCAGGCCGGCGCCCACCACCACATAGTCCGAGGACTCCGCCATCAGAAGCTCCCCCGCACTCCGGGGATCCAGCTGGTCCCGGCCAGCGGCACCCGGGCCATGGCGGAGGCCTCGATGGTCAGCGCCACCAGGTCTTCCGGCTCGAGGTTGTGCAGGTGCGACTTTCCGCAGGCCCGGGCGATGGTCTGGGCTTCCATAGTGAGTACGCGGAGGTAGTTGGCCAGGCGGCGTCCCGCCGCCACCGGGTCCAGGCGGGAGGAGAGTTCGGGGTCCTGGGTGGTGATGCCGGCGGGGTCGCGGCCGTCCTGGAAGTCGTCGTAGAAACCGGCGGCGGAGCCCAGGGCCGAGTATTCGGCGGCGTAGCGGGGGTCGTTGTCGCCCAGGGCGATCAGCGCGGCGGTTCCGATGGCGACGGCGTCCGCGCCCAGGGCCATGGCCTTGGCGACGTCGGCGCCGGTGCGGATTCCGCCGGAGACGATGAGCTGGACCTTGCGGTGCATTCCGAGTTCCTGCAGCGCCTGGACGGCCTGCGGGATGGCGGCGAGGGTGGGGATGCCGACGTTCTCGATGAACACCTGCTGGGTGGCCGCGGTGCCCCCCTGCATGCCGTCCAGCACCACCACGTCGGCGCCGGACTTCACGGCCAGGGCGGTGTCGTAGTACGGGCGTGAGGCACCGATTTTGACGTAGATGGGGGTCTTCCAGTCGGTGATTTCGCGCAGTTCGCCGATCTTGATCTCGAGGTCGTCCGGGCCGGTCCAGTCCGGGTGCCGGCTGGCGGAGCGCTGGTCGATGCCCACCGGCAGGGTGCGCATCCCGGCCACCCGTTCGGTGATTTTCTGGCCCAGCAGCATGCCGCCGCCGCCGGGTTTGGCGCCCTGGCCCAGCACGATTTCAATGGCGTCCGCCTTGCGGAGGTCGTCCGGGTTCATGCCGTAGCGGGAGGGCAGGTACTGGTACACCAGGTGCTTGGACTGGCCGCGCTCCTCAGGGGTCATGCCGCCGTCGCCCGTGGTGGTGGAGGTGCCCACCTCTGACGCGCCGCGGCCCAGCGCTTCCTTGGCGTTGGCTGACAGCGCGCCGAAGCTCATGCCGGCGATGGTCACCGGCGTGGCCAGGTGCAGCGGCCTGCTGGCATACCGGTCGCCGAGGACGACGTCGGTATCGCACTTTTCGCGGTAGCCCTCCAGCGGGTAGCGGGACATGGAGGCGCCGAGGAAGAGCAGGTCATCAAAGTGCGGGACCTTGCGCTTGGCGCCCCAGCCGCGGATGTCGTAGACACCGGTGGCCGCGGCGCGCTGGATGTCGGCGATGGTGGCGCGGTCGAAGGTGGCTGACTCGCGCAGGCCCAGCTCAGCGATGTTTGCGGGTGCTGCGGCGGGAGCCTGGGCAGGAACCGGAATGGAGGTGATGGTCATTGGGGGCCTCCTAGTAGGCAGTCGAGTTGTCGACGTGGAAGTGGTAGAGGTTCCGGGCGGAGCCGTAGCGCTTGAAATCGGCCGGGTTGTCGGTGCGGCCCGCGGCGGCCAGCAGGTCCGCGAGCTCGGCCAGGTGCTCGGCTTTCAGCGGCTTTTCGATGCAGTCGGCGCCCAACGAAGCGACACTGCCCTTGACGTAGATGCGGGCCTCGTAGATGGAGTCGCCCAGGGCATCACCCGCATCGCCGCAGACCACCAGCCGCCCGGCCTGGGCCATGAACGCGGACATGTGGCCGATGTTGCCGCCCACCACGATGTCCACGCCCTTCATGGAGATCCCGCAGCGGGCGCCCGCGTTGCCGTCGATGACCACCAGGCCGCCGTGGCCGGTGGCGGCCGCGGACTGGGAGGCGTCGCCCTCGACGTGGACGGTGCCGGACATGATGTTCTCGGCGAGCCCGACGCCGGCGTTTCCGGTGATCTTCACTGTCCCTTTTTGGTGCATCCCGGCTGCGTAGTAGCCGGCATGGCCTTCGATGGTGACCGAGACGTCGGAGTTGATGCCGACGGCCAGGCTGTGCTTGCCGCCGGGGTTGGTGATGGTCCAGGACTGGCCGTCGGCGGCCTGGTGCAGGGCCTGGTTCAGGTCGCGGACCGGGGCTCCGGCGAGGTCGACGACGGTGGGGCCGTCCAGTGCGCGGGCAGTGGCTTCGGGGGCTGTCAGAGTGACCATGTGTAGACCTTTCCGGGTTCCGGTTCAAAGATGCGGGCGTTGTCAATGCCGGGCAGGGCCGCCAGGGCACGGTATTCGGAGGCCATGGCCACGTAGTCGTCGGTTTCGGCGATGATGGCGGGCTTGCAGGCGATGGGGTCGCGGACCACGGCCATGCTGTCGGCGGTGGTGACCACCAGGGTGTAGAAGCCGTCCAGGACCTTGCCCAGGTTCACCAGGGCCTCTTCGAGGGTGTCGCCCAGCTGCAGGCGGGAGGCGACGTAGCGGGCACCCACCTCGGTGTCGTTCTCGGAGTCGAAGACCACGCCTTCGCGCTTGAGGTTCCGCCGGACCGTGGCGTGGTTGGAGAAGGAGCCGTTGTGCACCAGGCAGAGGTCGTCGGCCACGGAGAAGGGGTGCGAGCCTCCGGCAGTAACGGCCGATTCGGTGGCCATCCGGGTGTGGGACAGGCCCTGGCTGCCGGCCATGGCCTCCAGTCCGTGCCCTGCGGCGATCTCCATCGGGTGGCCCACGCTCTTCATCACCGCCACATGTTCGCCGCGGCCAATGATGGTGGATCCGGGCAGCGTTTCGCTGACGGCCTTCACCAGTAGGTCGGTACCGACGGCGGCGCTCACCAGTGTGGTGTCCCCCACCACCTGCGCGGCTGCCTGGGCATCAGACGGAAGGAGCGCCGCGACGCCCGAGGTGATGTCCGCCGTCGTAATTCCCTGGTCTTTGCCGACCAGGCTCAGGGTGGACGTGCCCGGGGAGACCAGGCCGGGGGTGTTGTAGACGGCGAGGCCGGCGGAGTCGGGTCCGCGGTCCACGATCTGGCAGAGCATCGAGGACAGCAGGCTGCCCATCCGGGGGTGCAGCGAGGGGTTGCGCAGCTGCAGCGCGGCGATTCCGCACATGGTGGGAGTCCTTTACTTTCGCAGGGATCAGATGGAGGTCAAATAGGTTCGGATTTCCCAGTCGCTGACCTGGTTGTGCCAGCTGAGGAATTCCTCTTCTTTGGCGTCCGAGTAGTAGGTCCCGATGTCGGGGTCGCCGCTGAGGCTGGCCAGGATCACGGGGTCCTTCCGGAGCGCCTCAACGGCGTGCAGCAGCGTGGCGGGAAGCAGGTGCGCGTCCGGCTTGGACTCCCCCGGCCCGGACGGCGGCCCCGGGTCGAGGGACTTCTCCACCCCATCCAGGCCGGCCGTGATGGCGGTGGCGATGGCAAGGTACGGGTTGGCCGACCCGTCGCCGGAGCGCAGCTCGATCCGCTTGCTGTCCGGCACGCGGATCATGTGGGTGCGGTCGTTGCCGCCAAAGGATGCCTTCCGCGGCGACCAGGTGGCACCGGAGGAGCTGGTGGTGGCGCCGGAGCGCTTGTAGGAGTTGACTGTCGGAGCCAGGAAGGCCTGGAGCGCCGGTGCGTGGTCCAGGATGCCGCCAATGAAGGAATAGGCGAGGCTGGAGAGCCCAAGGCCGCGTTCGTCGTCGTCCGTTCCCTCCCCCGCCGGGAACAGCGCATCCGCACCCGACCACAGGGACAAGTGGAAGTGCAGCCCGGTGCCTGTGCGGTCCGTGAACGGCTTGGGCATGAACGTGGCCGTCATCCCGCGCTGCTCGGCCAGGATGTTCAGGATGTAGCGGAGCGAGACAACCCGGTCCGCGGTGGTGAGGGCGTCCGCGTAGTTGAAGTTCTGCTCGAACTGGCCGGCGGCGTCCTCATGGTCGTTGGCGTAGTTGCCCCATCCCAGCGAATTCATCGCGTCGCTGATGGACGTGAGGTGTTCGTACATCCGGGTGACGCCGCGGGCGTCGTAGCAGGGGCGGGGCGAATCGTCCCGGGTATCGGCGGTACTCAGCGTCCCGTCGTCGTTCTTCTTTACCAGGAAGTACTCCACCTCGGCGCCGACCTTTGCCTGCATACCCTTGTCCGCCAGGCGGGCCAGCGCATTCTTGAGGATGACGCGCGGGGCGTAGGGCCACGGTTTGCCGTCCACGTGCGGGTCGCAGTGGATGATGGCCAGGCCCTCCCTGATGAAGGGGACCGGGGTGAACGAGGAGAGGTCGGGGACAGCGATCAGGTCCCCGTCCTGCGGCTTCTGGCCGATGAGGCCGGCGGCGTAGCCTGCGAAGCCCATGGCGCCTGCTTCGAGTTCGCCGGCGGCTTCGACGGGGACCAGCTTGGCGCAGGGCTTGCCGGTCATGTCCACGAAGGTGGCCAGGAGGAAGCGGACGTCATGGGCCCGGGCGATGTCCGCCAGGGTGATGCTTTCCGCCAGCGATGACGGCGCCTGCCCGGCAAGGCCGGGGGCGGGGGTTACAGCAGGGGTTGCGACACTGGTCATCGAAACATTCCTGTCCGGGTGGGCGTTAGCTATGAGTAAACCTTGTTGCATCAGATTAGCCAAAAACACATTTCCGTTGTCCGGCGCGCAGGTTAATTGCATGTTTCGCGGAATGCCGGGTACGGATCCGTCACGCCAGGCATGCTTTTGCGGGAGCGCCCGGGACGGAACCGCGGGTTCGCGCGGGCGGCGTGCAGAGGCCTGGCGGAAAGAATGCTCCACGTGACGACGCCGACGGACCAGCCTGCAAGGAAGAGGTAGCCCTTTGACCAGCGATCAGTTCCGCGGCCAGCAGCCGCCCACGCCAGGAGAGTCCCCTGACCAGGAGTTACGGGTGGGCGTCGTGGGCATCGGGTGGGCCGGGCAGCAGCACCTGAAGGCCTACTCCGGCCTTCCCGGCGTTCGGATTGCCTCAGTGGCAGGAATGGAGCAGGAACTCCGGAACTCCCTGCAGGCCGAGTATTCCATCCCGAATGCCTTCGCCGACTGGCAGGACATGCTGGACCACGGCGGCCTGGATGCGGTGAGCGTGGCAGTGCCTACCTTCCTGCATGCACCCATCGCCATCGCCGCCCTGGAACGGGGAATCCACGTCCTCAGCGAGAAGCCCATTGCACGCAACGCCGCGGAGGGCCGGGCCATGGTGGACGCTGCCCGCAAGGCCGGCCGCGTCCTGGACGTTGCCTTCAACCACCGCCGCCGCGGCGATATCAAGGCGCTCAAGGAAGTGATCGACGGCGGCGGACTGGGCCGGCCCTACTATGCGAAGGCTTCGTGGCTGCGGCGTTCCGGCATTCCCACGCTGGGCAGTTGGTTCACCAACCCGGAGCTGGCCGGCGGCGGCCCGCTGGCTGACATCGGCGTCCACGTGCTCGACTTCGCCCTGTACCTCCTGGGCGAGCCCAGGGTGGTGGCAGTTTCCGCGGCCACCCACTCCGAGCTGGGGCCTCGCGGACGGGGCGGCGGAAGCCGGTTCACGGCCCAGGCGTCCAGTCACGCGTTCGAAGTGGAAGACTTTGCCTCGGCGTTCCTCCGGCTGGAGGGGGGCGCCACACTCCTGGTGGAGGCCAGCTGGGCCGCCTACCGGGAGACAGACGACCAGCTGGACTTCACGGTGTACGGGACCGACGGCGGAGCCGAACTCAGGGCGCACGGGGCACCATTCCCCCCGGTGGGCCAGCTGCGGGTGTTCACCGACCGGGATGGTGAATCCGCGGACTACCTGCCCCCTGTCCTGCCGGGCCGTGCGCATGATGCGGTGGTGGAGGATTTTGTCACCGCAGTCCGCGGCGGCCCACCGGAATGGGCCAGGCATGACGGATCCCTGGCGTTCTACCGGGCACAGATCATCGACGCGTGCTACCAGTCGGCTGTGGAGCAAAGGGAGGTTCGGCTGTGACAAACGGCAAACCCAGGATCCTGGTCTGGAATGAGGGCGTCCACGAGGCCAACAACGAACCGCCCCACATCGGGGATATGTACCCTGACGGCATCCATGGAGCCATCGCTGCAGGGCTTCGCTCCCACCTTCCGGACGCGGACATCACGACGGCGGTCCTCGCCACCGATGACGAGCACGGACTGGGTGAGGAGGTGCTCGCCCAGACGGACGTCCTGCTCTGGTGGGGCCATGTGGCGCACGCCGAGGTGGGCGACGCCGTCGTCGAGCGCATCCACCGCCACGTGCTGGGCGGGATGGGGCTGATCGTGCTCCACTCCGGGCACTTTTCGAAGATCTTCACCAAGCTGCTGGGCACCAGCTGCTCGCTGGCGTGGCGGAACGACGGCCAGCGGGAGCTGGTGTGGACCGTGAAACCCTCGCACCCCATCGCAGAAGGCGTGGACAGTCCCATCGTCATCCCGGAACAGGAGATGTACGGGGAACTGTTCGACATTCCTGACCCTGACGACCTGATCTTCATCAGCTCCTTCGCCGGGGGCGAGGTGTTCCGTTCCGGTGTCACGTTCACCCGCGGCAAGGGCCGCATCTTCTACTTCAGCCCCGGCGACCAGGAGTACCCCGTGTACCACCATCCGCAGATCCAGCGGGTCCTGGCGAACGGGGTACGCTGGGCCGCGCAGCCCGGGCTCGACCGCGCAGCCCCAAGCGTCAGCAACCCTCCGCGGGAATGGTTCCAGGAAGAAAAGCATCATTGACATGCACTGCGCCTGGGAGCAGATTGAGATCGTCGCATGTGGGGTTCGGCAGGTTCTGTAGGGGCACCACCCACCCTGCCGGCCCTATTCTCCCGGGGCCCCACCCTGGACGAACTCAATAACCACTCCTTTTCAGGAGCCAGCAATGCCTGCAGTAACGGTCACGAACCTCGAATCCAAATCCTTCAACGAACCCGACGAAAAGCGCCGCCCGCCCAAGACGCAGGTGGATGTGGTCAACATTGGCGGCGCCACGCTTGGCCGGTTCACCTTCGAGCCCGGCTGGCGGTGGTCCGAGACAGTCAAAACCGTCGTCCACACCGACAGCTGCCAGAACAACCACCTCGGCTTCTGCACGGCCGGAACCCTCACGGTTGAACTGACCGACGGAACCCGGAAGACCATCCACGCGGGGGACGCCTACTCAATTCCTGCCGGCCACGACGCCTGGGTGGAAAACGACGAGACGTTCGTTGGCTATGAAGTCATGAGTGCGGCCGAGTACGCGAAGCCCGCCTGACCTTGGGGTTCAGCGCCAAGAACCAGGAAAGGGAGGTCCGCAAGGGCCTCCCTTTCCCGCTGCCGCGGCCCTACGGTTGAGGGGACACAACGATCGGAGAGCAATGAGAGTCACCGTCATCGGCGGCAGCGGCCACATCGGTTCGTTCCTGGTCCCCCGGCTGGTCCGGGCGGGCCACGACGTCACCAACATCAGCCGCGGCACCAGCAAGCCCTACACGGACGCCCCGGAATGGCAGCAGGTGCACCACGTCACCGCAGATCGGGAGGCGGAAGACAGGGGCGGGACCTTCGGGGACCGGGTGGCAGCGCTGAAGCCCGACGCCGTGGTGGACCTGGTTTGCTTCACCCTGGACTCGGCAATGTCGCTGGTTCAGCGGCTGCGCGGGGAGGTGGGGCACCTGCTGCACTGCGGCTCCGTCTGGCGCTACGGGCACAGCCTCAAGCTGCCCATCAGGGAGGGATCAGACTCGGCTGCTGCGCCGTTTGGCGAGTATGGAATCCAGAAGAACAGGATCGCCCTGATGCTGAAGGAGGAAACGGCGCGGGGCGGCCTGCCCACCACCTCCCTGCACCCGGGCCACATCGTAGGCCCAGGATGGCACCCCATCGGCCCACTCGGAAACCTCGACCCCCGTGTCTGGCAGACCATCTCCGCCGGCCAGCCCCTCCGGGTTCCCGGCAGCGGTGCGGAGCTGATGCACCACGTTCACGCCGACGACGTAGCCCAGGCCTTCGAAAAGGCCATCGCCCGGCGGGACGCGGCAACCGGTGAGGACTTCAACATTGTCGCGACCACCGCCCTCACGGTCCGCGGCTACGCAGACATTGCGGCGGCCTGGTTTGGGCACGCCGCCGTGCTGGAGACTGTTTCCTGGGAGCGGTTCCGCGAGGACACCTCCAGGGAGTACGCGGAATCGAGCTGGGGCCACCTCTATCGGAGCCAGTGCTTCAGCATCGACAAGGCCGCCACGGTGCTGGGCTATGCGCCGCGGTACGAGCCCGAGCAGGCCATCTTCGAATCCATCCAATGGCTTGTCGAGCACGAACAGCTGCACGTCGCCCGCGCCTTGGGAGTCCCCGCCGGCTTATCCGGCGTACCTACACAGCCAGCCGCCTGACCCGCGCCACCAGAGTGGCGGCGAGCAGCGCCGTCGCCAGTTCCAGGCCGATCACCAGCAGCAGCTGTGCGCTGCCTCCCGGGCCGGCAACAGCTGACGACGTCGATGCGCCGCCATGTACGTGCCCGGCACCACCGCCGAGCAGCAGGACGGCGTGCAGTGCGGCCATGGCTACGGCGGCAGTGGTGACCTGGCGCAGGGCGCCTGCCCGGCTGTGCCGCCAGATATGGACGGTGCACGGAAGACAGACGGCGGCGAGGGCCACCATCAGGACGCCCAGCCATACTGCGTGGTGACCGGACACGGCCAGCCACACGTGGGCCGCGCAGGAAACGGCGGTGACCACAGCGACCAGCCTGGGATGCAGGACCGGACCGTTGGCACGGAACCGTCCTGCCGCCGTCGTACTCCCCGCCGTGGCTGCAGCGAGGCTAGTGGCAGCCACCGCTGCCGCCCTCACTGTGGCAGGACGACGCCTGCTGGTTGGGGTTGGCGGGCACGTCCAGGACCGGGCTGCGGTCGAAGAAGCCCTCGGGCCGCAGTTTGAAGCCCACCGTGTCCACCGGCATGATCGGCCAGTCCTCCATCCGCGGGAAGTGGGTCAGGCCGAATGTGTGCCACACGACGATGTCCTGGCCGTCGATGTCCCGGTCCTGCGCCACGTAGGCGGGCAGCCCCGCGCCACCGGCGTGCTGGTTGACGAAGTCGCCTGTGGGGTACTTCTCGTCCTCGGCGTACCGGGTGACCCACAGGTCCTTGGTGGCAAAGGCGGCACGTCGGGCAATGGAGGAGCCCGGGTCCGCCAGCAGCGTGGGCTGGTTGTGCGAGTGGAGCTTGTAGCCCACGGGCTCGCCCAGTCGGTTGCGTGATTCCGGGTTGGAGATGATCCAGGTACGCCCGGCCCTTGCGTCGGCTTCCCGGACGGCTTCCGATTCCCGGGCCAGCAGGGTGCGCTTGCGGGAGAAGGCGTTGCCTCGTTCATTGCCGGGCCCCATTGCCTGCCGGACCACGTCCTCTTCCTCCACCCGGTTCGTGAACCCGTCGATGGCCATGTCCAGCCGGGCGCTGAAAAGGTGCTGGTGGAAGGGCGCGCCCAGGCCCGGGGCGAGCTGGGAGATGTTGTCCGAGCCACCCTCGGGGAACGCCGAGGTGAAGACGATGCCGGTTGCCTTGGCTTCGAACTCGATGGTGCCGTCAAGGTAGAGGTACCAGTAGAAGCCGTAGTCGTAGTTGCCAATGGTGGTGAAGAAGGAGATCACCAGGCGGCGGTTGCGGCGGGTGTAGGTGACGCCGCTCCACAGATCGGAGTGCTTGGAGAGGATGCTCCAGTCCTCCTCGTGCATGCAGATGCCGTTGCGGATCTCCCGCGGGTTGCCGAACGCGTCGCTGATCACCGGGCTCAGGTACGTAATCTCGCCAAGGCAATCGCACCCGAGCTCCAGCGAGTTGGCGTACTGGCCCACCAGGTATTCACCGGTGTCGAAGTAGTTCTGCCAGGACCGGATGGGTGACGGGTCGCCGTAGGGCACCACCATTTCGGCAATGGACGCGCGGTTGATGATGGGCCGCTTCCGGCCGCCGTCCTGGAAAGCCAGGTTGTGCAGGACCACCCCTTCGCGGACATCGAACCCCACGTCCACGCTCCACTTTTCCCACTCCACATGGTTGCCGCCCGTGACGGTGAAGCTGGGCCCCTCGGGCTGGGTGATGCTGATGGGCTTCTGGGTTTCGCGTACCGGGCCGGTCAGTTCGGGATCGGTGTAGTTGCCGTGCTCGGCCGGGATGGGCATGGCGCCGAGGTCGATCACCTGGGTGACTTCCTTGCTGACCACATCCACATAGGCCACCAGGCCGTCCACCGGATGTGCCCACGCACTGTCCCCCGGGAAGTCCTGGACGAACGCGAGCCCACGCAGGATGCGGCGTCCCTTCTCCTCCGTGTACTCGAAGACGCCCGCCGACAGCGGGGCAACACGGACCTTTTCGACCTGGAGGCCCCGCGCAGCAAGCGCGGCGAGCCAGCGCTCATCGGTGGCCAGAAGCGACTCCACCACTTCGAACTCCTCCTCCAGGACCGGGAGTTCGCCGGTCATGGCAGTGTCGAGTTCGACGGCGGAGAGCACTTTCTGCTGCGTGGTGGAGACCACCACGTCGCGCGGCGCAGCCCCGGAGACGTCGTGGATGAAGGCCCGGAACCGGCGGTCCGCCGCCTGCGGGTCCGCTTCCCGGGACGGGTCCAACAGCCCGAGATAGGCGATCCGATGCCCGGGGCCCAGGTGGCCTGCCGACTGCAGGATGGAGCGGACGTCCAGGATTTCCTCCGCGGAGGCCAGGCGGAAGGCTGAGGCGGTTTCGGTGGGTGCAAGAGTCATGGGTGAACCTTTGTCCGGGCCGTATCCGGCCACTGGTTTATTTTCTATAGTTGTAGAGAATAAGCTTTAAGTAAGATGGCTCACAAGGGCTTGAGCAAATATTTCCGGGGAGTGGCCGCGGTGCCGAAGATTGTTGACCATGACGAGCGCCGCTTGGAACTCGTGGACGCGACGTGGCGGATCATCGCCCGGCACGGCCTTGAAAGTGCCACCATGCGGGAGATTGCCATGGAGGCCGGCTTTGCCAACGGCGCACTGAAACCCTACTTCCCCACCAAGGACACGCTGCTGGAATTCGCCTTTGGCCACGTCTTCAACCGGACCAACCAGCGGATTGCCCAGGTCACCAAGGGCAAGTCCGGAGTCGACGCCCTGCGGGCCTTCTGCCTGGAGGTCCTTCCCCTGGACGAGGAGCGCATCAACGAGGCGCGGATCGTCATCCCCTTCTGGCAGAAGGCGGTCAACGATCCACAGAAGGCCGCCATCCACCAGCAGTCCATGGATGAGTGGCTGGCTGCGATCCGCCGCTTCCTCGCAGAGGCGAGGGACAGCGGCGACGTCCGTGCCGCCGTCGACGATTCAATCCTTGCCGGCCAGCTGCTGAATATGCTGCTCGGAGCCCAGATCGAGGCCGCCCTTGCGGCGGAGGGCCACACGGACTTTGGCCACGCGGAACAACTGGAGGGCTACTTGGCCCTGTTGGGCAAAAATACGACGGCGGATGGGCGCCAAAGTGGAAAGCATGCTTAGTATGGAGGGGTCAGGCTCTGGCGTTGGCCAGGGAGAGCACCAATTGTAAGGAGCAGCTCCATGGGTTTGGATGACAAGATCGGCAATGCAGCAGAGAAGCTTGGCGGCAAGGGCAAAGAAGCTGCCGGCAGCGCTACGGGCGATGAGAGCCTGAAGGCCGAAGGCCAGGCAGACCAGGCCAAATCGGACCTGAAGCAGGCGGGCGAGAACGTCAAGGACGCCTTCAAGAAGGACTGATCGACGCCGCAAGAATGGGTGCGACTCCGCATGGAGTTGCACCCATTGGCGTTTCTTAGGACTTCTCCCTCATCTCCCGCAGTTCCTGCAGCAGCTTCAGCTGCTCGGCATTCATATTCATGAGCATTTCCACCTGCGCCGCGGCCCGGACATCCGTTTCATAGTCATGCTGGGCCATTGCCGAGGCAATGGCGTCCTGGCGCTTTGCGGCAATCAGCAGGATGGCACCCTGCAGCCCGGCCAGCATGGACAGGAACAGATTCAGCAGGATGTAGGGGTAGGGGTCCCAGGCGCTGTTCGCCAGGACGTAGGAATTCACCGCGGCCCACAGTGCCATGAACCCGATGAAGATGCCCACGAAGGGCCAGCTGCCCATACCGTTGCGCAGGGTGTCCGCGGCCCTGTCGCCAGCGGTCAGGCCCTCTTTGTGCCGCCGGTGCCAATTAACTCTCATGTCAACCATGCGCCCAGAATAGGCTTCCGCCGGCGCACCGGCACCACCGACTGTTCGGCGCGCCTAGTGGATGAGTCCGGACACCAGGTTGATGGTGGTGGCCAGGACGATGGCCCCCAGGAGGTAGGACAGGAGCGCCTGCCGCAGCACCGTGGCACGGATGGCGTTGGTCTTGAGGTCGGTGTCCGATACCTGGAATGTCATCCCGACGGTGAAGGCCAGGTACGCGAAGTCCGAGTAGCGGGGCTGGCCCTCCTCATGGAAGTCGACGCCCGTCCCGTCCCGGTAGTAGATGGCGGCATACCGGAGGGTGAACAGGGTGTGCACCAGGAACCATGAAAGGGCGATGCTGCCCAGGGCCATGGCCACAGTAGCGTCCTTGGCGCCTCCCTGCTCGTTGGAGGCATCAAGCAGGATAAGGGCTACGCCCGCGAAGCTGGCCATCGTGGCAGTGAGGACCAGGGCATCCGAGAACACCCGGCCGGGGTCTTCCCTCCTGGCGTGGGCAGCCGTTGCTGCAGGGCCCAGGCGGCCGATGACGCTCCACACCCAGATGAGGTAGGTGGCCGAGGCGGCGGCCCAGCCAAGGGCCGGGGCATAGGCCCAGTTTCCCAGCGAG
Organism: Pseudarthrobacter enclensis; assembly: GCF_030811655.1. Lineage (GTDB taxonomy): Bacteria > Actinomycetota > Actinomycetes > Actinomycetales > Micrococcaceae > Arthrobacter > Arthrobacter enclensis_A. Next base: position 107,846 of record NZ_JAUSRE010000002.1, on the reverse strand, counting down.
CCGGTGGCCAGGGCGGCGAGGAGCCCGACGGCAAGCATTACGATCATCCGGAGCCGCGAGTGGTGCGCGCGGGAGTTGAAGTTCCGATGGTGGTCTACGGCGACCGGCATGGAGTTCATTGGCCGATTTTTCCACGGGAGCCTTGGACTTGGCTGGAAGAAAAGAAGGACTTTTTATTTTCGCCAACCGTTGAAAAAAGATTCCGCCAGCGTTAGCCTGAATGCATTGTGTCGCAGGACACAGAACCGGGGGAAGTCGTCGAGTGGCCGTCCGTCGCGAGGAACATCATGCCAGCAGCTACACCCGCCCAGGCCCAGCGCCGGGACGTCACCTCCAGCGTTGCCACGTCATTTGACCACTGGAAGCACCTGGTGGCGGAATCGTTTGTTCCCCTCACAGCCCGGACGGTCGATGTTGACGGCTTCCAGGGCCGGATGCGCTCCCGGGTGCTGGACCGGATGTCCATCGTGGAAGTGACCGCCAGCTCGCACGAGGTCCACCGCACTCCAGCCCTGATCGCCCAGGCCCACGAGCGCTACTTCAAATTGAACCTGCAACTGGAGGGCACAGGGCTGCTGATCCAGGACAACCGCGAAGCGGTCCTGCAGCCCGGTGACCTGGCCATCTACGACACCAACCGGCCCTACACGCTCGCCTTTGAAGAGAACACCAGGATCATGGTCCTGATGTTCCCCTGCGACACCCTGTCCCTGCCCCCGGATTACGTGGGACAGCTCGCAGCGGTACGCCTGGGAAGCGGAGGCCTCAGCGGGATCGTAGGACAGTTCATCCGGCAGCTCTCGTCAAACCTGGACGTCCTGAACGGACCCAGTGGCGCCAGGCTTGCCACCAACGCCCTGGACCTGGTGTCCACCATGCTGCACGCCGAAATGGACATCACCCCGGACCGGATGAAGCCGCAGGCGCTGCTGGCAGTCTCGATCCGCGAGTACATTGAGGCTAACCTCGCCGATCCGATGCTGTCCCCCGCGAGTATCGCCGCGGCCCACTTCATCTCCACCCGGCACCTGCACAATGTCTTCCACGAGTCGGGAAGCACCGTGGCCAGCTGGATCCGGACCCAGCGGCTTGAGGGCGCCCGCCGCGACCTCCGGGACCCGTTGCATGCCGGGCAGTCCGTCGGCACGGTGGCTGCCCGCTGGGGATTCCTGGATGCGGCGCATTTCAGCCGGACTTTCCGGGATGCTTTCGGCATCTCACCCACGGAGTGGCGCAGGGGCAGCTAGCGCAGGACCTCACACAAGCTATCGGATTGCGACTGAGGGGCAGTAGGCGCCGGCGGCGCTCCCGGCTAAAATCCGTATTGTGATAGCACTATTCCACCAAGCGATAACCGCGGGGGTTCTTTTCAGCAACCGGCGGACGCCCTGATGCCCTACGTCTGCCTGCTCCTCTCGGGCGCCGCGCTGCTGGTCAACGGCCTGGCTGGCCTGGGGCACCTTCCCCGCCGGGACGCTGCCGCCTTCAGCCTGGTGCTGGGCGGCACCCAGTTGGTGCTCGGCGTCGTGCATCTCTCCGCCGCCGGGAATGGTCCGGAAGCGCTGATGACCGCCGCGGGCATGTTCCTGTTCGGGCTGACATACGTGTATGGCGGAATGGACGTCCTGCTGGGGCTGGGCTCCAGGGGGCTCGGGTGGTTCTGCGGCATGGTGGCGTTCGTTGGCCTTCTGCTGGCCGCGGCGTGGCTCGCCGTCGACCCGCTGCTCGCCGTCCTTTGGGTCTGCTGGGCGGTCCTGTGGGGGCTTTTGTTTGCGTCCAACGTTATGGGTGCCGCGCGGCTGGAACCGTTCACGGGTTGGGCCCTGGTCCTTGCCAGCCAGGTGACCGCCACCGTCCCGGCTTTCCTGGGCCTGGCTGGCCTGTGGCCCCGCACCTCCTTGGCAGCGCTGGTGGCGGCTGTGCTCCTGGCAGGACTCTTCGTGGCAGCACGCGCGCTGGCCCGGCGCGGACATGATGGTCCGCGCCGGGCCGGTATAAGCGTTGAGGGGCAGGCAGTAGGGCCGGAGCGCCTTACTGCCGGCTGAGCACAGGCCTGCCGGCGGCGACGTGGTGCCGGCGCTCGATCCCCGACTCGACCAGCAGCCCGGCCAGGAAGACCACAGGAACGGCCGCCAGCAGGGCGATGGCTGTCTCGGCGCTGCCTCCGATCAGGGCCGTGAAGTTGCTGACCACCAGGGACAGGACCCAGGCGAGCAGCACGGTGGCCAGGACAGGCGCAATCCGCGTCTGCCACAGCTTGGCCCCTTCCCGTTCCCGCCGGAAGAAGCTCACCACGGCCACCGAGCACAGCATGTACAGCACCAGCAGGGCGGCCACGGCCAGGCCGCTGAACCAGGAGAAAAGGGTGAGGACCGGGTCCATGGCAAGGATGGCGAACGGAAGCACCAGGACGACGGCGGTTGCGGACTGGACCCAGGCGGCAATGGCTGGTGCGCGGTGCCGGTTGGTCCGGGCCAGGACTGCGGGCATGGAACCGCGCAGGGCCAGGGAGTGCAGGTAGCGGTTGATGCCGTTATGGAAGGCGATGATCCCGGCGAGCAGTGACGTGACCAGCAGGATGCCTGCCACAATGCCGGCCCAGGGGCCGAAAAGTTCAACCAGGGGTCCCAGGACGAAGGAGGTTGCGTCCCCTGACTGGAGGGCGGCGCCTGCGGCATCCATCACCCGGGACGGACCGTAGTAGCTGACCAGCATCCAGGAGATAAAGGAGAAGAAGATGGAGATGACGCCGACAGACAGGTAGGTGGCCCGGGCAACCGTGCGGTGCGGGTCCTTGGCCTCAGCCGAGTAGATGGCGGTGGATTCGAAGCCGAACATGGAGGCCACGGCGAACATGATGGCCACGCCGGGCGCCCCGGCGCCGATGGCTTCGGGCGAGAAGGACGCGGCCACGCTGATGCCTTCGGGACCACCGCCGCTGAACAGGACCGTGAAGCCGAACAGCAGGAGGATGGCCACCTCGAGACCCACCAGGAGGGCCAGGACGCGGGCGCCGAGTTCGATGTTCAGCGAGCCGAGCACCTGGACGCCGGCCATGGTGGCCACTGCCAGCAGCCACCACGGGACTTCAAGCCCGACGGAGGCGAGCAGCCCGGAGAAGGCTGCACCGTACAGGCCGTACATCGCGGCCTGGACAGTGTTGTATGCAAGCAGGGCCAGCCACGCAGCCCCGGCGCCGGTCTTCCTGCCAAAGGCCGCGGTGACGTAGGCGTAAAACGCGCCGTTGGCCTGGATCCTGCGGCTCATGGCCACGAAGCCAACGGCGAAGATCACGATGACGATGCCCACGATGAGGTAGGCGCCGGGGGCGCCGGCCCCGTTGCCCAGGGCTGCGGCCAGCGGCGAGGCGCCCACAATACCCGTCAGGGGCGCCTGGGCCGAGAGGACGAAGAAGAGGATGCCAAGGACGCCGATGCTGCCGGCACGGAGGGCAGTTGAGTGCTCCTTGGCCGGAGCGTCAGTGGTCCGGGGTTCGGAATTCGAAATACTCATTTGATCCTTCTTAACGGTCATGAGTTGGGGAAAATTGCTGTGGGATCCAGCTTGGCAGCGGGCAGCAGAAGGGCTTTGTCCACCAGCGACCAGTTGTTGATTGTCAGCGCAATGCGGGTTCCTGCAGGACGCGTTCCTGCAGTGCGGGGCGGGCGGCGGCCAGCGACACGGCTTCCAGCGCCGCTTCCATGCCGCTTTCAATGGCACCGTCAATGAACCCGCCCCAGCCGTTGGCGATGTCAGAGCCGGCGAAGAGCACGTTGCCGTGGGCCGACTGCATCACGGCCAGGTGGTTGGCCAGGAAACCCGTCCGGTGCATGGGCCAGGTCTCGCCCGCGAGCGGATCCGCCACCCAGTCGTGGGTGGCCACGCCGGCCACCTCCACGCCCGGCACCAGGCGGTTCTCCTGCGGCGGGACGGGTCCTGAGCGGCAAAGACATCCGGGCGCAGAAAAGCGCGGCCGGCCGCCCAAGGCAGCCAGCCGCGCTTTCGATATGAAGTTGTCGTTTGTTACCGGAGCACCACAGTGCGGTTGCCCTGCAGGATGACACGGCCCTCACAGTGCCACTTCACCGCGTTGGAGAGGGCTTTGCATTCGGTATCGCGGCCGGCAGCCACCAGGTCCTCGGGCCCGTAGGTGTGGTCCACGTCCACCACCTGCTGGGAGATGATGGGCCCCTCGTCCAGTTCGGCGTTGACGTAGTGGGCGGTGGCGCCCACGGTCTTCACGCCCCGGGCGTACGCCTGGTGGTACGGCTTGGCGCCCTTGAAGCTGGGCAGGAACGAGTGGTGGATGTTAATGGCGCGGCCGTCCAGCTTGCGGGTGAGGTCGTCGCTGAGCACCTGCATGTAGCGGGCCAGCACCACCAGTTCCACATCCAGCCCATCCACCAGTGCCATCAGCGCAGCCTCGGCGGCAGGTTTGGTCTCGGCGGTGACGGGGACGTGGTGGAACGGGATGCCATGCCACTCCACCAGCGCCTGGTGGTCCCGGTGGTTCGACACCACCGCCACCACATCCACCGGCAGTTCGCCGATCCTGGCGCGGAAGAGCAGGTCGTTGAGGCAGTGGCCGAACTTGGAGACCATGATCAGCACCTTGCGCTTGGATCCCTGGCGTTCCAGCTGCCAGCGCATGCCGAACTTTTCGGCGACAGGGGCGAAGTAGGACCGCAGGGTGTCCAGCGTGGATTCGTCCCCTTCGGAGACAAAGTGCACGCGCATGAAGAAATGGCCCTCGGTGCGCTCACCGAACTGCTTGTTGTCGATGATGTCGCAGCCGTGCTCCAGCAGGAACCCGGAGACGGCGTGGACAATCCCGGGGCCTTCCGGGCAGTCGAGGGTCAGGACGTGTGCCACGGTGGTGGGCACCTTCGGTGCGGGGATCTGGGTTTCAGTAACGGTCATGGCTCAGCACTCGATCACGTTCACGGCGAGTCCTCCTCGGGAGGTTTCCTTGTACTTGGTTTTCATGTCGGCCCCTGTGTCGCGCATGGTCTTGATGGCCTTGTCCAGCGAGACCTTGTGGCTCCCGTCCCCGTGCAGGGCCAGCCGGGCCGCGTTGATCGCCTTGACGCTGGCGATCGCATTCCGTTCGATGCAGGGGATCTGCACCAGGCCGCCCACGGGGTCGCAGGTCAGGCCCAGATTGTGCTCGATCCCCACCTCGGCGGCGTTTTCCACCTGCGCGGGCGTCCCGCCGAGCACTTCACAGAGCCCTGCGGCGGCCATCGAGCAGGCGGAGCCCACCTCACCCTGGCAGCCCACTTCGGCACCTGAGATGGAGGCATTCGTTTTGAACAGGATTCCGACGGCGGCCGCCGCCAGCAGGAAGCGGACCACGCCGTCGTCGTCAGCTCCTGGAACAAACTTCATGTAGTAGTGCAGGACGGCAGGCACGATTCCCGCGGCCCCGTTGGTGGGGGCGGTGACGATTCGCCCGCCGGCGGCATTTTCCTCGTTCACGGCGAGGGCGAACAGGTTGACCCATTCCATGGCGTGGAGCGCGTCCGTGCTGGCCGAGTCTGCTGAAAGTGTCTTGTGGAGCGCGGGCGCCCGCCGGGTTACCTTCAGGCCGCCGGGCAGGATGCCTTCGGCGTTGCAGCCGTTCTGCACGCATTCCTTCATCACGGCCCACAGCCCCAGGAGCTGCTCCCGGAGTTCGGCTTCGCTGCGCCAGGTCAGCTCGTTGGCCAGCATGACATCGGAGATGGACATGCCTTCCCGGCTGCAGATCTGCAGGAGTTCATCCGCCGTGGAAAACGGATACGGCAGCACGGTGTCATCCGCCACCACCTTGTCCGCGCCCCGGGCGTCGCCGTCCACCACGAAGCCGCCGCCGATTGAGTAGAAGCTCCGCTCGCTCAGCACTGCTCCGGTGTGGTCGAAGGCCCGGAAGGTCATGCCGTTGGGGTGCGCGGGAAGGGATTTGCGGCGGTGGAGCACCACGTCCTCTTCCCAGTTGAAGTCCACCCGGTGGGTGCCCGCGACGTGCAGTTCTGCGTTGAGCGCGGCGGCGGCCACCTGGTCATCCGCCGTGAACGTGTTGACGGTTTCGGGTTCCAGGCCCTGCAGCCCCAGGACCACGGCCTTGTCTGAGCCGTGGCCGCGGCCCGTGGCGCCCAGGGAACCGAAGAGTTCCGACTGGACGCGCACGGTGGAGGCCAGCTGCCCGTCGCCCTTCAGCCCGTCAGCGAAGAGCTTGGCCGCCCGCATCGGGCCCACCGTGTGTGACGACGAGGGCCCGATGCCAACAGAGAAGAGGTCCAGGACGCTGAGCGCCATCAGGGGACCTCTGGCGAGGCGTACTCCCGCATGGCGTCCAGGAGCCACCGGCCCAGGAACTCGGCGAAAGAGGCGCGCGGGAAGATCCGGAAAGATTCCTCACCGGTCTTCCACAGGATGGCGGGGATGTTCGCAATCTCCGTGGAGAAGGCGGTGCCGGCCTTGAACACCCGCGGGTGCAGGTCCAGCGAGCAGCCTTTTTCCAGGACGGCACGGGCGCGGGGTCCCGTCAGCTCGAACGTGGTGCGGTTGGCGGAGAGGTCCACCACCTGGCCCGAGTCGCCGCCAAGGGCCTCCCGGAGAGCGGGGATCAGGTCCCCGCCCAGGGACTCGTGGGCCTCGGTGGGTGCCACCACCAGGAACTCGGAGGGGCCCAGCCACAGCACGGAGGCGTCACCTTTGGTGGCCACCGATCCGGAGCCGGCAGGCAGGCCGCCGGTGACGGCGGCCAGCCGGGTTGCGGTTTCCGAGCCGGCGTCCGCCCGGAGCCCCACCATGGTCAGGAAGGGCACTTCGGACAGCTCAACGGTGCCGGCCAGGGAACCGGCGGCGAACGCTTCAGCCAGCTGCTTGGCCGGGCTGACGCGGGCGGCGAGGTTCTTGTCTGCTGAGGTCGGGGATGCTGCTGTTTCAGCCATCTTTACGGGTCCCTTCGGGGTCAAAAAGCACTGTCTCTGCCACAACCACGTCCACCAGCTGGTCGCCGGCGGCTGCAACGAGCGTTTCGCCGATGCGGTTGCGTCCGTTCTTGATGAGGGCCAGGCCGAATGAGCGGCCCAGCGCGGCGCTGTGGTAGCTGGAGGTGACGAAGCCTTCCATCGGCACCGGGCCATAGGCCGGATTGGTGGAGCGGCCCTTTTCCACGAGCTGGGTGCCTTCGGGCAGCCGGAGCGTGCCGTCCACGGGCAGGACGCTGACCAGGTGCTTGCGGTCCTCGCGCTGGGCGTCCAGGCGGGAGTAGGAGCGCTTGCCGATGAAGTCCTTGGCCTTGGAGACGATCCACTCCATGCCGGCGTCCTGGGGGGTGACGGTGCCGTCCGTGTCCTGCCCGACGATCGGGTACCCCTTTTCGGCGCGGAGCACGTGCATGGTTTCGGTGCCATACGGGGTGATGTTGAATTCCGCACCGGCAGCCGCCACAGCCTCCCAGGTGTTCAGCCCGTACCAGGCCGGGACGTTGATCTCGTAGGCCAGTTCGCCGGAGAACGAGATGCGGCAGATCCGCGCGCGGACACCCGAGGCGAGGGTGGTTTCGCGGAAGGTCATGAAGGGGAAGGCCTCGGCGTCCAGGCCGCCGTTGGCAGCCAGTTCCGGCGCCACCTTGGCGATGACTTCACGGGACTTGGGGCCGACGACGGCAATGGTGCTCCACTGCTCGGTCACCGAGGTGCACTTGACGTCCAGCCCAGGCCATTCGGTCTGCAGCCATTCCTCCAGCCAGTCCAGCACCTTGGCGGCGCCGCCGGTGGTGGTGGTCATGAAGTAGGTTTCGTCGTCCACGCGGAGGGTCACGCCGTCGTCGAAAATCATGCCGTCCGGGGTGCACATGACGCCGTAGCGTGCGGAGCCGGGGGCGAGCTTCTTGAACGCGTTGGTGTAGATCCGGTTCAGGAACTCCCCTGCGTCCTTGCCGCGGATCTCGATCTTGCCCAGGGTGGTGGCGTCCATGAAGCCCACGGACTCGCGGACTGCAGCGCATTCGCGCAGCACGGCGGCGTCCATGTCCTCCCCGTCCTGCGGGTAGTACCAGGGGCGCTTCCACTGTCCAACGTCCTCGAACAGCGCGCCCTTGGCGACATGCCAGGGGTGGATCGAGGTGACGCGGGCGGGATCGAACAGCTCGCCGCGCTGGCGTCCGGCCAGTGCAGCAAAAGCCACCGGGGTGAACGGCGCACGATAGGTGGTGGTGCCGATGTCACCGATGCCGCGCGAGGCCTCGCCGGCCGTGCGCAGGGCCGCGGCGATGACACCGATGGCGTTGACGCCCGAGGTCTTGCCCTGGTCGTTGGCGGTGCTGATGGAGGTGTACCGCTTGATGTGCTCCACGGAGCGCATGCCTGCGCCGGTAGAGCGGAGCACGTCCGCCACGGACTGGTCGCGCTGGAAGTCCACGAAGTGGTGGTGCCAGTCGTCAGGCGTGCCGCTCTCGCCCGGCACCAGCCAGAGCTGGCGGGTGGGGGCGGAGGCCTTCGGCTCACCAAACACGGAAGGCTCGACGGCGGACGCGAACCCGGCGGCGATGGCCGCCCTCGCGCCGGCGGAGACGCCCTCGGCGACGCAGTCTTCGGTGGCGAAGGACCCGCGGCCGGAGCCGATGGTCTGCTGGTTGGGCACTTCGGTGCTGGGCACGAAGGCTGCCAGGTCGTCGTCCCAGCGCAGCTTGCCCTGCCGCTGCGAGTGCAGGTGGACCAGCGGGCTCCAGCCGCCGGACACTGCCAGGAGGTCTGCGGAGATCTGTTCGACGCCCGAGGTGAGCTCGCCGTCGTCGTTGATGCTGCGGACCGTGACCCCGTCCAGGCGGCCGTCGGCGCCTGCCGAGGTGTTGGCCACCGCGCTGCCGATCAGCACCCGGATGCCGGATTCGACGGCGGCCGTCGCCACGGCGGTGAGCTTGGGACGGGCGTCCACCACGGCTGCGACCTTGACGCCGGCGGCGGCGAGGTCGGCGGCGACGTCATAGGCGCTGTCATTGGTGGTGCCGATGACCACGCGCTTGCCGGCGGCAACGCCGTAACGGTTGAGGTAGCTGCGCACGGCAGAGGCCAGCATGATGCCCGGACGGTCATTGTTCTCGAACACCAGGGGACGCTCGTGCGCGCCGGGCGCCAGCACCACCTGGTTGGCACGGATGTGCCAAATCCGCTGGCGGGAGACGCCGGGGGCAGCGGGACTGGAGAGGTGGTCGGTGCGGTTCTGGACGGCGATGACGTAGTTGGCGTCGTAGGCGCCGAACGCGGTAGTGCGGTTCAGGACGGTGGATTCCGCGCCGGAAACCAGCTCGGCTTCGACGTCGGCAACCCATTCCAGGGCCGGCTTGCCTTCGATCGTCTCGGCCAGTCCCTCAGCGGTGGAGCCGGAGAGCAGGGAGCCGCCGAGTTCGGGCTGGTCGTCCAGCAGCATGACGCGGGCTCCGGTGCGGACGGCCTCGCGGGCTGCGGCGAGTCCGGCGGGGCCGCCGCCGACAACCAGGACGTCGGTGTGGACGTACTTTTTGTCGTATTCGGCGCGGTCGTCCTCCGGGTCAAGCTTGCCCAAGCCGTTCAGCAGCGTGGCCTTGAGCCCGTCGACCAGGGAGACGGTAGTGGCGGGGAGCATGGATTCGGCGACGTGGCCGGGGAAGCGGGCTTCCACGCGGACCAGGGCGTTGGCCTCTTCCACGCCTGCGGACATGATGCCGCGGGGCCGGTCCTCGTAGAGCGAGTTCCCGGCAGCGATGTGGCCGTTGGCCAGCAGGGCCGAGGCCAGGGTGTCACCCGGGTGGCCGCTGAACTCCTCGCCGTCCACGGTGAAGCGCCAGGAGATGGTGCGGTCGATGCGGCCGCCGGTAGCCAGGCGGGCGTTCTGGGAAGTCACTTGGTCGCTCCTTCCGGGGCGGTGGTGCTGAGGATGCTCGTGGTGGAGGTGCTGGGTGCGGCACTTCCCGTGGTGGTGCTGTCAGGGCCGGTGCTGGCGGTCCCGGTCTCGGGCGTGGCCCTCGAGGAACTGTCGGGCCGCGGCGTGCCCATCTTGTAGACGGCCTTGATGTCGTAGCTCACGGTGTCGCGGAGCATGTTGAACCACTGGCGGCATCCGGTGCTGTGGACCCAGCGCTCGGCGAAGATGCCTTTGGGGTTCTCCCGGTAGAAGAGGTAGCGGGACCACTCCGTGTCGGTCAGCTCGTTCGGGTTCTCCGGGTACGGGACGTGGGCCTGGCCGCCGTAGTGGAATTCGGTTTCGTCCCGCGGGCCGCAGTTGGGGCATGGGATCAGCAGCATGTGCGTTGGTCCTTTCTGGTGGCGGGGCTAGTGGGCCACGGCGGCGGCGCCGTGTTCGTCGATGAGGGCGCCGGTTTCGAAGCGTTCCAGCGAGAACGGCTTGTTCAGCGCGTGCGGTGCGCCGGTGGCGATGGTGTGCGCGAAGGTCATGCCCGCGGCGGGCGTGCCCTTGAATCCGCCGGTTCCCCAGCCGCAGTTCACGAACATGTTCTCCACCGGGGTGGTGCCCACGATCGGCGAGGCGTCCATGGTGGTGTCCACGATGCCGCCCCAGGTCCGGAGTACGTGCGCCCGGGCAAAGATGGGGAAGAGCTCGACGGCGGCCGCCATCTGCTGCTCGATCACGTGGAAAGAGCCGCGCTGGCCGTAGCCGTTGTAGGAGTCAACACCGGCGCCCATGACCAGTTCGCCCTTGTGTGCCTGCGAGACGTAGACGTGGACGTGGTTGGACATGACCACCGTGGGGTGGACGGGCTCGTGCAGCTCAGAAACCAGGGCCTGCAGCGGGTGGGACTGGATGGGCAACTGGAAACCGGCCATCTCTGCCAGGACCGAGCTGTGGCCGGCGGCGCAGAGGCCCACCTTTTCGGTGTTGATGGTGCCGCGGTTGGTCTTGACGCCCACCACGCGGTCGCCGTCCTTGAGGAAGCCGGTGACTTCGCAGTTCTGGATGATGTCCACGCCCATTTCATCGCATTTGCGGGCGAAGGCCCAGGCCACGTGGTCGTGCTTAGCGATGCCGGCGCGGGGCTGGTAGGTGGCGCCCATGACGGGGTAGCGGATGTTGTCCCGGATGTTCAGGATGGGGCAGAGTTCCTTGACCTGCTGCGGGTCCAGCCACTCGGCGTCCACACCGTTGAGCTTGTTGGCGCCCACGCGGCGGATGCTTTCGCGGACGTCGCCCAGGGTGTGGGCCAGGTTCATCACGCCACGCTGGCTGAACAGGAAGTCGTACTCAAGTTCCTCGGGCAGGATTTCCCAGAGCTTGAGCGCGTGCTCGTAGATGGCGGCGCTCTCGTCCCAGAGGTAGTTGGAGCGGATGATGGTGGTGTTGCGGGCCATGTTGCCGCCGGCCAGCCAGCCCTTTTCCAGGACGGCAATGTTGGTCATGCCGTGGTTCTTCGCCAGGAAGTACGCGGTGGCCAGGCCGTGCCCGCCACCGCCGACAACCACGGCGTCGTAAGAGGACTTGGGTTCCGGGTTCCGCCAGAGGAAATCCGGGTGCTCCGGAAGGTGCTGGGTGCTCACTGGGCGGCTCCAATCAGGTCTGCCTCGATGCCGGCCAGGTTGGCGTCGGCGGAGAGGTGCGGATAGAGGGGGAACTTGGCGGCCAGGGCCGTCACGCGTTCCCGGAGTTCGACGGCGGTGTCCCCGGGGAGGCTGCCCGTGCCGGCGGAGGCAATCAGCGCAGTGGCGATGATGTCCGCAACCTCGGTGAATTCCGCGGCGCCGAAGCCGCGGGCGGCCAGGGCGGGGGTGCCGATCCGGAGTCCGGAGGAGACCATCGGCGGGCGGGGGTCGAAGGGGACGGCGTTGCGGTTGACGGTGATGCCGATCTGGTGGAGGGCGTCCTCGCCCTGCTGGCCGTCGAGCTCCGAGTTGCGCAGGTCCACCAGGACCAGGTGGACGTCGGTACCGCCGTTGACCACGGAGATGCCGGCGGCTGCCACGTCGTCCTTGAGGAGGCGTTCAGCCAGGAGCTTGGCTCCCTGCAGGACGCGCTCCTGGCGTTCCTTGAATTCGGGGGCTGCGGCGAGCTTGAAGGCCACGGCCTTGGCAGCGACCACGTGCTCCAGCGGTCCACCCTGCTGGCCGGGGAACACCGCGCTGTTGATCTTCTTGGCGTACTCCTCCTTGGCCAGGATGACGCCGCCGCGGGGTCCGCCCAGTGTCTTGTGGGTGGTGGTGGTGACCACGTCCGCGTAGGGGACGGGGTTGGGGTGCAGGCCTGCGGCGACGAGGCCGGCGAAGTGGGCCATGTCCACCATCAGGTAGGCGCCAACCAGGTCGGCGATGCGGCGGAACTCGGCGAAGTCCAGCTGGCGGGAGTAGGCGGACCAGCCGGCAACGATCAGCTTGGGCTTGTGCTCCAGGGCCAGGGCTTCCACCTCGGCCATGTCGATCCGGAGGTCATCTTCGCGGACATGGTACGGAACCACGTTGTACAGCTTGCCGGAGAAGTTGATCTTCATGCCGTGGGTCAGGTGGCCGCCGTGGGCCAGGGACAGGCCAAGGATGGTGTCGCCCGGGTTCAGCAGGGCGAACATGGCGGCGGCATTGGCCTGCGCGCCGGAGTGCGGCTGGACGTTGGCGAACTCTGCGCCAAAGAGGGCCTTCACGCGGTCGATGGCCAGCTGCTCGATGACGTCGACGTGCTCGCAGCCGCCGTAGTAGCGCTTGCCCGGGTAGCCCTCGGCGTACTTGTTGGTGAGGACCGAGCCCTGGGCCTCCATCACGGCGGACGGAGCGAAGTTCTCCGACGCGATCATTTCAAGGGTGGACTGCTGGCGGTGCAGTTCCCGTGCCACAGCGGCGGCGACGTCGGCGTCTACCGTGGCGAGCGAGGCATTCAGTACATCCTGCATGGTTCTCCTTCTAAGCCCTTCGGAGTTACTGACCTATAACTGATCTGTAACTGATATATTAGAACTGTCGTAATAGTATGTTCCAGATCACTTGGACGTCAATAGCACTCCTGGGAAGGCTCGAGATGAGCGTCACATTAGAGAACCACCTCGCTGGGGAGGGAGACCTCTCGCTCTCCGAACAGGCCTACCGGCACCTCCGCGACCGGCTCATCATGCTGGACATCCGGCCGGGCGAGGCGATCAACGACGGCAAGCTGGCGGCCGAGCTCGGGATTGGCCGGACGCCGGTCCGGGAAGCACTCAAACGCCTGGAAAGCGACCACCTCGTGGTCTCCTACCCCCGCCGCGGAACGTTCGCCACCATCGTCGACATCACCGAACTCGCCGACGTCTCCGAGCTGCGCGAATCCCTGGAGCCCCTGGCGGCGCGCCGGGCCGCCAAGCTGGCAACGCCGGCACTGCGCGCGGAAATCAGGGAGACTGCAGCGGCAATCTCCACCATGGGCGATGACGACGACCCCTACGACCTCATGCGGTACGACATCAAAGTCCACCGGCTGATCTACCGGGCCGCGGCCAACTCGCACCTCGAGGACGTGCTGATCCGCTACGACAACCTGGCCACGCGCATCTGGTGCATGGTGCTGGAAAAGGTGCCCTCCGTCGCGTCCCACATCGCCGAGCACGTGGAGCTGCTGGAGGCAGTGGCCGACGGCGACGCGGAGCGGGCGGGCAAGCTCGCCCTGGAGCACGTCACCAGTTTCGAACAGGCCATCCGCAACGTGCTTTAGCGGTGGTGCTTCACGCTCTGTTACCGCAGCCGGCTGCGCACTTCCCTGGCAAACTCCAGCGTGGTGGCTGAGCCGCCAAGATCCGGCGTCGCAATTCCTTCCGCAAGCGTGGACTCGAACGCCGCGGTCAGGGATCGGGCCGCCGCCTCCTCCCCCAGGTGGTCCAGCATCATGGCCGCAGCCCACAGCGCGCCCACGGGATTCGCGATGCCCTTGCCCGCAATGTCCGGGGCAGAACCGTGGACCGGCTCGAACATTGACGGGTACCGGCGTTCAGGGTTCAGGTTGGCGCTGGGAGCGATGCCGATGGAGCCGGCCACTCCGGCCACCAGGTCGGACAGGATGTCGCCGAACAAATTCGACGCCACAATGGTGCGGACGCTCGTGGGCTTCATGACCAGCCGTGCCGCGAGGGCATCGATAAGCACCTTGTCCACCGTGACGTCCGGGAACTGTTCCACCGTCCGGGCCACTACCTCGTCCCAGAACGGCATGGTGTGGATGATGCCGTTGGATTTGGTGGCGGAGACCAGCGTGCCGCCCCGTCCGGCGGCGGTCTTTGCGGCGTAGCGCGCCACGCGGGTAATGCCCGCCTTGGTGAACACGCTCTCCTGGACGGCAAATTCCGCGTCCGTCCCGGCGCCGAAGCGGCCGCCGATCTGCGAGTATTCGCCTTCAACGTTTTCGCGCACCACCACGATGTCCAGGTCCTCGATCTCCGGCATCGCACCGGTCACTCCGGGCAGCAGCTTCATGGGGCGAAGGTTGACGTACTGGTCGAACTCCCGCCGGATGGGAATCAGCAGCCCCCACAGGGTCACGTCATCCGGAACGTCAGGCGTGCCCACTGCTCCCAAATAGATCCCGTCGCCGCTGCTGAGCTGCTCGATACCGTCAACGGGCATCATGCGGCCCGTTTTGACGTAAAAATCGCTGTTCCAGTCGCGGACCCGCCACGACACGCCAAAGCCGTGCAGCCCGGCCACCGCGTCCACGCACTCCATGGCCACGTCCGTGACATCAACGCCGATGCCGTCACCGGGAATGGAATCGATGGTGTAGGTGCGGGTCATGTTGTTCCAATCGCTCGTTCATTCCTGTGTGCCTAAATCGTAAAGGCAGCAGCCAGGGCTCCAAGGTGTGACGTGGCATACTTCCCTAGAGGTGCCCGGCCGGGAGGGCCGGCGGAAGCGCGAAAGGCCGGTCAAGATGCAGGAAACCGTAAACGAGGACCAGGAAGCGCACCGGCATGTGCTGTCTGCATTGTCCCGGGAGCGGCAGCTTGGGCTGCGCCCGGACCAGGATTTTGACCGGCGCCTCGACGGACACTTTCCCACCCTCCGCAGCCTGTTCCACTCCCTGTACGGCGACCGCAATGACTGGCTGGACCAGCT
Organism: Pseudarthrobacter enclensis; assembly: GCF_030811655.1. Lineage (GTDB taxonomy): Bacteria > Actinomycetota > Actinomycetes > Actinomycetales > Micrococcaceae > Arthrobacter > Arthrobacter enclensis_A. The sequence goes on along the minus strand of NZ_JAUSRE010000002.1, from coordinate 92,802 downwards.
GACGGACCTGGTCCTCCAGTGCGCCCGGTCCTGGCAGGAGCGGCCACCGGAGCTGAAGGCAACGGACGCGGAGCGCGAAGGCGCCCCGGACTGGTTCCAGTCCAACCGGATGCTGGGCGGCGTCTGCTACGTGGACCGCTACGCCGAAAGCCTGGAAGGAGTCCGGGCCCGGATCCCCTACTTCAAGGAACTGGGCCTGACGTACCTGCACCTCATGCCGCTGTTCCTGGCACCCGAGCCGCACTCCGACGGTGGGTACGCGGTGTCCAGCTACCGGGAGGTCAATCCCAAGCTGGGCACCATGGAGCAACTGCGGTCCCTGGCAGCGGAACTGAAGGACAACGGCATCAGCCTGGTGGTGGACTTCATCTTCAACCACACCTCCGACGAACACGAGTGGGCGCGGAAGGCAGCCGCGGGGGACCCGGAGTACAGCGATTACTACTGGATCTTTCCGGACCGCACCATCCCGGACGCGTTCGAGGCGAACGTCCGCGAGATCTTCCCGGAGAACCACCCCGGGTCCTTCATCCGGATGGAGGACGGCCGCTGGGTGTGGGCCACGTTCCACACCTACCAGTGGGACCTGAACTACTCCAACCCCGACGTCTTCCGTGCCATGGCAGGCGAGATGCTGTTCCTGGCCAACCAGGGCGTGGACATCCTGCGCATGGATGCCGTGGCCTTCATCTGGAAGCAGCTGGGGACACCATGCGAGAACCTGCCCCAGGCGCACACGCTGCTGCGGGCCTTCAACGCGGTGTGCCGCTTGGCGGCGCCGTCGCTGCTGTTCAAGTCCGAGGCGATCGTGCACCCGGACGAAGTCGCCCTCTACATCGACCCCAAGGAATGCCAGCTTTCGTACAACCCCCTGCAGATGGCACTGATCTGGGAGTCCCTGGCCACCCGTGACGTCTCGCTCCTGGCCCAGGCCCTGGAACGCAGGCACAACATCCCGGACGGCACGGCCTGGGTGAACTACGTCCGCAGCCATGATGACATCGGCTGGACCTTCGCCGACGAGGACGCCGCCGAGCTGGGCATCAACGGCTTCGACCACCGCCGCTTCCTGAACTCCTTCTACGTCAACAGGTTCCCCGGCAGCTTCGCCCGCGGCGTCCCCTTCCAGGACAACCCCAAGACCGGTGACTGCCGGATTTCCGGCACGACGGCGTCCCTGTGCGGCATGGAGGTGAACCCGGCTGAGGCGGTGGAGCGGATCCTCCTGGCCCATTCGGTGCCGTTCAGCACCGGCGGTATCCCCCTGCTGTACCTGGGAGACGAGGTGGGTCAGGTCAATGACTACGGCTACGCGTCCGAGCCCGGCCACGGGGAGGACAGCCGATGGGTGCACCGGCCGCACTTCCCGGCGGAGCAGTACGCCCGGCGCTTGGACCCGGACACGCCGGAGGGCGCCGTGTACGCGGGATTGAAGAGGATGGTCGAGGTGCGCGCCGGCACCCCCGAATTTGCCGGGACCACGCTCATCGACTTCGGCACCAACAACCGCTCCGTGCTCGGGTACCAGCGGCCGGGGGACGCGGAAGGCGGCAGCACCATCCTCGCGCTGGCCAATTTCAGCGACTCACCCCAGACCCTGGCCGGGGAGACCTTCGGCGGGTACTCCCCTGCCGCCGTCGACCTTCTCTCCGAAGCAGCCCTGCGGCTGGACGGCGGCGTCACCCTCCTGCCCCGTCAGTATCTCTGGCTGCGCGTTACGCCGCAGTAATTGGGAGCTGGCGCCGGGCCGTGAAAGCATACGGATCATGGCCTCCAAGATTGCGTACCAGGGTGAGCCCGGCGCCAACTCCAACATCGCGTGTCAGCAAATGTTCCCGGACATGGAAAGCGTCCCGTGTGCCAGCTTCGAGGATGCCTTTGAGCTGGTAAGCAGCGGTGAGGCGGAGCTGGCCATGATCCCGATCGAGAACTCGATCGCCGGCCGCGTGGCGGATATCCATATCCTGCTGCCGCAGTCCAACCTGCAGATCGTGGGCGAATACTTCCTGCCCATCCACTTCGACCTGCTGGGCATCCCGGGCAGCACCATCGAGGCCGCCACCGAGGTGCACAGCCACATCCATGCGCTGGGCCAGTGCCGGAAGCTGATCCGCGAACATGGCCTCAAGCCGGTCATCGCCGGTGACACCGCCGGGTCCGCCCGGGAGGTGGCCGAGTGGAACGATCCCCGCAAGCTCTCCCTCGCTCCCCCGCTGGCCGCGCAAATCTACGGCCTGGATGTCCTGGCGTCCGGCGTGGAGGACGACCCCTCCAACACCACCCGCTTCGTGGTGCTGGCCCGGGAAACGGCACTGCCGGCCCGGGAAGAACTTCCCGGACCGGCAGTGACGAGTTTCCTGTTCCGCGTCCGCAATGTCCCCTCCGCCCTCTACAAGGCGCTGGGCGGTTTCGCCACCAACGGCGTGAACATGACCCGGCTGGAGAGCTACATGGTGGGCAACGAGTTCGCGGCCACCATGTTCATGGCGGACGTCGAAGGCCACCCCGAGGACCTGCCGCTGAAGCTGGCCCTCGAGGAACTGGACTTTTTCACCACCGAGGTGCGGATCCTCGGCGTGTACCCGGCCGCGGACTACCGGGCGGCGGCAGCCACCGCCTGACGCGGCTTTGCGGGGGCGGCCTGCAGGAGCGGGGTGAAGAACGCGCCCAGTTCCGCCGTTGCGGTCAGGGGCAGGACATTGGCAACGTACTGGTCCGGACGGACCACCACCACAACGCCGTTGCGGTCCAGGCCGCGCAGGTCGAAGATGTCCGCCTTGGGATCGGTGGCGTAGACCTTTTCGTAGTCGGTCAGCTTGAAGGGGCCCACCTGGGGCTTGAAGACGGCCGGCACAGCGCTGATGTCGACGGCGGTGTGCGGCTGCTGGTAGACCACCTTCAGGTCGAACCACGCATCCGGGTCGGCGCTGGCAGGCGTCGAGGCCAAGGGGGACTCCGGCGAATTGGCGAACCACTCGGCGAGCATGTCCGTGGCGGAGTTGGTGCCGGGAAGCGCGCCATCCGCGAAGACGTAGATCCGCCAGCGGCCGTCAGCGGTGGCGTGGTGGCCCAGGTGGATGGGGTTGGTGTCCCCCACCCGCACCACCGGGGCTGATTTGAAGCGCTTGCCCACGGGGAAGCCGGCGGCCAGCTCCTGGTGGTCCGCGGAGCCAACGATCAGGGACGGCGTGTACTGGGTCATGAACCCGGCCGGGAATTCGGCGGTCTGCACATAGAAGTCCTCGAGGTCCGAGGGGTGCTCGAACTCCTCCGGCTTCTTGGCCATCATGGTTGACCACTCCTTGTCGAAGTCGATCAGGTTCCTCGCCACCACCTGGCGTTCCGCCGAGTATGTGGCCAGCAGGCTCTCCGGGCTGCGCCCTTCCAGCACGTGCCCCAGCTTCCAGGCAATGTTGAAGCCGTCCTGCATGGAGACGTTCATGCCCTGGCCGGCCTTTGCACTGTGCGTGTGGCACGCATCGCCGGTGATGAAGACCCGCGGGGTCCGGGTGCCGCGTTCCTCCGGCAGGACGTCGTCGAACCTGTCCGTCAACCGGTGGCCCACCTCGTACACGCTGTGCCAGGCGATGTTCCGCACGTCCAGGGTGTAGGGGTGGAGGATCTCGTTGGCCTTGGCGATGATCTCTTCGATGGAGGTGTCGCGGACCGAGTGGTGGCTGTTGGGGTCAACCTCGCCCAGGTCCACGTACATGCGGAACAGGTGGCCACCTTCGCGGGGAATGAGCAGGATGCTGCCCTTTTCGCCCTGGATGGCGCACTTGGTGCGGATGTCCGGGAAGTCGGTGACGGCGAGCGCGTCCATGACGCCCCAGGCGTGGTTGGCCTGGTCGCCGGCGAGCGTGCAGCCGATGGCCTGGCGCACCTTGCTGCGCGCGCCGTCCGCGCCCACCACGTACTTGGCACGGACCACCCGTTCCCGGCCCTCGTTGGGTCCGTCGGTGTGGCGGAGCGTGACGGTCACCGGGTAGTCACCGCCGCCGGCCACCTCCAGTCCCTGGAAGTCGTAGCCGTAGTCGGGCTTCATGCGCGTGGGCGCGTTGGCCATGTATTCCGCGAAGTAATCCAGCACGCGCGCCTGGTTGACGATCAGGTGCGGGAATTCGCTGATGCCCATTTCGTCGTCCACGGCACGGGCGGTGCGGATGATGTTGGCGTGGTTGGCGGGGTCCGGCTTCCAGAACGCCATTTCGGTGATCCGGTAGGCCTCCGCGATGATCCGCTCCGCGAACCCAAAAGCCTGGAAGGTCTCCACACTGCGGGCCTGGATGCCGTCCGCCTGGCCGATGGCCAGCCTTCCCGGGCGCCGCTCGATGATGCGGGTGGTGATGTTGGGGAACATGGACAGCTGGGCCGCGGCGAGCATTCCGGCAGGACCGGTGCCCACGATGAGCACGTCCACTTCCTCCGGAAGCTCCTCGGGGCGGTTAAGGCCGACGCCGGCCGCCGGCTGGACACGCGGGTCACCGGATACGTATCCGTGGTGGTGGAACTGCACGGGCTTTCCTCACTTCGTCGTGGATGATTATCTAGCGAGCTTCGTTCTATATCAGAACAAGCAATTCGATAATCGAAACTATAAATCTCGCTTCCACTGTACGCCCGATGTGATCCGGGCGACAAGTGCCCCTTAGCCGGCCCCCAAAATCCGCTCAAATCAAGGGGTTGACGAAGCCGCGGCGATGGGTGATAGTGATCGTATACGATTTCGTACCTGATGAGGAGAAGGCTTTGGAGCAGGTCAACGGCGATACCCTGGCAGCAGCACGCAAGGTGATCGCGGTGCACATCAACTACCCCAGCCGGGCTGCCCAGCGGGGCCGCACCCCGGCGCAGCCGTCCTACTTCCTCAAGCCTTCCAGTTCCCTGGCCCTTGGCGGTAGCCCCGTGGAGCGCCCGGCCGGCTGCGAACTGCTCGGCTATGAGGGCGAGATCGCCCTGGTCATCGGCAAGGCGGCGCGCCGCGTTTCGCTGGATGACGCCTGGAGCCACGTTGCGGCCATTACCGCCAGCAACGACCTCGGCGTGTACGACCTGCGCTGGGCGGACAAGGGCTCCAATCTCCGGTCCAAGGGCGGCGACGGATTCACCCCGGTGGGCCCGGAACTGATCCCGGCAGACGCCGTCGACCCTTCACAACTGCGGATCCGTACCTGGCACAACGGTGAGCTGGTCCAGGACGACACCACCGAAGACCTGCTCTTCCCCTTTGCGCGGCTCGTCGCGGACCTGTCCCAGCTGCTCACCCTGGAGGAGGGCGACATCATCCTCACCGGTACCCCCGCCGGCGCCTCGGTCGCGACGCCGGGCGACGTCCTGGAAGTGGAAGTGGAGACGGTGGACGGCAGCCTCAGCACCGGGCGGCTGATCACCACAGTGGAGGAAGGCACGACGGCGTTCGCCGACTTTGGTGCCCAGCCCAAGGTTGATGACCTGCAGCGGGAGGAAGCCTACGGATCCCGGAAAGCTGCAGGTTTGGCGGCCCCTGCGAGTGTTCTGACCCCTGAGCTGAAGGCCAAGCTGGAGTCGGTTGCCACCGCCACGCTGTCCTCCCAGATGCGCAAGCGCGGCCTTAATAACGTCAGCATCGACGGGCTGCAGGCCACCCGCCCGGACCGGCGCGTGGTGGGGCTGGCCCGGACCCTGCGCTACGTGCCCAACCGCGAGGATCTCTTCAAGACCCACGGCGGCGGCTTCAACGCCCAGAAACGCGCCATCGACTCCGTGGACGAAGGCGAGATCCTGGTGATGGAAGCCCGCGGCGAAAAAGGAACCGGCACTGTTGGTGACATCCTGGCCCTCCGTGCCCAGGTCCGCGGCGCAGCAGCGATCATCACCGACGGCGGCGTCCGCGACTACTCGGCTGTCGCCGACCTTGAGATGCCAACGTACTTCTCCAATCCGCACCCCGCCGTGCTGGGCCGCCGCCACATCCCATGGGACACGGACATCACCATCGCATGCGGCGGAGCCACCGTTCAGCCCGGCGACATCATCGTGGCCGACTCCGACGGCATCCTGGTGATCCCGCCGGCCATCGCCGAGGAACTGGTGGAGGACTCCATCCAGCAGGAAAGGGAAGAGACCTTCATCTTCGAGATGGTCAAGCAGGGCAACAGCGTGGACGGCCTTTACCCCATGAACTCGGAGTGGCAGGCGCGGTACAAGGAATGGGAAGCGAAGGCCAATGACTGAGACCACAATGGCTGTCGGAAGCAAGTCCGAACAGGCCTACCAGGCCGTCAAGGCCCGGATCGTCGAAGGCACCTACACCCCCGGCTACCGCCTGGTACTGGGCTCCATCGCCAAGGACCTTGGTTTCAGCGTGGTCCCGGTCCGCGAGGCCATCCGGCGGCTCGAGGCCGAAGGGCTGGTGACGTTTGAACGGAACGTCGGCGCCACCGTCGCGGGGATCGACCCCACCGAGTATCTCTACACCATGCAGACCCTCAGCATTGTGGAGGGTGCCGCCACCGCCATGTCCGCCCCGCTGATCGGTCCCGCCGCCGTGGCCCGGGCCCGCGCCGTGAATGAAGAGATGCGGGAGTGCCTGGACCACTTCGATCCCGTCCGGTTCACGCAGCTCAACCAGGACTTCCACAGTGTCCTGTTTGAGCACTGCCCCAACCCGCACATCCTGGACCTGGTGCACCGCGGCTGGAACCGGCTCGCATCCCTCCGGTCCTCCACCTTCCGCTTTGTCCCCGGCCGCGCCCGCGACTCGGTGGAGGAACACGAAAACCTGCTGAAGCTCATCGAAAGCGGAGCCGACGCAGAACAGATCGAAAAAGCCGCCAGGCTCCACCGCTCCGCCACCCTGGACGCGTACCTGGCCCAGACCAACCACTGACACGCAGTTAGGACTTCAACGATGACGACCTCAGTAGAAACCAGCAAGCACTACATTCCCGAGGACCTGCCCACCCACATCCAGCACTACATCAACGGCCAGTTCGTTGACTCCGTGGGCGGCAAGACCTTCGACGTCCTGGACCCGGTTTCCAACCGGAACTACGCCACCGCCGCGGCCGGCCAGAAGGAGGACATTGACCTCGCCGTAGCCGCCGCCCGCGAAGCGTTCGTAAACGGCCCCTGGCCGAAGATGAAGCCGCGCGAACGCGCCCGCATCCTGAACCGGATCGCCGACGCCGTCGAGGCCCAGGAAGCGCGCCTCGCCGAACTCGAAACCTTCGACACCGGCCTGCCCATCACCCAGGCCAAGGGCCAGGCCCTCCGTGCTGCCGAGAACTTCCGGTTCTTCGCGGACCTGATCGTGGCCCAGTTCGACGACGCCATGAAGGTCCCCGGCTCGCAGATCAACTACGTCAATCGCAAGCCGATCGGCGTCGCAGGGCTCATCACCCCGTGGAACACCCCGTTCATGCTCGAGTCCTGGAAGCTCGCCCCGGCCTTGGCCACCGGCAACACCGTGGTCCTCAAGCCGGCCGAGTTCACCCCGCTCTCGGCCTCGCTCTGGGCCCAAATCTTCAAGGACGCCGGGCTGCCGGACGGCGTCTTCAACCTGGTCAACGGCCTGGGCGAGGAAGCAGGGGACGCCCTGGTCAAGCATCCGGACGTCCCGCTGATCTCCTTCACCGGCGAGACCACCACCGGCCAGACGATCTTCCGCAACGCCGCCGCCAACCTCAAGGGCCTGTCCATGGAGCTCGGCGGCAAGTCCCCCTGTGTCGTCTTCGCGGACGCAGACCTGGACGCCGCCATCGATTCGGCCCTGTTCGGTGTGTTCTCCCTCAACGGCGAACGCTGCACCGCCGGGTCCCGCATCCTGGTGGAGCGCGCCATCTACGACGAGTTCTGCGAGAAGTACGCCGCCCGGGCCAGGAACATCGTGGTGGGCGATCCCCACGACCCCAAGACCCAGGTGGGCGCCCTGGTCCACCCCGAGCACTACGAGAAGGTGGCCTCCTACGTGGAGATCGGCAAGTCCGAGGGCCGGCTCCTGGCCGGCGGCGGCCGCCCCGGCCACCTGCCCGAAGGCAACTACATCGCACCCACGGTGTTCGCCGACGTCGCGCCGGACGCCCGGATCTTCCAGGAGGAAATCTTCGGACCCGTCGTGGCCATCACCCCGTTCGAGAACGACGACGAGGCCCTCGCCCTGGCGAACAACACCAAGTACGGCCTGGCCGCCTACATCTGGACCCAGAACCTGACCCGCGCCCACAACTTCTCGCAGAACGTCGAGGCCGGCATGGTGTGGCTGAACAGCCACAACGTCCGCGACCTGCGCACCCCGTTCGGCGGCGTCAAGGCCTCCGGGCTGGGCCACGAGGGCGGGTACCGCTCCATCGACTTCTACACCGACCAGCAGGCCGTGCACATCACGCTCGGCACCGTCCACACCCCCAAGTTCGGCGCGTAAGCGCACCTACCCACCTTTCAAAGAAGAGAGCATCCAATGACTAACTTCGTTCCCACCCCCACCGTCCCGGCACCGGACATCGTCCGCTGCGCCTACATGGAAATCGTGGTCACCGACCTCGCCAAGTCCCGCGAGTTCTACGTGGACGTCCTGGGCCTGCACGTGACCGAGGAAGACGAGAACGCGATCTACCTCCGCTCACTGGAGGAGTTCATCCACCACAACCTGGTCCTCCGCAAGGGCCCCGTCGCCGCCGTCGCTGCCTTCGCCTACCGGGTGAAGTCCCCCGCCGAGGTGGACGCCGCCGAGGCCTACTACCGCGAGCTTGGCTGCCGGGTGGAGCGCCGCAAGGAAGGCTTCACCAAAGGCATCGGCGACTCCGTCCGCGTGGAGGACCCGCTGGGCTTCCCCTACGAATTCTTCTACGACGTGGAGCACGTGGAGCGCCTCACCCAGCGCTACGATCTCTACTCCGCCGGTGAACTGGTCCGCCTGGACCACTTCAACCAGGTCACCCCGGACGTCCCCAAAGGCCGCAAGTACCTGGAGGACCTGGGCTTCCGTGTCTCCGAGGACATCAAGGACTCCGACGGCGTCACCTACGCCGCGTGGATGCACCGCAAGCAGACCGTCCATGACACCGCCCTGACCGGCGGCAACGGCCCGCGCATGCACCACGTTGCGTTCGCCACGCACGAGAAGCACAACATCATCCAGATCTGCGACAAGATGGGCGCCCTGCGCATCAGCGACCGGATCGAACGCGGCCCCGGCCGGCACGGCGTCTCCAACGCCTTCTACCTCTACATCCTGGACCCGGACGGGCACCGCATCGAGATCTACACCCAGGACTACTACACCGGCGACCCGGACAACCCCACCATCACGTGGGACGTCCACGACAACCAGCGCCGCGACTGGTGGGGCAACCCCGTGGTCCCGTCCTGGTACACCGAGGCCTCCCTGGTCCTGGACCTGGACGGCAACCCGCAGCCGGTCATCGTCCGCGAAGAAAAGTCCGAGATGGCCGTGACCGTGGGCGCCGACGGCTTCTCCTACACCCGCAAGGACGGCGCGCCGGAAGGTGACCGGACCGGCTTCAAGCTGGGAGTCCAGGTCTAACCATGCTGGAGCCGACGACGATTGAGGCCATCGCGGACGAACTGGTGCAAGCCGGCCGGACCCGCACCCCTGTCCCCCGCCTGACCGCCCGCTACCCCGAGATGACGGTGGAGGACTCCTACGCGGTGCAGCAGCTGTGGCGCCGCCGGAACGAGGACGCAGGCCGGACCCTGGTGGGGCGCAAGATCGGCCTCACGTCCAAGGCCATGCAGGCCGCCACCGGCATCACCGAACCGGACTACGGCGCCATCTTCGACGACATGGTGCTGGAAACCGGCTGCTCCGTGGAGTGGGACCGGTACACGCATCCGCGGGTGGAGGTGGAACTGGCGTTCGTCCTGAAAGACGGGCTGAAGGGCCCGGGCGTCACCATCTTCGATGTCCTGAAGGCCACCGACTACGTGGTTCCGGCCCTCGAAATCCTGGACTCCAGGATCGAGATGGAGGGCCGGACCATCGTGGACACCATCTCGGACAACGCCGCGATGGGTGCCATGGTGATCGGCGGCAACCCGGTCAAGCCGGACGCGGTGGACCTCCGCTGGGTCTCCGCCATCCTCTACAAGAACCAGACCGTGGAGGAAACCGGTGTGGCCGCCGGAGTCCTGGACCACCCTGCCAACGGGGTCCACTGGCTGGCCAACAAGATCGCCGCCCATGGTGACTCTTTGAAGGCCGGGGATATCATCCTGGCGGGGTCCTTCACCCGTCCCCTGTGGGTCTACAAGGGCGACACCGTGCACGCTGACTACGGCCCCCTGGGCGTTGTGACATGCCGTTTCGAGTAGAGGACACTTTCCGCTCCGCCTTGGCTGAAGCGGGCCGTCCGCTCGCCGGGATGTGGGTCTGCTCCGGCAGCCCGCTGATCGCCGAACTCTGCGCCGGCGCCGGCCTGGACTGGCTCCTGGTGGACGCCGAGCACAGCCCCAACGGACTCGAATCCATCCTCGCCCAGCTGCAGGCCGTCCACGGCTACCCGGTCCACACCCTGGTCCGGCCGCCGGTCAACGACACCGTGGTGATCAAGCAGTACCTGGACCTTGGGGTGCAGAACCTGCTGATCCCCATGGTCAACTCCGTGGCCGAGGCTGAAGCCGCGGTGGCCGCGACCCGCTACCCCCCGCAGGGTGTCCGCGGAGTGGGCTCCGCACTGGCCCGCGCCGCCCGCTGGAACCGGGTACCCGATTACCTGGCCCGGGCCAATGAGTCCATCAGCGTCACCGTCCAGATCGAGTCCGCCGCCGCAGTGGAGTCAGTGGAGGACATCCTCAAGGTCGACGGCGTGGATGCTGTCTTCGTCGGGCCGTCCGACCTTGCCGCCTCAATGGGCCTGCTGGGACAGCAGGAACACCCTGAGGTGCGCTCCGCCGTCGACCACTGCCTCGCTGCCGCCAAGGCGGCCGGCAAACCCGCCGGCGTGAATGCCTTCAATCCCGCCACCGCAGAGCATTACCTCGCAAACGGTGCGGACTTCATCCTGGTGGGCGCCGACGTCGCCCTCCTGGCCCGCGGCTCCGAAGCCCTCGCCGCCAAATACATCAAGCCCGCCGGCGGCGCAGCCCCTGCCAGCTACTGACCTTCCCTTCCTAAGGATTTCCCATGACTGTTACTACTGCGCTGCCCCCTGCCGTCACGCCGGCGCGGGAGGCTTCCCTGCTGGCGTCGGTGCCCACCGGCTTGTTGATCAACGGGGAGTGGGTGGACGCGTCCGACGGCGGGACGTTCGACGTGCACGATCCGGCCACCGGGGAGGTCCTCGCTACGCTCGCGTCGGCCACGAGCGCGGATGCTCTTGCTGCGTTGGACGCGGCCGACGCCGCGCAGGCGTCGTGGGCGCGGACCGCGCCCAGGACCCGGGCGGAGATCCTGCGCCGCGCCTTTGACCTGGTGGTTGAACGTGCGGAGGACTTCGCCCTGCTCATGACCCTGGAAATGGGCAAACCGTTGGCCGAGGCCCGCGGCGAAGTCACCTACGGGGCGGAGTTCCTGCGCTGGTTCGCCGAGGAAACCGTCCGCGACTACGGCCGCTACCTCACCACCCCCGAGGGCAGGAACAAGATCCTGGTCCAGCACAAACCCGTCGGACCCTGCCTGCTGATCACCCCCTGGAACTTCCCGCTCGCGATGGCCACCCGCAAGGTCGCCCCCGCCATCGCCGCCGGCTGCACCATGGTCCTCAAACCCGCCAAACTCACACCCCTGACCGCGCAGTACTTCGCGCAGACCATGCTCGACGCCGGACTCCCGCCCGGGGTCCTGAACGTCGTCGCCTCCTCGTCCGCGTCCGGGATTTCCGGGCCGCTGCTGCAGGACTCCCGGCTGCGGAAGGTCTCCTTCACCGGCTCCACCCCGGTCGGTAAGCGGCTGATGGCCGACGCCGCCCAGAACGTCCTGCGCACCTCGATGGAACTCGGCGGGAACGCCCCCTTCATCGTCTTCGAAGACGCCGACCTCGACGCCGCAGTTGACGGGGCCATGGCGGCGAAAATGCGGAACATGGGCGAAGCCTGCACCGCAGCCAACCGCTTCCTCGTCCACGAAACCGTCGCGGCCGAGTTCACCGCCAAATTCGCCAAAGCCATGGCAGCCCTCACCACCGGCCGCGGCACCGACCCCGACACCACCGTCGGGCCGCTCATCGACGGCGGGGCCCGGGACGACGTCCATGCCTGGTCTCTGCCGCCATCGAGGCCGGAGCAACCGCGGTAACCGGCGGCGCCCCCGTGGACGGGCCCGGCTACTTCTACCAGCCCACCGTCCTGGCCAACGTCCCCAACGACGCCGCCATCCTGGGCCAGGAAATCTTCGGACCCGTCGCCCCCATCACCACCTTCACCACCGAAGAAGACGCCATCACACTCGCCAACAGCACCGAGTACGGGCTCGCGTCCTACCTCTACTCCCGCGACTTCAACAAACTCCTGCGCGTCGCGGAACAGATCGAGTTCGGCATGGTCGGGTTCAACGCCGGAATCATCTCCAACGCCGCAGCACCCTTCGGCGGCGTCAAACACTCAGGACTCGGCCGCGAAGGCGGCACCGAAGGCATCACCGAATACACCACCACCCAATACATCGGCATCAACAACCCCTACGCCGGCTGACAGCCCGGAAAAGCACCTCCCACCCTGCTCCAAAGGGGTGGCAGGTGCTTTAAGGTTGGTCAGCCAACGGGGGCAGCCGGCCTTAGTCTCCTTCGCCGGCCGCGGGAAGTGTCACGTACGTCCCCTGGGCCCTGCTGCCGTTTCCGGGAAGGGCCCCTGGCAGCGAGACGTAGCTGCCCCTCAGCTGCGGCGACACTTCCTGGCCGGCGGGCAGGGTGACGTAGCTGCCCTCCGGGTGCGGCGACACTTCCGAGCCGGCGGGTAACGTAACGTAGCTGCCCCCTCGGGAGATATCGGCAGCTGCTGGTGCGGGGGCTTCAGTGCGCTCGGCCTCTAAAGTCATGATGTTCTCCTGCTTGCGGGGGCGACGGCGCGCAACCCGGACACCTGTGCCCGCGGCGGCGCACTAAGAGCCGTGGTATCCGCTGCTGGGGTGGTTGGAGGGGTCGTTTGCCTGGATCCGGGGAGGAGTTGCCCGGCGTTTCTCGAGGCTTCGCCGGCCTGACGTCGATTCTAGGGTTAATCTGACAAGTTCACAATAAGGTTGTGCAGTTTTTTGTGCCGTTCCCTCCAGGCCAAAGGTCCTGCGCACAAAGACAAGAGCCGTGGACCGGCCCTAACCCACACTGGGGAGTAACCCGCTACGCCGACCGGCTGGCGTCCTTGCCTACTCGAAGTGGAGTATCCCTTGGAAACCTATGATGCGCTCCTCGCGTCCATTGCCCCCGACTCCGGCACAGGCCGGACCATCTTTGACCCGGCAACCGGTGAAGCCGTGGGCGAAGCCCCCATCCACGACCTCGATTACCTGGAAAATGCCGTGGCCGCAGCCGTCGCTGCCCAGCCCGCCTGGGCTGCCCTGGGCCACGACGCCCGGTCAGCCGCGCTCCTGAAAGCAGCCGACGCCGTCGAACGCTCCGCCGAGGAACTGGCCCAACTGCTCTCCCGCGAGCAGGGCAAGCCGCTCAACGGCCCCAATGCCCGGTTCGAAGTCGGCGCCTGCGTCGCGTGGCTGCGTGCCACCGCCGGCCTGCCGCTGGAACCGGAAACCATCGTGGACGACGGCGAGACCCGGGCCGAACTGCACTACCGGCCCATCGGCGTCGTCGGCGCCATCGGCCCCTGGAACTGGCCCATGATGATCGCCGTCTGGCAGCTGGCCCCGGCCCTGCGCATGGGCAACGCCGTAGTCGTCAAGCCCTCCGGCAACACCCCGCTGTCCGTCCTGGCCCTGGTCAAAGTCCTCAATGAGGAACTCCCGGAAGGCATCCTTTCGGTGGTCTCCTGCGGCCGCGACGTGGGCGCGCGACTGACCGACCACCCCGCGATCGGCAAGATCATGTTCACCGGTTCCACCGCCGGCGGCCGCGCCATCATCAAGTCCTCCGCCGACACCGTCAAGCGCCTCACCCTGGAACTGGGCGGCAACGACGCCGGCATCGTCCTGCCGGATGCCGACCCCAAAGCCATCGCGCAGGACATCTTCTGGGGTGCGTTCCTGAACACCGGCCAGACCTGCGCCGCCTTGAAGCGCCTCTACGTCCACGATAGCATCTACGACGCCGTCTGCGAGGAGCTCGTATCGGTGGCCAGGCAGATGCCCATGGGCAACGGCCTGGACGAGAACAACGTCCTGGGTCCGCTGCAGAACAAGGCACAGTACGACGTCGTAGCGAACCTCGTAGAGGCGCCCAGGGCCTCCGGAGCACGCGTCCTCCTCGGCGGAAACCCGGACACCAGCCAGCCCGGCTACTTCTACCCCACCACTCTCGTGGCCGACATCGACAACGACAACCCGCTGGTGGCAGAGGAACAGTTCGGGCCCGCCCTGCCCATCATCCGCTACAGCACCATCGACGAAGCAGTGGAAAAAGCGAACGGGCTCGACGTCGGCCTGGGCGCCTCCGTCTGGTCCCGCGACCTGAAGGCCGCCCGTGAGGTCGCCGCCCGCATCCAGGCAGGCACCGTCTGGATCAACCGGCACGGCGCCGTGGACCCCCGTATCCCCTTCGGGGGCGCCAAGCAGTCCGGCTACGGGGTGGAGTTCGGCGTCGAAGGACTCAAGGCGCTGGGCGTGCCGCAGGTCATCAACGGCTGAGAGGTCCTGGAAACGGGAGCCCCGCATGCCAACCGGCGTGCGGGGCTCCCGGGCTTTTGGTCCTGGCTACCCCATGGCCGGGGCGGTGGACGTGCGCCCGGCGAACTGCCGGCGGGCCCACCGGGCAAGCTTCTTGCCCTTGCCCTTCCACCAGTTGTCCTCGTCCTGGTTGTGGTGGAACCGGAAAACAATGGCCACCAGCACGAACATTCCCATCACCACATCCACCCAGGACGACATCACCAGGGCCACGAAGACCGTCATGGCGTTGGCCATGACCGACGGGATCGCCAGCGTGCGGAACACGGTGCTGGCCACGTAGCGGCGGTGCGATCTCGGGACGGACAATTCACGGACCATGTCGAAGCAGACGCACACCACCACTATGGTCTGCCCGAGGGCCAGCAGGATCTGGCCCGGCATTGAGCTGCTGAAGGCAGCCACGGACTGCATTCCCGGACTCATGGCCGGGCCTTGCGGTTGAAACCTTTGCTGAGAACCTTAAGCACGAAAACCCCCGGAACTTGTGGAACCACCGCCGCTGATCCGGCGATGGTTCCATTCAAGTTCCGGGGGTTCGTCCGGACACGAGTAGTGGGTACTCTAATTTTCCCGGCTGCCGGAGAGCGGTACTTGCTGTCCCGGGCTTCTACTGGCCTGGGTTCTACTGGCCGATCGCCCTGGGGCGCCACAGCACCACGGCCTGTGACCGCGGACGGGGCCGCTGTCCCCGGGCCAGGCTCACCACGTCACCGGCTGCGCCGGCGGCGAAGATCCGGGAGTCCACGGACCGGGGGCGCCGCCCGAGTTCCTCGGTGAGTTCCGAGATGCGGCTTTGGAGGGCGGCCACCTGGTTTTCGAGCTCCAGGATGCGCTTGATCCCCTCCAGCGATACGCCTTCCTGGGACAGCCGCTGCACTTCCCGCAGCATGTTCACGTCACGCTGTGAGTAGCGCCGGGACTTGCCGGGCGCACGGCTGGGCTTGACGATGCCAAGCCTGTCGTACTGCCGCAGGGTCTGCGGGTGCATGTCCGCCAGTTCGGCCGCCACGGAGATCACGAAGATCGGCTGGTCAGCACTGATGTCCACGGCTCACCTCCGACCCTAGAGCCGGGCCTTGGCTGCCAGGCCCTCGCGGACGTCCGCCGACGCCGTGGCTTCGGCGAACGCCTTGACCGCAGCTTCGGCGTCCTTGTTGAGGTTCTTGGGGACGGCGACGTCGATGGTCACCAGGAGGTCGCCGGTGCCCTTGGAGGTCTTCACGCCTTTGCCCTTCACCCGCAGGGTACGGCCCGACGGCGTTCCCGCCGGCACGCGCACCTTCACTTTGTCGCCGTCGATGGTGGGAACTTCGATGTCCGCTCCCAAGGCAGCTTCCGGGAAGGTGACGGGAACGTGGATACGCAGGTTGTCGCCGTCGCGCGTGTAAAAGGCGTGCGGCTGGACGGAAACGGACACCACAAGGTCACCGTTGCCGGCCGCACCGGGCTGGCCCTTGCCGCGCACGCGGACCTTCTGGCCGTCCTTGATGCCGGCGGGAACACGGACGTCAATGACCTCGCCGCTGGGTTCACGCAGGCCGATGGTGGTGCCGCGGATGGAACCGGCGAAGGAAATGCTGGTGGAGGCGGTCCGGTCGGCGCCCTTCTGCGGCGTGCGCTGGAACCCGGGGGACCCGCCGAATCCGCCAAAGAGGTCGGCGAACTCAGGCGGGATACCGCCGCCGGCGGGGTTGAACCCACCAGCGTGACGTCCGGTGTTGCCGGTGAAGAGGCCACCGAACATGTCCTCGAACCCGCCGTTGGGGGCCCCGGCGCCGCCGGGGGCAAAGCGGGCACCGCTGCCCATGGCCCGGATGGCGTCATACTGCTGGCGCTCATCGGGGTCCGAGAGCACCGAATAGGCCTCCGAGATGTCCTTGAACTTCTTCTCGGAAGCAGCGTTTCCTGCGTTCGTATCAGGGTGGTGCTGCCGCGCCAGCTTCCGGTAGGCCTTCTTGATATCGGCATCGGAAGCGTCCTTGGCAACACCAAGGATCTTGTAAAAGTCCTTGTCCACCCAATCCTGGCTAGCCAATGGCGTTTCCTTTCAAGTCTCTTAACTAATAGCTCTCCGCGGTACAGGGGCCCCCGCCCCTACGCGTGGTGGCTCGGTCCTGACGGACCAAGCCACCACGCTCCGGCAGGCCCGATGCCACTCCCGGGGCCCCTGTACCGCTGCGAGCTTCGTGGTTACCTCACCTTAGGCGAGGTGACCGTTGGCGCGGAGGCCGGATATGGGGCGGCGGTGTGGAGGGCACCGCGAAGCGGGCACCGCCCCATATCCGGCGTAGCGCCTGGTGACCGACTACGCAGGGACCGCGACGATGACCTGGGCTGCGCGGAGGACGCGTTCTCCTGATTTGTAGCCTGAGCGGAGGACCTGGCTGACGGTGTCAACCTCGATGTCTTCGCCGGGCTGCTGGATCAGGGCCTCGTGGATCGTGGGATCGAACTCCACGCCGGTCTCGTTGATGCGGACCAGGCCGTAGGTCTTCAGCGCGTTCTCCAGTTTGTTGGCGATCGCGGCGAAGGGCCCGTCGGTGAGGTCGCCGTGCTGCCGGGCGGCGTCGACGTCGTCCAGGACCGGGAGCAGGGAGTTCAGGACGCCGATGACGGCCATTTCCCCTGCCACGGCGCGGTCGCGTTCAACGCGCTTGCGGTAATTGACGTACTCAGCCTGGAGGCGGAGGAGGTCGTTGCGCAGTTCGGCCGCCTCGGCGTTGCCGGAGCCGGCCGGGACGCCCTGGGCCACGGAGTCCTCCGCCGGCACGTCCACGCCGTTGAGAATCTCCTCGGCCTGGGCCAGGGCGTCGCCGTCGGAATCCGCCGGGGAACCGGTCCCGTGGGCGGACTGGCCGCCCTCGGGGTGCCGGGCCTGGCCGGTCACCGGGTCAACCTTGCGGTTGTCCCGGATGACCGGTTCCTGGCCGTTGCCCTGATTGGCGTCATGGTTCGCGGATGAGTTGTGCTCTTCCTCGTTACCGTGGTGCGGCATGGCTACTTCTTCGCTTCGTCTTCGTCGATGATCTCGGCGTCGACGATGTCCTCATCGGCCTTGCTGCCCGCAGAGGCACCTGAGGCACCCTGGGCACCGGCAGCGCCGGCACCGTCCGGCGAACCGGCCTGGGAGTAGATGGCTTCGCCGAGCTTGGTCTGGGAAGCCTGCAGCTTCTCGAATGCGGACTTCACAGCGGCGTCGTCGGTGCCTTCGAGGGCCTTCTTGAGGCTGTCGACGTCGCCCTGGACCTCGGTCTTGACCTCTTCGGGCAGCTTGTCCGCGTTGTCGGCGATCAGCTTGTCCACGGAGTAGGCCAGCTGCTCGGCCGTGTTGCGGGTGTCGGTCGCCTCGCGGCGGGCCTTGTCCTCGGCTGCGTGCTCTTCAGCGTCACGGACCATCCGGTCGATGTCCTCCTTGGAGAGGCTGGAGCCGCCCGTGATGGTCATGGACTGTTCCTTGCCGGTGCCCTTGTCCTTCGCGGACACGTGGACAATGCCGTTGGCGTCGATGTCGAAGGTGACCTCGATCTGCGGGATGCCGCGCGGTGCCGGGGCGATGCCGGTGAGCTCGAACGTGCCCAGCGGCTTGTTGTCCCGGGTGAACTCACGTTCGCCCTGGAAGACCTGGATGGCCACGGACGGCTGGTTGTCGTCGGCCGTGGTGAAGGTCTCGGACCGCTTGGTGGGGATGGCGGTGTTGCGTTCGATCAGGTGCGTCATCACGCCACCCTTGGTCTCGATGCCGAGGGACAGCGGGGTGACGTCGATCAGCAGGACGTCCTTGCGCTCACCCTTCAGCACACCGGCCTGCAGGGCTGCGCCGACTGCCACGACCTCGTCCGGGTTGACGCCCTTGTTGGGCTCCTTGCCGCCGGCCAGTTCCTTCACCAGCTCGGAGACCGCGGGCATACGGGTTGAACCGCCCACCAGTACGATGTGGTTGATGTCGGAAAGCTTGATGCCGGCTTCCTTGATGACATCGTGGAACGGCTTCTTGGTGCGCTCCAGCAGGTCCTTGGTGAGGTCCTGGAACTTGGCGCGGGTCAGCTGCTCGTCCAGGTGGACCGGGCCGTCGGGGGTGACGGAGAGGTACTGGAGCGAGACGTTGGTGCTGGAGGAGGAGGACAGTTCCTTCTTGGCCTGCTCGGCAGCTTCACGAAGGCGCTGCAGGGCGATCTTGTCCTTGGAGAGGTCGATGCCCTTGACCTTGAGCTGGTTCAGCAGGTAGTCAACGACGCGCTGGTCCCAGTCGTCGCCGCCCAGGCGGTTGTCACCGGCGGTGGCGCGGACCTGGATGGTGGAGAAGTTGTCTTCATCCTTGCCGACCTCCAGCAGCGAGACGTCGAACGTACCGCCACCGAGGTCGAAGACCAGGATGAGTTCGTCTTCCTTGCCCTTGTCCAGGCCGTAGGCGAGTGCCGCGGCGGTGGGTTCGTTGACGATGCGCAGGACGTTCAGGCCGGCAATTTCGCCGGCTTCCTTGGTGGCCTGGCGCTCGGCGTCGTTGAAGTAGGCCGGGACGGTGATGACGGCGTCGGTGACCTTTTCGCCCAGGTACGACTCGGCGTCGTTCTTGAGCTTCATGAGGATGCGGGCGGAGATTTCCTGCGGGGTGTACTTCTTGCCATCGATGTCCACCTTCCAGTCAGTGCCCATGTGGCGCTTGACCGAAGCGATGGTGCGCTCGATGTTGTTGACGGCCTGGCGCTTGGCGATTTCACCAACCAGAACCTCGCCGGACTTGGAGAATGCAACGACCGACGGCGTGGTGCGGCCACCCTCGGCGTTGGCAATAACGGTGGGCTCGCCACCTTCGAGAACGGAGACGACGGAGTTGGTGGTTCCGAGGTCGATACCTACTGCACGTGACATGTGTTGCTTCCTTCTTTCCTTGGAAACTGGTTGGCGCCCTAAGCATTGAGCGTTCTGCACTCAACTCTACTCAGGGCGCCAGCGATGTCAATCCAAAGTTGAGCGAAGGACGCTCAACTTTGGGGGCTACGCACAGATTCAGCCTTCACGTTCCGCGGATTTTCGCCGCCACAGCCGCAAAAGTTCGACGGCGGCGGGCAGGTTCGCTTTCGGAGAACGGCTGTGCGGAGGTGCTCAGCGCTCCGTGCCGCGGTCTCCGTGCAGGGGGCCGCGCTCGTCGTCCGTTGCCTGGACCTGGCCTGCCGTGAGCCCTTCGCGGATGGCTTGCTCGGTGCGGGCGCCACCGGTCGAGCCGGCATCGCCGTAGTCGCCTTCCTCGTATTCACCGTCAGCGGCACCCCGTTCGGGCTCATTGATCGTGCCGGCATCGCCATAGTCGCCGTCCACATACTGCCCGCCCTCACCCTCCAGCCCCGGTGCACTGCTGGCCCTGCGGGGCACCTCGGCGGCAACTTCAGGATTCTCAGTCATGGTGCATCTCTCCTTCGAGGCTCGGCGTCCTTGGGGGGCGCACTTGGCAGTCTATCGACGGAGCGGGCGCACCAACAGGGCTGCGACGGCCCCGCCTCAGCCGACCGCCGGCGGCAGGCCCGCGACGCCGGCCAGGACTGAAAGATGGTGCTCGAAGAGCTCCGCCGGGGCCGTGAAGGTGTCCGGCCCGTACTGGTTGAACACCTCGAAGCTCACCGCACCGAAGAGTGAACTCCACACCAGGACGCCACGGGCCACAAGCTCCTCCGGCATCGCCAACCCGAACTGCTTCCGGATGGCGGCCAGGTTCCCTGCCAGCGTGGGCGGCAATTGCGGGGACGGTCCCGCAGCCGCAAGACATCCCGCCCTGGAGGCGGACTCCAGGATGCCGATCAGGCTCACAATGACACGGGTGCCCGGTGCGGTGGTGCGGTCGGCCGGCGCGTTGTAGCCCGGAACCGGGCTGCCGAACAGGAGTGAGTAACAGGCAGGTTCCCGGAGGGCCCACGTCCGGACCGCCCGGCCCAGCGCTGCGAAGCGGCCAAAGTGATCCCCTTCCGGGGCCTCGCCCACAGCCGCATCCACCTCATCCCCCAGCTCATCGAAGGCATCGATGAGCAGAAGCGTCAGCAGTTCATCCCGGCTCTCCACGTAGCGGTAGACGGCGGAGGACACCACCCCCAAGTCCCTTGCCACGGCGCGCAGGGAGAGCGCAGCCGCCCCGTCAGTGGCCAGGTGCTGCCGGCCCAGCCGGACAATGTCCGCCACGGTCTGCACCCTTGCCCGCTGCCGCGGCGTCAGCGGGCGGGACTTGCCGGCAGTGCTGTCGATGTCATCCACAGCTTCAGCATGCCACGAAAGAGAGCAACAGCACCAAAAGAGAGCACCGCTCTTGACTTTTCCTTCAGGCAGCTCCATGCTGGCCTCTAGAGAGCAGTGCTCTCGCTAACTCAAGAGGAGACCAAAGTGTCGGATATGTATGTGGTGACAGGCGCGGGCCCGGTGGGCTGGACGGTCGCAAAGCAGCTGGTGCAGCAGGGGCGCCAGGTCCGCATCCTCACGCGATCAGGAAGTGGGCCGGAGCACCCGCTGATCGAGCGGATCAGCGGGGATGCGATGGATCCGGCGGTTGTGGGGGGCGCCCTTGCCGGCGCGAAAGCGGTCTTCCACTGCATCCACGGGTCGGCCTACACCGCCCAGGCCTGGCGGGCCGAACTCCCGGCCGCCGAGCAGGCGGTACTCAAGGCAGCCCGGGAGGCGGGCGCCGTCGTCGTCTTTCCCGAAGGCCTCTACTCCTACAGCGAGCCGGACCGCGTGATGACCGAGGACAGCCCCCGCCGGGCAGTCGGGGGCAAGCGCGGCGTACGGACGGAGCTGCTGCAGGCCCGCGAGGCCTCACCCACGCCAACGGTGAGCGTGGTGTCGGGCGACTTCTTTGGTCCCCGCGTCCGGATGGCCCACGGCGGCGAACGCATGGTGGCTCCCATCATGGCGGGGAAGAACGTCAGCGTGGTCGGAAGCTCCCGGCAGCCCCACTCGTTCACGTTCGTTCCTGACCTTGCCCGCGCCATGATCGCTGCGGCCGACAGTCCGTCTGCCTGGAACGCCGTATGGCATGCACCCACGGGCCCTGCCATCACCCAGAAGGAACTTGCATCCGCCTTCGCCGCCGCTGCGGGACAGCCCGCCCCCAAGGTTCGCGTCCTCCCCGGCTGGACGCTCCGGGCGGCGGCCCTCATCTCGGCGGATACGCGGGAGCTCGCCGAGATGCTGTACCAGTTTGAACGTCCGTTCGTCATGGACTCAGCGGCGTCCGAGGCAATGCTGGGCGTCAGCCACACCCCATTGGAAACGGCTGCTGCCGCCACCGTGGAATGGTGGCGGCAACAGGGTTAGCCTCCGGCAAAGGCCGGCCTAGCGGCTGGGAACCTCTTCAAGGGGCTCGACGCCGGGCTCCCGCCTGGGGACGGCATTGCCGGCATCCGTCCGGCCCAGTTTGCTGGGCCACCAGATCTTCGGGCCAATGTCGTATGCCAGGGCCGGCACCAGCAGCGAGCGCACCAGGACCGTATCCAGCAGGACGCCGAAGGCCACGATGAAGGCCAGCTGCACCAGGAACATGATGGGAATGACACCCAGTGCAGCGAACGTGGCGGCCAGGACTACGCCGGCCGAGGTGATCACGCCGCCGGTCACCACCAGGCCGCGCAGGATGCCGGGCCTGGTGCCGTGCTTGAGCGATTCCTCGCGGACGCGGCTCATCAGGAAGATGTTGTAGTCCACGCCCAGGGCCACCAGGAAGACGAAGCCGAAGAGCGGAACGGTGGCGTCGGCTCCCGGGAATCCGAAGAGGTTGTTGAACACGAAGGCCGAGACTCCCAGTGCGGCCGCGTAGGACACCACCACCGAGAGCACCAGCAGGACCGGGGCCACGACGGAGCGCAGCAGCAGCATCAGGATGAAGAGGATCACCACCAGGACCACCGGGATGATGACCACCAGGTCGTGCTGGGCGGTGGTGTTGGTGTCCAGTGCCGTAGCAGTCACGCCACCCACCAGGGCACCGGGATCAACGGCCTTCACCTCGGCACGCACGGCCTTGATGGTCTCCTCCGCCTCAAGCGAGTCAGCGGCATTCTTCAGCGTGGCGTTGATGAGGACCTTTCCGTCCCGGACGTCCGGTGCGGTGGGAGCGCCCGGGGCTCCGGTGACGGGCACGCTGCCGCGCCCCAGCAGGTAAGCGTCGCCCACGCCGCCGTCCGCTTTCACCTTGTCCAGCACCTCGGCCGCCTTGCCCTGGTCCGCAACCACGACGGCGGGGCTGCCGCTGCCGGCGTCGAAGTGGCGGGCCAGCGCGTCCTGGCCGTCCACTGCGTTGGAGGCGGTGAGGATGACATCGGTCTGCGGCACGCCGTTGGCTTTCAGCTGGAACAGTCCGCCCGCGGCAACCAGCAGCAGGAGGACCGAGGCCACCCAGATGGTCCTGGGGCGCCGCGACACGAGGGAACCCGTAGCCCGCCAGAGGCCCTTTTGGCCTTCCAGGCCGGTGACCAGGTCCGGTTCGCGCTGGTCCGCAGGAAGGAGCTTGGGCCGGAAGGGCCAGAAGGCGGCCCGGCCCAGCAGTGCCATCAGGGCCGGCAGCAGGGTCAGCGCGGCGAACAGGGCACAGAGGATGCCTGCGGCCGCAACCGGGCCCAGGGCCTTGTTGGAGTTGAGGTCGGAGAAGAGCAGGCACAGCAGCGCGATGATCACGGTGGCCCCGGACGCGAGGATTGGCTCGAAGGATGCCTTCCAGGCCGTGAGGACGGCTGCCGTCCGGTTGGTGGTGTGGGTGAGGGCCTCCCGGAACCGCGCCACGAAGAGGAGGGCGTAGTCCGTGGCGGCGCCGATCACCAGGATGGAGAGGATCCCCTGGCTTTGGCCGTTGAGCTGGATCCAGCCCGCCTTTGCCATGCCGAACACCAGCAGGATGGCGGCGCAGAGGGCGAACACCGAGGTGAGCAGGACCATGATGGGCAGCAGCAGGGACCGGTAGACGATCAGGAGGATGACGAACACCGCGGAGAGTGCCACGAGCAGGAGGATCCCGTCAATGCCGCCGAACGCTGCAGTGAGGTCCGCCGCCAGGCCGGCGGGCCCGGTAACGAAGGTCCGGGCACCCTCCGGGGCCGCCGCCGTGACGGTGTCGCGGAGTTCCTTCACTGCGTCCTTGATCTCGCCCGAGGACCCGATGGGAACCACGAACTGGACTGCCTTGGCGTCCTTCGACGGTATCGGGCCAATCACGGTGCTGCCCAGCTTGAGGTCTTCAAGGGTGGTCTTCAGCTTGGCCAGCTCCCCGAGCTGCTGGGGAGTGAAAGCCTCGTTCTTCTCGATGACGATGATGCCGGGAACCTCGTCCGAGTCCCGGAACTTCGACTGCCAGTCCTGGGCCTCGGTGGCCTCCGCGCTTGCGGGGAGGAAGGACGCCTGGTCATTGGATGAGACCTCCTCCAGGCGCCCGAACGTGGGGCCGCCAACCCCGGCGAGTCCCAGCCAGGTCAGCACCAGGACCACCGGTACCAGCCAGCGAAGCCAGAACGGAACACGTTCCCTGGCGACTTTTGTGCGATTCATGATGCCTTCCGTCCACGAGCAGGGGGAGTAATATTTGTTTCCAGCATAGATTATCTCCACCATAGAGATAAGTGCCAGTCAAGCTTTATGCGGATTGTGTGATCCGGTCAGCAGCAACGTCAGCAGGCGATGTCCCGCGCTGGAGTAATATCCGTCAGGACGCCGGCTCAGAAAGTGGCCCGGCACGGAACGACAGGGAGGTGGAGATGGAAGGAAAGAGCGCTCCCCCGCCATCCCCCTTCGAGCGGTCGGGCCCGGAGTTCGGCCATCCCCTGCTCAGGATCCTGCAGGAGTTCACCATTGAAGCGAACCGCTACGTCGATGCCGCCGGGGAGCGCAAGGACATGCACCGCACTGACATGAACGCCCTGGCTGTGATCATGCGGCATACGGCACGGGGCAACGTGGTGACGCCGGGCCTGCTGCGGAAGGAACTCAACCTGAGTTCGCCGGCCACCACGGCGCTGATCGACCGGCTGGACAGCTCCGGACACGTGGTCCGTGAGCGGCACAGTACGGACCGGCGGCAGGTCCAGCTGAAGATGACTCCAAAGGCCTTCCAGGAGGGCGGGGCCATCTTCGCCCCGCTGGCGCAGCACATGGGCACCGCCATGGCAGGGTTCTCCGAAGCGGAACTGGAAACCGTCACGCGCTTCATGACGGCCATGATCGATGCCACCGTGGCGGCCAGGACGGAATCCGGGTAGCGGGCCCCCGCAAGGGGTAGCGTTTGGTTATGAGTGCGCAGCAGCCTGAAGAAGACGTTTACACGCACGGCCACCACGAGTCCGTGGTCCGGGCCCATGCCGCCCGCACCGCCGAGAACTCGGCCGCCTTCGTTCTCCCGTACCTCACACCCGGGTCAACCCTGCTCGACGTCGGCTGCGGGCCCGGAACCATCACCTGCGATTTCGCCGCCCTTGTCAGCCCGGGCCATGTCACCGGCCTGGACCGCTCGCCTGACGTCATCGCCCAGGCACAGGCACTCGCCGTAGAGCGGGAAGTGCGCAACGTCGAGTTCGTGGCGGGCAACATCTACGACCTGGACTTCCCCGACGAAACGTTCGACGTCGTCCACGCACACCAGGTGCTCCAGCACCTCACGGACCCAGTGGAGGCACTCCGGGAGATGCGGCGGGTGGCCAAGCCTGGCGGCATCGTGGCGGTCCGCGACGCCGACTTCCACGGGATGAGCTGGTACCCGGAAATTCCGGAACTGGACGAATGGATGGATCTGTACCAGCGGATCGCCCGGCGCAACGGAGCAGAGCCCGACGCCGGGCGGCGGCTGGTCAGCTGGGCCCAGTCAGCGGGTTTCACCGACGTCGCTCCCACCAGCAGCAACTGGCTGTACGCCACAGCCCAGCAGCGCCGCTGGCAGGCGCGCGTCTGGGGCGAACGGGTCCTGCATTCCGCCTTCGCTGAGCAGGCACTGGAGTACGGATTCGCCAACGCGGCGGACCTTGCCCGGATTTCGGCCGGCTGGCACCGCTGGGGTTCCACGGACGACGGCTGGTTCCTGATCCCGAACGGCGAGGTGATTGCCCGGGCCTGATCCCTGGTTGTCCACATAGCCGGAACTTCCTTCCCTGCGCAGGATTGGCCGCACGTAGCCTCGGGACATGACGTACTTCGGCGACAACGGCTACTGGTCCGAACCTACTGCGGTGGAGGTTGACCAAGTAGACTTGGTCAACATGGGGCAATACAACGTCCAAGAAGCCAAGACCCGCCTTTCCGAGCTGTTGAACCTTGTGGAGCGCGGTGAGGACGTGGTCATAGCCAAGTCCGGCAGGCCCGTTGCGCGGCTGGTCAAAATAGAGCGGCCCCTCAAGCGGGAGCTGGGCTTCCTTGCTCCGCTCCACATACCCGACGACTTTTACGAGCCTTGGACTGACGAGGAAATGGGAGTTGCCGAGTGACGCAGCTGCTGCTGGATACCCATGTGTTCCTGTGGGCGATCGCCGAGCCCAGGAAACTCTCATCCAAAGCCCGGAATGCGATCACGAAACTCGAAAACCAGGTCTTCGTCTCACCGGTGACAGCCTATGAGCTGTCCTATAAGCACCGGCAGGGAAAGCTCCCCTCCGGAGCTGCGATCGTCACCAGCTTCGGGCGCCAGGTTGCCCACCTTTACGCCTCCGAGATCGGGGTAAGCTCGCCACACGCACTTGCCGCAGGGCAGCTGGACTGGGATCACAAGGACCCGTTCGACCGGATGCTGGCGGCCCAGGCCATGGTGGAAGGGTTCACGCTTGTCACCGCCGACGATCATCTGAGGGCCTTCGAGCCGGTTTCCACGCTCTGGTAAGGGTTCCCCGCCATGGACAACCGGCCTTGGCCATAAGATTGATCAGTGCAATTTTCCCTGTGGCTGGCCCTGGCGGGTGCCGGCGCCCTCATCAGCTTCACCCCCGGAGCCGGGGCCATCAACACCATGAGCAACTCCCTGAATGCCGGATTCCGGCGCTCCATCTGGGGGATCCTCGGGCAGCAGGCAGCCCTCATCGTCCACGTGCTGATTGTGGCCCTGGGCGTCGGCGTGCTCGTGGCCAGCTCGCCCCTCGCCTTCAACGTGATCCGCTACGCCGGGGCGGCCTACCTCGTCTACCTGGGCATCCGCCAGTTCCTCAGCAAGCCATCCGCCGCACAGGAGCAGGCCGCCGCGCTCAGCAACGAGCCCGCCTGGTCCATCTTCCGGCGCGGCTTTTGGGTGAACCTGCTCAATCCCAAAGCGATCGTATTCTTCCTCGCCTTCACGCCGCAGTTCATCCGCCCGGACCAGCCACTGGTCACGCAGTATGCGGTTCTGACGGCCACCATCGTGGCCATCGACATCCTGGTCATGTGGTTCTTCTTTGCCGCCGCGGCGAAGTCATTCCAGCGCTTCACCACCACGGACCAGGGGCAAATGGTCCTCAGCAGGGTGTTCGGCGTCCTGTTCGTGGCTGTCGGCATCCTGCTGGCCCTGATCCACTGACCGAGGCCCCGGCTGGAGCTGCTCAACCACCAAGCAAAC
The DNA here is from genome assembly GCF_030811655.1 of Pseudarthrobacter enclensis. Classification (GTDB taxonomy): domain Bacteria; phylum Actinomycetota; class Actinomycetes; order Actinomycetales; family Micrococcaceae; genus Arthrobacter; species Arthrobacter enclensis_A. Next base: position 65,500 of record NZ_JAUSRE010000002.1, on the reverse strand, counting down.
GGAGCTGCTGACGCCGACCACGGGCACCATCGTGGGACGTACCCATGCCGGCGCCCGTCATGCATCTTTACAAGGCTGTAAAGCAATGTGAACCGACGGCTAGCCAAGAGCGATCGGATGCGCGCATGCTTGGGGGCATGGACTCAACGTCGAGCGCATACCGCGTCATCACCGTCTGCACGGGCAATATCTGCCGGTCCCCCATGGCCGAGCTCATGCTCAAGGCAGCACTGGAACGCGAGGGCCTTGACGGGTTGGTGGAGGTGGACTCCGCCGGAATCACCGGCTACGAGGCCGGGCGTCCCATCGATCCCCGGGCAGCGCGCCGGCTCGCTGCAACCCAGCTGGCCTCGGAACACCACATCGCGCGCGAATGGGAGCCGGACTGGTTCCACGAGCGAGACCTGATCCTGGCCCTCGACATCGACCACTTTGCCTGGCTGAGCCAAGCGGCGCCGGACCAGGATTCCCTGGGCAAGATACACATGCTCCGCAGTTTCGATCCCGCCATGGCGGAGCGGGACCGGCTGGACCAAGGCATTGAGGACCCCTGGTACGGCGGCCACGCGGACTTCGATGCCGTGTGGCACCAGATCCACGCCGCCCTGCCCGGCCTGGTCCGGCACATCAAGGCAGCTGTCCTGCAGAACACCCAGCTTCAGCCGCACTAGCTGGGTCCCGTCGCAGGAAAGAACCGGTGCAACCCGGCAGGAGGAATGCCTCCCGGCAAAGCGCCGTTCATGGATGAAAGCTGCCAAGGGAAAACGGTACGCTCTAGTCCATGAGCCCAGCCCCCGTCATCATCGCCGTCGACGGGCGTTCCGGCGCAGGGAAGACCACCCTCGCCGTCGAGCTTGCGGCCAGGCTCCGCGCCCACCATAAGGTCTCACTGTTCCACCTTGAAGACATCTACCCCGGCTGGAACGGCCTGGCGGCCGGCGTCGAACGCTATGTCACAACAGTCCTTACACCGCTGAGCCGCGGCGAGGCCGCCACCTGGACAAGCTGGGACTGGAAGAACCATTACGACGGCGACACCAGGGTGACGCTGCCCGCGGAGATCGTGATTATCGAGGGAGTGGGGGCAGCGGCAGAGGCAGCCCGGCCGATGCTCCAAGCAGTGATCTGGGCGGAGTCTCCCGACGACATCCGCAGGACGCGGGCGCTGGACCGCGACGGGGCGGCGTATGAGCCGTACTGGGACCAGTGGGCAGCGCAGGAGGACGAGTGGCTGGGCCGCGACGACGTCCCCGGCCATGCGGACCTCCGGGTCCACAGCCTTGCCGACGGCTCCGCTCCGGCCGAGCTGCTGCAGCTCCTCCCCTATCTGCCCGCCCTGGCACCCGCGCTGGCGCCTGAACTGTCCGCACGCCGCGGCCTGCGCCTGCATGCCGAGCGCCTGACAGCCATCCCCGATGCGCCCGCGCTGTTCCACGCCCTGTACGGCCGCTCTGCCAATGCCGTCTGGCTGGATTCCTCGAATGCGGCTGCCGGCAAGGACGACGCTGGACAGGACGCGGGGGACCAGGCAGCACGGACGGCAGCGGAGCGCAGCCGGTTCAGCATCATGGCGGACGACGGCGGAACGTTCGGCCAGTTGGTGACGCACCGGGCAGGCGTAAGCCGGATCAAGGCGGGCTCGTGCACGGCCACCGTTCCGGGCCCGTTCTTCCGCTGGCTGGACACTGTGTGGGGCCGGCGGGCGGTGGCCGTCCCGGACGGATACCCCGGCGAGTTCACCTTGGGCTGGCTCGGCTGCCTCGGCTACGAGCTCAAGCGTGAAACCGGCGGCAGCGACGTTTCGGCGCCCACGCCGGATGCCGCCCTGATCTTTGCCGGCCGGGCGCTGGTCCTGGACCACGCCGATGGTGCCGTCTGGCTCCTGGCCCTGGAAGCTCCCGACGCCGGCGAGTGGCTGGCTCAGGCACGCGCGGCTGTTGAGAATGCCGCGATCCGCGCCGATCCTGGCCGAGCAGCGGAAGCCGGCGCCAGCACCGGCGTCGTACTTCCTGAACCGCCTGTCTTCCGGAGCCGGGACACGGGCAAACGGTACCGGGAGAAGATCACCGCCGCCCAGCACCAGATCGCCGAGGGAAACACCTACGAGGTCTGCCTGACCACCACCCTCGAGGCCCGGATCCCGGCCGCCTCGCTGGATCCCTGGACCACCTACCTGGCCTTGCGCCGGAGGAACCCGGCCCCGTTCGCCAGCTACCTGCGGCTGGGAGAACTCTCTGTGGCCAGCACCTCGCCCGAGCGGTTCCTGAAGATAGCGTCCGACGGCGGGATGCGCGCCGAGCCGATCAAGGGCACCCGGCGCCGGGCTGCCGACCCGGAAGAGGACCGGCAATTGCGCACCGACCTGGCCACGTCCCTGAAGGACAGGGCCGAGAACATCATGATCGTGGACCTGCTGCGCAACGACCTGAGCCACTTTGCCGAGCCCGGATCGGTGACCGTCAGCAGGCTGTGTGCGATCGAAACCTACGCCACGGTCCATCAAATGGTCAGCACCATCGACGCCCGCCTCCTTCCCGGTGCCCTGCGGGCGGAGGCGGTGGCAGCGTGCTTCCCGGCCGGTTCCATGACCGGTGCCCCGAAGATCAGCACCATGGCCATCCTGGACCAGCTCGAAGCCGGGCCCCGCGGCCTCTACTCGGGCGCCATCGGCTACTTTTCGCTCAACGGGGCGGCGGACCTCGCCGTCGCCATCCGGACCCTGGTGGTCAGCACGACGGGTGACGCAACGGCTGAACTGTCCCTCGGCGTCGGGGGCGCCATCACGTCGGATTCCGTACCGGACGATGAATATGAGGAGATCCGTACAAAGGCCCACGGGGTGCTCTCCACCCTCGGTGCGGACTTCCCCGACGACTGATTCCAGGTGACCGGTTCCCCTATCCACAGTGCGGACGACCGTTTAGGAGGAACCAGCCGGGGGTAGGCACCTGATGGTCAGCTGACCCGCCCAAGCCATGCGGCGGACCCAAGCGCCCACACAAGGTAGGTTGCCGCATGACGGAACCATCCCATCCCCAAAACTCCAGCAGGCAGGCACCGCGCAGTTTCAAGTATGTGCTCATGCTCGGGGCCCTGGCGGCGCTTCCGGCGCTCACCACGGACATGTACCTGCCCTCCCTGCCCGCCGTGGAGGCGGACCTCCACACCACGCAGGCGGCCGCCCAGCTGACGTTGTCCGGAACGCTCGTGGGCGCCGGCATCGGCCAGCTGGTCATCGGCCCCTTCTCGGACCGGTTTGGGCGGCGGCTGCCGCTGCTCATCGGCATCTCACTTCACGTCGCCATCTCGCTGTTGTGCTCCATGACGCCAAACATCGAAACGCTCACAGGGCTGCGCGTGCTGCAGGGCTTTTTCAACGCGGCCGCCGCCGTGGTGGCCCTCGCCGTCATCCGCGACCGGTTCGTCGGCTCCGCCGCAGCCCGGCTGCTGTCCCGGCTGATGCTGGTGATCGGGGTGGCACCGCTCCTGGCCCCGACCGTGGGGCAAGCCATCGCCGGAGCCTGGAACTGGCGCGCCGTCTTCTATGCGCTGGCTCTCATCGGGCTGGTTCTAGTGGCGGTTGTCGTGAAGTTCATGCCGGAAACGCTGCCGGAGGACCGGCGCAGTTCCGGCCACCCCAGGCATGTGGCCCGTGCATACTGGACGCTGCTGCGGGACCGGCACTTCATGGCCCTGGCAGTCATCCCGGGCCTGGGCCTGGCCCTGATCATGAGCTACGTGGTGGGCTCGCCCTTTGTCTTCCAGAACGAATACGGCCTCAGCCCCCAGCAGTTCGCCCTGGTCTTCGCCCTCAACGGCGCGGCATTGGTGCTGTCAGCCCAGCTCAACGCCGCCCTGGTCCGAAAATTTCCGCCGTCACGCCTCCTGCGCGCCGCCCTCCTGGTCCAGCTGGGCTTCGCCCTGCTGCTGCTCCTGGTGGTGGCAACCGGTGCCGGCGGCGCATTTGGAGTGGTCGCCGGGCTGTGGCTGGTCCTGTCAATGCAGGGAATGATCCCGGCCAACGCTTCCGTCCTGGCCCTCCACAACTACGGGCATATGGCAGGGACGGCGGCGGCCGTCATCGGAGCCCTCCAGTCCGGCGTGGCGGGGCTCGTCAGTCCCCTGGTAGGGGTCCTGGGCGGAAACTCGCTGTCCATGGTCTGCGTCATGATCGGCAGCTGCGCCCTGGCGGTCCTGGTGCTGGCCCTGGCAACTCCTGCGTACCGGAAGGGCGGCTGGCCCGAGCACGCAGGGAACGACGGCGGCCAACGGGTAGGTGCCGACGGGTAAGTACGTGCCTTCCGCCCTATTGGACCGTGGCTGTCAACCGGGCCACGTTGTCCACATACCGTGCAGCGAGCGGCCGGGTTAGCCAGTCCGCGAGTTTGAGCTCGTGCGAGATGTCCCGGTAGGTGTCCTCCACCGCCCGCATCTTGTTGACGATGTCCTCGCCCAGGAGCATCACCGAGACCTCCAGGTTCAGGGAGAAGGACCGCATGTCCATGTTGCTGGAGCCCAGGACGGCCACCTCGTCGTCGATGGTGAAGTGCTTGGCGTGCAGTACGAACGGGGCCTTGTACAGATAGATGCGCACGCCGGCTTCCAGGAGCGCCTCGTAGTAGGACCGCTGGGCGTGGTGGACCAGGAACTGGTCCCCCTTCTCCGAGACGAAAAGCTCTACGTCGACGCCGCGCTGGGCCGCGGTGGTGATCGCATACAGCAGCGAATCGTCCGGAACGAAGTAGGGGCTGCAGATCGAGATCCGGTGCTGGGCGGAGTAGATGAGCGTGTTGAACAGACGGAGGTTGTTCTCGGTGATGAAGCCGGGCCCGCTGGGTACTACCTGGGCCGTGACGCCGCCGGGCTCGGGATCCGCCGGAAGCTGCAGCTGTTGTTCCAGTGACTCGTTCGTTTCGCTCAGCCAGTCGGTGGCGAAGACCACGTTCAGGGTGGTGACGATGGGTCCCCGCAGGCATGCCATCAGCTCCACCCACTCACGGCCCGCTTTGCGGTGCCGGGGGTTGTTATAGGAGGGCTCGATCAGGTTTTGCGACCCCGTGAAGGCGACCTCGCCGTCCACCACCATGATCTTGCGGTGGTTGCGCAGGTCCGGCCGGCGCCACTGGCCGTGGATGGGCAGGAGCGGGAGCATCCGCTTCCACTGGATCTTGCCCGCCCTCAAGCGCTTGAGCAGCTTCCTGTAGCCCTTGATGCGCAGCGTGCCGATGTGGTCGAACAGGACGCGCACTTCCACGCCCCGCTCCGCGGCTTCCTCCATGGCAGTGAGCAGATCATTGGTCACGTGGTCCGAGCTCATGATGTAGAACTCGGCGTTGACGAATTTCTTCGCCTTCCGCACGGCCTGCGTCATGGCCAGGATGGAGTCCGGGTACCCGGGGATAAGGTCCACGGTGTTGCCGTCCACCATGGGCAGCGACCCCAGGGTGCGGTTGAGTTCAGCGGCGGACTTGACCCACTCCGGGCCCGGGTAGTCGCTTTCGGCGTCCGAGAGCGCAGTGATGCCGGCCTGCACCCGGTCGTTGACCAGCTGCTGCTGCGCGCGGCGGCGGCTGGACAGCTGGAAGTTGCCGAACAGCAGGAAAAGGACGATGCCCACAAACGGGATGAAGAAGATGCCCAGCAGCCAGGCCATGGCCGTGGTGGGGCGCCTGTTGCCGGGGATGATGCCCAGGGCGAGTACCCTGATGGCCAGGTCGATGAAGCCCAGGAGCACCACTACCCATGTCGGCGCGGTGCCGGCAAGCGAAAAAGGCCACAACACGTCTATAACTCCCGGGAGATTGGGCTCCGGGGAACGGCTTCCGGCCGGTGCACTCCGCCCAGCTTAGCCGCGGCGCCGCACTAAGCTGGTGCCATGACCTCTCCAGCACCCGTGGTTCTCCTTTTCCTCGACCCCGATTTCCCCGACGGCCGGGTGGCCGATGCGTCCAAGCCCCAGCTGCTGGTCACGGACCTGGGGGTTACCAGGGGCGATGGCATCTTTGAAACCATGCTGGCTGTGGGTGGGTCGGTGCGGAAAATGCAGGCCCACCTGGACCGGCTTGCCGGCTCTGCGGGGGCACTGGACCTGGCCATTCCGGAGCAGGACGTGTGGCGCCGGGCCATCACTGCTGCCGTGTCCCGGCACCGGACGGAAAACCCGCCGGCAGACCCCGCGGCTGATGAACTGGTAGTCAAGCTGGTGGTGACCCGCGGGGTGGAGGGCGCCCCGGCTCCCACGGCCTGGGTGCAGGCGTCCCCGGCGGGTGCGTCCGGCCGCCGCCAGCGGGAAACAGGCATCGACGTGATCTTCCTTGACCGTGGCTATGACAGCGATGTGGCCGAACGGGCACCCTGGCTGCTCCTTGGCGCCAAGACGCTTTCCTACGCCGTCAACATGGCGGCACTCCGCTATGCCCACAAGCAGGGTGCGGACGATGTCATCTTCCTGTCCTCCGACGGCCGCGTCCTGGAAGGCCCAACCTCCACCGTGCTGCTCGCGCACGTGAAGTCCGACGACGGCACTCCGGTTAAGCGGCTCATCACACCTCAGTTGGACAGCGGCATCCTGCCCGGAACGTCCCAGGGCGCACTCTTTGCCGCCGCCAGGGCGGCAGGCTGGGAACTGGGGTACGGCCCCCTGGAGCCACAGGATCTGCTGGACGCCGACGCTGTCTGGCTGATATCCAGCGTCCGCCTGCTGGCACCCGTGAACACGATCGACGGCAAGCAAATCGGCACCCCGGCAGTCCAGAAGGAACTGACAGCGGAATTGAGCGGACTTTTCGCCGGCATCCACTAGACCTGCGCCCGGCGCCGCGGTCCCTTTTCCCGCCCACTGATCACCCGTAAGGTGTGGATCATGGACTCGCGAAACCTGCCGATCGAAAAACTGTCCTTCGACGACTGCTGGGAACTGCTCGACACCGACACGGTGGGCAGGCTGGCCATTGTGGTGGATGAACATCCGGAGATCTTCCCGGTGAACTACGTTGTCCATCTGCGCAGCATCGTCTTCCGCACGGCTCCGGGCTCAAAGCTGTGGGGCGCACGGATGGAACGGCCGGCAGCCCTGGAAATCGATGGCTATGATCCCTCCAGTGAGCAGGCCTGGAGCGTAGTGGTCCGGGGCGACACGGAAATCATCGAGGACCAGGCCGTCAGGGATGCTGTGGACGGCCTTGGCCTGGAGCCGTGGCAGCCCGGCGAGAAGGCCAATTACGTCAGGCTCAACGCCAAAGCGCTGACAGGGCGCCGGTTCAAAGTCAACAGGCCTGATGTCTGGAACACCCGCCTCCAGGACCGGCGCCGGGCCTCGTTCGAGTAGCCGTCGTCAGCGACCGGAACGGGCAGCCTGCCTGGAAAGCTGTGCCTCCAGCCCGGAAAGCAGGATGGTAAGTCCCTGGTCAAGCTCCGTGGCGCCATCGTACTCCGCCAGCGCCGGGGCCAGGGCGCGCAGCTTTGGAAACTCCTTGGCGGGGAGGCGGTGCAGGCCAAGCCGCAGCAGGACTTCGTTCTCTTCGGGGTCCACCACGTACTCCTGCAGTTCGTTGAGGATGTGCCCGTAGAGGAAGCCGTAGTAGGCGCGGTAGACGTGCAGCCCATCGGCCGGTTCGAATCCTGCGGCCACCAGCAGGGACAGGATCTGCTCCAGGGGCCGCAGCGTGCCCAGCGGGCGCAGGCCCAGCGGGGTGGAAAGGGGCCGGGTGACCAGCAGCGGCACCACGTTGGGGTGCCTAAGTGCCAGCATGCGCAAATTGTGCGCGATTTTCCGGAGCTGCTCTTTCCAGTCCGGGTCCTCGGGATGGATGTTGAGCTGGTTGAGGACCAGTTCCGAGACTCCATCCAGGAGGGCGGCCCGGTTCTCGGCGTACCGGTAAAGGCTCATCGGATCCCGGCCAAGCTCCATGCCCAGGCGGCGCATGGTCAACGCATCCAGCCCTTCGGCATCCACGATTTCCAAGGCCTTGGCCAGCACCACCTCCCGGCTGAGCGGGGCCTTGCGGCCGGCTGTTGTCACCGTTTTTGGGGAAGCCATTTTGTCCGTCCTGAGTGCCGGCGCTTCATGCGACCAGTTACTCCAGTCGCTTGCCGTATCTGTAGTCTACGAGTAAAGTCTACATCGTAGATACGGAGTTAGCGCCGCTTCTGGGCCAGGGGTATAAAGGCCCAATTCACCCTTCTTTGCCCCCGTGCAGGGCATCGAGGTCCGCTGCTGTAGCCGAATGGCGGCACCGAGCACCGAGCGAAGGGACGCCGTCATGGCACATTCGCAGTTCGACATTTTCCTCAACGAAGCCACTTACTTCGACCAGGCGTCTGAAACCACCCTGGATGCGGACCGCCTTTACGGGCTCTACACGAGCTGGTGCTTCATCAACCAGCAGGCCCCCCGCCCGGAATCAAAGTTCTGGGCCGCGATGAAGACCAAGGTGTCACCCGGCCACCGGGGCCTTCGCATGAAGGGCCCAGCTGCCGCGGACTACATCCTGAGCAGCTATCCGGGACTCGTGTAAGGGCAACAAGCAGTAGACGATCAATGCTGCGGCACGCACAGGTGCCGCAGCATTTTTCATGTGGGGATGATCCGGAAAAGGAACCTGGTACGGACCATGACCCACAACAGCCCCAGGACCACGGCATAGGCCGCTGTGTTGAGAAAGATGCTTTGCTGCTGGAGCGCGGGAATATTGGCGACGACGGCGATCAGCACCACGTGCATGATGAAGACGTTAAGCGTTGCCCTGCCCAGCGGGATCAGGAACCAGCCAAGTAGACGCTGCACCGGTTTCCAATAGGCGCTGAGGAACGCATAGGCCGCCACCACCAGGACCAGGACGTTGAGCAGCCGGCCGGGGGCCAGGTACGTCCGGCCGAAGAGTGCGTCATACATGGGGCGGTAGGCGGCATCCGGTACGAGCGCCAGGCGGACGTCGTAGGTGTTGGCCAGGTAGGGATTGCCCCGGGACAGGAAGGCCAGCGCGAACGCGGCTGCCGTTCGTATCCAGCAGGGCGAAACCTTCGCTTCCGGGCTGCGGCGCATTCCGGCTCCGGTCGAAGGGGTAGCCCGTGCCCAGGTACGGCGCCCACACCATGGTGGCCCTGCCGCCGTCGTACTTCCTGAACGCCGCCGCCACGTTCCGGAATGCCTTCCGGTAGTCGGCCGGCTGCTGGCAGGGCGTGCGCCCCTTTGGCTGCGGCCTGCTGGAGGAAGCCGTCGAAGTCATTTTGTTCTGAATCCCGGTAGGGAACGGTGATGTCATGCCCGAAGACGGCAGGACTGGCCCGAGCCGGTCGCTGAAGCCGGCGGCGGTATCCTCACCCCACGCGAGCACGGCCCCCAGCCACGGCTTTCCCTTGTCCGGGGCCGTGCCTGCCGCCCGGGCCGGCACTGCCGGGACTAACAGGGCCACGAGGGCGATCAGTGCGGCTGCCAGGAAGGTTCCGGCGGAACACGGACGGTTCCGCCTGCCGGCGGCGTGGTGGTGCGATACGTGTGCCCGCATGCTGACAAGGACCCCCGTACTCATTGCTCTGGAGACGGGGCGGCGCCCCCGGTAAGAACTTTATCGCCCTGCCGCCCGCTCAATTACGGAACATGACGACGGCGGCGGTGCGGGTTGGCGCCTCAGGTGTTATTTTTTTGGGGAGTAATGAGTACCGGTGTTAAGCCCTGACTGGCCGGTCGGCAACCCTCCCTTTCGCGGCGGGGTGCCTCAGGTGAATACTCGGCATATCGACCGATTCGAGCTGCAAGCGTGAAAGAAGGAGATCCGTCGTGTCTGACGCACCCGCCCCTGACGAAAGACTGTCCTACCGCCTGATTACCGGCGCGGACAACCGTGAATTCTGTGAACGGATCTCGGCTGCGCTGGCGGACGGCTACGTGCTGCACGGCAGCCCGGCAGCAACCTTCAACGGCACCAGCGTGATCGTGGCGCAGGCCATCGTCCTTCCGGCCGCAATCGCATCCGCGGATGCCGCAGTGGCCACTGCCGTGGACGAACTGGAGGGCGAGTTCGACGGCGAGGGCCACGCATGAGCTACGCAGGGGACCTGACGCCCCAGGAGGCCTGGGCCAAACTGGAGCAGGGCGCCGTCCTGGTGGATGTCCGCACCGAGGGTGAATGGGCCCACATTGGCATTCCGGACACCAAAGCCACCGACAACGACCCCCTCTTCATCCAGTGGACCTTCCCGGGCGGCATCCCCAACCCCGACTTCGTGAAGGACCTCAAGGAGCAGGCACCCCAGGACCCTGCCACGGAACTGGTGTTCCTGTGCCGTTCCGGCCAGCGTTCCATCGCCGCAGCCACCGCAGCCACGCAGGCGGGCTTCACGGCCTACAGCGTCCTGGAGGGTTTCGAAGGCGACCCCGACCGGTACGGCGAACGCACCCTCAATGGCTGGAAGAACCGCGGCCTGCCCACCAACCTCGGGAAGAACTAAGTGACTTTCAACCAAGACGCCTCCGGCTGGAGCCCCGATACCCAGGCTGTCCGCGGCGGCCTGGACCGCACCAACTTCCAGGAAACCTCGGAAGCCCTCTTCCTCAACTCCGGGTTCGTCTATGAGTCCGCGGCCGCGGCCGAACGAGCCTTTACCGGGGAAGACGAGCGGTTCGTGTACTCCCGCTACGGCAACCCGTCGGTGGCCACGTTCCAGGAGCGGCTCAGGCTGCTGGAAGGCACCGAAGCCTGCTTTGCGACGGCGTCGGGCATGTCCGCCGTGTTCACTGCGCTGGGTGCATTGCTGGCTGCCGGCGACCGGGTGGTAGCTGCCCGTTCCCTTTTCGGTTCCTGCTTCGTGATCCTGAACGAAATCCTTCCGCGGTGGGGCGTGGAGACCGTGTTCGTCGACGGGCCGGACCTGGACCAATGGCGTGAAGCCCTTTCCAAGCCCACCACCGCCGTCTTCTTCGAGTCCCCGTCCAACCCGATGCAGGAAATCGTGGACATCGCCGCGGTCAGCGAACTGGCGCACGCCGCGGGCGCCACTGTGGTGGCCGACAACGTCTTTGCCACTCCCCTGCTGCAGCGCTGCGGTGACCTGGGCGCGGACGTGATCGTCTACTCCGGCACCAAGCACATCGACGGCCAGGGCAGGGTCATGGGCGGTGCGATCCTGGGCACCAAGGAATTCATCGACGGGCCGGTGAAGCAGCTGATGCGCCACACCGGCCCCGCGCTTTCCCCGTTCAATGCCTGGGTCCTGACCAAGGGCCTGGAGACGATGGGCCTGCGGGTGAAGCACTCCTCCGCGACCGCCCTCCGCCTCGCCGAGTGGCTTGAACAGCAGCCTGCCGTCAGCTGGGTGAAGTATCCGCTGTTGAAGTCGCATCCGCAGTACACCCTGGCGGCGAAGCAGATGAGCGCCGGCGGCACGGTACTGACCCTCGAGCTCGCCCCTTCCGGTGGACGCTCCGGGAAGGAAGCCGCCTTCGCACTGCTGGATGGGCTGCGCATCATCGACATCTCCAACAACCTGGGCGATTCCAAGTCCCTGATCACCCACCCAGCCACCACCACGCACCGCGCCATGGGCCCGGAGGGGCGGGCGGCGATTGGACTGAGCGACGGCGTGGTCCGGCTCTCTGTTGGGCTCGAGGACCCGGAGGACCTCATCCGCGACCTGGAACAGGCGCTGAAGCAGATCTAGGTTTCGACGCGCCTTCGCATTATCGACGCGCACGATCCCCTTCGCGGCCCGAATGTGAGCCGCGAAGGGGAATCTGCGCGTCGAAAAGGAAACGGTGCGTCGCCCATGAATTGTCGCGGGCTGGCCGTCAGGCCTGGCGGACGCGCAGGAGCTCGGGCGTTGTCTCCACCTCTGCCAGGTCCAGCGAACCGCGCATGGTCACGTACACGGCCTGCCGGACCACCGCGCCGAACCCCATGTCTTCCGGCGGCGGTCCGGCAAGGGCCTTATCGCGGGCGCGGCGCTGTTCAGCGGCCCCCGTTCCGCGTGCAATGATGTCCTCCACTCCACGCCGGGCCAGGGCCAGTTCCCCCTGCTCTTCCAGCACGGGGGCAAGGTAGTCCACCAGGGAACGGGCCACGTCCGCGGCCGGGGCGGGGCGGAAGTTGCCAAAATCAAGGAGCTCACCGCTCAGCCCTTCACTGCTTGCCTGCCATGAGGCCATCCGCAGCAGGACGGTGGGAACGGGTGCCGGGTCCACGTCCCCACGCCATTCCCGGCTTGCCGACTCCACCAGCGCCCGGACCAGCACAGCGATGAGCGCGGCGTCCTCGGCCCGAAGGCAGACATCCGCGACGCGAACCTCCACGGTGGGGTGGTTGCGGGACAGACGGGCATCGAAGTAGAGCATGCCTTCGTCCAGCATGACCCCGGTGTCCAGCAGCCGGGTCACTACGCGGCGGTAGGCAGGATAGGTACTGTAGATGCCCGCCGGACCCGCCGTCGGCCAGCGGTTCCACGCCTGCGTCCGGTAGCTTTCGAACCCGGTGGGGACCCCGTTCCAGAACGGCGAATTGGCACTCAGGGCTGTGAGCACTGCCAGTTTGTCGCGGATGCGGTCCAGGACCGCCACGCCCTCTTCCGGCGATTCGATGTAGGTGTGGACGTGGAAGCCGCAGGTCAGCTGCTCCTGGGCGGTGAGGCCAAAGCGTTCCAGCATCCTCGCGTAGCGGGGATCGGGTGTCGTGTGGCTGGGGGAGGCCACCGGCGACGTGGCGAGCGCCGCCACCCGGGCCCCGTGCTTCCTTGCTGCCTGGTCCGCCAAGGCACGGCCGGCACGGATTTGTTCCAGCAGGCTGCCGTACTCCAGGCACGGCCGGGTCTGCGTCTCGATCTGCTCAAGCTTCAGCTCGGCACTCAAGCCCATTTCGTCGTCGTAATCCGCTTGGTTCCCGATGTGGTGGACATCCCGGTCCACGGGAAGATCGTCAGCTGCCACGTTGTGGCCTGCAAGGAGGGCGTCAGCCAGGGCAAGCGGCTCTCCGGACTCCGGATCAACAATCAGGAGTTCTTCTTCTACGCCGAATGTACGCATACGAACATTCTGCGGGCAGCAGCCGGGCATAGGAACTGTCACACGCGGTTCATGACGAACCGTGAATGCTTAGCCCTGGAAGTACTCCACCCTGGCGCCGATGGTGTTCAGCCTCTCCGCCAGGTCCTCGTAACCGCGCTCGATGACATAGATGTTCCGCAGTTCCGATACCCCCCGCGCGGCGAGCATGGCCAACAGCAGGCAGGCGGCCGGACGGAGCGCGGGCGGGCAGCCCACCTCGGCGGCACGCCACTTGGTGGGTCCATTGACGTAGATCCGGTGGGGGTCCAGCAGCTGCACCTGGGCACCGAGCCGGTTGAGTTCCGTCAGGTAGATCGCCCGGTTCTCATAGACCCAGTCGTGGATCATGGTCTGGCCGTGGGCGTTGGCGGCAATGACGGCAAAGAAGGGCAGGTTGTCGATGTTCAGCCCGGGGAAGGGCATGGGGTGGATCTTGTCCTCGGGGGCGCGCAGCTCGGAGGGCTTGGTGGTCACGTCCACCAGCCGGGTGCGGCCGTTGCGGGCCATGTACTCGCCGGAGATCTCCAGCTTCTGCCCCATCTGGCCCAGGGTAGCCAGCTCGATTTCCATGAACTCGATGGGGACCCGCCGCACGGTGACCTCGGAGTTGGTGACAATGCCGGCGGTGATGAGGCTCATGGCCTCAATGGGATCCTCAGAGGGGAAGTATTCGATCTCGGCATCGATTTCCGGCTTGCCCGTGATTTTCAGGGTGGTGGTGCCTACGCCTTCAATACTGACGCCCAGCATCTGGAGGTAGAAGCACAGGTCCTGGACCATGTAGTTGGGGCTGGCGTTGCGGATCACGGTTGTGCCCGGCCGGTGTGCGGCGGCCATGATGGCATTCTCGGTGACGGTGTCGCCGCGCTCGGTGAGGACGAAGGAGCGGTCGCGGGTATCGGCAGGGGGCGCCTGGACCGTGTAGAAACCGGCCGTGGCCTCCACGGACAGGCCGAACTCGCGCAGCGCCTGCATGTGGGGCTCCACGGTGCGGGTGCCAAGGTCGCAGCCTCCGGCGTAGGGCAGCCGGTACTCGCGCGACTCGTCCAGCATGGGGCCGAGCAGCATGATGACGCTTCGCGTCCTGCGTGCCGCGTCCACATCCATGGCTTCCAGGTCCAGGACAGCGGGGCGGCGCAGGCGCAGGTCCGTGTCGTTAAGCCAGGTGCACTCCACGCCGATGCTGGACAGCACCTCGACGATGCGGTTGACTTCCTCGATCCGCGCCAGGCGGCGGAGCACAGTGGTTCCGCGGTTGATGAGGCTGGCGCACAGCAGGGCCACACCGGCGTTCTTGCTGCTGTTCACGTCAACGGCACCGGACAGGGTGCGGCCGCCCTCCACCCGCAGGTGCGTCATCTGCGGCTTGCCCACGTTGACGATGCTGCGGTCGAAGATGTTCTCCAGCCGCTGGATCATCTTCAGGCTCAGGTTCTGCTTGCCCTGTTCCATCCGGGCAACAGCACTCTGGCTGGTGCCGAGTTCGGCGGCCAACTGGCCTTGCGTCCAGCCCTTTTCGCTCCGGGCATTCCTCAACATGGCGGCAACGTGTTCGGCGGTTTCCTGCGTCATACCCGAAAATATATCATAAATGAGTTACTGCGCCGGTCTTGAGGGTGCTACGGGCTCCATATGGGGGCGGGCCCTCCACTCCTACCCAGCAGATGCGATAGGGGCTCCCACAGCACAAGTCAGCTGCCCAGCCACACCATGTTCCAGGTCCCCGCGGTGACCGCCGCAACCAGGGCGAGCGCGGCCACGAGGACACCGCCGGCCACCACCCAGAGGTCCAGCACGCTGAACGTGGATGCGCGTGCCCAGGTCCGCTTGCCGCCGCCAAAGCCCCGCGCTTCCATGGTCACGGCCAGCCGTGACGCGCGCCGGATTGCCTGCACCAGGAGCCCGAAGCTCTGTCCCAGTGTCGCCTTTACCCGCTGTGCCAGGTTGCCGCGCGAGCCCACGCCCCGCGCCCGGCGCGCCATGCCGATGGTCTGCCACTCCTCGGCCATCAGGCCCACCAGGCGCATCGCGGCCAGGGTCCCCAGGACGAACCGGTGCGGCAGGCGTGCTTTCTGCGCCAGCGCGTCTGCCAGGTCCGTCGGGTCGGTGCAGCTCATCAGGAGCACTGCCGGCAGGGCGATGGCAAAGCCGCGCAGGAGGAAGCCGATGCCCAACTGGAGGGAGCCTTGGCTCATGGTCCAAATGCCGGCGTCGAGCAGGATCCTTCCACTGTCCGGTGCCAGGATGGACGTGCTCCAGCCTCCGATGGCGGCCGCAACAATCAGCGGCCAGCCGCGCTGCCACAGCAGGGACAGGGTGAGCCCAGCCAGGGGAAACAGGAAAAGTTCAAAGACCAGGGCCACTGATGCAGACACCCAGTCGATGGACAGTGCCAGGACCGCCGTGATCAGCAGCACTGCCACGAATTTGCTCAGCGGGTTGGCGCGGGCCAGGAGCGCATGGTTGCCGTGCAGCGTCAGTTCCTGCCTCATGGGGCCACCACTTCCGCCGCAGCCATCCGCAGCTCCACCCCGCCCAGGGCGGCCGTGAACTCGGCATCGTGGGTGACGGACACCACCGCTGTGCCGGCGTCCAGGAGCTCGGACAGGAACGAGGCCAGCTCAGCCCAGGTGTTGGCGTCCTGCCCGAACGTGGGCTCATCGAGGACCAGGACCTGGGGGCTGGCGGCAAGGACGGTGGCTACGGACAACCGCCTCTTTTCACCCCCGGAGAGCGTGTAGGGGTTGGCGTCCACCACGTGCGTGAGGCGCAGGCGCTCCAGCAGTTCGTCAACCCGTTCCTCGCCGTGGCCCAGGTGCCGCGGGCCAAACAGCAGCTCATCAAGCACCTTGCCGGTCACGAACTGGTGCTCCGGCTCCTGGAACACTGTCCCCACGCGGGAAATCAACTGCTCGGCCTTCCACTTGTACGGGTCGATACCCGCGCCCTGGCTGAGGTCCAGGCTCGCGGAAACCTTTCCGGATACGGGCTCCAGCAGCCCGGCGAGGGTCAGCGCGAAGGTGGATTTTCCTGCTCCATTGGGACCGGTAACAGCCAGGGCCTGCCCGGCGCGGACCTGGGCGGCCACCCCGTCCTGGACGGGGACCGGCGGTATCCTGCGGAAACCCTTGCGGCGGGGACGTTCGCGGGAAACTGCCAATTGTTCGGCGGCCAGCAGGAGGTTTCCCGTTCCGGGTGCCGGTACCAAATCCCTGGTCCGGGTGGCCGGCACATAGCCGGGGACCCACACCCCCGCGGCGGCGAGCATGGTCCGCGCCTCGCGGAGCACCCGGTCCGGCGGGCCGTCCAGGAGCACGGCGGATTCGCTGCTGCTGCCCGGCTGCAGGACGACGATCCGGTCCACCAGGTCCTTCCAGACAGACACCCGGTGTTCCACCACCACCAGCGTGGCCCCGGTCTTGTCCAGGCAGCGGGCAACGGCGTCCCGGACTTCCAGCACGCCGTCCGGGTCCAGGTTGGCGGTGGGTTCGTCCAGCAGGATCAGGCCGGGACGCATGGCAAGGATGCCGGCCAGCGCGAGGCGCTGCTTCTGGCCGCCGGACAGGGCCGAGGTCGGGTGGTCCAGCGGGAGGTGGGCGAGCCCGACGTCGGCAAGCGCCTCGTGCACGCGCGCCCAGATGGCGTCGCGGGGTACGGCGAGGTTTTCGGCACCAAAGGCGACGTCGTCCCCAACGCGCGACAGCACCACCTGCGTTTCCGGGTCCTGCTGCATGAGCCCGGCCCGCCCGCGCTGGGCGCGGGGCACGGCGCCGTCAACCAGCAGCGAACCGGACTCGTCGGCGTCCCCGGACTCGCCGTCGTCGTTGATGTCCCCCAGCACGCCGGCGAGCGCATGCAGCAGCGTGGATTTCCCGGCGCCGGAAGGTCCGAGGAGGAGCACGCGCTCACCGGGAGCGATGTCCAGGTCGAGGGCATGGACGGCGGGCCTGGATCGGCCGGCATGCCGCCACCCCCATCCGCGGGCGCTGACGGCGGCGGGGCGGACCGCGCCGCCGGCGTCCTGGGAGGGGACCATCAGGAGAAGACTGGCTCCGTGGCGGCCTTGCGGGACGCGAAGGAGCTCAGCACCCCGGTGCGGGCCAGGCCGCGGGTGGCAAGCCAGCACAGGGCACCGGCCAGGATGGCCCCGGAGACCGTGGTGAGGACGATGTAGGCGAGCTTGTCCGCGCCCGAGTAGGCGATGTTCCAGCCCCAAGGGGCGAAGGAGTCATTCAGGCCGCAGAAGAACCCGGCCGCCGCGCCTGCCAGCAGGGAGACGGGCAGGTTGAACTTGCGGTAGACGAAGATGGCGAAGATGATTTCCGCGCCCAAGCCCTGGATCAAGCCGGAGAAGAGGACGGACGCGCCGTACTGCGAGCCCATGAGGAGTTCCCCGGTAGCGGCAACCGTTTCGCAGAAGATAGCGGCGCCGGGCTTTCGGATGATGAGCATGCCCAGCACGCCGGGAATCATCCAGCCGCCGGCCAGCAGCCCGGTGAGGGGTGGGTAGGCGGCGTTCATGGGGGCGGACAGCGCGGCGGCACCCTGGTCCCATGCCCAGAAGATGACGCCACCCGCGATGGCCACCAGGGCCGCCACGACGATGTCCACGACGCGCCAGGACTTGCCGGCGCTTTTCTTGATTGCTGCAGTGCTCATGTAATCCTCCTGGGAAACAGGAGGGGAAAGTGGACCCGGCCCACGGCCGTTGCCGTAGGGCCGCGACACCCCGAGAACTCGACTCCCTTGCGCCGGTACTAACCGGATCAGGTTCGAGGGTCTGCGGCTGTCCGCACTCTCAGCGCCCACCTGCGGTGCCCGGCTTCTGCCAGGATGCCCGACGGCGGCGCTCCCCTGTCGTTTTTAGTGATGCTTTTTGGGTTGGGTAAGGCTTCAATATCCGCCCAGCTGGGCGTGGTCAAGTTTACACCGGACAGGGGTAGATTGAGGGCCATGACCGCCAATACACCGGTTGTGACCGGGTTCGATCCCGATTCCGGCGACGCGCAGCCCGAAGGCTCCCTGGAAGCATTGATCCTCCGGGTCGAGGCTGAAGTCCGGGAACTCCAATTCCCCGGTTTCTCGCCGGATGACTCCTTGAATCTGGGCCTGCTGTTGGTGGAGCTTGGCAAGGAGCGGGCCCTGCCCGTTGCCATCGACATCACCAAGGGCGAGCAGGTCCTGTTCCACGTTGCGCTGCCGGGTGCCACTCCGGACAACGAATACTGGATCCGCGCCAAGCAACGCACTGCCGCCCGGTACGAGGTGCCGTCCCTATTGGTGGGCCTGCGGGGCCGGCTTGGCGGCGGCCGGATCGAGGACAACGCCTGGTTTGACCAATCCCGGTATGCGGCACACGGAGGTGCATTTCCAATCTATGTCACCGGAGTGGGCGCAGTGGCTACGGTCGCGGTCTCCGGGCTGCCGCAACTGCAGGACCATGACCTGGTGGTGGAGGCGCTGCGGGACATCCTGGGGTCGGCCCTGCGGGACTAGGAACCCGCATGCCTGGGCCGTGTCCCGGTCCATCAACCCGCCCCGGCTTGCCACGCCCTTGCCCTGACCGGGACGCGCGTGCGGCTAGGCTGGAGGCAGTCCGTTTTCCGCCCGCAAGGAGTAATAGGAATGAACCTTCTCATCAAGCTGCTCGGGACCGGGGTGAGCCTGGGTGCAGGCCTGGCCGGCACCAAACTGGTCAACACCATCTGGGAAAAGACCACCGGGCAGAAAGCGCCCACGGGCAAACACGAGGACGTCCCCACCAGCCTGCGTTCGGCGCTGACCTTCGCGCTGATCTCGGCGTCCGTCAGTGCCATCATCCAGGTCCTGGCCAACCGGGGCACGCAGCGCGCCATTGCCCGGTTCGCCAAGACGCAGGACATCGTCTGAGCGCAGCGCTACCGGCCGCCGCCGGGGTCGTCCTTCAGGGCAGCCTCGGCGGCGGCTTTTTGCACTACGGCCTCCAGCTCATCCGCAGTGAGCAGTTCCCGGTGCAGATGCTTGGTGCGGTAACCGGCACGGCCCACCATATGTGCGGACACGGGCACCGTGAGCAGCTGGAAGATCCACGCCACCGCCAGGACCGGCCACACCCACCACGTCCGCAGCTGGAGCCCAATGGCGGCCAGCAGCAGGAACAGGCCCAGGACCTGCGGCTTGGTGGCGGCGTGCATGCGGCTCAGCAGGTCCGGAAAGCGGAGCAGGCCGATCGCAGCGCCCAGGGACATGATCGCCCCCACCACCATGAACACCGCGGAGAGGGTGTCGATCCAGGCGTCCGGGCCGGAGAAGTCAGGATTCATTGGGCTTCACCCTCCGGTCCGCCACGAACCGGGCCACCGTCACGGAGCCGATGAACCCGATGATGGAGATGGCCACCACCAGCATCAGGTTGTTCAGGTGCCGGTTCACGGCCATGTCGACGCAGAGCGCGCCGCCCAGGATTGCCAGCAGCACGTCGGCCGCGAGCACCCGGTCCAGCAGCGAAGGGCCGCGGGCAATCCTGATGATGGCTCCGGCCGCGGCCAGCGAGAAAATGACGGCTGTAACAGCCAGGACAACGTGCATCACGTGGCGGCCTCCAATCGGACGGCTTCAAGTTCTTCCGCGGTGCCCATGATGCGGATCAGGCCGGCCTCGATGGACCTCACCTCGTTCCGCAGGCCCTCCACGTCCCGCTTGGACGTGATGTTGAGCGCGTGCAGGTAGAGGGTGGAGGTGGAGCGGTCCACCTCCACCACCAATGACCCCGGGATCAGGGAAATGACGTGCCCGGTGGCGGTGACGATCAGGTCCTGGTGGCTGCGCAGCCGCACGGCGACGACGGCGTTGGTCACCTTGGGTCCGCGGACGGCGGCCAGGTACAGGACCTGGGCGCTGGCCACCACCACTTTCCACAGGAACGCCATGGCGAACGGGACGGCGTAGAGGATGTTGAAGCGCCCGCTGAGCTCGACGGGCGGAAGGTAGAAGAGCCGGGCGACGCCGACTGCCAGCAGCGCACCGAACAGGAGGTTGCCGGGGCTGAAGTCCTGCCACAGCGCGCCCCAGACGATCACCAGCCAGACCAGAAGCGGCAGCTCCTGACGCAGGGATATGCGTTTGCGGCTCATCGCGTTCCTCCCGCGGCAGTGGTCCCCGGAACGGCGGCGGCATCACCCAGCACCGCGTGGATGTAAGGGCCGCGGTCCAGCATGTCGCGGGCGGCCCGGTCCGATAGGCCGAACAGCGGCCCGGCGAAGACGGTCAGCGCAACCCCAACCATCACCAGGGCCGCCGTGGAGCCCACCATGGTGCGCGGCAGCAGCGTCACGGTGCTGTTGAGCTTGGCACCAGGCCCGGCAACCCGCACCGGCTGCGGGGCAAGCAGCACCGGGTCGGGATGCTCCGCGTCCGTGGGCCGGCGCCAGAATGCGCGGTTCCATACCCTGGCGATGGCCAGGAGGGTCAGCAGGCTGGTCACCACCCCGCCGGTCACCAGCGCGTACGCCAGCGGCGTGCCGAGTTCAACGCCGGCCTGCAGGAGCCCCACCTTGCCCAGGAAACCGGAGAACGGCGGGATGCCGGCCAGGTTCATCCCGGGGATGAAGAACAGCAGCGCCAGCATCGGCGAGAGTTTGGCCAGTCCGCCCAGCCGGTCCACCGAGGAACTGCCGCCGCGGCGTTCGATGAGGCCGGTCACCAGGAAGAGGCTGGTCTGGATGGTGATGTGGTGGGCCACGTAGAAGACCGCCGCCGCGAGCCCCGCCGCGGAGGACATGGCAAGACCGAACACCATGTAGCCGATGTGGCTGACCAGCGTGAACGAGAGCAGTCGCTTGATGTCGCTCTGGGCCAGCGCGCCAAGGATGCCCACCACCATGGTCAGCAGCGCAGCCACCATCAGGGGCGTGTTCAAAGTGTCGCCGGGAAAGAGCAGGGTCTCCGTCCGGACCATGGCGTACACGCCCACCTTGGTCAGCAGCCCGGCGAACACGGCCGTGACGGGCGCCGGGGCCGTGGGGTAGGAGTCGGGCAGCCAGAAGGACAACGGAAAGACGGCGGCCTTGATGCCGAACGCCACCAGCAGCATCACGTGCAGGAGGGTCCTGGTGCCCTGGTCCAGGTCACCGAGCTTGAGGGCCAGGTCCGCCATGTTGACGGTGCCGGTGGCCCCGTACACCATGGCGATGGCAATCAGGAACAGCACAGATGACACGACGGACACCACCACATAGGTGACACCGGCGCGGATGCGCGGGCCGGTGCCGCCCAGGGTCATCAGCACGTAGCTTGCCGTCAGCAGGATCTCAAAGCCCACATAAAGGTTGAAGAGGTCGCCGGACAGGAAGGCGTTGGAGACCCCCGCCACCAGGATCAGGTAGGTGGGGTGGAAGATCGAGACGGGGGCGTCGTGGTCGCCGTCGGCCATGCCCTGCCCCGTGGCATACACCAGCACTGCCAGGCTCACCGCGGAGGACACCACCAGCATCAGCGAGGAGAACTGGTCCACCACCATGACGATGCCGAAGGGCGGTAGCCAGCCGCCGATGGTTACCGCCGCGGTGCCGCCGTTCCAGGCAGACGCCAGCAGGAGGCATTCGAGCGCCAGGGTCAGCGACAGCAGGGCGATGCTCACCCCGCGCTGGGCACGGGTGTGCCGGATCAGCAGGAACGTGAGGGCGGCCCCCAGGATGGGAAGTACGACGGCGAGCGGTGCCAGGCTGGCGATGGTCACTTGCCGCCTCCTTCCGGGCTGGGGTCAATGTTGAGTGAGCCGGGCTTTTCTTCCGCGGCGGCATGTTCCGCGGACATCTCCCGGCCGCCGGCCAGGACCGTGGCCGGCGGCTGGTCCGCTTGCAGCCCGGCGTCGGCGCCGGAAGCCCCGCGGTCGGAGACGTCCATGCCATCAGAGCCGAGCATGGTGAGCGGAAACTCGGAGGTTTCTGCGGGCACTTCGGCATCGTCCTCGGCGTCGAAGCTGGGGGTGGCTGCCACGCGGCGGTCTTCCGCGTCGTCCTGGATCTCATCCTGGCGGGCCAGTAGCCAGGTGCGGTAGATGATGCCCAGCATGAAGGCCGTGACCGCGAATGAAATCACGATCGACGTCAGGATCAGCGCCTGCGGCAGGGGGTCGTTGTAGTCCTTGGCGGCGATGTCCTTGGCGAACAATGGGGCCAGCCCTGCGTACCCCCCGGTCGCCAGGATCAGCAGGTTGGTTGCGTTGGCCAGTAGCATCAGGCCCAGCAGCACCCGGGTCAGGCTGCGCTCCAGGATCAGGTAGATGCCGCAGGCATACAGCGCGCCCATGACGATCAGCAGGGTCAGGTTGACGCTCATGCATGGCCCTTTGCGGTGGTCTCGGCAGGAACCCTGTCCGGTTCCTGATCCTGCTCCGGTTGGTCCTGGCCCGCCTCCCGGGCCTCGTCCAATTCCTGGCCCGCAGCCAGGGACCGCTCCTCCAGGTGCTCGTCAATCTCGGCGCCGAGGCTGCGCAGGACATCCAGCACCAGGCCCACCACCACGACGTACACGCCAATATCGAAGATGGTTGAGGTGACGAACTTGATGTCCCCGAACACAGGCAGCCATACCTGGATGATGGCGGACTGGAACACCTGGCCGCCCAGCAGCAGGGGCATCACGGCGGAGACGGCAGCCAGCGCCAGGCCGATGCCCAGCAGCGCGCCGGCGCTAAGCGGCGCCGCTTCCCGCAGTTCGAACCGGCCGCCGGCCAGGTAGCGGATGGTCAGCGCCAGGCCGGCGGTGAGGCCGCCCGCGAAACCGCCGCCGGGCAGGTTGTGCCCGGCCAGCAGCAGGTAGAGCGAGAAAATGATCATGGAGTGGAAGATCAGCCGGGTGACCACCTCGAAGATGATGGAGCGGCGCTCGGGGGCGAGCGTCCGGCCCGCCACGATCCAGGGGTCACGGGCAGCAGCGGCGAACTTCCGGCTGATGGCCAGGGCCGCACCGTCACGGGAGCCGGGATCCACACCGTGGTAGCGCCCCACCGTTCCCTCCGCCACCGACGCGGAGGCCTGCAGCCTGTCACCGCGGCCCCGGACGAAGATCAGGCTGGCCACGCCGGTGGCGGCGAGCGCCAGGACGCTGATCTCGCCGAACGTGTCCCAGGCGCGGATGTCCACCAGGGTCACATTGACCACGTTCAGGCCGCCGCCGCCTTCATAGGCAAGCTGCGGGAACTGCAGCGATACCGGAATGGCGGTCCGCGCCCCCATGGCGAAGATCGCGGCGAACACCATGGTCACGCCGAATCCCAGCCCGATGATGACCCTCAGCACGCGGTACTTGCCGCCGGTGCGGTCCCGCAGTTCCGGCGGCAGGCTGCGCATGGCCAGGACGAACGCCACCAGGATGATGGTCTCCACCAGCATCTGGGTCAGCGCCAGGTCCGGGGCACCCTGCAGCGCGAACACCAGCGCAATGCCGTACCCGGTCACGGAGACCATGAGCACCGCAAGGAACCGCTTGTTGGCCCTGACGGCGGCCAGGGCGCCGATCACGATGCCTGCACCTGCCACCAACTGCAGCGGGGAGTTGGGATCCACGAGGTAGATGCCCTGCGGCAGGGGGTTGCCGCCAAGCAGGATTGCCGCGAGCGGGAGGACGAAAGCCACGCTGAGGATCACGGCAAGGTAGAAGTACAGTGATCCGCGCTGGGTCCGGCCGGTGAGCCAGACCGCGGCGTCGTCGAGCGCACCGATGGTCAGCTGGTAGGCGCGGTCGCCGTCCACCCACGCAGGCAACAGTGTCTGGGCACGGGCCACGGCGTTGCGGCCAACGTACATCGCAAGGCCCAGCGCGAAGGTGACGGCCGTCAGCCCAAGCGCCGGCGTCAGGCCATGCCACAGCGCAAGGTGACCTGCCTGTTCGGCTGGGGTGCCGGCGTCGGGCGCCTTGGACGCGAACAACGCCGCGTACGGCTGGATCCAGGCGTCCACCGGGGCCGGCCAGAGACCGTAGGCGACGGTCAGGAGGCTCAGGACCGCAGGTGCAGCCAGGAACGAGGGCCTGATGGCCTTGAACGGAATTGGTTCCACGCCGGGCTTGGCCGCGAACGCGCCCCACATGAAGCGGACACTGTAGGCGAACGTCAGGATGGACCCCACCACCAGTCCCACCAGGACCACCACATCCCACGCGCCGGAATGCGCGTCCCCGGCGTGGTGCACGAAGGCTTCAAGCACCGACTCCTTGGCGACGAAGCCGCCGAGCAGCGGAACACCGGCCATGGAGGCGGCGCCGATGGCGGCCACGATGCCCAACGCGCGCGAAGAGCGGAAAACGCCGGAGAGTTTGCGCACGTCACGGGTTCCCGATTGGTGGTCGATGATGCCCACCACCAGGAAGAGCGTTGCCTTGAACAGGCCGTGGGCCAGCAGCATGGCCAGGCCCGCCAGTGCGGCGTCGGGCGTGCCGAGGCCCACCACCATGGTGAGGAAGCCCAGTTGGCTGACGGTGCCGTAGGCGAGGATCAGCTTGATGTCCGTCTGCCGCAGCGCCCGGTAGCCGCCCACCAGCATGGTGGACAGGCCCAGCCCCAGGACCGCCGGCTGCCAGTAGGCGGTGTCCGAGAACCCAGGGGCAAGCCTCGCTACCAGGTAGATGCCGGCCTTCACCATCGCCGCGGCGTGCAGGTACGCGCTGACGGGGGTCGGCGCGGCCATGGCGCCGGGAAGCCAGAAGTGGAAGGGGACCAGCGCGGACTTGGTGATGGCACCCACTAGGATGAGGACGACGGCGGCGCTCACCGTGGGCGCCGTGGCTCCGCCTGCCAGTGCGGGGGCTTGCTCGAGGATGGCGGAGACGCGGTACGTCCCCGCCGAGTAGCCAAGCATGATCAGGCCCACCAGCATGGCCAGGCCGCCTGCGGTGGTGACCATCAGCGCCTGGAGGGCGGAGCGGCGCGCGGCAAGCCGGGTCCGCGCGAAGCCGATCAGCAGGTAGGACAGGATGGTGGTCAATTCCCAGAAAATGAACAGCAGCAGGAGGTCATCCGCCGTGACCAGGCCGAACATGGCGCCCGCGAACGCCAGCAGCTGGGCGCCGAACGCCCCGAGGTCCTGGTCTTTCCTCTTGAAGTACCGCGCACAGTAGACCAGCACCAGGGAACCAACACCCAGCACCAGCAGGGACATCACCCAGGCCAGGGCGCCCATACGGAAAGCCAGTTCAAGATGGAGGCTGGGGATCCACTCGAAGGTTTCGGTGACTGCCCCGGGACCCGCATAAATGGGTGCATGCTGGAACATCAGCCAGGCGAAGGAACCCGCGGGGACTGCGGCCAGCGCGTAGAAGGCGTTGCGGCCCCATAGCCTGAAGAGGAAGGGCGCGAGGACAGCCACCGAAAAGTGCACGGCAAGGACTGTGATCACTGGATTCTCCGCAACGTCAGGAATTCGATTGTCAAAAGTTGGAGCAGGCGGCAAAAAAGTAAGGTCCGGGAGGGTTCAGTTTACCAAGGCGGCTCTGCCGCCTTCCCCGCCCTGCGGGCTCACGTGGGCGGAATCCCCGCGGGACAGGGGCCACGGTCCCGCGGGTGTTCGCCAGGGGCGGATACGATGCATCGTATGAACAGCGCCAGCGCGCCGGGAGCAATGCAGCCTGCCTCGGAACTT
Source organism: Pseudarthrobacter enclensis (assembly GCF_030811655.1). GTDB lineage: Bacteria > Actinomycetota > Actinomycetes > Actinomycetales > Micrococcaceae > Arthrobacter > Arthrobacter enclensis_A. Next base: position 39,850 of record NZ_JAUSRE010000002.1, on the reverse strand, counting down.
GAATCCGGAACCCGGTCCTCCAGCAAAGGCCGGGTACTGGCCTGGGCGTCCTGGGACTGGGGCTCGGCGGCCTTCAACGCGGTCATGACCACGTTCGTCTTCACCGTCTACCTGACGTCAAAGGCGTTCGGTGGTGAGGACAACGCCTCGGCAGTCCTGGGTGCGGCCCTGGCGGTCGGCGGGTTTGCCATCGCACTGCTGGCACCCGTGACGGGCCAGCGCTCGGACGCGGGCGGCAGGCGCAAGCTGTGGCTGGGAGTGAACTCGGCCGCCGTCGCCATCCTCACGGCCCTGTGCTTCTTTGTGTTCCCGCGCCCGGAATTCCTGCTCCTCGGTGTCTCCCTGATCGCACTGGGCAACGTCTTCTTCGAATTTGCCGGCGTCAACTACAACGCCATGCTGGCCCAGGTGTCCACGCCGCAGAATATCGGCAAGGTCAGCGGCTTCGGCTGGGGCGCCGGCTACCTTGGCGGGATCGTGGCTCTCCTGATCGTCCTGCAGCTGTTCGTCCAGCCTGCCTTCGACTGGTTCGGATCCTCCACGCAGGACAGCCTCAATATCCGGCTGGTGGCCGTCTTCTCCGCGGTGTGGTTCTTCGTCTTCGCCCTGCCCGTCCTGTTCGCCGTCCCGGAGCTTCCCCGGGACGCCCAATCCACGCGGCTCGGATTCCTTGCCAGCTACGGGCTGCTGTTCCGCCGGATCAAGGCCATCTACGCCACCAGCCCGCACACCATCTACTTCCTGCTCGCCAGCGCCGTATTCCGCGACGGCCTGGCGGCTGTCTTTACCTTTGGCGGCGTCATCGCCGCCGGTACCTTCGGGTTCGCTCTCCCCCAGGTGATCTTCTTCGCCATCTTTGGGAACGTGGTGGCTGCCGTGGGCGCGGTGATCGGCGGGTTCCTGGATGACAAGGTGGGTCCCAAGGCGATCATCACCGGCTCACTCGTTGGGCTCCTGGTTGCCGGGACCGCCATCCTGGTCCTGGGCAACGGAAACTATTCCTTCTTCGGCATGCGATGGGCCGGCACCACCACCTTCTGGGTCTTCGGCCTGTTCCTCTGCCTCTTCGTCGGGCCGGCCCAGTCCTCGTCCCGCGCCTACCTGGCCCGGCTCGCGCCGCACGGGGAATCCGGCGAGCTCTTCGGCCTCTACGCCACCACCGGCAGGGCCGTCAGCTTCCTGGCGCCCGCGCTGTTCACGCTCTGCATCACCCTTGCCACGCCGTTGGTTCCCGCCGGCCAGGCCCAGCGGTGGGGCATCCTGGGCATCATGGTGGTCCTCCTCGCAGGGCTCCTGGTGCTGCTGCCGGTGAAGTCACCGGCCAAGGCTCCCATCGCCGTCGTACCCGCCACCTGAGCACCCCGTCGGAGCCCGCGCCGCCTCTCCGGCCGGGTGTTGCCAGGCGGACTAGGCTGGATTCATGAACGTGGACGAAACCAACCTTCCGGGCCTTGGCCTCAGGAAGGATTTCATGACCGCCTCCGGACGCCGCATCGGCGTGGTGGAGCGGCGGGAAGGCCAAACGGAACTCATCGTTTCCACCTGGGACGATCCCGACACCTGCCAGGCCTCCATTCCGCTCACCAGCGACGAGGCGGCAACGCTCGGCAACCTGCTGGGCGGCACCCACCTGGCCATGAAGCTCGCGGAGGAGCACAAGGACGTTCCGGGCATCGTCACCCGGCAGTTCTCCATCGCCGCGGACTCCCCGTTCCAAAACCAGCCCATGGGCAAGGCCTGCATCCGCACCCGGTGCGGCGTCTCCATTGTTGCCATCATGCGCGAGGGTGAGGTGCTGCCTTCGCCCGGGCCCGACGTCGTCCTGCACGCCGGTGACCTGCTGGTGGCCGTCGGCACCCAGCAGGGCCTTGACTCAGCGGCCGATATCCTGCGCAACGGTTAGTCCACATGGACCCGCTGGCCCTGACCCTCATTGAACTGGGGGCCGTTGTGTTCTGCCTCGGCCTGCTGGCCAGGCTGGCGGGACGGATCGGGATGTCGCCCATCCCGCTTTACCTGCTGGGCGGCCTCGCTTTCGGAGCCGGCGGCATCATCAAGCTGGAAGGCATGCACGAGTTCGCCCACCTCTCGGGTGAGATCGGCGTCATCCTGCTGCTGCTTATGCTCGGACTGGAATATACAGCGGCCGAACTCTTCACGGGCCTCCGCCGCTCATGGCAGGCGGGCGTTCTGGACCTTGTCCTGAACTTCGTGCCCGGGGCTGCGCTTGCCCTCCTCCTCGGCTGGGGCGGCGTGGGCGCCATGGTCATGGGCGGGGTGACCTACATTTCCTCGTCCGGCATCGCCGCCAAAGTCATCACGGACCTCGGCCGGCTCGGAAACCGTGAAACGCCCGTGGTCCTGTCCATCCTGGTGTTCGAGGACCTCGCCATGGCCGTCTACCTGCCCATCCTGACAGCCACCCTGGCCGGCGTGGGTTTCCTTGGCGGCCTCACCACAGTAGGCATTGCCCTGGCCGTGGTCACCATGGTCCTCATGGTGGCCCTGCGGCACGGGCATCACGTCTCCAAGGCGGTCCACAGCGAGAACTCCGAGGTCTTCCTGCTCAACGTCCTCGGGGCTGCCCTGCTGGTGGCCGGCGCGGCGTCCGCCATGCAGGTCTCCGCCGCTGTGGGGGCCTTCATGCTGGGCATCGCCATCTCAGGCTCCACCGCCCACAACGCCACCCGCATCCTGGAGCCGCTGCGGGACCTGTTCGCCGCCATCTTCTTTGTGGCCTTCGGCCTCAATACGGATCCCACATCCATTCCGCCCGTGCTGGCATGGGCGCTGGTCCTGGCCGTGGCCACGGCAGCCACCAAGATGGCCACCGGGATCTGGGCAGCGAGACGGTCAGGGATAGCCCGGCCCGGCCGCTTCCGTGCCGGAGCCGCGCTGGTGGCCCGCGGTGAGTTCTCGATCGTCATTGCCGGCCTGGCCGTTGCCTCGGGCGCTGTTCCCCATGACCTCGCGGCACTGGCCACCGCCTACGTGCTGCTGATGGCCGTGATGGGCCCCCTGGCGGCGCGCTACGTGGAACCGCTGGCCAGGCCGTTCATCCGGCCTCGGGCGGTCGCACCGCAGGTCTAGGCGCAGGGGCAGCCGCCAGCCGCCCCCGATGCGGCTAGAGCCGGGTTTTGTGGAAGTTCAAGTGGCTGCGGCTGGCAGTGGGCCCACGCTGGCCCTGGTACCGGTTGCCGTACTCCCCCTGCCCGTACGGGTACTCCGCAGCGGAGCTGAGCCGGAAGAAGCAGAGCTGGCCGATCTTCATCCCGGGCCACAGCTTGATGGGCAGGGTGGCCATGTTGGACAGCTCAAGGGTGACGTGGCCGGAAAACCCGGGGTCGATGAAGCCGGCAGTGGAGTGCGTCAGCAGGCCCAGCCGGCCCAGCGACGACTTACCTTCCAGGCGGGCCGCAATGTCGTCCGGCAGTGTCACGGTCTCATAGGTGGAACCCAGGACGAACTCCCCCGGGTGCAGGATGAAGGCCTCGTCCTGCTCGACTTCAACCAGCCGCGTCAGTTCGGGCTGCTCCTGCGCCGGATCGATGTGTGCGTACTTGTGGTTGTCGAACAACCGGAAGAACTTATCTATCCGGACATCCACGGACGACGGCTGGACCATCGCCGGATCGTACGGTTCCAGCACGATCCGTTCGGAATCAATTTCGGCACGAATGTCGCGGTCAGAGATCAGCACCGTCCCAAATTACCGTATCGGTTATCCACACCTGCATTTTCCCGTTGTTGCTGTGGCCCAGTGGGGCTAATGTTGCGAATGATAGCCGCCGGAATGGTCTCCCGGATGGCGTAACAGAGCTGGGGATGTTGTGAATAAATTAGTGGCACCGTCTGTCGTCGGCGTGCTCTGTGCGTTTGCGCTGGTCTCTTCGAACGCTGCTGCACCCCCTGCTGCGCTGCCCACCGGCGCGGCAGGACCGGCCAGCATCACGCTTGCCGCTCCCCTGGTGCGCAACAACGGGGGGTCCGCCGCCGTGTCCGGGCCCACCGGCGCCCTCACCCCTGCCGTGGACCCTGACATCCGTGCCGCTTCACCCCTGACGGGTGCCGCCCCCGTGCCGGCGCCCACCACTGCGGCGCCTGCTCCTGCAGGCAGCGGGGCAGCCTCCGCGGTAACGTCGCCGGCACCGGCTGCCGCCTCCACGGGGCCCACCCCGCAAACGGCTTCCATCCCGCCGCTGTGGGCGCCGGACCTGGAACTGGCGTCACCGCCTCCTGCGCAACCGGCCGTACCCGAGTCCGCTGCCGCCCTTCCGTCAACGGAGGCCCTCGTGCCGGACAGCAACTCCGCTGCCATCCTCACGGTGTTCACCAAGATCAACGAGTACCGGGTAGCCAACGGGCTGAACACGGTGAAGTACCACCCCACTGTGGCCGGGTTGGCCCAGGACTGGTCGGATAACATCGCCACGCGCGAGGTGATCGAGCACCGGGCCAGCTTCTGGACCGACCCCCGCGCCCTGAGCCCCAGCAGCGCCGGCGAGGTCATTGCCATCCGGACCGACCGCGACGCCGCACAGCTCGTCGAGTGGTGGAAGGGTTCGCCGGGGCACAACGCCATGCTCCTCGATCCACGGTTCAACGTGATGGGCATCGGCATTTCGTACACCAACTCCACGTACCAGATCTGGGGAGTGGTGGACTTCTTCGGTTACGCCACGCTTCCGGCCGGCACCATCGATTCCCCGGGCGGCTCAGGGTCCGCCAGCTCAGGGTCGGGCGGCGCCTTTCCGCCACCGCCGCCAAGCCTGTGCGACGCCCCCGTACGCCACATGCCGCCCACCCTGAACCTGGCAGCGGCAGCCATCAAGGGACCGGGTGACCTCGTTTCCGTCGACTCAGCCGGCCAACTGCTTGACCGGGCGTCCACCGGCCCCCGCACCTATGCGCCGGCCAGGGTGATCGGCTCGGGCTTCGGCGGGGCCAAGGAAGTCTTCGTCACCGACTGGGACCGCGACGGCACCTATGACGTCCTGGCCCAATGGACCAACGGCAACCTGACGCTGTACCGCGGCATTGCCGCCGGGGGGTTCCAGGCCCCCATCACTCTCGGCACGGGCGGCTGGGACACGCTGACCCTCGCGGTGGGAGGCTGGTGCGCCAACAACCGGATGCCCCAGATCCTGGCCCTGGACAGCGCCGGCAACCTCTACCTGTACGGCAACAAGGGGACCGGCGACATAGCGCAGCGGGTCACGGTCGCCACGGGCATCTACGCCTCCCGGCTCTCCATGGTGGACTACGACAGCGACGGCTTCCAGGATGTCCTGGCACTGGGGGCGGATGGAAGCGTACAGCTCTACCGCGGCTGGGGCACCGCTTCGCTTCGCACGGAAACCCGGCCCACGGTAGCCACCGGATGGTCAGACGTCACGGGAATCCGGGCGCTGCGCAACGTGACCGGACTGAACTCCACGGGCGTCGCGCTCCGGCGCGCCAATGACACCGTGCAGTACTGGGACCTGAGCGCCGGAAGCCTCGCCTCGCCGTCGAACATTGCCGGACCCTGGACGGGGCAGCGACTGGCGCAGTGACTGGGCGGTGAAGCGGCCGCCTCAGACGGCCGGTTCGAGTTCCAGCACGTGCTTCAGCCGGGCCAGCTGGGCCACATCGGCGCTGACCCGCCGCTGCAGCATTCCGTCAAGGAACCCCAACTTGCTGAGGAATCCAAAGCGTCCCTGGCGTTTCGCTTCCATGGCGAAACGCACCCGCGTTCCGGCCCCTTCAGTGCTGAGGTAGTAACCGCCCCACCGGGTTGCCGGACCGGACACGATGTGGAACTCGATTTCGGCCCCGGGGCGCACATTGGTGATCTCAAGCTCCGCCGGGATGCTCAGGCCGGAGCGGCCGGCCACCATTTTGCGGTACACCGCTCCCTTGGCGTCCGCGGGGCCCTGCATGAGTTTCACGCTGCGCACATCGGTCCGCCATGACGGGAGGTTGGTCGTGTCAAGGAGGTATTGGTACACGGCCGTGGCGTCGCGTTCTATGAGGACCTCGTGCTCTGCCATTGCCATGAAAGAAATTCCTGTGGTTGACGTCGGCTGCCGCAATAGCAGCCTCCCCCAACTCGGCCGCTACCCGGATCAGGTTAGCCAGCGCCTGCGCCCGGACCTAGCGGGCACCGCGGACGTTATTGAAGAGTTACTGGATGACGCGGGGTGAAGGACACGGACCCGCCGCGCGCCGTGGTCACGGGGAGCCCCCAAATCTGCGCTAAGCTAAGTCCTGCCCCGCGCAGGCGGCGGCACTGCGGCTGTAGCTCAATGGTAGAGCGCTAGCTTCCCAAGCTTGATACGCGGGTTCGATTCCCGTCAGCCGCTCCAGTTTTCCCTGCCGGACCTAGGCAGCCGCCCGGCGGGCAATCCGCACCGGATGCCGGCGGTCCCGCCAGTCCACTTTCAGCCGCAGTGAGCCCTTCCGCGCCAGGATTGTGCCTACGGTCATCGCGGCAAGGGCCGGGACGCCGCCCGAGACCAGCAGGGCAGCATGCGGGTTGGCATGTTCGGCGATCGAGCCCAGCATGGGGCCGCCCAGTGCCTGGCCCCCGATCTGCACCATGATGTACAGGCTCATCACGCGGCCGCGGATGCCCAGGTTGGAACTGACCTGCACCAGCTGGTTGCAGCCGGTCAGGAACATGAGGCACCAGAATCCGGACAACACCATTACCGCTCCGAAGGACACCATGGATGGGGCAAGCGCGGCAAGGCAGAGCATCAGGCCGTACATGCCCGCGCAGAACACCACGGACCGAAGACGCAGTTGACGACGGCGGGTGGACGCCACTGCGCCGGACAGCGCGCCGAGTGCCACCAGCGCGTTGAGCACGCCGTAGCCGCCGGCACCCACCTGGAAGACGTGGTCCGCGAACGCAGCAAGGATGACGGGAAGGCTCATGGCGAAGACTGAAACAAAGCCGGCCATCAGCCACGGCCAGTAGATGGTGGGCTTACTCAAGGCGTAGCGCAGCCCCTCCCGCAGCATCCCCTTGCTCTTCGGGGCAGGCGCGTTGACGTACAGCTGGTCCTTGCGCAGGATCAGGAGCATCGCCACCGTGGAGCAGCAGGCCACGGCATTGGCGGCAAAGGCCCAGCCCGCCCCCACAGCGGTCAGGAGCAGGCCGGCGATGGCGGGTCCGATCAGGCCGCCCAGCTGGAAGGTGGTGGAGTTGACGCTGATGGCATTCCGCAAATAGGTGGGACCCACCAGTTCGTTGACGAACACCTGACGGGCAGGCTGGTCGAGGACGGTCACCAGGCCAAGGACCAATGCGATGCCGTAGACATGCCACACCATGATGACACCGGTGAGCGCAAGGGTGGCCAGCGTTGCAGCCAGGACGGCGGCCACGCTCTGGCACAGGATGAGGATCTTCCGTTTGGCGAACCGGTCAGCGACCATGCCGCCCCAGGGGCCGAGCAGCAGGGAGGGCAGGAACTGCAGCGCTACGGTTACGCCGACGGCGGTCACGGAACCGGAGAGTTGCAGCACCAGCCAGTCCTGGGAGATCCGCTGCATCCAGACGGCAATGACCGCGATGAAGTGGCCGGCGGCGAAAATCCGGAAGTTGGGCACCTTGAGGGAGATGAAAGTGTGCTTCCAGGGGAGACGCTCCGCAATGACGGGAATCGGCTGGGTTTGGTTGCCAGGAGGCGCTGAACCCGCCGCGTCGATGAAGGGTTGGGAGACGGAGGCCGACGAAGGCGGTGGGGGTGCCACAGGTATGTCCTCAAGATTGCGGGCGGTCTGGGATGCCCTTAACGCTAGGCTGGCAGAACAGATTATGGACACCTATGGTCCCTATAACTCCTATTGCAAAGCGCAATAGGTCGGCCGGGACCTTGGACCACGGGAGCCCCCATGTTTGAACCAGCCCAGCTGCGGTCCTTCCTTGCAGTGGCGGACACCCTCAGCTTCACCAAGGCCGCCGAACGCCTGGGACTGGCGCAGCCCACCATCAGCCAGCACATCCGCAAACTGGAGGCGGCCGCCAAGCGCACCCTGATCACCCGGGACACGCGGGACGTACGGCTGACCGACAACGGCGACGCCATGGCCGGTTTCGCACGGACCATCCTGTCCGCGCATGACGCCGCAGCCCGCTACTTCTCCGGTTCGGCGATGCGCGGGCGGTTGCGGTTCGGTACGGCCGATGACCTCGCCATCACCGGACTGCCGCGGATCCTGCGCGAGTTCCGGCAGATCTACCCCCAGATCAACCTGGAACTGACAGTGGGGCAAAGCGACCAGCTCTACCGCAAGCTCAACGCCGGCCAGCTGGATCTCGTCTTCGTGAAATGGGTGGCGGGGGCGAAGGACGGCACAGTGGTCCAGCACGACTCGTTTTCCTGGGTAGGCCTGGAGCAGACCCTGCTGGAACCCGGCACGCCCGTGCCGCTGATCGCCTACCCGGCCCCCAGCCTCAGCCGCAAACTGGCCATCGATGCGCTGGAAGCCCACGGCCGGACCTGGCGGATCACCTGCACCACCCGGCAGATCAGCGGGGTACTTGCGGCGGTCCGGGCCGGCATCGGTGTGGCTGTCATGCCAACTTCGCTGGTGCCCGAAGACTTGAAGATCATCACCCGACGCTTCGACCTGCCCGCAGTAGGGGATGTGGACTTCACCCTGATCCGCAACCCACTGGCCAACCCTGAGGTGATCGATGCCCTCACCCAGTCGATTGTCGGCCGGACCATTAACAGGCAAACCTAACTCTCTTCGGGCCCGATTTCCAGCATTTAGGGGAGATAGGGGGCCCGTGTCCATTGATAGGGGAACTGGCTTAACCTATGCTGGTTTTCCAAGGTCAAGCAGCAGGCCAGTTCACCGAAACAAGCGCGTATCCGCATGCCGGAAAAGCGCTGGGGACAGGCAGCCAATGACGACAGCCAGGAACATCCATCTCGATTCTGCGCACGCACGCCAGCACTCCACTGCACGGCCGACCACGCGCCAGAACACCCTCGGAACCGGACGCGCCTCCGTAGACTCCGGATACGTGGGAAAGCCCACCTGCGACAAATGCCGAACAGACGAGTTCGTCTATCTTGAGTCGTATATTCCGCCTACGTACCGACGTGACGGAAGTGTGGCCACGCTCGGCGAAGTGGCCTACACCTGCACCCGCTGCGAGGATTTCTCAGCCCACAACGTCCCGGTCACCTGGACGCCGCCCGGCTGGTATCTGGGCTAGCGGACACGCAAAAGGTCCGGTGGTTGAGCTTGTGGAAACAAGCCAACCACCGGACCTTTTTGTGTCTGCCGGTGCTAGATCAGCGCGTCCGAAAGATGGTTCGGGGTGCCGAAGCGGTGGGCGGTGATGCTGACCGCCTGCTCGTGCAGGAACGGCAGCAGTTCCACGCGGCCGGCCTCGGTGACGGGGTGGGCGTAGATGGCCACATCGGGGCGCCCGCCGGTCGCCTCAGCCAGCGCGGAGGCGTCGCCGCCGATCAGCCGGATCCGGGCGTTGGACAGCTTGCCTGCCGATGCGAGGCGTTCCGCCGAAGCCAGCCAGCCGGCGTCGGACTCCACCGTCACCTCGATGTCCTGCGCGGTGAGCACGGAGCGCAGCTGGGCGGGAAGTTCGACGGCGGTGGACACGGTCAGCGCCGAGCCCGCCAGCACGCCGGCGGCCACAGTCCGGACTAGGTGGGCCAGCGGCGCGCCTTCCGCAAGGCGGACGGTAACCGGCAGGCTGCGGTAGCGGAAGATGTTGCGTTCCGCGCTCAGGCCGGAGACGTCCTTGGCGGTGCCGAATTCGTCAGTCCAGGCCTGGGCGTCGGACGCCAAGGCGCGCTGGACCGACTCAAGCTCGGCCGGGGCCAGGGCGGGGCCGGCTGCGTCGAGGATGCGGCGGACACCCCGGTGGCTGACGGCTGCCGTGGCGGTGCTGGTTGCGGGGATCCAGTCGCCCAGGCCGGCCAGGTAGTTGGGGCCACCGGCCTTGGTACCGGCGCCGACCGCTGACTTCTTCCAGCCACCGAACGGCTGGCGCTGCACGATTGCTCCCGTGATGCCGCGGTTGACGTAGAGGTTGCCGGCCTGGATGGAGTCCAGCCAGATACCGAGCTCCTCGGAGTTGAGGGAGTGCAGTCCGGCGGTGAGGCCGTACTCGATCTGGTTCTGGATGGCAATGGCTTCTTCGAGGGTCTCGGCTGTCATGACGCCCAGCACGGGGCCGAAGAACTCGGTCAGGTGGAAGTAGGAACCACGCTTGACGCCGTAGCGCACACCCGGGCTCCAAAGCCGCCCGGTCTCATCAAGCTTCTTCGGTTCCACGGCCCAGTCTTCCCCCTCGCCCAGCGTGGTGAGGGCGTTGAGGAGCTTGCCGTTGGCCGGCTCGATGATGGGACCCATCTGGCTGGTGGGATCCTGCGGGTAGCCCACCTTGAGGGAGGTCACTGCGTCGATCAGCTGGTTGTGGAACCGCTTGGACTTGGCCACGGAGCCCACCAGGATCACCAGTGAGGCAGCGGAGCACTTCTGGCCGGCGTGGCCGAACGCGGAGTAGGCAACGTCCTTGGCCGCGAGGTCCAGGTCGGCGCTGGGGGTGACGATGATGGCGTTCTTGCCGCTGGTCTCGGCCAGCAGCGGCAGGTCCTTCCGGAAGGAGCGGAACAGCTCGGCGGTCTCGTAGCCGCCGGTGAGGATGACGCGGTCCACGGACGGGTGGCTGATGAGCTGCGTTCCCAGCTCGCGCTCCCCCAGCTGGACCATGGTCAGCACGCCCTTGGGCACGCCGGCTTCCCAGAGTGCTTCCACCATGACGGCGCCGCTGCGGGCGGCCTGCTTGGCGGGCTTGATGACGACGGCGGAGCCGGCGGCGAGTGCCGCAAGGGTGGACCCTGCCGGGATGGCGACGGGGAAGTTCCACGGCGGGGTGACGACGGTGAGCTTGGCAGGGACGAACGTGGCGCCGTCGACCGTGTCCAGCCTGCGCGCCGACTCGGCGTAGTAGTGCGCGAAGTCCACGGCCTCACTGACCTCGGGGTCGCCTTGGTCGATGGTCTTGCCGGTCTCGCTGGCCATGACCTCGAGCAGGTCGGCGCGGCGCGCTTCCAGGATCTCGCCGGCGCGGTGCAGGATTTCGGCGCGCTCGTTGCCGGAGAGCCCGCCCCAGGCCTTGCCCTTGTCCAGCGCGTTGCCGATGGCGGCGTTGAGCTTGGTTTCGTCATCGATGAAGGCGGCCTTCACGGCGGCGCTGCCCAGGGTGGAGGACGGCACGCGCTCCAGGATGGCCCGGCCCCAGTCGCGGTTGGCGGGCAGGGACGGGTCGGTGTCCGGCGTGTTGCCGAAGCCCTCGTGCGGCCTCGGAACCGGCGGCAGGCTGCGGTCCTGGCGGCGGTTCGGCAGCGGGACCGTGTTGTCCAGGGCCTCCAGCGAAGCGAGGAAGCGCTGCTTTTCGCGTTCGAACAGGCCCTCGTTTTCGCTCAGCTCAAAGACGGCGGACATGAAGTTGTCCTGGCTGGCGCCCTCTTCGAGGCGGCGGATCAGGTAGGCAATGGCGACGTCGAACTCGGACGGGTGGACCACCGGCGTGTACAGCAGGAGGGAGCCCACGTCCTTCTTGACGGCCTCGGCCTGGCCCTGTGCCATGCCCAGCAGCATTTCGAACTCGATGCCGGACTCCACGCCGCGCTGCTTGGCCAGGAGCCAGGCGAAGGCGATGTCGAACAGGTTGTGGCCGGCGACGCCGATCCGGATGTTCCTGATCCGCTCCGGGTGCAGGGCGTAGTTGATGACGCTCTTGTAGCTGGTGTCGGAGTCCTGCTTGGAGCCCCAGGTGGCCAGCGGCCAGTCGTGCAGGGAGGCTTCCACCTGTTCCATGGGCAGGTTGGCGCCCTTGACCACGCGGACCTTGATGCCCGCGCCCCCGTTGGCGCGGCGGGCAGCGGCCCAGTCCTGCAGGCGGATCATGGCGGACAGGGCGTCCGGGAGGTAGGCCTGGAGGACGATGCCGGCTTCGAGGTTCTTGAACTCGGGCTTGTCCAGGATCCGGGTGAAGACCGCGATGGTCATGTCCAGGTCCTTGTACTCCTCCATGTCCAGGTTGATGAACTTGGCCTTGGGGAAGGATGCGGCGCGCTGGAACAGCGGGGTGAGCTTTTCGACGACGTGCTCCACGGCCTCGTCGAAGGCCCAGGCGGAGTGCGGGGCCACGGTGGAGGAGACCTTGATGGAGACGTAGTCGACGTCGGGGCGGGCCAGCAGCGTGTGCGTGCCCTCGAGCCGGCGGGAGGCCTCGTGCTCGCCGAGGACAGCCTCGCCCAGGAGGTTGACGTTGAGCTTGATGCCGTCCTTCCTGATCTTGGCGATGGCAGGACCCAGCTTGGCGTCGGTGGCGTCAACGATCAGGTGGCCCACCATCTCGCGCAGGACCTTGCGGGCGACGGGGATGACCACCTGGGGCAGGACGGGGGCCATGGTGCCGCCCAGCGCCACGGCGCTGCGCATGTACCAGGGCAGGAAGGCCGGAACCTTCGGCGCCAGCTTGGCGAGGTTGCGCGCGGCAACATTCAGGTCTTCGGGGCGGACCACGCCGTCCACGAACCCAACGGTGAATTCCAGGCCGTTGGGGTCCTTCAGGACGCCGGCGAGCTGCTGCGCCGAGGCGTCAACGGGAACCTTTGAGGCCTCCGTCAGCCAGCGGCGGACAAGGGCGACCGTCTCATCGGCGAGGGCCTTTGCCTGGGGGACGTCGACGTCGACCGTCTGCGGGGTGGCCGCTTTGGCGACTGCCGGTTCCATTGCAACGTGGGTCATGGTTTTCCCGATCTTTCTTAGTGTGGGAGGGGTCTTTCCACCAGTATGAGCTTCTCCTCACATAAGATAAAGCGATCTTTTCCAACCTATACAGGTTAGAAAAACCAATGCTTTTCGCATCTTGAAACGCCCCACCACCTGATACCCCCAAACCACCAACGCCCCACCACCTGATACCCCCAAACCACCAACGCCCCACCACCTGATACCCCCAAACCACCAACGCCCCACCACCCTTTATGGAAAGCAGCGAACCCTCCCCCACGGAATGTGGGAGAGGGTTCGGCAGGACGCTTCACCTGATAACGCGTTGGGGGAAAACGCGCAGTAGGTGATGGGGCGTTGGAGGAAAACGCGCAGTAGGTGATGGCGCGTCGGGTGTGGGATTAGGTGAGCGGGCCGTGGAGGTCCGCGAGTTCCTGGTGGCGCGGGCTGTTGGGGTTCATCAGGGAGTGCTTCCGGCCATAGCCGAAGTAGATCACCAGGCCGATGATCAGCCACACCACGAACCGCAGCCACGTTTCCCAGTGCAGCTGGAGCATCAGGAAGGCCGAGGCCAGAACGCCGAAGGCAGGGATCACGGGCATCAGGGGCAGGCGGAACGTGCGGGGCGCATCCGGCCGCTTGTAACGGAAGATGATCACGGACAGGCAGACGACGACGAACGCGGCCAGGATGCCGATGTTGGTGAGATCCGCGACCGCCTTGATGGGGAAGACGCCGGCCAGGAAAGCGGAAGCGATGCCGGCGATCCAGGTAACGCGCTGCGGGGTGCCGTGGCGGTCAGTCTTGGCGAACCAGCCGGGGAGCAGGCCGTCGCGGCTCATGGAGAACCACACGCGGGTCACGCCGAGCAGGAAGGTGAGCATCACGGTGAGGATGGACAGCACCGCGAACACCGAAATGATGGTGGCAATGACGGGCAGGCCCACGGAAGTGAACGCGGAAGCGAAACCGGCCTTGGGGTCGATGTCCTTGTAGTTCTGCATGCCCGTGAGGACCAGGGTGGCGGCAACGTAGAGCAGCATGGCGATGATGAGCGAGAGCACGATGGCCTTGGGCATGTGCTTCTTGCCGTCCTTGGCTTCCTCTGCGGCGGTACTCATGGCGTCGTACCCAAAGACCGCGAAGAAGACGGTGGCGGATCCTGCCACGACCGGGCCGAAGCCGCTGGGCATGAACGGGTTGTAGTTGTCGGTGTTGATGTAGAAGACACCCAGCCCGATGATGAAGAGGATCAGCACCACCTTGATGGCCACGGCGACGAGCTCGAACCTGCCGAAGGCCTTGGTGCCGCGGGACAGGATCCAGGTGACCAGGAGGCAGACCAGGATGGCAGGAATATTGACGATGCCGCCCTTGCCTTCGTCAAACGTGGAGGTCATCCAGGCCGGCAGGTGGATGCCAATGCCGGCCAGGAAGGCGTCCAGGTAGCCGGAGATGCCGATGGCCACCACCGCCACAATGGCGATGTATTCCAGCAGCAGGTCCCAGCCAATGAACCAGCCGATCACCTCGCCGAGTGCCACGTAGCCATAGGTGTAGGCAGACCCTGCGCGTGGGATCATGCCCGCGAATTCCGCGTAGGACAGGGCCGCGGCCGCTGAGGCCAGGCCTGCGATCAGGAAGGAGATCAGTACCGCGGGCCCCACTCCCGGGTTGCCTTCGCTGCCGGCGGCCACCAATCCCGCAAGGGAAAAGATGCCGACGCCGATAATGCCGCCAACACCAATGGCGGTGAGCTGCCACAGCCCGAGGGACTTGAACAGCCCGCTGTGCTTGCTCTCTTCTTCGATGTCATCGATCGGCTTGCGCCGCATGATCGACTGGCTCAAATCTTTACTGCTCATCAGGAACTCCTGCTTTGGGGTCTACCCCGCCGCGGCACGCCAAGGAAACTGGCTGTGACGGGGGTAACTCGGTTCCAACAGTATGCGTGCGGGGTTGCGTTAGATAAAGTGACTACTTCTAACCTATATTCATTAGTTTCAGTTAGGAATCCATCATGCTTGACGTCCGCAGGCTCCGGCTGCTCCGCGAGTTAAGCATCCGCGGCACGCTTGCCGAGGTGGCCGAAGCACTGCAGTACAGCCCGTCGTCGGTCTCCCAGCAGCTGGCGCTCCTGGAAAAGGAAGTGGGCGTGGAGCTGCTCCGCAAAACCGGACGGCGGGTGCAGCTGACGCCCCAGGCGGAAGTTCTGGTGGCGCATACGGCGCAGCTGCTGGAAACCATGGAACAGGCCGAAGCGGACCTGGCTGCGTCCCTGACCACGGTGACCGGAACCGTGCGGATCGCCGTTTTCCAGTCCGCCGCCCTGGCGCTGATGCCCGATACCTTGACCAGGATGGCCGCCAGGTATCCGGAGGTGCGGATCGAGATGATCCAGCGTGAGCCGGAAACGGCACTGCATGAGACGTGGGCGCGGGACTTTGACCTGGTGATCGCCGAGCAGTATCCGGGCCACGCGGCCCCGCGCTACCCCGAACTGGACAAGGTGAAGCTGACCACCGATGCCATCCGCCTGGCTGTTCCCCCACCATCCCCGGGCAGGCCGGCCATCCGTTCCCTGGCGGACACGGCGGAGCTGTCCTGGGTCATGGAGCCGCGGGGGGCCGCGTCACGGCATTGGGCCGAACAGGCCTGCCGCAGCGAAGGGTTCGAGCCCGACGTCCGCTTTGAAACGGCCGACCTCCAGGCCCAGGCGCGGCTGATCGAGTCCGGAAACGCGGTGGCCCTGATGCCGGACCTCGTCTGGACCGGCCGCGGGACAACGGCCCAGCTGCTGGAGCTTCCCGGAAAGCCGCACCGCACCATCTTTACCTCGGTCCGCCGCTCCAGCGCCCAGCGGCCGGCGATCCTTGCGGCCCGGGAGACGCTTGCCGCAGCAGCCGCCGCCGTGGCGACGGACGACGCCGGGTGACCGGCCGCCGTCGTACCTGTCCCTGAGTGCGCTGCCAGACAGCACGTCGTTGAGCGCCAGCACCCCTGCGCAACGACGGCACACATCACTGCGCGCGAGCGTCATCCGGAGTCGCCGTGTTTCGTGCGTCACTGCGGTCAGGGGGCCGCAGGTCTAGACTTGAGCCGTTATGAATCGAACAATGTTCAAGTCCAAAATCCACCGGGCCACCGTCACGCACGCCGACCTGCACTACGTAGGATCGGTCACCGTCGACCTGGACCTGCTCGAGGCCGCCGACATCCTCCCCGGCGAACTGGTGTCCATCGTGGACGTCACCAACGGCGCGCGGCTTGAAACGTACACCATCGCCGGTGAACGCGGCTCCGGCGTGATCGGCATCAACGGTGCAGCGGCGCACCTGATGCACGAGAACGACATTGTCATCCTGATTACCTACGCCCAGATGACCACCGAAGAGGCCAAGTCCTTCGAGCCGCGCGTGGTCCACGTGGACGAAAACAACCGGGTCATCCAGCTGGGCAACGACCCCGCCGAGGGCATCACGCCCGGCATGATGCGCCCGCCCTTCGCGCTTAACAACGCCGCCCTGTAACCGGAGCGTGGACTCCGGCAGACACCTGACCCATGCCCGGGGAGGCATCCTTTGCTAGGGGTGCTGGCAGGGTTCTTCGTGGTCTGGTGCATCATCCTGGTGGGATGGTTCGTGGGCCGGCGGCGGATCCTCGGGGATAACGCGCGGCCTGTCCTGAGCGGCCTCACCTTCTTCGTGGCCAGCCCGGCCCTTCTCTTTGAGACGTTAAGCAAGGCCCACCTGCAGGAAGTATTCGCCGAGCCCCTGCTGGTCACCGCCGTCGCGGCCATCACCACGGCCACCATTTTCTTCACCATCGCGCGGTTTTGGCTGCGGCGGGCGCTTCCCGAGGCGCTGATGTCCGCCATGTCCGCTTCCCTTGCCAACTCGGCCAACCTGGGTATTCCGATCGCGGTATATGTCCTGGGCGACGCCAGCTATGTGGCGCCGCTGCTGATCTTCCAGCTGGCGTTCTTCACCCCGATGTTCCTCATGATCCTGGACTCGAGCACCAGCACGCACCGCACCACGGTGGTGGGGTTCTTCCTGATGATCCTGCGCAATCCCATGATCGTGGGTTCCGGCCTGGGGTTGCTGGTGGCCGGCACCGGCTTCCAGGTCCCGGCGCTGGTGATGGAGCCGATCCACCTGATCGGCGGGGCGGCGATTCCTGCCATGCTCATCGCGTTCGGGATGAGCCTGAACGGCACCCGGCCGCTGCAGGCCGCTGCAGGCAGACGGGTGGACACCGTGCTGGCGAGCGGTTTCAAGCTCGCCGTCCAGCCGGCCCTTGCCTATACTTTTGCCCGCTTCGCGCTGGGGATGGACGGCCATGCGCTGTTCGCCGTGGTGGTCACGTCGGCGCTCCCCACCGCACAGAACGTCTTCGTGGCGGCAAGCCGGTACCAGACGGGACTCACCGTCGCCAAGGACACCGTCCTGATCACCACCGTGGTGGCAGTGCCGGCGATGATTGGCGTGGCACTGCTGCTGGCATAGGCACCGACCAAAGGCATGACCGCAGCTTGGAGGGCTGATGAATACTGTGTTGGACACCGTGGTGATCGGCGGCGGGGCCATGGGCTCTGCGGCTGCCTGGGCCCTGTCTCGACGGGGGCGGCAGGTGACGCTGGTGGAGCAGTTCGGCCCCGCGCACAAGATTGGCGCGTCCCACGGCGCCACCCGGAACCTCAACCCTGGCTACCACCAGCCCGACTACGTGGACATGCTGGCCGAGGGCCTGGCCCTGTGGGAGGAGCTGGAGCAGGAAAGCGGCGAGCAGCTGCTGGCGCGCACGGGGATTGTCACCCATGGCCCGGGCGGAGACCTGCCCAAAGTCTTTGACTCGCTGTCGGCTGCGGGCATCGAGGCCGAGTTCCTGGAGCCGGCGGAGGCCACCGAGCGGTGGCGCGGCATCCGGTTCGACCGGCAGGTCCTGCACATGCCCGACGGCGGCCAGCTGAACCCGGAAGCCGCCCTCCCGGCGTTCCAGCGGCTGGCCATTTCCCGGGGTGCCGAGATCAGGCACGACACCAAGGTGGTGGACTTCAAAGTGTTCGACGACGGCGTGCGGCTCACGCTCGAAGGGGCGGCGGGCACGGAGGTGGTCACCGCAGCCCAGGCCGTCGTGACGGCTGGCGGCTGGACGGAGAAGCTGCTGGCCAAGGTCAGGGGCAACGACGCAGCAGCCTTCCGGATTCCCAGGCTGAGGGTCACCCAGGAGCAGCCGGCGCACTTCCGTGTGGCGGATGCCGGCGCGGTGTGGCCTGGTTTCAACCACTACCCGGGCCCGGATTACCGGGGCTGGTACTCCCCTGTGTACGGGATGCTGACCCCGGGCGAGGGCGTCAAGGCCGGGTGGCACGGCGTGGGGCCCGAGGTGGACCCGGACCACCGCGACTTCCTGCCCGAACCCAGGCAGCTCGCGGCCCTGCAGGACTATGCGCGGCAGTGGCTTCCCGGCGTCGACGCGGATTCCTTCGAGGCCATCAGCTGCACCTACACCACCACCCCGGATGAGGACTTCGTCCTGGACCGCATAGGGCCGGTGGTGATCGGGGCAGGCTTTTCCGGCCACGGCTTCAAGTTCACCCCGGTGATCGGGCGGATCCTGGCAGACCTTGCCACCGGGACCCGGCCCGCACCAGAGATCTTCCGGGCCTCCCGTTAGCTGCTGCGCTCCTCTGCAGGGCTGGCGACAGCCTCATCCCCGGACTGCTCAACCGTCTCGGCCTTGACCGCGGGCATCGCCAGCACGGCCGCGACCGTCAGCAGCCCGGCCACCAGCGCCGCCAGGAACACGGCGCCGGAGGCGCTGATCACCGTGGCGGGTGCGGCATTGCCCCCGTCGCTGCCGCCGTAGATGGCGTTGGCCACGGCGCCGAACACGGCCACGCCCAGGGCGCTGCCGATGGAGCGGGCGAACATGTTGGTGCTGGTCACCACGCCGCGTTCATGCCAGGGCACGCTGGACTGGGCGGCGATCAGGGTGGGGGTTGCCAGCAGGCCCAGGCCGAGCCCGACGACGAAGCAGCTGACGGCGATCAGTGCCACGTTGGGCGAGGAGGCGGTCAGGGACAGGATCAGCAGGCCCGCCACCGAGATAGTGATGCCGATCAGGGCGGTGGATTTGAACCCGATCCGGAGGTAGAACTTTCCTGCCTGCGAGGCGCTGAGCGGCCATCCGAGGGTCAGGGCGGCGAGCGCCAGGCCGGCCACCAGGGGCGAGGATGAGAGGGCGCCCTCCAGGAAGGTGGGCACGTAGGAGGTCAGGCCGATCATCACCGTTCCGACGCCGAAGGAGACCAGCGCGGTGGTGGCCAGGAGCCGCCGGGACACTACCCAGGCGGGCAGGATGGGTTCCGCTGCACGCCGCTCCACCAGCAGGAACGCGCCGAGCAGGACTGCGCCCACCACAAACACGCCAATGCTGATGGGGGAGTTCCACGCCCACGCCTGGCCACCCTGCAGGGCGCCCAGGATGAGCAGGCCGAGCGATCCGGCCAGCAGCACGGCTCCGGCGTAGTCCACCTTGTGGGTGGCGCGTTCCACGTTCTCGTGGAGGGTGCGGATCAGCATCCACCCGGCCAGGAGGCAGAGCGGGACGTTGACCAGGAAGATGCCGCGCCAGATGCCCAGCGCGGAGAAGATGCCGCCCAGGCTGGGGCCGACCACCGAGGAAACAGCCCAGACGCTGGCCAGGTAGCCCTGGACCTTGGCCCGCTCCTGCAGGGTGTAGATGTCGCCGGCGATGGTGACCGAGACAGGCAGCACGGCGCCGGCACCCAGTCCCTGCAGGGCGCGGAACGCGATCAGCGAGGGCATGCTCCACGCCATCCCGCACAGCACCGAACCGAGCAGGAACAGGCCAATCCCGGTCAGGATAAGGGGCTTGCGGCCTGCCATGTCGGAGAGTTTGCCGTAGATGGGCACGGACACCGCCTGCGCAAGCAGGTAGGCGGAAAACAGCCAAGGGAAGGACGCGAACCCGCCCACGTCCCGGACGATGGAGGGGACCGCCGTGGCCACGATGGTGGAGTCGATGGCCACGAGCCCCGTGGAGAGCATCAGGGCAATAAGGATGGGCCCGCGTTCGGAGCGGAACCCGACGCCGTCTTTTGCGTTTGCCATGTCAGACCCGCACCAGTCCGGCGGCCTCGGCCAGCAGCTCGACGGAGCGCAGGCGCCCCCTGGTGCCGGGGCTCTGGTGGGCCACGATCAGTTCGTCGGCGTCGGCGTGCTTGCCGAAGCTGTCCAGGTACTCGATGACGGCGTCCGGCGTCCCCACTGCGGAGTAGGTCATCATCTGGGCCATGTGCCGCCCCTGGGGCGAGTCGAGGATCATGTCCGCCTCATCGTCGGTGAATTCACGGGTACCGCCACCAAAGAACAGGGAGACGCGGGCGCGCTTGGTGGCCTGCAGCATCTCCTGTGCCTCGGATGCGGAGTCGGCCGCGATCACGTTGACGCCGGCAATGACGTGCGGCGCATCGAGCTGTGCGGAGGGCTTGAACTCGCGCCGGTAGGTGGCCACCGCATCCTGCAGCGCGGCCGGGGCAAAGTGGGAGGCAAAGGCGTAGGGCAGGCCCAGCTGCGCGGCCAGGCGGGCGCCGAACAGGGACGAGCCCAGGATGTACAGCGGGACGTTGGTGCCCTTGCCCGGGGTGGCTTCGACGCCCTGGATCCGGGTGGGCCCGGTCAGGTAGCCCTGCAGCTCCAGCACGTCCTGCGGGAAGCTGTCCGCGGACATGGGGTCGCGGCGCAGGGCGCGCATGGTGTTCTGGTCGCTGCCCGGCGCGCGCCCAAGGCCCAGGTCGATCCGGCCTGGATGCAGGGTTTCCAGGGTGCCGAACTGTTCGGCGATGGTCAGCGGGGAGTGGTTGGGCAGCATGATTCCGCCGGCTCCCAGGCGGATGCTGTCCGTCTGCGCGGCCACGTGCGCGATCAGCACGCTGGTGGCGGAGGACGCGATGGAGGACATGTTGTGGTGCTCGGCGTACCAGATGCGCCGGTAGCCCAGCTTCTCGGCGCTTTGCGCCATGGCCACGCTGCCCGCGAAGCTCTCCGCCGCCGTCTGGCCTTTGCCGATGGTCGCCAGGTCAAGGATGGAAAGGGGAAGAGTCACGTAAGGTGCGGCCTTTCAGGAACGTTTCGTAAGAGTGGCCGGCCGGATCACGGCGGGCACTTGAGGCATAACCACGGCAGGGCCCGGCTTATTTCGTGATTTCCGGAATACTCAGCACACTGATGAGGTTGCCGCCCCTATGAGCCATGATTCAACGAAGCAGCTGGAACTGTCCGCAACGATCGACCTCAAGGACCTGGGAACCGTGCACCGGCTCGGTTTCGGTGCCATGCGCATCGTGGGTGACGGCGTCTGGGGCGAGCCCGCAGACCGCCAGGCCGCCCTGGCCGTGGTGCGCCGCGCCGTCGAACTCGGCGTTGACTTCATCGACACCGCCGACTCCTACGGCCCCAACATCAGCGAGGAAATCATCGCCGAGGCCCTCCACCCGTATAAGGAGGGGCTGAAGATCGCCACCAAGGTGGGCTTCACGCGCACCGGGCCCAACAAGTGGATCCCGGTGGGCCGGCCGGAATACCTGCGCCAGCAGACGGAGCTGAGCCTGCGCAAGCTGAAGGTGGACACCCTGGACCTGCTGCAGCTGCACCGGATCGATCCGAAAGTGGACGCCGAGGAGCAGTTCGGTGTGCTGCGCGAGCTCCAGGACGAGGGCAAGGTGCGTGCCCTCGGCCTGTCACAGGTGAGCGTGGCGGAGCTCGAAGCGGCCGGAAAGCACTTCACCGTGTCCACCGTGCAGAACCGCTACAACCTGACCGACCGCAGCTCCGAGGACGTGCTGCGCTACTCGGAGGAGAACGGCATCGGTTTCATCCCGTGGGCACCGATTTCCGCCGGTGAGCTCGCGCAGCCGGGTGGCCCGCTGGACGAGGCAGCGAAGCGTCTGGGCGCCACCACCTCCCAGGTGGCACTGGCCTGGCTGCTGCGCCGCTCCCCCGTCATGATGCCCATCCCGGGCACGGGATCCGTGCAGCACCTGGAAGAAAACATGGCCGCCGCCGGCATCACGCTCGACGACGACACGTACGCTGAGCTGGAAGCAGCCGGCAAGTAGCAAGCGGCTTCGGCCACTCACGTCAGCAAAGACATTCACGTCAGCAACGACAGGAGAAACACCATGGCAAACATCCTGATGGTCGTATCGGCCGCAGATTCCCTCACCATGAAGGACGGCAGCGAACACCCCACGGGCTACTGGGCTGAGGAACTGGTGGTGTCGCATCAGTCCCTCACGGGGGCAGGAAACACTGTCCACATCGCCACCCCCGGCGGCAGGAAGCCCACCGTGGACCAGGTGAGCCTTGCCGCAGAGTCGGCCGGCGGCGAGGACCGTGCGCAGGGCTTTAAGGACTACCTGGCCAAGATCGACGCCGAGCTCGCCCACCCGCTGGTCCTGGCCGACGTCGACGTCGCCTCCTACGATGCCGTGGTGATGCCCGGTGGGCATGGCCCCATGGCGGACCTGTACAAGGACGCCGATCTGGGCCGCATCCTGGTGGCAGCCAACAAGGCCGGCAAGATCATTGCCCCGTTCTGCCACGGACCCGCCGGGCTGCTGAGCGCAACGGACGACGACGGCGCGTTCGCCTTCAAGGGCCGGCGCCTCACGGTCTTCACCAACGAGGAAGAGCTGGGCGGCGGCACCGGCGAGAACACGCCATGGCTGGTGGAGGACGCCCTCAAGGAGAAGGGCGCCGTGATCGAAAACGGCGCCGCCTGGTCCTCCAACGTGGTGCGGGACGGCAACCTGATCACCGGCCAGAACCCGCAGTCCAGCGGGGACGTGGCCAAGGAAGTCCTGGCGGCGCTGTCGTAGGCACCCGCGCCGACCCTGACGCGGCAAGAGGGGACCAGTTCAATGCGGACCGGTCCCCTCTTGCCGTCTCCCGGCCTTGTTGCCCTGCCGGGAATATGTCCCCGCCGGTCCTCCGGTGAACCGCCGTTACTCCCTGTATCTCCGGGTTTCGCGGGCCTTTGATTCCTTCGAAGGGGCTGCCGGATAGTTGCTGCAACGCGCACTCCCGCCGCATCTTTCGGCCCTTCCTAGGAGGAACCATGCCCATCACAACCAAGCCGGCCGCCGTCGCAGCCCTTGCCGTCTCAGCACTGCTGGGACTGGCCGCCTGCTCCGATCCCGGCGCCTCGGCGGCGACAGCGCCGTCGCCGTCCGCCACCAACTCGGTCGGCAAAACCTTCAACCTGTCCCCCGAACAGGACCGCTTCAAAGTCTCAACAGACCCTGCCGCCGCGGCCCTGGTGCCTGAGTCCATCAAGGCCGACGGCAAGCTCACTGTGGTGACCACGGGCGGAGCGGCGCCGCTCAGCCTGTTCGCCACGGACAACAAGACCCTGATCGGGAGCGAGGTGGATATCGCCTACGCCGTGGGTGAGTCCCTCGGCCTGCAGGTGGAGGTCCTGCCCGTCGCCTGGGCGGACTGGCCACTGGGCATTGAATCGTCCAAGTACGAGGCGGTGCTGTCCAACGTGACCGTCACCGAGGCGCGCAAGGAAAAGTTCGACTTCGCCACCTACCGCAACGACCTCCTGGGCTTCTACGCCAAGAGCGACTCCAGCATCGGGGAGATCAAGGAAGCCAAGGACGTGGCGGGCAAGAGGATCATCGTGGGCTCCGGCACCAACCAGGAAGCCATCCTGGTGCGCTGGGATGAGGAGAACAGGAAGAACGGCTTGGCGCCGGTTCAGTTCCAGTATTACGACGACGACTCCGCCTCAAGCCTGGCCCTCCAGTCAGGCCGCGCGGACCTGACGTTCGGCCCCAACGCCGCTGCCGCGTACAAGGCGGCGCAGGACGGAAAGACGAAGGAAGTGGGCACGCTGAACGGCGGCTGGCCGCTGACGGCACAGATCGCCTTCACCACCAAGAAGGGCAACGGCCTGGCGGTCGCGGCGCAGGCTGCGCTGAACCACCTGATTGACGACGGCACCTACGCCCGGATCCTGGACCGCTGGGGCCTCTCCTCGGAGGCCATCCAGAAGTCCGAACTGAACCCGGCGGGCCTGCCGAAAACATAGGGGCCCACCGACGAAGGAATCCCCTCAACTGATGCTGGACCCCCGTCCGCGTACCGATGGAGCCGGCGAGGAAGTAGTTTATGACTACGTCCTGGCCAAGCAGGGCCAGAAGAAGTAGCACGCAAACCGGGAGACACCCCCGAACGGAGGCGCTCCGGAGCTATGCTTCGGAGCGCCTCCGGCTTTCCGCGCCAGCCAGGAGTTCCGATGAGCCACCCCCGCCCCGACCCGCCAGCCACATCCGTCGGGTCGGCCCCGCCCGCGCCCGCGCGGGAACCCCTGCTGGAACGCCCGGGGGTCAGGCCCGCGGGCCCGCGCACGATTCTTCGCGACCTGGGCCTCTCCTATGTTTCCAACGGGGCAATCGGACTCATTTTCGCGGCCTCCGGACCCATAGCCGTCACCCTGGCCGTAGGGACGGCGGGCGGCCTGACCCAGGGCCAGCTGTCGTCCTGGGTTTTTGGCATTCTCTTTTCCGGCGGGGCGGCCACGCTCCTGATGTCGCTCCTTTACCGGCAGCCCCTGGGCTTCGCCTGGTCCATCCCCGGAACGGTTCTCCTGGGACCGTCCCTGCAGCACCTGTCCTTCCCCGAAGTCGTCGGGGCCTTCTTCACCTCCGGCGTGCTGATCCTCGCCCTGGGCGCCACCGGGGTGGTGCGCCGGGCTATGGCGTTAGTGCCCATGCCACTCGTGATGGCCATGGTGGCCGCGGTGTTCCTGAAGTTCGGCACAGACATCGTTGCCTCCACCCAGGACAACCCGGCCGTGGCTGCTCCGATGGTGGCCGCATTCCTGGTGCTCACCGCAGTCCCCAGGCTGGGCAGGTTCCTGCCGCCGGTCCTGGGCACCCTGGTGGCAGGCTGCATTGCCGTGGCGGCCAGCGGCCAGTTCAACCTCCCGGCAGGCGGCCCACTCCTGGCCACCCCGGTTTTCACCGCCCCTGAGTTCACTTGGGCCGCCCAGCTTGAGCTGGTTGTTCCCCTGGCCCTGACAGTGTTGTTCGTGCAAAACGGCCAGGGCATCGCCGTCCTCCGCGCCGCCGGCCATCGCCCGCCCGTGAATGCCTTCGCCATCGCCTCCGGGGCGTTTTCTGTGCTGAACGCCGGCTTCGGCGCCGTCTCGGCGTGCGTGACCGGTCCCACCAACGCCCTCTTGACGTCGTCGGGAAGCCGGCAGCGCCAATACACGGCTGCCGTGGCTTACGGCCTGCTGGCCCTGGTGTTCGCGCTGTTTGCCCCCACGCTGACCCGGCTGATGCTGGCCGCGCCCAAGGAGTTTGTGCTGGCACTGGGCGGCATAGCGATGTTGCGGGCCCTCCAGCAAGCCTTCGTCACTGCCTTCGCAACCAGCTTCACCCTTGGATCGCTGGTGACTTTCGTGGTGACCATTTCCGGCATGAACCTCTTCAATATCCATGCGGCCTTCTGGGGCCTGGTCATTGGGTACGCGGTGTCCCGCCTGCTTGAACGTGCGGACCACGCCCAGTCCTGACGGACCGGGCCCCCAACAGGGCCGTCGGAGCCCGGCAAAGTGCGCTCCGGGCTGGTTAGGCAATAGTGTGGCGGCATGGGGACCAGTGCCGTGAACTCCGGCGAACAATCCGACAGGCAATCCCGCATCCTCGAGGCGGCGATGGACCTGCTCTCCCGTCATGGCATTTCAGGGGTGAGCATGCGCTCCGTGGCGCGCGAGGCCGGCGTGGCTCTGGGCCTGGTCAACTACTACTACGACGACAAGGCCACGCTGATCAGGGCCGCCCTGGGCCGGGTTGATGAGCACGACCTCCGGCTCGTTGCCCCGGACCCGTCGCTGGCCCCGGATGAACAGCTGCGCAGGGCCCTCCGCCGGGTGGCGGCCGCTGACCTGCTGACCACCCGCTACCTGTCCCTGCGCCTGCACCTGTGGGCCCTCGCCCAGGCCGACGAGGACTACGCCCAGATCAACGCCGCCGCGTTCGACCGGTACATCGACGGTGTCGCAGCGCTGGTGTCCAGCGCCAAGCCGGAGCTGCCGTGGGAGGTGTGCAGGGAGCGGGCGTCGGACATTGTGGTGATCCAGAACGGCGTGTGGCTCACCGCGTTGCTCGGCGTCGACAAGGCGTCAATCGAGCGAAGCATCGAGCGGACGGAGCAGATCGCGTTCGCGCCGCTGGATGGCACAGCCGGCCAGGACCAGGAACCCGGCCAGCCCTAACAATCCTGCAGCAAGGCAACAACAGTCACCCTTGCGTAGCATTGAACAACTGTTCAAGAAAAGTATTGAACAGTTGTTCAATCTCCATTACTGTGCTCGGTATGACTTACGCCACACCCGACGGGGACGCCGCCGCACGCGCCCTCCCCGAGACGCCCCGCACCCTGTTCATCAACGGCCGCTGGGAACCGGCAGCCTCCGGCGCCGCCCGGGAGATCCGCAATCCCGCCGACGGCGAAGTAGTCGCCATGGTGTCCGAAGGCGGCCGTGAGGACGCCGAACGCGCCATTGCCGCGGCCCGGGCAGCCTTCGACTCCGGAGTCTGGTCTTCCGTCCCGGCCCCCGAGCGCGGCACGTTCCTGCTCAAGGTCGCCGCCGGCCTGCGGGAGCACCGGGAAAAGTTTGCCCGCGCCGAATCGCTGGACACTGGTAAGCGCATCGTGGAAAGCCGCATCGACATCGATGACATCGCCGCCTGCTTCGAGTACTTCGGCAGGCTCGCGGGCCAACAGCCGGGCCGTGTGGTGGACGCCGGGAATCCGGACGTCGTCAGCCGGATTGTCTATGAACCGGTCGGCGTCTGCGGCCTCATCACACCGTGGAACTACCCCCTCCTCCAGGCCGCCTGGAAGATCGCACCCGCCCTGGCAGCCGGCTGCACCTTCGTCCTCAAGCCGGCCGAATTAACCCCGTCCACCAGCATCCTGTGCATGCAGCTCATGCAGGACCTGGGCCTGCCCGACGGCGTCGCGAACCTTCTCACCGGGCCCGGCACCAAGGTTGGGGCACCGCTGTCCGAACACCCCGACGTCGACCTCATCTCGTTCACCGGCGGGCTGGAAACCGGCAAGCGCATCGCGGCCACCGCTGCCGCCACCGTCAAGAAAATTGCGCTTGAACTGGGCGGCAAGAATCCGAACGTCATCTTCGCGGACGCCGACTTCGATGCCGCAGTGGACAACGCGCTCAACGGTGCCTTCGTCCACTCCGGCCAGGTCTGCTCCGCGGGCGCCCGACTGGTGGTCGAGGAATCCATCGCCGAACGCTTCGTGGATGAACTGGTGCGCCGCGCTGAAGGCATCCGCCTGGGCGGCCCCTTCGACGACGACGCCGAGACCGGCCCGCTGATCTCGGCAGGACACCGCGACAGTGTCCACGAGTACGTCCAGCGCGGCATCGCCGAAGGCGCCCGGCTGAGGACCGGCGGCTCGGCGCCTTCCGGGGAGAAGTACGACGCCGGGTTCTACTACCTGCCCACCATCCTGGACCAGGTGCAGCGCGGCATGTCCGTGGTCACCGACGAGGCGTTCGGCCCGGTGGTCACGGTGGAAACTTTCCGCACCGAGGACGAGGCCGTGGCGATCGCCAACGACACCATCTACGGGCTGGCCGGGGCCGTCTGGACGCAGGACGCCGGGAAGGCCCAGCGGGTGGCGGGCAGGCTTCGGCACGGCACCATCTGGATCAACGACTACCACCCCTACCTCCCGCAGGCCGAGTGGGGCGGCTTTGGCCAGTCCGGCGTCGGCCGCGAGCTGGGCCCCACCGGCCTGGCCGAATACCAGGAAGCCAAGCACATCTACCAGAACACCAGGCCGCAGGTCACCGGCTGGTTCGCTGACCACAGCAAGGAGAACTAGATGCACTACGACAACATTGAGGACGTGAGCGACCGCGGATTCGACTACGTCGTGATCGGCGGCGGGTCCGCCGGCGCCGCCGTGGCCGCACGGCTCAGCGAGGACCCGGAGGTCACCGTCGCCCTCGTCGAAGCGGGCCCGGACGACCGCAACATCCCTGAAATCCTGCAGCTGGACCGCTGGATGGAACTGCTGGAATCCGGCTACGACTGGGACTACCCCATCGAGCCGCAGGAGAACGGCAACTCCTTCATGCGGCACGCCCGCGCCAAGGTGATGGGCGGCTGCTCCAGCCACAATTCCTGCATCGCCTTCTGGGCTCCGCGCGAGGACCTGGACGAGTGGGAGTCCAAGTACGGCGCCACCGGCTGGAACGCGGACGCCGCGTGGCCGCTGTACAAGCGCCTGGAAACCAACGAGGACGCCGGACCTGACGCACCCCACCACGGGGACTCAGGCCCCGTGCACCTGATGAACGTGCCCCCGGCGGACCCTGCCGGCGTCGCCCTCCTCGATGCCTGCGAGCAGGCAGGCATCCCACGCGCCAGGTTCAACACCGGCACCACCGTGGTCAACGGCGCCAACTTCTTCCAGATCAACCGGCAGGCGGACGGCACCCGCGCCTCCAGCTCGGTCTCCTACATCCACCCCATCGTGGACCGCCCCAACTTCACCCTGCTGACCGGGCTGCGTGCCCGCCAGCTGGTGTTCGACGCGGACAAGCGCTGCACCGGCGTGGACGTGGTGGACGGAGCCTTCGGCCGCACCCACCGGCTCACCGCCCACCGGGAAGTCATCGTGTCCACCGGCGCCATCGACTCCCCCAAGCTGCTCATGCTCTCCGGCATCGGCCCGGCTGAACACCTCGCCGCGCACGGCATCGAGGTGCTGGTGGACTCCCCCGGCGTGGGCGAGCATCTGCAGGACCACCCCGAAGGCGTGGTGCAGTTCGAGGCGAAGCAGCCCATGGTGCAGACCTCCACGCAGTGGTGGGAAATCGGCATCTTCACCCCCACCGAGGACGGCCTGGACCGCCCCGACCTGATGATGCACTACGGGTCCGTCCCGTTCGACATGAACACGCTGCGGCACGGCTACCCCACCACCGAGAACGGCTTCAGCCTGACCCCGAACGTCACCCACGCCCGCTCCCGCGGCACCGTCCGGCTGCGCAGCCGCGACTTCCGCGACAAGCCCATGGTGGACCCGCGCTACTTCACCGATCCGGAGGGCCACGACATGCGCGTCATGGTGGCCGGCATCCGCAAGGCCCGCGAGATCGCCGCCCAGCCCGCCATGGCGGAATGGACCGGCCGCGAACTCTCGCCCGGCATCGAGGCGCAGACGGATGAGGAACTGCAGGACTACATCCGCAAGACCCACAACACCGTGTACCACCCCGTCGGGACCGTCCGCCTGGGCCCGGCCGACGACAACATGTCGCCGCTGGACCCCGAGCTGCGGGTCAAGGGCGTCACCGGGCTCCGGGTGGCGGATGCGTCCGTCATGCCCGAACACGTCACCGTGAACCCCAACATCACCGTCATGATGATCGGCGAGCGCTGTGCCGACCTGATCCGAGCCGGACGCACCGGCGTCGATGGAACGAACGAGTTGGAGCTGACGTCAGCCCTCGCCTGAGCGGCAGGCCTTAGGGCCCGCATTCCCGACAGCCACGGCCCCAAGCGTTAATCCGCCGCACCCCAGGGCGGCCTGTCCCATCGTGCTTTCTGATCCAGGAGTCCAATTTGGAACCCAGCAAGAGTATTGATTCCAGCGGCATGGACGAATTCGGCTACACCCAGACCTTGGACCGAAGCATCGGCAAGTTTGCCAGCTTCGCCGCAGGTGTCAGCTACATATCCATCCTCACCGGTGTTTTCCAACTGTTTTACTTTGGCTTTTCCATGGCCGGTCCGGCGTATGCCTGGTCCTGGCCCATCGTGTTCGTCGGCCAGCTGATGGTGGCCCTGTGCTTCGCCGAACTGGCCGGCCGCTACCCGGTAGCCGGCTCCGTCTACAACTGGGCCAAGCGGCTGGCGTCCGGGACCTCGTCCTGGCTCGCCGGCTGGCTGCTGCTGCTGTCCTCCATCATGGCGCTGGGCTCCGTGGCCCTGGCGCTGCAGATCACCCTGCCGCAGCTCTGGTCCGGCTTCCAGTTCATCGGTGACGGCACCGGCCCCTACGACTTCGCCATGAACGGGGTGGTGCTGGCCACCATCATGATCACCATCTCCACCCTCATCAACGCGTTCGGCGTGAAGCTGATGACCAGGATCAACAGCATCGGCGTCTTCGTTGAACTCATCGCTGCCGTGCTGCTGATCCTCGCCCTGGGCTGGCACGTGGTCCGCGGGCCGGAGGTGTTCTTCCAGACCAACGGCTTCGGCGAGGGCAACGACCTGGGCTTCTTCGGCGTCTTCCTGATCGGCGCCATGGCCTCCGGCTACGTCATGTACGGCTTCGACACGGCCAGCTCCCTGGGCGAGGAAACCAAGGACCCCAAGCGCACGGCGCCCAAGGCCATCCTCCGCGCCGTCACGGCGTCGTTCCTGCTGGGCGGGGGAATCCTGCTGTTCGGCATCCTGGCGGCACCGGACCTCACGGACCCGCAGATCGGCTCCCCCGACGGCGGCCTGCAGCACATTGTGCTCTCCGTCCTGGGTGGGCCCTTCGGCAAGGCCTTCCTGGCCTGCATCGTGGTGGCCGTGGTGGTCTGCACCCTGGCTGTCCACGCCGCCGCGATCCGGATGATGTTCGCCATGGCCCGGGACAACAACCTGCCCTTCAGCCGGCAGCTCAGCAAGGTGGATCCCGTCCGCCGCACCCCCACGGTGGCCGCCATCGTGATCGGCGTCCTGGCCATCCTGCCACTGCTGGTCAACGTCACCCAGCCGGCCATCTTCACCATCCTCTCCAGCATCAGCATTGTGCTGATCTACCTCTCCTACCTCCTGGTCACGGTTCCCCTGCTCCGCAAACGGCTGGCCAGGAAGTGGCCCCTCGTCGGGGACGGTTCCGAGCCCGGATTCCGCATGGGCAAGTGGGGACTTCCGGTGAACATCCTCGCGGTCCTTTGGGGCGCCGCCATGACCATCAACCTCGTTTGGCCCCGCCCCGAGATCTACAACTCGGTGCCGCCCTTTGAGTGGTACCTGCAGTGGGGCGGCGTGATGTTCGTGGCCGCAGTGATCATTGGCGGGACGCTGCTCTACCGGCTCAAGATCCGGCACCACACCGGAGTGCTGGCCGAGCACGCGGCAGCAGTGGCAGCCCACCCGTCGTCCCACGCCGGCCAGGGGGAACGGCTCGGATCGGCCCACGAGGCGGTGCCGGTCAACGCCGCCATGGCAACCGAAAGCTAGGAAAGCAAGGCCAACGGGGCCGACGGCGGCACTTACCAAAAAGTGCCGCCGTCGGCCCTTTTTGGTGCCACCAGCCCGGCGGATGTGGAGCGGGAACGTCATACAAGGAGACCGCCTCTGGATCCTCGCGCACAACGCCCTACCCTTGACACGTGACTTTGACTAAAACCCGCACCGCCGCCGCGAGTTCCCTCGCCGCCGCAGGCCTCCTGCTTACCCTCGCCGCCTGCTCCACGCCGGCCGCCAACCAGCCCAGCTCCTCCGCTCCCGCCTCCTCAGCATCCGCTTCAGCCAGCGCCTCCGGGTCCTGCAGCAACGGCGTGCAGGTCGTGGTCGATTCCGGCGCCCTGAAGCAGGCCGCGGCCGACACGTCCGTATGCGTGCCGGTGAACGGACCTACCGCAGCCACCAAGGTGCTGGAAGAGGCAAAGGTG
The DNA here is from genome assembly GCF_030811655.1 of Pseudarthrobacter enclensis. Taxonomy (GTDB): domain Bacteria; phylum Actinomycetota; class Actinomycetes; order Actinomycetales; family Micrococcaceae; genus Arthrobacter; species Arthrobacter enclensis_A. The sequence goes on along the minus strand of NZ_JAUSRE010000002.1, from coordinate 8,320 downwards.
AAGACCGAGGGCACCACGCAGTACCCCAACGAAGTGGTGTGCCGGGTGAACGGCGTGCCCGCCGCCGATTTCGACATCAAGCACAAGGACGGCACCTACCGCGAGGACTGCAGCAAGATGCCTGCGGCTTTTGCCTACTGGGGCCTTTGGGTCAAGCCGGTCTCCGGTGACTGGGCCTTCGCGCAGGAGGGCCTGGCCACCCTGCAGCTGAAGCCGGGAGAAAGCTTCGAGCTGCTCTTCACCGTGGACGACCAGCCGGCCTCACCCGCGGCATGATTTTCCGGCCCGCGCCGTTACGCGCAGCGGCGGCCCTCGCCGCCGTGTTCGTTGCGGCGCGGGTCCTCTACCGCGCCCTCTTCAATGGAGCGGGCACCGGCACCCCGGTCCTGCTCAACCTGCCGCCGCTGCGGCTTCCCGCCCCGTACGCCCACGTGGTGTTCCTCGGCCCGGTATCAGCTCCCGGGCTCTGGGAAGCGGTGCTGTCCGCCCTCCCGATCGCCGGAATGATCCTCGCGTTCGGCCTGCTCAACGCCTGGGTGGACGTGTCCCGCGGCTTCGTGAAGCTGGCCCGAGGCGGCCCCCTGCAGGGCATCGCCCGCATGCTCGTGGTGGCGTGGGCGGCGCTCCCCGCACTGTCCGACGCCGCGGCCTCCGTGCGCCTGGCGTTCCGGCTCCGGGGCGAGCGGTTCGGACCCCGCGCCCTGGTCCCGATCCTGGAGCGCACCCTCGAACATGCCGCCCGGGTGGCTGCTGCCCTGGAGCTGCGCGGCTTCGGCGGCCGGGGCGGCGACGGAAAGGGGCCCGACGGCGGCACCCCACTTGTGGTCCGCGGCGCAGAGTTCCGCGTGGCGGACACGTGCATCAGGGTTGACAGCTTTGCGCCGCCCCGTGGCTCGGTCGCGGTGGTCACCGGCCCCACAGGCTCCGGCAAGTCCACCGTCCTGCGCGGCCTCGCCGGGCTTCTGTCGCACGTTGACGGCGGGGACATCTCCGGCACCGTGCAGGTCGGTGGGCTGGACCGTGCCGCCGCCCCGCCGCGGGAGACCGCCCGGCTGGTCGGCGTCGTCCTGCAGAACCCGCGGGCCGGTTTCGCCACCAGCCGGGTCCGGGACGAGATCGCCCTGGCACTCGAGCTGCGCGGCATGGCGCCCGCCGGCGCCAAGGACCGGGTGCTGGACGTCGCGGAACGTATCGGGGTCACGGCACTGCTGGACCGGGCCGTGACTACCCTCTCGGCGGGTGAGGCCACGCTCGTGGCCATCGCGGCCGCCGTCGTGGACCATCCGCAGCTGCTCCTGGTGGATGAGCCCCTGGCCGACCTCGACGCAACCGCACGCACCCGCGTCATCAGCGTCCTGGATGCCCTGGCCCATGCGGAGGGCGTCTGCGTGGTCGTGGCCGAACACCGGGCGCACACGCTGGTACCCGTGGCTGATTCCTGGTGGACCATCGATGGCGCATCCCTGGTGCCGGGTGCTGCGCCGTCCGCTCCCGCCCACGAGGCTGTGGGAGCGGCGGCCAATGCCGTCCCCGACCATCCGGCCGTCCTGACCGCAACGAACCTTTCCGTGCACCGCGACGGCAAACCGCTGGTGCGTGACGCCTCCCTGGCCCTGCACCGCGGGGAGATCGTTGCCCTGGTGGGGCCGAACGGAGCCGGGAAGTCGTCCCTCCTGGTGGCCCTCGCCCTGGGCACAGAGCGCGGGCGCAGTGCAGGCACCGACGGCGGCACGGTCGACGGCGGCCGGGTCACCCTGGTGCCGGATGCCTCGGACGACCTCTTCACCCGGGACACGGTGGCAGGAGAACTGCAGGCGGCGGAACGGCGGCTGCAGCGCCGCAGGAACGGTGCGCGGTTCGAGTCCGGTTCCGCAGCGGCACGCCTGACCCGGCTGCGCGGGGCCGCCCGGATGCCCATCGGCCACGAGCATCCCCGGGACCTGTCCGCCGGGGAGCGCAGGATCCTTGCCATCGCCCTGCAGACCATGGACGCCCCTGACGTTCTCCTGATCGATGAGCCCACGCGGGGGCTGGATCCTTCGGCCCGGGCGGCTGTCTCGTCAGCCCTGTGCGCGGCGGCGGAGGATGGCGCGGCCGTCCTGATCGCCACGCACGACCTTGATTTCGTCCATGGCCTGGGCGCCCGGATCCTCCCCATGCGGGATGGCGTGGCGCCTGCAACGGAGGCGCCTCCCCTCCCCGAGCCGTTCGTCCCGCGTCCCCGGCCTGCGCTTCCCGCCCCTCCCTCACCTGTTGTCAGGGAACCGTCCGGGACTGGGGATGGGCAAAAGCAGCGCCGGCCCCGGATGCACCGGGCCGCGGAGCTCACGGTGCTGGCAGCGGCCAACCTGATCGCCCTGGCCGCGTTCTGCTGGCCGCTGCTCGCCGCGGCCCTCCCCCAGGACGCCACCGCTGCCCTCCCGTACGCGGCGCTGGCCATCGCGCCCGTGGCCGCGGTCGCCGTCGTGGTATCCCTTGACGGCTCCGTCCGCTCCGCGCACACCGTGGCGTTGCTCGGCGTGCTTGCTGCCGTCGGTTCCGCCGTCCGGGTGGCGAGCACCGGCGTCGGCGGCGTGGAGGCCGTCTTCATCCTGCTGATCCTGGCCGGCCGCGCATTCGGCCCCCGGTTCGGCCTGCTCCTGGGCGCCGCCACCATCGCCCTCTCCAGCACGCTGTGGGGCGGCATCGGCCCGTGGACGCCGTTCCAGATCTTCGCCTGCGGGTGGGTGGGCGCGGGGGCCGGACTGCTCCCCCGCCGGGTGCGCGGCAGGGCGGAGCTGTGGATGCTGGCGGGCTACTGCGTCGTCTCGTCGTACCTGTTCGGGCTGCTGCTGAACTTGTGGTTCTGGCCCTTCGCGGTGGGCGCCGGCACGGGCATCTCATACGTTCCGGGCGCGCCGCTGGGCACCAACCTCAGCAGCTTCCTGCTGTATTCACTGCTGACGTCGACGGCGGGCTGGGACACCCTGCGGGCGGTCACCACGGTGATCGGCATCGCCGTGGTGGGGCGCGCCGTCCTGGCCTCGCTGCGGCGGGTGAAGCCGGTGTCCGGCAGCGTTCCGGGACCCGGCGGCCAGGCCGGACACTCCGTTTGGGCCCATGCCCCCTCCGCATCGGCCAGGAAGCGGCGCCAGCTCACACCTTGAAGTACTTGGCCTCCGGGTGGTGGAACACGAACGCGTCGGTGGACTGCTCGGGGTGCAGCATGAGCTCATCGCTCAGGACCACGCCCATGCGCTCGGGCTTGAGCAGTTCGGTGACCTTGCGGCGGTCCTCCATGTCCGGGCAGGCCGGGTAGCCGAGCGAGAAGCGGGCACCGCGGTAGTCCAGCTTGAACAGGCCGGCCTTGTCCTTGGGCTCCTCGGCCGCGAAGCCGAGCTCCTTGCGGATCCGGGAGTGCCAGAACTCGGCGAGCGCCTCGGTGAGCTGCATGACCAGGCCGTTGAGCTCGTAGTAGTCGCGGTACTGGTTGGCCGCGAACATCTTGGACGTGAACTCTTCGATCTTGGAACCGGCGGTGACCAGCTGCACGGGGAGCACGTCAATCTGCCCTGACTCGCGGGACTTTACGAAGTCGGCCAGGCACAGGTGCCGGTCGCGGCGCTGGCGCGGGAAATCGAACCGGAGGCGGTCGGTGCCGATGGGGCCGCCTGAACCACCGTCGGGGGCGAGCAGGCCCGCCTGGCCCAGGACGCCGTCGTGGTCCTCGCCGTGGTGGAGCACCACCACCTGTTCGCCTTCGGAGACCACGGGGAAGTAGCCGTAGGCCACGGAGGCGTCCAGCATCCCTTCGCCCAGGATGCGGTCCAGCCAGTAGCGCAGGCGCGGGCGGCCTTCGCGTTCCACGAGTTCCTCGTAGGAGGCCCCGTCTTCTCCGCGGCCGGGCTTGAGGCCCCATTGCCCCATGAAGGTGGCGCGTTCGTCGAGGAAGGCGGAGTAGTCGTGGAGCGAGACGCCGCGGACGATGCGGGTGCCCCAGAACGGCGGCACGGGGACGGGGTTGTCGGTGGCGACGTCGGAGCGGCCGGGCATGGCTTCGGGCTCGGTCACCGTGAACTTCGCCCCGCCCTTGTGGATGCGCTTCTTCAGCGGCGGCAGGCCGACGTCGTCCGGCGATTCGCCGCGGGCAACGCGCACCAGCGGCTCCATGAGGGACAGGCCCTCGAAGGCGTCCTTGGCGTAGCGGACCACGCCGTCGAACTGCTCGGCCAGGTCCTGTTCCACATAGGCGCGGGTGAGGGCTGCGCCGCCCAGGATGACCGGCCACTTCTTGGCCAGGCCGCGGGACTGCAGCTCGGCGAGGTTTTCCTTCATCACCACGGTGGACTTCACCAGCAGCCCGGACATGCCGATCACGTCGGCGTTGTGCTCCTCCGCCGCGGCGATGATCTCGGCGATGCCCTGCTTGATGCCGATGTTGACCACTTTGTAGCCGTTGTTGGTGAGGATGATGTCCACCAGGTTCTTACCGATATCGTGGACGTCGCCGCGCACGGTGGCGATCACCATGGTGCCCTTGCCGGAGGAGTCCGACTTTTCCATGTGCGGCTCCAGCAGGGCCACGGCGTTCTTCATGACCTCGGCGGACTGCAGCACGAAGGGCAGCTGCATTTCACCGGCGCCGAAGCGTTCGCCCACCACCTTCATGCCTTCGAGCAGGTGGTCGTTGATGATGCCGAGCGGGGTCATGCCTTCGCTGCGGGCCAGGTCCAGGTCCTCTTCCAGGCCCTTGCCTTCGCCGTCGATGATGCGGCGTTCCAGGCGCGCGCCCGTGGGCAGCGCAGCGAGTTCGGCGGCGCGCTGGTCCTTGAGCGCCGCGGTGTCGACGCCGGCGAACATGTCCAGCATGCTGGCCAGGGGGTCATAGGTGGTGTTGCCGTCGGCGTCGTATTCGCGGCGGTCCCAGACCAGGTCCAGGGCCACCTTGCGCTGCTCCTCCGGGAGGGACGCGAGCGGGACGATCTTGGCGGCGTCGATGATGCCGCTGGTCAGGCCGGCCTGGACGGCTTCGTGCAGGAATACGGAGTTCAGCACGATGCGGGCGGCCGGGTTGAGGCCGAAGGAGACGTTGGAGACGCCGAGGGTGGTGTTGATGCCCGGGTACTTGGCAGTGATCTGGCGGATGGCCTCGATGGTTTCGATGCCGTCGCGGCGGGTTTCCTCCTGGCCGGTGGCGACGGGGAAGGTGAGGCAGTCCACGATGATGTCCTCGACCCGCATGCCCCATTCGCCCACCAGGGCGTCGACGAGGCGGGAGGCGATGGCCACCTTGCCGTCGGTGGTGCGGGCCTGGCCCTGTTCGTCGATGGTCAGGGCGATGACGGCCGTGCCGTGTTCCTTGACCAGCGGCATGATGCGGGCGAAGCGGCTGTCCGGGCCGTCCCCGTCCTCATAGTTGACGGAGTTGACCACGGGGCGGCCGCCGATGAGTTCCAGGCCGGCCCGCAGCACGGGCGGTTCGGTGGAGTCGATGACCAGCGGGAGGGTGGAGGCGGAGGCGAAGCGGCTCACCACCTCCTTGATGTCGGCGACGCCGTCGCGGCCCACGTAGTCGATGCAGACGTCCAGCAGGTGGGCGCCGACGCGGATCTGTTCGCGGGCGATGTCCACGCAGTCGTCCCAGCGCTCTTCGAGCATGGCCAGGCGGAAGGCTTTGGAGCCGTTGGCGTTGGTGCGCTCACCGATAGCCAGGTAGGCGGACTCCTGGTCGAAGTTCACGTGCTGGTAGAGGGAGGCGACGCCGGCCTCGCGCTCTTCGGGGATTCTTGCCGGCTTTCCGCTGTTGGTGGCCACGGCTTTGGCACGGAAGGGCGCAAGACGTTCGACGACGGCGGCCATGTGTTCCGGCGTCGTACCGCAGCAGCCGCCCACCAGGCCCAGGCCGAATTCGCGGACGAATTGCTCGTGCGCGGTGGCGAGTTCGGCGGGGGTGAGCGGGTAGTGCGCGCCGTTGGCGCCGAGGACGGGCAGGCCGGCGTTGGGCATGCAGGCGATGGCGACGGAGGACTGCTTGGAGAGGTGGCGGAGGTGTTCGCTCATCTCGTCCGGGCCGGTGGCGCAGTTGAGGCCGATGGCGTCGACGCCGAGCGGTTCCAGGGCGGTGAGTGCGGCGCCGATTTCCGAGCCCATGAGCATGGTGCCGGTGGTCTCCACCGTGACCTCGACGAAGATGGGGAGGCGGATGCCCTTGGAGACGATGGCCTGCTTGCAGCCGTTGACGGCGGCCTTGGTCTGCAGGAGGTCCTGGCTGGTTTCGATGAGGAACGCATCCGCCCCGCCGTCGATCAGCCCCTCAGCCTGGAGGGCGAAGGTCTGCTTGAGCCAGCCGTAGCTGGTGTGGCCGAGGCTGGGGAGCTTGGTGCCCGGGCCCATGGAGCCGAGGACCCAGCGCATGCGCCCGTCTGTTTCTTCTGCCGCCTCGGCACGTTCGCGGGCGATCTTTGCGCCCTTGAGCGCGAGCTCTTCGATGCGGTCATCGATGCCGTAGTCGGAGAGGTTGGACCAGTTGGCGCCGAAGGTGTTGGTTTCCACGGCGTCGATGCCGGTGGCGAAGTAGGCGTCGTGGATGTCGGCGATGACATCCGGCCGGGTGTCGTTGAGGATCTCGTTGCAGCCCTCGAGGTTCTGGAAGTCCGTGTCGAGCTGCAGGTCACGGCCCTGGAGCATGGTGCCCATGGCGCCGTCGGCGATGACCACCCGGTGGTTCACGGCGTCCAGGAGTTCCTGCGAACGGGCGGGACGGGGGACGGACTCGATGTCCAGTGCGAAACGAGGCATTTAAACAGGTTACGGGCGGGGGCGCCTGCGTTGCGCTGTGTGTCTGGATGCTACGGGGGTGGTGTGGCTGGGGCTTCTGCGTCGGATCGCCCTGTACCCACTGCAGGGAGGATCAAGTACCGGGTACTCGTGCGCTTCGCACCAAAGTGGCTTGTACTGATGCTGGATAGCCCTTGCTGCGGCCCCACGTATTGCGACGCAGTGGCAGGAAATTTCGAAGGAGAACGGTCAGTATGAGCCCTCACAAATCACAAAACCCCGATATCCGGGACGGGGAGCACGTCTTCGAGCTGGCGCAGTACGAAGCTTCAGCGCGCTTGAGGCCGCGCCCATGGCCTGTTGGTCCGAGTGGGAGCTACGGAAAAGTGGACTTTGACGATGGTGAGGGAAACACCGTCCTCACCGTCTATATACAGCGCGGGCCCGGCGAAGGTTACGTCCTGCACGTCGAGCACCTGGCCGCGCCGCTGCGGGTGGACGGTACGCTCCTTCGCCTGAATCCGGCACCTCACGCTGAGAGGGATGCTCCGGACTTCCGCCGGATCACCGCTGCCCGTAACGCTGCCGCCAAGGCCGAGGCCGAGCTACACGCTGCCATCAGAACCGCACGGGCGAACGGAGACTCGTGGGAGGTTATCGGTGCGGCCCTCGGTACGTCCGCTCGAACTGCGCGGGAGCGCTTTGGACATACGTCGGAACGACCGCGAAATCCCCTGCCGCCGAGGTGACGAACGTGGACGTGGTTGCCGCCCTGGGACTGTGGAGTTCGACGGTGGGCGGCAAGCCTGGCCCAAGTACCAGGAGGTACGCCCGCATTCGCATTGGCATGATGCAATACCGCCTTCAGCTTTGCATATTGCCTTGGGCTGAACTTGAGAGCGGGGGATTACTTCGGTTGGATGCCGGGCGAAACCTTGCGCCGGCAGACGTTCCCACGGGAAACTCGAGGAACGCATGCTGAATTGATGAAGATTTGAACGCGGGATCAACCATGGAAACGGAGGCAATGATGCCTCCTGCGTGGCTGGCTGCAAGGACGCAGCCTCATGATCCCGCAGACGAAAGGATCACAATGGCAGGAATGTTCGAACTATTCGTCGACGCGGAATCAACGTTTAGGTTCCGATTGACGGCGCCTGACGGCACCATCATGGCAGTTTCCAAACCCTTCGACACCAAGACCGACGCCGTTGCCGGCATCGCCGCTGTGCGAGAGTACGCCGGCATGGGCCTGATCACCGACCACTGCACAACATCCACAAATGCCCCACCGTCGACAGCCTTGAGCGATACGGATGGCCAAACCAAGGATTCTCCGCGCATGCCGAAGATCGACTTCCACGGGCGTGCCAGGGCGGTCCGCCGGGCCGTCACCGGCCCGCGGTGGGCGGGGGCAATCCACAACCTTTCTTGAGCAGCCGGTGAGGAGTCTCTCTTCCCTGTCTGCCTACTGGCATCCCTGCGGATTGAGTCTTGGCGTATTCCTTGATCAGACCCCGGCGTCAGGGGTGACGAGGGAAGCCAAAACACCCACTTGGTCATG
>NZ_JAUSRE010000001.1 GCF_030811655.1 Pseudarthrobacter enclensis | reverse complement strand
ACAGGGGCGGCACGATTCGGCAAATTCAACCAATTACATACATAATCGGTATCAACAAACTTGGCACACTATTGAGTTCTCAAACAACAGACACATATCGAATACTCGCCGGAAACAATTCAAAGAATTTCTATTCCGTATTTCTTCGCTGCGATGTTTTTATCTTATTTCATTCATATTCACTTTTGCAAATCCGGTGATTTTCCCGGAATTCACTCGGTGGAATGAATCCGCCCAGCAGAATAAGAAGCAATTTCTCCAAGTCCGCGTGTTCCGCGGCAAGAATTGCTTCTCATTAGTCGGGGGTTTGTCACCACTCAGCGGCGGCGACTCAGAAAACAATACACGCCCCCCAGCGGCCGTGCAAATCGGCTGCCGAAGGGCGTGCATGAAGGTGCGGAAGATGCTAGGGAACCAGTACTTCAACAGTGGCCAGGTTCCTCTTTCCCCGGCGCAGCAACAGGTACTGGCCGTGCAGAAGTTCGTCTTCGGAAATCACGGCTTCAGGATCGGACACCTTCTCGTTGTTCACGTAGGCGCCGCCCTCCCCTACAGTCCGGCGGGCAGCAGACTTGCTTTCGGAAAGTCCGGACGCCACCAGCAGGTCCACGATGCCCATTTCATCCACCTGCACGGTTGCAGTGGGAAGTTCGGAAGTGGCGGCCTGGAGGGTTGCCTTGTCCAGCGCGGCCAAGTCCCCGTTGCCAAACAAGGCTGCCGAGGCGGCAATCACCTTCTCGGTGGCTTCCACGCCGTGCACCAGTGAGGTCACTTCGAAGGCGAGCTTCCGCTGTCCTTCGCGGGCGAAGGGGCGCTCGGCCACGGACACCGCGATCTCTTCGATCTGGGCCCGTGTCAGGAAGGTGAACACCTTGAGCCGGTCCACCACATCGGCATCTGCCGTATTGAGCCAGAACTGGTAGAAGGCGTACGGGCTGCACATGCCGGCGTCGAGCCAGATGGCGTTACCCTCGCTCTTGCCGAACTTGGTGCCGTCCGAGTTGGTAATCAGCGGCGTTCCCAGCGCGTGGACGCTCTTGCCCTCCACCTTCCGGATCAGTTCAGTACCGCTGGTGAGGTTGCCCCATTGGTCAGAACCACCGGTCTGCAGCACGCAGCCGTAGTCGCGGTAGAGCTGCAGGTAGTCCATGCCCTGCAGGATCTGGTAGCTGAACTCCGTGTAGCTGATGCCCTCGTCCGAGTTCAGCCGGGATGCCACGGCGTCCTTGCGCAGCATGGTTCCCACCCGGAAGTGCTTGCCCACTTCCCGCAGGAAGTCGATGGCGCTCAAGGGCGCCGTCCAGTCCAGGTTGTTCACCATCCGGGCAGCGTTGTCCCCGTCAAAGCTGAGGAAGCGCTCCACCTGGGCCTGGAGGTAACCAACCCACTCCGCCACCGTGTCCTTGGTGTTCAGGGTGCGTTCCGCCGTCGGACGCGGATCGCCGATCATGCCGGTGGAGCCGCCCACCAGTCCCAGCGGCTTGTGGCCGGCCAGCTGGAGGCGGCGCATGACCAGCAGCTGGACCAAGTTGCCCAGGTGCAGGCTCGGCGCGGTGGGATCGAAGCCGCAATAGTACGTAACCGGCCCGTTGGCGAGGAGCTTTTCCAGCTCTGCTTCGTCGGTGGAGACATGGACCAGCCCACGCCACTTCAGTTCCTGCCAAATGTTGGCGAAAGTGGGGTCGTTGCGCTGCGGTTCGAGGTTGTTCAGTTCTGGCACGCTTCCTAAGTTAGCAGTAACGCCGGAGGCCCTGTCAGCCGGCAATCCCGGCGGGTACGGGTTGGGCCGCGATCAGGCGCAGGCGCTGGGTGGCGCGGGTCATGGCCACGTAGAGGTCCCCTACCTTGCCGTGCTCGTGGTTGAGCATGGTGGATGGTTCCAGGACCACGACGCCGTCGAACTCCAGGCCCTTGGCCTCGCGCGGGCTGATCACCACGATGTCCTGTTCGTAGCTCCCGGCCCCGCTCCCGATCCGTCGCCCGTACACGGCGCGCAAGGCTGCCGTGGCCTGGGGCAGGAGGTCACCGTCGGCGATCACGGCGAGCAGGCCGCCGTCGAGCGCCCCAAGTTCCTCCGGAAGGACCTCGACGAGCCGGTCCACCACCGCGCCGGCGGAAACTTCATCGATGATGGGCGCCCAGCGCCCTTCCCGCACAGCCTTGGGCGCGGAAACCACCAGGCCGGCTGCGTTGGCCATCCTGACGGCGGCCTCCGCGATCTGGGACGGAGTGCGGTAGTTGACAGTCAGCTCCTCCAGCTGCCAGCGGTCACCGAACATGGGGGCCAGGGCCCCCTGCCAGGAGTTGGCCCCAGCCACGGAACTCGTCTGCGCGATGTCACCCACGATGGTGAACGACTTCAGGGGGCACCGCCGCACCAGCAGCCGCCACTGCATGGGCGACAGTTCCTGTGCCTCATCCACCACGATGTGTCCGAACGCCCACGTGCGGTCGCTCGTGGCGCGCTCGGCGGCGGTCTGCCGGGATTCCTGTTCCCGGTTCTGCTCGGCAAGCTCCTCCGCGGACATCAGGGGGTCCACCCCGGCGGCCTGCATATTGACCAGGGTCTGCTTCGCGTTGGCGAGGTCCCTGGCACGGTCGTGCTCCTGTTGGGCCAGCCCGCGGCCCGCAGCCGGGTCCAGCTCGCCCAGCAATTCGGCGGCTTCGTCCAGCAGCGGCACGTCGGATTCGGTCCACGGGGCGTCGGCCGGGCGCTGCAGCAGCGCCCGCTCGGCCGGGCTCAGGTTGGGGGTGCAGAACTCCAGGATTTCCGGCTTGCTGAAGAGGTCGGAGATCAGCTTCTCCGGCGTCATGGGCATCCAGCACAGGTTCAGGGCGATCCGCACGTCCCTGGCAGTCCGGACGTCCTCGGCAAGGTAGGAGCGGTCGGCGTTGTTGCCGATGTTCCCGGCTTCGACCAGTTCGGTCATTTGCTCCGTCAGCTCGCGCAGCAGGATCTTCACGAATGTCACACGGGCCTCGTTGTACGGCTTCCCGGTGGCGCGGGCACGTTCCCGGGCACGGCGGACCTGCCGCGGCGTCAGGGTGAGCTTGCGCCCGTCCACCTCGAGGATCCGGTTCTGGGCGGGGACACGCATGCGGTTGGACACGGCATTGGCCACGATGGCCGCCATGTCCAGGCGGCCCTTGATGGCGGCCACATCCGCGTCCGTTTCGGGCACGGCGTTGATCCCGGGCATCAGGCGGCCCAGGCTGGCCATGACCACGCCGGTCTCACCAAGCGAGGGCAGCACGCGTTCGATGTACTTCATGAACGACGACGACGGGCCCACCAGCAGCACGCCGGCGCTCTTGAGCCGGTCACGGTGGGTGTAGAGCAGGTAGGCGGCACGGTGCAGGGCAACGGCAGTCTTGCCCGTGCCCGGGCCGCCCTGGACCACGACCGCACCGGAGATGGAGGACCGGATGATGCGGTCCTGCTCGGACTGGATAGTGCTGACGATGTCCGACATGCGGCCGGTGCGCTTGGAGTTCAGGGCAGCCAACAGGGCACCTTCGCCCTGGAGCGATTCATCATCGGTGAGCATGGCGGCGTCCAGCACATCGTCCTCGATGGCCTTCACTTCGCGTCCCTGCAGGATCAGGTGACGGCGGCGGCGCACGCCCTGGCGGTCGAAGGCCGTGGCCTGGTAGAAGTGCCCGGCTTCCGGCGCACGCCAGTCAACCATCAGCCGCTGCAGGTCCTCGGTGGTGAGGCCGATTCGGCCAATGTACTGCGCTTCCCCGGAGTCCAGGTCCAGGCGGCCAAAGACCAGCCGGTCATCCACCGCATCCAGCTGCGCCAGGCGGTCCTCATACAGTGCGGCGAACGCGTCACGTTCCGAAACGTTCTGCATGGTGCCCACGGCTCCCGCACGGCGGACCTGCGCCAGCTGGCCGCGCTTCTCCTCCCGGAGTTCCTCCAGCCGGGCATACAGGCCGGCTACATACTCCCGTTCGTGGGCCAATTCGGCGTCGTGCATTAACGTTCCCCTATCGCGAAAGACAGACCGTCCATTCTACAACCATTTCCGTTAACGCTGGTGAAACCCCGGTGGCTCGGCAGCCGGTTTGCGGATTCGTTGCTTCGCCGCCTTGTACTTGGAAACCGTGGGGTCCCCGGCAAGCCAGAACCGCCAGGCGTAGTCCGCGGAACCCCCGGCGCCCGCCACGCCCACGCGCGGGCCGGAACTGACGGGCCCTCCGGGTCCGGCCGGAAGCTCCAGGGCGAACGGCGGCGCCAGCGCATCCCGGCCGCTGTCCGCCGTCGTCAGCCCGAGTGCTTTGGCAAGGCGGGCCGGACCGCTGGCCAGGTCGGCCGGGCTTTTCGACGTCGGGCGGCGGCGCTGTGCCAGCTCGATGCCTTCCACGACCTCACCTGCCCGCAGCAGCAGCGCGGACGCGACGCCAGCCGGACCGCAGACAATATTGGTGCAGTGGTGCATGCCGTAGGTGAAGTACACATAGAGGTGCCCGGCGGGGCCGAACATGGGGGCGTTGCGTGGCGTGGGCCCGCGGTAAGTGTGCGAACCGGGGTCCGGATGCAGCGAGTCCTCAGGCCCCATGTAGGCCTCCACCTCGGTGAGCCGGACGGACACGGCACCATCCCGGGATTCGTGGGTCAGCACGGCGCCGAGCAGCTGCGGGGCCAGCTCGCGGGCGTCTGCGGACAGGAATTCCCGCAGTGCTTCCATTGCCCCAGTGCTTTGGTTCATTGCTTGACCTTACCCGGATGCTGCCGGTTTCATCTGCGTGGCCAAGGCCCCGGCACGCGACTTTTCCGCACCCACGGCCATGTCCGATTTCCGCTAGTACCGGTACGCCTCCACTGGCAGGATAGAGGAATGGACTTCTGGCAGCGCTACCGGGCAATCGATGCCCGCGATCCCCGGTTCGACGGCCAGTTTTTCACCGCCGTCCGCAGCACCGGGATCTACTGCCGCCCCTCGTGCCCCGCCCGCACCCCTAAGGCATCGAATGTGACATTTTACGAGACCTCGGCCGCCGCGCACGAGGCCGGCTACCGCGCCTGCAAGCGGTGCCTGCCGGAGGCGGTCCCGGGCACTCCGGCCTGGAACGTCCGGCAGGATATTGCGGGCAGGGCCATGCGCCTCATCAATGACGGCGTGATCAACCGGGACGGGGTGGGCGGCCTCGCTGCACGCCTCGGCTATTCGCCGAGGCAGCTGAACCGCATTTTGGGCCAGGAGCTCGGCGCCGGACCGCTGTCCCTGGCCCGTGCAGCGCGGGCCCAGACCGCCCGCACGCTGTTGGTGTCCACCACGATGAAGCTCGCTGACGTCGCGTTCGCGGCCGGCTTCAGCAGCGTGAGGCAGTTCAACGAGACCATCGCCGAAGTGTTCGACATGACACCCACAGCCTTGCGCAAAACCGTCCGCCACCCGGGGTCCGGCGGCACCACCGCACTGGTGTTGGGCCTGCCGTACCGCCCACCCTTTGATCCGGGCATCTTTTCCTTCCTGGCCGTCCGTGCCATCCCGGGGATCGAGGAGGGCACTTCCACCTCCTATGCGCGCACGCTGAGGCTCCCCCACGGCGATGCCCGTTTCCGGGTGGAGTACGACGACGGTGCCCGGGGGCGGCCGCTGACCCTCACCGTCGGCGCGGTTGACCTGCGCGACCTGCCAGTGCTGCTCAGCCGCGTTCGAAGGCTCTTCGACCTCGACGCGGACCCGGAGGCGATCGATGAAGCCCTGGGCACCGACCCCCGCCTGGCCGCCTCCGTCCGCGAAGCTCCGGGAGTGCGGCTGCCGGGCGCCCTGGATCCACAGGAACTGCTGGTCCGCGCCATGGTGGGCCAGCAAATCACCGTGGCCGCGGCCCGGACCGCATTGACCTACCTGTCGGCTGCGGGCAGTCCTACGGGTTCACCCGGAGACGGCCTGGACCGGTTGTTTCCAACTCCCCTGGAAATCGCGGCGGCAGGAGATCTGCTCCGTGGTCCGAGGCGCCGAACGGAATCACTGCTTCATGCCGCGAACGCGATGGCCGGCGGGAGCCTGGAGTTCGGGTACGGCGACGACCTCCCCGGCCTCACCGCGGCGCTTTTGCCGCTTCCCGGCGTCGGGCCTTGGACAGTGGGGTACGTCGCCATGCGGGTCCTCGGCGCCCCGGACATCTTCCTCGCCAACGATGCCGCGGTCCGGAACGGAATACGCGCCCTCGATAATGGAGGGAGTGCTTTGAGCCAGGACTTCCGGGAGACCAGCCCGTGGCGCTCCTACGCCACCATGCACCTTTGGCGTGCCGCTGCCCGGCCTGCCGCCGCAACCACCGCTCCTGTGAGAGGGAAGCCATGAAAGCCCAAATGCTGCAGCTGTCCACCCCGGACGGTCCCTTCACCATCCTTGCCCGTGACGGCATGGTCCTCGCGTCGGGCTGGACCGCGGGCCTTCCGGAGCTGGTGGGACAGGTCCATCCGGCGCTGCGCCCGGACGCCGTGGACGAGGTGGCAACCCTTGGCGGCATCTCCTCCGCCGTCGAGGCTTTCTACAGCGGCGACCCCGCACCGGCCATGGCCGTCCCCGTCCTCCAGCAGTCGGGCCCGTTCCGCGCCCATGCCTGGGACGTCCTGCGCCAGGTCAAGCCCGGTTCACCCGTCACGTACAGCGAGTACGCGGCACTGGCAGGCAATCCGCGCGCCGTGCGGGCCGCGGCCAGTGCCTGCGCCTTCAACGCGGCAGCCTTGTTCGTTCCGTGCCACCGCGTCATCCGTACGGATGGCTCGTTGGGCGGTTTCCGCTGGGGCCTGCGCATCAAGGAGAGCCTGCTGGCCCGCGAAGCCGCCTGACGCCGGGCAACTCCCCGAACCCGGTGCTACTTGGGGTCCGGGATTGCCGAAGGCCAGGGCAGGAGGCCGGGAAGGTCCGTGCCGTCCCCGGCGGCGGTGGCCCGCAGGCTGTCCAGGGACGGCGTCCGGCCGGCCAGCCACGCGGCGATGTCGGTGACCATCCCGCTGACGACGACGGTGCTGCCGCCGGCTCCGAGGGCCAGGGGCGGCAGTGCCATTGGCTGCAGCACCAGCCGCTTGTCGGCCGGTATCCGTGCGGCGAGGAAGTCGAAGAGGTTGGAGCAGAATTCCCTGCTCCAGGTTTCGGGGCCTGCTCCGGTGTCCAGGTCCGAGGTGTGGATGACCAGTTCCCGCCAAAGCGCCAGCCCGGCGTCGAAAATCACGCCGTCGCGGAACGCGATGTGTGTCTGCCACTCCTCGCCGTCCAAGGCATCGAAGGCCGTGAGCGCCCGCTGCATGGCCTCGTCGACGTCGTCCCGGTGCTGCTGAAGGCTGTGCCCGGCGGCAAGATCGATGGCCCGGTTACGGCCGTCCACGCCGCCGTCGTATAGCTCCACGGTCTCGCCGCGCCGGCCGTATTCCACCTGGCGGGCCAACGCATTACAAATACCGGTTATGTGGGCCAGAAGGTGTCCGCGGCTCCAGCCGGGAAGGGCGGACGGAGCGCGTTCGCCACCGTCGGGGATGCGGTCCATGGCGGCGGTCAGCGCCGTGGCGGCCTTGTGCAGCCCAGCCAGCAGGCCGGCAGGAGAAGGAGAGGTCATGCGGCCAGCCTAGCGGAGCCGTCAGGAGAGCGGCCGTCCGTCCGGCCCGACACGGTGGCGCACGTGATGCCCGTCGTTGCTGGCCTGCCAGAACTCGATCTCAACAGGCTGCAGGGCGTAGAGCTGCCAGTGCGGGTTGTCCGTGCCGTCAGCCCTGGGGCGCTCATGCCAGTCAACGGCGGACGCCTCCGCGGACAGTTCGGTCACGGCCCCAACTACGCGGACCTGGCGGCCCAGCCCGGGCCAGTAGAAGTTCATCGCCGCCCGGGGTGACTCCGCCAGTTCCCGGCCCTTGCGGGAGGTGCGGGACGTGGCGAAGTGCCAGCCGTCGTCGTCGATGTTCTTCAGGATCAGCATGCGCGAGGACGGCTGCGGCTTGCCGTTGGCGTCTCCGCCGACCGTGGCCAGGCTGAAGGCATGCGGCTGCTGCTCACCGGCATCCATCGCCTCGTCCAGCCACTGCTTGAAGAGCAATGCCGGGTCCTGCGGCGCACTGTCCGGGTCGAAGCCGGGCAGGTCGGACGGAAAGTCGGGCAGGGTGCGAAGGAACTTGCGGAAGGTTTCGCTCATGGCCCCAGCCTAGCCACAGACGCCGAGGGACCCGGGCCAATGCCCCGGGACCCTCGGCAGCAATGCGTCCTACCCGGCGTACTCCCGCACGCCGGCCAGCTCGCCTTCCAGCGCGGCCAGCTGGCGTTCGACGGCGGCCGGCGCCGTTCCGCCCTGGGAGTTCCGGCTGTTGAGCGAACCCTCGGTGGAGAGGACAGTGCGGACCTCGGGCGTGAGGTGCTCCGAGATCGCCGCGTACTCTTCGTCGGTCAGGTCCCACAGCTCAACGCCGCGGGACTCTGCCTGCTTCACGGCGGCACCGGAGAGCTCATGTGCCTCGCGGAACGGAACGCCCTGGCGGACCAGCCACTCGGCGATGTCCGTGGCCAGCGCGAAGCCCTGCGGGGCCAGCGACTCCATCCGCTCAGTGTTGAAGGTCAGGGTGGCGATCATGCCGGACACGGCCGGGAGCAGCAGCTCCAGGGTGTCGGCGGCGTCGAACACCGGTTCCTTGTCCTCCTGCAGGTCGCGGTTGTAAGCCAGCGGCAGGCCCTTGAGCGTGGCCAGCAGCCCGGTGAGGTTGCCGATCAGGCGCCCTGCCTTGCCGCGGGCCAGCTCGGCAACGTCCGGGTTCTTCTTCTGCGGCATGATCGAGGACCCCGTGGAGTACGAATCATCCAGCGTGACGAAGGAGAACTCCTTGGTGGCCCAGAAGATGACTTCCTCGGAGATCCGGGACAGGTCCACGCCGATCATGGAGCAGACCCAGGCGAACTCGGCGAAGACGTCGCGGGAGGCGGTGCCGTCGATCGAGTTGTGCACGGCGGAAAAGAACCCGAGGTCCGCGGCCACGGCCTCCGGGTCCAGGCCCAGCGAGGACCCGGCCAGCGCGCCCGAGCCGTACGGTGAAACCCCGGCCCGCTTGTCCCAGTCCTGGAGCCGCTGCACGTCGCGCAGCAGGGCCCAGGCGTGGGCCAGGAGGTGGTGGCTGAGCAGGACCGGCTGCGCGTGCTGCAGGTGGGTGCGGCCGGGCATGGCGACACCGTGGTGCGCCTTGGCCTGCTCCACCAGGGCGTCCACGGTAGCCAGGACACCTCGGGCGATGATCCGGGCGTGGTCGCGCAGGAACATCCGGCCCAGGGTGGCCACCTGGTCGTTGCGGGACCGCCCCGCACGCAGCTTGCCGCCCAGCTGGGCACCGGCGCGCTCGATCAGGCCGCGTTCCAGCGAACCGTGCACGTCCTCATCGGACTCCGCCGGCAGATAGGCACCGGAGGCCACGTCCTCGTCCAGCTTGGTGAGGGCTTCAAGCATCCCCTGCAGCTCGGCGTCGTCCAGCAGCCCGGCCTTGTGCAGCACGCGTGCGTGCGCCTTGGAACCGGCAATGTCGTAACGCGCCAGCCGCCAGTCGAAGTGCGTGGACTTGCTCAGCGCCGCGAGGGCATCCGCGGGACCGCCGGCGAACCGGCCGCCCCACAGCGCGCCTGTATTAGTAGCCTCCGTTTTTTGCTCAGCCACAGGGGCTACTTCCCTGCGACGCGGATGTCGCGGCCGGAGGCAACCTTGGCGGACATGCCCCACAGCTCGATGAAGCCCTTGGCCTGGGACTGGTCGAAGGTGTCGCCGGTGTCGTAGGTGGCCAGCGAGAAGTCGTACAGCGAGGTGTCCGAGCGGCGGCCGTTGACGATGGCCTGGCCACCGTGCAGGGTCATGCGGATGTCGCCGGAGACGTACTTCTGGGTGTCCTCGATGAAGGCGTCCAGGGAGCGCTTCAGCGGGGAGAACCACTGGCCGTCATACACCAGCTCGGCCCAGCGCTGGCCCACGGTGGCCTTGAAGCGGGCCTGCTCGCGCTCGATGGTGATGTCCTCGAGGTGCTTGTGCGCGGTGATCAGCGCCATGGCGCCGGGGGCCTCGTAGATTTCGCGGGACTTGATGCCCACCAGGCGGTCCTCGACGACGTCGATGCGGCCTACGCCCTGGGCGCCGGCGCGGCGGTTCAGTTCCTTGATGGCCTGCAGCGGGGTGACCTTGACGCCGTCAATCGCGACGGGCACGCCGGCTTCGAAGGAGATGGTGACCTCATCCGGTGCCGGCGGGAACTCCGGGGTGGCGGTGTAGTCGTAGATGTCCTTGGTGGGGGCGTTCCAGATGTCCTCGAGGTAGCCGGTTTCCACCGCGCGGCCCCAGACGTTCTGGTCGATGGAGTACGGGTTCTTCTTGGTGGTCTCGATGGGCAGTCCCTTTTCCTCGGCGAAGGCGATGGCCTTGTCGCGGGTGAGGGCGAGGTCGCGGACCGGTGCGATGCACTTCAGGTCCGGGCCGAGGGTCTGGATGCCGACTTCGAAGCGGACCTGGTCGTTGCCCTTGCCGGTGCAGCCGTGGGCCACGGTGGTGGCGCCGAATTCGCGGGCTGCCTTCACCAGGTGCTTGACGATGACCGGGCGGGAGATGGCGGACACCAGCGGGTAGTGGCCCTGGTAGAGGGCGTTGGCCTTCAGCGTGGGCACGCAGTATTCGTTGGCGAACTCATCCGATGCGTCGGCGACGTAGGCTTCGACGGCGCCGCAGCCCAGGGCGCGCTGGCGGATGGTTTCCAGCGATTCGCCGCCCTGTCCGACGTCGACCGCCACGGCGATGACCTCGGCACCGGTGGCTTCACCGATCCAGCCGATGGCGACGGACGTGTCCAGGCCGCCGGAGTAGGCCAGCACAATGCGTTCAGTCACTTTAGATGCTCCTTGTTGGGGTTGGTTGGTTGATTGTCTTCAAGCTTATTGCCCGGCTTCCTCAGCCAGTTGCAGGAAGCGGGCGGCGAGGTCCGGGCCACCCAGGGGGTCGCGGGAGACCAGCAGGACGGTGTCGTCGCCGGCGATGGTGCCCAGGATGGACGGCATCACCGAGTGGTCGATGGCCAGGGCCAGGAAGTTCGCGGCCCCGGGCGGCGTCCGGAGAACAGCGATGTTGGCGGAGGCTTCGGCAGTGACCAGCAGTTCGCTGCACAGCCGGGCGAGCCGGGCATCCAGGATCTCCTGCGTGACGCCGCTCTTGGCGGCCCTTTCGCCGCCCTCGCCGGGGACGGCGTACACCAGGACGCCCTCCTTCCCGCGGACGCGGACGGCACCCAGCTCGACGAGGTCGCGGGACAGCGTGGCCTGGGTGACCTGCACGCCGTCGTCCGCCAGCAACGCCGCAAGCTCCGCCTGGGAACGCACGGACTGCCCGGTGAGGATGGCGGTGATGCGCGCCTGCCGGGCGGTCTTGGTGGCCGGGCTGCTGCCCGGGGAGGACGGCTGGGCGGACACTAGAACGTGCTCTCCCCAGTGCCCTCGACGGGGGAAAGGCCGTCAACGAAGGCCAGGCCGGACCGGTGCATCAGCCAGGCCATCAGCGCCTTCTGGGCGTGAAGCCGGTTTTCGGCTTCGTCCCAGACGATGGACTGCGGGCCGTCGATAACGTCGGCGGAGATTTCGTAGCCGCGGTAGGCGGGCAGGCAGTGAAGCACGACGGCGTCATCCGCAGCCAGTGCCATGGCGCCGGAGTCCACGGAGTAGTCCCGGAACAGCTGCATCCGGGCTTCCTTTTCGGCCTCCTGGCCCATGGACACCCAGGTGTCGGTGGCCACGACGTCCGCCCCCTGGAGGGCCGCATTGGCGTCACTGGTGATCAGCACCGAGCCGCCGGTTTCAGCCGCGCGTTCCTCGGCAGCAGCCACAATTTCAGCGGCGGGCAGGTAGCCCTCCGGGCCGGCGATGCGGACGTGCATGCCGGCGGTGACCCCGGCCAGGAGGTAGGAGTTGGCCATGTTGTTGGCGGCATCGCCCAGGTAGCTCATGGTGAGGCCCTTGAGCTGGCCCTTGTGTTCTTTGACGGTGAGCAGGTCCGCGAGGAGCTGGCAGGGGTGGTAGTCGTCGCACAGCGCGTTGATGACAGGCACCTTGGAGTTCTCCGCCATGGCCACCAGGCCGGCATGCGCTCCGGTGCGCCACACGATGGTGGAGACCATGCGCTCCAGGACCTTGGCGGTGTCCTCCACGGATTCCTTGTGCCCGATCTGCGCCTCGCCCGGATTGATGACCAGCGCGTTTCCGCCCATGTCCGCGACACCGGTGGCGAAGGAGACCCGGGTCCGGGTGGAGGTCTTGTCGAAGATCACGGCCACGGTCTTGCGGCCGCTGCCTTCCGCGGCGTAGGGCTGCACGCTGTAGGGGGCCGCCTTCATGCGGGCGGCGAGCTCCAGCACCTCTGCCTGCTCGGCGGGGCTGAGGTCGGTGTCCTTAAGGAAGTGCCGGGTTGCGGTGGTCACTGGGCGTCCTTAGCTGCTTGGAGGATTGCCGGGAAGGCGGCGAGGAAGGTGTCGGCCTGGCCCGCAGTGAGGATCAGCGGCGGGGCCAGGCGGATCGTGTGGGGGCCGGGGCTGTTGATGATGAAGCCCGCGTCAAGGGCTGCCTGCACAGCGGCGGGGGCAACGTCGGCGTCGAGGTCGAAGCCGATCAAGAGGCCTTCGCCGCGGACCTCGGTCACCCCCGGGATGGCAGCCAGCCCGGAGCGCAGGTGCTCCCCCACCGCGGTGGCGTTCGCCAGGACGTTCTGGCTTTCCAGTGCGTGGAGGGTGGCGAGGGCGGCCGCCGTCGCAACCGGGTTGCCGCCGAACGTGGTGCCGTGCTGGCCGGCGGACAGCAACGACGACGCCTGCTCACCGAAGGTGATGAGGGCACCGATGGGGAATCCGCCCCCCAGGCCCTTGGCCAGGGTGACGGCGTCGGGGACGATCCCGGCGTCCTCGCTGGCCAGCCATTTGCCGGTGCGGCCGATGCCGGTCTGGACTTCATCAAGGATCAGCAGGGCGCCAACTTTGCTGGTGGCTTCGCGGGCAGCTTTAAGGTAGCCCGGCGGCAGCGGGCGGACGCCCGCTTCACCCTGGATGGGCTCCAGGAAGACGGCAGCGACGGTTTCGTCCACCGCGGCCTCCAGGGCGGTGATGTCGCCGAACGGGATGTGCACCACGCCGCCTGGCAGCGGCTCGAAGGGAGCCCGGTAGGCTTCCTTGGCCGTGAGCGCCAGGGCTCCCATGGTCCGGCCGTGGAAGGCGCCCTCAAGGGCAATGATCCTGGTCCGTTTGGTATCGCCGGTGCCGGTGTTGCGGCGCGCCAGCTTGAACGCTGCCTCGTTCGCTTCCGTGCCGGAGTTGCTGAAGAACACCTTGGACCCGGCAGGCGCGTGGGCCAGTTCCAGGAGCTTTTCAGCCAGAGCCACCTGCGTGGGGCTGGTGAAGAAGTTGGAGACATGGCCCAGGGTGGCCAACTGGCTGGCGATGACCGACGTCACGAACGGATGGGCGTGGCCCAGGGCGTTGACGGCGATGCCGCCCAGCAGGTCCAGGTATTCCTTGCCGTCGGCGTCCCACACCAGGCAGCCGGCGCCGCGGACCAGGACCCGCTGCGGCGTGCCGAACACGTTCATGAGCGAGCTGGAGTACCGGGAGAGCCACTCGGAGCCGGCGTGGCCCGTGGTTTCGACGAGCTCCGTGACCGGGGTTTCCACATTCTCGACCACTGCGGTGTGCTTGTTCATGCGTTGATCTCCTCGTCCGGGACTACCTGGGTGCCGATGCCCGCCGTCGTAAATGTTTCAAGAAGCATGGAGTGGGGCAGGCGCCCGTCCACGATGTGTGCGCGTTCCACGCCTTCGTCGATGGCCTTCAGGCAGGCGGCCATCTTGGGGATCATGCCCGACTCCAGCCGGGGCAGCATCTCCCGCAGCTCTGAGGCCGTGAGCGAGGAGATCAGGGACGACTTGTCCGGCCAGTTTGCGTACAGGCCTTCGACGTCGGTCAGGATGACCAGCTTGGAAGCGCCCAGCGCCGAGGCGACGGCAGCCGCTGCGGTGTCGGCGTTGACGTTCAGGACCTGGCCTGTGGGCTGGAACCGCGCGGTGCCGGCCACGCCGTCACCGCCGTCGACGATCTCCGGCGCCACCGTGGAAATCACGGGGATGCGCCCGGCAGCCAGGATGTCCACAATGCCTGCGGGGTCGACGCCGACTACCTCGCCCACGAGTCCCAGGTCCACGTCTTCGCCGTCCACCACGGTCCCGGTGCGGACCGCGCGGAGGAGGCCGCCGTCTTCGCCGGACATGCCGACGGCGTAGGGTCCGTGGGAGTTGATCAGGCCCACCAGTTCGCGGCCCACCTGGCCGGTGAGAACCATGCGGACCACGTCCATGGCTTCGGGAGTGGTGACGCGCAAGCCGCCCTTGAACTCGGATTCGATGCCCAGCCGGCCCAGCATGGAGTTGATCTGGGGGCCGCCGCCGTGCACCACCACGGGGTGGATGCCCACGTGGTGGAGGAAGACGATGTCCTCGGCGAAGGCACGCCGGAGTTCGTCGTTGACCATGGCGTTGCCGCCGTACTTGATCACCATGGTGGTGCCGGCGAACCGCTGGATCCAGGGCAGCGCCTCGATCAGGGTTGCTGCCTTGTCCTGGGCAGCGGACATGCTGGTGGTTTCACGCGTCTGGGTGTTCATGGTGTCACTTTCCACAGCGGTCTGGACCTGGAGGGCAGCGCCCTTAGCTGGAGTAGGCGCTGTTTTCGTGGACGTAGTCGTGGGTGAGGTCGTTCGTCCAGATGGTGGCCTCGGCATCGCCTGCCTGCAGGTCGATCTCCACCAGGACCTCGCGCGGTTCCAGGTCCACCAGGCTGCGGTCATCGCCAATGCTGCCGTCGCGGCAGATCTGGACGCCGTTCATGGCGACGTTGAGCTTGTCGGGTTCAAAGGCGGCGTCGGTGGTGCCCACCGCTGAGAGCACGCGGCCCCAGTTGGGGTCCTTGCCGAAGATGGCGGCCTTGAACAGGTTGGAGCGGGCCACTGACCGGCTGACGGTTTCGGCGTCAGCTTCGCTGGCCGCGTTGAACGTGCGGATTGCGATGTCGTGGCTGGCTCCCTCGGCGTCGGCGATCAGCTTCCGGGCCAGTTCGGCGCAGACCTGCGTGAGTGCGGCGCCGAAGGCCTCTGCTGACGGCACGGCTCCCGAGGCACCGGATGCCATCAAAACCACGGTGTCGTTGGTGGACATGCAGCCGTCAGAGTCGGCGCGGTCAAAGGTGACGCGGGTGGCATCGCGGAGGACGACGTCGAGCATTTCCGGCTGGACGTCGGCATCGGTGGTCAGCACCACCAGCATGGTGGCCAGCCCGGGAGCCAGCATGCCGGCGCCCTTGGCGATGCCGCCGATGCTGAATTCCTGGCCGTCGGCGTCGGTGCCGATGAAGAGCGCTGACTTGGGCACGCTGTCGGTGGTCATGATGGCGGTGCCTGCAGCGGCTCCCCCATCAGTGCTGAGCGCGGCGGCGGCGGCTTCTACGCCCGGAAGGATCTTGTCCATGGGCAGCTGCTCGCCGATCAGGCCCGTGGAGCAGACGAACACGTCGGTCGCAGAGATGCCCAGGACCTCGGCAACTTTTTCCGCCGTGCTGTGGGTGTTCTGGAAGCCGGTGGGCCCCGTGCAGGCGTTGGCGCCGCCCGAGTTGAGGATGACTGCGTCCACACGGCCGTCGGAGACAACCTGTCGGGACCAGTGGACGGGGGCCGCAGCCACCCGGTTGCTCGTGAAGACGGCGGCGGCGGCCTTGGACGGGCCGTCATTGACGACCAGGGCGAGGTCCGGGTTGCCGGAGGCCTTGAGTCCGGCGGTGACGCCGGCTGCCCGGAATCCCTGGGGTGCGGTGATGGTCACGGGGCTACTCCCTGCAGGTTGAGGCCAGCGGTTTCCGGCAGGCCGAGTGCGATGTTCATGGACTGCACGGCGCCGCCGGCAGTGCCCTTGGTCAGGTTGTCGATCACGCACGTGACGACGACCCGACCCGCGTGGGGATCGAATGCCACCTGCATGGCCGCATGGTTGGAACCCAGGACAGACTTGGTCGTCGGCCACTGGCCTTCCGGCAGCACGTGCACGAACGGCTCGTCCTCGTACGCTTCGATCCACGCCAGGCGCAGCTGCGCGGCGGTGGTGCCGGGCTTGACCTTCGCGGTGGCGGTGCTCAGGATGCCCCGGCTCATCGGGGCCAGCGTGGGCGTGAAGGAAACAGTGACTTTCTCCCCCGCCGCCTTCGACAGGCCCTGCTCGATTTCCGGTGTGTGCCGGTGCCCGCCACCCACGCCGTAGGGGCTCATGGAGCCCATCACTTCGGAGCCAATCAGGTTGACCTTGGCGGCTTTGCCCGCGCCCGATGTGCCGGAGGCGGAAACGATCACGACGTCGTCGGGTTCCAGAAGGTGGTCAGCGAACCCGGGAGTCAGCGCCAGGAGGGCCGACGTCGGGTAGCAGCCGGGAACGGCAATGCGCTTGGCACCCTTCAAGGCTTCGCGCTGGCCGGGCAGTTCCGGCAGACCATAGGGCCAGGTGCCGGCGTGCGGGGAACCGTAGAACTTTTCCCAGGCGGCGGGGTCTTCGAGGCGGTGGTCTGCGCCGGCGTCGATCACCACTGTCCCTTCGGGCAGCTGGGCGGCGATTTCAGCGGAAGCACCATGCGGCAGCGCGAGGAAGACCACGTCATGGCCGGCGAGGTTGGCCACCGTGGTGTCTTCGAGGATCCGATCGGCCAGCCCGTGCAGGTGCGGCTGCAGTTCGCCAAGCCGGGACCCTGCATTGCTGTGAGCCGTGATGGCGCCGATGGTCACGCCAGGGTGCCCGGCAAGGAGGCGCAGGACCTCTCCCCCGGCGTAGCCGCTGGCTCCCGAAACCGCAACAGAAATAGTCATGCTCCGACTATACAGCAATAGTTATGCATTACTACCGATATTTATGCATCATGAACGTCCTGGCTTCGGAACGCTCCCTCTTGTCGCGCTGCCCGCGGGTGTCCCTAGGATGGTCTCGGCAGCCGGGGCCGGAAACGCCGGGACCCGCGAAAGGAGAGCCATGACGCACGCAATCGTCGCACGGCAGGCAGGCGGACCGGAAGTCCTTGACTATGTGGAGGTTGAACCCCCCGCGCCGGGCCGCGGACAATTGCTGATCAAAGTCGGGGCGGCCGGCGTCAACTTCATCGACACCTACAAGCGCAGCGGCACCTACAAAGTTTCCTACCCCTTTACTCCCGGATCGGAAGCTGCAGGCATGGTGGAGGCGGTGGGCGACGGCGTGACGGGCTTCGCCGTGGGTGACCGGGTTGCCACCGCTGAAGGCATCGCCTGCTACGCGGATTACGCGCTGGTGGATGAGGACGCCGCACTGCCGGTCCCGAAGGGCCTGGACGTCTTCACCGCGGCAGCCCTTCCGCTGCAGGGGGTTACGGCACACTACCTGATGAATTCCACGTTCAAGGTGGAGCCAGGCCACAAGGTCCTGCTGCATGCCGGGGCCGGCGGTGTGGGGCTGCTGCTGATCCAGCTGCTCAAGGCACGCGGCGCTGAAGTCCTCACCACGGTTTCGACGGACGAAAAGGAGCAGCTGGCGCGCGGCGCCGGCGCGGACCACGTGCTGCGCTATGACGGCTTTGCGGAGCGGGTCAGGGATATCACCAGCGGAACCGGGGTGGACGTGGTGTACGACGGCGTGGGCAAGGACACCTTCGACGGTTCGCTTTCCGCACTGCGGGTCCGCGGCATGCTGGTGCTGTTCGGCGCCGCGTCCGGCCCTGTGCCGCCCTTCGATCCCCAGCGGCTCAACTCCGGGGGCTCCCTGTTCCTGACACGTCCCACCATGGGCCATTATTTGCGGGATGCCGCCGAGCGGCGCTGGCGCTCGGACGAAGTGTTTGCCGCCGCTGCCGACGGCAGCCTGAAGGTCCGGATCGGAGCGCGCTACCCGCTAAGCCGGGCCGGTCAGGCGCACCGCGACCTGGAGGGCCGCAAGACCACCGGCAAGGTCCTCCTGGTGCCCTGACGGTCGGCGTCTTAACGATGGAGGAACATGAAGCGTACGGACAGGAGTCATAAGCGGGCCCATGACACCTCCCGTTCACCTGCGGCAGGCAAAATGGGCCGGTGACTCAGCAGCAGGTCCCCCGCAGGGACTCATCGTCCCCCGAAGCCCCTCCCGCCAGCCACCCCACTGGCCCTCGGGTGGAGGCGGGGATCTTCGCGCCGCAGATGGCCGGCGCGGTCGCGGCTCCGCCGGCCCGGACACTGGTCGACATCATCCAGGAGACGGCCGCCAGGTACCCCGACGCCTCGGCGCTGGATGACGGGCTGCGGTCCCTCAGTTATGCGCAACTGATGGAGGAAGTCCGGGCGGCTGGCCGCCGGCTGCACAAGGCAGGGCTGGGCGCCGGCGACAGGATTGGTGTCCGGATCCCGTCCGGCACCAATGAGCTGTATGTTTCGATCCTTGCCGTCCTTCTGGTGGGGGCGGCCTACGTACCGGTGGATGCTGATGATCCGGACGAGCGGGCACAGCTGGTCTTCAGGGAAGCGAAGGTGGCAGGTGTACTGGGGGCGGGGGGCACCCTGTCTTTCCCCTCACGGGCGGCCGGGCCCAGCGGCGCTCCGCCGCGGCCTGCCCCTTTCCACGGTGCACGTCCGCCGGGCCCGGCGGACGATGCCTGGATCATTTTTACCTCGGGGTCAACTGGCACTCCCAAAGGCGTGGCCGTCAGCCACCGGTCAGCGGCGGCCTTCGTCGACGCCGAATCCCGGATCTTCCTCAAGGACGAACCCCTCGGGCCCCAGGACCGGGTCCTGGCCGGGCTGTCCGTTGCCTTCGACGCCTCCTGTGAGGAGATGTGGCTTGCCTGGCGGCATGGGGCCTGCCTGGTGCCTGCACCGCGGGCCTTGGTCCGCACAGGGATGGACCTGGGTCCCTGGCTTATCAACCACGGGATCAGTGCGGTCTCTACCGTCCCCACACTCGCTGCCCTGTGGCCTGCGGAATCGCTTGAAAATGTCCGGCTGCTGATCTTCGGCGGCGAGACCTGTCCGCCGGAGCTCGCGGAACGCCTGGCCGTGGATGGCCGCGAGGTCTGGAACACTTACGGCCCCACCGAGGCAACCGTCGTGGCCTGCGCCGCGCCACTTGGCGGACCGGGCCCCGTCCGGATCGGACTGCCGCTCGACGGGTGGGACCTCGCTGTCGTTGACCCCAACTCAGTGCCCGTAGCCGAAGGCGAAGTGGGCGAACTGATCATTGGCGGCGTGGGCCTGGCACGATACCTTGACCAGGCGAAGGACGCTGAGAAGTACGCCGCAATGCCAAGCCTTGGCTGGGAGCGGGCCTACCGGTCCGGGGATCTGGTCAGGTTTGAGGCCACGGGACTGATCTTCCAGGGCCGCGCGGACGAGCAGGTGAAGCTGGGTGGCCGCAGGATTGAACTTGGCGAGATCGATGCCGCCCTCCAGTCCCTTCCCGGCGTCGGCGGAGCGGCGGCCGCCGTCCAGACAACGGCCGCCGGCAACCAGATCCTGGTGGGGTACCTGGCACCGGCTGCGGGGACGGAACTGGATCTCTCGGTCGTCCGCGGGAAACTGGCTGAAAGCCTGCCTGCCGCCCTTGTTCCCATGCTCACCGTGGTGGACTCGTTGCCCACCAAGACCAGCGGCAAGGTCAACCGCCATGCGCTCCCCTGGCCCCTGGCCGGGGCGGCTGCCGCCGAGGCCGACGCTGCACCGCTTAGTCTGCCCGCTGACGCCGCGTGGATCGTCGAACAGTGGAGCGCCGTCCTGGGCAGCCCCGTTACCTCGCTGGACGCGGACTTCTTTGCCTACGGCGGCGGTTCCCTCACGGCAGCCCAGCTCGTGTCGGCCCTGCGGGTGCACTATCCCACCATCACCGTGGCAGACATTTATGCGACACCACGGGTGGGCGCCCTCGTGGAAGTGGCACGACAGTCCAGTCCCCACGGGACAGGCGGTCCTGCGCCCCGACGCACGGTGCGGCCCACCGCCCCCAGGTCGCAGATCTTCCAAACCTTGATGGGCGTCCCACTGCACGTCCTGGTGGGAATGCGCTGGCTGACCTACCTCATGGTGGGAAACAATCTCCTGTCCGGGCTTGCGGGTTTCACTGCCGCGCCCACCGTTCCGTGGTGGTGGGTGGCAGCATCGTGGCTCGTCTTCGTCAGCCCCGCCGGACGCATGCTGATCTCAGTCGCAGCGGCCAGGATGCTTCTCCGCAAGGTCACGCCCGGGACGTATCCCCGGTCCGGACGGGTACACCTCCGGCTCTGGCTTGCCGAACAGATCCAGGATCTGTCCGGCGCCATCAGCCTCGCCAGCGCACCATGGGTCCCCTACTACGCCCGTGCTCTGGGCGCCAAGATCGGCAGGGACGTCCAGCTCCACTCCCTGCCGCCGGTCACTGGCCTGCTGTCCCTGGGGTCCGGGGCCAATGTCGAGCCGGAAGTGGACCTCTCCGGCTGGTGGATTGATGGCGACCACGTCCATATCGGCGCAGTCCGGATCGGGTCCGGGGCCACAATCGGGGCCCGGAGCACCCTGATGCCCGGCGCTGTTATCGGGGCGGACGCCCATGTAGAAGCCGGCTCCGCAGTGTCAGGCAAGGTAAAAGCAGGACATTGGGTGGCAGGATCTCCGGCGCAGCGGCGGGGCAGGGCAAAGCACAGCGTGCCGGAGGCTGCCGCGCACACCACCCTCCAGGCCAGGTTTTGGTTCCTCGGATTTTCCGCAGCCTCGGCAGTCCTGGCCATTTTCCCCTACCTGTCCGCTGTTGCCGCCGGAGCCGTGGTCTTCGCTTTCATTCAAGGGAGCGCTTCCCTGTCAGCTGCAGCCCCCAGGCTCGTCCCGGCCCTGCCGCTGGCGGCCTTGGCCTGGTTCCTCTCCAACGCCCTGCTGGTCCTGGTCACCACCAGGCTGCTGAGCATCGGCCTCACCGAGGGCTACCACCGTGTCCGGAGCAGGGTGGGGTGGCAGGTGTGGGCCACAGAGCGCGTCCTCGACCTGGCGCGCGACCTGCTCTTCCCCATCTACGCCAGCCTTTTCACCCCTGTGTGGCTGCGCCTGCTGGGCGCCAAGGTCGGCCGGAACGTCGAAGCGTCCACCGTCTTGCTTATCCCCAGCATGACCACTGTGGGCGAAGGCGCATTCCTGGCGGACGACACCATGGTGGCATCATACGAACTGGACGCCGGATGGTTGCGCATAGCACCGGCCAAGATCGGAAAGCGGTCGTTTCTGGGCAACTCCGGAATGACTGCCGCCGGACGCAGCGTCCCCAAGAATTCACTCGTGGCCGTGCTGTCGGCAACACCGGCAAAGGCCAAATCCGGCACTTCATGGCTGGGCAGTCCCCCCGTCCGGCTGCGGCGGACAGCCATCGCTTCGGACGATTCACGCACCTTCCGGCCATCGCTCAAACTAAAGGTGGCACGGTCACTGTGGGAACTTTGCAGATTCGTTCCCGTCATGTTGACCGTCTCCATCGCGGCCGCAGTCCTGCTCGCTTTCGACTGGCTCGCAGCCACTTTCAATTACGGCATGGCAGCCGTGTTGAGCGGCATCGTTGTCCTTGCGGCCGGGGCAACAGCGGCCGCGGCTGCGGTGCTCGCCAAGTGGGCACTCGTGGGGCGGATCAAGGCCGGTCAACACCCCCTGTGGAGTTCCTTCATCTGGCGCAACGAGGTGGTGGATGCCTTTATCGAAATGGTCAGCGCCCCGTGGTTCGCCCGCGCAGCATCGGGCACCCCGGCGCTGGTCTGGTGGCTGCGGGCGCTCGGAGCCAAGATCGGGTCCGGCACTTGGTGCGAGAGCTATTGGCTTCCGGAGGCAGATCTGGTGACGCTGGGCCGGAATTCCACGGTTAACCGGGGCTGCGTGGTGCAAACGCACCTGTTCCACGACCGGGTGATGAGCATTGACGCTGTTACGCTCGAGGACGGGGCCACCATGGGCCCGCACGGGGTCATCCTTCCCCAGGCCAGCATCGGCGCCGGCGGAACGGTGGGGCCGGCATCATTGGTGATGCGCGGCGAAGCAGTGCCCGCCGCGACGTACTGGATGGGCAACCCGGTCAGCCCATGGACCGGGCCCGGATCGCCGTCTGCCACCTAACCGAAGGTCCCATGAGTTCTTCAGCATCTGCCGTCCCGGGCAGCATCTCCGCCGCCACCGGAACCTCCCCGGACCCGTACCTGCCCGGTGCCGGAACAAACGCCTTCCGGGTCGAGCGGTACGAACTGGACCTGGACTACCGGGTGGCCAGCAACAGGCTCAGCGGCAAAGCGGTGCTGCACGGCGTGACCTGCGCTCCGACGTCGGCCATTGTCCTGGACCTTGTTGGGCTGCGCGCCACGAAGGTCCTGCTGGACGGCCGCAAGCCGCTCCGGTTCAGCCAGCGCGCCGGGCAGCTGGTCGTCACCTCCCACGGGCCCTTCCGCCCGGAGCAATCCTTCATCCTGGAAGTGCGTTATGAGGGCAACCCGCGGCCGCGGCGTGGCGCCTGGGGAGACGTGGGTTGGGAGGAACTGACGGACGGTGTCCTGGTGGCAGGGCAACCCAACGGGGCACCATCCTGGTTCCCATGCAACGACCACCCCCGCGACAAGGCCAGCTACCGTTTCACAGTCACCACCGAGGCGAACTACCGGGTGGTCTGCAACGGCGTTTTGCAGTCGCATGCCGCCCGTGCCAGCCGGGAAACCTGGGTCTACGAGCAAACGGAGCCGATGGCCGCCTACCTGGCCACCGTACAGATTGGCAGGTACACGCCGTTGGAGCTGGACGCCGGACGGGAGGGGACGCCCGTTCCTCAGTCCGTGGCAGTCTCCCCTGTCTTGGCGGACCGTGCCAGGACGGGACTCGCCCAGCAACCGGCAATGATGCGAACGTTCAGCAACTGCTTTGGCCCTTATCCGTTCCCCGCGTACACAGTGGTGGTGACCGAAGACGAACTGGAAATCCCACTCGAGGCGCAGTCGATGGCAATCCTGGGTCCCAACCACCTGGGCCTGGACTGGGAGTCCCAGCGCCTGATCGCCCATGAGCTGTCGCATCAGTGGTTTGGCAATTCCCTGACGGCCGGCGGTTGGCAGGACATCTGGCTGCACGAGGGCTTCGCCTGCTATGCCGAGTGGATCTGGTCCGAGGAAGCCGGCGTCATGAGTGTGGCGGAGCGGGCCGCGGCGGCCTGGCACCGGTTGGCGGAGGAAGACCAGGACATCCTGGTGGGCGATCCCGGTCCCGGTCGGATGTTCGACGACCGCGTGTACAAGCGGGGCGCTCTGGCCCTGCACGCCGTCCGGATGGCCCTGGGCGACCTCGCCTTTTTCGCCGTCCTCCAGGACTGGACGGCCGGCCACAGGCACGGCTCCGTCACTACGCAGGACTTCATCGTGGCGGTCAGCAGCGCCACAGCTGTCGATGCGGAGCCGCTGCTGCACCCCTGGCTTTACGAGGAGCCGCTGCCGCCGCTTCCGCTGGCATGAACGGGTCCGGAGAGCGCGACGGCGGCGGCCAAGTGTGCGGGCAGCCCGGTTTCAGCAGGGCCCAGGTCCCGCAGGCCCGGACGCGCGCTGACGTCCACGGTGGACGGCGCAATCCGGAGCCCGTCACCGGTCATTTTCAGCCAGGCTTCCTTGCGTGCCCAGAGCCTGGCCCTCGCCGCCGGGAGCAGCTCCACCGTGACGTTCCGGAGGTTCCGGCGCTCCGCAGGCGTCAGGGCAAGCCCGTCAAACCCGTCAAAGCCGGTACGGGACGGATCCTCGATGTCGGCGCCCAGCCGCGTTCCCGGGGAGGCACCCACCACCGCCGCCAACAACGTCCAGCCACCGGCCCGGGACAAGCTAAGCGCCAGCGGCACGGGGGCACCCCGATAGCTGTATCCCGGCCGGCCGTGGCCGGTCCCCGGCCCGGTTCCGCACTGCAGGCAACTGTAGGCTACGGTGAGGTCCGCGGCGGGAAGTGACAGCAATTCGCCTGCAAAGACCCTCTGGGCAACGCGGCCGGCAAGGAACATACGGCCGGAAGCCGGAGACATGGCCTTGCCCCGTGCCAGTTCGACGCCGTCCAGCAGGCGTTCGGCATCCCGCCACACCCCACCGTCTTTCCCGGACAGCAGGAAGGGCGGGATGGCGCGCACCTCGCATTGCGCCATGACCCGTCCTTCCCGAAAAGCCTGCAGGGAACCTACCGCTGGACAGCTCCGAAGCGTTCGGCGGCCAGGGCAACTGCGCTCTCACGCGCCGCCGAGGCCTCGTCAGCGGTCAGGGTGCGGTCAGCGGCCCGGAACCGGAGGCCGAAGGCCAGCGACTTCTTGCCGTCTTCGATGCCCTTGCCTGCGTAGACGTCGAACAGAGCCACATCTTCCAGGAGCTGGCCGGCACCTTCGCGCAGCGCGGCAAGGACCTCGTCCGCCGGAACGTCGGCCGGAACCACCAGGGCCACGTCCTGGGTGGCCACCGGGAACGTGGAAATGTGGCGCGCCACGATCACGTCGGGTGCGGCCTCGAACAGGGCATCGGCGTCAAGTTCCAGCGCCACCGAGCGGGCCGGCATGTCCGAGGCGGCCAGCAGCTTGGGGTGCAGTTCGCCGGCGTAGCCAACGGTCTCCCCCGTGCGCAGCGCCAGCCGGGCGGTGCGGCCGGGGTGGAACGCCTGGTGGCTGCCCTGGCTGACAACCAGGTCCACGCCCAGCACGTCGCCGGCAAGCCGGGCTACGTCCAGTGCGTCTGCCCAGTCCCACACGCGGGGCGTGTGGGACGCGGCGGCCGGGGAATCGTGGCCGGTAAGGACTGCCGCGATGTGGAACGGCTGGTTCGGGACGCCGTCGTACAGTGCGTCAAGAACCTCATCGGCAGGCTTGGCGCCCAGCGGCGGGATGGCCGCAGTTCCCACCGTCCCCTCCGGCAGGAACACCAGGCCGGATTCAAACAGGGCCAGGTCCCGGAAGCCACGGGAGTGGTTGCGCTTGGCCACCTCGATCAGGCCGGGCAGGATGGACGTGCGCAGGTAGCCGTGCTCCTCGCTGATCGGGTTGGCCAGCTTGAGGGCGGTCCGCGCGCCTCCTTCGTCAGCCACGCCGAAGGTGTCGTTGGCCGCCTTGGACACGAAGGGATAGGAGAGGACCTCGGTGAGTCCGGCGTCGGCCAGGGCCTGGATCAGGCGGCGGCGCTGCTGCTGGACGCGCGTCAGTCCGCGGCCCGGCGGGGCGACCGGCAGGGTGGCGGGGATCTTGTCGTAGCCCACCAGCCGGGCGATTTCCTCGGTCAGGTCTTCCTTGGTCTCCAGGTCGCTCCGCCAGCTCGGCGGCGTAACTGTCCACCCGGCGTCGTGCTTTACTACCACGGCGCCCAGGTCCTCAAGGGACGTGACAATCTGCTGCTCAGTGAAGTCGATGCCGATCCGTGCGGCAGCAAAACCGGCGGGCAGCTCGATGGTGACGGTGTCCGGGGCGGTCCCGACGTCGGTTCCCGCTTCGTCAGCGGTGCCGCCGGCCAGTTCCACCAGGAGGTCCACCACGCGCTGGGCGGCGATGCCCGCCACCTGCCAGTCCACGCCTCGCTCGAATCGCTTGGACGCCTCCGACGGCAGCTTGTGCCGGCGCCGTGACCGCCCGATGGACACGTCGTCAAAGTGCGCGGACTCCACGAGGATGTTCGACGTCGAATCGCCCACCTCGGTGGCAGCCCCGCCCATGACTCCTGCGATGCCGATGGCCCCGGAGTTGTCGGTGATGAGCAGGTCCTCGGCGTCAAGGGTGCGCTCCTTGCCGTCCAGGGTGGTGATCTTCTCCCCTGCGGCGGCGCGGCGCACCACGATGTCGCCGGAGAGCTTGTCCAGGTCATAGCAGTGCGTGGGCTGGCCCAGCTCGAGCATGACGTAGTTGGAGATGTCCACGGGCAGCGAGATGGAGCGGATGCCCGCGAGCCGGAGCCGGGACACCATCCACGGCGGGGTGGGCTTGGTGGCGTCCACCCCCCGGACGGTGCGCGCCACGAAGCGGTCGCAGCCCGGCTTGCCGTAAATGGGGGCGTCGTCGTTGAGCTTGACGCCGTACCCGCCGGAAAGTTCGGCCGGTGCCTGGACCCTGGATGCGGGATCCGTGAAGGCGGCGCCGGTGGCGTGCGCGTATTCACGGGCCACGCCGCGGATGGAGAAGGCGTAGCCGCGGTCCGGGGTGACGTTGATTTCGGCCGCCTGGTCGTAGAGGCCAAGGAGCTCCATGGCGTCGGTGCCCACCTCGGGGTCCAGCCCGATGCGGGACAGCACCAGGATGCCGTCGTGGTCCTCGCCGATGCCCAGTTCGCGGACCGAGGCGATCATGCCGGCGGACAGGTGTCCGTACGTCTTGCGGGCTGAGATGCGGAAGTCGCCGGGCAGCACGGCGCCGGGAAGCGTGACCACCACTTTGTCGCCCTCAACGAAGTTGTGCGCGCCGCAGATGATGCCCTGGACGCCGGACGGGTCGATTCCGTCCCCGGTGAGGGTCTGTTCCTTGCCTTCGGGGACAACGCGGACCTGGCACCAGTTGATGGTCTTGCCGTTGGTCTGCGGTTCCTTGACGAGGCTCAGGACCTGGCCCACCACCACGGGGCCCTGGAGGGTGTCCGTGGGACGGTGGACGGCTTCTTCTTCAAAGCCGACCTTGACCAGGTCTTCCATGACGTCTTCGGCCGTTGCTCCGGCCGGCACTGCTGCGAATTCCCGCAGCCAGGAAAGTGGGATACGCACTGTTAGATCTCCATCCCGAAGTGCTCGCTGAACCGTACATCGCCTTCGATCATGTCGCGCATGTCCCCCACCTCGTTGCGGAACATGAGGGTGCGCTCGATGCCCATGCCGAAGGCAAAGCCTGAATACTCGTCCGGGTCGATGCCGGCGGCGCGCAGGACGTTCGGGTTGACCATGCCGCAGCCGCCCCACTCGATCCAGGCCGGCCCGCCCTTGGCGCCGGGGTGGAAGATGTCCAGCTCGGCGGACGGCTCGGTGAACGGGAAGTAGTTGGGGCGCAGCCGGATCTGGGCTTCCTCGCCGAACATTTGCCGGGCAAAGTGCTCAAGGGTTCCGCGCAGGTCGGCCATGCTGAGGTTCTTATCGATGGCCAGGCCTTCGAACTGGTGGAACACCGGGGTGTGGGTGGCGTCCAGTTCGTCGGTGCGGAATACCTTCCCCGGGCACAGGACATAGATGGGCACCTCGCGCTCCAGCATGGAACGGACCTGTACCGGGGAGGTGTGGGTACGCATCAGCAGGTGGGCTTCCGGAGGTTCCACGAAGAAGGTGTCCTGCATTTCGCGGGCCGGGTGGTCCGGCTTGAAGTTCAGGGCATCGAAGTTGAACCACTCCGACTCCACCTCCGGGCCTTCGGCAATTTCCCAGCCCATGCCGACGAAGATGTCCGCAACCCGGTCCTGCAGGGTGGAGAGCGGGTGGCGGGCACCGGCGCGGCGGCGGCGCGGGGCGGCCGTCACGTCAACGGTTTCCTCCACCAGGATCCGGGCGTCGTTCTCTGCTTCCAGGACGGCGGTCCGGTCGGCGAGCGCCTTGTTGACCTTGCCGCGGGATGCACCCATCAGCTTTCCGGCGAGCGCCTTCTGGTCCTTGGGCAACCGGCCGATCTCACGGTTGGCAAGGCTGAGCGGGGACTTCTCGCCGCTGTGGGCAAGGCGCACCGCCTTCAGCTCGTCAAGGGTGGCCGCACCGGCGATGGCGGTGATGGCCTGGTCTACAGCGGCGTTGATGGCGGCCTCATCCGTGGGGTTCGGGATGGCGGCGCCCGGCAAAGTTTCAGTCATCTACTGTTCTTAGCTACGAGTCGTGGCTGCCGGCGGGCGGGGCAGCCGTACGCGGTTTCCCGCTCGGCGCGTCCGTCGCTGGCAGGTCATGGATGAATGCGCTGAACGTCAGTTCATTCAATGACCAGGTCAGGGCTCGCCGGCAGGACCGGCGGCCACTGCCCTCCAGTCTAGTTGAACCCTCCGGCTACCATGGCCTCATGACTTTGCGGCAGCGCGCGGGTTTTCTTTCCGGCCCGACGACGGCCCAGCAGCTCAGGCGGGCAGCGAACTTCCTGAATGGAAGCACCCTGGCCGGGCTCGCCGTCGCCCTTGCCGCACGGACCCGGATCAGACGCGGTCCGCGGGGGATGATCATTGCCGCGGGCTACCGCTGGCGGTTGCCCTTTGCGCAGGCCTACACGCTGGGCAATGTGGTGCTGTGCCGCAGCACGGCCGGGGACCTGCTGTCCCGGCCGGAACTGCTGGGGCACGAAGAGCTGCACTGCAGCCAATACGCCTGGTGCCTCGGTTTGCCCTTTATTCCGCTGTATCTGGCGGCTGCCGGCTGGTCAGTGATCCGGACCGGCAATGCCGGAACCGGGAACGTCTTTGAACGCCGGGCAGGGCTGGCTGCGGGCGGCTATCCTCTCACGGCAGGGAGGCGGGCGCAGTGACCCGGGATTCGCAGGTGCAGGTTGGCACGGGAACGGTCACTGTTGCGGGAACCGGATGGGCCGAAGCAGCTCCCGACCTGGTGCTGGTTTCCGTGGAAGCGGAGTGCAGGGCCCAGTCGGTGGCGGAAGCGTATGCGGCGGCAGGTGAGGGTCTTGCTGCAGTGGCGTCCGCACTTCGCGGCCGCGGCGTCGCGCCCAGCGACATCCGTTCAACCGGTCTTTCGGTGCGGGCAGACCTCGCATGGCGTGACGGGGAGGGACAGAAACTCGTCGGTTACGTGGCGGCGGCCAGCCTCGCAGTCAGGCTGCGGGACCTCGGGAACGCCTCTGCCGTGATCTCCGACGCCGTCCTGGCAGGCGGCGACGCCGTCCGGCTGAACAGCCTGCAGCTTGTCCTGTCCGATGAAGCCGGCGTGCGGGCGCAGGCGCGCGACGCAGCGTGGCAGGACGCGGTGCGTGCTGCCGGACAGTATGCCTCCCTGGCCTCGGCCACCCTGGGGAGGGTAGCGTCCGTGACCGACCAGCGCCCCTCACCGGGACCGGTGCCGCTGGCCGGCCTGCAACGGGCAGCAGCCACCGAACCCATGGCGATCGAACCGGGCCTGAACCCGGTTGAGGCAACCGTGACAGCCACCTGGGAGCTGCGTTATTAGCCTGCTAAGGGCGTGCCCGGCTTGACTTACATTCGAACATGTTTTCGAATGGAGGCATGAGATGGGAAGCGCAGGCACTGGTGCCCACTCCGGAGGCACCGGGCACAGCGGTCCCGGCGCTGCTTCCACTCGCAGGCCTGGTCCGCTCCGTCACCACCCCTGAATTCGCAGGGATCACGTTCCACGAAGTTACAGCCAAGTCTGCGCTGAACAGGGTACCGGCGGGATCGAAGATGCCGTTCGAATGGACGGTGAACCCCTATCGCGGCTGCAGCCACGCCTGCGTCTACTGCTTTGCCCGCAAGACGCACACGTACCTGGATTTTGACGCCGGCATGGACTTTGACAGCCAGGTGGTTGTGAAGGTCAATGCCGCGGAAGTCCTCCGGAAGGAACTGGCCAAACCCTCGTGGACGCGGCAGCAGGTGGCGCTGGGTACCAATACCGATCCCTACCAGCGTGCAGAGGGCCGGTACCGGCTCATGCCGGGAATCATCAACGCACTGGCCGAGTCGGGCACTCCCTTGTCCATCCTCACCAAGGGAACGCTCCTGGCGCGTGACATCCCGCTGCTCAAGAGCGCTGCCACGCAGGTGCCCGTGGGACTGGGCATTTCCCTGGCTATGACCAACGAAGCCCTTTCGGAGGCGATCGAGCCCGGCACCCCGGGACCCAGGGCCCGGCTCAGGCTGGTGTCCAGGCTGCGTGAGGCCGGACTGCCGTGCGGCGTTATGGCCATGCCCATCCTCCCGTGGCTGTCGGACAGCGACGAAGCCCTGGATGCCCTCTTTGGGGCGCTGGCAGCGGCCGGGGCAACGGGCGTCACGGCCGGCGCCCTCTACTTAAAGCCCGGCACCAGGGAATGGTTCATGAAGTGGATCGCCGCCCGCCATCCCGAGCTGGTGGGCCGCTACCGGCGGCTGTACGGAACGGGCTCCTACGCGTCCAAGGAATACCGGACATGGCTTGCGGGGAAAGTCCGCTACTTCAAGGCACGCCACGGGTTTTCGTATTCCTCCGGCTTCAGCCCCCGGGACCTGGACAACCGGGACCTGGACGATCCCCGGGTTGAGGAGGCCCAGTACCCGGAAGGAGTCATTCCCGCCCAGGCGTCCGGGGGTTCCCGCCGTGCCGCTGCCGCTCCCGGGCCGCCCGGCCAGGACGCGTTGTTCTGACCAGCCACTGTTTGAAGCTCACTCGAGGCGCAGGGGCTCCCGGAGCGTCCCGGCCACCGAGTCCAGCAAGGCGCTCACGATCGGGTAATCGGCCGGGATCCAGGGGAGGCCGAGGACCGCTTCCCGGTCCCGCAGGTCAACCCAGCGCAGTTCATCATGGTCTTCAAGGGGCAGGGGTTCGCCGCGGGTGGCTTCGGCGAACCAGACCCGCATGGTGGCTCGTTCATTGAGGGGCCAGCCGCCCGTTGTTTCCGCAGCCAGTTCGGACCCCAGCCGCACGTCGATTCCGAGTTCCTCAGCAAGCTCCCGCCTCAGGGCGGTTTCGGGTTCCTCCTCCGGTTCCACCTTGCCCCCCGGAAACTCCCACAGCCCTGCCAAATGCTCCGGCGCACTCCGCCGGGCCACCAGAAGTGTCTCCGGACGCTCCAGGCTGTCCACCACGGCTCCGCCCACTACCTGAATCAGTCCAGTCACCGGATCATTCTATGGGCCACAATGGGAAGGTCCAGGAACGTCAGTCTGGGCCCGTCCTGCTGAAGCGCCGGGAATAGCTCCTGCCTGCCAGGGGTTTGCCAGACTGTCCGGACCGTCCCGCCCCACTGCCGTGGCATCCGTCCCCGTTCCAGATCCACCCTTGACGAGAAGCAGGCATATGAGCAGCGTTATTTCCCCGTCCACGGCAGCCCCCGCCAAGACGACCAACCTCGGAATGGCCATCTTCGCCCTGGCCATGGGCGGTGTGGGCATCGGCGTCACCGAGTTCACCATGATGGGCCTGCTGAAGGAAGTTGAGCTGGGGCTGGGGATCAGCACACCGGAAGCCGGGCACCTGATCTCCGCCTATGCGCTGGGAGTGGTGGTCGGTGCTCCCCTGCTGGCCGCCGTCGGCGCCAGGCTCCCTCGAAAGAAACTGGCACTGGGGCTTCTGTTGTTCTTTACCGTGGCCAACCTCAGTTCCTATGTCGCCCCCGACTACGCGTGGATGCTCGTCTCGCGCTTTGCCGCGGGCCTGCCGCACGGGGCGTTCTTCGGCGTCGCCGCCGTCATCGCCGCGTCCCTGGTTCCACCCACCCGGCGGGGATGGGCCATCTCGATGGTTATGGCCGGGCTCAGCGTCTCCAACGTGGTGGGGGTGCCGTTCGCCACATGGCTGGGACAGACATTCGGGTGGCGGCTGCTGTTCGTCCTCGTGGGCGCCATTGGCCTGCTGGCGTTGGCCATGGTCTGGAAATTCGTCCCCTTCCAGCACGCGCACCCGGATGCCAGCATCCGGCGCGAACTCGGCGCCCTCAAGCGGCTCCAGGTGTGGCTTGCACTCCTGGTCGGCATCGTCGGGTTTGGCGGTTTCTTCGCCACGTACACCTACATCGCCCACACCATGACCGCCGTGGCCGGCATCCCGTCCGCCCTGCTGCCCCTCGTGGTGGCACTGTACGGACTTGGCATGGTGGCAGGGAACATCGTGGGCGGAAGGCTGGCCGACCGGTCGGTCATGGGCACCCTCTACCGGGTCCTCCCTGCCATTGCCGTGGCCCTGGTGGTCTACGCGGTGGCCGCCCACTGGCAGTGGAGCGCCATGGTGATGGTGTTCGTGGTGGGAGCTTCCGGTTCCATGCTGATTCCCGCCCTGCAGACCAGGCTGCTTGACGCCTCACCCGACGCACCGTCACTGGCTTCCTCCCTCAACCATGCGGCGCTCAATGTGGCCAACGCCTTGGGGGCGTTCCTTGGCGGTCTTGTCATCGCACTCGGCTGGGGCTTCGTTGCCCCTGCCTTGGTGGGTGCCGTCCTTGCCGTTCTCGGTTTCGGCGTCGCCCTCCTCAGCGGCCTGCTGGAACGCAAACGGCCACTCCCGGCCT
Organism: Pseudarthrobacter enclensis; assembly: GCF_030811655.1. Taxonomy (GTDB): domain Bacteria; phylum Actinomycetota; class Actinomycetes; order Actinomycetales; family Micrococcaceae; genus Arthrobacter; species Arthrobacter enclensis_A. The sequence continues at coordinate 346,727 of NZ_JAUSRE010000001.1, read as the reverse complement.
GAGCAGCCTGGCGCCGGGACCGTGCGGGCCAGCCGCAATTGATACCCCGCCCGCAGGGGCCTTCTAACGATGCGGCAACGCCGCCCTTAGGGCTACTGACTTTGCGGGGTGCTTATGTTAGCTTGAGGCTCATCGGGACTATTAATCCCGGTCATTATAAGGAGGAGACATGGGTTTTCTTGCTTGGATTATTTTGGGCCTGATTGTCGGGGCCATCGTTAAGGCCGTCATGCCCGGCCGGGTCGGCGGCGGCTGGGTGACCAGCCTCATCCTGGGTGTCGTAGGAGCCATTGTTGGCGGCTGGATTGGCAGCCTTCTGTTCAACAAGGGCGATCTTGCCTTCTTCGACCTGGGCACCTGGATTCTCGCTATCGTCGGCGGCCTCATTGTCGCCGGCATCTACGGATTCGTCACCGGACGCGGAAAAGCCACCCGCGCACCCTGACCGTCCTGTATAACAACATCACCGAGGGGCCCCGGAAAACCGGGGCCTTTTCTTTGCCCGTGATCGGTCCGGCGCGCCGACACCGGAGGTTCTGGGCCCTGGAAGCAGCTCCCGTCGTCGTACGCCCTTACTCGGTGTGTGACTGACCTGCGGCGACGCCGGCACGACGCTGCGAACGGGCGCTGGCGTACAGGCACACAGTTGCGGCCGTCCCCAGGTTGAGACTCTCCGCGGCGCCATACACCGGGACGGCCACCCGGTGGTCCGCCAGGTGCAGTTCCTCGTCGGAGAGCCCCTGCGCCTCATTCCCGAAGAACCAGGCAGTTGGTTCGGCGAGGTCGTAAGCGGATTCGAACCCGTCGCCGGTCAGCCTGCGCCTCGCGCTCTCATCCTGCAGGACGTCCAGGTCCAGCTGTCCATAGCCGTCTGCGGCGAGAATGCCGATGCCGCGGGCCTTGCAGGCGGCGGCAAGTTCTGCCGGGTCCACGCCCAGCACCACCGGAAGGTGGAACAGCGAGCCCGCGGTGGAGCGAACAGCTTTGGGGTTGTAGATGTCAACGCTGGAAGCGGTGAAAACCACGGCATCGGCGCCGGCGGAATCGGCCGCCCGAAGCACCGTGCCGGCGTTGCCCGGGTCCCTGACCTGGCAGAGAACGGCCATCAGGCGTGGGCGGGCGTCAAGCACTTCTGCCAGGGAAACGTCTACGAAACGGCAGACAGCCACGATCCCCTGTGGGTTCACGGTGTCCGCCATGGCGGCCAGGACATCGTCGGTGGCCATGCGGGCGTTGGTGCCCTGGGCGAGCTCTTCGAACTCCGGGAAGCGTTCCAGACAGCTTTCGCTGGCATACACCTCGGTGACCACACCGGGGGCGCCCGCTGACAGCCGCTCCTGGTGTAGTTTCAGCGCTTCACGGACGGCCTGCGGCCCCTCGGCCAGGAACTGGCCGCGCTTTAAACGGGCCGGGCGCCCTGCAAGCTTTGCCACGTCCCTCACCCGATCAGCTCGGGGATTGGACAGTGGAAGATCTTGCGGGCGCCCGGTTTCGTTCATACAAGAACTGTAGTAGCTGCGGCCACTCGTTCCTGAACTGGACCCCTCATGCGAGGGGCGGCAGCGGCTACTAAGCTGCGGCAACCTTCCTGGCGGAGGTGTCGGCCGGCAGGGAGTCCTTGGCCACCTGGACCAGTGCGGCGAAGGCGTTGGCGTCAGAGACGGCAAGCTCGGCCAGCATGCGGCGGTCAACCTCGACCTCGGCGGCCTTCAGGCCCTGGATGAGGCGGTTGTAGGTGAGGCCGTTGGCGCGGGAAGCAGCGTTGATGCGCTGGATCCACAGGCGGCGGAAGTCACCCTTCTTCTTCTTGCGGTCACCGTAGCTGTACACAAACGAGTGCAGCAGCTGCTCTTTGGCCTTGCGGTACAGGCGCGAACGCTGTCCGCGGTAGCCCTTCGCCCGTTCAAGAACAACCCGGCGCTTCTTGTGGGCGTTGACCGCCCTCTTCACACGTGCCACGTGCGTACTCCTTCGAAAATCTGATCCCAAGCATCTGTTGCCGGTGTTCCGGCGGCCTGAGAAGGCTGTTTGGCAGGTGACGGGCCATCAGGGGAAGGTCCGTCAAAAATCACTTGGAAACTAGATGCCGAGCATCTTCCGGATGACCTTGGCGTCGCCCTTGAAGACGATCTTGTCGCCGGCAAGGCGACGGGTCAGGCGGCTGGACTTGTGCTCCAGGTAGTGGCGGCGGTTGGCCTGCTGGCGGCGCAGCTTGCCGCTGCCGGTCAGCTTGAAGCGCTTCTTGGCACCACTGTGGGTCTTCATCTTCGGCATGGGAACCGATCTCCTTACGTTTCTGCGGGCCCGGGGGCCGCAGTTCTATCGCGCAGCGGCCCCTGCGGGCAGCATGCTGGTTGCTGACTGCCGGAGGACGGAGCCTACGGCAGCTGTGAACTAGTTGGTCTTCTTGCCGGCCGGCTTCGGCGCTGCCTTGGGGGCAGGGCGGGCAGCGGGCTTGGGCGCGGCAGGCCTGGCCACCGGCTTCGGCGGCGCCGGCACAGCAGCAGGCTTCGGCGCCGACGGCGCGGCGGCCGGCGGCGTGGCGGCTACTGCAGGTTTGGCGGCCGGTGCAGCTGCCTTCGGGGCAGCAGCCTTGGGGGCTTCCTGCTTCGGAGCGGCAGCCTTCGGGGCTTCCTGCTTAGGAGCGCCAGCCTTGGGGGCTTCCTGCTTCGGAGCAGCAGCCTTCGGGGCTTCCTGCTTCGGAGCCTCCTCCTGGGGAGCAGCCGGCACCTCAGCGGGAGCCTTCTCTGCAACGGCCTCCGGCTCGGTGGACACCGTGAAGCCTTCGGGCAGGAGGTCCGCCAGCGACTGCGTCATGGGCGTCTGGTCCTTGCCTGACGTGTCAACGCGCCCGGCAGCCTTGGCTTCGTTCTGCGCCTTGGCTTCGGCACGCTGCGTAGCGCGCCGTGCTTCAGCCTTGGCCTCAGCCTTGTTCTTCAGCGGGCCAACCACCATGACCATGTTGCGGCCATCAATACGGGGGCTGGACTCCACCACGCCAACTTCGGCGACGTCGTCCGCGAAGCGCTGGAGCAGGCGGATGCCCATCTCCGGACGCTGCTGCTCACGGCCACGGAACTGGATCATGGCCTTGACCTTGTCCCCGGCGCCGAGGAAGCGCAGGGCGTGCCCACGCTTGGTCTCGTAGTCGTGGGTGTCGATCTTCAGGCGGAAGCGGATTTCCTTCAGAACAGTGTTTGTCTGGTTCTTCCGGGCTTCGCGTGCCTTGACTGCGGCCTCGTACTTGTACTTGCCGAAGTCCATCAGCTTGCACACCGGAGGCTTCGCCTGAGGTGCAACTTCAACGAGATCAAGGTCGGACTCGGCAGCCAGGCGCAGGGCATCCTCAATACGGACGATTCCTACCTGTTCACCTGCAGGTCCGACCAGCCGCACCTCGGGGACGCGGATACGCTCATTGATTCTTGGCTCGCTAATGTTAAAGCTCCTGTGTTTGTTGTTGAGTCCCGGCAAATAGAGAAGGCCCCCAATTGCCGGAGCAATCGAAGGCCTCAAACAGGTTGGCGAAGCGAACCCGCATGGGGTGCATCTGCACAAACCGGCAACTGCCGGGCTGTGCCAACCAGGTACCCGGCAACCTTACGTCCCCCTGGGTTCCAAAGGAACACCTGGGACAGCGGCTGACGCGGGTGGGAGAGAACTCCGCTTGCAAACTGGATGCTATTCTACAGAAAAAATTCCCGTCAGCGTTGTGATGCGCTGTTGGGAACCTGATCGTTTTGGGACAATCCCTGAAATAACGACATCCAGTCGGTCTGTGTCAAGCTTACCAGTATGAGCACCTCAGACAGTAATTCGTACGTTTTCGAGCCCGGCGACGCAGGCCCGGACGTTTCACAACAGATCCGGGACATCTCGGAGGTCCCTGCCATCGAGGTCATCACCACGGCCGCCGTGCACCTGATGAGTGCAGCCGCGGTGAAGCTTGGCCTCGCCGCCGAAGACAATGCAGCCGAGCTGAAGGACCTGGACGAGGCCCGGAAACTGATCACCGCGCTGGCAGGCCTGGTGACGGCAGCAGCCCCCGAAATCGGCTCCCAGCACGCCGGACCCTTGCGCGATGGCCTGCGCTCCCTCCAGCTGGCCTTCCGCGAGGAATCACTGATTCCGGACGCCCCGGGCAAGGGCCCGGGTGAAAAGTACACCGGGGCAGTGAACTAGGGACAGACTCCCCCACGCAGCGCCCGACGGCGGGACGGCCTTTTGCAGGCCGTCCCGCCGTCGTCGTTTCCCCGCGGACATTCCCGCGGCTCATCCATTGTTCCGTAACTGCCCTTTAGCCGGGTCAAAACGGCAGTTACGGAGCGATCGATCCGGTGGTACAGGCGGCAGTTTTGCGGCGTCGCTGCTGGAGCGCCAGGCCCACAAGGCACAGCACTACCCCCGCGGCGCCGACGGACACGAAGCCGCCGGAAGGGCCCATGACGTCGATGAACACCCCGGCCAGCGGTGAACCAAGGGCAACACCGGCAGTCAGGGCAGAGCCGTACCACCCCATGGCTTCTCCGCGCCGCTCTTCCGACACGAGGTCGGCCACTTTCTCGGAGGCTGCGGAGAGGACGGGCGCGCACAGCAGGCCCGGCAGGACGGAGATGAAAGCCAGCGTCCAGGTGTCGTGGGCGAAGGCCATGGGCAGGGTCAGCGCTGCCATGCCAAGCAACAGGATGACAGGCGGGACGGGCCGGTGCATGGCGCCGTAAACCAGGCCGCCCACCACTGACGCCGCGCACCAGAACACGAAGACGATGCCTATTTCGCTCTGGTGGCCCCCAATTTCCAGGGCGGCGACAATGCCAACGTCCGTGCCGCTGAGGACCATTCCGGCGCCTGCGGCAACGGCAAAGAGTGCCGCCACCGGTGTGGTGAACCAGGACAAACCACCCCCCGGCCGTCCGTGCAGGCCATCCTGCCCAGCGGAGGCGGCCGCCCCGGCGGGGGCGAGGTCCGCGGCTGCTCCCTGCACATGGCCCGGAGCGGTGGACAATACCGCTGCTTCCGCGGCACGCTGCTCATCTTCCACGCACTCAAGGGTTTGAGCCGGGCTGCGGGTGGGCGGGTTGAACCACATGAGGAGCAGCCCTGCGAGGGACGTGGCCACTCCCACTACGGTCAGTCCCGCGGTGGTGAATCCGCTTGTGGCCACGACAGCACCGGCGGCCGGGCCGATCATGAACACCATTTCGGTGGTGATGGCATCCAGGGCGAAGGCGGTGCGGCGCTGCTCCCCTTCGGCCAGGACGCCCAAGGACTGCCGGACCACACTGAAGATAGGCAGGGTGAGGAGACCGCCGACGAAGACCAGCGGAAGGAGCCATTGGTAGGACACATGCGGCACGATGGACCAGATCACGGTCTCCGAAACCACTGACGGAATGAGCGCGGTCCGCAACCCCACGGTGTCCACGCGACGGCCCCGCCACGGCGCGCCGAGGGCAATGCCGATGGTCATCACAGCCGCAGCAGCACCGGCCGCGGCATAGCCCTGGCCCAGGGTCAGGACGATGTGCAGGGTGAGCAGCACCCCGGCAGCCGAGTGTGGAATACGGGCAATCATGCCCACCAGCAGCAGCCAGCGGATGGGCCGGACGGCGAGCAACTCCCGGTAGAGAGCGAAATTCACGAAAGCGGTCCTTCAGGGCGTGCCGCAGCACTGGCGGGGATCACCCATTCGGCTGCCGGCTAATCGGGCGCGCGCCTTAGTTTGATCTCCAGGGAATCGACGCGCTCCCCAAACAATACATTCCGCGACCACTCCGCCTGCAGGCCTGCCACCAGTTGCTGGACCGCGCCGGCGTCCAGTCCGTCCGCGAGGTACAGGACCACCTGGAGCTCCGGCCCGGCGCCGCCGCCCGGAATGATGGAGCCGTCCGCGGCGCTGCACGCCACTCCCCTGCCGGGCAGCAGCTCGATGCCGCGGATGGCGGTGAAACGGGAGGCGGCCCGGCCCATCTCACCCGCCAGCTCCTGGTCAGTGTAGGAGGGAACCCAGCCATGCTGCTGGGCGAGGGCCCAGACTCCGGGACGGCGGACCACGAACGTCACCTCGGCGCCCGGGTCCAGGACCAGGAGTTCGGCACCTTCCGCCACAGCCGAGAGGGCCGCCCGCGCGGCGTAGACAGCCACGGGCCGGGCTTCGGGATGCCAGGCGGCCAACGCTGCCGCAGACGTGAAGGCGGGCAGGGCGATCCTGCCGTCGGCGGCCTTCAGGGTCACCAACGCCATGTCCGCCTGTTTGTCCCCATGCAACCCGCGGTCCGTTTCCACCTCTTCAGCAAGCTGGGCCACGATGGGAATGAAGACCCGGGCGGTAGCCAGCGAGGCCACCACGCCTGCCTCATCGCCCCTTCCCTCCCTGAGCGCGGCTACCGCGGCGAGGTAGCCGGCGTCGGCCCTGCCGTCGTCGTCCTCAAAGTTGTGGATCTTCGCGTCATCCCCGGCGAGGCTGCGCCCGGACCAGGGCTGGCCCGCGGAATCCGCGGCGCCGCCGGCACCGGCCAGCGCTGCGGCGATGTGTCCCGGCAAGTGCCGGGCTGCCGGGCGTTCCGGCTCGTCGACGTCGGGCATGGTTGAGTGGGCCGGCCTAGCGGCGGCCGGCGACGTCGAGGGCTTGGGGCAGGGTGAAGGCGCCTGCGTAGAGGGCCTTCCCCACGATGGCGCCCTCCACGCCCAAGGGGACCAGCGAGCGGAGGACCTTGAGGTCGTCGAGGCTGGAGATGCCGCCGGATGCCACTACGGGTTTGCCGGTCTTTTCCACCATCTGGCGCAGGAGTTCAACGTTCGGCCCCTGGAGGGTGCCGTCCTTGGTCACGTCGGTGACCACGTACCGGGCGCAGCCTGCCTCCTCAAGACGGCCCAGGACGTCCCACAGGTCGCCGCCTTCCTTGGTCCAGCCGCGCCCGGCGAGGGTGGTCCCGCGGACGTCGAGGCCGACGGCGATCTTGTCACCGAAGCGGTCGATGGCCCTCGCCGTCCACTCCGGGTTCTCCAGTGCGGCGGTTCCCAGGTTCACCCTGGCCACGCCCAGGTCGAGGGCTGCTTCCAGGGTGTCGTCATCGCGGAGGCCTCCGGAGAGCTCCACCTTGATGTCCAGCCGGCCCACCACCTCGCGGAGCAGGTCGGCGTTGGATCCGCGCCCAAAAGCGGCGTCCAGGTCCACGAGATGGACCCACTCGGCGCCCTGCTGCTGCCAGTTGAGGGCAGCTTCAAGGGGCGTGCCATAGCTGGTCTCGCTGCCCGCCTCACCCTGGACCAGCCGGACGGCCTGCCCGTTGACGACGTCGACAGCTGGCAGAAGTTCAAGGACCGGCAGGTCGTGTGCGGTGGTCATACTCATCCTCGGTGTAGGTTCTTCAGTTCGGGCAAGGGCCGGTGTTCCGCCGGAGCGGTCAGCTGGCCGGCAGCGTCAGCAGGTAGGCGGCGAGCAGCGACATGGCCGCCAGGACGTAAAAGACAACCTGCGTCCACAGGGACTTCCGTTGCTGCCGGAACGAGATCCCGCCGCCGATCAGGATACCCGCGAGGCCCGTCAGGAGTACGGACCACATCTAGGCGCCGCTGCCGGCGTCGGTTGACGCTGCGCCGGAACCCGGCGCCGTGCCGGCCGGCCTGCGCAGCCCCTCCACCCAGTTGCGGAGCAGGCGTGCGCCGGCATCGCCGGACTTTTCCGGGTGGAACTGAGTGGCGCAAAGCGGGCCGTTCTCGACTGCGGCGATGAAAGGGGCGCCATGCTCGGACCAGGTGACCAGGGGCGGTGCCATCCGCGGCTGGATGACGTCGAAGTTCCATTCCTGCACGCCATACGAATGCACAAAATAGAACCGCTCGTTTTCGACGCCGGCAAAGAGCTTGGAGCCCTCGGGAACCTTCACTGTGTTCCAGCCCATGTGCGGAACGACTTCAGCGGGGAGGGCCTCCACTTTGCCGGGCCACTCGCCGATGCCCTCGGCTTCGGTCCCGTGTTCCACTCCGGCTTCGAAAAGGACCTGCAGGCCAACGCAGATGCCCAGGACGGGACGTCCCCCTGCAATACGCCTGCCAATGAGCCGGATGCCATCCACGGCCTTGAGTTCGCGCATCACCGTCTCGAAGGCGCCAACGCCGGGAACAACCACGCCGTCCGCGTTCAGCACGTCCTCCGGCTTGGCGCTCAGGATTACTTCAGCGCCTGCCCTTTCCAGGGCGCGCACTGCTGACCTGACGTTCCCCGAACCGTAATCCAGCACCGTGACGGTGGGCTTGCCCTCGGGGGAGGGCAGCTTTTGCGACGCCGTGGGGTCAATGATGGCCCCGTCCTTGAGGACCTGCCCGCTCACAGCGCGCCTTTGGTGGAAGGGATGCCCTCAACGCGCGGATCGGGCTCCACGGCGGCACGGAGAGCCCGGGCGAAGGCTTTGAACTGTGCCTCGACGATGTGGTGCGGGTCCCGGCCGGCCAGCACGTTCATGTGCAGGCAAATGCCGGCGTGCAGCGTGATGGCTTCGAAGACGTGGCGGGTCAGTGACCCCGTGAAGTGGCCGCCGATCAGGTGGTACTCCTGCCCGGCGGGTTCGCCGCCGTGAACAAGGTAGGGCCGGCCGGATACGTCCACGACCGCGTTCGCGAGGGCCTCATCCAGGGGCACGGTGGCCTCGCCGAACCGGCGGATTCCGGCCTTGTTGCCCAGGGCAGTCCGCAGGACTTCGCCGAAGGTGATGGCCACATCCTCCACCGTGTGGTGGACATCGATGTGGATGTCGCCGGTGGCCTTGACCGTCATGTCGATCAGGGAGTGCTTGCAGAGGGCTGTGAGCATGTGATCGTAAAACGGCACCGAGGTGTCGATGTCCGATACACCGGTTCCATCGAGGTTGATCTCCACGAGTACGGAGGACTCACTGGTGGCTCGCTCCATGCGGGCGGTCCGGGCCGCGGCCGTATTCGATCCGGTTGGACTCATGGTGAAGGATCCTTAGTGGGAGAAGAAGTGGTTCAGGGCGCCCAGCGCCGCAATATCAAGTCTAGGCGGGAAGCGCGGCCCGGCCCGCAAGGATGCGTTCCAGGGAGGTAAGGAAGGCTGTGGTTTCCGCCTCAGTACCTGCAGTGACCCTCAGGTGCCCGGGGATGCCGACATCCCGGATCAGCACCCCGGCATCCAGCAGTTCCTGCCACACCTGGTGCGGATTCTCCAGTCCGCCGAAGAACACGTAGTTCGAGTCGGACGCAGCCGGCGTGAGCCCCATCCTGGTCAGTTCGGCCACGATCCGGTCCCGCTGGGCCTTGATGTCCTGCACGTCGGCCATCAGGGCTTCGCGGTGTTCCAGGGCGGCAAGCGCGGTGGCCTGGGTGATGGCGGACAGGTGGTACGGGAGGCGTACCAGCCGCAGGGCATCGGTGACTTCGGGCGCAGCGGCCATGTAGCCAAGCCTGGCTCCCGCCAGGGCGAAGGCCTTGCTCATGGTGCGGGACACGATCAACCGCTCCCTGCCCGGCAGCAGGGTCAGGGCGCTTGGCGTTCCGTCATGGGCAAACTCGTGGTAGGCCTCATCCACGATCACGATGGCCTGGCTGTCCGTGCCGGCCTCGTAGACGGCTTCCACAACGTCCAGCCCCAGTCCGGTGCCGGTGGGGTTGTTGGGCGAGCAAAGGAAGACGATGTTCGGCTGCAGTTCCCTGACCTGGCGGGCAGCTGACTCTGCGCTGAGGTCGTAGCCCTCGCCGCGCTCGCCGGTGATGTACTGGGTGTCGGTTCCGCTCGCGAGCAGGGGGTACATGGAGTACGTGGGCGGGAAGCCCAGCGCGGTCCGGCCGGGACCGCCAAAAGCCTGGAGAATTTGCTGAAGCACTTCGTTGGAGCCGTTGGCTGCCCACACGTTGGATTCATCCAGGCCGTGTCCAAGGTATTCCGCCAGAGCCTTCCGAAGCTTGGTGAACTCGCGGTCCGGGTAGCGGTTGAGCCCTGCAGCGGCCTCCGTAACGGCGGCGCTGATGGCGGCGCGGACGTCAGCCGGAACACCATGGGTGTTCTCATTGACGTTCAGGAGGATGGGGACGTCCAGTTGGGGCGCCCCGTAGGGGGTGAGGCCGCGAAGGTTGCTGCGGAGGGGAAGCCGGTTCAGACGTTCTAGCTGGTCGTTCACCTGAACAGTTTAGTTGCCTCGGCGACGACCGGAAAATGTGACGGTTCTCCGCCCTCCCCGGCGCCCCACCGCGGCCCAGGCAGGCCTCGCCCGAAAAAGGCGCATACTCAACGGGTGGGGACGAACAACTGCTGGCCAGGCAGCACGGACCCGGCCCTGAGGTTGTTGAGCTGGACGATGTCCGCCACGACGTCCCTGGCGTCCCGGTCCGGTGCCACCGCACTGGCAATCGCCCACAGGGACTGTCCCGGCTGCACGGTCACGGTGAGCGTGGGCGTGACCGCCAGGTCTGAGGCCGAATCAGAGGCCTTGGCCGGCGAATGGAAGATGCCGGCCAGGGACAGCAATAGCACGGCAATGACAACAAGCGGGACCCCAATCAGGACGATCCTGCCCCGTCGCGTTAGCCGCAGGGGTGCTGACGGGAGTGAAACCTGGTGAAGAGATATAGCTGACATGAACTGAGCCCTCCTGGACCTGCCGTGCTGCCCGGGTGTTCTTCCGGCGCCTGGGGATCCGGGGTACGGGCGGAAACTTTTCCGGCCACATCTTCGAATAACTGGCGCATCGGTTAGAACACGTGTTCGAACTTGCTTGATTCAGTTTTAGCACTTATCAACGAACATTGTCGAGACTCGCTAGAACAAATGTTTGAAAAAGCAGTGTGGCTGGCCTAGCTTTGAACCAGAGAACAACCACCCCTGAAGTTGAACAGCAGGGTCTGACAATGACAGTGGGAGTCCTTCCGGGCGGCGCTGCAGCACAGCAAAAGCGGAAGAACCGGCGGCAAGCGAAAGGCATCGGCGAATATGGCAGCAGCAGCCGCCGGGGGCAGGACCGCCCCGCAATCCAAGAGGACCGCCAAGGGGCTGACACCCCGGCAGAAAAAGATCCTCGAAACCATCCAGCGCTCAGTGAATGAGAATGGGTATCCGCCCTCCATGCGGGAAATCGGCGATATCGTGGGATTGGCAAGCCTGTCGAGCGTCACCCACCAGCTCTCGCAATTGGAGAAGCTGGGTTACCTCCGGCGCGACCCCAAACGGCCGCGTGCCATGGAAGTACTGATGCCCCTCACCCTGGACGGCGGCGGCAAAGCGGCCGGCACGTCCCCCGCACCCCAGGCTGCATCGGGCGGCGCCACCGTGGCTGAACTACCCACCGCACTCGATACGGCGATGGTCCCGCTGGTGGGCCGGATTGCTGCCGGCGGACCGATCCTGGCTGAACAACTCGTTGAAGACGTCATGCCCCTTCCCCGCCAACTGGTTGGTCAAGGTGAACTCTTCATGCTGAGGGTGGCCGGTGACTCCATGGTGGACGCGGCCATTTGCGACGGTGACTGGGTGGTGGTCCGGCGGCAGGCTGACGCTGCCAACGGCGACATCGTTGCTGCACTGCTCGACGACGAAGCAACCGTCAAGACGTTCCGGCAGCGCGACGGCCACACGTGGCTGCTCCCCCAGAACACCCAGTACGAACCCATCCTGGGCGACCACGCCACCATCATGGGCAAGGTCGTCTCGGTCCTGCGCTCCCTCTGACTGTTCGGGGAGCCGGCTGTTCCTGCGACGCTCCACCGGGCACTGCAGGAACCGTCTCCGGGCTCCCGCAGCTACCTCGACGCGTCGGCGCCCAGCCGGCTGAGCGCCGCCAGCGCCTTGCTGCGGTCGTTAGTTGCCCAGAACGGCGGCAGGGCGCCCCGGAGAAAACCGGCATAGCGCTCGGTGGCCAGCCGCGAGTCCAGCACGGCCACCACACCTTTGTCCCCCGTTGACCGGATCAGCCGGCCGGCGCCCTGCGCCAGCCGGATCGCGGCGTGTGTGGCCGAAACAGACATGAACCCGTTCCCGCCCGCCTGCGCCACTGCCCGCGACCGTGCCGTCATCAGCGGATCATCCGGCCGCGGAAACGGAATTCGGTCGATTACCACAAGGCGGCAGGAGCCTCCGGGCACGTCGACTCCCTGCCACAGGGACATGGTCCCGAAAAGGCAGGTATCGGGCTCATCGGCGAACTGCTTGACCAGGGCGGTCATGGTTGACTCGCCTTGGCACAGGACCGTCACGTCCAGCCTCGGCCGCAGGGCGTCCGCTGCTTCTTCAGCCGCCCGGCGGGAGGAGAAGAGGCACAATGCGCCGCCGCCCGATGCCTTGATGAGCGCTTCCAGTTCCTCCAGCGCCTCCGGAGACACGCCGCGCCCGGGTTTGGGCAGGTGGCCGGCCACGTAGAGGATGCCCTGTTTGGGATAGTCGAAGGGCGACCCGACGTCCACGCCCTTCCAGCTTGGCGCCCCCTCACCCAGGAGGCCCAGTCCACCCGCCGCAGGTTCGAAGGCCGAGCCGATCGCGAGGGTAGCGGACGTCAACACCACGGTGTGCCCCGCAAAGAGCCCTTCCCGCAACCTTCCGGCCACGGACAACGGCGCGATGTTGACCAGCACCGGCGCGTTCTCGTCCGGCGGCGAGTATCCCTGTCCGGGATCGAAGGTGCTGGCGCGGGAAAACCAGACCACTTCCCGGTTTTCCCTGGCGGCGATAAGCCGCTCGCACAGTTCCAAAATAAGCATGAGGCGGGACCGCGCGAGCTGCCGCCCGCCGTCGGCTGTGCTGTTGCTGTCCCCCTTGGAATCGGACAGTGCGGCCCGGCACGCCTCGCGCAACTGGTCCACGCAGTCAAGCTGCTCATCGTTCAGGCCGTTGGGAAGCAAGCCGCTTGGCGCCCCGGCGAGTGCCAGCTCAAGATTGGCGGCGGCCGCGTTCAAGGCGTCAACGGTGATGGCGGTGTGCTTCCGGGCGCCGGCAGCGGCAGCGTGGACCATGGCGACCGAGAGTTGCCCCGAGACTGCGCCGGTCACCCGGTCCTGCAGTTCGTGCGCTTCGTCAACCACCACGACGTCGTATTCAGGCAGTACTGCGAGTCCCTCGAAAGCGCTGACGGCAAGCATGGCATGGTTGGTCACCACCACGTCCGCCTCGGCCGCGTCCTGCCGCGCCAGTTCACTGAAACACTCTGCGGCCAAGGGGCATTTCTGGGCGCCCAGGCATTCCATGGACGTCACGGAGACCTGGCGCCAGGCCCGGTCGGTCACACCAGGCAGGAGCTCGTCCCGGTCGCCGGTGGTTGTCTTCTCTGCCCACTCGCGGAGCCGCACCACTTCCCTGCCAAGCTGCGACGACGGGCCCCCAACGGCAGCGGCGAAGTGCGGAACGCTGGTGTCCTCACCCAGTGAGAAGAGCTGCCCTTCCGACGGCTCCTCGGAGGGGAAACCGCCTTCGAGCTTGTGGCGGCAAACGTAATTGGACCGCCCTTTGACCAAGGCAACCTTCACGGGCCGCTCCAGCGCCGGCGTGATGTTCTTCAACAGCCGCGGCAGGTCCCTGCCGACAATCTGCGTCTGCAGTGCCAGCGTGGCCGTGGACACCAGCGCCGGTTTGTTGCTTTCCAGGGCGTGGGCAATGAGCGGCACCAGGTAAGCCAGCGATTTGCCGGTGCCGGTGCCGGCCTGGACCAGCAGATGGTCTCCTGTTTCGATGGCCCGGGCCACCTGCCGCGCCATCTCATGTTGTCCGGCGCGGCTCTGTCCGCCCATGCCGGCAACAGCCCGGTCGAGCAGTTCGATGACGAACTGCTCGCCGGGCGTCCCTGCCGCGTCGCCCGCCGCGGCCTCAGTCATTGACGGCGAATGGTTCCAGTTCGGACGCCAGGCCCTCCCGGACCTTCACCGCAGTCCTGGTACCTGCCTCGATATGGTCCACGCTCAGAATCTCGGCATCGGACTGGTGGAGCTTGCTGATCAGGTCTCCGCGGTCGTACGGGATGAGCAGGTCCATCTGGACGGACGGCCGGGGAATCGATTCGCTGATGAGCTTCAGCAGTTCGGGGATCCCCTCACCCGTACGGGCTGAGACCACCACGTGCCGCTGTTCGCGCTGCTTCAGCCGCTCAACGACAAAGGGATCAGCTGCGTCGGCCTTGTTCAGGACGATGATCTCCGGCACCTTGCGGGCGTCAACTTCGCTGAAGACCTTACGGACCGCTGCGATCTGCCCCTCCGGATCAGGGTGCGAAACGTCCACCACGTGCAGGATCAGGTCCGCGTCCGCCACCTCCTCGAGGGTGGAGCGGAAGGCCTCCACCAGCTGGGTAGGCAGGGAACGGACGAATCCAACGGTGTCCGCCAGGGTGTAGCCCAGGCCGTCGGGAGTCTCCGCCTTTCGGACGGTGGGATCCAGCGTTGCGAACAGGGCGTTCTCCACAAGGACGCCGGCGTCCGTAAGCCGGTTGAGCAGGGAAGACTTGCCGGCGTTGGTGTATCCGGCGATGGCCACGGAAGGCACTTCATTACGACGGCGGTTGGCCCGCTTGGTCTCCCGTGCCGGCTTCATCGCGGCGATCTCGCGCCGCAGTTTGGCCATGCGGGTACGGATTCGTCGCCGGTCCAGTTCGATCTTGGTTTCACCGGGGCCGCGGGAACCCATGCCGGCAGCTGCGCTGCCCACCTGGCCACCAGCCTGGCGGGACATCGATTCGCCCCAGCCGCGGAGTCGGGGAAGCAGGTATTCCAGCTGCGCCAGCTCCACCTGGGCCTTGCCTTCGCGGCTCTTTGCGTGCTGCGCGAAGATATCCAGGATCAGGGCCGTCCGGTCGATGACCTTGACCTTGACGATGTCTTCAAGGGCACGCCGCTGGGAGGGGGCCAGTTCGGCATCCACGATGACGGTATCGGCGCCGGTGGACATGACAATGTCCTTGAGCTCCTGAGCCTTGCCCGAGCCCAGGAAGGTTCCGGGGTCCGGCTTGTCGCGGCGCTGCACCAGCCCGTCGAGGACTTCCGAGCCCGCGGTTTCGGCGAGGGCGGCCAGCTCACGCAGCGAGTTTTCGGCGTCGGCAAGGGTTCCCTCGGACCAGAGCCCGGCTAGCACCACCCGCTCAAGGCGCAGCTGGCGGTATTCGACCTCGGTGACGTCCTCCAGTTCTGTGGACAGCCCGGCCCGGCGGCGCAGGGCGCGCCGTTCCTCAAGGTCCTGCTGGTCGCCGTCGTACGTTGAATGTTCTTCGTCGAGGCGGGAAATGGCCTGGGCCCTGCCGAGCACCGCTTTTCCATCACCGCTGCCCTCACCCCGGGGCGTGCTGACATTCTTGGCCGGTACGTCCTTGGCGAGGATCCGGTCGATAACAGCCTGGATTTCCTGCGGACTCATGTCCTGGGCGGCTGGATCGGAACCGGTATTGGGCTGGCTGGTCATGGTCTCCTTTGAAGATTCGGCACTTCCAGAATAATGCCGATTGGTTGGAAGTTGGAATGAATTCGCGCTGGGCTGACGGCCTGCGGTCATGCAGTTCTCCTCTTTGATCTGCTGCCGGCTGCGATGCCGGGGCGGGGATGCCGCCGGACGACGGCGGCAGGGCTGGAAAAGGCCGGAGAATGGCGGAAATGCAGCGGGAAGCTGGCTTTCGAGTATTGTCCGGCGGCCGGGCAGACGGAGTGGTCTGGCCGGTGCGCAAGCGGAAGGCGTGGAAACCTGCGTCGCTGCGGGACGGGCTGTCGCTGGAGGACAGGCTGCGGGACGGGCGTGGCCCGTGCCGGCTACTCGAAGATCAGGAACATGCCTTTCAGCGTAGCAGAGGGCCTCCTGCGCGGTTTCCCTTTACGCTGCAAGGGGAACTACTCTGGCCAGTTATGGAGTCCGCACACTATTTCAGCACGTCCCCCGCCGGCCCCTTCACCCGAAAGCCGCTAACCGTCGACCTGGCCGGTGAGACGCGCAGGCTCCAGACCTCCACGGGCATCTTCAGCCCGGACGGAATCGACAAGGGAACCGCCGTCCTCCTGGCCGAGGTCCCGGACCCGGCTCCCCAGGGCAACCTGCTGGATATCGGGTGCGGCTGGGGTCCTATCGCCCTCACGATGGCACTGCGTGCACCGGGGTCGAAAGTCTATGCCGTGGACGTCAACGAGCGCTGCATCGCATTGACGAATGACAATGCGGCTGCGCTGGGATTGTCCAACGTGGTCGCCAGCACTCCCCAGGCCGTGGATCCGGGCCTCCGCTTCGATACCATCTGGTCCAATCCGCCCATCAGGATCGGCAAGGATGAGCTGCACGCCCTGCTGAAGCTGTGGCTTCCGAGGCTGGCTGACGGCGGCACGGCATGGCTGGTGGTGCAGAAGAACCTTGGCTCGGATTCCCTTCAGCGCTGGCTCGCCGCCGAGCTTGACGACTCCTACTCCGTAACCCGGGAGTCGACGTCCAAGTCCTTCCGGATCCTGAAGGTTATGAAAGCGTCCCGCTTGCCACAATGACAGCGGGACCGCTGAGTTCCACGTGCTCGTGACCGCCGGGGCCGGCAAAGAACTTCACGCCCACCACCCCGCCCGGAACATGGACGCGCCAAGCGTCGGGGGCTTCCGCGCCGGCCCAATGGCGGATGGCGACGGCGGCAGCGCAGGCACCTGTTCCACAGGACTGGGTCTCCCCCACCCCGCGCTCGTGCACCCGCATGGTCACCGATCCCACGCCGTCATGGACCAGCGGCTCGGCGGGAACCACGAACTCAACGTTGGTTCCGTTTGCGGGTACCGGATCGACTTTTGGCGCGGTGAAAAGCCGGGTGCCTGCGAGCTCGGACAGTTCGGCAAGAGCCACCACGGTGTGTGGATTGCCCATGCTGACGGACAGCGCGGGCCGGGCAACCTCCAGCCCTTCGGCCGTGACCAGCGAGTCCATGGCCTTGGCGCTGGCTTCGCCGGGGAAGATGAACTCCCAGGGGCCCATGTCCACCGCGTAACCGTCCCCGGTACGGACCACGGTCTTGACCCCGCCGCGGGTGCCGATGGTGAGCGATCCGCCGTCGGGCAGGTCGATCAGGCCCTCCGTGCGGAGGAAGTGAACGAAGACCCTCACACCATTGCCGCACATTTCGGACAGCGATCCGTCAGCGTTGCGGTAGTCCATGAACCATTCGGCGTCGGGAACGCCGGCGAGCAGTTCGCGGCCCTCCGGCAGGAAGCGGGACGGCACGGCCCGGATCAGGCCATCCGCGCCGATGCCACGGTGCCGGTCGCAGAGCGCGGCGGCCTGCTCTGCGCCGATAACGTGCGTCCCTTCCGGATCGGCTACCAGGACAAAGTCGTTGCCGGTGCCGTGCCCCTTGGAAAAGCGGAGCCCGCTCAACGTGTGCAGGGCGGATCCGGGAGTTTCTGCGGGGGTAGCATTCATGGTCCCAAGCGTAGCGGCGGATGCTCCGGGGGCCGAAACCGGCGTACGCCCTAGGCGCACAGCCGTGCCGCCTTTCCGGGCAGGTCCGGGTCCTGCCAGTCCAGCCAGGTGATGCGGGGGTCGGCGCGGAACCATGTCAGTTGGCGTCTGGCGAATTGCCGGGTGGCGACGATGGTTTCCTCCGCGGCGTCAGCAACCGTTGACAGGCCGTCCGCGACCCGCAGGAACTGTGAGTAGCCAAGTGCGCGGGAAGCTGTCTTGCCTTGGCGCAGGCCCCGGGCGTCGAGCCGCCGGACCTCGTCCAGCAGGCCGGCGTCAACCATCCGGTGCACGCGCGCTGCCAGCCGTTCCCGGAGTACCTCCCGGTCCACGGCAAGGCCCACCTGGGTGGCCGGCTGATAGTACTCCCGCCGCGGCATGAACGAGCTGAAAGGCCGGCCGGTGAGTTCCTGCACCTCCAAGGCCCTGATGATGCGGCGAGCGTCGGAAACCCTTTCCGCGGACACCGGGTCCACAGCCCTGAGCCTGTCCAGCAGCGCGGCGGTTCCACGTTCGGCGTGCTCCGCCTCCAGCCGGGCGCGCAGCCGGGGATCCGTGCCCGGGAACTCGAGGACGTCCAGGGCGGCCCGCACGTAGAGCCCTGAACCGCCCACCAGGATGGCCCGCTTGCCGCGCGCATGGATAGCCCCGATGGCTTCGCGGGCCTGCTGCTGGAAGTCCGAGACGCTCGCCTCCTGGGTCACGTCCAGGATGTCCAGCAGATGGTGCGGGATCCCCTTGCGTTCGGCCGGACTGATCTTGGCGGTGCCGATGTCCATTCCGCGGTAGAACTGCATGGCATCGGCATTGATGACCTCACCATCCAGTTCCAGGGCAAGATTAACGGCAAGGTCGGACTTTCCGGAGCCGGTAGGACCGACGACGGCGATGACGGGCGGGGCAGCCACCTGTCAGCGGGCGCGCAGCGGCAGTGAGGGCATGCCGAGGGACACGCCCTTGGCTCCGGCGCCCGAACCGGAAGCAGGGGCTCCGCAGGAGTCGGCCTGGGACCTGTCCCAGGCGTCTCCGGCGCGCGACCGGCGCAGGCTGTAATCCTCAAGCGTCGGGTCGGCCACCAGATGGAAGGCGGCGGCCTCCGTGACGGTCACGGTCACAAGGTCCCCGGGCCGGGGTGCGGGTGCTCCGTCAGGAACCGAGAAGTGCACCAGCCGCTGGTCCTGGGAGCGGCCGGACAACCGGTGGGTCTCCTCCGACTTCCGGCCGGACTGCGCCGTGACCATGACCTCGAGCCGGCGGCCGAGCTGCTTCCGGTTTTCCTCCGCCGCGATGCGGTCCTGCTGCGCAGTGAGCCGTTCGAACCGTTCCTGGACCACGGCCTTGGGCAGCTGGTCCGGCAGGTCGGCGGCGGGCGTACCGGGGCGCTTCGAATACTGGAAAGTAAAGGCGGTGGCAAAACGCGACTTTTCCACGACGTCCAGTGTTGCCTGGAAGTCCTCTTCGGTTTCGCCCGGGAACCCGACGATGATGTCGGTGGAGATGGCCGCATGCGGGATCTGCTCCCGGACCTTGTCCAGGATTCCAAGGAACTTGCTGGACCGGTAGGAGCGCTTCATGGCGCGGAGGATACGGTCCGAGCCGGACTGCAGCGGCATGTGCAGCTGCGGCATCACGTTGGGCGTTTCGGCCATGGCGGCGATGACATCATCGGTAAACGCGGCGGGGTGCGGGCTGGTGAAGCGGACGCGTTCCAGCCCCTGGATGTCCCCGCAGGCACGCAGGAGCTTGGAGAAGGCCTGGCGGTCGCCGAACTCAACACCATAGGAGTTGACGTTCTGTCCGAGCAGCGTGACTTCGATGGCGCCGTCGTCAACGAGCGCCTGGATCTCCGCAAGGATCTCCCCGGGCCGGCGGTCTTTTTCCTTGCCCCGAAGTGCCGGCACGATGCAGAAGGTGCAGGTGTTGTTGCAGCCCACGGAGATGGACACCCAGCCGGAGTAGACCGAATCACGCTTGGTGGGGAGTGTGGATGGGAAGACGTCCAGCGATTCCAGGATCTCCAGCTGGGCTTCGTTGTTGTGCCGCGCCCGGTCCAGGAGCGCGGGGAGGGCCCCGACGTTGTGGGTACCGAAAACGGCGTCCACCCAGGGGGCCTTCTTCAGGATGGTCTCGCGGTCCTTCTGGGCCAGGCATCCACCCACGGCGATCTGCATGCCGGGGTTGGCGGCCTTCACAGGGGCCAGGATGCCGAGGTTTCCGTACAGCTTGTTGTCGGCGTTTTCCCGGACAGCGCAGGTGTTGAACACCACGACGTCGGCATGTTCGCCTTCCGCGGGGACGTAGCCGGCGGCCTCGAGCATGCCGGACATCCGCTCCGAGTCGTGGACATTCATCTGGCAGCCAAAGGTGCGTACCTGGTAGGTGCGCGGCTGTTCGTCTCCGGAGCGCGGAACGGCCCCGGCTTCGACGGAGGGGGTGGCGCCGGATTGGGGGGAAGGAATGGTCAAACTCACCCGTTAAGGGTACCGGCTTTGGCCGCCCTGTTGGTCGGGGTCCAGTTGGGAATCGAGGACCTCGTTCACGATCCGGAACGCCTGGGACGGCTGGTAGCCCTTTCGTGCCAGCATGGAGGCCAACCGCCGGACGGCCTTGTCCCGTTCCGTGGGATCGGACAGGTCCGTCCCGGGCCGGAGCTTGCGCTCGACGAGGCCACGCGCCGCGGATGCCTCGTCGGCGTCGGTCAGTTGTTCCAGCGCTGACGCCGCGGTTTCCTGGTCGATGCCTTTTTCGGCGAGCTCGCGACGGAGGGCACCCTTGGCCAGCTTCCGCGACTGGGACCGGCTCCGGACCCACATGTCAGCGAATTCGGCATCGTCGATGAGGCGTACCTCCTGGAACTTGTCCAGCACCGCCTCTGCCACGTGCTCCGGAACATTCCGTTC
Organism: Pseudarthrobacter enclensis; assembly: GCF_030811655.1. Taxonomy (GTDB): domain Bacteria; phylum Actinomycetota; class Actinomycetes; order Actinomycetales; family Micrococcaceae; genus Arthrobacter; species Arthrobacter enclensis_A. The sequence goes on along the minus strand of NZ_JAUSRE010000001.1, from coordinate 326,429 downwards.
GGCCAGTTTCCTGGCCAGCTGCAGCCTGCTTTTGGGCGACGCTGTGAGCTGCCGGTACACGATGGCCTGGGCCACAGTGTAGGGGTCCGGCTCCGCATCGACCACCTGCGGATCCTCGGGCGCGGAAAAGCCGTCCGCCGGCCCTGTCGGGAGGCCGGCGGAGCGGGCTTGCCGGGAGCGTGATCCAGCCAAGGGCTAGAACCCGTCGACGGCTTTCAGCTTCGGCGCATCCTTGGAGTCGTCTTCGGCGGGCTTTACGCCAACGCCGAGCTTTTCCTTGATGAGGCGTTCAAGTTCCGCGGCAAGCTCCGGGTTGTCGCGGAGGAACCGGCGGGAGTTTTCCATGCCCTGGCCGAGCTGGTCCCCGTCATAGGTGAACCAGGAGCCGGACTTCTTGATGATGCCGTGCTCGACGCCCATGTCGATGATGCCGCCTTCGCGGGAGATGCCCTGGCCGTAGATGATGTCGAACTCGGCGACCTTGAAGGGCGGGGCCATCTTGTTCTTGACGATCTTGGCTTTGGTCCGGTTGCCGACGGAATCGGCGCCCTCTTTGAGGGTCTGGATCCGGCGGACGTCGATGCGGACCGAAGCGTAGAACTTCAGCGCCTTACCACCGGTGGTGGTTTCGGGGGAACCGAAGAAGACGCCGATCTTTTCGCGGAGCTGGTTGATGAAGATGGCAGTGGTCTTGGTCTGGCTCAGGCGCCCCGTGATCTTACGCAGCGCCTGGCTCATGAGCCGCGCCTGGAGGCCAACGTGGCTGTCGCCCATGTCGCCTTCGATTTCAGCGCGGGGCACCAGGGCAGCAACGGAGTCGATGACGATAATGTCCAGCGAGCCCGAGCCCACCAGCATGTCCATGATTTCCAGGGCCTGTTCGCCTGTATCCGGCTGGGAGACCAGGAGGGCGTCCGTGTCCACGCCAAGCTTGGCGGCGTAATCCGGGTCAAGGGCGTGTTCGGCGTCGATGAAGGCGGCGATGCCGCCGGCGCGCTGCGCGTTTGCCACCGCGTGCAGGGCCACGGTGGTCTTACCGGAGGATTCAGGGCCGTAGATCTCGATGACGCGTCCGCGCGGGAGTCCGCCAATGCCAAGGGCGACATCCAGCGCGATGGAACCGGTGGGGATGGTTTCGATCGGGGCGCGGACTTCGTCACCCAGGCGCATGACCGAGCCCTTGCCGAACTGCTTGTCAATCTGGGCCAGCGCTGCTTCCAGCGCTTTTGCACGATCCGGGGCTGCCGCCATGGTTGACACCTCTAATGCTTTCTCGATGGTGGCCTTCGCGGCCGTTGTGTTGGTCATCTCTGACGCTAAGGGGACCCACTGACATTCCGGCCGGCGCACGACGGCTATGTGGATAAACCCAATGAAAAAAGCATAGCGTTATCCGAACAGGTATTCGAAGAGTCCAGGTCCTGCGGCGTGTCCGACCGGGGGCGCCGCTAGTCCCGCCGTGGTGCGATGTCCCGCCCCAGCCGCCGCTCCGCCGGCACGTCCTGGACATCGCAGACAGCAAGCCAGACCTTCCGCGGCTCGACGCCGGCGGCCAGTGCCTGGTCCGCGGTCCGCCCACCTACGCCGGCAAGGACCAGGGTGCTGCTCAGCACGCGGGAGTACCCCGCGCCGAACTCGTCATCCATCAGACGCCAGTACTCGCTGATTCGCATCGGTAAATCCTCTCATGATTGGGAACCATAGAATTGTTGCCATGAGTACTCCCCCGGATGTCCCGCCGCGGCAGGATGCGGACGGCGATGCCGCCGATACAGCACTGCAGAACGTCGAACACCAGATCAGCCTCTTCTGGCGCCGGGCTCGGGCCATTTCCAACCAGCTGTCACGCGAGGTCCACCCTGACATGGAGCCGGCAGCCTACGGCCTCCTGACGGTTATCCGCAGGGAGGGACCCATCCGCCTTACCGAGCTCGCCATGAACATCGGTGTGGGCAAGCCCTCAGTGAGCCGCCAGATCGCCTTCCTGGAGGGGCTGGGGCTGGTGTCCAAGGAAGCGGATCCGCTGGACCGCCGGGCCCAGTCCATCCGGCTGACGCCCAAAGGCGAGGAGAAGATGCACCAGGTCCAGGACGCCCGGCGCCAAGTGTTCCAGGAGCGCCTGCGCGAGTGGCCGGTGGAGGACCTGCAGGAGCTGGCCCGCTACATGGCAAAGCTGAACTCCACCTATGAACGTGACGGCTTCCTGCGGGAAGCCGCGCCCGCATCGCCGGCCCAGGAGGCATAGAAGAACAGCAGGAAAGCGTACAGCAGGAAGCCCCCGGGCTGGTGAGTTGCTCACCAGACCGGGGGCTTCGTGCATTGCAGGGACCGCCTGTGCGGCGGCTGCCTGCCTTTAGCGGGCTCCGGAGAGGAGGCCCGTGGAAAGTTCGTCGTTCAGTTCAGTGTTGAGGTCGCGTTCCAGGTCACGGCCGTAACGCTGGGAGAATTCCTGCGGGACGGTGTCCGGAACGGCCACGCCTTCGGCTACTGCCACGCGGTCGCTGACCTCGCGGAGCATGCTGGACAGTGGAACATCCAGTGCCGAGCAGATCGAGGACAGGAGCTCCGACGATGCTTCCTTCTGGCCGCGCTCCACCTCGCTGAGGTATCCCAGGGAGACGCGGGCGCTGTGCGAAACTTCACGGAGCGTACGCCCCTGACGCTGGCGGACATCGCGCAGGACATCACCGATTTCGTGACGAAGTACTACCATCTTGCGCTCCTTCTGTTCGCTCTTAGCCTGTTCGGCGAGGCCCACATCCTTCCAGCGGACAACGCCGTTTACGGATACGGGCTGCTTTACCATCTGTATCGCCTTGCTCCCTCATTGGTCAGGTCCGCCGCGGGGCGGACCGTCGTGGTCATTTCATCCTAGGCGCCCCCGCTCTCCGGAAGCGACACAATGTAATAACTAATCGGTACCGGCTTTTGTTCCCGCCAACTTTACGCGCGGTAACTTCGGCGCCGGAACGTCAGGAGGACAGGGCTTCGAGAAGCCGCTCCAGGGCTGCCGCGCAGGCACTGGCGCGGATGTCGGGCCTGGTGCCAGTGAAGGTATATTCAAAGCCTGCCGCTCCTGCGGCTGTGGCGACTCCGATGTAGACGCGTCCTACGGGCTTGCCGTCGTGGGCGTCAGGGCCGGCCACGCCGGTGGTGGAAATCCCGACGTCGGCGCCCAGGGCTGTGCGCGCACCCGCCGCCATGGCCCGGGCGACGTCGGGGTCGACTGAGCCCACGCGGGCCAGCAGCTCGGCGGGCACGTGGAGCACGGAATCCTTAACCGAGTTCTGGTAGGCCACCACTCCGCCCTGCAGCATGCCGGAGGCGCCGGGTGTGTCCGCAAGGACCGCGGACACCATTCCCGCCGTGAGCGACTCAGCAGTGGCAACAGTCTGCCCGGACTCCAGCGCCTTCCGGACAGCATCCCCGGCCAACTGGTGGAGGTTGCTCATGCCTGTTCCTGCCCTTCCGTGGTCCGGGCCTGCCTGCCCTTCGCGCGGAGGCGCAGGGCTTCAATAACGTATTCCACGCCTGTCCACAGCGTGATGGCCACGGCAGCCATCATGACTGCGAATGCCACCCAGGACATCCACGGGGCGAATGATCCAAACGGCAGAAGGTAGAGGAAGATTGCCGCGGTCTGCACCACGGTCTTAAGCTTGCCGCCGCGCGAGGCAGGAATGACCCCGTACCGGATCACGAAGAAGCGCAGGGCCGTGATGCCCCATTCCCGGACCAGGATAACCAGGGTGGCCCACCAGGGCAGCTCCCCCAGCAGGGACAGCATCACCAGCGCCGAGCCGGTGAGGAGCTTGTCCGCGATGGGGTCGGCAATCTTGCCGAAGTCGGTGACGAGGTTGCGGCTCCTGGCGATGTCGCCGTCGAGCTTGTCCGTATAAATGGCGACGGCGAAAGCCGCCACCGCGGCCCAGCGCCAGGGCCCGGAGGTGCTGTGCAGCCCCGGCGCGTCGGCCACGAGGAACCACACGAAGAACGGGACCAGCGCGATGCGGATCATGGTCAGGACATTGGGAAGGTTCCAGACCCCGGCACGGCCCTGGCCGGCGGCGGTTGCATCGGTGCTAGTCACGTTTCTAGGCTACCGGCCTAGCGCCCGGTGAGGGACCATGCGTCTTCGGAGCCGTCGCCGTCGTCGCCGTAGCCGCCGGGCGCTGAGTCGGAGCCGTCGTAATATTCGACGTTCTGCTTCCGCTGGTTCAGGTCGGCGGCCACCAGGTCTTCGGCGTAGCCGCCCTGGGCGATGTTGGCGTTGGCGTTGTCGCTGAGCGCGGCGGTCTGCGAGTCAGGCGCTGCCGGGGCTTCCTGGCCCTTCATGGCGGCGAGGACGGCGGCGAGGTCATCCGGTTTGACCAGCACGTCGCGGGCCTTTGAGCCTTCGGACGGACCCACCACGCCGCGGGATTCGAGCAGGTCCATGAGCCGGCCGGCCTTGGCGAACCCGACGCGGAGCTTGCGCTGGAGCATCGACGTGGAGCCAAACTGCGTGGTGACCACGAGTTCCGTGGCCTGCAGCAGCACGTCGAGGTCGTCCCCGATGTCGTCGTCGATCTGCTTCTTCTCAGCTTCGGGCGCCACGTCGTCGCGGTAGACGGCCTGGAGCTGTCCCTTGACGTGCTCCACCACCTTGTGGATCTCCGATTCCGAGACCCAGGCGCCCTGGACGCGCATGGCTTTGGAGGCGCCCATCGGCAGGAACAGGGCGTCACCCTGGCCGATGAGCTTCTCAGCACCGGGCTGGTCGAGCACCACGCGGGAGTCGGTCACGGAGGACGTGGCGAACGCCATGCGGGAGGGTACGTTGGCCTTGATCAGGCCGGTGACGACGTCCACGGACGGGCGCTGGGTGGCCAGCACCAGGTGGATGCCGGCGGCACGCGCGAGCTGGGTGATGCGGACGATCGAGTCTTCAACGTCGCGCGGTGCCACCATCATGAGGTCAGCGAGTTCGTCCACGATCACCAGCAGGTAGGGGTAGGGCCGGATGACGCGCTTGGAGTCCACGGGTGGGTGGACCTTGCCGGCACGGACCGCCTTGTTGAAGTCGTCGATGTGCTTGAAGCCGTAGTTGGCGAGGTCGTCGTACCTGGCGTCCATTTCCCGCACCACCCACTGCAGCGCCTCGGCGGCCTTCTTGGGATTGGTAATGATGGGTGTGATCAGGTGCGGGACGCCTTCATAGGCGGTCAGTTCCACGCGCTTGGGGTCCACCATGACCATTCGGACCTCGTCCGGGGTGGCGCGCATCAGGATGGAGGTGATCATCGAGTTTACGAAGGACGACTTACCGGCGCCGGTGGCACCGGCCACCAGCAGGTGGGGCATCTTGGCCAGGTTGGCCACCACGTAGCCGCCCTCCACGTCCTTGCCCACGCCCATCACCATGGGGTGGTCCGTGCGCCGGGCGTTCTGGCTGCGGAGGACGTCGCCCAGCGAGACGGTTTCGCGGTCCGTGTTGGGAATCTCGATGCCGATGGCGGACTTGCCTGGGATGGGGCTGAGGATACGCACGTCGCTGGAGGCCACGGCGTAGGAGATGTTCTTGGACAGGGCCGTGACCCGCTCCACCTTGGTGCCCGGTGAGAGTTCGATCTCGTAGCGGGTGACGGTGGGACCGCGGCTGAAGCCGGTCACGGTGGCGTCGACGTTGAATTGCTGCAGTGTATCGGTCAGGGCAGCGACGACGGCGTCATTGGCCTCCGTGCGCTCCTTCGGGATCGAGCCGGGAGTGAGATAGTCCGAGGCAGGGAGGGTGTACGTGACGTCGCCGGCGAGCGAGAGCTGCTCGGTGCGCTGCGGGATGGGGACGGGCGGTGGGGCGGGTGCCACGGGGTTGGAAGGAACAGTGGGCGCGGCCGCGGGCTTGCCGGGAGCAGCGGCACCGGGGATGACCAAGGGGATGGCCTCCGTGGCGTTCTCCGCGGGCGCGGACGCGCCGGCGCCCAGGCCCTGGGCGGCCTTGATCTTTTCGACGGCGATCTCCGCCTGGGTGGGCCGCCGCACGCCGGGAGCCGGCCGGGCAGGTTCCTGCTCGTCGTCGTCAATGACGGCGTGCTCGAAGGCCTCGTCCCCCACGTACCCGTCCAGGCCGGCGCCGGGCTCCTCATCCTTGCCGAAGAGCCTGCGCTTCTTTTTCTTCGGTGCAGCAGGCGGCGTCCGCTCCAGGTAGCTCCGGTCATGGGTTTCCCCGCGCCGTTCATCGTCATCCATCAGGTCGATGCCCATGAGGTGCTCGTAGGCCCCGCGGAGCCGCCGCGGGATGGCCGTGAACGGGGTGGCCGTGATGATCAGCAGCGAAACGAAGGCCAGCAGGGAATAGAGGGCCACGGGCACGGCGGGATGGATGGCGGCCAGCGGCGTGGCCGCCAGGAAGCCGAGCATGCCGCCTGCTTTGCGGAGTCCATCGAATCCGTCGGCCACGGTGGGCTGGCCGCCGAGGATGTGTGCCAGCCCGCAGCCGGCGAACGTCATGATCAGGAAGCCGATCCCTACCCTGTTGTTGCCGCGGCCGTCGGAGGGCTGCCGGAACAGCCGGAAGGCGCAGACGAAGAGCATGAGCGGCAGCAGCAGGGAGATCCAGCCGAAAGTGCCGTTCACCACGGCGTAGACGGCATCCGGGAACCAGCCTTTCAGGCCCCACCAGGCAAAGGTGGCGATGAAGACACCAAGGGCCAGGTTGAACAGGGCGGCACCGTCGCGGCGTTCGTCAGAGGGGAGGTCACTGACGTCATGGCCAATGCGGCGCACTCCCCCGCCCACCAGGTGCCCCACTCCCAGCCAGGCTCCGCCCACCACGCGCAGCAGCCAGGGCTGGTGGTGTTCGACGGCGGGAAGCTGGCGGGTGCGTGCGGTGGTTGATGACCCGCCACGACCTGCCTTGGCGGCGGTGGTCCCGGCTCCGCGGCCGGTGGAGCTCCCGGACCTGCTGCCGGAGCTGCCCCTGCCGGTACCTTTGGGCGCGGAAGTAGTACGTGTGGCCATAGTAGCCACGCTACCGGAAACACCCGGTGATTCCGGGGATATCGGGCTTCCCGGGCCAGCCCGGCGGGATGCGCGAAGGGCCCGGTTCGAGGAGAACCGGGCCCTTCGACAGAGCACGTTCCGGGATTACCGCGGGGAGGCCTGTCAGGCTTCCAGTACCACCGGGATGATCATGGGCTTGCGGCGCAGCTTGCGGTTGACCCACGTGCCTACCACGCGGCGCACCACCTGCTGGAGTTGGTGGCTGGTGTGGTCGGCGTGGTTCTGGACCGCTTCCTCCAGGGCCGCGTTGATCTTGGGGATGATGTCGTCGAAGACCGAGTCGTCCTCGGCAACACCGCGGGCATGGATTTCAGGGCCGGAGACCACCTTTCCGGTGGCGCGGTGGATGACCGTGATGATGGAGATGAAGCCTTCGTCGCCCAGGATGCGGCGGTCTTTGAGGTCGGCGTCGGTGATTTCGCCCACGCTGGAGCCGTCCACGTAGACGAAGCCCACTTCCACCTGGCCGACGATGTCTGCCTGGTGGTCCCGGAGGTCAATGACGGTTCCGTTGTCCGCAAGGATGACGCTCGCTTCCGGGACGCCGGACTCGATGGCGATCTTGCCGTTGGCGATCAGGTGCCGGGTTTCGCCGTGCACGGGCATCGCATTCAGCGGTTCGAGGATGTTGTAGCAGTAGAGCAGTTCACCGGCTGCGGCGTGGCCGGAAACATGGACCTTGGCGTTGCCCTTGTGGATCACGTCGGCGCCGAGCTTGAGGAGTCCGTTGATGATCCGGAACACCGCGTTTTCGTTGCCGGGGATGAGGCTGGAGGCCAGGATGACGGTGTCGCCGTCTCCCACCACCACCCTGTGGTCGCCGTTCGCCATCCGGGACAGGGCAGCCATGGGCTCGCCCTGGGAACCCGTGGACATCAGCACCACGCGGTTGTCCGGCAGGTTGTCGATGTTCTTGATGTCGACGATCAGCCCGGAAGGTACGTCCAGGTAGCCCAGCTTTTCGGCTATGGCCATGTTCCGGACCATGGAGCGGCCCACGAACGCAACCTTGCGGTTGTGCTTGGCAGCGGCATCGAGGACCTGCTGCACGCGGTGGACGTGGGAGGAGAAGGACGCCACGATGATGCGCTTGGTGGCCTGGCCGAAAAGCCGCTCCAGCGTTGGGCCGATTTCCTTCTCGGCAGTGGTGAATCCCGGGACGTCGGCATTGGTGGAATCGGACATGAAGAGGTCCACGCCTTCTTCGCCCAGCTTGGCGAAGTGGCGAAGGTCGGTGATGCGTCCGTCCAGCGGCAACTGGTCCATCTTGAAGTCGCCGGTGTGCAGGACCGTGCCGCCCGCAGTGCGGAGGAACACGGCCAGGGCGTCCGGGATGGAGTGGTTGACGGCCACGAACTCGCATTCGAAGGGCCCGAACTTCTCCACCTGGCCTTCCTCGACGGTCAGGGTGTAGGGGCGGATGCGGTGTTCCTGCAGTTTTGCCTCGATCAGGGCAAGGGTCAGCTGCGATCCCACCAGGGGGATGTCGTTGCGCAGCTTCAACAGGTATGGCACAGCGCCGATGTGGTCCTCATGCCCGTGGGTGAGGATTACGGCCACGACATCGTCCAGCCGGTCCTCGATGTAGGAGAAGTCGGGCAGGATCAGGTCAACGCCGGGCTGGGTTTCCTCGGGAAAGAGGACGCCGCAGTCCACGATCAGCAGTTTGCCGTCGATTTCGAACACGGACATGTTCCGGCCGATCTCCCCCAGTCCGCCAAGCGGAACGATCCGGAGCGTGCCCTGGGGCAGGCGCGGAGGGGTGACAAGGCCGGTAAGGGCAGTTTGGGTCATAGTGCACTACTTTCCAGGCGGAAGGGTGCCGGTCTTAGCCTCAGGAGAAGACCAGCCCCGCCTCCGCCAAATCCCCGCGGATGGTTTCGATCTCGGTTTCGTCCGGCTCCACGAGGGGCAAACGGACAATCGAGTTGGGCAGGACTCCCTGCCATTTAAGAATCTGTTTGGCCGCCACGGCCCCCTGGACACGGGTCATCGTTGCGCGGACCACGGGCTGCAGCTCGAAGTTGATCTTGCGGGCAGTCCCAAGGTCGTTGGCGTTGACGGCGTCGATAAGCTCGCGGAAGCGTCGGGTGGCCACATGCGTAGTGACACCCACCAGGCCGACAGCGCCCAGCGCCATCCAGGGAAGGGTCAGTCCGTCGTCGCCCGAGTAGAACAGGAGGTCGGTTTCGGCCATGACGCGCGTGGCGGCGGTGAGGTCGGCCTTGGCGTCCTTGACGGCGACGATGTTGGGGTGCTGCGCCAGGCGGATCATGGTGTCCGGTTCGATGGGAATGGAGGACCGGCCCGGGATGTCGTACAGCATGACGGGCACGTCCACGGCCGAGGCGATGGTCTCGAAGTGGGCGCGGACCCCGGCCTGGCTGGGCTTGTTGTAGTAGGGGGTCACCAGGAGGAGGCCGTCGACGCCGAGGGCAGCAGCCTGCTGGGAGAGGTGCACCGAGTGCGCGGTGTCGTTGGTGCCGGTGCCGGCAATGATGGCCGCCCGGCCGCCCACCGCATCCTTGACGGCGCGGAACATGCCCAGGTTTTCCTCGTCCGTCAGTGTGGAGGTTTCACCGGTGGTGCCGGTGACCACCAGGCCGTCACAGCCGTCGTCGACCAGCTTGCTGGCGAGCGCCGCCGCCTGGTCATAATCCACAGCGCCGTCCTTGGTGAACGGCGTGACCATGGCGGTCAGGAGGGTACCGAGGGCAGGGATGTGCGCGGAAGAGTCAGCCATGGAAAAAACGTTACCCTGTTCCCAGCTGGTTAGGACAATGCCACGGGCGTGACGAGCGTCAAATACGATGCTGCCGCGAGCCCGGCGGGTTGGTCCCGGCGTGGCAGTAGCGGCCGACGGCGGCCTGCCGGAGGTCCTCGGCCCAGGCCGCCAGGCGCTGGGCTGCCCGCACATAGTGGAACAGCTCCGTGGGAGTCAGCGCATCGATGTCCGTTTCCGACAGCCGGCGGGCGAGTTCCGCCCCCTCCGGCTGGGCGGCCAGGCTGATGCCCTCCCGTTCCCATTGGACGTCCTCGGCCGGACGGCCGGAGACGAGCTGGCGGAACAGATAGTCCACAACTCCAGGACTCATCGCTTTCAGCAGGCCGTCCCCGGTGCCGCATTGCTCCAGCGGCACGTGAACGGGACCGGGCAGCAGGTTCCCGGGCAGCGGACGACCCTGCGCGTGGGCCCCCTCGGATCCGGGGACTGCGGATGATGGCGTCTTCATGCCAGCAATGCTATTCGAACATATATTCGAATACAAGGGTCCTGTGCCGGGTCCCGGCCTTCGTGGCCGGCGGGGGACCTGGTTGACAACGGCGGCGCAGGCGCATGTGAGACGATCTGGTCATGACGTCCCGATCCCCGGCCACCCGGTCCCGGAAACTCCCGAGCCGGCAACAGCCGGGGCGCCTGCGGGGCATCGACGCCGCCCGGGGCCTGGCGCTACTGGGCATGATGGCCACCCATCTGCTGCCGACCTTCGAATCAAATGCCACTCTCACCCCCACCTGGGTTGGCCTGACATTCTCAGGACGCGCCGCTGCGCTCTTCGCAGTTCTCGCCGGGGTGGGACTGGCGCTGTCGACCGGAAAGAACAAGCCCGTGGAGGGCCCTGAACTTTCCGCCGCGCGCCGCGGGGTGGCCCTGCGCGCCCTGGTAATTGCCGTCGTCGGACTTACCCTGGGCGGCCTGGAAGTGAACGTGGCCATCATCCTGGTCCACTACGCCGTGCTGTTCCTCTGCGTCCTGCCATTCCTGGGACTGGGGGCGAAGCGCCTGTTCGCCTGGGCCGCAGGCTGGCTCCTGGCGTCGCCGGTGCTCGCTTACCTGCTGCGGCCCTGGCTCCTTGCGGCCGAGCCGCCCCTGAAGCTGGGCCACAATCCGAACTGGGAAGACCTGGGGACGCCATTCCGGCTGCTCGCGGACGTATTCCTGACCGGGTATTACCCGGCGCTGCAATGGCTGTCCTATCTCCTGGTGGGGCTGGCCATCGGACGCCTGGTCCTCACCAGGGCACTGGTTCCCGCACTGCTGCTGGTGGGCGGGACGGTGGTGGCCGTGGCCGCCAGGACGCTCGGTGTGGCGGCCATGGAGGATTGGGGTGGCCGGGCAGCGCTCGAGAAGGTCCTCAACTCGCCGGGGTATCCGCTGGCCAGCGTGCTGCAGGTCAACCTGGCCGGATTCCCCCAGGACGACTCGTGGTGGTGGCTGGCGTCGGCCGCACCCCACTCAGGCACCACGCTTGACCTCCTGCACACGTCCGCGGTTGCGGCTGCTGTCATTGGGGCATGCCTGCTCCTGGGACGGCTCGCCGAGTGGGTGGACCTGGACCTGCTGCTGCCGTTGCGGGGTCCGGGTGCCATGACGCTCACGCTGTATGCCGTTCACGTCTGGGTGGTCTCCGGCTTCTACCTCAAGCCCCTGCCTGCAGGCTGGACCGAGGACGGCATGTACTTTGCCCACGCCGCAGCTGCCATCATGATTGGCATGCTGTTCGTGGTGCTGAAACGGCGAGGGCCCCTTGAATGGCTGGGCCACTCGGCGAGCCTGGTGGGACGGGGCGGGCTCAAAGCATTGCAGTGATTCATGGACCAGCACGGGGAAGAGGGCCAGCCCCCGGCCCTGGCAGACTGGCGGTAGTGACCGGTTGCCAGCGTGGGTCCGGCTACTTCGCAGTCAGGGTGAAAGCGGACGCCTGATCTCCATAGTCGTCGTTGATAACCACCTTGACCGGACCCTTCTTTACGTCGAACGCAATGACGCCCTGGCGGGCATCACCGGCGCCTACTTCATCCGTGGGCAGGGCTCCCAGCCCGTTATCGAGGTAAACCAGTTCGCCTTCCTTGCCGTCGGCGTCGTAGACCATAAAATTCGAGGGGCTGGAAAAACTGGTGCCGGTCAGCGTCTCCCAGGAGACCTGGATGGCGAGGAAGCCGCCGTTCTTCGGCTGCAGGTAGTCCATGCCCGGAATCTGCGCCGTGTAGATCGAGTCGAGGACGCCGATCTTCACCGTGTTGCCCTCCGAGACGGTAGCCACCACGGAGTTGGCACCGGCGGCGGATCCACCGGACGGAGCAGGTGCGGCCTGCGAGGCCGAAGGAGGCTCCGGCGCAACAGGGGTCTTGCGGGCATCGATGGCCGCGCCAACCATGGCGAGGGATGCCATGGCCAGCAGGATTCCGGTGATGATGCTCACCAGCCACAGGACGGCGGTGATGATCCAGGCTTTCTTTTTGTTTTCCTGGTAGCCCTCCAGCGGACGGCCGTCTTTGTCCCGGGTGTTTCCGGTCAGGGTCATGATCAGGTCCACAATGGCCCAGATGCCCGCGCCTCCGCCGGTCAGCAGCTTGGCAACGGCCGTACCGGTCTTGCCCAGGTAGAAGCGGTCTGCACCAAAAGAGCCGAGGAGGAGGGACAGGAGCCAGGTGGTCATGAAGGACTTGCCCGGTTCCCCTGGGTAGGGGCCCTGGTTGTACGGGCCGGGCTGGTACTCCCCCTGCGGGCCTGCCTGGTACTGCCCTTCATAGGGTGCCTGCCCCTGGAAGGTTGACGGCGCCGGCGGAATCGGCGGTGCCGACGGTCCGCTGTGTGGCGCGTTGGGATAGTTCGGGTGGCTCATTGATCGTCCTTCACGGAGGTGCGGGTGCGGGTGCGCAAGCGAGGTTCGGGGGACGATCGTGGCGGCATGGCCGCCAACCCCATTTCCGCCCCCAAACCGGAAAGTATTGCCTACCGAACATACCGTGGACGGCAAAGAACCGCGATGGGCAGAAATGCCCATCGCGGTTCCCAAGCTGCACCTCCTGCAGCGGCGGCTAGGACGCGGCGGTGAAAAGCCTCACGGCGTCACGCATGGATGCGCGGGCACGCTTGCGGTCCCCTGCGGCGTCATAGGCGCAGCTCAGCCGGAACCAGGAACGCCAGTCGTCGGGAGCGGCCTCGGCTTCGGCGCGGTATTTCTCAAACTCTGCGTCTGCCGCCGCCCGGACGATCCGGCCGCCGGGGGTGCGAGGGAGCTCGTCCACGGGCAGGCCGCCTTCGGCCTCCAGGACCTTGGCCATCTGCTCCGTGCGGGCGCCGAACATCAGCTCCCGGATCAACGCCCACGCCCCGATGATGGGCAGCACGAGGTAGGCGGCGCCAATGGCTTTGGCTGTCAGGTTGCTGTCCGACAGCAACAGGAGGGAACGCTGGAAAGAGACCACCAGGTAGAAGACCAGCAGCAGAGTCACCGCCCCCACCCAGATTTTGGTGCGGTTCTTCCGGAAACCGGCGGCGAGCCCGTTCACGGCCTAAAGCCCCAGGTCCAGGTAGCCGTCCAAACCAACGGTGAGGCCGGGGTGCGCGGCGACGTTGCGGATGCCCAGGAGCACGCCCGGCATGAAGGAGGCGCGGTCAAAGGAATCGTGCCGCAAGGTCAGCTGCTCGCCCGGACCGCCCAGGAGCACCTCCTGGTGGGCCACCAGGCCGCGGAGCCGGACGCTGTGCACCCGGACGCCATCCACTTCGCAGCCGCGGGCGCCGGCACGCTCGGTGGTGGTGGCGTCAGGACTGGGCGGCACATCCGCCGCTTTGCGTTCCGCGGCGATCAGCTGCGCGGTGCGGACGGCCGTGCCGGAAGGGGCATCCACCTTGTCCGGGTGATGGAGTTCGATGATTTCCACGGACTCGAAGTATTTGGACGCCTTCGCGGCGAACGCAGAGGCCAGGACGGAGCCCAGGGCAAAATTCGGTGCGATGAGGACGCCCGTCTCCGGGTGCTCCGCCAGCAGCGATTCCAGCCCGGACAGGCGCGCTGCGTCCCAGCCGGTGGTGCCCACTACGGCGTGGATGCCATGCTCGACGGCGAAGCGGACGTTCGCTTCGGTGCTTTCGGGAACCGTCAGGTCCACCAGGTATCGGGCACCCGATCCGGTCAGCTGCTCCAGCGAATCACCCCGCCCCAGGGCTGCGACGAGCTTCATGTCGGGCGCGGCATCGATGGCCTTGACGGCCTCGGCGCCCATGCGTCCATTGGCGCCCAGGACGGCCACCAGCTTGGGTGCGGGGTGTTGTTCGGTCATGCCGTTAAGCCTACCGGCGGGACGGGCGCGGGCAGGAACCGTGGGCTGTGCGTTACCTCGCAGGCGACATCCGGCGCGTGCCGCGAAGAATCAGCCGCCTGCGCCGACCCATTCCACTGTGCCGTCCGAAAAGAACTGTTCCTTCCAGATGGGCACTTGTTCCTTGATGCGGTCCACCAGTTCGGAGCAGACGGCGAACGCCTGCCCGCGGTGCGCCGCAGACACCGCGCACACCAGCGCCGGGTCTCCGATCTCCAGCATCCCGATCCGGTGCGCTGCCCAGATCCGCACAGGCTGGCCGGCCCCGGCACCGTTTGCGGCGTCCTGCTCGGCAACCAGGCGCGCGACGACGTCGGCCATCACCTGGTGCGCCGTGGGATGCGCACTGTAGCTGAGGCGCTCGACTGCCTTGCCGCCGTCGTGGTTGCGCACCACCCCGCTGAAGCTGACTACCGCTCCCGCGGTGTCGCTCTCCACGGCGTCGATCGCCTGGTCCACGGAAATCGGTTCCGCACTCAGGACTGCCCTGACAACCTCGAATGCTTCAGTGCCCATGTCCGCCTTCCAGCTGGTCGCACAGATGGCCGATCAAAGGGTCCAGGACGCTGAGCCCGTCCATGACACCCTTGGGCGAGCCGGGCAGGTTCACAATGAAGGTGTGCCCATGGGCGCCGGCGTAACCCCGGCTCAGGGCAGCCAGCGGGGTCTTGGCAGCCCCGGCATGGCGGATTGCTTCCATGATCCCGGGGATTTCCCGGTCCAGCAGCGGCAGCGTGACGTCGGGCGTGCGGTCATCCGGGCTGAGGCCGGTTCCCCCGCTGGTGATCACGACGGCGGGATGCTGGGTGAGGAGGGCGCGGATGGCGGCACCGACCGGCTCGCCGTCCGGGACCACCATGGCCGGAAACACCTCGAAGCCGTGCTCAGTGAGCCAGTCGGTGATGACCGGGCCGGTTTCATCGTCGTAGATGCCGGCGGCGGCGCGGGTGGAGGCGATCACGACGCCGGCCTTCCGCCCCTGCACGTCTCCGTGCACGTGCGGCTCAGCCGCGTTGAAAAGTGAGGTCACAGTGCCCAGTCTCCGCTCTTGCCGCCGCTCTTGGCCAGCACCTTGATGTCCGTGAGGACGGCATGCTTGTCCACGGCCTTGATCATGTCGTAAACGCTGAGCGCCGCCACGGAAGCCGCGGTCAGGGCCTCCATTTCCACCCCGGTGACGCCCCGGGTCTTGACGGTGGAGCTGATGGTGACGGCGGCCGGACCCAGCTCAAAGTCCACTGTGACCTTGGACAGCGGCAAAGGATGGCAGAGGGGGATCAAATCCGGCGTCCGTTTGGCGGCCATGATCCCGGCCACACGGGCAACGGCCAGCGCGTCGCCCTTGGGGAGTCCGCCGGTGCCCAGGAGCTGCATGACCTCGGTGGTGGTTTGGACGGTGGCCGTCGCGGTGGCCTCCCGGGTGGTCTCGGCCTTGGCGGAGACATCCACCATCTGGGCACTGCCGTCCTGGCGCAGGTGCGTCAGCGCAGGGGTATGTTCTGCATTCACAGCATCCATACTTCCACCTCATCGCCGGCCGCGAGCTCCGTTACGCCCGCAGGGACGTGGACCAGGACGTTGGAGCCGGCGAGTGCGTGCATCAGGTGCGAGCCCTCGCCCCCCTCAAGCTGCACCGTCCCGCCGGGCCGCAGGGTTCCGCGGCGGACCTGGTGCTTGTGCGCGGGGGACGTGAGGGGCCCGGCCAGGCGGGCGCGCAGCGGCAGCCGGGCCGCGGGAGCCCCCAACAGCGCCGAGAGTGCCGGGCGGAGGAACATTTCGAAGGACACCAGGCAGCTGACCGGGTTGCCGGGAAACCCAAGGAAAGGGACGCCGTCGAACGTTCCCACTCCCTGGGGACCGCCCGGCTGCATGGCCACATGCAGGAATTCAACGGGCTGGTCCGCCATGGCCTGCCGCACCACTTCATAGGCGCCCTTGCTGACCCCGCCCGTCGTAAGGATCAGGTCGGCGCCCTGGCCTTGCGTCCGCAGGAGCGCCCGCAGGTCTTCCGGGCTGTCGGTGGAAATGCCCGCACGGCGGACATTGAGCCCGGCCTGCTTCATGGCCGCTTCCAAAAGGGTTCCGTTGGAGTCGTAGATCTTCCCTGGCGGGAGCTGGGAGCCCGGTTCCACCACTTCGTCCCCCGTGGTGACCAGCAGGACGGTCACTGCCTTGTACACCCGCACCTCCGGGATGCCCAGGGCGGCGAGCAGGCCCAGCTGGGCCGGACCAAGGCAGGTGCCTGCAACCAGGGCGTGCTCCCCTGCTGCGATGTCGCTGCCGGCGGAACGCACGAAGGTGCCAGCGGCGGCGGGCGGCAGTTTCACTGTGCCTGCGTGGCCCGGCTCCAGGAAGCGGTCCGGTACGGCCCGTTCGATGGGCACGACGGCGTCGGCCCCCGCCGGGATCATGGCACCGGTCATGATGGGCGCGGCGGTCCCCGGCTCAAGCGGCTGCGGGCTGGACCCGGCCGGTACAGGTGGCACGATCCGCAGTTCGGCACCGGCGTCGGGGATGTCTCCGGAACGTACCGCGTACCCGTCCATTTGGGAGTTGGCGAACGGAGGGAGGCTGATGGGCGCGGCGACGTCGCCAGCCAGGCCCCGGCCCAGTGCCTGGGTCAGCGGCAGGCTTTCGGTGCGGTCCGCCGAACGCAACGGGCGGAGAAGCTGTGCGACGGCCGCGGCGTGGTCTGCGACAGACCGCGCACGTGCAGCACTGCTGTGGGGGTGGCTGGTCATGAATACGCCTTTGGTCGCGGCCGTCAGGATTTCACGTCAACTCTAACCGTGTGGAATCCCGTGGCCCCGTCAGGTGCGGGGGGCCGTGACGTTTCGTCCTGGGGCCGGCCGTCCAGGCCCGTGGCGCGGACCTGTACCTCGTACTGGCCCGGGGTGAGGTCAACCGCCAGCTTCCACTGGTACCAGGTGTCCACCGAGATGCCGGAAGCGAGCTCCGCCTCCTTCCAGGGTCCCCTGTTGATCCGCAGCTCAACAGCCCTGATGCCGGTGTGCTGGGCCCAGGCGACACCTGCGAACACCACGCTTCCCGGGTTGGCGGGACGCCCGCTGCGGGGAACGTCGATGCGGGATGAGATCTTGATGGGGCCGCGCTCGGACCACCCGCGCGGAGTCCAGTACCCGGCGTCGTCCGCGAACCGGGTGACCTTGAGTTCTGTCAGCCATTTGGTGGCAGAGACGTAGCCGTAAAGTCCGGGCACAACCAGCCGGACCGGGAAACCGTGCTCAAGCGGCAGGGGTTCACCATTCATGGCGACGGCGAGCAGGGCATCCCGGTTGTCGGTGAGGACTTCCAGGGGCGTCCCGGCGGTCCAACCGTCGGTGCTGCGGGAGAGGACCATGTCCGCGCCCGGCTGCGGAACGGCCTGGGCGAGGAGGTCGCGGACCGGCCACCCGAGCCAGCGGGCGTTGCCGATCAGGTCCCCGCCAACGCCGTTGGAAACGCAGGCGATGGTGATGTGGCGTTCCGTCAGGGGTTTCGCCAGCAGGTCGGAGAAGGAAAGCTGGACTTCCCGGGCCACCATCCCTGTCACTTTGAGGACCCAGGTGTCCGGGTTCACCGCCGGAACGGAGAGTGCCGTGTCGATCCGGTAAAAGTCGCGGTTTGGCGTGACGATCGGGGTTACGCCTGCCACGCCTGACTCGGCACCGGCCGGGATGGACGGCGCCGGTGATGCCGGTACCGGGAGGCCTATGCGCGCCCTGGCTTCGCTGACGGCAGCAGCGGCGCCGCGCCAGATTCCTGCCACCACGCCGCCTGCAGCGGAAGCCGCTGCGGTAATGGCAAAGGCCTGGAGGAAGATCCGGCGGGAACCCGCGGCCGCGACGCTTTCCCCGTCCTCTGCGTCTTCCCACCCGTGCAGCCTGCCCACCAGGAACCGCAGGAGTGCGACTGCGACCACCGCAGCCACGAGCGGGGAGATCAGGGCCGGCAGGGTCATTTGGGAACGCGTCAGGACCGCGGCCGCGCCCGCCAGGCCGAAGATGGCCACCACCGAGGAACCGGCGAACCGTCTTCGGAACTCAAGGACTCCGGCAAGTGCGGCCAGTGCGGCGATGACCAACGCCATGCCCGCCAGGAGGGCTGCCTTGTCTGCCGTCCCGAAGAGCGAGACCGCCCAGTCTTTAACGCCCGGCGGGACTGCATCGATGACGGCCCCGCCAACAGCGGTCAGGGGTGAAAGGGACGGGCTGGCGAACCCGGCCACCAGCTCTCCCGCTGCGACGCCCCCGCCGGCTGCGACTATCCCGGCGGCGGCGGCCCAACCGCCCACGCCGCGCCGGACTGCCTGTTGCCGAACGGGACTGTCCGCCCGCTCCCCAAGCCGTGCGCCGTCGTCGTCCGACCCCTGCTTTTGCCGGGAAATGTTCACACCTTCAGCATAGGTTCGCCGGCGGTCCCCGGGGCGGATCGGGGCCCTTGGCCGGGACTCGGCCGGATCTGCGGAAGTCACGGCTGTGATGGGCGGCTCAACGTGGCGTAGCCTGAATTTATGAGTGTCCAGCTAGGCATGCCCCAGCCGCGGGAGGAAGCAGCATCGGCGCTGCCCGCCGTTCCCGCGCGCCGGCCTGCGGATGCGCCTGCTGGACTGGTGGACCGCTATGGACGCCGGGCCACAGACATGCGGTTGTCCCTGACCGATAAGTGCAACCTCCGCTGCACGTACTGCATGCCGGCTGAAGGCCTGGAATGGCTGGCAAAGCAGGCGGTGATGTCGGCTGCGGAAATCATTCGGATAGTGCGCGTCGGCGTGGACCAGCTGGGTGTCCGCGAACTGCGGCTGACGGGCGGGGAGCCGCTGGTCAGGCATGACCTGGTGGAGATCATCGCTGCCCTGCGGGCCAACCACCCGGACCTCCCGATTTCCATGACTACCAACGCTGTTGGGCTGGCGAAGAAGGCGGCGGCGCTCAAGGACGCCGGCCTGACGCGCATCAACGTCTCCCTGGATTCGCTGCATGAGGAAACGTTCACCAAGCTGACCCGCCGACCTTTCCTGGACCAGGTCCTGGCCGGCGTTGACGCCGCCTGGGCTGCGGGCCTTGGCCCGGTCAAATTGAACGCCGTTCTGATGAGGGGCATCAATGATGCCGAGTCGCCGCAGCTGCTGGCCTGGGCCCTGGAGCGAGGGTACGAACTGCGGTTCATCGAGCAGATGCCGCTCGATGCCGACCACGGCTGGACGCGCCGCAACATGATCACCGCGGCTGAAATCCGCGGATTGCTGTCCCGCGACTTCGTCCTTAGCCCCGATCCCCGCGAACGTGACGGTGCCCCGGCGGAACGTTTTGAGGTACGACGGCGGGCGGAAGGTTCGCTGGACGCCGACGGACCGGTTTTGGGAACAGTGGGCATCATTGCCTCCGTGACTGAGCCGTTCTGCTCCGACTGCCGGCGCACCAGGATCACCGCCGAGGGCAAGATCATGAGCTGCCTGTTCTCGCGGGAGGAGTTCGATTTGCTGGGCCTGCTTCGCTCCGGTGCCAGCGATGATGAGCTGGCCCAGCGGTGGCAGGACGCCATGTGGATCAAACCTAAAGCCCACGGCATGGACCATGTGGGCCTGGACGCTCCGGACTTCGTCCAGCCGGACCGCAGCATGAGTGCCATCGGGGGCTGACAGAGATGTTGGTACGTTACTTTGCTGCCGCACGCGCTGCCGCAGGCTTTGAGGACGAGAAGTTCGACCTGCCTGCCGGAGCCACGGTGGCTGACCTGCTGGCAGCCGTAGCAGCGGTGGAACGGCCCGAGCCCCCCGCCGGGACCCCGCCACTCCCCCGCCTCCTCTCCCGCAGCAGCTTCCTGCTCAATGAGGTGGCCGTGCGGGACCAGGCGACGGTGCTGGGTCCCGACGACGTGGTGGACGTACTGCCGCCGTTCGCGGGGGGCTAGCCAGCACAGGGCAGCCGGAGCCATGCGGGTTTTGACTGTCCGGGCTCTGCGGGCGGGCTCGATTGTCAGACCCTGGTTGGATGATGTGGGTATGGGAATCAACGGTGGTTTTGGGGCGGTGCTGGAGGGCGTTCGTGCCTCTGTCGCTGCCCTTGATGCGCTGGTTCTTGAGGACCGGAACCTCGAACATCCTGCGCTGACTGCTTCGGCTGGAGATATCGACGTGCTGCAGCGCCGATATGAGCTGTGCCTGGAGCGGTTGGAGGTTGTTGCCCGGTTGGAGGCGCAGCTTGCGGCGGTGAAGGCGCGGGACGTGACGGAGTGCGTCCGGTTGCAGCAGGCCATGACCGGGCCGGATGCCTCCCTGCAGGACCGCACCTATGCGGAGATGTCTGTCGTGGAGGAGATCGCCGGGGTCCTGACCATCAGCTCCGCGGCCGCGGGCGCGTTGGTGGACCAGTCACGGCGGCCCTGTTCCCTGCCACCGGTGCTCGAGGCCCTGTCCGCCGGTGCCGTGTCCTGGCAGCACGCCCGCATCATTGCCGACGAAACCGAAGAACTCACCCCCGAAGGCGCCATGGAGTTGGTGGCGCATTTCTTCGACCCCGACGCCCCCAACCCCGCACGCGGCGCAGCCCCCGGTGAGCTTGTCCCGTTCCGGTTCCGGGCGAAAGTCCGTGGGTGGCGGGAACGCCACCACCCCGACTCCATTGAGAAACGCCACGCCAAAGGTGTGACGGACCGGCGGATGGAATACAGCCCCGACCGGGACGGCATGGCCTGGCTCTCCCTCTACCTCCCCGGCGACACCGCGTGCGCCATCAGGAACCGCACCACCGCCACCGCCCGCGGCCTCCAAAGCCCGGACGAGGCCCGCACCCTCACCCAACTCCGCCCCGACATCGCCGCCTCCCTGCTGCTCGGTGCCGGAAACCCTGCCGGGCCCATCAAGACACCCACCCCCAAGGCCGACGTCCTGGTCACCGTGCCGGTGTTCTCCCTCCTCGGCAGCACCGACGAACCCGCCACGCTCGACGGCCTCGGCCCAATCCCCGCGTCCACGGCCCGCAAACTCGTCGCTGACGGGGCGCATTCGTTCTACCGGGTCCTGGTCGACCCCCGCGACGGGGCACCACTGGAAATCGGCAGGACAAACTACCGGCTCACCGAAACCATCAAACAATGGATCAGGATGCGCGACGGCAAGTGCACCTTCCCCGGCTGCACCAACCGCACCCCCGACAACGAAATCGACCATGGCACAGCTTGGGAACACGGTGGAAGCACCGGGATCAGCAATCTCGGACAACTTTGCCCGAAACACCACCACCTGAAGCACGCCCGGGCATGGGTACCTGATGCCGCAACCCAACATGAGCCACCCGGTTGGACCTCACCCAGCGGCCGCCACTACAAACCCGAACACCCAGACCGAGAACCAACGCACTGGCCACCGGGAATTTTGCCGTGGAGTAATTTCACCGCTGCGCTGGAAACCGCACCGCACACGGCAGCCCCGCCCACTGCCACAGCTGAATCAGATGCAACCAGGCCGCTGGAGGATTTGCCTAACAAGGAAGTGCTTGCCGAGGTCCCAGCGTGGCCGGAGCTGGAAATGGAGGAACCCGACGGGGACAACCTGCTGGATCCGGACGACCTCTGCGCTACCGATGCCCTCTGGGACGACTTCTACGCGAAACCCTTTATGTTGCCGCCAGACCCACAAACAGACTGGGAGCTACTGCTCTCGCTGACGTGACAGTGGAGACACCTCGCTGCCTTCTTAACGCTGTCCTGTAGCCACTACCGCGATCAATTGCTGTCACGCCCGTTGAAATACCGAGCGCATGAACGGCCGGTAGGGCGAAGCCTTGCCGTCGATCCCAGCCTCGGGTGAGTCGCCGCCGTCGTGCGTGTCGGGGGACCGGAGGTCGGTGACATGGGTCAGGACATCGTCTTCCACCCAGATTGAATGGCGCGTCCAGCCGCCGTCGCCGTGGCGTTCAATGCGCAGGACGCCGTCGTGCCAGGTGCAGCGCGCGGCTGTACCCGGGCCGCCACCAGGGCTGTCCACGTAGTACCAAAGCACATCCGGATGGACGGGGTCGAGGGTGAAGATGCCGTGCCCTTCGAAGTGGCCCCCGTCCGGCTCAACGTGCCGGTAGCTCTGTACCGTCCCAAGGCCACCGGCCACCCGGGTATACGAAACTTCAGCTTCCACGTCGCTGGCGGGCCCCCAAGGCCCCGCAGCCACGCGGGTGCTTCCCCGCCAATGGCCAAGGAGGGCTGACAGGGCAGGATGCACCTGCACCTGCGCCGGCTGGTTCGCTGTCACGCCGCCCCTCCCAAGAATCGCTGCTACCTCAGGATGGACTCTTGGCGGCCGCCGCGCCAGCGTCTTACAGCCCGAACGTCTCCGACTCTTCAAAAGGGCCCACTACTGTGATGGTCCGCGGTGCGGCAGCGAGTTCTGCGGCCAGTTCCTGCACCTGCTCTGCCGTGACGGCTTTGATCAGGCGAAGGGTTTCGTCGATGTCCTGGTATTCGCCGGAGACCAGCTCGGCCCGGCCCAGCCGGGACATGCGGGAGCCGGTGTCCTCCAGCGCCAGGACGATTCCGCCGCCCAGCTGGCCCACTGCCTTGCGGAGTTCATCGTCCGAAATGCCGTGCTCGGCGAGCTTGTCCAACTCCACGCCCAGCAGGTCCACCACCTGGCGTACCTTGGATGGCGTGCAGCCGGCGTACATGCCGAAGTAGCCGGCGTCGGCGTATGACGAAGCGAAGGAGTAGGTGGAGTACACCAAGCCCCGCTTCTCGCGGACTTCCTGGAACAGCCGGGAGGACATGCCTCCGCCCAGGACTGCGTTCAGGACGCTCATGACGTAGCGGCGTTCGTCGGTGGCGACGATCGTGGGGCATCCCATGATGATGTTCGCCTGCTCCACGGCTCGCTTGACCACGTGCAGGCCGGCGGTGCCGGTGATCAGGGCCCGCTCCGTTGACCGCCGCTGCACGGGGGCCGCGTCAGGCTCCAGCGACCACCCCGAGGACTCAAGGGCCTCCACCACGAGTCCGCAGACGACGTCGTGGTCGAGGCCGCCCGCGGCGGTGATGACGAGTTCCTGCGGCTTGTAGTACCTGCGGTAGTGCTCCCAGACGGAGTCGCGGGCAACGGCCTTGATGGCCGTGGGTGTACCGCCGATGGGGCGGCCGAGAGGATGGCTGCCCAGGACCGCGGCGACAAAGTGTTCGTGGGCAACGTCGGTGGGGTCATCGCTGTCCATCGCGATTTCCTCGAGGATGACGTCCCGTTCCTGCTCCATCTCATCGGGGTCCAGCACAGCACCGGTGATCATGTCCGCAATCACGTCAATTGCCATGGGAAGGTCCGAATCGAGGACCCGGGCAAAGTAGCAGGTGCTTTCCTTGGCTGTTGCCGCGTTCGACTCGCCGCCCACCTCGTCGAACGCCGAAGCAATCTCCAAGGCAGTACGGCGCTTGGTGCCCTTGAACAGCAGGTGCTCCAGGAAGTGGGTGGACCCGTGCTGGCCGGGCGCCTCGTCCCGGGAACCCACGCCAACCCAAAACCCGATGGTGGCGGACCGCTGCCCCGGCATCGCTTCCGTCAGTACCCGCACTCCCCCCGGCAGCACGGAACGCCGGACCTCGGACCCGCCGTCGGAGCCGTGGACCAGGGTGTCGCCGGCGTGGTTCTGCTCAAGCGGCAGGGGTACAACAGTCATTGATGCCTTTCAGGACGGGCAGCCGGATCTGGCTGCCATCGTAACAGCGGCGGGACCGGTGGATCATCCACCGGTCCCGCCGATTCATGCTGATGCCCGGAAGCCCGGACTGTTAGACGTCAGCGCCTTCAGCGGGCTCCGTGGCGTGGACGCGCTCGGAGTCGGCCGGAGCCTCTTCCTCGGCAACCACCGGGGCGAGCGAGAGCTTTCCGCGGTCATCGATCTTGGTGATTTCCACCTGGATCTTCTGTCCGACGGAGACCACGTCCTCCACGTTGTCCACGCGCTTGCCGTTGGCCAGCTTGCGGAGCTCGGAGATGTGCAGGAGGCCGTCCTTGCCCGGGGTCAGCGACACGAAAGCACCGAAGGTGGTGGTCTTGACGACCGTACCCAGGTAACGCTCGCCGATTTCCGGGACCTGCGGGTTCGCGATGGCGTTGATGGCGGAGCGTGCTGCGTCGGCAGACGGGCCGTTGGTGGCGCCAATGTAGACCGTGCCGTCGTCCTCGATGGAGATGTCGGCGCCGGTGTCTTCCTGGATCTGGTTGATCATCTTGCCCTTGGGGCCGATGACCTCGCCGATCTTGTCCACGGGGATCTTCACGGCGATGACGCGCGGAGCGAACTCGGAGAGCTCGTCCGGGGTGTCGATGGCCGAGTTGATGACCTCGAGGATGTGCAGGCGTGCTTCGCGGGCCTGCTTCAGGGCCGCCGCCAGAACGGATGCGGGGATGCCGTCGAGCTTGGTGTCCAGCTGGATGGCCGTGACGAACTCGGAGGTACCGGCAACCTTGAAGTCCATGTCACCGAAGGCGTCTTCGGCGCCGAGGATGTCGGTCAGGGCTGCGTAGCGGGTCTGGCCGTCAACCTGGTCGGAGACCAGGCCCATGGCGATGCCGGCGACGGCGGCCTTCAGGGGCACACCGGCGTTCAGCAGGGACAGGGTGGAGGCGCAGACGGAACCCATCGACGTCGAACCGTTGGATCCGAGGGCCTCGGACACCTGGCGGATGGCGTACGGGAACTCTTCGCGGGACGGCAGGACGGGCACGAGTGCGCGCTCTGCCAGGGCGCCGTGGCCGATTTCGCGGCGCTTGGGCGAGCCCACGCGGCCGGTCTCACCGGTGGAGTACGGCGGGAAGTTGTAGTTGTGCATGTAGCGCTTGCGCGTGACCGGAGACAGCGAGTCGATCTGCTGTTCCATCTTCAGCATGTTCAGCGTGGTGACACCCATGATCTGGGTCTCGCCGCGTTCGAAGATGGCCGAGCCGTGGACGCGGGGCAGGACCTCAACCTCGGCGGTAAGCTGGCGGATGTCCGTCAGGCCACGGCCGTCGATGCGGATCTGGTCCTTGAGGATGCGCTGGCGCACAACGTGCTTGGTGACCGAGCGGAAGGCTGCGGACAGTTCCTTCTCGCGGCCTTCGAACTGGCCGGCCAGGTTGGCCAGGACCTCGTCCTTGAGAGCGTCGGAAGCGTTGTCGCGCTCCTGCTTGTCGGCGATCTGGAAGACAGCGGCGAGCTTGTCGGCTGCAGCGGACTCGACGGCGGCGTAAACGTCGTCCTCGTAGTCCAGGAAGACCGGGAACTCGACCGTGGGCTTGGCAGCGCGGGCGGCGAGGTCGGCCTGGGCGTCGCACAGTGCCTTGATGAACGGCTTGGCAGCCTCAAGGCCCTCGGCCACAACCTCTTCGGTGGGAGCGGTTGCGCCCTGTTCCTTGATGAGGTTCCAGGAGTTGTCCGTGGCTTCGGCCTCAACCATCATGATGGCGACGTCGTCACCGGCAACGCGGCCGGCGACAACCATGTTGAAGACCGAGTTCTCCAGCTGGGAGTGCTTGGGGAACGCGACCCACTGGGAACCGTTCTCGTCGTTTACCAGGGCAACGCGGACGCCGCCGATGGGGCCGGAGAACGGCAGGCCGGACAGCTGGGTGGACATCGAGGAGGCGTTGATGGCCACAACGTCGTAGAGCTCGTCCGGGTTGATGGCCAGGACGGTCACCACGATCTGGACCTCGTTGCGCAGGCCCTTGATGAAGGCGGGGCGCAGCGGGCGGTCCATCAGGCGGCAGGCCAGGATGGCTTCGGTGGACGGGCGGCCTTCGCGGCGGAAGAACGAACCCGGGATGCGGCCGGCAGCGTACATGCGCTCTTCGACGTCGACGGTCAGCGGGAAGAAGTCGAAGCCTTCACGCGGGTGCTTGCCGGCGGTGGTGGCGGACAGCAGCGCGGTGTCATCGTCGATGTACACCATGGCTGCGCCGGCTGCCTGCTTGGCAAGGCGGCCGGTTTCGAAGCGGATTACGCGCTTGCCGAAACGGCCATTGTCAATGACTGCTTCCGAGAACTGGATTTCGGGACCCTCCAAGAGAGTCACCTCCGTTTCTTTCTTACGGAAGTCCAGCCGCATCAACCCAGCCAGCATCTGTCTACTGGCCCTGCACCCGGTCATCGATCGAGACCCACGGGCCGCCGGCTTCAGTCAACGAAGCCGTTCCCGGAGATCACTACCGAGGACCGCGAATGCGTGATGCGGTTGATCCTCCTGTTTAGTTTTTCATTTGAAGAAGGCGGCCCGTTCCGCGTGGAAAGGGCCGCCCCAAAGCCAGACTAGCGGCGCAGGCCGAGGCGCTCGATGAGCGAACGGTAGCGGGCGATGTCAGTCTTCTTGAGGTAGCTCAGCATACGCTTGCGACGACCAACCATGGCCAGCAGACCGCGCTGGGTGTGGTAGTCGTGCTTGTGCTCCTTCATGTGCTCAGTCAGATCCTTGATCCGCTGGGTCAGGACGGCAACCTGGACCTCCGGTGAACCGGTGTCGCCTTCGGCGGTTGCGTATTCCTTGATGATGGACTGCTTTACAGCGGCGTCAAGTGCCACAATTACTCCTTGGGAATGTGCCGTGAGGGCCCAGGTCAGTAACTCACTGCCGGGTCTGCCGCGTCCGTCCCACTCCGATCATCGAAGGTGGGCGCCTGCAACAGGAACCAGCCGCCACGGACTGCAGCCGGATCCGTCGTCCAGTTTACCGGCCCGGGCCTAACCTTGTCGAAACACGGGCGGCAGGAACCCTGAGGGGTCAGCCCTGCAGCCGGTCCCGGATGGCCGCCATGCCCTGCAGCACTTCGGCGAAGCTGGTGCTCAGCGGTGACAATCCGACGCGGATGCCGTGCGGCGAGCGGAAATCCGGAATGACGTCCCCGTCCCAGAGCGCTTCCACGGTGGCCTTGGTGAAGTCCGGGTGGTCCACCGTGATGTGGCCGCCCCGTTCCCCCGGCTCCCGTGGCGAGGCCAGTTCCGCGCCCAACGGCGCCAGCCAGGCATCGAAGAGCTCCACGGCGAAGGCCGTCAATGCCACGGACTTTTCCCGAATGGCGCCCATCGATGCTTCCTCAATGAGGTCCAGTGTGCCCTGCATGGCGATCATTCCGAAGATGGCGGGGGTGCCGCTGAGGAAACCGCGGATGCCCGCAGCCGGTTCATAGCCTGCAGCCATTTCGAAGGCGTCCTTCCGGCCCATCCAGCCCCAGATGGGCTGGTTCAGGGACGCGAGGTGCCGGGCATTGACATAGGCGAAGGCCGGCGACCCGGGACCTCCGTTGAGGTACTTGTAGGTGCACCCGGCAGCGAAGTCCACGTCCGCGCCGTCCAGGTCGATCTCCACCGACCCCGCGGAATGGCAAAGGTCCCACACCACCAGGGCGCCGGCGTCGTGCACTGCCGCGGTGATTCCGGGCAGGTCGGCAAGGTGCCCTGAGCGGTAGGCGATCTGGCTGAGGAGGACGACGGCGGTGCGGGGCCCGGTAACCTGCCTCACCTGGTCAAGGGTCACCCCGGCGGCGGGGTCCGGCTCGATCCAGCGGAGGGTCAGGCCTTCCTCAAGCGCGATGCCTTCCACAAGGTAGCGGTCCGTGGGGAAGTTCTCGGTGTCGAGCACGAGTTCGTTGCGGTCCGGGTCCTGCACTGCCGCAAGTGCTGCCCGGATCAGCTTGTACAGCACCACGGTGGTGGAGTCCGCGATGATGGTCTGTCCCGGTGCCGCGCCCAGGACGGCACGGCCCATCTGGTCACCGATGGCCTGCGGCATGGCGAGCCATTTCTCGTCCCAGCCGCGGATGAGGCGTCCACCCCACTCGTCACGGACGAAGGCAGCGACGTCGTCGGCGGTCCGCTTCAACGGCCTGCCCAGCGAGTTGCCGTCAAGGTAGGACAGCGGCGTGTCGGTGCCGATGAAGTGATCCCGGAAGTGGGCCAGGGGATCGTTCCGGTCCAGCTCAGCGGCATGCTGCCTGAGCTCCTCCGAGGACACACCGGTGGGGTTTTCCTGATGGATGCTCATTGTCCGATCTCCGTCCTGACAGCGAATAGTTCCGGGAAGAACGTCAGTTCAAGGGCCTTCTGCAGGAAGGTCACACCGCTGGACCCGCCCGTGCCCGTCTTCATGCCGATGGTCCGCTGCACCGTGCGCAGGTGCCGGAACCGCCACAGCTGGAAGTTGTCCTCCAGGTCAACCAGTTCCTCGCAGGCCTCGTACGCCGCCCAGTTGTCCGCCGCATTCTCGTAGATGTGCTTGAAGAGTGGCACCAGTTCCGGAGCGAACTCGTGGGCGCGGGTCACGTCGCGGTCAAGGACTGAGACGGGGACATTGAAGCCCTGCCGGGAGAGGTAAGCCAGGAACTCGTCATAGATGCTGGGGGCGGCAAGCAGTTCCTCCAGCATGGCGTGGGCCTGGGGATCGGACTCGAAGACCGGGAGCATCTTCCGGTTCTTGTTCCCCAGGACGAATTCCACCGCCCGGTACTGGGCGGACTGGAACCCTGAGGAGTTGCCCAGGAAGCCTCGGAACTGCGAATACTCCGTGGGCGTCAGGGTGGCCAGGACGGACCACTGCTCGGTGAGGGTCTTCTGGATGTGCTTGACCCGGGCGATGCCCTTGAGCGCCGAGCCGAGGTCGTCTTCGCGAAGCCACACGGCGGCGCTGCGCAGTTCATGCAGGACCAGCTTCAGCCACAGCTCCGTGGTCTGGTGCTGGATGATGAACAGCAGTTCGTCATGATGTTCGGGCTGGCTGACCGGCTGTTGCGCGCTGAGCAGCGTGGGAAGCTGCAGGTAGGAGGCATAGCTCATCCGCGAGCTGAAGTCGCGGACTATCCCCTTGTCCAGCTTGCGGGTGTTCTTCTCGACGGACACGTCCAGCCTTTCGTTGTTGTCAGCCTGGTGAAGGCTGCAGTCAGCGGCCAGCCAGGAGCTGATGCGCCTGGTCGACATCCAGCCGCATTTGTTCCACGAGGGCCTCAGGGCCACGGTAAGCCACCATGCCCCGGAGCCGCTGCACGAATTCCACGATGACTGTCTGGCCGTAGAGATCGAAGTCCTCCACGGCTTCCTTTGGCCTGTCGATCACGTGTGCTTCGACTTGGCGGCTGACGCCGTCGAACGTGGGGTTGGAGCCTACGGAAATGGCGGCCGGCCAACGCTTGCCGGCCTGGTCCACCAGCCAGCCGGCGTAGATGCCGTCGGCCGGGACCAGGCCCGTGGCGTCCGGGGAAAGGTTTGCCGTGGGGAATCCCAGCGCCCTGCCGCGGGCGGCGCCGTGCACCACTTCGCCGCGCATGCGGTGGGGGCGGCCCAGGACGGAGGCGGCTGTGGCGACGTCGCCTTCCTGCAGGGCCTCGCGCACCCAGGTGGAAGAACAGCGGCGGTCCGTGCCGCCGTCGTCATGCAGGGGGTAGCCCTCGGACCCGAACTCGCTGATGACCTGGACGTCGAAACCGAACTTTTCGCCCAGCGCCTTCATGGTCTCCAGGTCGCCGGAGTTGCCCCGTCCAAAGCGGGCGTCGTGGCCGATGACCACGTGGCTGGCATGCAGGCAGTGCACCAGGTACTGCTCCACGAATTCCTCGGCCGTGAGGCTGGCAAGATCCAGGGAGTATTTGACTACCAGGATGGCATCCAGGCCAAGCTCCCCCAGCGCCTCCAGCTTGTCATCCAGGCCCATGATCAGCTCCGGGGCCGATTCGGGCCGGTGGATGACTGCCGGGTGGGGGTCGAAAGTGATGGCCACGGCCTTCGCCTGTGCGAGGCGGGCCGAACGGATCAGTTGGGACAGCACCTGCTGGTGGCCGCGGTGAACGCCGTCGAAGTTGCCGAAAGTGACAACAGATGGGCCGAAGTCCGCCGGGACATCGGACGGATCGTTCCAGATGTAAACCATCACCCTCGCCTTAAGCTGCCTGAAAGCATCGACGTTCCGTCAACCATGCCGGCCGCGGAACTCTTCAAGGTTACCCGGATTCACGGCGCAGCTTTTGCGCCTACTCCGCGGCGTTGCCCGGGGCCGCCGCCACCTTGGACGGACGGCGCCGGTACAGCCACACCAGGCCCAGGATGGGCAGCAGCAGGGGGATGAAACCGTAGCCGCGGCCAAAGAGGGACCATACGGTCTCGTGCGGGAACTGGACGGAGTCAAGGATGCTGAGTGTTCCCACCACCAGCACACCCACCAGTTCCACCAGCACTGCCGCCACGGAAACTTTGAACCAGGTGGTTCCCGCCTTCGCCAGCGAAATCGTCGCCACGATATACACCACGGCGGCGAAGGCGGAGAGCAGGTACGCCAGCGGGGCCTCGGAGAACTTGGTGAGGATCTGGTAGCCGGCGCGGGCAGTAGCCGAAATGGCGAAAACGCCGTACACCGCGATCAGCAGGCGGCCGGGCCCGGTGTTGCGGGTGTTGCGGACAGGGGTCTTGCCGGTGGCCGCCTGGGCCTGCTGGTTCTTCATTCTTGCTGCTTCTTCCACTTCAGTACCAGATCTGGTTCATTCGGGCAGCCATGACCAGCGCCGTGACGCCGACGGCGGCCAGGACAAAGTTGCTCCACCGGGTTCGTTCCAGGATGGACCAGTAGATTGCTGCCGGTGGCAGCAGCATGGCCGTGGCCATGTAGCCCCAGAACTCCCAGGCTTCCCCGGCGATGTGTTCGCCGGCGATGACCCGCACGATCGAACCCACCAGGTAGACCACCAGGGCTGCTTCCACGGCCACCACGGACAGGAGGGTGACGTCGTTCGGCGCCTTCTTGAGGATTCCGGCGCCCAGGCACAGCAGGGTGGACACGAGGCCGACGACGAGGATGATCCAAAAGTATCCGTCCATACTCAGGCCTCCGCTGCAGCGGTTGCCGCAGTCCCGCTGCCGTTTCCGGTGCCGGGGGCAAAGACAAGCACAGGTTTGGCGTAGCTGCCTGCGTCCGCGAGGAGGGCCACCAGGGAACCATCAGGGGCGAAGGCAGCCGCCGGGTGCTCGGCTGTGGCGGCCTCGGGGGTGCCGGCTGCCGCGCCGGCTGCGATCCGCCGGCCGAAGGAAATCTCTGCGGTCTCCGCCGCGGTCAGTTCACGGTTGGGCATCAGGGCCCGGGCTGCCTGGGACATCTCCAGGACGGTGAGCTCATCGGCGAGCTGTTCGAGGGTCCGCGCCTGGTCCAGCGTGTAGGGCCCCACCTGGGTCCGCCGGAGGGCGGTGAGGTGGCCTCCGACGCCCAGGGCGGTGCCGAGGTCCCGGGCCAGTGCCCGGATGTACGTGCCGGAAGAGCACTCAACGGTCACGTCCAGGTCCAGGACACCGGCGTCGCCGTCCCGCCGGATCGAATGCACCTCAAACCGGTGGATGGTGACCGGCCGCGCGGCGAGCTTGACGTCCTCGCCGGAACGCACCCGTGCGTAGGCGCGTTCGCCGTTGACCTTGATGGCGCTGACGCTGCTGGGCACCTGCTGGATGTCGCCCGTGAGCGCTGCAACGGCGTCGTGGATTTGTTCGTCGGCGACGCCGGCGGCGCTGGTGGTGGCAGTGACCTCGCCCTCCGCATCATCCGTGACGGTCGACTGGCCAAGCCGGATGGTGGCGGTGTAGGTCTTGGATGTGCCCACGATGTAGGTCAGCAGGCGGGTGGCTTTGTTGATGCCCAGCACCAGCACGCCCGTGGCCATGGGATCCAGGGTTCCTGCGTGCCCCACTTTCCGGGTCCCTGCGAGGCGCCGCATCCGGCCAACCACATCGTGGCTGGTCCATCCCTGCGGCTTGTCCACTATCACCAGTCCAGAAAGCACGCCTCCCAGTATATCGGCGCAGGTTGGGGCGCCCGTGCAGGCGTACAGCGGCAGGCGTGGGGCCCAGCGGCGAGGGGCGTACGACGGCGGCGGGCAGCCGTCCCTTTCCCTCACCGGCCGTCGTGGGGCGGAAGCCGCGGCGGCTAGGATGGCTGGCATGCCTGAGCTTGCCGCCCATGTCCGCGACGTCCCCGTCAACCAGATCCGGGAGATTACCGAGGCAGCATGGCGCACGCCGGGCGCCGTGGTACTTAGCATCGGGGAACCAGGGTTCGCGCTTCCCCGGCATGTCCTGGACGCGGGTATTGCCTGCCTTGACCGGGACGAGACAAACTACACGCCCAATGCCGGCATCCCTGCTCTTCGCGAGGCGTTCGCCGCCAGGTTCCGGGAAGAACAGGGCGTAGACGTCGGCGCTGAGCGCGTGTACGTGGTGTCGGGCGCGCAGCAGGGACTGCACTTCGCCATGAGCCTGCTGCTCTCCCCCGGCGACGAAATCCTGATTCCCAACCCGGGCTACCCCACGTTCGCCATGACCAGCCGGCTGCTAAACGCCGTTCCCGTGGGCTATCCCCTGCGCCCGGAGCATGGTTTCCAGCCCCGGGTGGCCGACGTGGAAGCCCTCATCACCAGCCGCACCCGGGTGCTGGTGCTCAACTCTCCCTCCAATCCGCTGGGCGCCGTGCTCGACGCGGAACTTGTCCGTGAGCTGGTGGAACTGGCCCGCCGCCACGATATCTGGGTCATTTCAGACGAGTGCTACGAGGCGTTCACCTACGAAGTGCCGCACGTCAGCCCGGCCCGGTTCGATGGCAGCACGCCCAGCGATGCCCGCATCTTCACCTCGCTGACGCTGTCGAAGACCTACGGACTGACGGGCCTGCGGATCGGCGCCCTGGTCTGTCCGCCGGGGCTCGAACAGAAGATGGACAACGTCATGGAATCGATCGTGTCCTGCGTGGCATCGGCACCGCAATACGCAGCGCTTGCAGCGCTCACGGGCCCGCAGGACTATGTCCGGCACGCACACCAGCACTACCGCGAGAACCGGGACGCGGCGTCGGCGGTCCTGGCGGCGAAGGGAATCCGCTACCTGCCGGCACAGGGCGCGTTCTACCTCTGGGCGGATATGTCCCACGTGACCGGTGGCGATGTGCGGTCCTGGGTACGGCGCTTCCTTGCGGATTCGGGCGTGGCGCTGGCTCCCGGTACGGCGTTCGGCTCCATTGGCGAGGGCTGGGTCCGGATCGCACTGTGCGGCCGGAAGCAGGATTTGCTGGAAGGGTTGTCGCGGCTTCCTGCAGCATCCTGACCCCGGGACGCTTCAACAGAGAGTCCCCGCTAGCCTCGGGCGCCGGCCAGCGCTTTGTCGAGCCAGGAACGCAGCACCTCTGCCGGGGCGGCGCCGGCCTGCCGGGCGGCAACCTTCCCGTCCACGATCACCATCAACGTGGGAATGGCCTGCACGTCGAACCGCCGGGACAGGTTGGGCGACTTGTCCTCGTCCACCTTGACCAGCTTGATTTTCCCGGGCCGTTCCCGGGCCAGCTTGTCCAGGACCGGGCTGACCATGCGGCAGGGTCCGCACCAGGCAGCCCAGAAATCGACCAGCACCGGAACTGGCGACTGCTCGGCCACGGCCGCGAAGTCGGTGTCGCCTGCGGAAACGATCCATGGCAGGTCCGTCTTGCAGTTGCCGCAGCGCGGGTGGCCGGCGGCCTGGGCCGGCACCCTGTTGGTCTTCCCGCAGGCGGGGCAGGCCACAAGCGTTGGTTCCATGGCTAGTATTCCTTCCTGGCGTCAAAGGCGCGCCATGTTTGGAAGGGAACATCCGATGTAGGGATGTCACCCCTGGTGACCGGCATGAGTTCCGGCGCGCCCCCGCTGAAGTAGTCGTAGAAGAGGGCGTCGTCAAAGCCGGCGGCCGCGGCGCCGTGGCGGTCGGCCGCGAAGTAGACGTGGCCGATCCGGGCCCAGAGGGCCGACGCCAGGCACATCGGGCACGGCTCGCAGCTCGCGTAGAGGATGGAGCCAGTGAGGTCGAAGTCCGCGGTTGCAGCAGCAGCCGCCCGGATGGCCACCACCTCTGCGTGGGCAGTGGGATCGTTGTCCCGGGTGACCCTGTTGACGCCGGCATGGACGCGCCCGTCCCGCGTCACCACCACCGCCCCGAACGGGCCACCGCCCTGGCCGACGTTTTGGGTGGCCAGGTCCACTGCGTGGGCAAGGTATTTGGCCAGGTCAGGGTGGAAATCCTGGCCGGGGTTTCGCCCCTGGCCGAGGTTCCGGGAGGGGCTGCCGCCATGGTCCGCAGAGGTCATAGCACGATCCTAGCCACCGGCGCCCCGTTGGGGGATGGAAAGGGGGACAACGAGGGGGCATTCCACCTGCCCCTACCGGCCGGTAGGGGCCTACGCTTGCGCCCGGGGGACACATTCAGCCTCTGCGGAGGCTTCCATACCAAGCCCGCAAGGGCCTCGCACCCCGGAGTACCCAATGAAGAAAAGACTCGCACTCTTAGCTTGTATCGCCGCCTCGGCCGCTGCCATAGCGTCCGCAGGCCCCGCCGCCGCCTCCGCCGGCGCACCGAATTATCAGGTTCTTGCAGACGGGCTCGTCTCCCCACTGCACGTCTCGGCAGGAACCGGAAAATCAGTCCTGGTTTCCCAGGACTTCGTCGGGAAGCTGACCCGCATCAACCGTGACGGCTCCACGGCCGACCTGGACACGCACACGGCCAAAGGCTGGGAGGTGGCGGGTTCCGATACCCGGGGCAGCACCACGTATTACCTTGAGAGCGTGGGCGCAGGCCAGGGCGACCCGGCAGCACTGCACGGCTACCTCAAGTCCATCGACTCAAAGGGCCATGTGGAGACCATCGCAAACATTGCCGCCTACGAGCGGCGCCACAACCCGGACGGTGACCAGCGTTACGGATTCGGCGACGACGTCAGCGCCCAGTGCCTCGCCAACTGGCCCAAGTTCCCGCCTCCCGCGTACAAGGGCATGGTTGATTCGCATCCCTACGCGCTGGCAGTCCGCGATGACACAGCTTATGTCGCAGATGCGGGCATGAACGCCGTCCTCAAGGTCAACCTGAAGAACGGCGACATAGACACCGTTGCCGTCCTCCCCCCGAGGCCGGCCGTCATTCCGGCGGGTTTGAAAATCCCGGTAGACATGCAGGGGAACACCATGACGGTTCCGGACTGCGTGGTGGGGCATAAGTACGCGTTTGAACCCGTGCCCACGGACATCGGGATCGGTCCCGACGGCATGCTCTACGTGACGTCGCTGCCAGGCGGCCCTGAAGGACCCGAACTGGGTGCGCGGGGAGCCGTCTTCAAGGTCAACCCGTGGAACGGTGACACCGACGTCTGGGCAGACCACATCCTCAGCCCCACCGGCCTGGCTGTGGCGGGCAACGGAGACGTGTATGTTGCCTCCCTCTTTGGCGGGCAGATCCTGAAATTCACCTGCGGAGGTGACCGCTCGAAGTTCCTGGCCGTTAACCTGCCGGCCGACGTCGACATCAAGGGAGACAACCTCTACGCCACGATCGACGCCTTGGGCGACCCGTCCCAGCCACCTGCCGGCAAGGTCATCAAGGTGGACCTCAAGTAGCACCGGACATGTGGCCGGACGTCATGGCACGCACGGGTTAAAAGCACCAGGGGCCCGGAATTACTTCCGGGCCCCTGGTGTGGGGTGCTACTTGTTGCTGTCCTCGTCGAGATCCTCATCGTCGGCGAGGTCCTGGTCCTCTTCGTCGAAGTCGTCCTCGTCGATGTCCACGTCGGCGGATGCATCAGACTTGTAGGGATCGGCGTCGCCCGCGTGCTTGGCTTTGGCAGCCAGTGCGGCCACCTCGGCGTCGCGCTTCTTGGCCTCGCGGAGCAGCTCTTCGAGGTTTGACGCGACCACCGGAATCTGGTCAGCCACAAACTCAAGGGTGGGGGTCAGGCGCACGGTGATGTTGCGTCCAACCTCCTGCCGAAGCACACCCTTGGCCTTCTCAAGCCCCTTGGCAGCATCAGCCTGGACAGCCTGGTCGCCAAGGACGGTGTAGTAAACAGTGGCATGCTGAAGATCATTGGTCACGCGGGCATCAGTGACAGTAATGCCCTCCACCCGCGGATCCTTGATCCTCCGGCCCAGGGCCTCAGCAACAACAACCTTAATCCGCTGCGCCAACTTGGCAGCGCGTGCCGGATCAGCCATGAACAACTCCTATAAGAAGAAAAAATTAGGGACGTACGACGGCGGCACAGAGGCTGCATCGAACGTTTCAGTTATGTGCCACGCACCTAAGGCGAGTCTACGACGGGACTACCGTCGGGATTTTCCGGCGGCCTGGGAGTGGCATCGGGCCTGCCGAAGCTGGGTGGCCGACGTCGTCAGACGTAGGCCACCCAGCGAAGGGGCGGGGCCGCCGGAAAATCCCGACGGCCCCGCACCGGTAAGGCTGAGACAGCTTAGACGCGCGGCTTCTCGCGCATCTCGAAGGTCTCGATGATGTCACCTTCGATGATGTCGTTGTACGACCCAAGACCGATACCACATTCGAAGTCCGTGCGGACCTCGGTGGCGTCGTCCTTGAAGCGCTTGAGCGACTCGACCGTGAGGTTGTCACCGATGATCTTGCCGTCGCGGCTGACGCGTGCCTTGGCGTTGCGTCGGATGATGCCCGAGCGGACGATGGAGCCGGCGATGTTTCCGAACTTGGAGGAGCGGAAGACTTCGCGGACCTCGGCGGTGCCGAGCTGGACTTCTTCGTATTCCGGCTTGAGCATGCCCTTGAGCGCCATCTCGATGTCATCGATTGCTGCGTAGATGACGGAGTAGAAGCGCATGTCGACGCCTTCGCGGTCTGCCAGTTCGGCAACCCGCTCGGCGGGCTTGACGTTGAAGCCGATGATGACGGCGGAGTCGACCGTTGCCAGGTTGACGTCGTTCTGGGTGATGGCACCCACACCGCGGTGGATGACGCGCAGCTGCACGCCTTCGCCGACGTCGATCTTGAGCAGGGCGTCCTCGAGGGCTTCCACGGCACCGGACACGTCACCCTTGAGGATGAGGTTGAGGGTGTCGATCTTGCCTTCGGCGACGGCCTGGTCGAAGTCTTCCAGGCTGATGCGCTTGCGGCGCTTGGCCAGGGCGGCGTTGCGGTCGGCGGCTTCGCGCTTCTCGGCGATCTGGCGGGCGGTGCGCTCGTCAGCAGTCACGAAGAAGGTGTCACCGGCGCGCGGGACGTTGGACAGACCCAGCACCTGGACGGGGCGGGACGGGCCTGCCTCGGTCAGGGCGCTGCCGTCGTCGTCGAACATCGCACGGACGCGGCCGTGGGCCGTGCCTGCCACGATGGTGTCGCCGACACGCAGGGTGCCGGACTGTACCAGGACGGTGGCTACCGCACCGCGGCCCTTGTCAAGGTTCGCTTCGATGGCGATGCCGCGGGCGTCCTTGTTCGGGTTGGCGCGCATGTCCAGGGCGGCGTCTGCGGTGAGCAGGACGGCCTCGAGCAGCTCGTCGATGTGCAGGTTCTGGCGGGCAGAGACCTCCACGAACATGGTGTCGCCACCGTATTCCTCGGGAACCAGGCCGTACTCGGTCAGCTGGCCACGGACCTTGTCCGGGTTGGCGCCTTCCTTGTCGATCTTGTTCACGGCCACGACGATCGGCACGTTGGCCGCCTGGGCGTGGTTGAGGGCTTCAACGGTCTGGGGCATTACGCCGTCATCCGCTGCGACCACCAGGATGGCGATGTCGGTGACCTTCGCACCGCGGGCACGCATGGCGGTGAACGCCTCGTGGCCCGGGGTGTCGATGAAGGTGATCTTCCGGTCTTCGCCTTCGTGGGTGTGCGTGACCTGGTAGGCACCAATGTGCTGGGTGATGCCGCCGTGCTCGCCCGCCATGACGTCGGACTTGCGGATGGCATCGAGCAGCCGGGTCTTACCGTGGTCGACGTGGCCCATGACGGTGACTACTGGAGGACGTGCCTCGAGTTCCTCGTCGCCTTCGGCTTCGAGTTCGGCGTCAAAGTCGATGTCGAAGCTGGACAGGAGTTCGCGCTCCTCGTCCTCCGGGGAGACGACCTGGAGCTTGTAGCCCAGTTCCTCACCGAGCAGGGCGAAGGTGTCTTCATCCAGCGACTGGGTGGCGGTTGCCATTTCACCGAGGTGGAACAGCACGGTCACCAGCGCGGCGGGGTTTGCCTCGATCTTGTCGGCGAAGTCCGTGATGGACGAGCCCCGGCGAAGCCGGATAACGGTGTTGCCGTCGCCGCGGGGTACGCTCACGCCACCCAGCGACGGGGCACTCATCTGCTCAAGTTCCTGGCGCTTTGCGCGCTTGGACTTGCGCTGCTTGCCACGGCCTGCGCCGCCCTTGCCGAAGGCACCCTGGGTGCCGCCGCGGCCGCGTCCGCCCTTGCCGAAGCCACCGCCGGCCGGAGCACCGCCGCCGCCACCGGGACCGCCGGTGCCGGGAGCGCCACCGGGACGTCCGGGACCGCGGCCGCCACCGGGACGGCCTGCACCTGCGGGTGCGGGACGCTCGGTGCGGTTGGGCATCATGCCGGGAGTGGGACGGGGACCACCGGGACGCGGGGCGCCGGGACGGGGTCCACCTGCACCGGCTGCGGGACGAGGTCCACCCGCACCGGCCGCGGGACGCGGACCACCGGGGCGGGGCCCACCTGCACCGGCCGCGGGACGCGGACCACCGGGACGGTCGCCGTCAGTGCGGCTGCCGCCCGGGCGGGGCATGCCCTGGGACGTGGCGAACGGGTTGTTGCCGGGACGGGGAGCGCGTTCACCGTCTCCGCCGCGGCCGCGGGGCATGCCCTGCGAGGTGGCGAAGGGGTTGTTGCCGGGACGCGGACCGCCTGGACGGGGACCGGAGGCACCGGGCGTTGACCCACCGGGACGTGCCGACGGCGCCGGGGTCTCGGCCTTGGGAGCCGGACGTGCACCGGGCTTGGCGCCGGTGGACGGAGCGGCAGGCGCGGACGCAGCGGGCGCTGCAGGCGCGGAGGCAGCGGGCGCAGCCGGGGCTGCCGCCTGTGCGGGGGCAGCGGGCGCAGCCGGAGCCGGTGCCTGCGCCTTGGCGGCCGGAGCCTTGGGCGCAGCGGGGCCGGGAGCCGGAGCTGAAGGACGTGATTCCGCTGCGGGAGCGGGTGCCTTGGGCGCGGCGGCGGGCGCTGCGGACGGTGCAGCCGACTTGGCGGCAGCGTCGGGGAAGGCGTTGCGCAGTTTCCGCACAACGGGGGCCTCAATGGTTGAAGAGGCGGAGCGAACGAATTCGCCCAGTTCCTGCAGTTTTGTCACTGCATCTTTGGAAGTTATACCGAGCTCTTTGGCGAGCTCATGTACGCGGACCTTGGCCACATTTCTCCTGTCTCGGTCCGCACCGAGCCAGGCACGAACCGTCTACTTCTTACTGCGGACCCCAGCCGCTGTTGATGCGAAGGGGCCCATTGCAGAGCGCAACAAAGTTGTCATCGTTACGCACTCATCGCTGGGAACTCATCGGGTTTCCATCAGATTTCTGACCCGCTTTCAGGTTGGACGGTTGGTGTTGCAGCCACCGGGGCGGCGTCAACTTTCGGGCCCGACGTGATCCGGTGTTCAACGGCTGCGGTCCCGGTTGCGCCGTGAAGGGCACGTCCGAATGCTCGCCGCTTGATCGCCAGAGCCAGGCACGATTCGCTGGGATGCAGCCATGCACCCCGGCCAGCCATCCGGCGTCGTTCATCCACCAGGACAGCGGTTGACCCGCTGCCTTCGGCGACGAGCCGG
The DNA here is from genome assembly GCF_030811655.1 of Pseudarthrobacter enclensis. Classification (GTDB taxonomy): domain Bacteria; phylum Actinomycetota; class Actinomycetes; order Actinomycetales; family Micrococcaceae; genus Arthrobacter; species Arthrobacter enclensis_A. The sequence continues at coordinate 286,712 of NZ_JAUSRE010000001.1, read as the reverse complement.
AGCAACTGTGACCGCGGGCCCTTCTTCCGGCATCCGATGCAGGTACGTTCGGGCTGATTCCCTGTGGAAAGCATTTCTGCCACGGTCATCGTCCTGACGTTCTTTCTGCTGGCCGCGGGTTTTACCGTCTCCGCAGTCACGGAAACGAGCACGCCCAAGGCACACGGCTACCGGCCGTTAGGCGCGGTCTTATCTATTCTAGCCCCTTTGGGCCGTTCTGCCCGAAACCGGGCGGCTGCCGCGGCGCAGCAGCCGCCCTTGTCCGGGACGCTATTTGTCGCGGGCAGCAGCGGCGTCGGAGACGATGTCGATGCGCCATCCGGTCAGCTTTGCCGCGAGGCGGGCATTCTGGCCTTCCTTGCCGATGGCCAGGGACAGTTGGTAGTCGGGAACCACAACCCGGGCCGAACGCGTGGCTTCGTCGGTGATGGTGACCGAATTCACGCGCGACGGCGACAGGGCGCTGGCTATGAACGTCGCCGGGTTCTCACTGAAGTCGACGATGTCGATCTTTTCGTCGTTCAACTCGTTCATCACAGCGCGCACCCGGGAGCCCATTTCGCCGATGCAGGCACCCTTGGCGTTGATGCCCGGAGTGTTCGCTTTTACGGCGATCTTGGTGCGGTGCCCGGCCTCACGGGCAAGGGCGACGATCTCCACTGAGTGGTCGGCGATTTCGGGGACTTCGAGTTCGAAGAGCTTCCGGACCAGGCCAGGGTGCGACCGGGACAGCGTCACGGAGGGACCCTTGGTACCGCGGTGCACGTCGATGACCAGGGCGCGCAGGCGGTTGCCGTGGATGTACTTTTCCCCGGGAACCTGCTCGGGCGGCGGCAGCAGGGCCTCGATGGAGCCGAGGTTGACCTGGATCATGTGCGGGTTGTTGCCCTGCTGGATGGTGCCGGAGACCAGTTCACCTTCGCGGCCCTTGAATTCGCCCAGGACATTGTCGTCCTCCACGTCCCGCAGGCGCTGCAGGATGATTTGGCGGGCCGTGCTGGCCGCGATCCGTCCGAACCCCTCCGGGGTGTGCTCGAACTCACCGATGGGGGCGCCGTCGTCGTCCAACTCCACTGCCCAGATGGTGACGTGCCCGCTCTTGCGGTCCAGCTCGGCCCGCGCTTTCTCGAAAGCTCCCGGCGACTTGTGGTACGCCACCAGGAGCGCCTGCTCAATGGTGGGGATCAGGAGGTCCAGCGGAATTTCACGCTCACGCTCCAAAAGTCTCAGTGCGCTCATGTCAATATCCATCAGGCCTCCTCAGAAGGTCCATTGTGTTCAGGTTCCAGACCGTCCTCCGGGAGGTGGCTGAATTCGATCTCGACTTTTCCGTTGCGGATCCTGTCGAAAGGAAGCTTTACGGGTTCACCCTGGCGGGGCTTCATGCCCTTCTTGACGGCGACCTCGGGGACCAGGGTCACTCCGCCGTCGTCCACCGACTGGATCCGACCGGTGATGTTTTCACCCTGGACAACGTTCACCTTGGCCATCCGCCCCCGGGCCCTGTGCCAGTGGCGGGGTTCGGTCAGCGGACGCCCCACGCCGGGCGATGACACTTCGAGGTCGTACGGACGGGTGTCAGCCTGGGGGTCGCTGTCGAGAACGTCGGAAAGCTCCTTCGAGATGTCCGCGATCACGTCCAGGCTCACGCCGCCGGTCTCCTCCTGGGGCAGGTCCACCACAACGTGGACCACCCGGTGGGAGCCGGCAATGTTGATGGCAACATCCTCAAGGTACAGGCGGTTGGCCTGGACAACGGGTTCCAGGAGGGCCCGGAGGCGGGCGGCCTCGGGGTTATGGGCCGACGCGGACCCGCTTCCCGCACCGGTGTGGTCTGGTGAAGCCTTAGCTTCTGCATTGCTCACGATGCCGGCCGCCTCCCTATAGATGATGTGGTGTTTACTAGCGTAGCTATTTTACCGGCCCGGCGGGGCACCCGGGTTCCCTTGCAACGTGACACCATGGTCTGTTGTGAAAGACCCCCGCCAGGACCGCCACCCGCGCGCGCGCCCGTTCCGATACGCTGTCTTGGCCCTCGCTGCCCTGGTGGTCCTGAGCCTTGGTTTCGCCCTGATTCCCGCGGAAAAGCCCGCGCCGGCAGAGCCGCCGTTCTCCGAGCGGGCCAGGGCCGCGGCCCTGGCTGAGGCACTGGCCCTGCGGGCAGCCGGAATGCAGTTGGCGTCCACCGGCGCGGCGGACCCGGCCGTCCTGGACCCGGTTGTGACCTTGCTGACCATCCAGGCCAGGGCCCTGCTGTCCCCTGCCGCCGGGTCAGCGCCTGCCACTGCCCTGGCGTGGGCATCGCCGTCGTCCACGGCCCGGCCCATAAGCGCTGCCGGGTTCGTGCAGGCCATGGCCGGCAGTGGGACCGCCCGCGTCAGGGATGCTGAAACGGCCGACGGCGGCATGGCGCGCCTTCTCGCGGGAACAGGCACCGCCCAACTCCTCGCGGCCGGACGCCTCGCCACCGCCCTCGGGGTTCCTGCGCCGCAGCCGGCCGCCAATTCGGAGATGACTTCCGCCGGACCGGCAACAACCATCCCCTGTCCGGCACCGTCCGGGCAGGCTGCGGGGCCCGCCACCGCCCCCGTAGGCAGCGGAGCGGGCTTGGCCGCAGATACGCGCCACGCCCTGGCGTCCGCGGTCAGCGCTGAGCAGCAGGCGGTCTACGGCTACCAGGCAGCGCTCCCCCGGCTCGCTCCCGCCCAGGCCGGCCCGGCGTCGGAATTCCTGGCCCGGCACAAGGAACTGGCCGCTGCGGCGGAGGAACGGCTCCGCCTCGCTTGCGGTACGTCAGTGCCACAGCAACCGGGGTATGTCCTGGATCCAGGGTTCCTGGCCGCCCCGGCGATGAACCTTGGCCGGCTGGAAGCGGCGACCGCCACCTCCTACGGCGATCTGGTGGCGGTAAGCCAGGGCCAGGACCGGGCGTGGGCGGTCTCTGCGCTCCGGGCTGCCGCGGACCGCGCAGTCCGCTGGGGTGCGGACCCGGGGCCGGTTCCGGGCCTTGCCCTGGACGTGAGCCAACTGCCTGCCCTTCCCGAGGACGCGGGAAGTCCCGGCGGTCCTGGTCAAGCCCCTACCACTGGTCCTGCCCCTTCCACTGGCGCTGGGCTTCCTGCCGGGAGTGGCCAGACGCCGCCCACGGCATCCTGAGCCCCTCCGAACGCCGGGCAGCGCCCCCGCTGACTGGGCCCACGCATGCAAAGGCGCATGCAAAGGCGCGTGCAAAGAAGGGCCTGCAGAGGGTGGCACCGGGCCGGCAGGGGTGGTTTGCTGAAGGGATGAACGCGGATGAACCGGCTGACGCCCCGAAGACCACTTCTGCCGGGCCCGGGCTGAACGGCCACCTTGAGACGGAACCGCACGGAAATGACATTGCGCACCGGTTGAATTGGTTGCGTGCAGGCGTCCTTGGCGCCAACGACGGGATCGTCTCGGTCGCCGCCATCGTGGTGGGCGTCGCCGGCGCCACCGCCGAGGTGGGTCCCATCCTCACGGCCGGCGTAGCGGGTGTGGTAGGCGGGGCGGTGTCCATGGCCCTGGGCGAATACGTCTCGGTCAGCAGCCAAAGTGACAGCCAACGGGCCCTGATCGAGAAGGAACGCCGCGAACTGGCCGAAGAACCGGAAGCCGAACTGGCCGAGCTGACGGCCATCTACCAGGCCAAGGGCCTCACTCCAGAAACGGCTGCCAGGGTCGCCCGCGAACTGACCGCCCATGACGTCCTGGCCGCACACCTGTCCGCCGAACTCAACATCGATGAGGAGGACATCGTCAGCCCCTGGCACGCGGCTTTCGCTTCGGCCATCGCCTTCACCATCGGTGCCATCCTGCCGATGCTGGCCATCCTGCTTCCCCCGCCAGCGATCCGTGTCCCCCTGACCTTCGTTTCCGTCCTGGTGGCGTTGGCGCTCACGGGCGCCCTGGGAGCATGGATCGGCGGCGGCTCGAGAATGCGGGCGGCTGTGCGGGTGGTGATCGGCGGGGCCCTGGCGCTGGCCGCGACGTTCGTGATCGGCAACCTGCTCGGTGCCTCCGGCGTTGTCTGACCCTGTCGTGCCGGCACGTGCCACGCAATCAGTGCCCATTCCGCCGGCCCTCACGGCACGCTACACGCGCAGCACGGCGGGACGGGCCTGGCTGGACGGCCTCCCGTTCCTGCTGGGTGACCGCCTGGAAGAGTGGCGGCTAACGGTCGACCTGGTACCGGGTTGCCTCCCATGGAGTGGCCACGGCGGCCTCGTCGTGCCGGTGCGGCAGGGAGACGGCTCCCCCGCGGCCCTCAAAATCGCATTCCCCCACCATGAAGCAAGGGTGGAGCAGCACGCGCTGGCGCTCTGGGGCGGCCATGGCGCTGTTGGGCTGCTGGCGTCTGACGAAGCATCGTGCGCGATGCTCCTGGAACGGCTCGACGGGGACTGGTCGCTGCTGGACGTGCCGATGGATGACGCGGTCCGGGTGTGGGGCGGACTGGTACGACAACTGGGGCTGGCGCCGGACAGCCGTCCCGAATGGCAGGAGTTTGGCCACATAGCCGGCCGCGCCGAGCAATGGAGCGACGACCTGCCGGCGGACTGGGAGCAGCTGGGCCGCCCGTTTCCCCGCTGGCTGCTCGAGGCCGCCCTTGAGGTGTGCCAGACGCGCGGCGCGGTGGGACGGCGCTCGGCACGCGATCTGCTGGTGCACACAGACCTGCATTACCTGAACATCCTGGCACGCCCTGGAACGGCGTCTGCGGGCGGAGCAGCCAAGCCTGCCGGATACGCCGCCATCGATCCCCAACCCTTGATCGGAGAGCCGGAGTTCGCCGTAGCCCCGCTGCTCTGGAACCGCCTGGCAGACCTGCCGGCCGTGGGTGCCGGTTCTGCCCTGCTCGAAAGGTGCCACGACTTCAGTACCGCGGCCGGACTTGATCCTGAGGTGGCCAGGCAGTGGGGCGTCGCCAGGGAAGTGGAAAACGCCCTGGCCTACGCCGCGCAGGGCCACCAGGGCGACTTGGCACGGTCACTGTGGGTTGCCAGCACCCTTGCCGGCAGAACACTGGACGGGCTGACGGATCCCCATTCATTGCCCGGGCCAGGACAGGGCGGCTAACGCCGGCGGCAGGCGTCCGTGGGAAGTATCAGGAGCCCCCCGCACAGCGGCCAGGGCGAACCGGACGGCCTCCACGGCCGTGCCACGTCCTCCCCTTCGGTATGCCAATTTGCTCACCGAAACCCGCAGGACGTCCCGGTCGTGCCACCGTGAGCCGGGCATCCACACCTTGCCTTCCCCAATGATGCGGGCCGTAACGGCCCGGGGCGGTGCGTGCTGCCAGGACCGGTTTCCGGCATGGCTTAGGAAAAGTCTTCCTGCCAGACGTCGTAGCCGAGTTTGACGATCAGGGCCGCCACCACCACCAGGAAGACTATCCGGACGAATTTGCTGCCCTGCTTCACCGCAGTGCGGGCGCCGAGATATCCACCGGCCATGTTGGCTCCGCCGAGCAGCAGGCCGATGCCCCAGAGGATGGACCCGTGCGGCAGGAAGAACAGCAGTGCGCCCGCATTGGTGGCCATGTTCACGATCTTCGCCTTGGCGCTTGCTTCCAGGAAGGCGTACCCCATGGCGGACACCAGCGCGATGACCAGGAAGGACCCTGTTCCCGGGCCGATGAGGCCGTCATAGAAACCGATCACCGCACCAATGAGGCAGGCCACGACGTAGTGCCTGTGCCCTTCATGGCGCAGTGCCGTCAGCTCCCCGACGCTGGGCCTCAGCGCCGTGAAGAGCGCGACGGCGACCAGCGCCACCACGATGATGGGTTTGAAGACCCCGGCCGGCAGGGTGGCGGCCAGGCTGGCGCCGCCGAAACTGCCAGCCAGTGCAATCAATGCCATGGGAACGGCCGTGCGCAGGTCCGGCCCGACGCGCCGGTAGTAGGTGGCAGCGCTGGTGGAGGTCCCGAAAATGGAGCCCATCTTGTTGGTGGCCAACGCCTGGACGGGCGCGATCCCGGGAACCAGGAGCAACGCGGGAAGCTGGATGAGGCCTCCGCCGCCCACCACCGCATCAACCCAGCCGGCTGCGAATCCAGCCACCACGATCATAATGACGGTGGTGAGATGGATTGACTCCAAGCCGGAGATCACTGGTTGCGGACGGCGTTGACCACGTAGTCGACGGCTTTGTCCACGGCAACGTTCTCGGCTTCACCGCTGCGGCGGTCCTTGATCTCCACCACGCCGTCCGCCAGGCCCCGGCCGACGGCCAGGATGGTGGGGACACCCAACAGTTCGGCGTCACCGAACTTCACGCCGGGAGAGACCTTGGGCCGGTCGTCGTAGATGACGGAGAGGCCGGCATCCTCGAGTTCTGCCGAGAGCTTTCCGGCTGCCTGGAAGATTTCATCCCCGCGGCCAACGGCCACCACGTGGACATCGGCGGGGGCCACGCTGCGCGGCCAGACCAGGCCCCTGTCATCGTGGTTGGCCTCGGCCAGCGCCGCTACGGCACGGGTGACTCCGACGCCGTAGGAACCCATGGTGACCACCACCTGCTTGCCGTTTTGGTCCAGCACCTTGAGGTCCAGCGCTTCGGCGTACTTCCGGCCCAGCTGGAAGATGTGGCCCATCTCGATTCCGCGGGCGGTCTCCAGCGGCCCGGAGCCATCCGGCGACGGATCTCCGGCACGGACTTCGGTGCATTCGATGACACCGTCCCAGCCGAAGTCGCGGCCAGCGACCAGGCCGAACACGTGCTTGCCGGCCTCGTTGGCGCCGGTGATCCACGCCGTTCCCCGGACAACGCGCGGGTCCACCAGGTAGAGCAGCTTGGTCGCGCTCCCGGCGCCAAGCAGTGGTTCGTCAAGGGACAGCCCGGGCCCGAGGTAGCCCTTGACGATCAGGGGCTGCTTCTTGAGGTCTTCCTCGCCCGCCTGTTCCAGTCCGATCTCGCCGGCGACCGGCAGGAAGGAACCGATGTTCGCTTCGACGCGCTTGAGGTCCACGCCGCGGTCTCCGGGAACGCCGATGACCACAAGTTGACGCTCACCGGTGGGCAGCGTCACGGCGAGGACCACGTTCTTGAGCGTGTCCGCCGCAGTCCAGGCGCCGCCGTCGGCCTCTGCCCGCGGGGCAATCTGGTTCGCGGCGGCCACCAGGGTCTCAATGGTGGGAGTGTTGGGGGTGTCCAGGACTTCAGCGGCCGGAGCGTTGCTGAAGTCGATCTCGTCCGGCACCACAGTGGTGACGGCCTCCACGTTGGCTGCATAGCCGCCGGCGGAGCGCACAAAGGTGTCCTCGCCGATCTCGGTGGGGAACAGGAATTCCTCGCTCTTGGACCCGCCCATGGCACCGGCCGTGGCTGCGACCGGCACAATTTCGAGCCCGAGGCGTTCGAAGATCTTCAGGTAGGCGGCCCGGTGCGCAGCGTAGCTGGCGTCCAGGCCGGCGTCGTCCACGTCGAAGGAGTAGGAATCCTTCATGATGAACTCGCGTCCGCGGAGGAGGCCTGCGCGGGGACGGGCTTCGTCGCGGTACTTGTTCTGGATCTGGTACAGGCTCAACGGCAGGTCTTTGTACGAGGAGTACAGGTCCTTGACCAGGAGCGTGAACATTTCCTCATGGGTGGGGGCGAGCAGGTAGTCGGCACCCTTGCGGTCCTGGAGCCGGAACAGGCCTTCACCGTATTCGGTCCAGCGGTTGGTGGCTTCGTACGGCTCCCGGGGCAGCAGTGCCGGGAAGTGGACCTCCTGGGCGCCGATGGCAGCCATTTCCTCACGGACGATTTCCTCGACCTTGCGCAGGACGCTCAGCCCGAGCGGCAGCCAGGTGTAGATTCCGGGGGCCGCGCGGCGGATGTAGCCGGCACGGACCAGGAGTTTGTGGCTGGCAACCTCGGCATCGACGGGGTCTTCGCGCAGCGTGCGCAGGAAAAGCTGGGACAGTCGTTGGACCACGGGTGATATCCGTTTCTGGGGAAGTGCTGGGTCAGCAGGGCCGGAATTCGTCTGGTACTAATCTACCGGCACAGCACCTGCCGCATTGACTGCCCGGCGGCCATTGGCGAGGAGTACTGGCAGGCCCGGGACACAGTAGAGCCACGCCCGGGAATACAAAGCCCCTGGCCCCCCAATAGGGCTGGTCATCGCATCCGGGCGTGGCTCAACGCCGTTATCGCCTGAGTACTGGTGAGGACTGGTGAGACCGCCCACCCCACTTCCAGCGCAGCTAGATCGAACTTATGTGATCGTGCACACGTTTGACAAGGGTTTTTGTGTCGGGAATCTGTTGACCCGCCAAGGCCAGCGGCCCTACCTTGTAATTCATCAGGTGATGAATTAGCTGGACATCCGGTCCGGCCGCACACCTGGGGCAGCACCGGAGGCAGCCATGTCGCATTCCGCAGCATCCTTGACCATGACCCGGAGCGGTGGCGATGCGGCCATTGCGGCCGCCGCCCTCACCGTAAAGCTCGGGCGGCAGCCCGTCCTCCATGCGCTGGACTTCACGCTCCCCCCGGGGCGGATCACGGGGCTCCTGGGGCCATCGGGAAGCGGGAAGACCACACTGATGCGGGCCATCGTGGGAGCGCAGCGCATCTCCGCCGGGACCCTCACCGTCCTGGGGCTTCCCGCCGGAACGCCTTCCCTGCGGCGGCAGGTGGGTTACGTCACCCAGTCCCCCAGTGTCTACCCGGACCTCACCGTGCAAGCGAACGTGCGCTATTTCGGGGCGATGCACCGCAAAGGCAAGGCCGACGTGGCCGAGGCCATTGCGGCCGTCGGCCTTGGACCGCTGGGCCGCCGCAAGGCCGCCGATCTGTCCGGCGGCCAGCTCAACCGGGTTTCCCTGGCCTGCGCACTGGTGGCCCACCCCCGGCTGCTGGTGCTCGACGAGCCCACCGTTGGCCTGGATCCCGTCCTGCGCGCCGACCTCTGGGACCGGTTCCGGGCCATGGCGGAAGCCGGAACGACGCTCCTCGTTTCCAGCCACGTCATGGAGGAGGCGAGCCGCTGCGAAACGCTGCTGCTGCTGCGCGAAGGCCGGCTCCTGTCCCAGCTCACCCCCGCCGAACTCAGCCAACGCGGGCACAGCAGCAACCTGGAGCAGGCTTTCCTGGCCATCATCAGGGAACAGGAAGCATACGACGGCGTGAGCCCGCCGGCGCAGGCATCCACCCGGAGCCGGGATACCGGCGTGACCAAGCAGCACGGGAGCGTGCGGTGATGGACGTCCGGATGATGCTCGCCACGGCGCGCCGGGTGCTCAGCCAGCTGCGCCACGACCACCGCAGCATCGCCATGATCCTGGTGGTTCCTGCGCTGCTGCTGACGGCCGTGTACTTCCTCTACGAAAACGAGACGCTGCCGCCCGGCATGCCACGCACGTTCGACAGGGTGGGCCTCATGATGCTGGCCATCTTTCCTTTCGTGGTGATGTTCCTGGTCACTTCCATCACGATGCTGAGGGAGCGGACCTCCGGAACGCTGGAGCGGCTGCTCACCACGCCCGTACATAAGGCGGACCTGCTGTTCGGGTACGGCATAGCCTTTTCGCTGATGGCTGCGCTGCAGTCGCTGGTGGCCACGGCGATGGCTTACTGGGTCTTCGGCCTGGACATCGCGGGAGCACCTGGCTACGTGGTGCTGATAGCCGTGATCAACGCCGTCCTAGGTGTCGCGCTGGGGCTGTTCTGTTCGGCCTTCGCCAGGACAGAGTTCCAGGCCGTGCAGTTCATGCCGGTAGTGGTGGTGCCGCAGATCCTGCTCTGCGGCCTCTTCGTGGCGCGCGACCGGATGAACGACGTTCTGGAAGCCATATCGAACGTCCTCCCCCTGACCTTTTCGGTCGATGCCCTCCAGGAGATCGCTGCCCATGCGGAGGCGACCGAACGGCTGTGGCAGGACGCGGGCATCATGGCCGCCATCTCGCTGGGTGTCCTGATCCTGGCCGCACTCACCCTGCGGCGGCGGACCGCGTGAAGGCGCAGGACCCGGCCGGCGGCCCGCCCCGCCCGGGAACCTCCACGCCCCGTCGGGGACGCCGGGGCGGCACGACGGGGTCCCGTGAGGACATCCTCGAGGCCGCCCGGATGCTCTTCGCCGAGCATGGCTTTGAGGGCACCAGCCTGCGCCAGGTCGCACGGGCGGCAGGAGTGGATCCCGGGATGATCCACCACTTCTTCACCGGCAAGGACGAACTCTTTGCCCTCAGCGTGGAATTGCCCGCCGACCCGGAGCAGGTCCTCGCCGGCGTCGCAGACACAGACCCCGCCACGCGTGCGGAACTGATCGTCCGCACGGTGCTCCGGCTGTGGGAGAGTCCCGCCCAGGCGGGTCTGCTGGCCTTCCTCCGCGGCACGATCGGGTCCAAAGCCAAAACCGCACTCCTGCGCGAGATCGTGGCGCGGAGGGTCATCAGCAGGATCATGGCTTCCGTTCCCGGGACGCCGGAAGAGGTGGCGCTGCGCGGAAGCCTCGTGGCAACCCAGGTGGTGGGCCTGATGATGGTCCGCTACGTGGTCCGGCTGGAGCCGCTCGCGTCCGCGGCTCCGGAGGACGTGGTGCGGCTCACAGCACCGAATGTGCAGCGGTACCTCACCGGGCCCCTGGGCCAGGAGCCTATTTGATCAATGCCGCGGCTTCGTCCATCAGTGCCCCCGCCCGCCGCACGGCGTCGGCCTCGCTTTCGCCGCCCATGGCGACTGCTGTCATCAGCACGCCATGATGGACAGCCTGGGCCTTGATCGTGGATTGTGTCTTGCCGTCGGATGACTTGGTGTCCGTCCGGTAGGTAACCGTGTCCGGAACGCTGCCGGCGCCTTCAACGGGCTTCAGCGTGACCGTGTAGTCGACGCCGGAGACGGTCATGGCCATGGTGGCGCATGTGTTCAACTGGTGTGTCTGGCCAACGATTCTGGCCAACTTTGATTCATCGAGGCCGGCGGCCAGCGTCATCATCGACATGGAACCGGTCGCGTTGTCGATGCTCTGCCCTGCCGCCAGGGGAACACCGTCAAACGCTGCCATGTTTCCGGAGTCCGCCATGGCCTGGCACTCCGCCGGGGAGACGTACATGGATCCGATCGCCGCTTTGGCCAGCTCCAGTGAACGGGAGAGTTCGGCGCTTCCCAGCACTGAGAGCCTCCGGTCCGCCGAGTCCCTCAACTGGCCCACGATGGCAGCCAGTTCGTCACCCGTGTAGGCCTTGGCCGTTGGTATGGGCGTTGCCGTGGGGGGCGGGAAAGCCGTGGTCCGGGAGGGCGTCGGCGCTGCCGTGGAGGAGTCTGCTGCCTGCGGCGCTGCCGATCCCCCGCAGCCGGATACCGCCAAGGCTACGAGGGCAGAAGCCCCGAAAGTTCCCAGCACGGACTTCTTCATTTTTCCCCCAATTTTCAGTTCGCCGCCGGCAGCCGCCGGTTAGAAAAGCACGGTGGCGAACGTCCCCACCTGGCGGAAGCCGACACGTTCGTAAGTGGCCCTTGCCCTGGTGTTGAAGCCGTTGACATAGAGGCTGGTCACCGGGGCAATCTGCTGGGCTTTCTCGACCACTGCCGACATGTAGCCCGCGCTCAGGCCCTGGCCGCGGAAGGCAGGGTTCATCCATACGCCCTGGATTTGGGTGACGTCATCGGTAACGGCCCCCAGTTCGGCCTTGAAAACCACCTCGCCGGCGTCGTTGAGGTGGACCAGGGAATGCCCCTGCCTGATGAGGCCCTCAACCCGCCTGCTGTAGAACTCCCGGCCGCCAAGGTAGGGCGAGTACCCCACCTCTTCCTCGAACATGGCGGCGCAGGCGGGAAGGATGCGGTCAAAGTCCGCGAGGTTCCCGGGTCCCAGGCCGGGATGGGCCTGAACCCGGGGCGGTCCCTCGATGACCATCAGCGGCTGGTCCGCCCTGACCTCGTGGGCATGGTGCCCCAGCTCCGTGAGTTCTGCATTGAGGGCCAGCACCGCCTCCGCGGGACCGAACGCAGACGCATACCTGCGCCCGGAGCTGTTTGCGGCCTCGGCCACCAAGGGTGCGAGTGCGGGGTCGAGCTGGACCGGAACCAGGTTGGCCCCGGCCCAGCACGCGCCCGTCAGGATGCCGTCCTCGAAGATGCCGATGATGCCGGCGCCACCGCTGGTGGGCGCCGCCGTACCGGTGGCGCGCAGGTGCGCGAGGATGAAGACGTTAGCCACCGGATCCTGGCGTGCCAGCAATGTCAGCGCAGCAGTGTCCGGGCCGTCGAGCGTCCGGACGGAGTGCCCGGCAGGGTCAGCAGCGTCCTTACGAGACGCTAACCACGGGGCTACCCTTGACAGCATCTTCGCCATCGGCCTCCCCCATCTCTTCCGCGATACGCATAGCCTCTTCGATCAGTGTCTCAACAATTGCGCTTTCGGGGACAGTCTTGATGACTTCGCCCTTCACAAAGATCTGGCCTTTGCCGTTTCCGGAGGCAACCCCGAGGTCGGCTTCGCGGGCCTCTCCCGGACCGTTCACCACGCAGCCCATGACTGCCACGCGCAGCGGGATCTCCATACCTTCCAGGCCGGCGGTGACCTGCTCCGCGAGGGTGTACACGTCCACCTGGGCACGGCCGCAGGACGGGCAGGAGACGATTTCAAGCTTGCGTGGGCGCAGGTTCAGGGACTGGAGGATTTGGTTCCCCACCTTGATCTCCTCCACCGGCGGTGCGGAAAGTGACACGCGGATGGTGTCCCCGATGCCGCGCGAGAGGAGGGCGCCGAACGCGGTGGCTGACTTAATAGTTCCCTGGAACGCGGGGCCGGCTTCGGTAACGCCCAGGTGGAGCGGCCAGTCGCCCTTTTCCGCGAGCATTTCGTAGGCGGCCACCATGATCACGGGATCGTTGTGCTTCACCGAGATCTTGAAGTCGTGGAAGCCGTGCTCCTCGAAGAGCGAGGCTTCCCAGACGGCTGATTCCACCAGGGCCTCGGGGGTGGCCTTGCCGTATTTTTTGAGGATGCCGGGTTCCAGGGAACCGGCGTTCACGCCGATGCGGATGGAGGTTCCGTGGTCCTTGGCGGCCGCGGCGATCTCCTTGACCTGGTCGTCGAACTTCCGGATGTTTCCAGGGTTCACGCGCACAGCAGCGCAACCGGCCTCGATGGCTGCGAAGACGTACTTGGGCTGGAAGTGGATATCCGCGATGACCGGGATCTGGGATTTCCGGGCGATGATGGGCAGCGCCTCCGCGTCGTCAGCCGACGGGCAGGCCACGCGAACGATGTCGCAGCCGGATGCCGTCAGTTCAGCAATTTGCTGGAGGGTGGCGTTGATGTCCGTGGTGGGCGTGGTGGTCATGGACTGCACGCTGATGGGGTAGTCGGATCCTACGCCTACCGAGCCCACTTTGATCTGGCGCGTCTTGCGGCGCGGAGCAAGGACGGGCGGCGGTGCTGACGGCATTCCCAGGCTGACCGAGGTCACGTGGACTCCTTGAGTTGAAAGGGTAAAAGGCGGCTAGGCGGCGATCCCGGCCAGCATGCCGGTGACGGGAGACCATTCGGCGATGCGGGTTCCGGCAATGACTCCGGCCGCGGCGAAGGGATCCTGCTTGAGGATCGAGTTGAGGGCGGATTCGTCGGCTGCCTTGAAGATCAGCAGGGCGCCGGCGCCGTCACCGTAAGGGCCGCTGGCCACGATGACCCCGTCCTGCGCCAGTCCTCCGGTCCATTCCCGGTGCGCGGGCCGGGCCTCGTTACGGGTTTCGGTGGAGCTGGCGGCATAAACGTACTCAACGGCAAAAACTGTCATACCGCTACCCTATCGCCATGCCCGGCCAGGTACCGTACCCATCCTTTCAACGCGGTGGGCAATCCCGGGTGGGAACGACCCTTTAAGCGGGGAAGGCCGGCACTGCGGTAAGAGCGCGCCGGGGCGATGACGTCAGTCCAGGAAGAGGACTTTGACGGCGGCAGCGGTTCCGGCGGCCCAGAGCATTGAAGTGAGCGTGCCGATGATGAAGCGCTCAGCAGCCACGGGGGTTTCCTTGAGCTCGGCAAACCTGCCGAGCCCCTTGATGGCCACGATGTAGGCGATGGCGACGGGCTGCCCGGTAATGATGGCAAGGCAGACACCCAGCCGTTCCAGTACGCCAATAATGGCGCCTCCCCGCAGGATCCGCTGGGTAGTGGGCGCCGGTCCCGTGGCTGGCACGTCCGACGCCGGCGGCCCGGGAGGGGCGGTCAGTTCATGGTCCACAGTCTGGCGGGCTGCGCCGGCGGCAGCTTGGGGCGTCTGGTCCACGGTGACATCCGCCGACGGATCCTGCTCCGCCCTCCGGGCGTCTTCCAGCGCTTTGGCAGCGTCCGCCTTGTCGTCGATGGTCCGGGCAAGCCTGAACACGAGGGCGGTAACGGGCCAGCCGGCGAAACCGGCGGTCACCAGGGCCACTGCCACCCATACTGCGGTCACGCGTCTCCTTCGTTCCGATAGTCCGGCTCCTGCAGGGAGCGGACCTGGCCGGCAGCCCTGGCATCGCCGGGGGCCTGGTCGTCTGCGGCGGCTGCAGTATCCCGCCGCCGGGGATCGTCCGCGGCGCCCCCAAGCTGCGAGTCGGCAAGTCCAAGAAGCATGGCGGCAGCGGGCCTGGCTGCCCATTCTTCCTGCCATCCGGCCCGAAGCACGGTACGGCTCACCGACTGTTCCGAGATTCCAAGTTCACGTGCCACCTGCTTCTGGCTTCCATGCCGCCCCGGCCCCCGGCCACCCGGGTCCAGGCGGCGCAGGGCATCCGCCACACGCCACTGGGCCTCGGTGCGGTCCTGGACCATCCGGCCCAACAGCCGGAGCACCGCCTCCGCATTGGCACACGCCTGGACCCCCTCCCCGGCAGGGTCTCCGCCGCCTGCCACTGCCATGATGCCGGGCACCACCGACACTGGGACCTGGGCTCCTGCCGCCTTGGCCAGCTCAACCGCCTTCCGCGCGGCAACAAAAGCCGTTCCGGTCCCTTCCCGCGGGCTTGCTCCGGGAGGCACTGAGACTGTCCCGACGCCGATCCCCACGTACCAGCGCCCACTGCGAAGCGCATGGAGGGCTATCTCCACCACGGTTGACGGGTCCCGGACTATGCCCTGGACTTCATCCCCCACGGAACGTTCGAAGACCGGGTGCCCGGCAGACGGAGGATCCAGCCGCGCCAGCTCACCGAGGAAGGAGGGGACCAAGTCAGGGCCCCCGGTGCTTCCCCGCTGGTCAATGGTGAGGACGAACATGCATCAACCATAGACGGCTGATACTTCGAAATCAATCAGATATGGCTGATATTGGGATATCTGCCGAAGTTGGCTTTTCGGCCTGCAGCCACCAGGGCTACGTCAGAAGATATTGACCGGTTTGACGATGTCCGCGTAGATCAGGAGCGCGCTCATGCCCATGAGCAGGGCTGCAACAACATAGGTGACGGGAAGCATCTTGGCGATGTCGAAAGCTCCCGGGTCCGGCCGTCCGCGCAGCTTTGCCACCCAACGCCGGACGCCCTCGTACAGGGCACCGGCAACGTGGCCCCCGTCAAGCGGGAGGAGCGGGATCAGGTTGAATACGGCAAGCGCGAAGTTCAGGCCGGCCAGCAGGCCTACGAGCGTTGCCACCCGCGACTGCAGGGGCACGGCCTCCATCGCCGCCACTTCGCCGGCAACCCGGCCGACGCCCACTACGCTGATGGGTCCATTGGGATCCCGCGGCTCCTCGCTGAACGCAGCCTTGGCCACCCCCACCACGCGGGCGGGCAGGTTGAAGACAACGCCTGCCACCTGGCGGATGTTCTCCCCCGCCATGGGCAGGACGGACGACGCCGGCTGCGGCACCAGAGCGGTCTGGGCACCGATGCCGAGGAAGCCAACGTCCTGGTACTGGAGCTTGCCGGCCGCGTCAGTGGCCTGCCGCCCGTCAGGTCCCATCACGGGCCGGGCGGACAGGACGGGAGTAACCGTGGTGGACACCGGGTTGCCGTCCCGCTGGACGGTGATGGCCACTTCCTTGCCCGCCGAAGCCCGGATCCACTCAGTCAACTGATCCCAGCTGGTGACAGTTTTGCCGTCGAAGGAGGTGATGGTGTCGTTGGGCTTCAGCCCGGCCGCCGCCGCCGGAGTCAACTGGCAATCAGGAGAGTTGGGGTCAACGGTTTGCCCCGCGGCAACCTGGCATTTGGAGACGTCGGAAATGGTGGTGGTGGCTGTGGGAACACCAAAGCCCATCAGCAGCACCGCGATGAACAGCAGCCCGAGGATCATGTTCATGGCCGGGCCGCCCAGCATCACTACAATTTTCTTCCAAACGGGCAGGCGGTAAAAGAGCCGGTTCCCGTCGCCGGGCCCTACTTCCTCATGGGCCATGGAGCGGGCCTCGGTGGCCAGCGTCTGGAACATGCCGGTGCTCGAGGGCCGGACCGTGCCGTCCTCCTTGTTGGGCGGGTACATCCCGATCATGGAAACGTAGCCGCCCAGCGGCACGGCCTTCACTCCGTATTCGGTTTCGCCCTTACGGCGGGACCACAGCGTAGGCCCGAAGCCGATCATGTACTTGGTAACGCGGACCTTGAAGAGCTTGGCAGGGACCAGGTGCCCCACCTCGTGGAGCGCAATGGACACGGCAATGCCAAGCGCCACGAAGACGACGCCGAGGATAAAAAGTAGGACAGGGGTCATGGAGGTGCTGCTGCTTCCTAGAGACTGCTGACTGCTAAACGTTCGTGGGCCCGGGCGCGTGCCCAGCTCTCAGCATCCAGCACCGATTCCACCGTCAGCCCGGAGGAACCTGAGTGTTCGCTGAGCACACTGTCCACCGTATCCACGATGTCCGTGAAGCGGATGCGGCCGGCGTGGAACGCCATGACAGCTTCCTCGTTGGCCGCATTGAAGACAGCCGGGAAGGTGCTTCCCCGCCCGGCAGCGTCCTTTGCCAGGCCGACGGCCGGGAAAGCTTTCGTGTCCAGCGGTTCGAAGGTCCAGGCGGCCGCCTGCGTCCAGTCGCACGGGCTTGCGGCTTTGGGCACGCGGGCAGGCCAGCCGAGGCCCAGGGCGATGGGCAGCCGCATGTCCGGCGGGGACGCCTGCGCGATGGTGGAGCCGTCGACGAACTGGACCATCGAATGCACGATGGACTGCGGATGCACCACGACGTCGATCCGGTCCAGCGGGATGTCGAACAGCAGGTGGGCCTCGATGACTTCCAGGCCCTTGTTCACCAGCGTGGCCGAGTTGGTGGTGACCATCACGCCCATGTCCCACGTGGGGTGGGCCAGGGCTTCCCGGGGCGTGACACCGTGCAGTTCGTCCTTGGTCCTCCCCCGGAAGGGACCGCCCGAAGCGGTGAGGATGAGCTTGTCCACCTCGGCGGCCGTACCGGAGCGGAGGCACTGTGCGATGGCGGAGTGCTCCGAGTCCACCGGCACTATCTGGCCTTCCCTGGCAGCAGCCTTCACCAGGGTGCCGCCCACGATCAGGGACTCCTTGTTGGCCAGCGCCAGCGTGGCACCGGATTTGAGGGCCGCGAGCGTTGGTGCCAGGCCGATGGAGCCCGTGATGCCGTTGAGCACCACGTCCGCGTCAATCGCGGCGACGCGGGCAGAGGCGTCCGGTCCTGCCATGATTTCCGGACGGTAGCCGGGGCGGCCCGCTGCGGCAGCTGCGTCGTCGATCAACACCGCCAGCCGGCCGGGGTCGCCCGCGGCGATCCCCACGGCTGCGGCACGGGTGTGGACAGCCTGCCGGGCCAGGAGTTCGAGGTTGCCGCCGCCGGCGCTCAGTGCCACCACCTCGAACAGGTGCGGGGCGCCGTCGACGACGTCAATCGCCTGGGTGCCGATGGAACCGGTGGATCCGAGGATGACGATTCTGCGTGGCTGCATTGGTTAAGTATCCCGCACCCTTCAGGGCCGCCGTGCCCGCGGCGGGCTGCGGCCGTCGTCGCGCTTACCGGGCCCTGACCTGCTGTTGGACCCTTGACCGGCGTGTGGCCGGGCGTAACGTGGAACGCGTGGACTGGCTCACGTGGTTCGATGCGCCGGAGTACCAATTCGCCCGGCAGGTGCTGCAGCGGGGCGTGGCGGCACTGTATTTTGTCGCGTTCCTGTCCACGCTGAACCAGTTTCCCGCCCTGCTTGGCGAGCGTGGCCTGCTCCCCGTGCCGGAATTCCTTGGTGCGTTCACCCGCTGGCGCCGGCCCACGCTGTTCCGCTGGCGGTATTCGGATGGCCTGCTGCGTGCAGTCTGCGCGTTTGGCCTGATGGTATCGGCGCTGCTCGTGGCCGGTGTTCCGCAGCTGGGTCCACCCTGGGTGCCGCTGATCGCGTTCCTGGCCTTGTGGCTGCTGTACATGTCCATCGTGAACGTGGGCCAGACCTTCTACGGGTTCGGCTGGGAAATGCTGCTCCTGGAGGCGGGCTTCACCGTGGGCTTCCTGGGCTCCAACCAGACGGAGCCGCCCCGGACCGTCCTGGTCCTGATCGTGTGGCTGGTGTTTCGGCTGGAATTCGGCGCGGGAATGATCAAGATCCGCGGCGGCAGGGAATGGCGCGACCTGACTGCCTTGTACTACCATCACGAAACCCAGCCCATGCCCGGGCCGCTGAGCCGGCAGGCACACCTCCTGCCCAAGCCGCTGCACCGGATTGAGGTGGTGGGAAACCACATTGCCCAGCTGGTGGTGCCGTTCCTGCTGTTTGCTCCGCAGCCCGTGGCTGGTGTCGCGGCGGGAATCGTGGTGGTCACCCAGCTGTGGCTCGTGGCCAGCGGCAACTTCGCCTGGCTGAACTGGATGGCGATCGTGCTGGCGTTCGCGGCGGTCAGCGACCCCGTGGCGCACGCCGTGATCCCCGCAATCCCGGCGGACTGGAATGGCGCCGCGGGCACCCGGCCGGAAACCCCGCTGTGGTGGCTGGCCGTGACCCTGGCGGCGTCGATCCTGCTGCTAGTGCTGAGCTACTGGCCGCTGCGGAACCTCTTCTCCCGCCGGCAGCTGATGAACGCCAGCTTCAACCGGTGGCAGCTGGTCAACGCCTACGGCGCGTTCGGTACGGTGACCAGGCAGCGCATCGAGATCGTGGTGGAGGGCACGCTGGACGAGGACCCCGATGACAGTTCGGACTGGCGCGAGTACGGCTTCAAGGGCAAGCCGGGGGACGTGCGCCGGATTCCGCGGCAGTGGGCCCCGTACCATCTGCGGCTGGACTGGCTGATGTGGTTCCTGCCGCTGCGGACCGTGCACGAGGAATGGTTCTACGCCTTCCTGGGCAAGCTGCTGGCGGCCGACCGGCAGATGCTGCGGCTGCTGCGGAAGGACCCGTTCGACGGCGCCGCGCCACGCTGGGTGCGCGTGCGCAGTTTCCATTACCGCTTCACCAGCCGCAAGGAGTTCCGGGAAACAGGGAACCGCTGGGTGCGGACGCTGCTGTATGAGCCGATCCCGGCCACGTCCCTCCGGCGGCCGGAGGGACGGCAACGGTAGTTATGCCTCCACGGCGGCGCGCCGGACGATCTCCTGGGCGTGCTTGAGGATGGGGCCGTCGATCATTCTGCCCTGGTACTTGAAGACCCCGGAGCCCGCCGACGCGGCAGCGTCCAGCAGGGCGGTGGCTGCGGCCACTTCCTCTTCGCTGGGGGCATAGGCCTGGCGTACCACCCCGGCCTGGCTGGGGTGGATGCAGGCCTTGGAGCTGAAGCCTGTGGCCACGGCGTCGGCCGCTTCAGCAGCCAGCCCGTCGAGGTCCGGGATGTTGGTGTACACGGCGTCCACTGCTTCCTTGCCGTGCGCCCGCGCTGCCAGGAGCACCGCTGACCGCGCGTGCAGCGCTACTGCCCGGTAGCCGCCGTCGTCCTTCCGGCTGGAGGTCCCGCCCAGCGATGCCAGCAGGTCCTCAGCCCCCCACATCAGGCCCACCACGTTCGGTGCGGCGGCGATGGCCGGGGCGTTCAGGACGCCGAGGGCGGTTTCGCACAAGGCAATCACCTGGTAGCCCTCCAGTGCCTTGAGTTGTTCGGCGCTTTCCGCCTTGGCGAGCATCACGGTGCGGTAGGGGGTGTGGGACAGGCAGTGCAGGTCCTTTTCGAATTCCTCGGTGCCTGCCGGGTTGACCCTGACAATGGTGCAGCTGGGTTCGAGCTCCGGTTCCACACCGGTGGTCCCCAGCTGGGCCAGGATGGCGCCGCGGGCGCGCTGTTTGTCCGCGGGCGCCACCGCGTCCTCGAGGTCCAGGATGACGGCGTCCGCCCGGGCAGCGGCTTTCTGGTACCGCTCCGGCCGGTCGGCGGGGCAGAAAAGCAGGGCAGGGCCCATCACAAAAGTCATACTGGCATTGTCTCCTGTCCGGCGGTCTGCCCCTTCACATGCGCCTCGCGGGTCCACATCAGGCAGCTGCGGGTGGCACGGGCCACTACCGTCCCGTCCTGGTTGCGTCCGGTGTGCGTCATGGTCACGATGCCCTGTCCGGGGCGTGAGGCGGACAGCCGCTTGCCGGTGATCACGGTCTGCGTGTAGAGCGTGTCCCCGTGGTAGAGCGGATGCGGGAAGGAGACATCCGTCAGGCCCAGCTGGGCAATGATGGTCCCCTGGGTCAGCTGGGTGACGGACTGGCCCACCATGGTGGCAAGGGTGAACATGGAGTTCATCAGCCGCTGGCCGAAGGGCTGGCCCGCGCTCCATGCCGCGTCCAGGTGCAGCGCCTGGGTGTTCATGGTGAGCGTGGAGAACAGCACGTTGTCGGTTTCGGTCACTGTACGGCCGGGGCGGTGGGCGTACACCACGCCTTCCTCAAGCTCATCGAAGTAGAGCCCGCGCTGCTCGATGACCGGCATGCCGCCGTCGTAATGGCCCATGCCGGCGCCGGCGCCTTGGGAATCCGTACCCGTCATACCGTCAGTTCCTGGTCTTCCTCGAAAAGCTCGGCGCCGGTGGCGGCCACCACGTCCTCGACGGAGACGTTGGGGGCCAGTTCGCGCAGGACCAGCCTGGACGGGCCCCCGTCCTTGACGACGTCGATCACGGCGAGGTCCGTGATGATCCGGTCCACGCAGCCTTTGCCTGTCAGCGGAAGCGAGCACTGCTGGACGATTTTGGGGTTGCCGTTGCGGTCGACGTGCTCCATCATCACGATCACCCGCTTGGCTCCGAACACCAAATCCATGGCACCGCCCATGCCCTTGACCATCTTTCCCGGGACCATCCAGTTAGCGAGGTCTCCGTTTGCGGCTACCTCCATGGCCCCCAGGACGGCGACATCCACGTGGCCGCCGCGGATCATGCCGAAGGAGGTCGCCGAGTCGAAGAACGCCGCACCCCTGTTGACAGTCACGGTTTCCTTGCCGGCGTTGATGAGGTCCGGGTCCAGGGCATCTTCTGCCGGGTACGGCCCGACGCCGAGGATTCCATTCTCGGAGTGCAGCACCACTTCCACCCCGTCCGGGATGTAGTTGGGAATCAGGGTGGGCATGCCGATTCCCAGGTTCACGTACTGGCCGTTGTGGAGCTCCCTTGCCACCCGGGCCGCCAGTTCGTTGCGGGTCCAGCCTTTCGTTTCGGCTGCGGACGTGGAGTCACCCGTTCCGGCGTGCTGCTGGAAGCCTGCCCGGCGGTATTCCGGGCGGACGGCTTCCGGGCGGGGAGCTTCGGGGCTGTTGGGGTCCATGGTCATGCTCCTGCCTGGTTAAGTGCGACCGTCCGCTTCTCGATCCGCTTCTCGCCGTTCTGCGCCAGCACCACGCGCTGGACGAAGATTCCCGGGGTATGGATATGCTCCGGGTCCAGTTCGCCCGGCTCCACCAGTTCCTCCACCTCGGCGATGGTGATCCTGCCCGCCATGGCGCACAAGGGATTGAAGTTCATGGCCGTGGCGTGGAAGACCAGGTTGCCGTGCCGGTCGCCCTTCCAGGCGTGCACCAGCCCGAAGTCCGGGGTAAGGGACTCTTCCAGGACGTAGTCCACTCCGCCGAACGGGCGCACTTCCTTGGGTGCCGAGGCAACCGCGATGCCACCGTTGGCGTCGTACTTCTGCGGCAGGCCGCCGTCGGACACCTGCGTGCCCACCCCGGCCTTGGTGTAGAACGCGGGGATGCCGGCGCCCCCGGCCCGCAGCTTCTCGGCCAGTGTGCCCTGCGGGGTGAGCACCACCTCGAGCTCACCGGCGAGGTACTGGCGCGCGAACTCCTTGTTTTCGCCGACGTAGGAGCTGATGGTCCGACGGATGCGTCCGTCGCGGAGCAGGATGCCGAGTCCCCAGTCGTCCACGCCGCAGTTGTTGCTGACCGTTTCCAGGTTCGTGGTGCCCGCCCGGTGGAGGGCGTCGATCAGGGCCACGGGGATGCCGCAGAGGCCAAATCCGCCCACGGCCAGTGAAGCGCCATCGGGAATGTCGGCCACGGCTTCGTCAGCGCTGGCAACAACCTTGTCAATCATCATTGATCCTTTCAGGCCGGCTACGGTCCTGCGGCAGGCGCAGGACTACAATCCCAGTTCGCGGGCGATCAGCATCAGCTGGACCTCCGTGGTGCCCTCCCCCACTTCAAGGATCTTGGAGTCGCGGTAGTGGCGTGCCACGGTGAACTCGTTGATGAAGCCATAGCCGCCGAATACCTGGGTGGCATCCCGCGCGTTGTCCATGGCCGCCTCGCCTGCGACCATCTTAGCGATGGCCGCCTGGGTCTTGAACGGCTTCCCGGCGAGCATCCGGGCGGCCGCGTCGTAGTAGGCCAGCCGAGCCGTGTGGGCCCTCGCTTCCATGCGCGCGATCTTGAAGGACACGGCCTGGTACTTGCCGATTTCGTGGCCGAACGCCTTGCGTTCCTGGGCGTATTTGACGGACAGGTCCACGCAGCCCTGGGCCGCGCCGGTGGCCAGGGCCGCAATGGCAATCCTGCCCTCGTCCAGGATCGACAGGAAGTTGGCATACCCGCGCCCCTCCGCGCCCAGCAGGTTTTCCTCCGGAACCCGGACGTCCTTCAGTGTCAGGGGGTGGGTGTCGGAGGCGTTCCAGCCCACCTTGTTGTAGGGCTTTTCCGCCTTGAAGCCGGGGGTATCGGTGGGCACCAGGATGGTGGAGATGTCCTTTTTGATGGTGCCGTCCGGGCGTTCCCGCTGCCCGGTGACGGCTGTGACGGTGACCAGGCGGGTGATGTCGGTGCCGGAGTTGGTGATGAATTCCTTGTTGCCGTTGATGACCCAGTTGCCGTCCTCGCGCCTGGCGTGGGTCTTAGTGCCGCCTGCGTCGGAGCCGGCCTCGGGTTCGGTGAGTCCGAAGCCCGCGAGCGCCTGGCCGGACGCCAGCATGGGCAGCCACTCCTGCTTTTGGGCGTCCGTGCCGAACCGGTACACGGGCATGGCTCCCAGGGAGACCCCGGCTTCCAGGGTGATGGCAACGGACTGGTCCACCCGGCCAAGCTGCTCAAGCGCGAGCGCCAGGGCGAAGTAGTCCCCGCCCATGCCGCCGTATTCCTCCGGGAACGGCAGTCCGAACAGCCCCATTTCGGCCATCTGCTTCACCACTTCGTAGGGGAAGCTGTGCTCTTCGTCGTGCTTGGCGGACACCGGGGCCACCACGTTGTCGGCGAAGTCGCGGACGGTGTCGCTGAGGTCCTGGTATTCCTCGGTGAGTTCAAAACCGGTCATGGTCAGGCTCCTTCGCCTTGGCCTGCAGCGGTGTCTGCAGCTGTGTCTGGGTTGGTATCTGTGGAAGTGGCTTCCGCAGGGGGTTGGGGGTGGATGGTGGCCAGCACCTGGTCGGCCTTCACCAGGTCGCCGGTGCGGGCGGTGAGGTGGACTGTTCCGGCCAGCGGGGCCACCAGGTGGTGTTCCATCTTCATGGCCTCCACGGACAGCAGGACCTCCCCTGCCTGCACCGTGTCGCCGTCGCTGACCGGAACGGCCACCACGGTTCCGGGCATTGGCGAGCGCACTTGGGGATCGGCAGCACCTTCCTGCCGCTGGACTGCCGCCAGCACCCGTTCCAGCCGTGCCTCCCGCGTCAGGACTTCCAGGTGGCAGGACCAGCCGTCGTTGCCGAAGAAGAGCTGGAGCGGTGGTCCGGGGCTGGCCGCCGCCCGGTACTCCCACGTCGCGTCGTCAAGGGTGAGAACGGCGCCTCGACCATCCGCGGACACGTGCAGTGCGGCCGTCTGCTGCGCTCCGCCGTTGACTGCGACCACAGCCGCGTTTCCACCATTGGGACTGGGGGTGACGGCCACCGTTGCCACGCCGCCGTCGGGCGTTGCAAGGCTGACCCGGCGCGGCGCCGGCGCTCCCAGGCGCCAGCCGCTGCGCTCCTGCCATGGGCCACCCGCCGGAGCGGGGTTGTCCTGCGGCTCCAGGGAGAAGGCGTAGAGAGCAGCCGCCACTAGTTCGGGATCGCCGGCGTGCCGGAAGTCCAGGGCCGGCAGCTTCCGTTCGATCAGGCCCGTGTCCAGATGTCCGGCGCGGACGTCAGGGTCGTTGAGCAGGAGACGAAGGTACTCCACGTTGGTGTCGATGCCCAGGGCCGTGTAGCCGGACAAGGCCCCATCCAGGGCATTCAGCGCGGCCGTGCGGTCTTCACCCCAGGCGATCACCTTGGAAATCATGGGGTCGTAGTTCGCGGAAAGTTCCAGGCCTTCCATTAGGGAGGAATCCACCCTGACCCGGGTGTCCGTGCCTGCGGGCTGCTCATCCAGCCTGAGCACCGTCCCGGTGGACGGCAGGAAGTTCTTTTCCGGCACCTCTGCGTAAACCCTCGCCTCCACAGCGTGGCCGGAAAGTCCGACGTCGGGCTGCCGGAGCGTCAGTTCCGCACCGGCGGCAATCCGCACCTGCCATTCCACCAGGTCGACCCCGGTGACCATTTCGGTGACGGGGTGCTCCACCTGCAGGCGGGTGTTCATCTCCATGAAGAAGAACTCGTCGGGCGCGTCGTCGGAGACCAGGAACTCCACGGTTCCGGCACCCGTGTAGTTCACGCTGCGGGCGGCGTTGCATGCGGCTTCGCCGATCCGTGCACGGACGTCAGCCCCGTGGGGCAAACCCTCCAGCAGGGGTGAAGGGGCTTCCTCGATGACTTTCTGGTGCCGGCGCTGCAGGGAGCACTCACGCTCCCCCAGGTGGATGACGTTGCCGTGGCTGTCCGCCAGCACCTGCACCTCGATGTGCCGCGGGGTGGTCACCAGGCGTTCGAGGAACAGGGTGTCGTCGCCGAACGCGGCGGCGGCCACGCGGCGTGCCGTGGCCAGCGCCGCAGCGAGGTCCGCCTGCTTTTCCACCACGTGCATTCCTTTACCGCCGCCACCGGCCGAGGGCTTGATGAGGAGCGGAAAGCCGACGGCGGCAGCAGCTTGGGCGAGTTCACTGTCCGTCATGCCGGGCTTGGCGATGC
The DNA here is from genome assembly GCF_030811655.1 of Pseudarthrobacter enclensis. GTDB lineage: Bacteria > Actinomycetota > Actinomycetes > Actinomycetales > Micrococcaceae > Arthrobacter > Arthrobacter enclensis_A. The sequence continues at coordinate 261,383 of NZ_JAUSRE010000001.1, read as the reverse complement.
CGGGGACCACGGGCACGCCGTACCCCGCCACGTGGTTCTTGGCCCGGATCTTGTCGCCCATGACATTCAGTGCTTCGACGCCCGGACCGATGAACGTGATCCCGGACTTCTCCAGGGCCCGGGCGAAGTCCGCGTTCTCGCTCAGGAAGCCGTAGCCGGGGTGGACTGCGTCGGCGCCGGACTGCCGGCAGGCGTCGAGGATGGCGTCAATGCTCAGGTAGCTGTCCGCCGCAGCGGCCGGCCCAATGCGGACGGCCGTGTCAGCTTCCCGCACGTGGCGCGCGCCGGCGTCGGCATCGCTGTACACGGCGACCGACCGGATTCCCAGCTGCCGCAGTGTCCGGATAACGCGGGAGGCGATTTCGCCGCGGTTGGCCACAAGGACGGTGTTGAACGGGGGCCGGGCACCTGCGGGGTTGGCGACGGCACGGGTGGCGGTGTTGGTCTGCATGGTCATTGCTGGCTCACATCCGGAAGAGGCCGAAGGAGGTCTCCGGCAAGGGGGTGCGGGAAACGACGTCGAGCGCCAGGCCAAGGACGGTGCGGGTATCGGCGGGGTCGATGACGGCGTCATCCCACAGCCGGGCTGTGGAGTAGTAGGGGCTGCCCTGGTCCTCGTACTGCCGGCGGATGGGCGCTTTGAAGGCTTCCTCATCCTCGGTCGGCCAGTCCTCCCCCGCCGCTTCGAACTGGTCCCTCTTCACGGTGGCCAGCACGCTGGCAGCCTGGTTGCCGCCCATCACCGAGATCCGGGCTGCGGGCCACATCCACAGGAAGCGTGGCGAGTACGCGCGGCCGCACATGGAATAGTTGCCCGCGCCGAAGGAGCCGCCGATGACCACGGTCAGTTTGGGGACGCGCGCGGTGGCGACGGCGGTGACCATCTTGGCGCCGTTCTTGGCGATGCCGCCCTGTTCGGCGTCCTTGCCCACCATGAAGCCGGAGATGTTCTGCAGGAACAGCAGCGGGATGCCGCGCTGGTCGCAGAGTTCGATGAAGTGGGCGCCCTTGAGCGATGACTCGCTGAACAGCACGCCGTTGTTGGCGACGATCCCCACGGGGTGTCCGCAGATCCGGGCGAATCCCGTGACCAGGGTGGTGCCGTACTCCCTTTTGAACTCGTGGAACCTGCTCCCGTCCACGAGCCGGGCGATCACCTCGTGGACGTCGTAGGGGGCATTGACGTCCGTGGGAACGGCGCCGTAAAGCCCTTCCGGGTCCACAACGGGTTCGACGGCGGCTTCCACCTGCCAGGCGGGGGCTGCGGGGGGCAGCAGCGTGGCTACGATGTCCCGGATGATCTGCAGGGCGTGTTCGTCGTTTTCGGCCAGGTGGTCAGTTACCCCTGACACCCGGGAGTGCACGTCGCCGCCGCCGAGTTCCTCGGCGGTGACGATTTCGCCGATGGCGGCCTTCACCAGCGGCGGACCGCCCAGGAAGATGGTGCCTTGGTTCCGGACGATGACGGTTTCGTCGCTCATGGCGGGGACGTAGGCGCCTCCGGCGGTGCAGGATCCCATGACGGCGGCAATCTGCGGAATCTTGGCTGCCGACAGGCGCGCCTGGTTGTAGAAGATCCTGCCGAAGTGGTCCCTGTCCGGAAACACCTCGTCCTGCTTGGGCAGGAATGCCCCGCCCGAATCCACCAGGTAAACGCACGGCAGCCGGTTCTCCAGGGCGATCTCCTGGGCGCGGAGGTGCTTCTTAACCGTCATGGGGTAGTAGGTGCCGCCCTTGACGGTGGCGTCGTTGGAGATGACCAGGACCTGCCGCCCGTGTACCAGGCCGATGCCGGCGATGACTCCGGCGCCCGGGGCCTCGTCGTCGTACATGCCGTTTGCAGCGAGCGGGGCAATCTCCAGGAACGGGCTGCCGTCATCGAGCAACTGGTCGATCCGGTCCCGCGGCAGCAGCTTGCCGCGGGCCACATGGCGGTCCCGCGACTTTTGCGGGCCACCCAGCGCGGCATCTGAAAGGCGCTTCCGCAGGTCCCCGGCGAGCGCCAGCTGCGCTTCCCGGTTGGCGCGGAACGACCCGCTGGCTGGGTCAAGCCGGGTGGCCAGGGTCTCCATCGACAATCCATCCTTGTGTCTCCGGGCCAGCTCCGCGCCAACTCGGTTAGTGACTAATAACTGAAATTTAGGTTAGTCTCGATTAACTGTGATGTCCAACACATCACCGCGTTGCTAGAATCTGCGTCGGTCCTAGGAGGAAAAGTGCCCAGCACGGGAACCCAACCCAGCGATGCAATGCAACCGGCCACCACGCCGCAGCCGGCTCCCACCACCCAACGCGGAAAGGCCAAGGAGTACCGCAGGCAGGCGCTGCTGTCTGCCGCGGCGTCGCTGTTCGCGCTCAACGGCTTCAACCGGGTATCCCTCGAGGACCTGGGCGCGGCGGCAGGTGTCAGCGGCCCCGCCGTCTACCGCCACTTTCCCGGCAAGCAGGCAGTGCTCGCCGACCTGCTGGTCACCGTGAGCCAGGAACTGCTGGAGGGCGGACGCCAGGTGGTGGCAGGATCGGCCGATCCGCTGGCCGCACTCAAGCAGCTGGTGGAGTTCCAGGTGGATTTTGCGCTCGGCAAGCCGGACGTGATCCGGGTGCAGGACCGGGACCTGAGCAACCTGTCGGAGCAGGACCAGTCCGCGGTGCGCACCCTCCAGCGCAGCTACGTGGAGGTGTGGGTGGACGTCCTGGCAAAGGTCCACCCCGGGACCGACACCAGCGAACTCCGGATGCGCGCCCACGCCACGTTTGGCCTCATCAATTCCACGCCGCATTCGGTCCGCAGCCATGGCAGGCGGATGGCGCCCGGCGTCGCCCGCCCCCTGCTGGAGCGGATGGCACTCGCCGCCCTGATGGTGGACGGCCCGCCCACCGGCTGGACATAAAGCCCCGGAAATTACCGGGCCCGGTGAAGGTACCGCGCCTAGACCATGCTGAGCACCATGCCCGGCTCGGCCAGGATGGCTCCGACGTCCGCCAGGAAACGGGAGCCCTGTTCGCCGTCCACAAGCCGGTGGTCGAAGGACAGGCTCAGGGTGAGCACCTTGCGGAGCGCCACCTCACCCCGGTACTCCCAAGGCATGGTCCGCACCGCACCGAGGCCAAGGATGGCCGCCTCTCCCGGGTTCAGGATGGGAGTACCCGCGTCAATGCCAAACACGCCGATGTTGGTGATGGAGATCGTGCCGCCGGACAGGTCCCCGGGCGCCGTCTTGCCTGCCCGCGCAGTTTCGGCGAGCGCCGTCAGCGCCTGGGCGAGCTGCGGCAGAGGCAACGCGTCCGCATCCTTGATGTTGGGAACCGTGAGCCCCCGGGGCGTGGCGGCAGCGATGCCGAGGTTCACGTAATTGAACGTGACAATTTCCTGGCGCTCTTCGTCCCAATGCGAATTCAGCGACGGGTTCCGGCGCAGGGCAATAAGGACGGCTTTGGCGGCAAGCGTCAACGGGGTGAGCTTGATGCCGGCAAAGGCCTTGCTGTCCTTCAGCTTGGCCAGCAGCTCCAGGCTGGGAGTGACATCCACGGTTAGGAATTCCGTCGCATGGGGCGCGGTGAAAGCGCTCTGCACCATGGCCGCCGCAGTGTATTTGCGGACGCCTTTGATCGGGATGCGCGTCTCCCGCTCCCCCGGATGCGTCCCGCCGGAGAAAGCCACAGGCTCCGCCGCGGGCGCGGCAGTCTCTTCCCCGTGCCCCGCGTACTCCTGGACGTCTTCCCGCGTGATCAGCCCGCCCGGACCGGTGCCGGAAACCCGGGCAAGGTCCACTCCCAGGTCCCTGGCCAGCTTCCGGACAGGAGGCGTGGACCGGGGGCGTTCGGCGCCCCTGGTTTCGACAGGCTTGGTTTCGACAGGCTTGGTTTCGACGGGCTCAACAACTGGGCGCCTGGTGTCGACAGGCTTGGTATCGACGGGCTCAACCACCGGCGCAAAGTTGCGCGGGCGCCGTGTGGGCCGTCCGGATCCCTCGACGACGGCGCCGTAACCCACCAGGTTCGGTTCCCGTTTGGGCGTTTCCACCACCGCCTCCCCCGGTCCCGCGGACAAGGCGCCGGACGGGGGTGAAGGCGACCCGCCGTCGTCGTCCGCTACTTCGAAGGAGACGATCGGCTTGCCCACCTCCACCACGGAACCGGGCTGCTCGTGAAGCTCCTTGATGACCCCGGCGAAGGGTGACGGGAGCTCCACCACGGCCTTGGCGGTTTCCACCTCGGCAATGACCTGGTTCAGGCTGACGGTATCGCCAACGTCCACTTTCCAGCTGAGGATTTCGGACTCCGTGAGTCCCTCCCCCAGGTCAGGAAGCCGGAATTCCTTAATCATGGTGGCGCTCATCCTTCCAGGCCGCTCAGGGAATTGGGGCGGCCAAGGGCCCGGTCCACGCCGTCCAGGATCCGGTCCAGGCCCGGCAGGTGGTGCATTTCCAGCTTGGAGTATGGGTAGGGGATGTCGAACCCCGTCACCCGGACCGGGGCCGCCTCGAGGTGGTAGAAGCACCGTTCCGTGATGCTGGCCGCCACCTCCGCGCCGAGCCCGCCGGACTGCGCCGCCTCATGCGTGATCACCAAACGCCCGGTCTTCCGTACCGAGGCCACCACGGGTTCGTAATCCACGGGTGCGAGCGAGCGCAGGTCGATGACCTCGATGGAGATGCCTTCGTCCGCAGCGGCGGAAGCGGCGTCCAGTGCGGTCTTGACCAGGGGCCCGTAGGCCACCAGGGTGACGTCGCTACCGTCGGTCAGCACGCGTGCCTTGTCCATGGGCAGGGCCATGGCAGGATCCACGGACTCGTCCACCTCGCCTTTGTCGTGGTAGCGCCGCTTGGGCTCGAAGTACAGCACCGGATCATCGCAGGAGATGGCCTGCTGAATCACCGTGTACGCGTCCTGCGGGTTGGCCACCGTGACCACCCGCAGCCCGGACGTGTGGGTGAAGTAGGCTTCCGGGGATTCAGAGTGATGCTCGGGCGAGCCGATGCCGCCGCCGAACGGAACCCTGATGGTGATGGGCATCTTCACGGCACCCCGCGTGCGGTAGTGCAGCTTCGCCACCTGGCTGACGATCTGGTCGAATGCCGGGTAGATGAAACCGTCGAACTGGATCTCCACCACCGGCCGGTAACCCCGGTACGCCAGGCCTACCGCAGTGCCCACTATGGCTGATTCGGCCAGCGGCGTGTCCACCACGCGGTGCTTGCCGAAGTCCTTTTGCAGGCCGTCGGTCACCCGGAACACGCCGCCCAGGGCGCCGATGTCCTCTCCGAGGAGAACCACCTTGGAGTCGTTTTCCAGCGACTTGCGCAGCCCGGCATTGATGGCACGGGCAAAGGTCAACTGGGTCATCAGCGTGCACCTTCCTCTGAAACGGCACCTGCGGGATCGCCGAAGGAGGCCAGATACCTTGCGTAATGGTCCTGCTGGCGTTCCAGCCAGGAGTTGGGGGTGCTGTAGACGTGCTTGAAGATGTCCATGGGCTGCGGGTCCGGCATGGTGGTGCAGCCGCGGCGCATATCGGATGCGACGGCGTCGGCCTTGGTCTTGACCTGCTGCTGCAGCTCGGCGGTCAGGAGGCCCTTCCGCTCCAGGAGGCCAGCCAGCCGGGTGATGGGGTCCTTGGCTGCCCAGTCCTCGAGCTCGTTGGCATCGCGGTAGCGCGTGGGGTCATCGGCCGTGGTGTGGGGCCCCATGCGGTAGCTGACGGCCTCGATGAACGTGGGTCCACCGCCGCGCCGCGCCCGGTCAAGGGCCAGCCGGGTGGCGGCCATGACCGCCAGGACATCGTTGCCGTCCACCCGAAGGCTGGGGATGCCGAAACCGGTGGCCCGGTCCGCAAGCTGGATATGGGACTGGAGCCGCACTGGCTCCGAGATGGCCCAGTGGTTGTTCGTGCAGAAGAACACCACCGGCGCCTGGAAGCTGGCCGCGAAGACCATCGCCTCGTTGACGTCGCCCTCACTGGTGGCGCCGTCGCCGAAGTACGTAATTGCCGCAGCATCGGCACCGTCATTCTGGATCCCCATGGCGTAACCGGTGGCATGCAGGGTCTGGGCGCCGATGATGATCTGGGGCGTTGCCATGTTGATGCTGTAGGGGTCCCAGCCACCGGCGGCGTTGCCGCGCCATACGCGGAGGAGGTCGGTCAGGTCCACGCCCCGGCAGTACGCAACGCCGTTCTCGCGGTAGCTGGAGAACACGAAGTCGTCCGCCCGCAGGGACCTCCCGGACCCGATCTGGGCTGCCTCCTGGCCCAGGAGCGGCGGCCAGAGCGCCAGTTCACCCTGCCGCTGCAGGGCCGTGGCCTCAACATCGATGCGGCGGATAACCGTCATGTCCTCGAACAGGGAACACAACTGCTCGTCACTTACGTCCCGGACCCAGAAATCGAACTCCGGATGGCTGATCCGCTCTCCCGCGGGGGTGATCAGCTGGAGAAATTCCGGCCCGGTTCCGCCAGGGTTTCCTGCGCTTTGGGGGGTCTTTGCGCCGCCATGGCCCGTTTCGTCTGTAGACACGATTGCCGCAACCTTCGTACGTTGTTGACCAGTGGTTTCCCGGGCTTTTGGCCCCTGCCGCCACCGGCCTTCCGGGCGTCATTGCCCCAGATACTGTGACCCTACTCACAATAGCCAGGGGGTACAACCACCAAGGAATTTTCTGAGCAAAGTGCCCTGCCGGCCGCCCGCCCACCGTGCTAGCGTTGCGCATTATGCGAGCTTTGGATGGCACTGACACCCGACTGTTGTCGGCTCTGGCACAGGATCCCCGCCGGACCGTCGTTGCCTTGGCGCAAAAGCTTGGCCTGTCCCGCAATACGGTCCAGGCGCGGATGGGCCAGCTGGAGAAAAAGCACGTCTTCCTGTCCTTTGAACGGAGGATCAACCCGGCGGCACTGGGGTACCCGCTTATGGCGTTCATCTCGGTGCATGTCCAGCAGCAGAAGCTGGGGCGCCTGGCGGAGGAGATCGCCGCCATCCCGGAGGTCCTGGAGGGGTACGGGCTGACGGGCTCCGCGGATTTGTTGCTGCGGGTGGTGGCCCGGGATGCCGAGGACCTGTTCCGGATCAACGGCAAGATCCTGGCCTGTGACGGGGTGGAGCGGGCGGACACTGCCCTGGCGATGGGCGAGCTGATCCCCTTCCGGGTGCAGCCCCTGCTGGAGCGGGGCTCCGGGGAAACCTAGCGGCAGCAACCGGACGCCGGGCGTCCTGTGGCAAATACGACGGCGGCGCACGGGGTTATAGGCTGGTTCCAGTCATGTGCCGGCCGGGAAGGTCCGGACCGCCCCGCGGGGCCGGCGCGCCCGTTCACGAAGGAAGGCCCAGTCCTTGAGCATTCCCCAGGATCCACACCGGCAGGGCCCGGCGGGCTATCCGCAGCAGCTTCCCCCAATGCCGGAGCATCCGGCGCCGTTCGGTCTGCCCGGCGAGCCGCCCCGGGAGCGGAGCCGGCGGAAACTGTGGATCGTCCTTGGCAGCATCGGTGCCGTGCTGCTGCTGGTGGTCATCGGCGTCGTCATCCTGGTGAACGTGGTGGGCAGTGCCACCAACCAGGCCAGGGGCCTTGCGGACGACTTCACCAGGAAGGTGATCGCGGGCGACTCAGCCTCAGCATACGACCAGTACCTGGACCCTGCCCTGCAGCAACAGCTCTCCAAGGAGGCCTTCATCTCGGGGGTGCAAAGCCTGGAAATGGACAGCTCCTGCACGCCCGCCTACAACGACCTGAAGGTGACCACCGACAACGGGGTGAAGTCTGCCGAAGTGGTGGGCCAGATCAGCTGCACCGGCAAGAAAGTGGATCTTGCCTATAAGTTCGAAGGCCGGGACCAGCTCCGGATGGTCAACATCAAGCTGCGCCCTGCGGCCTAGCCAAAACCACGCAGCCGGGGAAATGGAAAGCGTACTGATCTTTCCACCCATCCACGGCCATGCATGATCCGAATCGCTTCCGAGGGTCCCGCCCAGGGATCCCAAGCCGGCGGGAACAAGCCACCCGCCCCAACGGAAGGATTCGGGCCATGCGCAATTCACCCAACCGCCTCATCGCCACCGTCTTCGGAGCCGTCTACCTGCTGGTGGGCCTCCTGGGCTTCGCTGTCACCTCGGGCATCGGTTTCGCAGCCACCGAGGGCGCGAACCTCATCATCTTTGAAGTCAACCCGCTGCACAACGTCATCCACCTTGCCATCGGCGCCGCGCTGCTCCTCGCCGGACTCCGCGGAACGGCCGGCGCCCGCACAGTGAACGCCACCGTGGGCGCCGTCTACCTCCTGGTGGGCATCGTGGGCCTGTTCCTGCTGAACTCGCCGCTGAACATCATCGCCCTGAACGGTGCGGACAACGTCCTCCACCTTGCCAGCGCGGTACTCCTGCTCGGCGTCGGGCTGTCCCTGGACAAGGCTCCCGCCGCCGCCCGGGCCTAACATGCCAACGCCCGGCATGGGAGCGCTCAGGACTGCAGCGCCATTCCACCACCCGGCGCCCCCACCGGTGTCCCAGTCGCACCCCACGGTTCGCCTGGTCACCGGGATCGCGGGCTTTGGTGCAGCGTCGGTCAACCTGGCCATCTCCTCAAGCCTCTTCGCGGCCGGTGCCCCCGGTCCCGGAATCCCCGCAGCGGCTGCCGTGGCAGGACTCTGGGGCGCCGCATTGCTGGCCGGGGCCGTGATGTTCCTGGCCAAGGACCTGCTGATGGGCAGCCGATGGGTGCGCGCGGCGCTGGCAGCCGCCGCGGCCGTGCACCTGGCGGCCCTGGCCTTCCCCACCGCCGCCACCTCCGGGCTCGGCCTGACACAGCTTTCGGCTCTCCTGCTGACGCTGATGATCCTCGCCGCGCTCGGATGGCTCAGGAGGCAAAACGCCGGCCAGGAAGGTCGTCAACAGGATGGTGGACTGCTGCAGGAACCGGCAGGTGTGCGGCCCGGCCGGCTCTTGCTGGCGGCGTTCGCCGGCGCCGTGCTGGTGGCAGGAATAACGACGCCGGGGCTCGCCGCCTCCACGGCCGGCCAGTATGCGGTCCCGCACGGCGAACACGGGAGCCTGGCGCCCGGCGGACACCACCAGCACTGAACCCGCCAGGGTCCGGAGCCGACACGACCGGAAGGCGCCCCGGCCGAACGAAAGAGCCTCCATGCCGCGGCAGCGGCAGGAGGCTCTTCACGTTAAGCCGGGTTCCTTCTAGTGGTCCACGGCCTTTTCGGCGCCGATGCCGGTCAGCGAACGGACCTCCATCTCGGCCTGCTTTGCGGGATCCTCCCGCCTCTTGTCCAGAGTGGTGCCCAGCCAGCCCAGGAAGAACGCCAGGGGGATGGACACGATGCCCGGGTTGCTGAGCGGGAAGAGCGCGAAGTTGGCCCCCGGGATCATCGAGGTCTTCGCTCCGGAGACCACCGGGGAGAACACGATGAGCAGGATCGCGGAGGCCAGGCCGCCGTACATGCTCCACACCGCGCCCTGGGTGGTGAACTTCCGCCAGAACAGCGAGTAGATGATGGTGGGCAGGTTCGCTGAGGCGGCCACGGCGAAGGCGAGCGCCACCAGGAAGGCCACATTCTGCCCGTTGGCGAAGATGCCGCCCAGGATGGCCAGGATGCCGATCACCACCACGGTGCGCCGGGCCACCCGGACTTCCGTGGCGGCGTCGGCCTTGCCCTTGGCGATGACGTTGGCGTAGATGTCATGCGCGAAGGAAGCGGCGGCCGTGATGGTCAACCCGGCCACCACGGCCAGGATGGTGGCAAACGCGACTGCGGAGATGAAGCCGAGCAGCAGCGGGCCACCCAGGTGGAACGCCAGCAGCGGAGCAGCCGAGTTGACGCCGCCGGGGGCGCCCTTGATCGTGTCCGCGCCGACCAGCGCCGCAGCGCCGTAGCCCAGCACCAGGGTGAACAGGTAGAAGATACCGATCAGCCAGATGGACCAGACGACCGATTTGCGGGCTTCCTTGGCGGTCGGGACCGTATAGAAGCGCATCAGCACGTGTGGCAGGGCGGCGGTGCCCAGCACCAGCGCCAGGCCCAGGGACATGAAGTCCAGCTTGGAGGTGTCCGACTTGCCGTACTGCAGGCCCGGGTTGAGGACGGCCGGGTTCTTGGCGGTCTCCACGGCGCCGCCCAGGAGTGCGGAGAGGTTGAAGCCGTAAATGGCCAGGACCCACAGCGTCATGACGGCCGCGCCGGCGATCAGCAGCATTGCTTTGATGATCTGCACCCAGGTGGTGCCCTTCATGCCGCCGATCAGCACGTACATGATCATGAGGGCGCCGACGACGATGATCACCAGGGCCTGTCCGCCCCAGTCGCTGATACCCAGCAGGAGGGAGATCAGGCTTCCCGCGCCGGCCATCTGCGCCAGCAGGTAGAAGAAGCAGACGGCGAGGGTGGAGATGGCCGCGGCGATCCGGACCGGGCGCTGCTTCAGCCGGAAGGACAGCACATCCGCCATGGTGAACTTACCGGTGTTGCGCAGCAGTTCGGCAACCAGGAGCAGCGCCACCAGCCACGCCACGAGGAAGCCGATGGAGTACATGAAACCGTCGTAGCCGTTGATGGCGATGGCACCGGTGATGCCCAGGAAGGATGCTGCCGACAGGTAGTCCCCGGCAATGGCGGTGCCGTTCTGCGAGCCGGTGAACGAACGTCCCGCCGCGTAGTAGTCGGCGGCGGTCTTGTTGTTCCGGCTGGCGCGGAACACGATCACCATGGTCACGGCCACGAACAGGGCGAAGATGCCCATATTCAAAAGAGTGGTGTCCTTGAGGGCGGAGACGTCCACCGCGGCGGGAATTGCGATCATTTGTTGGCTCCGCCCACTCGGTTTCCGTGCTTATCGAATTCGTGCCCCTCGATGCCATGCCTGATTTCCGTGGCGATGGGGTCCAGCCGCTTGTTGGAGTAGTGCACGTACCAGCCGGTGATGGCGAACGTGGAGACGAACTGGAGCAGGCCCAGGATCAGGCCGATGTTGATGTTGCCCCAGACCTTCGTGGACATGAAATCCACCGCGTAGTCGGCCAGCAGGACGTAGGCGAAATACCACAGCAGGAAGGCCACTGCCATGGGGAAGACAAAGCTGCGGTGACGCTTGCGCAATTCCTGGAACTGCCCGGTCGATTGGACTTGCTCGAAGTCCACGGACGCCGCTGCGTCCGGAGTATGGGCATCATTACCCATCGTTCCTCCTCATTGAGTTGCCGGAACACACCGGGCGGCAGGCCCTGATCCACACAGGGGCACCGCAGATGTGACACCCATCACTCTGCGGCCCGGCCACCGCTGTGTTCCAGCACTTCGGTGCCCACTGTCGCTCAACGGTTGCGATGCTGCGGCAAGCGGCTGCCGCCGCTACGCTGGGCGCATGCCGGATTCCCCCCTCCTCACCGCCGCAGCCGTGGCAGTGATCGCCATGGCGATTGCCGTCGTCGTCGGCGTGGGCCTGAAGGTGCTTCGCTCCTTCCGGGAGCTGGGCACCGACGCCGAGCGCGCCACGTACCACACGCTGCACGCGGCATCGCAGGCCGGGCAGCACCTGCGGCGCGGCCTGAACCCTACCGGCGCAGCGAAGGCCAGCCGCCAGCTGCGCGCCCTGCTGGCCTGCGACGCCCTGGCGATTACGGACACCTCAGGGGTCCTGGCCTGGGACGGAGGCGCCGAAGACATCAGGCCGCGCCTCTTCGAGCTCGCCGCGGATGTCCTGGCATCCGGGCGCACAGCCGTGCTCTCCGCGGGAGCCGGCGGCACCGGTGGCCGCCTCGCCGGGGTCATCGCGCCGGTGCGGGCCGGCACCCGCGTGGTGGGGGCTGTGGCCGCCTTCGCGCCTGCCGCGGGGGCAGGCCTGGTCAGGGCAACGGGGGAAGTGGCTGACTGGGTGGCCGTCCAGGTGGAACTCGCCGAGCTGGACGCCTCCCGCACGCTGTTGATGGAAGCGGAAGTCCGGGCACTTCGGGCCCAGATCAGCCCGCACTTCATCTACAACTCCCTCAACGCCATCGCGTCCTTCATCAACACCGATCCGGAGCGCGCCAGGGAACTGGTGGTCGAGTTCGCCGACTTCACCCGCTACTCGTTCCGGCGCCACGGCGACTTCACCACGCTTGCGGAGGAACTGCGCTGCATCGACCGCTACCTGCTCCTGGAGCGTGCCCGGTTCGGGGACCGCGTGCAGGTGAGCCTCCGCGTGGCACCTGAAGTCCTCAGCACCGTCATCCCCTTCCTCAGCCTCCAGCCGCTGGTGGAAAACGCCGTCCGGCACGGACTCGAGGCCAAGGCCGGCCCCGGGCATATCAGCATCACGGCGGAGGACGCCGGCGCCTTCGCCGAGGTCACCATCGAGGACGACGGCGTGGGCATGGATCCGGAGCAGCTCCGTTCGGTGCTGGCCGGCCACACCGATGGCGACCACGTGGGGCTGCGGAACGTTGATGCACGCCTCCGGCAGGTGTACGGCAACGACCACGGCCTGGTGGTGGAAACGGCACCCGGCGAGGGAACGCTGATCACCATGCGCGTGCCGAAGTCCCAGCCCGGCCATGATGCGTGAAGCAGCCCCTGCCGCTGGAAGTACCCTAGGAGCATGATTAACGTCCTCGTCGTTGATGATGAGCTGCCCGCCGTGGAGGAACTGGCCTTCCTGCTGGGCAGGGACGAGCGCATCGGAAAGGTGGCGCGGGCCACGTCCGGGGCCGAAGCGCTCACGGCCCTGTCCGCCGGCGGCATCGACGCCGTATTCCTGGACATCCACATGCCCGCGGTGTCCGGACTGGACATTGCCGGTGCCATCGCCCGGAGCAGCAATCCGCCGGCCGTTGTGTTCGTCACCGCTGACGAGGACCACGCGCTGGCTGCTTTCGAACTCGCCGCCGTGGACTACCTGCTCAAACCCGTCCGCGCCGAGCGGCTTGCCCGGTCCGTGGGACGCATCAGTGAACTGCGCGACGGCGGGACAGCGCCTGAGATGATCACGGTTGACCAGGGCGGGACCACCAGGATGATCCGCCGCGACGACGTCACGTACGTCCAGGCCCAGGGCGACTACGCCCGGCTGCACACCGCGGATGCCAGCTACCTCATCCGGGTGCCGCTGGCGGACCTGGAACAGCAATGGGCCGATGCCGGCTTCATCCGTACCCACCGTTCCTATTTGGTGGCCCTCAAGCACGTGTCCTCGATGAAGCTGGCGGCCGGCGGACCCCGCGTCACGGTGGCCGGCGCGGGCCTGCCCATCAGCCGGCGCCACCTGCCGATCGTGCGGGAGAAGCTGGAGGCCACCAGGATCAGGCCGCACGCATGACCCGGGTCCGGGTCACGGCCCCTCTTGCCTCCCCCGGCACGCCTGCCCGTGGTGTGCCCCGTCCCCTGGAGTCCCGCGAGGCCGCCCAGGACTCCGACGTGGGACAGGTATTTGTCCGGTCACTGATACGGTCCCAGCTGCGGCTGGCCCTGGTGGTGGCCGGTGGCTTCCTGCTGATCCTCGCCGCGTTCCCGGTGGTCCTGGTGCTGGTTCCCGGGCTGGCCGACGCGCGGATCGCCGGGATCCCCTTTGGCTGGCTGCTGCTGGGCGCCGGCATCTACCCCGTGATCGGGCTGAGCGCATGGCTGTACGTCAGGACCGCGGCGCGCAACGAGGCCCGGTACCGGGACCTGGCCGGGGAACAGTGATGACCGGGTGAACGCCGGTTTGGCCATCACGGCCGTCACTGTGGTGTCCCTGGCCACCGCCATCATTGGGTTCTACGGGCTGAGGGTCTCGCGCACCACGGGTGACTTCTACGTCGCTTCGCGGACGGTGCGGCCCTGGTGGAACGCATCGGCCATCGGCGGGGAGTACCTGTCTGCCGCCAGTTTCCTGGGCGTGGCCGGCCTCATCCTGTTATCCGGGACCGATGCGCTCTGGTTCCCCGTGGGCTACACCGCCGGCTACCTGATGCTGCTGCTCTTCGTCGCCGCCCCGCTGCGTCGGTCCGGAGCCTATACGATTCCCGACTTCACGGAATCCCGCCTCTCGTCCCGGACGGTACGGCGGGTGACCAGCCTGGTGGTGGTGATGGTGGGATGGCTGTACATCGTGCCGCAGCTCCACGGCGCCGCGCTGACCATCCACATCGCCACTGGCCTGCCGTCCTGGGTGGGGTCGGTGGCGGTCGTGGTGGTGGTGTGCCTCACGGTGGTGGCCGGGGGGATGCGTTCCATTACCTTTGTCCAGGCATTCCAGTACTGGCTCAAGCTGACGGCACTGGCCGTGCCCATCCTGTTCATCATTTTCGTGTTGGCCGGGCAAGGCACCGAGCCGCAGTCCCTGCCCGCGGCCAACCCCACGGGCGTGCCGCCGGCCGGCCTGTACCAGAACGTCTCCCTGCTGGTGGCGCTGCTGTTCGGCACCCTGGGGCTGCCGCACGTCCTGGTGCGTTTCTACACCAACCCGGACGGCCAGTCCGCCCGGCGGACCACCCTGATCGTCCTGGGGCTGTTGTCCGTGTTCTACCTCTTCCCCACCGCCTACGGCCTGGTGGCACGTATGTTCGCCCCCGGGCTTGCCCGTTCGGGACAACCGGACGCCATGGTCCTGCGGCTGCCCGGCGAACTCGTCGGCGGGGTTCCGGGGGACCTCCTCTCCGCCCTGGTGGTAGCCGGGGCGTTCGCAGCGTTCCTGTCCACCACCTCGGGCCTGGTGGTGTCCTTGGCCGGCGTCATCAGCCAGGACGTCCTGGGCGGCGGGGTCCGGGGATTCCGGCTCGCGGCCGTGGTGTCCGCCGTCGTCCCCCTTGGTTTTGCCTTTATGACCGGGTCCCTGGCGCTGGCCGGAAGCGTTGGCCTCGTCTTCGCCTTCACCGCCTCCACCGTGTGCCCGGTCTTATTGCTGGGGATCTGGTGGCGCGGCCTGACGGATGCCGGAGCCATCGCCGGCATGGTGACCGGTGGCCTGCTGTGCGGCGGGGCGATGATCGCCGCGGCCGTGTCCGGTTCGGACCTTGCGCCGGCGTGGCTTGCGCAGCCTGCGGCGTGGAGCGTGCCCACCGCCTTCGCCGTGATGGTCACCGTCTCCAAGGCCACCCCGCACCGGATTCCAGCCACGATGCCGCGGATCATGACCCGCCTCCACACTCCGGAACGGCCGCTGGCAACCGAGAGGTGATCAGGAGGACAATAGCGCCATGTCCATGGAGGACGGCGCCGTGTCCAGCCAGCACGGCTCCCGCCAAAACGCCTCGCAGCACGAAGCAGGGGTTCCCGCCGCGGTGCGGGCCCAGCTGCTCGCCACGGAACATTGGGGGCTGCTGGCATCGCGCAGCACGGCCCAGGCCGAGGTGCTGACCCGCATCAGCATGTTCCTCACCTTCACCTCGGCCAGCGTGGTCAGTGTGGCGCTGGTGGGGCAGGCGACCGGATTTTCCGACGCCTTCGTCCTGCTGGCCGTGGTTGTCCTGTTCATCGACGCCGCAATCGGGGTCCTGACGCAGCTCAGGGTGATGAATGTCGCCCACGAGGACCTGATGTACGTCACGGCGGTGAACAGGCTGCGGGCCGCTTACGTGGACCTGGACCCAGGCGTGGCCCCATACCTGATGTCGGCACACCACGACGACCAGGCCGGTTCCGTCCAGACCTACTACTTTTTCGGCAACCGTGGCAGCTTCAGCCACGTGGCGGGCAGCAGCATGATCTTCATGACGACGGCGAACGCCGCCTTGATTGCCATCCTTGCGGGCCTGCTGGTCACGCTGGCGGGCGCCGGCACGGCACCGGCCGCGGTGACGGCCGCCCTGTGCGGAGGCGGGTTCTTGGCGGTGACCGCCGTTCAGGGGTACCGGAGCTACCGCACCATCTGGCGCCGTTTCTCGCCGCTGTCCCCCACCCCTCCGCCCGGGGTGTAGGGCCTGTTTTCACAGCCGGTCAGTCGATGGCCGCCATCAGTTCCACAACCCGGTCCAGGAAGGCATCGACCTGCGATTCCTCGTAGCCCTCACGCCCAACTGCGGGGCGGAAGACGGCGCGCCGCACGCTGTCCACGCTCAACGGCTTGTCCTGCTCGAGGTAGGCAACAAGTTCGCGGCACAGCCGGTCGACGTCGTCCGTGTTGTAGCTGCGGGCCTTGTTCCTTGTGGGCCGGCGGAAACGCTCTCCGTCCGGCCGGTGCAGCCGGCCGCGAAGGATGCCGGAAAGGTTGCCGATCTCGCGCAGCCAGGCGTCTTCGCCGCGGGCTGCAATCAGCTCATCGCGTTCCCTCCGGGCGAAGGCGTCCTCCAGCCGGTCCAGCGCGGCGTCCACCACGGCGGCCGAGTAGCCGCCCTTGACGGGGTCGAAGGACACGGCCCTCACATCAGTGCTGTTGACGGGATCGGTGGCGGCTTCAGGCGTTTCCAGGGAGACCCGGGCCCGCTGCAGGAACTGATCCACCTGCCGGGCGTTGTACCCGTACTCATTGCGCTGCACGCGCTCAAAGGACGCAGGGATCTGCCGATGAATGTCCAATGCCACTTCGATTCCTTCAATGCTCTTCAGCCGTAGTGCTTCCGCACCAGTTTAGGGTGCCGGGCGTGGTGCGCCCGCGCCGGACCCTGTTTGTGTCAGGTGCCCGGGTACGCCGGGCAGAGGTTATGCGCCGGCCACCAGGCCGTACAGGATAAAGGCCACCGGTGAGGCGAAGACGATGGAGTCCAGCCGGTCCATCACTCCCCCGTGCCCGGGCAGGATACTGCTCATGTCCTTGACGCCGAGTTCGCGTTTGACCATGGACTCGGCGAGGTCGCCGGCGGTGGCCGCTGCCACCGTTCCCACGGCCAGGACCAGGCCAACCCACCAGGGCTTGTCCAGCACGAAGATGGCTGCCAGGATGCCGATGACCACGGCACCTCCCACCGATCCCGCGAACCCCTCCCAGGACTTCTTGGGACTGATCTTCGGCGCCATCGGGTGCTTGCCGAGGGACGCCCCCACCAAATAGCCGAAGGTGTCGTTGGAGACCACCAGCAGCAGCATGACGGCGATCTCCCACGCCCCGATGGGTGCCAGGCCGCCGGGCCAAAGCCCCAGCGGCGTCGTGCCGGCCGCGTGCAGGGGCAGGGCCGCGAAGCTGATGAAGAACGGCACCCAGCCCAGGGTGAAGACGCCCGCGAAAATACTATTGGCCGATCCGGCGGCGCTTTCGATCGAACGCCACAACAGGACCGCCACCGCGCTGAGCAGGAGGGCAAACAGCTGGCTCTCGATCCCGCCGAAATAGGCGGCGAACGGCAGGGCCACCGTCCCGGTCATTACCGGCACGATCGGCATCCTGGTGCCGTTGGCTTCCAGGGCCCGGTAGACCTCCCAGACGCCGAAGACGGCGAAGGCCGTGACGATGGCTACGAATGCCAGCGGGAGGAACAGCAGGCCACCCAGGACTGCCACGAGCATGGCCAGGCCCACCGCGACTGCGGCGGGGAGGTTCCGCCCGGCCTTTGGTGTCGGGTTGCTCCTGGGCTGCTTCCCCCGTGTGCGCGCCCTGGCTGCCGGGGCCTGATCTGCCTGGCCCATCAGACTTCGAGCAGCTCTGCTTCCTTGCGCTTGAGCAGCTCGTCGATGCCGTCCACGTGGGCCTTGGTGAGGCTGTCCAGTTCCTTCTCCGCGCGGGTGCCTTCGTCTTCTCCGGCTTCGCCGTCCTTCACCAGGCGGTCCAGGGTCTCCTTGGCCTTGCGGCGGATGTTGCGGATGGAGACCTTGGCGTCCTCGCCCTTGGTCTTGACGATCTTGACGTACTCCTTGCGGCGTTCCTTGGTCAGTTCAGGAATGGTGATCCTGATGACGTTGCCGTCGTTGGACGGGTTGGCGCCGACCTCGGAATCGCTCAGGGCGCGCTCGATGTCACGCATGGCGGACTTGTCGAACGGGGTGATCAGGATGGTGCGGGCGTCCGGGATGGCAAACGAGGCCAGCTGCTGCAGCGGCGTGGGCGAACCGTAGTAGTCCACCAGGACCTTGTTGTACAGGCCGGGGTTGGCACGGCCGGTGCGGACGGAAGCGAAGTCTTCCTTGGCTACCTCAACCGCCTTGTCCATCTTTTCTTCGGCTTCGAGCAAGGTTTCTTCGATCACGGTCTCTCCTGACGGTTCTGGTGCGGTCCGGGACGCCGGTTTATGCACTCACGCGGTTCTTTGTTGCTGGTTCCATCCGCGCCGGGAGGGGCGGGGATGGAACTGTCCTGAAATCATCCTAGCCGCAGCTAGGCGGTGACCAGGGTACCCAGCTTCTCGCCAAGGATGGCGCGGGTGACGTTGCCTTCACCCTCCATGCCGAAGACCACCATGGAGAGGTTGTTGTCCTTGCACATGGTCATGGCTGTCTGGTCCATGACGCGGATGTCGCGGCGCAGGGCGTCGTCATAGCTGAGGGTTTCCAGCCGCTCGGCGGTGGGGTCCTTCTTGGGGTCTGCGGTATAGACGGCGTCCACCCCGCTCTTGGCCATGAGGACCACGTCAGCGTGGACTTCCAGGGCGCGCTGGGCCGCCACCGTGTCGGTGGAGAAATACGGCAGGCCGGCGCCGGCGCCGAAGATCACGACGCGGCCCTTTTCCATGTGGCGGATGGCCCGGCGCGGGATGTAGGCCTCGGCCACCTGGCCCATTGTGATGGCACTCTGGACCCGGGTCTCCACGCCTGCCTGCTCCAGGAAGTCCTGGAGGGCAAGGCAGTTCATGACCGTTCCGAGCATGCCCATGTAGTCGGCACGTGAGCGGTCCATTCCGCTCTGGGACAGTTCAGCGCCGCGGAAGAAGTTACCGCCGCCCACCACGATGGCCACTTCCACCTGGGGGACGGCAGCGGCGATCTGCTTGGCAACGTTGCGGACGGTTTCGGGGTCGACACCCAGTTTCCCGCCGCCGAAGACCTCGCCCGAGAGCTTCAGGAGGACCCGCCGCCGGCTCTTCTCTGAATTCGTGACAGTGTTGACGGCTTCCATGATGCCTTCCCGTTGGTGACGTTCGAAAAAAGGGTATCCTGCCGGATCCAGTGGTCGGAACCGGCCGCGCTCCATATGGACTGGCTTCCAGCGGATTGGGCGCATGCAAAAGGGGCGGCCACCGAAGTGGCCACCCCCTTGCAGTTTCGACTAGGAGCCGACGCGGAAACGCGTGAACGCGGTTCCCTTGACACCGGCCTCTTCGAGGACCTGTGCCACGGACTTCTTGGCGTCCTTCGCGAATGCCTGGTCAACCAGGACCTCACCCTTGTAGAAGCCCGTCACGCGGCCTTCCACAATCTTGGTGAGGGCGGCCTCGGGCTTGCCCTCGGCCTTGGCGGTCTCCTCGGCGATGCGGCGCTCGGACTCGACGAGCTCGGCCGGAACGTCCTCACGGGTGAGGTAGTTCGGAGCCATGGCGGCGATGTGGACGGCGACGTCGTGGGCGGCGGCGGCAGCGGCTTCACCTTCACCGTCGACTGCGAACAGCACGCCGACCTGGGCCGGGAGGTCCTTGGAGGTCTTGTGCAGGTAAGCGTCAACCGTTGCACCCTCGATGCGGGAGATGCGGCGGACAACAACCTTTTCGCCCAGTATGGCGCCCTCTTCGACGACGACCTCGGACAGCGGCTTGCCGTCGACGTCGGTGGCGAGCAGGGTCTCGAGGTCGGCAGCGCCGGACTCGACGGCCACGGCCAGGACCTTGTCGGCCAACTGGATGAACTTGTCAGCCTTGGCAACGAAGTCGGTCTCGCAGTTGACCTCGATCATGACGCCGACGCCGTTGCTGACCTTGGCGGCCACGAGGCCTTCGGCGGTGGAGCGGCCTTCACGCTTGGTAGCGCCCTTGAGGCCCTTGATGCGGATGATCTCGATGGCCTTCTCGGCGTCACCGTTGGCTTCGTCAAGAGCCTTCTTGACGTCCATCATGCCGGCGCCGGTGCGCTCGCGCAGGGCCTTGATGTCCGCGGCAGTGTAGTTCGCCATGTGAACCCCTCTGTCTAGAAATGTTTGGTGGTGTACGGACCGACAGGACGGCAGCCCACGGGTGCGGGCCGCCATCCTGTCAGCAGCTCCGGCTGCGGACAGCGCGGAGAAATCCGGATTTTGTGTCTTACTTCGCGTCTTCGGCGGGAGCCTCGGCAGGAGCCGGAGCTTCAGCGTCCTCTGCCGGGGCGGCAGCGGCTTCGGCCTTGTTGCCTTCGAGGAGCTCGCGCTCCCACTCGGCCAGCGGCTCTTCCGGAGCTTCGGTGGCGCCAGTGCCGCGGTTGTTGCGGGCGATCAGGCCCTCGGCAACGGCGTCGGCAACAACGCGGGTCAGGAGGTTCACGGAGCGGATGGCGTCGTCGTTGCCCGGGATCGGGAAGTCGACTTCGTCCGGATCGCAGTTGGTGTCCAGGATGGCCACAACCGGGATGTTCAGCTTCTTGGCCTCGTCAACGGCGAGGTGTTCCTTCTTGGTGTCGACAACCCAGAGCACGGACGGAGCCTTGGTCAGGTTGCGGATACCGCCCAGGTTGGACTCCAGCTTGGTGAGCTCGCGCTTGAGGAGCAGCAGTTCCTTCTTGGTGTAAGCGGAACCGGCGACGTCGTCGAAGTCGATCTCTTCGAGTTCCTTCATCCGCTGGATACGCTTGGCAACCGTCTGGAAGTTGGTCAGCATGCCGCCGAGCCAACGCTGGTTGACGTAGGGCTGGCCAACGCGGGTTGCCTGCTCGGCAATTGCTTCCTGGGCCTGCTTCTTGGTTCCGACGAAGAGCACGGTGCCGCCGTGGGCAACAGTGGCCTTGACGAACTCGTAGGCACGGTCGATGTAGGACAGCGACTGCTGCAGGTCGATGATGTAGATGCCGTTGCGCTCGGTGAAGATGAAGCGCTTCATCTTCGGGTTCCAACGGCGGGTCTGGTGTCCAAAGTGGACGCCGCTGTCAAGCAGCTGGCGCATGGTTACGACGGGCATTCCGACGCTCCTTTATTTTCCGGCAGGTCATTCATGAGAGAACCCGGGGGCTTCTTACCCTGCCAATAGTTGACGGTTGATCAGCGTGGCCCGGACGGGCCGTGCTCCTGGCATCCACCGTTCTTCCCATCAGGACAAAAGCCTGACCGCAGGAAGTGCGGTCCTCCCCGGACGACGCCGGAGCGTTGGCCGCAGGAGGGCTGGATGCGCGTAGTCAGCCGCCGCTCCCCCACACTCCTGAATGAGATGTGCCGACGCAATCCGGACAGGGCCATACACCGCGGGGGTGAACCACTGGACGGGATGCGTTGAGGGCGCAGCAAACTGCTCCATCAAGTGTACTACAGGCGCCCCCGCCCATCAGACAGCCGGACCCTGCCGCACCGTTGTCCACATAGCCGGCACCGGGCCTCCCGGCGCTCCCCTCACACGGACAGGCTGGGGGCATGAAAGCACCAATCCTCCTGGCCGCGCTCCTGCTGCTCCCCGCGTCCGTGGCATCAATTCCCGGGCCGGCCCTCCACTACAGCGGGGCGGGAAACGGGCAGTCTTCCGCGGCACGGCCTGCCGGCAACCAACAGGCAAGTACGACGACGGGCGGCGCAGCGGGTGCCAGGCTTTCCTGGCTGTGGCCGCTGGCACCGCGGCCGCCCGTGCTGCGCGGTTTCGATCCGCCGCCCAGGCCCTGGCTCAGCGGACACCGCGGGGTGGACCTCGACTTTGCGGCAGGAACGCAGGTCAGGTCGCCCGCAGCGGGAACGGTGAGTTTCGTGGGAGCGGTGGTGGACCGTCCCGTGATCACCATCGATCACGGGAATGGGCTGCGCAGCAGTTTCGAACCGGTGGACAGCAGGCTGGCTGAAGGCTCCACTGTTGCTGCGGGCCAGGTCATAGGCACCGTCCTGCCGGGGCACTGCGTCGCTGCACAGTGTCTGCACTGGGGCGTCCGGGACGGTGAGGACTACGTCAATCCTCTTCAGTTCGTCCTGGACCTCCGCCCCTCTATCCTGCTGCCGCTGCGTGGCCCGCCGTAGACCGTCCGGCCGCGCACGCCCTGGCGCGGCAGCCACGCACCCACCCGCGGCTAGACGATGGCGGAAATGCCGGTGATGGCGCGGCCCGTGACCAGGGTGTTGATTTCGGCCGTGCCCTCGTAGGAGTAGATGGCCTCGGCGTCGGCGAAGATCTTGGCCATCTCATAGTCGGTTACGATGCCGTTGCCACCCAGGATGCTGCGGCCCAGGGCCACGCTGTCCCGCATGCGCGCGGTAGCGAAGGCCTTGGCCAGCGCGGACTGTTCATCCTTGGCAATACCCTCATCCTCCAGTTGGGAGAGCCGGACCATCATGCCCATGGAGCTGACGGTATTGCCGAGGATCCGGACCAGCTGGTCCTGGATCAGCTGGAAGGAGGCCAGGGGCCGGCCGAACTGGTGCCGCTCCACCGCGTAGCGGCGGGCAACGTCGAAGGCGGCCAACTGGAGGCCCACGGCCTGCCAGGCGACCGACAGCCTGGTGGCCTTGAGGACCTTGTTGACGTCGCGGAAGCTGTTGGCGTTGGCCAGTTTGAAGTGGTCCGGGACCGCCACGTCTTCCAGGACGATATCTGCGTTCTGGACTGTCCGCAGGGAGATCTTGTTCTCGATCTTTGTGGCACTGAAGCCGGCCAGCGAGGTATCCACCATGAAGCCCTTGACCTGGTTGTCCGCAACATCGCGGGCGTACACCACGACCCAGTCGGAGAACGTGGCGTTTCCGATCCATCGCTTTGCGCCGTTGAGGATCCAGCTGTCACCGTCCCTGCGCGCGGTGGTCCGCGTTCCACCTGCCACGTCGCTGCCGCCCAGGGGCTCGGTCAGGCCGAAGGCGCCGATCTTTTTCAGGGCGTAGATATCAGGCAGCCACTCGTCCTTTTGCTCCTGGGACGCCAACAACTCGATCGAGCCGGTGAACAGGCCGTCGTGCACGCCGAGGAAGGTGGCAATGGAAGCATCAGCGCGGGTGACCTCCGCATGCAGCATGCCCGCGAACAGATTGGAGTAGCCCTGCCGCCGGACCGGGCTCACCAGGTCCAGCCCGGCGAACTTCGGCACCAGGTCCATCGGGAATTCGCCGCGGTTCCAGCAGTCCGCCGCCACAGGTTTGACCTCGCGCGCCAGGAAGTCACGGACCTCGGCGAGCCGGTCCTGCTCCTTGCCGGACAGAAGCTGCTCGAAGGCGAAGAAATCGCCATCCGCGTAGGGAAGCTCGTGGGATTCGGCTGAGGGGGCCATGAATACCTTCTTTGATGATCAGCGGTGACCATGCACGGGACGGAGCACGGTATGTTACTGGTCAGTAACATACCGCAGGGAATGGGGTTAACCAAGAAAACCGCGGCCGACGAAGATCGTCGGCCGCGGTTTGCAGCAGGGGTAGGGCTACTCGGACTTGAACCGAGGACCTTAGGATTATGAGTCCCGCGCTCTAACCAGCTGAGCTATAGCCCCCCAAAACCCCGGGAGCAGGTGTTTGAGCGCCGCGCTCCGGCAGGGCAAAAACACTCTAGCAAACCCGGGAAAGGCTTCAGACCACTTTGTCCTCATACGTGGCGCCGCGGTACAGGTCCTCGAAGGTCTGCAGGGTTCCCTGGAGGCTGTGTGGTTCCACCATCTGCCGGCTGGCGCGGCCCATGGCACGCTGTTCGTCTTGGGGCAGTTCCAGGACCTGGGTGATCTTCTTGGCGAGGTCGTCGCTGTCG
Source organism: Pseudarthrobacter enclensis (assembly GCF_030811655.1). Taxonomy (GTDB): domain Bacteria; phylum Actinomycetota; class Actinomycetes; order Actinomycetales; family Micrococcaceae; genus Arthrobacter; species Arthrobacter enclensis_A. The sequence continues at coordinate 237,749 of NZ_JAUSRE010000001.1, read as the reverse complement.
TTGGGCGTGAAGAGGTAGCCGTTCTCACCGTCACGCACCAGATGCGGCAGGGCCATGGCATCGGCCAGGACCACCGGGGTGGAGGCGGACATCGCTTCCAGCGTCACGAGAGACTGCAGTTCCGCCGTTCCGGGCATGCAGAACAGGTCGGCGCGGATGTAGGCAGTGCGCAGTTCGTCGTCGCTGGCAAGGCCCAGGAACTTGACCCTGTCAGTGAGTCCGAGCCGGCGCACGAGGTCTTCCAGGGCGGGACGCACTTCCCCGCCACCCACGATTTCCAGGTGTACCTGCAGCTGTGGCGGGGTCTTGCTGATGGCCTCGATCAGCACGTCCACGTGCTTTTCCTCTGCGAGGCGTCCCGCGAAGAGCACGGTGGGGTGGGCGTGCGGCTCGATGTGCTCACCGGGCTGCAGTTCGTAGGCCGCGGAGTCGATGCCATTGGAGAGCGGCAGGACCTTGCGGAGGAAGGCGTGGTCGTGCATCGCCTTGGCAGCCAAGGGCGTGGGCGTGGTGACAACGTCAGCCTGGCCCATGACCTTGCCCATGTCCTTCCAGGAGACGCGCCCGATTATGTCCTTGAACCACTGCGGGAACGGCAGGAAGGGGTTCAGGTTCTCGGGCATGAAGTGGTTGGTGGCGACAATGCGGACGCCGCGCTTCACGGCCTCGTAGAGAACGTGCTCGCCAATCATGTAGTGGCTCTGGATGTGTACGACGTCCGGTTTGACCCGGTCGAAGAGAAGGCTGATTTCCTTCTTGATTTCCCAGGGGAAACAGAGACGGAAGCTTTCGTGCGTGAACGCCCGGTGCGAGCGGAGCCGGTGCACGGTCGCTTCCTCGCGGAACTCGGTGAAACTCTTTCCCTTGCTGTCCCGCGACGCCAGGACATGGACGTTGTGGCCCCGGGCAGTCATGCCCTTGGCCAGCCGGTACCCAAACTGGGCAGCGCCGTTGACATCCGGCGGGTACGTATCGGCGGCGATCAGGATGGTCAGGGGGCGCTGGTCGGCGGGCGTGGTCATGGGAGTACTCCTGATGGTCACGGTGCGGGCAGCGTGGAACTGACAGCACGGTTGGCCTGCGGCGCGGGGGCACGGGGCCTCGTGGGATTGCTGGGTCGTGAAGGGAATGGGCTAGTGGGACGGCCTGCCGGCGGCCTTGCGCGCGTCCTTCCTGCGCTTGGTGACCTCCGGGTGGTGCCGGGAAAGGGCGATAACCCCAACGATAGCAAGGCAGGCGGCGGTTCCCATCGCAATCGCCATCACGGCATGGACGTCGGGACGCAGTTCGCCCAGGATGATGACGCCGATGGCAATGCCCACCATGGGGTCGATCACCGTGAGCCCGGCGATGACCAGGTCCGGCGGTCCGGTGGAATAGGCGCTCTGGACGAACCACGAACCCAGGCCGCCGGCGGCGATGATAGCCACCACCGAGTACCACTGCACGTTCAGCAGGAAGAGGCCGTTGGGATCCAGGAGGTGCTTGCCGATGATCCTGGTGAGGACCGCCACGAAGCCAAACAGGATGCCTGCGCCAAGGATGTAGATGAACGCGTTCATGCGGTGCCTGAAGGTCACGGCCAGCGTGCCGAAGAGCCCGACCGCCAGGGCCAGGAGCAGCACTATGGTGAGCTCGTCCGCGGGACTGACATGGTGGCTTTCCTGGGTGACGTTGACCGCCAGGAGGACGAAGAGCGCCGATCCCGTGACGCAGGCGGCGATGGAGACGGCGGTGGCGCGGTTAATGGTCAGGTCCTGGTCGCGGGCGTTGACGACGGTGGTGATGACCAGCGCGATGGCGCCGATGGGCTGGATCACCGTGAGCGGCGCGGACACCAGGGCTACGGCATTCATGGCCATGCCCGTGCACAGCAGCAGGAGCCCGAACATCCACCGGGGATTGCGGAGCAGGCGGAGGAAGCCGTTGGAACTCAGGGCAAGGCCGCCGGTGTCGGCCTTGACGGCGCTCCCCTGGCGCTGGGCACCCAGGGCGAGGCAAAAGGCGCCGAGCACCGCCAGGCCGACGGCCAACCACACCATCAGCCGTTCCCGCCGTCGTGCTGTTTCAATTCCCTGCCCTTTCGCAGGATGGCCCAGAAGTAGTTATACGCGGCAACCCAGTGGCCGATCAGCCCGAGGCCAAGGACCACCCAGGCGGCAATGAAGAGCTGGTCCGAAACCCCGGTATCCAGGCGGGAGAGGACCAGAAGCGGGGTGCCCAGGAGCAGCAGCCCCGTCCGCACCTTGCCCACCACGCTGACGGGGAGGTCAGGGTGGCCACGGAAGAAGGAGAGCGTCAGGGCCAGCAACACAGCATCAGGCACCACCAGCGCGGCCAGGTAGAGCCAATGTACGACGCCGGCAATCACCAGGGTGCATGCCACGGCCAGCAGGGCCAGCCGGTCGGCGATGGGGTCAAGGACCCTGCCGAGCCTGGAGGCCTGGTCGAAGCGGCGCGCAATGTAGCCGTCAATCCAGTCCGTCCCGGCCATGACGGCGAGGACGATCACCCCGGCTCCGTATTCCTTTTGGGCCAGGACGAGCCACATGAACAGCGGAACACCCATGAACCGCACCACGGTGAGCAGGTTGGGGATGGTGAACACGAGGTCGTGATCCACCTGGGGGCGGCCGGGGCGGGCGCCTGCGCCAATGAACTTCACCCGTCCCCTCTCCTTCCTGCGGCGCGGCAGCGCGGTGTGTCGGTGATGGATTGTTCGCGGAGACCCTGTTTGCCTGCGCCCTGCATCCCTGTTTCTTTTAGCGTGCCTTCTTTACCGTAGCCCGGTTCGGCAGGACGCTGCGCGTGGAAAACAGGGCCTAGGCGGAGCGGAACAGCTTGCGGAGGAGGACCAGCATAACCGTCCCCGCTGCCACGAAGGCCGCGAGCGGCTTCCAGCGCTTCGACAGCTCCGCCGAGCCGGAGACCCCGGCGAGCCTTTGGCCTGCCGCATCAACGCTGCGCCGGGCCAGGACCTGGCTCTCCCGCAGTTTGACCTGGGCGGCCGCCAGCAGGTACCGGGCCTGCGTCTTGAGGTCCAGTTCGGTGCCGAGCTCGTCCCGGACTTCGGTGAGATGGTGCCGCCGCTGGCTCAGGCGCCGCACCAGCTCGGGTTCGGACGCGTGCGGGAACTCCTGGCTCTGCTGGGCAGCCTTGGCTTCCTTCTCGGCCTTGGCCTTGGCAGCCGCTTCGGCCTTTGCGGCCTTCGCCGCCTTGGCCTCCGGGCTGTCCGGATCCAGGACAGCCGGGTTGAAGGCGGAACCTTCGCGGGCCACCCCGATGTCGTGCCTGATGCCGCGGATGGTTTCCTCGGGCATCAGCGGCATGGCTTTCTTGAATCTTGCCAGGCCGACCAGTCCGCCGATGAGGGCGATGATGAGGAACGCGGCGGAGACCAGGAGCGCTGCCAGCCAGGCAGGCATGATGGTGGCCAGGCCCATGATGGCTGCGACGATCAGTCCAACCACCAGGAGCGCCAGGAAGAGCAGCGCCACGGCGAAGAAGGCCGCGGCCACTCCCACCTGGATGCCCTTGCGTTTGAGTTCGATCTTGGCGAAGGCGATCTCGTCGTTGAGCTGGCGGGGGGCCAACCGGAAAAGGAGTCTTGCCGTCCCGGGCAGCGCAGTGATGCGCAATCCCGGGCTGGTGCGCCCGCTGTGACGTCCGCTCATCGGTTCCGCCTTACTGGTTCATGGGTCCATACTGCTTCCGTTGCTGCGGAAATGTGCAGCCGCACAGTCCACGCCCCCAAACTACCATTCAGTTCAGGACGAACTTGGGGGCTTGCCGGGCGGCGCGGCCTACAACGATGCAAAAACGCTTCCGGCCGGGCCTAGGATTGTTCTTCGTGACCAATCCCCCCAATCCGGGCGACTTGCTGAGCCGCCGCCGGAAGCTTTTGTATATCCTCCTCCTGGGCGCCCTGACCGCCCTTGGTCCGTTCACGATCGACCTGTACCTGCCCGCCTTCCCGGCCCTGGAGGCCAGCCTGGGGGTGACCGAGGCCCAGGTCCAGCTGACGTTGGCAGGGACCACGGTGGGTTTTGCGTTCGGGCAACTGGTGGTGGGACCCTTCAGCGACAAGTTCGGCCGCCGGGTTCCCCTGATCCTGGCCACGGCACTGCACATCACTGCGTCCCTGGGAGCCGCCCTGTCCGCTGACATCACCACGCTGGGTATCTTCCGCGTCCTCATGGGCGTCGGTGCCGCCGGCGGCGGCGTGGTGGCAATGGCCATGGTGCGGGACCTGTTTTCCGGATACGCCATGGTGCGGATGTTCTCGCGGATGTCCCTGGTCAACGGACTGGCGCCCATCCTGGCCCCCGTCATCGGCTCCCAGCTGCTCCTGGTGATGCCGTGGCCAGGCATCTTCGTCTTCCTGGCAACCTACGGGACCCTGGTGATCACGGCGGCCCTCCTCCTGGTGCGCGAGACTCTTCCCCCGGAAAAGCGGGGGCAGAGCGGCATGACTGCCGGGCAGCGCTACAAAGCGCTCTTCAGCGACCGGATCTTCGTGGGTCTGCTCATGGTGGCCGGGTTCAACTTCGGCGGCCTCTTCACCTACCTCTCGGCGTCGCCCTTCCTTTTCCAGGACGTGTTCGGCTTTTCCGCGCAGCAGTACGGGCTGCTCTTTGGCATCAATTCCCTGGGCATCGTGGCAGGCGTGCAGACGAGTTCGCGGCTGATCAGGATCGTCCCGCCGCAGTGGATCCTTGCCGGGGCCACGGCCTGGATGTTCCTGATGGCCCTGCTGATAGTGGTGTTCGACCGGGCCGGCCTGGGCCTGTGGGGCGTCATGGTGCCGCTGTGGTTCTACATCATGGGCACCGGCTTCATGTTTCCCTGTGTCCAGGTACTGGCGCTGGCAGCCCACGCAGCGCAGGCAGGTACAGCGGCATCACTGCTTGGGGCGGCAACGTTCCTCATGGCCGGGCTGATCTCCCCCGTCGTGGGGTGGCTGGGCATCACCAGCGCGGCCCCGATGGGCGCCGTGCAGGCCGCCTGCATCCTGGCTGCTATTGGAGCACTGTGGCTGGTGGTCCGTCCCCGCACTGTACCCTCAATCCATTGAGTCGCCCCGCCGCTGCCGCCACAACCCCGGAGCTCCACAAGGAAGGCCGTCCATGAGCCGAAAACCGCACCGGAACAGCAGGGGACTTTTCCTCGGGGCGGTGCTGGGCGCCGTCGTGGGCTATTTCGCCGGCCGCGCCGTGGGCAACCCCGCCTGGGGCATCATCCTGGGGACGCTGGCCGGCGCCGCGCTCCTCTACCGGGTGAATCCGGGGCCGCGGAACCGGGGGCCGGGGAAACGCCGGTGAGAATGCGGGCCGCAGGGTTTTGTCCGCCCGGGGAGCCTTCCCTGCCTTACTGCCCCCTCCCGCGATAAAATAATCCCGTGCCCAGCTGGCAGAACCAACCGCCACTTCCGGCCACATGGCAACGGTGCGACGCCCGGATCCTGCCACTGTGGTGGGAACGCCTGTGTGCGCAGGCGGGACAGCAGTCAGCGGCCCTGTACGCCGCCGGGCTGTTCACGGAAGACCGGCGCCGGCCCATCGCCCAATGGTTCAATCCCGCCTTCAAAGCAGCCCTGCTGGTGGCGCCGGAGACCTCCCCCGAATGGCCCGTGCAGCGGTTCGGAATCTTCTACGCTCCCCCGGACTCCGGGTTTGTCAGGATCCACTCGGCGCCGCACGAATGGAACCCCCGGGAGCCCCGGAAGTCGCCCACCGAGACGGAGGCCTTCCAGGCAGCCATCGCCGAGGCCGAAAGGTTCCTCCAGGTGGAAATGGACTTCGTCTGACCCACCGCCCCACAGCCAGGCTTCCCACCCCGCGGAAAGAAAAAGCCCCGTTCCTCCAGCTGGAGGAACGGGGTTTTTTCGTAGCGCTCCTCCTGCTGGACTTGAACCAGCAACCCTTCGATTAACAGTCGAATGCTCTGCCAATTGAGCTAAGGAGGAATGAAGCAGGTATGACATTAGCAAAGGTTTCCGGCGGAAGGGAAATCGGCGGAATTCCGGGCCCAGACGGTCCATTGGGCAAACAAAAATCCCCGTTCCGGAGGCCGGAACGGGGATGGAAGCTCCTCCTGCTGGACTTGAACCAGCAACCCTTCGATTAACAGTCGAATGCTCTGCCAATTGAGCTAAGGAGGAATGAAGCGGGTATCAGCCTAGCAAACACCTGCGGCGGAAACGAAATCGGGGTGGCAGTGATCTCCCCCACCCGGCGGGGGCGGCAGGCGGGGCTACGCCTCGGCCCTCAGCGCCCGGCGTTCCATCTCCAGCATCAACAGCTCACGGTTAAGCCGCTGGTAGGTCTCGGGGTCAGCTGCCGCATCCAGCCTCTGCAGCTGGCCCATCTTGTCCGCCTTGACCCGGGTGATCTGCAGTTCGAAGAGCCGGGACAGGATATCCCGGCAGTACTTCAGCACCGCCTCCTCGGTGTGGGCGGGCAGCGGAACCACTGCCAACTCCGAGACCAGCGGCCGGAGCGGCTCCGGGACCTCATGCATCACCTGCTCCACCCACCGCACTGGATCGCCTGTCAGTCCTGCACCGCTGGCCCGCATCGCGTCGTGGACGGCCTGGAAGGCGGGAGTGGCAAACCGCGCGGCAGCAAACCTGTCCCACACCCCGCCGCCGAGCAGGGCCGGCTGCTGCAGCGCCACCTCCAGCGCCTGGCGCTCCATGGAGGCCACGGGGTCGCGCGGGTCGGGGCGGTTGAAGGAAGGGACAGCGCCCGACGACGGCCCGGCAGCTACGCCGGGACCGCCTGGCTGGGCGGGAGCAGGGCGGGAGGACCCTCCCGGCTGCTGCTGCCCTGGAGCCGGGGACCTGCCCGGCTCACCTCGTTTCGCGGCGTTCTTCACTTCCGCGTTGACCAGGCGCAGGACCTCGTTGGGGTCCGGCATACCCAGCCACCCCGTGAGCGCCTGGCAGTAGCCGGTCCGGGTGGACGCGTCGCGGATGGCGGCCACCACGGGGACGGACGCTTTCAGGCCCTGGACCCGGCCTTCCACGGTGTCCAGGTTGAACTGCTTCAGCGTGCTGCGGATGGCGAACTCGAACAGCGGCCTGCGGGACTGGATCAGGGCGTGCACTGCCTCGTCACCCCTGCTGAGCCGCAGGTCGCAGGGGTCGGCCCCAGTAGGTTCCACGGCCACATAGGTCTGTGCAGTGAAGCGCTGGTCCTCCTCGAAGGCCCGCAGAGCCGCCTTCTGGCCGGCCGCGTCGCCGTCGAAGGTGAACACCACTTCTCCCCCGGTGCCGTCGTCGGACAGAAGCCGGCGGGCAATCTTGATGTGCTCGGTGCCGAACGCGGTGCCGCAGGTGGCCACCGCCGTCGTAATTCCTGCCAGGTGGCACGCCATCACGTCGGTGTACCCCTCCACCACCACGAGTTGGCGGTCCTTGGCGATGCTGCGCTTTGCCAGGTCGATGCCATAGAGGACCTGGGACTTCTTGTAGAGCGTTGTTTCGGGGGTGTTGAGGTACTTGGGGCCCTGGTCATCCTCGTAGAGCCTGCGGGCGCCGAAGCCAATGGTGTCGCCGGCGATGTCCCTGATGGGCCAGATGAGGCGCCCCCGGAAGCGGTCATAGATGCCCCGGTTGCCTTCGCTGAACATGCCGGTGAGCTTGAGTTCGGCATCGGTGAAGCCGCGGCCGCGAAGGTGCTTCAGGAGCGCGTCCCACCCCTGTGGCGCGTAGCCGCAGCCGAAATGCTCCGCCGCCGCCCGGTCAAAGCCCCTGCCGAACAGGAAGTTGCGCGCCTCGGCGGCGCCGGGAGTAAGCAGTTGGGCGCGGAAGAATTCGCCGGCGATCTTGTGCGCGTCCAGGAGCCGCTGCCGACGGCCCACTTCCTCGCGGTTGGGACCCGTTCCGCCGTCCTCGTAGCGGAGCTCGTAGCCGATCCGGGCGGCCAGCTTTTCCACGGCTTCCTGGAAGGAGCTGTGGTCCTGCTTCTGGACGAAGGCGATGACGTCGCCGTCCTCGCCGCAGCCGAAGCAGTGGTAGCGGCCCACCTGGGGACGGACGGTGAAGGATGGCGAGCGCTCGTCGTGGAAGGGGCACAGACCCTTGAAGGTTCCCAGCCCGGCGCCCCTAAGCGTGACGTAGCCGTCCACCACTTCCTTGATGTCCGTGCGCTGGCGTACTTCGTCGATATCTTCACGTTTTATCAGCCCAGCCACACAGCAATCCTAGTGTCAGTGCCGGGTGCCGGTGTCCCGGGCTCCCCCGCCGGGTGTCCGCGGGGCCGGTTCCTGAGCCGCCCGCTGCTGCAGGCTGAGGGCCAGCTTGGGGCAAAGGAAGACGGCTTCTTCCGCCGCTTCACGGTCCGCGTCCCGCAGCGGAACGTCCGTCCGTTCGCGGCCGGCTTTCCCGCGGGCCACCGGGTAACCCCAGTCGTCCCGGTCCAGCACGCCGGGAAGCAGTTCGGTGCACAGGCCCCGGCCGTCACAGCTGGTCCAGTCGATGTGCAGGTACGTTTTCATGCCGCCGCACCTCCCGGGGCTGCGCAGTATCCGGAAAGGTGGGCGCGGAAGTCCGCGGCGAAAACCTCCAGCGCGCTGCCGACCAGCCCCGTGGTCCCCTCCGGATGCCGGCACGCGCCGCGGCCGGAAACCAGCCGGCCCAGGCGGTCCAGTTCGGCGGTGAGGCGGGGGTTGCGTTCCCCTCCGGCGATCCGGTTCAGGACGGATGCCATCGCCGGCAGGCCAAACATGCAGGGGCCGCACTGCCGGGCGGACTGGCCGGCGAGGTAGCTGACGATTCCCGCGGTTGCCTGGATGCCGCAGGCGTCCGTACCCAAGGCGTGGATCACCCCTGCGCCCGGCCGTACCGTGCGCGCCGGCGGCCCCACGGGCGAGAGAGCGTGCTCGGCGGGCCGCACCCAGCGGCCGTGGTATCCGCCCACCAGGACCGCAGAAACCGATCCGGACGGCATCCCCGCTTCCGCCAGGACGGCGGAAAGATCCGCCCCGCCGGGCACCTCCAGCACAACATCGCGCACCGGGGCAGGCCCGGAGACGGAGACCAGCCGGGTGCCCGGATCAGTTGGTGTCCCCGCCTCCCTGAACCAGGGGGCACCGTACCGGGCGATCAGGGCAACCTGGGCGAGGGTTTCGACATTGACCACCAGCGTGGGACGGCCGTGGAGGCCCGACTCGCTGAGGCGGCGGCGCTGGTCCGTTGGCACCGCGGCACCGTTGCCGATCATATTGACGACGGCGGACGACTCGCCCGAGATAAAGGTTTCCGGGGACTGCACCACACGCACCCGCTTGCCGCCGGGACGCTCAGCCAGGGCCTGCTGTACGGGCGGAAGGGTGACGGCCGGTGCGTAGACGTAGAGTCCGGCGCCGCCAAGGGCGCCGCCCAGGGCAAACAGCCCGTCGAGCACCAGGTGGGGTGCATGGGCCAGCAGCGTCCGGTCCTTGAAGCTGAGCGGCTCACCCTCGGCACCGTTGGCGATCACCACGGGCCGGGCAGTGAACACGCCCTTCTTGCCGGTACCGGCAGCGGCCGTGGCTTTTCGCCAGGTTTCAAACGCCGCACCCCCACGGCCGGTCAATCCGGATGCTCCGAGCGCGTCCAGCAAGCCGGGCCCTCCGGCCTGCGGCTCCCAGGGGCCGAAAGCCTCCAGGTGCCGCGCCCAATCCGCCTCCGGGCCTGCAGCCAGCAGGCGCGGCTCCTGGCGTGGACTGGCGTGTTGGGGCGCCTGCAGGGGCGCCGTGGGGACGGTGCCGTTGAAATCATCCCGGTAAGCGTCCTGGTAGCCGTCACGGGGTGCGGACGGGCGGGTGTCACGGGCTTGGCTCACGGGAGGTTTCCTTGCCTGGCTTGGGACGTTTCGAGGAAGGACGGGCTCAGCCGCCACAGCAGGGCCGCTGCAACGGCCACCGCGGACGCAGCAGCGAGCAGGAGGAACCACCCGCTGGAGACGTCGGTACCGTTGCCGAGTGCGTGGGCCATGGCCACAGGCCAGACACCATAGCTGAGCCAGTGGACCGCCTTGAAGGTGCGCTGCCCGATCCGGTGGCGCAGCAGCCCCGTCACTACAACAGCCAGGACCAGGTCCAGGGCCACCGTCCCCAGCCCCTGCCAGAACGGCTGGAAGGAGCCCAGGAACGGCACCACGATGTCCACCGGGTTCAGCTTGGCATAGGAGTCAAGAAGCAGGGATCCCACGTGCAGCCCGAGGAAGACAGTGGCGAGCAGGGCGATGTTCCGGTGCAGGAGGCTGATGGAGAAGCGCGGAAGCACCAGCATGGGCCGGCCGGATCGGTTAAGGATCCCCAGCAGTACCGACGCGGTGAACAGTGCCAGGGAAACGAATCCGCTGACCCTGCCGAAAGCCCACAGTGCCTCATCCATGGCGTGCACCTTCGCTGACGCTTGCTTTTCCAAAGTGACGGGAGTTTTGATCTGCCTGCGTGCTGTCCCCCGTGCTTTCGATTCCGGCAGGGAGGTAGTTGTCGGCAGGCCAGCCGCCAGTGGCGGCCACCCTGCCCCGGCTGTCCACGAGCCGCGCCGGGATCCCTTCGGCCCGGAACCATTCGAGGGCCGCGAAGCCCCGTACTATGGCCGCGGTGCTGAAGGCATTTGCCTCCAGGCATGAGGGGGCCGCCACGGTCACCGAACGCCACACAGGGTCGGCAGGAAGGCCAAAGCGGGGATCAAGGATGTGGTGTACCTGGGCTCCCTGGTGCGTCCACCGGCGCTTTTGCGTACTCGACGTGGCCAGGGCGAAACCGGGGGCAAGCGAAACGTGCTGGGCGGGGTCGGAGGGCAGGTCCTGGACCAGGATCTGCCAGGGGCCGGGTTCGCCGTCCTGCTTGGGTCCCGCTCCTGCACTGGCCAGGTCGCCGCCCAGGCTCACCAGCACCCCGCAGCCCAGCTGTCGGTGCACTTCAGCCGCAGCGAGGTCCGCTGCAACGGCCTTGGCCGATGCGCCGAGGTCGAGGCGCAGGTCCGCGGGAAGGGTCAAGGTGCCGGCGTCGAGGTGCAGGCGGGACCAGCCCGGCGCACGCGGTGCGGGCACTGCCGGCGTGGAGGGCGCGGGCGGCACCGGAATGCTCCTCATTCCCGGGTGCCCCGTGGTTTCCGCATGGGCCCCCTTCCGGGGCCCATGGCCGAGGGCGGCCAGCTCGGCACCGAGGGTGGGGTCAGCATCCCCGCCGGTCAGGTGTGCGGCGTCGAGGGCGCGCTCGAGGAGATGCTGGAACATCGGGCTGACGTTGACGCCCGATGGCATCAGGGGCTGGAGCCTTACCAGTTCCGAGTCGTCCCGGAACCGGCTGCAGGCGCGGTCCACGGCGGCGACGACGTCGCGGACGATTTCCTCCGCGGCACCGAGGATACCGGGTTCCGTCACCGTCACCGAGGCCTCGAGCCCCCACACCGTCCATCCCGCCTGTGCGACGTCCCGCGGGGTGGCTGGGCCCGCGGCGGTCCCTGAACCTCCCACGTCAGGACCCCGAAGACCTGCCGTGGACGGTGCCGCCCTTGCTTGGCTGGACGGGGCTGGTGTTGCCGTAGCTCCTGGACCGGCGCGCGCCGTTGTCCTGCCGGGTCCCGTAGTCGTCATCATCGGAGCGGGCAGGGCCGGATTTGGGCGCCGTGCCCTGGGTGGTACTGTCCGCGGCGGGGGTTGTCCTGGCGATCACGGAAGGTGTGGCAGCGTACACGGCAGCTGCGGCCACACCGGCAGCCGCGAAGCTGCCGACACCAACGGCCGCCGTAATTCCGGTGGCAAGGCGCTTGCCCCTGCTGCGAGTATTCATGACCTGCTCCCGTTCCTGGCGGCCCTTCTTTCCTCCCATCGTGCACCTGCTTCCTGTGTAGATGCTTTAAGGAAGCTGTTGATCGGGAGGGTGCCCGGGAATGAGCTGCGGCCGGCCTACCAGAGCGAGGGCAGGCTGCCCACCAGGCGCTCGTACATGGCCAGGGCCGACCCGTCCGTGAGCGATGCCACCTGGTCGATGACCACGCGAAGGCGCGCACCGTCGTCGTCCGCCGCCCGCCAGTCCGCAGCGAACATCGGTTCCAGGTGCCGGTCCCCCGTGGCGCTGAGGGCGGTGACCAGGGCGTGGAGCACCTCGCGCTGGCGCTCGTAGATGGGCTGCCGGTGTTCGGTGGTCATGACGAAGGTGGTGGCCAGGCCCTTCATCACGGCGATTTCCATGACGGTCTCGTCGGGGACCATGAGTTCGGCGTTGTAGCGGGTGAGGTTTTCCGGCCCGTAGACGGCGCGGGTGGTCTCCAGCGCGCTCTGGCAGAACCGGCCGATCAGCTGGCTGGTCATGTTCTTCAGCGCCGCCATGGATCTGCGGCTGCCGTCCGCCTCGCGCACCCATACGTCCGTGGCCTCCAGCCGCGCCAGGGCGGCGTCGATGGCGGCGGGGTCATTGTGCGGCAGGTACCACTGTTTGGCGTAGCCCACCACGCGGGCGCGGTGGTCCGGGTTGTCCATCCAGCGCAGCTGGAAGTGGCCGGCGACGATCGCATCCTCCACGTCGTGCACCGAGTAGGAGATGTCGTCCGCCAGGTCCATCACCTGCGCTTCCAGGCACGTGCGGCGCTCCGGGGCACCTTCCCGGATCCAGTTGAAGATGGGCAGGTCGTCCTCATAGGCGCCAAATTTGCTGGTCCGCTGCCCGTGGATGACGGGCGCTTCCAGGGCTGACCAGGGATATTTCGACGCCGCGTCAAGGCTTGCGCGGGTGAGGTTCAGGCCGGCGGGGTGGCCGTCCGCCGTGAGTACCTTCGGCTCGAGCCGCGTGAGCAGGCGGAGGGTCTGGGCATTGCCTTCGAAGCCGCCAATGGCGTGCGCCACCTCGTTCAGGGCCGATTCGCCGTTGTGGCCGAAGGGCGGGTGGCCGAGGTCGTGGCTGAGGCAGGCCGTGTCCACCACATCCGGATCGCAGCCCAGGGCCCGGCCCAGTTCGCGGCCCACCTGGGCCACCTCAAGGCTGTGCGTGAGGCGGGTGCGGACAAAGTCGTCCGTGTCCGGTGCCACCACCTGCGTTTTGGCGCCCAGCCGGCGCAGGGCCGAGGAGTGCAGCACGCGGGCCCGGTCCCGTTCGAAGTCGGAGCGGTAGGTACTCTTGGGTGGCTCCTCCACCCAGCGGGCGGAGTCGTGGGTGTCGTAGCCGGGCAGCGCCAGGCCCGCGGTGGGGGTCCCGGTTCCGGAGGGCGTTGGCACGCGTGTTTCAGCCACCGGAAACGTCCAGTTCGGCAGCCGCGATGTCCCGGGACTGGTCATCGTTCAGTGCCCGGGAGTCCAGCCAGTCCTTGGGCAGCGCCGGCCTCTTGGGCGAGCCGGCACGGCCCCGGGGGCCCTCGGCGTCAACGCCCGGGTAGGGCGAGTCCAGGTCCAGCTCGGCAAGGGTGTCCCGGAGGACCTCAAGGCTGGTCACCAGGGCAAGCCTGGTGCGCAGTTCGCCGCCCACCACGTAGCCCTTGAAGTACCAGGCGATGTGCTTGCGGATCTCGCGCAGCGCCTTGCCTTCGTCGCCGAAGGTCTCCACCATGAGTTCCGCGTGGCGGTAGACGCCCTCAGCCACCTGTCGCAGGTTGGGCCGGTGCCTGACGTCGCTGCCTTCGAACGCGGCCTGCAGGTCGCCGAAGAGCCACGGCCGTCCCTGGCAGCCGCGGCCCACCACCACGCCGTCCACGCCGGTTTCGCGGACCATCCGGACGGCGTCCTCGGCGGACCAGATGTCGCCGTTGCCCAGCACGGGGATGTCCGGGAGCGCTTCGCGGAGCCTCGCGATGGCGGACCAGTCGGCCTTGCCCGAGTAGAACTGGGCGGCGGTGCGGCCGTGGAGGGCGACGGCTGCAACACCGGCGTCGCGGGCGATGCGGCCGGCGTCGAGGTACGTCAGGTGGTCATCGTCGATGCCCTTGCGCATCTTGATGGTCAGCGGGATGTTGCCTTTGGACGCCTCCCTGACGGCGGTCTGAACGATCGCGGTGAAGAGGTCGATCTTCCAGGGCAGGGCGGACCCGCCGCCGCGCCGGGTCACCTTGGGGACGGGGCAGCCGAAGTTGAGGTCGATGTGGTCGGCCCGGTCTTCCTCCACGAGCATCCGCACCGCGGCGCCGACGGTGCCCGGATCCACGCCGTACAGCTGCACGGAGCGGACCTTTTCGTCGTCGTCGTGGGAAATGATGCGGAGGGATTCGGGCGTCCGTTCCACCAGCGCGCGGGAGGTGACCATCTCCGCCACGTACATGCCGCCGCCGTATTCACGGCAGAGCCTGCGGAAGGCGGAGTTGGTGATGCCCGCCATGGGAGCCAGGATCACGGGGGTGTCCACCGTGATGGGTCCCAGCTTCAGGGGCGGGAGTTCCAGCTTGGGGGCGGGAGGAGTTGCTGCAACAGTCACCTGTCCATTGTTGCAAAGCCGGGCAAATCGGCTCCCTGCGAGTGCCAAAGGGCCTGTTCCGGGGTTTCCGGCGGTGCTGGCGTGGCGCGGGACTGCACACCAGCCAGGACCTTGAAGGAGACATGCCCATGCTGTCCGACACTTCGTATCCGGTAATCCAGGCGACCCTCCCCGTCGTCGGTGAAAACATCCAGGAAATTGCCTCCCGTTTCTACACGCACATGTTCCAGGAACATCCCGAACTGCTCAATGGCCTGTTCAACCGCGGCAACCAGGCCGACGGCCGGCAGCAGCAGGCCCTGGCCGGTTCAGTCGCCGCGTTTGCCGGCTTCCTGGTCAACGATCCCACCCACCTCCCCGACCACCTGCTGTCCCGGATTGCGCACAAGCACGTGTCCCTGGGTCTCAGTCCCGAGCAGTACCAGGTGGTGCACGACAACCTGATGTGGGCCATCGTCGATGTGCTCGGCGATGCGGTGACCCCGGAGGTGGCGGCTGCATGGGACGAGGTCTACTGGCTCATGGCCAATATGCTCATCAACAAGGAACGCGGGCTGTACGACGCCGTACGGCTCAGTCCCGAAACCGTATGGCGCACCTGGCGGGTGGCCGAGAAGATCCAGGAAACGGACGAGGTGGTGAGTTTCGTGGTGGAACGCACCGACGAGCGGGATGTAAAGCCCTCGCTTCCGGGACAGTACGTGACCCTCAAAATGCAGATGCCCGACGGCGTCGTGCAGCCACGCCAGTACAGCCTCACGCAGGCGGACGACGGGCAGCACCGGCGGTTCGCCGTCAAGCGCGTCCGGGCGGAGGGCACACCGGACGGCGAGATGTCCAACCTGTTGCACGACCACGTCAACGTGGGCGATGAGGTGACGCTGTCCGCCCCCTTCGGCGACGTTGTCCTTGAGTACACCGACCGGCCCGTGGTGCTGGCAAGTGCAGGCATCGGGATCACTCCGATGGCCGGCATGCTGTACCACCTGGTGAAGTCCGGCTCTCAGCGGAAGGTCATGTTCCTGCACGCCGACGACTCCCCCGCCTCGTTCGCGCTGCGGAACCAGGTGGCTGCGGACCTGTCCGCGCTGCAGGACGGGTCCATCGACACCTGGTTCCTCAACCCGGACGGCACGGGATCGGCTGCGGCCGGAGGTGGCGGAAACGTGCATTCCGGATTCATGAACATCCACGACGTGGTTCTGCCCTCCGACGCCGAGTATTACCTGTGCGGACCAGTGCCCTTCATGCAGGCCGTCCGCACCGCCCTCGTCGGCGCGGGCGTACGGCCCAAAGACATTCAGTACGAGGTCTTCGGCCCGGATCTCTGGCTCGCGGACTACCAGTAGGTTGCCGGCCGTACCGGACGCGGGTCAGGCGCGGTCGGCGCGTCGGCCCCGCCTGGTGGCGGGCTGCTCGTCAAGGGGTTCGACGGCGGTGCGCCGGCTGCGTTCCTCAAGGGCCGCTGCGGCGAGCGCCCCGGTGTCCGCCACGTCCCCGGCGTGGACGTGGCCGCCGTCGTGCGTCACGCTCCCGGTATGGCCGTCCGCTTCCTTGATGCCCGTCGCCTTGACCACCAGCACGGAGATCAGGGTGGTGACCGGGATGGCGAGTACCAGCCCAATGGAACCTACGAGCGTCCGGATGACTTCCTCGGACAGTTCAGCGCTGGTGAGCGTGTCCATCAGGGGCCGGTCGTAGAGCATGACGATGATCAGGATGGGCAGCGAGGCGCCGGCGTAGGCGAACGCGATGGTGTACACGGTGGAGGCGATATGGTCGCGGCCGATTCGCATGGCGGAGGTGAAGAGCTTCCGGGCGCTGCTGGCGGGGGCGAGTTCGTAGAGCTCCCACACGGCCGATGATTGGGTGATGGTCACGTCGTTGAGGACGCCCAGGCCCGAGATGATGAGTCCGCAGAGAATTACCCCGGAAATGGAGATGTGAGACGACGTGTTGACCAGGGTGGCGGCATCGTGGCTGCCCACGCCGGCCAGGTTTGCCGCGTCCGTTGCCCACGCAGCGAGCAGGGCGGTGATGGAGAGTCCAAAGATGGTGCCCAGCAGCGCCGTGGACGTCCGCGCCGAGAACCCGTGGGCGAAATACAGCACACCGATCATGATCACGGTGGACCCCACCAGGGCCAGCAACAGGGGCGGCTTGCCCTCCACCAGCCCCGGGAGCAGGAACGAGGCCAGCACGAAGTACGCGCCCACCAGCCCGATCAGTGCGCGGAGCCCGCGCCACCTGGCGACGGCGATGACCACCACGGCGTATAGCACCGCGAGCAGCACAATCGGCAGGGTGCGGACGAAATCCACGAAGACGTACGCCGGCGAGCCCTGGGAACCGGTGGCACCCTGGACGTTCGAGAGGTTGAGGTAGCGGATCTGGTCCCCGGGCTTCACGCCGTGAGAGGAGGCCACGTCCGGGTTGATCACCACCTTCACCGGGCTTCCGCCCTTGTCCGGGTCCGTGTAGGCGAAGGTACAGCCCGATCCCTGGCCCGGCGGCTGCTGCGTGGATCCCTGCTGGGTGGGGCCTTGCTGACCGGGACTTTGCTGGCCGGCGCCCTGGTCACTGGTGCCCTGCTGGCCGGAACTTTGCTGGCCGGCGCCCTCGATGCAGCTTCCGGTCACCACGCTCTGGATGGTGCCCGTGTCGAAGGTGACTCCTGGGGCTGTGGAGTAAGGGTTGGCCAGGGAAATCCCTTCCTTGCTTCCCGACGGCCACAGCGCGGCCATGCCGGCCAGGGTCAGCAGTGCGAGCGGAATGAGCACGGCGGCCAGGATGCGGTTCGCTTTCCTGCGGGCAGCCATCGCTTGCGGCGTCGGCTCCGAATGATCCAGGGAAGCGTGGGAGTGACCGGCGCCCATCAGGAGTACAACCTCATGCGTTGAACTCTACGTGGGGCGCCATAGGGTTTATAAATGGACCATTGGGATGGGGAGGAACCAGGCATGGACAACCGTGGCGGGTATGGGGCCGGCAACAGCGAAACATCGGACAGTGGCGTGGTGCGGGCCGGGACGGCATCCACGGTTCCTGCCCACCGCCCCGTGCTGAGTGTCCTCGAAGCATCCGGTGAGACCAGGGGCGTGGTCCTGGTCCTGCACGGCGGAAGGCCGCACAGCCACGACCCGGTTGAGGCCCGGCACCTCAGTCCGGCAAGGATGGTCCCGTTCGCCCGGCACCTGCACCGCGCCGGCGGGAAACAGGGGCTGGCGGTATGGTCCCTGCGCAACAGCGTGCGTGGCTGGAACGGGCCCGACATGTCCCCCCTCCAGGACGCACGGTGGGCGTTGCGGCAGATAGCCGAACGCCACCCCGACGTTCCGGTTTTCCTGCTGGGGCACTCCATGGGAGGCCTGACCGCCGTGTGCGCCGCCGACCACCCGCAGGTGCATGCCGTGGTGGCCCTTGCGCCCTGGCTGGACCCGCAGACTCCTGCCGAAAGGGTCGCCGGGAGGAAGGTCCTGATCATCCATGGCACCACGGACCAGATGACCAGTCCCACCCAGTCCCTGGCCTTTGCCCGCCGGGCGTCTGCCGACGCCGCCAGCATGCAGTACGTGGCCCTCAGCGGCGCGGGGCACTTCATGCTCCGCAAAATCCGCATCTGGCAGACCCTTGCCACCGGGTTCGTCATCAAGTCCTTCGCCGAAAGCACGGGCGCCGCCGTCCGGCCGTCCGCTGCCTTCACGCAGCTGCTGCCGGATGCCTCAGTCCAGGTCACCCTCTAGGGCGCTCCACGATGCCCTGGCGTCCCCCACCCAACGACCGCTTCTACCGGCTGATCGTCCGCACCGGACAGTTCCTCCGCTGGGCCCTGCGGCTGGACATCCGTGCCACGGGCCTGGAGCACCTGCCCCCAAGCGGATCCACCAGCGGCCCGTCCCGCCAGATGTCGCCAGGCAGCGGCGCGGTCTTTGCCGTCACCCACTTCGGCTACCTGGACTTTGCAGTGGTTGAGCTGCTCCTGTGGCGGCAGTCCCGTGCCCAGTTGCGCTTCCTGGTCCACCAGGGTGCGGCGGACCACTGGCTTGCAGGTCCCGCCATCAGCGCCAGCGGCCATGTGGTGGTGGGGTATGCGGACCGTTCCGACGCCTACGACTCCGCCGTGGCCAAACTGCGGGCCGGCGAGTACCTGGCGGTGTTCCCGGAAGCCGGCGTCAGCCGGAGCTTTACGGTCCGGGAATGCAGGACCGGCGCGGTCCGGATGGCCGCGGAAGCGGGCGTCCCGGTCATCCCGGTGTCCGTCTGGGGCGCCCACCGGATCATGACCCGAGGGCACGGTTTCTCGCTGGGGCGCGGCTGGCGGGCGCCTGTCCGCGTCCAGATTGACGGGCCGATGATGTTTGCCCCGGACGTCGATGCAGAGGGGGCCACGGAAGGACTGCGCAGCATTCTGCAGTCAGGAATCGACCGCTGCATCGCGGATTTTCCGCTGCAGCCCCGGCCCGGGGCATGGTGGATGCCTGCGCACCTCGGCGGCGCCGCTCCCACCGATGCCGAGCGGCAACTGCTGGACGCGGCGGACGCAGCCGCCGGCCGCCGTCGTGGTCCGCGCACGAGATAGCCCGAACGTCACCCGCTTTAAACCAGCCGGCGCCGCGTGCGTTCCGTCCGGAGCAGCACGCGGCGCCGCGGCTCTGGGCGGAGTGATCCTAGTCCGAGACCACCAGGGTTTCCGTGCCCGCCAGCCGTGCCATGCCGCTTTCCAGGAGGGGCTCGACGGCGGCCCGCAGCGCGGTCATGGAATCGTCGAGTTCCAGCATGACGGGGTGCTGGTACGCGATCAGGGAGAGGATGTCGCGGACGGCCGCGGCGGCGTCGTCAGCGTCAAGCGCAGGCTCGTGGCCCACGAAGACATCCGTGGGGGTTTCAGGCCCGGCGCTCTCCGGACCCTGGGTGTGGGGTGCGGCGTCCGGATCTGCCGGCGGAGCGTAGCTGACGGCGAACGCACGGATGCGCCCCTTCTTGCCCGGCGCCACGCCCTGGCCAAACGCGGACCCTGGCTGGGCACGGAGCACGATGGCGCCATGGGCTCCGGTGAGTTCGTCCAGGAACAGCTTCTGCACCTGGCCCACGGACAACACCCCGGGAGAGTCCCAGCCATGGATCGAGGTGTAGTAGCGGCCCACCACGTCGGTCAGCTCCACGGAGCCGGTGGCCAGGTCCATGACCACGTCCGAGCCGGCGTTTTCGCCGCTGACCGGCCGTCCGCCGTAGTCCTTGTCCGGGAACACCGGAAGCCGCAGGGCGCCGGGCTCCACTACCACCAGGCGGGACCGCTGGATGGGCGTGAGACCGAAGGCTTCGGCGAACGCGGCACCGGCGGTGTCCGGCTCCACTTTGGCGCGGAGCTTCGTCACGCCCGACGGCGCGTTTTCCGCTTCGCGGCGCAGCATGGTCAGCAGGCTGGCCCCGATCCCGGTGCGGCGGTGGTCCTTGGCGACTTCGATGTAGGCCCAGAGGCGGTCCGGGTGCAGGGACGCTTCATAGACGACGCCGGCCGCGACCGGAATGCTGACGCCGTCGACGACGTCTTCGGCCACGATGCAGCGGCGCCACGGGTTGCCGTCCCGTCCGTTGGAGGAGACGGCCAGGGCACCGCGGAACTGTCCGGCCTGCGCGGTGTCCGGGTCGCCCCAGATTTCCAGGAGCGCCAGGTCGTCTCCGTCACGCCATTCGCGGTATTCGATGGCCATGCTCAGGCGCCGATCAGCCGTGTCGCCAGGTAGCCCTCCACCTTGTCCAGGGAGACGCGTTCCTGGCTCATGGTGTCCCGCTCGCGGATGGTGACGGCCTGGTCCTCGAGCGTGTCGAAGTCCACCGTGATGCAGAACGGGGTGCCAATCTCGTCCTGGCGGCGGTAGCGGCGGCCAATGGCGCCGGCATCGTCGAAATCGATGTTCCAGTTCTTCCGGAGCTGCGCGCCCAGGGCCTTGGCCTTCGGGGACAGGTCCTCGTTGCGGCTCAGCGGCAGCACTGCGGCCTTGACCGGGGCCAGGCGCGGGTCCAGCTTCAGCACGGTGCGCACGTCCACGCCGCCCTTGGCGTTGGGGGCCTCGTCCTCGGTGTAGGCGTCCACCAAGAACGCCATGAAGGAACGGGTCAGGCCGGCCGCGGGCTCGATCACGTACGGAATGTAGCGCTCGTTGGTGGCCTGGTTGAAGTAGCTCAGGTCCGTGCCGGATGCCTTGGCATGCGTGGAGAGGTCAAAGTCGGTGCGGTTGGCGATGCCTTCCAGCTCACCCCACTCGGAGCCCTGGAAACCGAAGCGGTATTCGATGTCCGTGGTGCCCTTGGAGTAGTGGCTCAGTTTCTCCTTGGGGTGCTCGAAGAAGCGGAGGTTCTCCTCGCGGATGCCCAGGCCCGTGTACCAGGCCATGCGCTCGTTCATCCAGTACTTGTGCCACTCTTCATCCGTGCCGGGCTCCACGAAGAACTCCATCTCCATCTGCTCGAACTCACGGGTTCGGAAGATGAAGTTGCCGGGGGTGATCTCGTTGCGGAAGGACTTGCCGATCTGGCCGATGCCGAACGGGGGCTTCTTCCGGGAGGTAGTGAGCACGTTGTTGAAGTTCACGAAGATGCCCTGCGCGGTTTCGGGGCGCAGGTAGTGCAGGCCTTCCTCGCTGGCCACCGGTCCCAGGTAGGTCTTGAGCAGGCCGGAGAACTCCTGCGGCTCGGTCCACTGGCCGCGGGTGCCGCAGTTGGCGCAGACGATGTCCTTCAGGCCGTTCTCCGCAGGGCGGCCCTTCTTCTCCTCGTACTCTTCCTCGAGGTGGTCCGCGCGGTAGCGCTTGTGGCAGGACAGGCACTCCACCAGGGGGTCGGAGAAGACCTCCACGTGGCCGGAGGCTTCCCATACCTGGCGGGGCAGGATGACGGAGGAGTCCAGGCCCACTACGTCCTCGCGGCCGCGGACCATGGACTGCCACCACTGGCGCTTGATGTTTTCCTTCAGCTCGGCGCCCAGGGGGCCGTAGTCCCAGGCAGACCGCGAGCCTCCGTAGATCTCACCGGCCTGGAATACGAAGCCCCTCCGCTTGGAGAGGGAAATGACCTGGTCGAGGACGGATTTTGCTGCCATGGGATAACTCCAATTTCTACAGGGCCGCTGGGTGCGGTCCGCGGGTTGTCGGGCCCCGGCTGCCGAGTGCCGAGGCACAGTGGGCAACGCGACGGGGCGGATGAAGGAAGACGTGGAAAGCTCGAGTCCTAGCGTACCGGCCGCTGCCTCCGCAGCGCTCCCCGCGGCCAGGGCAGGGTTGCCAGGATGATGGCGGCGAGGGTCAGCAGGGTCCCCAGCACGGTGGCCGGAGCGACGACGGTCCCGGGGGTGGGCAGCGCCAGGTCCAGGGCCAGCGAGCCCAGCAGCTGGCCCGCGATCATGCCCAGCCCGGTGACCAGCACGCCGAGGCTGCGGACCAGGAGGGCGCCCAAACCAATGAAGACGCAGCCCATGGGACCGCCCAGGTAGTACCACCACTCCCCCGGCAGCGGGTTGGCCGGGCCGGCTACCGCCAGCTTCACGGCCAGCGCAGTCCACAGCACGATGCAGCCGGCCACGAAGTTGACCAGCGTGGCGGCGATCGGGGTGCCGTAGTGCATGGTGGCGGTGCCGTTCATGGCCTGCTGGAAACTCATGAGGAAGCCCGCCGCCACCGGCAGCAGGATAGGCAGCAGCAGTCCTGCCGCGTCCCCTGAGGCTCCGCCGCCGAACCGGGGTGACACTGCCCAGGCAACCGCGGCGATGGTGAGGATGCAGCCGATGATCCGGATGCCGGTCACGGATTTCTTCCCGGCCGGCCCGATCCCCATCCGATCCACCAGCAGGCCGCTCACTGTCTGCCCCGTGACGGTGGCGACGGTGAAAAGTGCCACGCCGAGGATGCCCACCGTGAAGGACTGGGCAAACACGAACAGCGCACCGATGGCGCCGGCCACCACGTAGATGCGGGGAAAAGCGCGGTTCCGGACAGCCGGAAGGATGGCGGCCAGGCGGGCCCGGCCCCGCGGCAGCGCCAGCGAGATCACGATCATGACCAGCAGGCCTGTGCTGAAACTCACGGCCGCCGCGGCGATTCCATCGTTGAGCCGGGCCCCCAACGCCCCGTTGATGCGGCCCTGGACGGGGATGGCGAGGCCGGAACCCACGGCCAGGGGCAGGCCTGCAAGTACCGGCAGGCGTGGAGGGGAGGTCATTGGATCAAGCTTAGTTCAGGCATTATTGCTCTATGAGCAACCCCATTGACGACGTCCCCATCCGCGACAGCATGATCCGGCTGGGCCAGCTGCTGAAGCTCGCCAACTTGGTGGAGGACGGCGTGGAGGCGGCGGAGCTCATCAGGAACGGTCTGGTCAAGGTCAACGGCGAAATCGACGACCGCCGCGGCCGCCAGCTGCATAACGGGGACACCGTCACCGTTAACGGCCAGACCGTCCGGGTCGTGGCCCCCACGGCTGACTAGCCGCGGCTGCCGGCGTTCCGCCGTCAAACCTCCGTGCCGCCGTCGTACTCCTACTTGTTCAGCACCTCGTGGGTGAGGAACTCCCCCACGTGTCCGATCTCCTGCTGGTTGATGCCGTGCCACATGCCGGTGTAGAGCACTTTGGTGAGCTTGACGTGCCTGCGCACCCAGCCCATGGTGAACTCGATCTTGTCCTGGGTGATCACCGGATCCTGCTGGTCCCGGCCCCAGAACATGGGCACCGTGCCGTCCAGTTCGTCGTCCCTGAAGGTAGGGTCGCCGGCGGCGTCCACCACGAAACCTGAAAGTCCGACGACGGCGGCGAAGTCCGTGGGCCGCTGGCGGAGGAGCGTGGTGGCCATGGCCATGCCCATGGAGAAACCGAGCAGGGTCACCGACGGGTGGCCCACGCGGATGGTGTCGATCCAGTCGAGCACATAGGCGGACGCTTTCTTGACCCGGTCCAAGGAGTATTCGATGGAGGCCGTGAGCGGGAACCAGGTGAAGCCGGGGCCCATGGCGATGGGCGCCCGGAGCGAAGCGACGGCGAAGTCCCCGGGCAGCAGGTCAGCCAGGCTGAGCAGGTCCTGCTCGTTGGCACCGTAGCCGTGGAGCAGTACCAGCAGCGGCTTTCCAGCGCGCTGGTCTTCCGGATGGGACCACAGGACAACGGGGGCAGGAAATACTTCGGCGTCAGTCATGGTTTCCATTCATACCAGTTACTTGGAGGTAACAACCTACGTTGGCGTAGGCAGCGAGGCGGAAGGCAGGATAGGACCGTGACTGACGCAAGTGGCATCCAGACCCCGTCCGCGCACCCCGGTTCCCATCCCTGGAGCCGGTATGTGGCGATGGGCGATTCCTTTACCGAGGGCATCGGCGATCCGGAACCCTCAAGCCCCGGCGGCCACCGCGGCTGGGCGGACAGGGTGGCCGAGGAATTGGGCCGCACCAAGCCGGACTTCGCGTACGCCAACCTTGCCGTGCGTGGCCGGCTGCTGCAGCAGATCGTGGACCAGCAGTTGGCCCCTGCGCTGGAGCTGAAGCCGGACCTGGTGACCCTGTCCGCCGGCGGCAACGACCTGATCCGTCCCGGCGGTGATCCCGATGCGCTGGCCGAGAAACTCGATTCCGTGGTCCAGATCCTCTCCATGGGCGGCGCCACGGTGGTCCTGTTCAACGGCCCCGATACCGGTTCATCCGTGCTCAGCAGGATCCGGAGCAAGGTGGCCATTTACAACGAAAACCTCCGCACCGTAGCCGCCCGGCACGACGCCGTCATCGCGGACATGTGGTCCCTCCGGCAGTTGAGCGATCCGCAGATGTGGGACCAGGACAGGCTGCACTTCTCACCGCTGGGCCACCACACCATCGCGGCCATGGTCCTGGACGCGCTCAACGTGGATCACTCGCTGGAGCCCCTGCAGCCCAAGCCGCTGCCGCCCCGGACCTGGCGCGAGGCCCGCTCCGGCGACCTGGTCTGGGCACGGGAATACTTCGTGCCGTGGGTGCTGCGGCGGCTGCGCCACCAGTCGTCCGGGGACGGTATCACGGCAAAGCGGCCGACGCCGGGACCCGTCTTTGGTCCGGGCGTCCCGTTGGGCTCCGGGGAGGGTCCGCTGGGAACGTCGGAGCCCAGCCGCCGGTAAGGCCTCCCGGGGTTACGCTGGAAGGACAACACACGAGAGGCGCGCCAGCGTGAGCAGCTTGTTTTTCTGGATCATCATCCTGTCCTTCGTCGTCCCCATGGCAATGCGGGCCTACCGCCGCTCCGTGGCGCGCCGGGACCGGGACCAGGGCTTCCCCGGCCAGTTCCCCGGACCGGGCCAGTACCCGGGGCAGAACCAGCTCCCGGGCCCGGATCAGTACCCGGGCTATGGCTCGTTCCCTGGCTCGGCCGGGCCCCAGAGCCGCCAGCCGCGGGACGGCTACACCCAGCAGGACTACTTCTCCGGCGGCTTCCGCCAGCCACCTTTCGAGGGTCAGCCGCCTTATGGCGCGCAGCAGCCATATGGCGGGCAGCAGCTGCCGCCGCAGCAGTACGGGCAGCCTCCGATGCCGGATCCCCGTTATGGCCCCCCGCAGGAACCGCCGTTCCAGCAGCAGCCATTCCCGCAGCAGGGGTTCCAGCAGGAGGGACGCGGCCAGGCTTCCGGACCTGCCACTCCGCCACCACCCTCCGCTCCCCAGGGGTTCCGCGCCCGGAAGATGGCGGAACTGGACCAGCAGTACTCCAACGGTGAACTGTCCATGGAGGAGTACATGAAGCGCCGCGGCGACATCATGAACGGCTAGGCGCGGCCGATAAACACAGCAGGCCGGGGACCCGTGGTTGGTCCCCGGCCTGCTGTGCTTAATCTGCTTGTTGGATTGGCCTGCCTAGTCGACCTGGGGGAAGCCCAGGTCGATCACGGAGGTGGACGGGTCCGGCCAGCGCGTGGTCACCACTTTGCCCCTGGTGTAGAACCGGATGCTGTCGGGCCCGTACATGTGGGTGTCGCCGAACAGTGAGTTCTTCCAGCCGCCGAACGAGAAGGTGCCCACCGGAACCGGGATGGGCACGTTCACGCCCACCATGCCGGCTTCGACGTCGAACTCGAACTGCCTGGCCGCCCCGCCGTCGCGGGTGAAGATGGCTGTGCCGTTGCCGAACTCGTTGTCATTGACCAGCCGGACCGCATCGCTGTAGGTATCGACACGGACCACGGAGAGGACGGGCCCGAAGATCTCGTCGTCGTACACCTTCATGCCGGGCTTAACGTGGTCCACCAGGCTGACGCCAATGAAGAACCCGTTGGAGTCGAACTGCTGGGAGCGGCCGTCCACCACCAAGGTGGCACCCTCGGCTTCCGCGCCGGCGACGTAGGATGCCACGCGGTCCCGGTGCTCGGCAGTAATCAGCGGGCCCATCTGGGAGGCGGGATCGGTTCCGGGGCCAATCGCCAGGTCCGCCATGCGGGTGGAGATCGCCTTGACCAGGTCATCGGCGATGTTGCCCACGGCCACCAGGACGCTGACGGCCATGCAGCGCTCGCCGGCAGATCCGTAGGCGGCGGAAACCGCCGCGTCGGCGGCCATGTCCAGGTCGGCGTCGGGAAGGACCACCATGTGGTTCTTGGCCCCGCCCAGGGCCTGGACCCGCTTGCCGTGCTCTGCTGCCCGCTTGTAGATGGACTGGGCCACCGGGGTGGAGCCTACAAAGCTCACCGCCTTGACGTCAGGGTGCTCCAGCAGGACATCGACGGTCTCCTTGTCACCCTGGACGACATTCAGGACGCCCGGCGGCAGCCCTGCTTCGGTGAAGGCCTCGGCGATGAAGACCGCAGCCGATGGGTCCTTCTCGCTGGGCTTGAGCAACACTGTGTTGCCGCAGGCGAGCGCACTGCCGATCATCCAGAGCGGCACCATGGCCGGGAAGTTGAAGGGCGTGATGCAGGCAACGACGCCTACCGGCTGGCGGACGGAATGGACATCGATGCCGCTGGAGACCTGCTCGGAACGCTCCCCCTTGAGCATGTGGGACAGGCCGGTGGCGAAGTCGATGTTTTCCAGGCCGCGGGCGATTTCGCCCTCTGCGTCGGAGAGGACCTTCCCGTGCTCGCTGGTGAGGACGGCGGCGAGTTCGGACTTGCGCTGGTTGAGGATTTCGCGGACCTTGAAGAAGATGGTGGTGCGCTTGGCCAGGCTGGTGGCCCGCCACGCCGGCAGCGCGGCGCGCGCGGCGGCAATGGCTTCCTCGGTCCTGGCTGCCGAGGCAAGCACTACCTGCTTTTCCTGTTCTCCGGTGGCCGGATTGAAGACCGGACCGAATCGCTCGGCGTCGGTGACGCGGGTGCCGTTGATGTAATGCGGAATGGTTTCCAAGGGAGTCTCTTTCCTGCGTTCTTTGCGTGGGGCTAGTTGGCCGTCGGTGCCTGGCTGGTCGGCTGCTGGAGAGAACCGTCCACGAGCTTGATGATCATCGAGCAGTCCTTGCCGGCGTCTCCCGCGTCGATCAGCCGCTGGAACAGCTGCTGGACGTGCTTGCCGATCTCCAGCGGCGTGCCCGTGTCTTCGGCGGCGCTGATGGCAAGGCCGATGTCCTTGTTCGCGAGCTCCGTAGTGAAGGTGGGCGCAAAGTCGTTGTTGGAGGCCGCAGTGGGGACCACGCCCGGCACCGGGTACCAGGTGCGCAGCGCCCACGAATCGCCTGAGGACACGGAGGCGATGTTCCAGAAGACCTGCTTGTCCAGGCCCAGCCGTTCGGCGAGCACTGCGCCTTCGGCAGTGGACGCGAGGTTGATGAAGAGCATGAGGTTGTTGCAGATCTTGGCCGCCTGGCCCGTGGTGGGACCGCCGGTGGGAATGATGTTGGCGGCCATGGGACCGATGTAGCCCGTGGCGTCCGCAACGGCGCCTTCTTCACCGCCCACCATGAAAGTCAGCGTTCCTGCTTCAGCACCGCTCATGCCGCCGGACACCGGGGCGTCCACGAAGCGGAAGCCGGCGGCAGCTGCGGCGTCGTGCAATTCCTGGGCGGTGGCGACGTCAATGGTGGACGAGTCGATGAGGAGGGTGCGGGTGTCCGCGTGGGCCAGCACTCCGTCCTCGCCGAGATAGACGGCGCGGGCGTGCTCACCCTTGGGGAGCATGGTGAACACGGCGTCTGCACCGTCAACTGCTTCGGCGATGCTGGCGGCCCGCTTGACGCCGCGGGCGGCGGCGGCGTCAAGGGCTGCGGGGTTGAGGTCGAAACCGCGCACATCATGCCCGGCCTTGGCCAGGTTCACCGACATGTGGCCGCCCATGTTGCCCAGGCCAATCCAACCGATGGTTGCCATGTTTAAGCTCCTTTGCTTTCTTCCGGCATCGCAGCCGGATCTCTGTGTCAAGCATCACACCCTGCTAGAGTGCAATCAAGGGGAAAAATTACAGACGATCTGTGCATCAATGCACATCAACGAAAGGTCCTGTGTGGACTCATCAAGGTTGCCGAGCCCCGACGATCTGCTGATCCTGCTGACCGTTGCCCGCCTGGGGCGGTTCAATGCCGTGGCCGAAACACTGGGGACCACCCACACCACCATTTCCCGCCGGATTTTGGCCTTGGACAAGCAGCTGGGCGGCCGGACCCTTGAGCGGAGCCCGCACGGCTGGGAGCTGACGCAGCTGGGAGCGGCCGCGGTGGAGGCCGCGGAGGCCATCGAGGACACCCTCGGCGCGCTTTCCGGCCTGATCAGCCAGGACCAAAGCACCCTTGCCGGGCTGGTCCGCGTCGCCACCACGGACGGGGTGGGGGCAGTGTTCGTCACGCCGTCCCTGGTGCGGCTCCAGCAGCAGAACCCGCAGCTGAACATTGAGATGCTCAGCGCAACCAGGAAAGTCAGCCAGAACCGGTCCGGCGTGGACCTGGAGATCGTGGTGGGCAGGGCGGACGTCACCACCGCGCAGACCATCTTCCTTAGCAACTATTACCTGCGCCTCTACGCCAGCCGCTGCTATGCCGCGCGCCACGGCCTGCCGGCGACGCTCGACGATGTAGGACAGCACGGCTTTGTCTCGTACGTCGAGTCCGCCCTCCAGGTGGAGGAACTGGGGCCGCGGTGGTCGTCCCAGCTGCCGTTGCCGAGGACCAGCTTCCAGGCCACCAGCGTGTTCGCCCAGGTGGAAGCCGTGCGGCAGGGTGCGGGCATCGGGCTGCTGCCAAACTTCATGGTGGGCGACCGGGAGGATTTCGTACCCGTGCTGGCCGGCGACTTTGAACGCCAGCTGCCCATCTGGGCCGTGGCACGGCCGGAGTCGCTCCGGTCCGCCCGGGTGCAGGCCGTGATTGCGGCACTGAAGGAGGA
The DNA here is from genome assembly GCF_030811655.1 of Pseudarthrobacter enclensis. Classification (GTDB taxonomy): domain Bacteria; phylum Actinomycetota; class Actinomycetes; order Actinomycetales; family Micrococcaceae; genus Arthrobacter; species Arthrobacter enclensis_A. The sequence goes on along the minus strand of NZ_JAUSRE010000001.1, from coordinate 209,044 downwards.
AGTGAAGGAGCGGGCGGGGCTGCTGGCAGGCTGAGGCAGGCCCCAGACCCGCACTCGGGGCGTCAGGCCTGGAAGAGCCGCCGCACCACCTGCCCGGAGGCGAGCGCATCCAGGCCCTCGTTGATCTCGCTCAGCGGCCGGGTGTCAGTGTGCAGCAGCTCAACCGGCAGCCTGCCCTCCCGCCAGTACGCGAGGTACTTCGGAATGTCCCGGCCGGGGACGGCATCGCCCATATAGGAGCCCAGCAGCCGCTTGCCCGCTCCGGCGAACTGCAGGGCCGGTACCGTCAGCTCGGCCGAGGGGTGGGGCAGGCCCACCGATACCACCGCGCCGCCCCGGGTTACCCGCTCCAGGCACGAGGCGATCACCGCGGCCGAGCCCACCGCTTCAATGGCAACATCCACTCCATCGCCGGCCGCTTCCGCGATCAACCGGTCCGCATCCCCAGGCGTACCCACAGCCGTGGCACCGGCGTCCAGGGCAAGCTGGTGTTTGCCCTTGTTGGGGTCGATGGCGATCACGCCCGTGGCACCGGCAAGGCGCGCGGCCATGACAGCGGACAGGCCCACGGCCCCGAGGCCGAAGACTGCCACGGACTGCCCGGGAGTGACTCCGGCAGTGTTGAAGACGGATCCCATTCCGGTGAGCACGGCGCAACCGAACATCGCGGCGACAGTGTCCGGGACGTCGTCGTCTATTACCACCACTGATTCCCGCGCAACCACTGCGTAATCGGCGAAGGCCGAGACACCGAGGTGGTGGTTGATGCGCTCCCCCGACGGCGTCCGCAGCAGGGCGGGACCGTGCAGCAGGTCGCCCGAGCCATTGACCTCCGCTGCCCGGTGGCACAGCGCGGGGCGGCCGGACCGGCATGCCCGGCACCGGCCGCAGCTCGGCACGAAGACCAGTACCACGTGGTCACCCACGGACACGTCGGAGACGCCGTCCCCCACCTCCACAACGCGGCCCACGGCCTCGTGGCCCAGCGCCATGGGCAGCGGCCGGATCCTGGAGCCGTCCACTACCGAGAGGTCCGAGTGGCACAGGCTCGAGTAGGTAATGGCGACGCCCACTTCACCGGCCCGGGGCCTGGGCTGTTCCAGTTCCTGGACCTGCAACGGGCGGGACTCGGCATAACGCTGCGTTCCCGGGGCCCCGGCAGCGGGAGGGACGGTTGAGTAGAGGACGGCGGCTTTCATCGGTTCCCTTATTTCTTGGCGGCGGCCAGCAGGTCGGCTGTGCCCTTGGCGTCGGCGGCATCCACGTCGTGCAGCGAGATGCCGCGGGTTTCCTTCAGGAAGAAGACGGAGACGGCGGTGATGGCGCAGGCAATGAGCAGGTAGACGGCCACGGGGACGGATGACTTGTAGGTGCCCAGGAGCGAGGCGGCGATGATCGGAGCGAGCGAACCGGCCACGATCGAGGTCACCTGGTAGCCCAGGGAGACCCCCGAGTACCGCATCCGGGTGGGGAACATTTCCGCCATGATGGCAGGCTGTCCGGCGTACATGAAGGCGTGGAACACCAAACCGATCATGATGGAGGCCAGGATGATGAAGTCGTTCTTCGTGTCCATCATGGGGAAGGCGAAGAAGCCCCAGGTGGCGCCCATGACGGCTCCGGCCATGTAAACGGGTTTGCGGCCGAAGCGGTCCGACAGCTTGCCGACCATGGGCACGACGGCGAAGTGCACGGCGTGGGCAACGAGCAGCAGGAGGAGAATGCGCGTGGTGTCGGCCTGGACCACGGTCTTCAGGTAGGTGATGGAGAAGGTCACCACGAGGTAGTACAGGATGTTCTCCGCGAAGCGCAGGCCCATGGCGGTGAAGACGCCGCGGGGGTAGCGGCGGAAAACCTCGGCCACGCCGTAGCCTTTGTGGCCCGCATCCACCTCTTTGCGGGCCTCCAGGAAGATGGGGGCGTCGTTGACCTTGGTGCGGATGTAGTAGCCGATCAGGACAATCACTGCGGACAGCCAGAACGCCACGCGCCAGCCCCAGCCGAGGAATGCTTCCTGCGTCAGCGTGGAGGACAGCACGAACAGCACGGCCGTGGCCAGCAGGTTTCCCAGCGGCACGGCGGACTGCGGCCAGCTGGCCCAGAAGCCCCGTGACTTGCTGGGGCTGTGCTCCGCGACGAGGAGGACGGCGCCGCCCCATTCACCGCCGACGGCAAAGCCCTGGGCAAACCGGAGGACCACCAGCAGCGTGGGGGCCCAGTAGCCGATCTGCTGGAACGTGGGCAGGCAGCCCATGAGGAAGGTGGAGACGCCCACCAGGATGATGCTCAGCTGCAGCAGCTGCTTCCGTCCAAACTTGTCGCCAAAGTGGCCAAAGACGATGCCACCGATGGGACGGGCCACGAACCCGACGGCATAGGTGAGGAAGGCAGCGATGATGCCGTCCAGGTCGGTGCCGGCATTGGGGAAGAAAGCCTTCCCGAACACCAGCGTGGCCGCTGATGCGTAGAGGAAGAACTCGTACCACTCCACGACGGTTCCGGCCATGGAGGCCGCGACCACCTTCTTAAGGCCTGAGGCCTTGACATCGGTTTCCTCGGTGCGCCTTGCGGCGGGGCTTTCCGTACTCATGCGAACTCCTTCGGCGTCGTCGTCGACACCACGGGGACAGTCAATGGCCGCGGGCGTGGTGCACACATGTGATGCACGCCACGAAGGCCGGTCCCGATGAGTATGGTCTGCCTGCCGGCCAAGCTCAACGCCCATTAGTGCAGAATGCATCTGCAGGAATGCACAAGCAGCCGCCTTGCACGGCGGGACGCCGGGCGGGCCGGACTAGCGGGGCTAGACCAGGAAGCTGCTCCTCAGCTGGCCGCCCAGCTGTCCAATCTCGGTCAGGAACCCGTCATGCCCGATCGGAGCCTGGATGATATGGACGTCCACGTCGCCGGGCAGCGCCTGCGCCAGCTCGCGGGACTGCGACGGAAAGTAGAGCCGGTCGGAGTCGACGGCGGCCACGAAGAACCGCGCGGTGGACGTGGCCAGGGTCTCGGGCAGGGTTCCCCGGCCCCGGCAGATGTCGTGGCTCATGAGTGCCTCAGTCAGGGCGATGTAGCTGTTCGCGTCAAATCGCTTCACCAGCTTGTTGCCCTGGTGGTCCAGGTAGCTTTCAACCTGGTACCGGCCGCGGGCCGCCAGCACCTCCCCCCGGAAGGGAGACTCAGGCGCCTGGGGGGCCCGGCCGAAGCGGCCTTCAAGTTCGGTTGCGGACCGGTAGGTGATGTGGGCGATCCGGCGGGCCAGCGCCAGCCCTTCCTCCGGTGACGGTCCGCCGTAATAGTCGCCGCCGTTGAAGTGCGGGTCCTGCCTGATGGCCAGGGTCTGGGCCTGGGCAAAAGCAATCTGTTCCGCCGTGCTCGCGGCTCCTACGGCGATGACGGCGCACCGCTGCACCCGCTCCGGGTACGTCACGGCCCACTCCAGGGCGCGGGCGCCGCCCATGGATCCGCCCAGGACGGCAAACCAGCTGCTGATGCCCAGCTGGTCCGCCAGCCGGGCCTCCGCTACGGTGCTGTCGCGGAGCGTGACCAGGGGGAACCTGGAGCCCCAGGGCTTCCCGTCGGGCGCGGGCGACGACGGGCCGGTGGATCCGTAGCAGCCACCCACGATGTTGATGGAGACCACGAAGAACCGGTCAGTGTCCACCGGGGCGCCGGGGCCGGCCAGCTGTTCCCACCAGCCTTCTTCGTCGGTGTCGCCGCGGGTCACGTGCGTGCTGCCCGTCAGGGCATGCTCGATCAGGATGGCGTTGCTGCCGTCCTGGTTCAAGGTGCCCCAGGTTTCGTAGGCCAGCGTGACGTCCGGCAGGTACCCTCCGGCCTCAAGTTCCAGGCCGCCGATGGAGGCGTAACGGACGATTCCATGTTCGGGGGCTGTGGTTCGGGTGACGGTAACCGTCATGGCAAGACCTCTTCTACGCGCTTGCCCGCCGTCAATTGGCCGGCAGGCCAGGTCCTCACCCGGGGCACCCCACCGCGGAAGGAGGGTTGCCGGCCAGCAAGCCGGGGCTGTCACTGGCACTCATGACCTGGTTCGAGTGTACGAAACACCCCCCGCTCCAGGCCAAGAGTGTGACTGGTTGTGACTTCCCGGCTTGCTGCGCTCCCTGCCCATTCCGCCGGACTGGCCGCCCGGCGTCGTACGTGTGTTCCTAAGCGCCCGTTGCCTGGCGCTTGCTGCTAGGCGCCCTTGGCGGCGCGGAAGCCGGCTTCCAGATCAGCCAGGATGTCGTCGATGTGTTCGAGGCCGACGGAGAGCCGCACCAGCCCCGGAGTGACGCCGGCAACCACCTGCTGCTCCGGAGTGAGCTGGCTGTGGGTGGTCGACGCCGGGTGGATGACCAGGGAGCGCACGTCACCGATGTTGGCCACGTGGGAGTGCAGTTCCAGCGCGTCGACGAAGCGCTTGCCCGCCTCCGCGCCGCCGGCCAGGTTGAAGGAGACGACGGCGCCCGTCCCCTTGGGCCCGTACTTGCGGCCACGCTCATACCAAGGGCTGGACGGCAGCCCGGCGTAGGCGACCGATTCGACGTCGTCCCTTGCCTCCAGCCAGCGTGCCACCTCCGTGGCGTTGGCAACGTGGCGCTCCACCCGCAGGCTCAGCGTCTCCAAGCCCTGGGAAATCAGGAAGGCGTTGAAGGGCGAGACCGCCGACCCCAGGTCGCGGAGCAGTTGCACGCGGGCCTTGAGGATGTAGGAGAGGTTCGCTCCCAGCGCGCCGCCCTCGCCAAGGTCACGCGCGTAGACCAGGCCGTTGTACGTGGGGTCAGGAGTGTTAAAGCCGGGGAAGCGCTCCGGATCCTTGCTGAAATCGAACTTGCCGGAGTCGACGATGACGCCCGCAATGGCCGAACCATGGCCGCCCAGGTACTTGGTGGCCGAATGGATCACGATGTCGGCGCCCCACTCCAGAGGGCGGATCAGGTAGGGAGTGGACAGGGTGTTGTCCACGATCAGGGGAACGCCGGCCTCGTGGGCCACCTCGGAGATGCCTTCGAGGTCCAGGACATCCTGGCGCGGATTGGAGACCACCTCACCGAAGAAGAGCTTGGTGTTGGGCCGGACGGCGGCGCGCCACTGGTCCAGGTTGTCCGGATCCTCCACAAAGGTGACCGAAATACCGAACTTCTTCAGTGTGTGGGCGAACAGGTTGTAGGTTCCGCCGTAAAGGCTGGGGCTGGCCACGATGTGGTCGCCGGCCTCGGCGATGTTCAGCACCGCGAAAGTCTCTGCGGCCTGCCCGGAACTCAGCAGCAGCGCCGCGAGGCCTCCTTCGAGGCTGGCGATCCGCTGCTCCACGGCGTCCTGCGTGGGATTGCCGATCCGTGTGTAGATGGGCGCCAGCTCGGCCAGCGCGAAGCGGTTGGCTGCGCTCTCGGCGGTCGGGAACACGAAGGACGTGGTCTGGTAAATGGGCAGCGCACGCGCTCCCGTGGCGCTGTCCGCTTCCTGGCCGGCATGGATCTGGCGGGTTTCGAAGGACCATCCGTTGGACATCTCAGTCTCCTGTGACATGGGCCCGGAATGCTGGGAGCAGTACGGGCCGCGCTTGCTTCCGGCTCTTGCCGGACAGCCAGGTCTTCACCCGGGGCACCCCACCGCGGTTGGAGGGTTGCCGGCCAGCGAGCCGGGGCTTGGCGCTGGCGCTCATGACCTGAGCCCAGTGTAGGAAGAGTGCTGTCGCCGGGAACAGGATTGTGACGAACATGGTCTTACGGGCGTCCTGCTGCTTCGCCGCATGCCTGCCGCCGCCGGAAAAATGCCAGTAAGGGTACCCTTAGCTGAGAGCCCGATCACAAAGTGCCAAGATGTTCGCATGCGCATGGATCACGTCTCTTACGCCTGTGAACACGATGGCCTCGCGGCCACTACCGAACGTATTGCAACTGCCCTCGGCGTTGAGGCAGTGAAGGGCGGGGTACACCCCCGCTTCGGTACCCGGAATATGATCATCCCGCTCGCCGGGCACAAGTACCTCGAGGTTGTGGAGGTCCTGGACCACCCGGCATCCGACAAGGCACCGTTCGGACAGGCAGTGCGTGCCCGTTCCGCAGCCGGCGGCGGCTGGATGGGCTGGTGCGTCGAAGTGGACGACCTCGCCCCCTTCGAGGAACGTCTTGGCCGCTCCGCCGTCAACGGCAACCGCAAATTTCCTGACGGTCGTGAACTGGTCTGGAAGCAGATTGGCATCCTGGGCCTCATCGCCGACCCCCAGGTCCCCTACATGCTCAAGTGGGAGGGGGACCCGTCACTGCACCCGTCCAACGCCTACCCCAGCAACCTTAAGATGAGCTGCCTGACCATCGCCGGCTCAGCCTCGCGGGTGACCGAGTGGCTCGGCGAGCCGGTTGAGAAGCCCCTTGAGGATGTTGCAGTCGAGTGGGTGGCCCCGCACGGCACACCCGGCATCCTTTCGGTCACCTTCGAAACCGCCAACGGAGCCGTCACTATCTGACGCTTCCCGCCCCCCTCTCCCCTGCTTGTCCGGGAGACGGACCTGCCGGGCCGTGCCCGGCTCAGCTTCGGCCGCCATGAGGTAGTAACAACGGCGTCACTACCTCATGGCGGCCGAATTCCTTTAAGCGGCACCAGCTTGTCCACACCCGTGAGGGCCGCGTGTTCCGGTGCGCCGCACAAGTTCCTTTTCGCGCGGGACATTTGGGGTGCGGGAAGGATTGTCCGCATCGAGGATGTACGACGACGGCGTGCGGCCTTTTGTCGTGAGGCGCCTTTGGCAGCGGGCGGGCTTGGGCGGACCGGCTTTCCCCGCCTTCGCGCGGGGTGCTTGCAGGTCTGACTGTCAGTGGGTGGTTGGATGATGTGGGTATGGGAATCAGCGGTGGTTTTGGGGCGGTGTTGGAGGGTGTTCGTGCCTCTGTCGCTGCCCTTGATGCGCTGGTTCTTGAGGACCGGAATTTCGAACATTCTGCGCTGACGGCTGCGGCGGGAGATATTGACGTGCTGCAGCGCCGGTATGAGCTGTGCCTGGAAGGGTTGGAGGTTGTTGCCCGGTTGGAGGCGCAGCTGGCGGCGGTAAAGTCCGGGCAGGCTGCCCGTGCCGTCGAACTCCAGCAGGCCATGACTCCGCCGGATGCATGTGTGCAGGACCGCACCTATGCGGAGATGTCTGTCGTGGAGGAGATCGCGGGGGTCCTGACCATCAGCTCCGCCGCCGCGGGCGCGTTGGTGGACCAGTCCCGCCGGGTCTGTTCCCTGCCACCGGTGCTCGAGGCGCTGTCCGCCGGTGCCGTGTCCTGGCAGCACGCGAAGATCGTTGCCGACGAAACCGAGGGACTCACCCCCGAAGGCGCGCTGGAGCTGGTGGCGCATTTCCTCGACCCCGACGCCCCCAACCCCGCACGCGGCGCAGCACCGGGTGAGCTTGTCCCGTCCCGGTTCCGGGCGAAGGTGCGTTCCTGGCGGGAACGCCACCATCCCGACTCCATCGGGAAACGCCACGCCAAAGGTGTGGCGGACCGGCGGATGGAATACAGCCCCGACCGGGACGGCATGGCCTGGCTCTCGCTCTACCTCCCCGGCGACACCGCGTGCGCCATCTGGAACCGCACCACCGCCACCGCCCGCGGCCTCCAAGGACCCGACGAAACCCGCACCCTCACCCAACTCCGCCCCGACATCGCAGCATCCCTGCTGCTCGGTGCCGGAAACCCTGCCGGGCCCATCAAGACACCCACCCCCAAGGCCGACGTCCTGGTCACGGTTCCGGTGTTCTCCCTCCTCGGCAGCACCGACGAACCCGCAGAACTCGACGGCCTCGGCCCAATCCCGGCTTCCATGGCCCGCAAACTCGTCGCTGACGGGGCGCATTCGTTCTACCGGGTCCTGGTCGACCCCCGCGACGGGGCACCACTGGAAATCGGCCGCACCCGCTACCGGCTCCCCGAAACCATCAAACAATGGATCAGGATGCGCGACGCCAAATGCACCTTCCCCGGCTGCACCAACCACACCCCCGACAACGACACCGACCACCTGCAGGCCTGGGACCACGGCGGCACCACGAACGTCGGCAACCTGGCCCAACTCTGTCCCAAACACCACAGGCTCAAACACCACAGCACTTGGACACCGGATCCAGCCTGCGCGAAAGACTCACCCGGATGGACCTCACCCACCGGACGCCACTACCAACCCGAACACCCCGCCCCCGAACCACCACCCTGGCCGCCAGGAATCCTATCCGCGGAACACGCTGAAGCGGATGCGACACCTTTTCAGGACGACGACGTCCAGTGGCAACTGCTGCTTGCCGGGATGCCATCATGGCCCGACCCGCCACCTGAAGAACCGGCAGGCGACAGCATCCTCGATCCGGATGAACTTTGCCCCAGCGATCCGCTCTGGGATGAGTTTTACGAAAACCCGCGCACTTTGCCGCCCGACCCGCAAACCGACCGGGAGCTGCTGCTCCCGCTGAGGTGACCGCCAAGCCATCGCACCGCCAACGGACGCGGGTGCTTGTGGTTACCCCAGCCCCACAGCCTTGCCAAAGAGGCTAAACCCCACGAAGGCCACGATATCCAGCAAGGCGTGGGCGACGACCAGCGGCATGACCCTGCGGGTCCGGGTGTAGAGCCATGCGAAAACTACGCCCATGACCGCGTTGCCGATGAACGGTCCAAAGCCCTGGTACAGGTGGTAGCTGCCGCGCAGCACGGAGCTCACCGCGATGGCGAGCGGCATGCTCCAGCCGAATTTGCGGAAACGGTCCAGGAGGTAGCCCACAACAATGACTTCCTCGAGCACTGCGTGGCGAATGGCGGACAGTATGAGGACCGGAACCGTCCACCAATAGGCATCGAGGGCGCTGGGGATGATCGCGGTGGTGATTCCCAGTGCCCGCCCTGCCGCGTAGAGGCCCAGGGACGGGATGCCGATCAGCGCAGCCAGCCCCAGGCCCTGCAGCAGGTCCCGGCCCGGGCGTGCAAAGTTGAACCCCAGTTTCTGGAACGCAGAACGGGGGCCGGCCTCACCCGGCACCGTCTGGCGCTGGTCCGTCAGGAAGTACAGGACCAGCAGCACAGGCACCAGGGCAAAGATGATGTCCAGGAGCTGGTAGGTCAGGTCGAAATATTCACGGGTACTCTGGGAGCGGTTCAGGGTGGACGTACCCTCGGCCAGCGGGGCCCGGGTCATCTTGTCCAGCAGCTGCACCACTGAGTAGACGGCCGACTGGCCCAGGGACAGGCCCAGGACGATCCAGACTTCGAGTCGAAGGCGACGGCGGGAGGGAACCAGCATGTTCCCATCTTGCCTGCAGTTTCTGGATCCGGGCTGATGGAGGAGCCGTCGTCTCACACCGGTTACGCGGGAAGACCTCGATGCGCCGCCCGGATCAGGCGGGTGCCACGATCACTTCGGTGCCGTTGGCCTCAAAGGCCGCCTTGTCGCGGGCAGAAATGCCGGCGTCAGTGATGAGCCTCGTGAACTCGTAGCCATCCATGGTGGCAAAGGCCCGCACGCCCACTTTGGAGGAGTCTGCCAGGACGTAGGACACCCGGGCCCGGGATGCCAGCAGGGCGTTAACGGAGGCCTCACCCTCTCCCGTGTTGGTGGGTCCTACCTCGGGGTCGATCCCGTTGACCCCGATGAACGCGATGTCCAGCACCACCTTCTGCATGATGATGTCCGTGTAGGGGCCTACCAGCTCGTACGACCGCGGGTTGAGGATTCCACCCGTAACCATGACCTTGATGTTCGGCCGCACTGCCAGTTGTCCGGCGATATTGATCGCATTGGTGACCACGGTGAGCGTGGGCTGGTTGGAGGGCGCGTTCAGGTCCTCACGGGTGGCCAGGATTTGGGCCAGGGCGGTACTGGTGGTTCCCCCGCAGAGACCGATCACCGCTCCGGGCCGGATCAGCGCCGAGGCACACTGCGCGATCTGTTCCTTGGCCTCGGCGTGGTCGTCGCGGTTGTAGCGCCCGGGCAGGTCGTAAGCGAGGGCACCGGTAGTGGCGCCGCCGCGGGTGCGGGTCAGCAGGCGGCGCTTGGCCAGGCTGTCCAGGTCTCGGCGCGCCGTGGCTGGGGAAACGTTGAGGGTGCTGACGATTTCATCCACCTCCACCTTGCCGGTCTTGGCCAGCAGGTCAAGAATCGCAGTCAACCGGTCAGTGCGGGTCATCCCAAGGGGCCTTTCGATACTGCAGCCACCACTCCTGATGACGCTTCCTGATTATAACCGAAGGGAAACGATCAGGAACAATCAAAACGCGGCCTTTCGTCAGCGCTCCCGCACGCCGGCCCGCCACACAGCGTACGTCAACGGCATCCCGGGCCGGTAGGCGAGGTGCGTGGCGGACGGGGCATTCAGCAGGTGCAGGTCGGCCCGGTGTCCGACGGCGATGGACCCCACGGCGCGCTCCCCGTCGGCGTCCCTTCCGCGTTCCTTGTGCAACGCCAGGGCTCCGCCATAGGTGGCCGCGCGGACGGCCTCGTGCACGCTTAGGCGCATCTGCAGGACGGCGGTTGTCACGCAAAAAGCCATGGAACTGGTGTACGACGTGCCGGGGTTGCAGTTGGAGGCCAGTGCCACCTGCACCCCCGCGTCCAGGAGGTCGCGCGCGGGGGCCAGTGGCTGGCGGGTGGAAAGGTCGCAGGCGGGAAGGCAGGTGGCAACGGTGCCCCGCTCCCCGGTCCCCGTTGCCGGGTCCCATCCGGACCAGGACGCGGCCAGGGCCTTGACGTCCTGAACGGCAAGGTAGTTCACGTGGTCCACGCTGGCGGCGCCAAGCTCGACGGCGAGCTGCACGCCGGGACCTTCACCGAGCTGGTTGCCGTGTACCCGCAGGCCCATTCCCGCGTCGCGGCAAGCCGTCAGCACACGACGGGACTGCTCGGCCGTGAAGGCCCCCTCTTCGCAAAAGACGTCGGCCCACTGGACGTACGGGCGGACGGCGGCGAGCATGGGACCGCACACAAGGTCGGTGTATTCGTCAGGGTCCTGTCCCGCGGGAACCAGATGGGCCCCCAGGTAGGTCACCTGGTCCGCCACGGTGGAGGCAATGCGCGCGCTGCGTGCCTCATGCTCAATATCCAGGCCGTAGCCGGTTTTCGTTTCCAGGTAGGTGGTTCCCTGGGAGACGGCCTCGGCAACCCGTCCCATGGCGAGTCGGGTCAGGTCAAAATCCGAGGTGGCACGCGTCGCGTTCATGGTGACGGCAATGCCGCCCGCGGCGTAGGCTTCCCCAGCCATCCGGGCCTCAAATTCCGCGGTTCGGTCGCCCGCAAAGAGGAGGTGGCTGTGGGAGTCGACCCACCCGGGGAGCATTGCCCTGCCGCCGGCGTCCACCACCCGATCGGCGGCCGGCGCACTGGCCGCGACACCGATCCAGGAGATCCGCTCCCCCTCAATGACCACCGCCGCGTCCTTCAGGACCCGGCGCTCCAGGTCCTGGGTCATCAGCTCGGCAATGTTGGTGATCAGGGTGCTCATAGGACCATTCTTTAACGCCGGATGGACCATCGCGTGGCGGCGAGCGCCTGTGCTGTCCGGGATTCCGGACGGTCTGCGGTTGCGTCGGGGGAAGCCGTCGTCCCTGCCAGTATCTGCTCCGCGGCCAGCTCCGCCAGGGCTGACGACGTCTGGAAGCCATAACCGCCCTGGCCGGCCAGCCAATAGAAGCCGGGGGCTTCCGCGTCGAACCCGGCCACGGGGACGCCGTCGGCTGCTTCCGTGCGCAGGCCGGTCCAGGCGCGGCGGATCTCCCTGATCCCCAAGCTGGTCAACGAATTCAATCGCTCCACCAGGCGTTCAACGTCGCCGGGGCGGGGCCGGGCGTCCTCGGGGCCGCTGGCCACGTGCTCGGACGGCGAGATGAGCACGTCGTTGCCTTCGCGGCGGAAGTAGAACGTGTTGTCCGCTGCCGCCACCATGGGGCTTTGCCCAGGAAGGGGATGTTCGACGGCGGCAATCGCCGCGGTGCGCCGGTACGGCTGCAGCCCCAGCTTCTCCACGCCACTGATCACCGCGAGCTCGTCAGCCCAGGCACCAGCCGCGTTGACCAGCACCCCGGCACTGAACCCCTCGGCACCGGCCCCCACCTGCCAGCCCGTACCCACCCGCTGGGCCGAATGCACACGTGCCCCCGTGAAGATGTCGGCGCCGGCGGCGAGCGCCTGTTTACGGTGCTCACTGAGGAGCAGGGGCGCGTTGCAGCCGAAGGAGCCGGTATCCAGGCCTGCGGCTGCGAAGGTTCCCGGGACCAGCGCCGGACACAATTCGAGGGCCCGGTCCACCGTGATGGACTGCATGTGTCCGCTGGCTTCCGCGGCCACCTCGGATTCGGACCCGATCAGCATGAAGCTGCGCGGCGTCAGGACCGGTTCCGGCAGTTCCGCGTCGCGGGCCGAGAGCAGCTCCAGGGTGCGCATCGTGAGTTCCTGCACCGCGGGCGGCCCGTAGCTCGGGATCAGCTGGCGGGCCGAGCGGGAGGACGTGTGGTATGCCAGCTCCTGCTCCGCCTCCACCAAACCAACGCTGCAGCGGCCCGCGAGCGCGGACGCCAGGGACAGGCCGGCAATGCCGCCGCCCACAATCAGGACATCGTAGTGTGCTGCCATCCGATCATCCTGCCAGAGTTCGCGCTCTCCGGGACTCCCGCCTCGACTGAATCCGGGTCAGGCTGCTGCCGCCTCGGCACGGCTGGCGACGAAGGCACGGACGCACGCTTCGACGTCGTCCGCTGAATGGGCGGCGGACAGCTGTACCCGAATCCTCGCGGCACCGCGCGGGACCACCGGGAAGCTGAACGCGGTGACGAAAACGCCGTGCTGCAGCATCCCGTCGGCCACCTTGGCGGCCATGACGGCGTCGCCGAACATGACCGGGACGATAGCGTGTTCGCCGGGGAGCAGGTCGAAGCCTTCTTCCGTCATGCGGCGGCGGAACAGCGCGGCGTTTTCGAACAGCCGGCGACGCAGGTCACCGGAGTTTTCCACCAGGTCCAGCGCCTTGAGGGTGGCGGCCACGATGGCGGGCGCCAGCGAGTTGGAGAAGAGGTAGGGCCTGGCCTTCTGCCGCAGCATGGCGATGATCTCCCTGCGGCCGGACACATAGCCGCCCGACGCTCCGCCCAGGGCCTTGCCGAACGTGCCGGTGTAGATGTCCACGCGGTCCGAGACTCCTGCGTGTTCGGGCGTCCCCGCACCAGTGGCCCCCATGAAGCCCACCGCGTGGGAGTCGTCCACCATCACCATGGCGCCGTACTTGTCGGCGAGGTCGCAGATTTCCTTGAGCGGAGCCAGGTATCCGTCCATGGAGAACACGCCGTCGGTAACGATCAGTTTCCGGCGCGCGTCCTGCGCCTCCTGCAGGCGGCCCTCTAGCTCTGCCATGTCCCGGTTGGCGTACCGGTAGCGCTTGGCCTTGCACAGGCGGATGCCGTCAATGATGGAGGCGTGGTTGAGCGCGTCGGAAATCACTGCGTCGTCCGGGCCGAGCAGGGACTCAAAGACGCCGCCGTTGGCGTCGAAGCAGCTGGAGAACAGGATGGTGTCCTCGGTGCCCAGGAATTGGGAAACCCGGGCTTCGAGCTGCAGGTGCAGGTCCTGGGTGCCGCAGATGAAACGTACGCTGGCCATGCCGAAGCCGCGCTCGTCCATCGCGGCCTTCGCGGCGCTGATGATCTCAGGGTGGTCCGCCAAGCCCAGGTAGTTGTTGGCGCAGAAGTTCAGCACGTCGGCGCCCGGTCCGCCGATCCGGCCGGCGGTGATGTGGCTGGACTGGGGCGAGCTGATGCTGCGCTCCGTCTTGTAAAGCCCGGCCGTGCGGATTTCCTCCAGCTCGTCGTGGAGCTGGTCCTTGATGGAGGTGTACATGGGTTTCCTTACCGTCGCGTCTTACAGTCGGGTCCAGTCGAGGACTACTTTTCCGCCAACACCGCTGCGGGCAATCTCAAAGCCCTTCTCCCAGTCCGTGGCCGGCAGCGTGTCCGTCACCACAGCGGAAATTCCCGCGTGCAGCACGGGGTTGGAGGAGAGCATGGCGCTCATGGCGTACCAGGTTTCGTACATTTCGCGGCCGTAGATGCCCTTGAGCGTGAGCATATGGGTGACCACCTTGCCCCAGTCGATGGTGATCTCCTGGCTGGGCAGTCCCAGCATGGCGATCCGGCCGCCGTGGTTCATGTTGTCGATCATTTCAGGCAGGGCGGAGGGGTGGCCGGACATTTCCATTCCGACGTCGAAGCCTTCGCGCATGCCAAGCTCCCGCTGGGCGTCGCGGACGCGGGTGGTGGAGACATCGATGGCAAGGTCGGCACCGAGCTGCCGGGCCAGTTCCAGCCGGGGGCGGGAAACGTCCGTGATGGCGATCTTCCGCGCACCTGCGTGGCGTGCCACTGCGATGGCCATGAGGCCGATGGGACCCGCACCGGTGATCAGCACGTCCTCCCCCACGAGCGGAAAGCTCAGGGCCGTATGCGTAGCATTGCCGAAGGGGTCGAAGATTGCGCCCAGTTCGGGTGTGACTGATGGGTCATGGTGGACCCAGACGTTGGTTTCGGGGATGACCACATACTCGGCGAAGGCGCCGTCGCGCTGCACCCCCACACTGACCGTGTGGATGCACATCTGCCGGCGGCCCGCACGACAGTTCCGGCAGATCCCGCACACGATGTGGCCCTCGCCGGAAACCCGGTCGCCCACCTTGACGTCACGCACCTCCCAGCCGACTTCCACCACTTCGCCGTAGAACTCGTGCCCGGCGATGAGGGGGGCTTCGATCATCCCCTGCGCCCAGGCGTCCCAGGACTGGATGTGCAGATCAGTGCCGCAAATACCGGTGGTCATGACCCGGATTTTCACGTCCGCCGGGCCAGCCTGGGGTTCGGGGCGGTCTATGAGTTCGAAACCGGCCTGGGGGCCGGCCTTGTACAGGGCCTTCATTGGCATCCTTACTTCATGCAGCTATAACGGGGGGAACGGCGTCTCCTCCTCATTGAAGCCCCGCCGACGCTTTAGCACAACAGGATTCTTCTCAATCGACGATGTAGCAAAGCTAAGGGATAGACTGGGCTAGTGGAGGTTCATCAGCTTGAAATCCTGCGGGAACTCGGCGTCCTGGGAAGCGTGAAGGCGGTAGCCGACACCCTCATGGTGACGCCGTCGGCGGTCTCCCAGCAACTGGCACACCTGCAGCGCTCCGTGGACGTTCCACTGACGCGCAAGGAGGGCCGGAACCTGGTACTGACCGAGGCGGGCCAGGTACTTGCCGACGCGGGGGCCGCCGTCGTCAGCGCCATGGCCGAAGCCCGGGGTGCGTTGGGCACCTACCATGGCTCCCCTGCCGGCAGGGTGACGGTCAGCGGGTTCCACAGCGCGGGACAGGCCCTGTTTGCACCGCTGGCCCGGATGCTGGACCAGCCGGAGCACCCCCGGATCGAACTGTCCGACGAGGACGTCGCGCAGCAGGACTTCCCCGCCCTGACCGCACGGTACGACCTGGTCCTCGCGCACAGGATGGACCACAGCCCGCGCTGGCCCGCGGACCGCGTGGCCGTGATCCCGCTGGCCCACGAACCCCTGGACGTCGCCCTGCCCGCCAACCACCCCCTGGCCCGGAGGGACACGGTAACCGCGGACGATGTCGGCGCCGAGGCGTGGGTGACCAGCCACCCCGGGTACTCCCCCGCCGATGTCCTGTCCGCCATCGCTGCCGTCTCCAGCCGGGTCCCCAACATCATTCACCGCATCAACGACTATTCAACGGTCGCGGCCCTCGTGGGCGCCGGCGGAGTGGTGGGGCTGCTGCCAAGGTACACGGCAGGCCCGGTCCTCAACCCGGACATCGTGCTGCGTCCGCTGGAAGGCATCAGCACCCGCCGCAGGATCGACCTGCTGGCCAGGCCGGAAAACCTGAAGCGGAGGGCGGTGGTGATGGTCTGCGAGGCGTTGGAAGACATCATGGCAGGGCTGGTGCAGCAGGGCTGAACGCGGCGCCTGCGGGAGGCTGCGGGTCCTTGCCGGGCGCTACGAGTCCTCGGCATCCTGGCCGTTGCCCTTGCCCATCCTGTGTCCAAGGCCTTGACCGTGCCCCAAGCCCTGGTTGTGTCCCAGGCCGGGGGCGCCGCCGGCGCCCTTGACGATCCGATTGGCGGTTGCTTTGTCCCCGTCCTTGACGCCGGAGATGCGCACGGTGTCTCCAACCGCAATGTCGGCAATCGTTCCGCCTGCCGCCTTGGGCCGCTTGCCGTCGTCGCCCTTTGCACCCGGGGTGGGCGCTGCGCCCGGGCTGGCCGTTGCTCCCGGGCTGGCCGTTGCTCCCGGGCTGGCCGTTGCTCCCGAACCACCAGCGCCCGCGGCCGGAAGCCTGGTGATTCTTGTGTTGCCGTTGACGGTGTAGGTCTGGGAGAAGCCGTCCTCGCTCCTGACCGTAATGGCGGTGCCGCTCACAGACTCCACGGTCCCCTGCTGCTCCAGCTCGGTGGTGAAAGTGCCGTCCGGGTTCTTGACTACGGCCTCCCCATGGAGGGGCTGGGCGCGCTGGACTTTGCCGGGTTTGTTGTGTCCTGGAGCGTTGCCGGAGTTTCCCGGCGCCGATCGGGACGGAGCGGGTGACGCCGACGGTGTCGGTGCGGCCGTGACTGTGGCGGACCATGCCAGCGCGGCCCCGGTCCCGGTCAGTGCCAGGGCTACCGCGCACACAACCGCCACCCTGCGCATCCTCATTGGCTCCCGGACCGCCATGGCTGTCCCTCCCGCGCGCTCGTGCCGCAACTCCACGCCGTCGCACCGGCGCCTTGTGGGCTCAAGTGTAAGTCCGCCAGGAGCCCGCAGCCACGGGTACTTTTGGGGAGCGCCGCCTGAGTACTTAAAGCGAACCGGGCCGCAGTTATTGCCGTTATGAGGGCTCAAAACGGCATCTACTGCGGCCCAGTTGGGTAGGAAACGCTAGACCGTGACGCCCAGCTTCTCCAGGATGAGTTCCCGGACGCGGACGGCGTCGGCCTGGCCGCGGGTGGCCTTCATGACCGCGCCCACGATGGCGCCGATGGCCTGTACCTTGCCGCCGCGGATCCTGTCCGCCACGTCGGGCTGGGCTGCGAGGGCGGCATCGATGGCTTCCAGGAGGGGACCGTCGTCGGACACGACCGCCAGGCCGCGCTTTTCGACGATCTCTTCCGGGGTGCCCTCGCCGGCGAGTACGCCGTCCAGGACCTGGGAGGCCATCTTGTTGTTGATCTTGCCGGCTTCCACCATGCGGCTCAGCTCCACAACGGTGGCGGGGCTGACGCCCAGCTGGCCGGGGTCAACGTCGGCGGCCTTGGCGCGGCCCACGATCTCGCCCATCCACCACTTGCGGGCCACTGAAGCGGAGGCACCGGCGGCGATGGTTTCCTCGATCTCGTCCAGGACGCCGGCGTTCACCACGTCGCGGAACTCCAGGTCGGAGTAGCCCCAGTCCGCCTTGAGGCGCTTGCGGCGCTCAGCCGGAGGTTCAGGCAGGGTGGCGCGCAGTTCCTCGACCCATTCGCGGGACGCAACCACGGGGACCAGGTCCGGTTCCGGGAAGTAGCGGTAGTCGTCGGCGTCTGACTTGGGCCGGCCCGACGTTGTGGTGCGGGTGTCCTCGTGCCAGTGCCGGGTCTCCTGGACAACCGGGTTGCCGGAGTCCAGTACGGCTGCGTGGCGCTGGATCTCGTAGCGGACGGCGTGTTCGACGGCGCGCAGCGAGTTCACGTTCTTGGTTTCCGACCGGATGCCAAAACGTTCGCGGCCGTGCGGGCGGAGCGACACGTTGGCGTCGCAGCGGACGTTGCCGCGTTCCATGCGCGCGTCGGACACGCCCAGGTTCTTCACGATTTCCCGGATGGCGGCCACGTAGGCCTTGGCCAGTTCCGGGGCGCGGGAACCCGCGCCCTCGATGGGCTTGGTAACGATTTCCACCAGCGGAACGCCAGCGCGGTTGTAATCCACCAGGGAGAAGTCGGCGCCGTGGATGCGGCCCGTAGCCCCGCCCATGTGGGTCAGCTTGCCGGCGTCCTCCTCCATGTGTGCGCGTTCGATCTCCACGCGGAATACGGTGCCGTCTTCCAGCTCGATATCCAGGTAGCCGTCGTACGCGATGGGCTCGTCGTACTGGGAGGTCTGGAAGTTCTTGGGGGTGTCCGGGTAGAAGTAGTTCTTCCGTGCAAAGCGGCAGGATTCGGCGATCTTGCAGTTCAGCGCCAGGCCGATCTTGATGGAGGACTCCACGGCGGTCTTGTTCACCACGGGCAGGACACCGGGCATTCCCAGGTCCACCTCATTGACGTTCGTGTTGGGCTCGTCGCCAAAGACGTTGGGCGCGGAGGAGAACATCTTGGTCTTGGTGTTGAGCTCCACGTGGACCTCGAACCCCAGGACGGGATCGTACTTCTCCATGGCCTCATCGAAGCTCAGGATTTCGTCGGTGCTCATTATTTTGCCTCCTGGGTTTCGAGGGATTCAGCGGCAAGGTCGGGCGCCTGGGCCAGCAGCGGGCCGCCCCACTTGGCTTCGAGCAGCGATTCCAGGACCGCACCCACCCGGTACAGTCGGGCGTCCTCGCGGGCCGGGGCCAGCAACTGGATGCCGACTGGCAGCCCGTCCTCATCCGCGAGGCCGCCGGGCAGCGACAGGCCGGGCACGCCGGCGAGGTTGGCGGGGATGGTGGCGACGTCGTTCAGGTACATGGCCAGCGGATCGTCCAGTTTTTCGCCGAGCGGGAACGCCGTGGTGGGGGCGGTGGGCGAGATCAGGACGTCGGCCTGCGCGAAGGCGGCCTCGAAGTCCCGCTGGACCAGGGTGCGGACTTTCTGAGCGGAGCCGTAGTAGGCGTCGTAGTAGCCGGCGGACAGGGCGTAGGTGCCCAGGATGATGCGGCGCTTGACCTCGTCCCCGAAGCCGGCGGCGCGGGTGGCACCCATGACGCGTTCAATCGTCATGGGACCCTCTTCGGGGAGGACGCGCAGGCCGTACCGGACGCCGTCGAACTTGGCCAGGTTGGAGGAGGCCTCGGACGGCATGATCAGGTAATAGGCGCCCAGGGCGTACTGGAAGTTGGGGCAGGAGACCTCCACGATCTCCGCGCCCGCGTCCTTGAGCAGCGCCAGGGCATCATTGAAGCGGTTTTCGACGCCGGCCTGGTAGCCCTCGCCGTGCAGTTCCTTGATGATGCCAATGCGGAGCCCCTCAACGCTGCCGGTCTTCGCGGCGGCGACGAGGTCCGCCAGCGGGTCCGGCAGGGAGGTGGAATCGCGGGGGTCGTGGCCGCCGATGACCTGGTGCAGCAGGGCGGAGTCCAGGACGGTCCGGGTAACGGGGCCGATCTGGTCCAGTGAGGAGGCCATGGCGATGGCGCCGTAGCGGGAGACGCTGCCGTAAGTGGGCTTCACGCCCACGGTGCCGGTGACGGCGCCGGGCTGGCGGATGGAACCACCGGTGTCCGTGCCCAGGGCCAGGGGCGCTTCGAAGGCGGCAACGGCGGCAGCGGAACCGCCGCCGGAGCCGCCGGGGATCCGGTCCAGGTCCCAGGGGTTGCGGGTGGGGCCGTAGGCCGAGTGCTCCGTGGAGGAGCCCATGGCGAATTCGTCGAGGTTGGTCTTGCCCAGGATCGGCATCTTGGCCGCGCGCAGGCGCTCGACGACGGTGGCGTCGTACGGGCTGTGCCAGCCTTCGAGGATTTTCGATCCGGCGGTGGTGGGCTGGCCGATGGTGACAATAAGGTCCTTGACGGCGATGGGAACGCCGGCCAGGAAGTGCAGGGCTTCGGCTTCCGCTCCGCCGGCGGCGCGGATGGCATCGACTTCCGCAGCAACGGCGAGCGCTTCCTCGGCGTTGATGTGCAGGAAGGCATTGACCTTGCCGTCCACGGCGGCGATCCGGTCCAGGTAGGCCTGGGTTGCTTCGACGGCGGTGACCTCGCCGGCACGCAGTTTCTCGGCGAGCTGCGCTGCAGACAGGCGGATCAGGGTATCGGCGCTGATGTTCTGTTCAGTCATGGTTATGCCTCATCCAGGATGGCGGGGACCTTGAAACGGTTCTCATCGGAGTCCGGGGCGCCGGAGAGTGCCTGTTCCGCCGTGAAGGTGTGGCCCACGACGTCCTCGCGGAACACGTTGGTCAGCGGAATGGGGTGCGAGGTGGCGGGCACGTCGTCCCCCGCGGCCTCGCTGACGGACTTCACCGAATCGACGATGACGGCGAGCTCGCCGGCCATCCTGTCCAGCTCTTCGGCACTCATCTCGATGTGAGCGAGCCGCGCAAGATGCGCGACGTCGTCACGGTTGATCGCAGCCATGGATCTCCCCTGCAAAGTTCGAATTGTTTTCCGATCCAGTCTAGTGGGGAAACGCAGATGCCCGTCTGACATCCCCCAGCGGGCGTCAGACGGGCACCTTCGATACCCGCATCCTGCCGCGGGGACAGGAGCACGGGCAGCTACAGACTAACCGATACCAATGGCTCCGGTCAGCATGCCGACACCAAGCATTACCAGCGAAATGACGGCGGTGCGCCACAGGACCTTCTTGTGGTGGTCACCGAGGTCCACCTTCGCCAGCGACACCAGGAGCAGGATGGCCGGAACCAGCGGGCTCTGGAGGTGGAACGGCTGGCCGGTGATGGAGGCGCGGGCCATGTCCGCGGCGCCGACACCGTAGTGGGCGGCGGTCTCGCTGAGCACCGGCAGGACGCCGAAGTAGAAGGCGTCATTGCTCATGAAGAACGTCATGGGGATGCTGAGGACGCCGGTGAGGACGGCCATGAACGGACCCATGGAGGACGGGATGATCTGGACCAGCCAGGCGGACATTGCCCCGACCATGCCGGTGCCCTTGAGGACGCCGGTGAGCACTGCGGCCGCCATGACCATGCTGACCACGGCGACGATGGACGGTGCGTGGGCGATCAGCTGGGCGCCCTGGTCCTTGACCCTGGGGAAGTTGACCAGCAGGGCGATCGCGGCGCCAACCATGAAGACGAACGGCAGCGGAATGACATTGGCCACGAGGACCACCATGACCGCGACGGTCAGGGCGAGGTTGAACCAGAACAGCTTGGGGCGCAGGGTGCTGCGGTTGGGATCGAGGGCGGTGTCGGCGAGTCCGGTGCCGCTGTCCTCAGCAAGGGAGTCGGTATGCTCCAGCACGGCCACCGAGGTTCCTGCCGGGGAACGGTCGACGGCGGGGGCTGCTCCGCCAGGGTTGCCGCCCTTGCGTCCGGTGCCGGACGCCGTGCCGCCGGCGAGCGAACCACCGGTGGAGGTGCCGCCGTCGAACTCTGCTGCAGTGTCCGGGACGCCCCAGATTTCGGGAGCGGTGGCGCGGAGGCGGTTGCGTTCCTGCAGGCCCAGCAGCCAGGAGAAGGCGAAGACGACCACCAGGCCGGCGACGAGGGACGGGATCATGGGGACGAAGACGTCGTTGACGTCGATCTTGAGCGCGGTGGCGGCGCGGGCCGTGGGGCCGCCCCAGGGCAGGATGTTCATGGTGCCGTTGGCCAGGCCGGCCACGCAGGTGAGGACTACGGGGCTCATCTTCAGGCGCAGGTAGACGGGCAGCATGGCCGCGGTGGTGAGGATGAAGGTGGTGGATCCGTCGCCGTCCAGGGATACGGCGGCGGCCAGGATGGCAGTGCCCAGGACAACCTTGGCGGGGTCGTTGCCCAGCTTGCGGAGGATGAACTTCACCAGCGGGTCAAAGAGCCCGACGTCAATCATCAGGCCGAAGTAGATGATGGCGAACATCAGCAGGGCCGCGGTGGAGGTCATGGACTTCATGGAGTCCATCACCATGTCGCCGATACCCAGGCCGGCACCGGCGAAAAGACCAAAAACAGTAGGGACGATGATCAGCGCCAGCACTGGCGTCAACTTCTTCGTCATGATCAGCACCATGAAAACCGCGATCATGGCGAATCCAAGTATTACCAGCACAGCCGGCTCCTTCTTGTGAACAGCACCACAGCGTTGTGATGCGTGCTACAGACTGTAGGGTGGCGGGCGTCACGGCGGTGCCTTTGGCTTAATTGATTGGCATACTGCTTGTTGGGAGCATTTTGCTCATTGTGCTCACGCAGCTTTTTCGCGCTGGAGGCCGCCCGCCCGCTACCGTCACGCAGTACCCGTCAAGGAGGATGAATGCAGCGTTCCGTGCCCCGGCCGCCGCTGCGGTTTTCCACCCAGACGCTCCTGCTCCAGCTGGCCGTGGTTCTTCTGGTAGTGCTGCTCAGCGCCGCCGTCCATGCCTGGCTGACCTACGACCGGGTGGGCAGCGACGCCGAAAACCAGGCACTGACGCTGGCCCGCACCGTTGCTTCCGATCCCGAGGTCCGGGCGGACGTGCTGGCCATCAGTGAACAGCCCGGCACTCCCCCGCCCGCGGAGCTTCTGGCCGGCCCCCTGCAGGAGTCCGCCGAGGCAGCGCGGACCCGGACGGGCGCACTGTTCGTGGTGATCACCGACGAAACCGGCATCCGGCTGGCGCATCCCGACCCCCAGCGGCTCGGCGGGAAGGTCAGCACCGACCCGACCGAGGCGTTGTCCGGGCAGGAGATCACCACCCGGAACACCGGGACCCTGGGCCCTTCCGCGGGGGCAAAGGTTCCGGTGTACGCTCCGGGCACGGCGACGGTGGTGGGCGAGGTCAGCGTGGGCTATTCCATGGAGACCGTCGCCCAAAGCGTGGCGCGGGATATCGGGCCGGTGGCGCTGACGGCCGCCGGAGCCCTGCTGGCGGGGGTCCTGGGGTCCTTCCTGCTGCGCCGGCGCCTGCAGCGCCTCACCCTGGGCCTGGAGCCTGAGGAGATCAGCACGCTGGTCCACGACCAGGTTGCCGTACTGCAGGGCGTGGACGACGGCGTCATCGGCGTGAGTGCCGACGGGCGGATCAGCGTCTTCAACGCCGCAGCCCAGCGCCTGCTCGGATTGCCCGACCTGTCCGGTACTCCCTGGGAGGACGCTCCGGTGCCGGAGCAGCTGAAGTCGCTGACCCGGCCGGGGGCCGGTGCTGCCGGCGGCACCGTTATGGGAGCCGCCGCAGGTACCAGCAGTTCGGGCCAGGATGCCCTGGAATTGGTGGCCGGCGGCCGGGTCCTGGTGGCAAACGCGCGCAAGGCACTGCACCGCCGGGAGGACCTGGGCTGGGTCATCATGCTGCGCGACCGCACCGAACTGCAGCAGCTCACCCGGCAACTCGACGCAGTGGGCACCATGTCCACCGCCCTGCGGGCGCAGCGCCACGAGTTCGCCAACCAGCTGCACACGCTGGCCGGATTCCTGGGCATCGGGCAGCATCAGGAGGCACGCGACTACCTGGCCGGGTTGGCCGCCACGGGACCGCTGAAGTTTCCGGTGGACCAGGCCGAACTGCTCCAGGACCCGTACCTGCAGGCATTCGTGGGCGCCAAGGGCGTGGAGGCGGACGAACGCGGCGTTGCCCTGCGCATTGGGCCGGAGACGCTGGTCCGCGGCCAGGTGACCCAGGCCCAGGATGTGACCACCGTGCTGGGCAACCTGATCGACAACGCGGTGAACGCCGCCGTGGCGGGATCCTCCACCGAACGCTGGGTGGAGATTGAGGTGCTGGATGAGCCGGGCGACGACGGCGGCACGCTGCACGTGGTGGTCGCGGACTCGGGTGATGGGCTGGCGGACGGAACGGACGCGGAGCGCGTGTTCGCCGAAGGTTTCACCACCGCCACCGGGCCCGTTCGTGCCGGCGGCGGCCACGGATTCGGGCTGGCCCTGGCCCGCCAGCTGGCCCGCCGCCGCGGAGGCGACGTCAAAGTTCTCGAACGCGGAACCAGGGGCGGACCCGGCGCTGTATTCATGGCCACGTTGCCACACACAACGGCAGGAAGCCCTGCCGCCCACCAGCTGGGGGCAGCCGGAAAGGATGACAATGGCTGACGATTTTCGGGTCCTGATTGTGGACGACGACTTCCACGTGGCAAAGCTCCACGCCACCTACGTGGACTCGGTGGCCGGCTTCCTGGCCCTGGCGCCCGCCGGCAGCGCATCCCTGGCGCTGCAGGCCATCCACAGCCTGCGGCCGGACCTGGTGCTGCTTGACGTCTACCTTCCGGATGCCTCCGGACTGGACCTGCTCCAGCAGCTGGACGTGGACACAATCATCCTGAGCGCCGCCTCCGACGCCGCCTCAGTCCGGGCGGCGTTCCGCCGCGGCGCGCTGGGGTACCTGCTGAAGCCGTTCACCGCCGAGTCGCTGTCGCAGCAGCTGCGCTCCTACGCCCGCTACCGCCGCTTCCTGGCGCAGCCGGGGGCACTGGACCAGGACAGGGTGGAACGCGCCAAACGTGCGCTGATTCCGGGGGATGTCACGCCGTCGTCGAAACCCCGTTCGGCCACGGAAGCGGCGGTCCTGGAATCGCTGGTCAGCGGCGAGCAGTACTCGGCTGCCGAGGTGGCCTCACGCGTGGGTGTCTCCCGCGCCACCGCCCAGCGGTACCTGTCCTCCCTGGCCGACGACGGCGCGGTGGACATCCAGCTCCGCTACGGGACCACCGGCAGGCCGGAACACCGCTACGGCCTGCCGGCCCGGTAGGGCAGAAGAAACTTCCGCGTTATGCGCTCTTCTGGGCCACCAGTTCGATCTCGACGAGCATCTTCGGGTCCAGGAACGGGAGCACGTGGACCAGGGAGAGAGTGGGGCGGATCTCTCCGAACACCTCGCCGTGGGCGCGGCCGGCCTCTTCCCATTTGCTGATGTCCGTCAGGTACAGCTTGGACTGCACCACGTCCTCGTAGCCGAAGCCGGCGTCAGCCAGGACTTTGCCGAGTTTCTGCAGGATGTACTGGGTCTGGGTGTAGAAGTCATCCCCCACGATTCCGTCGTCACCGCTGGCCGCGGTAGCGGAGATGTAGAGGGTGTTGTCCACCTGGACGGCGCGGGAATAGCCGAGGGTCTGTTCCCAGACGGATCCGCTGCCGAAGGTATTGCGCATGGGTGGGCCTTTCAAAGCTGGAATGGGTCGCCACCACTGTAGGGCTGCTACAGGTCGCGCCGGTAAACCAGCAGTTTTGTGTCGGTTCCGGGGACCAGCCAGTCCCGTTCAGGGGCCCTGTGGAAGCCGGTCTTAAGGTAGAGCCCGTGCGCGCTTTCCCAGGCCTGGCCCGTGGTGAGGGCCACTGCACGGATGCCGGGAAGCGTCCTGGCATGGCTGACGATGGCGTCCACCATGGCTTTGCCGGCGCCGCTGCGCTGCACGGCAGGGTCCACCACCAGCATGCGGAATTCCAGTTCGTCAGGCAGGGCGATGTCCGCGTACGGTTCCCCCGCCAGTGCCAAGGTGACCGAGCCGACGATGGTTCCTTCCCGTTCGGCCACCCAGATGGTTGCCTGTTCGGCCCGCGCCGCAACGTCCATGATCTTGACCATGTACGGGTGCGAGGCGTCGTCGAAGTAGCCTGCGGACAGGTAGGAGTCCCCGGTGATACGGGCAATGGCGGGGAAGTCGGCTTCGACGGCGGGACGGATGGTTAGCTGCGGCTGCACCCGTCAATGGTAGTGGCAGCCGGTCCGTGGGCTGCGCGGAAAAGCGTTTTCCGTGATCGAACTATCAGATGGTGCGCAGCAACCGGGGCAGCCGCCTCCTTCCGGCGCCTGCGCCCGCAGTACCTCACCGGTTAGAGCGGAAACTTCCCGGACAACTCCAGGCTGGCAGCGCACGTCCACGCGTCAAGGCGCTCGTCGTCCGTGGGGCCGCCGTCGAGCGGGCTGGTCAGGCGGGGCCTGCGCACCCAGCAGCCGGCTTCCTCGGCGATCAGCGCCCCGGCCGAGAAGTCGTGTTCGTTGAGTCCCCGCTCGCCATAGGCATCGTGCGTTCCATCCGCCACCATGCACAGGTCGAGGGCTGCGGAACCCAGGCGGCGGACGTCGGCGAAGCCGTCCATGAGGGTGGCGAAAGCGGCAGCCTGCTCGCTGCGGACGCCGGGTTCGTAGCTGAACCCGGTGGCCAGGATCTGCCCGGCGCGGCCCGGTACCGGGCCGTCGAGCCTGGTGACAGTGCCGCGTTCCTCCAGCCACGCACCCTGGCCGCGGGCAGCGTAGTACACCCGCCCCAGGGCAGGGGCGTTGACGACGCCGGCCAGCCAGACGCCGTCGGCATCGGCAACAGCCACGGAGGTGGCGTAGTAGACGATGTTGCGGATGAAGTTGGTGGTGCCGTCCAGGGGGTCGATGGACCAGCGGTAACCGGTGGGGTCGGCGGCCCGGGTGGTTCCCTGTTCCTCGCCGGTGATGCTGTCGTCCGGGCGGGCAGTGGTGATGACGCGGCGCACGGCGTCTTCCGCGGCCAGGTCGAAGGCCGTGACCCAGTCCCCGGCGGCCCCCTTGTTGCTCGCGTCCAGGGCGTTGCCGTCCCGGCCGGAGAGGACGTTGGCGCCTGCCGCGGCCGCCTGTTTGGCCACCTCCAGGAGTTCAGCTGCGGACGTCATACGTTCTCCTCCACTGCGGCAGGTACAGCCGCTTTCTGGGTGCTGTCGGCATCGTCGCGCCAGGTTTCCGCTGCGTCGCCACCAGGTTCTGCACCGTCACCAGGTTCTTCGCCGGCTGCCGGGGCATCACCCAAGGCAGCCGGGCCGCCGTCGAGCAGTTGCCTGAACCCCTCCTCGTCCAGGACCCGGATCCCGAGCTGTTCTGCCTTGTCCAGCTTGCTGCCGGCGCTTTCGCCGGCCACCACGTAGCTGGTGTTCTTCGAAACGGAACCCGCCGCCTTGCCGCCCCGGAGCAGGATGGCTTCCTTTGCCTCGTCCCGGCTGAAGTTGGGCAGGGAGCCCGTGACCACCACGGTAAGGCCTTCCAGGGTGCGCGGCATGGACTCGTCCTGTTCGTCCTCCATGCGAACACCGGCGGCGGCCCAGCGGTCGATGATCTCCAGGTGCCAGTCCTCCGCGAACCATTCCTTCAGTGCGGCGGCGATGGTGGGACCTACCCCGTCCACATGGGCCAGTTCCTCCTCGGAGGCCGCGCGGATGCGGTCCATGGAGCCGAACGCCTGTGCCAGGGCACGCGACGCGCGCGGACCGACGTGCCGGATGGACAGGGCAACCAGGACGCGCCACAGGGGCTGGGTCTTGGCCTTTTCCAGTTCCTTGAAAAGCTTCTGGGTGGTGGCGGTGGGCTTCGACGGCGACTTGGCGGTGCCCTTGCTGAAGAAGTACGGCACCAGCCCGTACTCGCCTGTGGGAACGCCCTTTGACTTTTTCTCGCGCCGGATCCGGACATCGGCCAAATCCCCGGGAGTGAGGTCGAACAGCCGGGCTTCGGAGGTCAGCGGCGGCACCTCAGGCTCGGCGGGCTGGGTCAGGGCGATGGCCGCCTCCCAGCCCAGGGCCTCAATGTCGAAGGCGCCCCTGCCCGCTACATGGAACACGCGCTCGCGCAGCTGCGATGGGCAGGACCTGGCGTTAGGGCAGCGGACATCCACGTCCCCCTCCTTGGCAGGGGCCAGGGGCGTGCCGCAGGAGGGGCATTCGGTGGGCATCACAAAGTCGCGCACCGGCGGGTCCTGCTGGTCGCGGAGGTTCAGGACCGGTCCCACTATTTCCGGGATGACGTCCCCGGCCTTCCGCAGGATCACGATGTCGCCGATCTTGACGCCCTTGGCCTTGACGACGTCCTGGTTGTGGAGCGTGGCCATCTCCACTGTTGAACCGGCCACCTTGACCGGCTCCATGACTCCGTAGGGGGTGACGCGGCCGGTGCGGCCCACGTTGACCTGGATGTCCAGCAGCTTGGTGTGGACTTCCTCCGGCGGGTACTTGTAGGCCACGGCCCAGCGGGGAACACGCGTGGTGTTGCCCAGGGCACGCTGGGTACCGAAATCGTCCACCTTGATCACGATGCCGTCGATCTCATGGAGCAGCTTGTGGCGCTGGTCGCCGTACCGTTCGATGAAAGCCAGGACGTCGTCGCGGGTTTCCAGCACCTCGAAGTAAGGGCTGACCGGCAGGCCCCATTCCTTGAGCAGCCCGTACGTTTCGGACTGGCTCCCGGCCGCAAGTCCCTCCCGGGCGCCGATGCCGTGGACGAACATTTTCAGCGGCCGCTTGGCCGTTTCGGCAGGGTCCTTCTGGCGCAGCGACCCTGCTGCGGCGTTCCGGGGATTGGCCAGCGGCGCCTTGCCGGCTTCGATGAGTGCTTCATTGAACTCAGCGAAGGCCTTGGAGGGGATGAAGACCTCGCCGCGTACCTCCATCTCGGCCGGGAAGCCGTTGCCGCGCAGTTCCTGCGGGATTTCCTTGATGGTGAGCAGGTTGTGGGTGATGTCCTCGCCCGTGGTTCCGTCGCCGCGGGTGGCGGCACGCACCAGTTTGCCGTCGCGGTACAGGAGGTTGACCGCCAGGCCATCGATCTTGAGTTCGGTCAGCCATGCGGCTTTGACGCCGCCGTCACCGATCTTTTCGATGCTGGCCTCGGCCCGGTTGAGCCAGGCCTCAAGCTCGGCGAGCGAGAAGACGTCCTCCAGGCTGTACATCCGCTGCAGGTGCTCTACCGGCGCGAACGCGGCCGATACCTCGCCGCCCACTTCCTGGGTTGGGGAATCGTTGGCCACCAGTTCGGGGTGCAGCGCCTCGATCTCCTCCAGGCGGCGGAAGAGCGTGTCGAACTCGGCGTCCGACACCAGGGGCGCGTCCTCCTGGTAGTACGCGAACCGGTACTTCCGCACCAGGTCCGCAAGGTTCTCGTATTCCTCGCGGATGGCTTCGGTGGGGATCGCTTCGGGCTCGTGCGGCGCCGTGCTCCGGCCGGCGGTCTGTTCTGCGTGTCCTGGTCCTGTGCTCACAAACCTATCTTGCCCTACAGCCCCGACACTGATGTGGCCGGGTGGGGCGGAAGGTGCGCGCAGCTCAGTGCGACCGGAGCCGGTTCCGGTAGCGGGTGAACCAGGCGAAGGAGCCGGCTGAAAGAGCCACCAGCAGCGTTCCCAAGGCGATGGGGAGGAACTCCGGCCCGTCGGAACCCTGGCCGCGTGCGGGAACGGCGGCAGCCATCGGAGCGGCCGCGGCGGACCGCGTGACGGGACTGTTCCAGTCCTGGCCACTGGACGGTCCGGTGGGCGGCCGGTACCCCGCGGCGGCTGAGGCGGTGGCAGGGGCCACGTCACCTGCCGGCGTGGCGGGCAGCGCCGGATCGGGTGGTGCAGCATCCTGGGGCCCGGCGTCTCCCTGCGGAGGCTGGGGCGGGGCCGGCTGGACCGGTACCCCGGCCGTAGGTGCCGGCTGGGAGGTTGGCGGCGCGGGGTCCCTGGTCTTCCGCGGCCGCCCGGGTTGGGCAGTGTCCGGGCTGCCAGCCAGGACGGGCAGGCAGAGAATGCCGCAGGTTGAGGTCGGGGCCACCGAGGGCTCGGCAGTGGCGGCGCGTGCGGGGGAAGTCGGAAAGAAGCCAAAGGCCAGGGCCAGGACAGCTGCTGATGCCGTCGTCGAAACAGCGTGGCGGGCCGGTGCGGACGGGGTCATTGCTACCTTTCGATGCGCGCAGTCCCCCCACCACGGCTTTCTGGTGTCCCCGGTAGTCTTCTACAGCTCCCTGCGGGGCCGCAAATCCGCAGCAGCGGCGCCCCCGCAGTCATCGGACCTGTTCAGTCCCGGTTTTCGGGCGGCAGCGCCACCTGGATTTTCCGGGCTTTACCGCGTCCCACCACGTAGCCGCGGCCCGGAATGAACTCGGGACTGACGCGGCCCAGGGAGGTGTTGAGCAGGCTGTCGCCCTCAATATCCCCCGGGTTGAGCAGCAGCCCGCGCCGGCCGGATTTGAACGGCTGGGCAAGCTGCCAGGCACTGGACCAGGTGGAGGATTCAGACTCGCCCACCACCCACTGGTCCGCTTTGAGCGACGCCGTCACCAGCTGGGCCATGCCTGATTCGGCGATGGTGTCGGTGAACTCGGTGAGGCCTTCAATGAAGATGGCCACGGTTCCCGGGTTTCCGGTGGAATGCTCCACCAGGTCCTCCACCACCTCGGCGAGGTCATCCGGCCCCACCACGGCGCGGTTCCAGATGGGAAGTGACGCGACGGCGGACCGGCGGGATCCCACGTAGATCAGCTCGGTGGCGGGGTTGGACCGGCGCAGGGCGTATGCCAGGGTAACCAGGGCTACGGTGCGCCCTGCACCCGGCGGCCCGGCAAGCAGCAGCGGGCCCCGTGCCATGATCTCGGCGGCCTGGAGCGACTCGTCGTCCACGCCTATGACCGGCAGGTCCGGGCTGCCGGCGGGCAGTACGTCCAGGTCCACCTGCTCCGGCAGCCGCTCGATGCCCGGTGCGGTCTCCAGCCCCTGCCGCATCATGGCTTCGCTGAGCTTGTGGACTTCGCGGGCCTGCAGGGCAAGGTTGGAGTTGCCGCCCAGGACCGCCAGCTGCACTTCGAGCCCGTCCAGCAGCCCGCGGCCCGGGGGCGAATTGGCGGTGAGGACGTCCCTGGGCACGTCCATGGAGATGTAATCGTCCTCGTTGGAGAGCCGCAGCACCAGCCTGCGCTGGATGGAGGCGAGCAGGGAGGCGGGGACGGCGTTGGGCCGGTCGCCCGTGACCACGAGGTGGATGCCGAGGGTCCGGCCGTCGGTGGCCAGCTGGAGGAAGATGTCCCAGAGGCCGGAGAGCTTGCTGTGCTCGTAGGCCTCGCGGAAGGCGGACATGCCGTCCACCAGGACGAAGATCCGTTTTTCGTCCGGCCGGTTGGCCAGCTTCCGGTACTCGACGATGGTGGAGGCGCGGACCTCCGCGAACTGCGCTGACCGCCGCTCGGCAATGTCCCGCAGGAGGCGCAGGAGCCTGCCCACGCGTTCCACGTCGTCGCCGTTGATGATCTCTCCCACGTGCGGAAGCTCCTCGAGCATCCGCAGCCCTGCGGAACCGCAGTCGATGCCATACACGTGGACGGGCCCGCCCCGGGGAGTGACCGCGGCGGCAATGGCGATACCGCGCAGGGCCGCCGACTTGCCCGAGCCGCCGGTGCCATAGATGGCCATGTTGCCGTCCCGGTCGGGCTCGTAGAACACGGTGGGCTGGTCCTGGTGGACGGGATCGTCGGCAACGCCCAGCAGCAGCTGTTCGTCGGTGCGCGGGTTGGGCAGCTTCGAGAAGTCGTAGGTCTTGGCCAGTTCGTCCAGCCACGGCCTGCGTGGCGGCTGGATGGCAAGGCGCTCCGCGGCGTGCACGATCGTTGAGGTCATCCGGGCAATGTCGTTGGGCCCGGCCGGCTCCTGCGCGACAGGCTTGTCCGGGGCCGGAGCTTCCCAGCTGGGACCGGAGCCGAAGGCCATCTCCACGATGTCGATCTGGGGACGCTGCGGTTTGTCGGTGGTCCATCCGCCGGCGTAGCCGGTCTGGAACCCCTGGATGCGGCCTGGGCCGGTCTTGGCGGCGCCGCGGCCTGGTATGGCGGGGTCGAAGTAGGCGGCGTCGGGCACGCCCAGGATGTCCGTGGCGTCGTCCTCGTCGGCCATGCGGAGCGCCACGCGCAAGTTGGTGTTGGCCCGGAGGTTGTCCTTGATGACGCCTGCCGGCCGTTGGGTGGCCAGGATGAGGTGCAGGCCCAGGGACCGGCCGCGGGCGGCCACGTCCACCACCCCGTCCACGAACTCGGGGACGTCGTTGGCCAGCGCGGCGAACTCGTCCACGATGATGATCAGGTACGGCGGTGCGTCGGGGTCCGCCTCCCGCTGCAGGGCCAGCAGGTCCTTGGCCTTCTTGCGGTTCAGCAGCTGTTCCCGGTAGTGCAGCTCGGCCCGGAGGGATGCCAGGGCCCGGCGCACCAGGTGCGGGGACAGGTCCGTGACCAGCCCCACGGTGTGCGGAAGATTGATGCAGTCGGCGAACGCGGCGCCGCCTTTGTAGTCCACGAACAGGAAACTGACGCGGTCCGGGCTGTAGGCGGCGGCCATGCCCATGACCCAGGACTGCAGGAACTCGGACTTGCCGGCCCCGGTGGTTCCGCCCACCAGCGCGTGCGGTCCTTCATTCTTCAGATCCAGGTAGAGCGGTTCAATGCCCTTGGACCCCACCAGGGCCCGGAGCGTGCCGTTGTCCTTGCGGTTGGCCACGGCGCTGGCACGAACCGAATTGTTCTCCGTCCAGCGCTCGGCCACGGCCTCCGGGTTGTCCAGGAAATCCTTGCCGATCAAGGTTGCGTAGGAAACGGCACGCGGCAGGTCGGAATCGTCGTTGACGGGCTTGCCCACATCAACCACGGGGGCCAGCATCCGTGCCAGCTGCGCAGCCAGTTCCGCGTCCACGCTTTCGCAGCTGACGGGGTAGGTGTGGCGGCCCAGCCGAACCTGGCCGGTAGTGGTGCCGTGGTCGCCGTCCACCATCATGAAGTCGCGGCAGGCTGCGGGGAGCGCCTGGATGTCCGTGGCCACCCACAGCACATGGACACCTGAGTCCGGACCCCGTTCTGCCAGCCGGGTGAGGCGGCCACGGTCCACTGGGGCGTCGTCTTCCACAATGACCAGCACGGACGGCAGGACCGGTTCCTCAAGCTCATGCTTGACGGGGTCGATGCCGGGGCGCAGGTCGGGCGCGGTCCGTTTGGCCGCTGCCTCGCGGACATCGACCAGGTCTTCGAGGCGGGCCAGCAGGGAGGAACCGCCGGCCGAACCGGCGGCCAAGTGGTCCCCGCCCAGGGGGCTGTAGCCCGAACCCACGTGCGGAAGCCACTGCAGCCAGTTCCAGCGGGCCCGGGACTGGGCGGACGTGATGGCAGTCAGGACCACCTCGGCCGGAGAATGCAGGCCCACCAGCTGCAGCACCATACCGCGGGCGACGTCGTCCACCAGGCCGCGTGCGCCGGCGATGCCCAGGGCGCCCGAGGTGCGCAGCTGGGAGACCACGGGAACGCCCTCGATCTCGCTGAACTGCTTGATGCAGTCCTGGATTTCGCGGGCGTACTGGACCTCGGTGTCGTTGCTGGAGGGTTCTTCCAGCGGAATGCGGGACGGCGCGGTGCCGAGCCCGAAGCGCAGGCCCAGGAACGAGGAGTGCTCCGGCCGGTGCGTCCAGAGCAGCGGCCCCAGCTTGTAGATGGCATCCACGGTGTCGCTGACGGACGGCGCTTCCTGGAGCCGGACGGCCCGTTCCACCTGCTGCAGTTCGGTGAGGTCCTGCCGGAACGCGGCCATCGAGGCCCGGAACTGCTTGAGCTGCTCCTTCTGCTGCTTCCGGGTCCGCATCCGGGTGTCCATGTAGTGGCCCACGATGAACAGGGGCATCATCAGCATGAACACCATGGAGAGCACGTTCTGCGTCACCGCGAAGATCACGGCGCCCATCATGAGCGGTGCCACCAGCATGATGTATGGGAAGGGCTGGTCCTCCGGACGCTTGGGCCCGGCAGGCAGTACCCGCTTGGGTACGTCGAAGCGCGGCACCACGCGAGGGGAGCGGTTGAAGTCCACGAGGGGCGACGTCGGCGCTGCCGCGTGGTTGTGTCCCAGCGGCACCACGGTGACGGTGGTGTCCCCCAGGGTCACCGTGTCGGAGGAGTTGAGGGTGGCGCGGGTGACGGGCAGGCCGTCCATCAGGAGGCCGTTGGCGGAGTTGGTGTCAACGATTTCGATGCTTTCGCCCACCGTGATGCGGGCGTGCCGCTTGGAGGTGAGCGGATCCGCCAGGCGGATGTCCACGTTCCGGTCCCGGCCGATATAGCTGGTGCCGGTGGGCAGCGGGAATTCGCGTCCGACGTCGGGCCCGGACAGTACCCGCAGGGTTGCCGCGGCGGGTCCCCGGCTGGCCCCGGCCTCGTGGAACTGCCCGCTCACCTGGGCCAGCGATACTACCGACCCCGGCCTCAGCCCTGATTCGAGGAGGTTGTCCTCCCGGGCCAGGACGTTGCCGCTGATCCCGGCGCCCACGAAGGCTTCGTCGATGCGCAGGGAGAGGTTGTCCGGCGCAGGGGTGCCCTTGCGGGCCGGGTCCGCCGCCCAGAGGACGGTGGCGATATCGGCAACTGTGGCCATGCCGTCCACCGTGACGGCCAGGTCCTTGGCCTCGGCGGGCTCGCGGCGGAGTGTCAGCCGGATCCTCATCCTTCGTCCACGCCCCTCATCTTCTCGAGCAGGTACAGGTCATCGGGTGTCACCAGGTGGGTCGTGACAGCATGCTCCACCAGCCGCGCCCGCCGGTTGGTGGCGAGCTTGCCACCGCCGCCGCGAAGTCCCACCACTCCCACGCGGTCCAGCTTGTCGCAGACGTTGTCGAGCTTTCGGTTGAACCGGGTCAGCGCCCACCCCAGCGTTTTGGCCGCGGCCGCGGAGGACGGGATGGTGCTGAAGCCCGTGCCCTCGCGCCGGAGCACCGGCTCGGCGAGCGCCACGATCAGTGCCTTCTGGGCATCCGTGAAGACCACCGGACCGATGGTGGTGTCCCCGCTGCTGGTCCCTTCCCGGGCTTCCTGCCGGAAAGAGGGTGTCTTCACGTGCACGGCGAACTCATACGTCGTGGGCCCTGCAGTGAAGATGACATTGGTGTGGCTGAACACCAGCGGGATCCGGGCGCCGGGCGACAGCCAGGCCTGCATGCCGCCGGAGGCGTCGGCCACGGTGGCGGAGAGCATGCTCCCCACGTTGCTGAGCCACCAGATGCCGTCGTAGCGTGCCACCTGCAGGAACTGCCGGTGCAGGTATGGGTTGTCGTCCACTTCAAGGTCGCCTTCGCGGCCGATATTGAAGATGTCCTCGTCCGAGGGCTCATACCATTCGCCGCAGAAATCTATCGCTAGATCCCCCATGATCCATGCCTCCTCAAGGCAGAACTGTTCCGGTGTGGCCGGAGTGCTGGTGTTGTGCTGTTGACTGGTGCCCCTGCAGGGGAAATCACTTGCCCACGCATGCGATGGAGCCTGATTCCATGGGTGAAAAGGCGCCGTCGGTGCGCACGATCATCACTTGGATGCAGGTCTGCCCGGAGGGATTGGGCCGGAGCCGTACGGACGGCTGCGTGATGGCCTGGAATCCCCCGTCACCGCCCCCGATGGTATACACCTTCCACTTGTAGGTGTCCCCGTCCTTGGGCTGCGGGTTGGTCCAGGTGAAAGTCGCCTCCCCGTCACCTGCGATGGTGCCCTTGAGGCCTTCCACATCGGGGACAGTGCCGTTGTCCAATGCGTCCGCGGGCGGTTTGCTGACCTGCTGGGTGGGCACCGGCTTGGGTGTGCCGGGGGCGGCGTTGGCCACCACGATGCCCACCACGGCCGCCAGGGCCAGGAGGGTGCCGCCGGTAATGGCGAGCCAAAGGTTGCGCTTGCTGTGGTCCGCTTCCGGCTCCGCCTTGGGTTCGTCCACTTTCACGGCGCGCTGGACTGTTGCGTCGGCCGTGTAGCCGGTGTCCTGCTCAGGTCCCCCTGCCAACGTGGCCGGGCCTCCTGCCAGCGGGGCGCCGTAGTTGACGGCCCCTTCGCTGCCGCGCAGGACTGTGGACTGGGCCCACTCCCCCTGCCCGCCGCCGTCGGCCGTGCCCTGTGCGTCCGAAGTACCGGCGGGGCCGGCGGGGATGTGCGGGACCGCCGGGGCAGGCCGCCATTGGCTGGGGGCAGCAGGGGTGAAGGACGACGGCGGGAGGGCGCCATCCCTGCGTCCGGTCGCGTCGGTCCCCGCAAAGGCTGCGTTGGGACGGGTTCTCGCGGGGAAAGTGGGCGCGCTGCCGGTCCGCTCCGGATCAATGGCAGCGATGCTGCGGACGCGCGTTTCCTCGGTGCTGTCGTCCGGGTGGTTTTCCTCCTGCTGGGGCTCCTCCAGGACCTCAAAGGGTGTCACCGAGAGGTTGAGTTCTGCCTGGATGCGCTGCAGGGCAAGGGCGAAGGCGTGGGCGGACGAGTACCGTGACTGCGGCGCCTTGGCCATGGCGGTTGCCAGGGCCAGTTCCAGGGATTCAGGCACGTCCGCCCGGCCCAGCCGGGGCAGGGCCGTGTTGCTGATCCGGTTGATCAGTTCCCGCTGCGAGTTGTCCGCTCCCGGCATCACAAAGGGCGATCGGCCCGCCAGCAGGGTGTACAGGGTGGCACCCAGGGCCCAAACATCCACCATGACCCCGTCCACCGCGCCGTCCCGGAACTGCTCCGGCGGGGACCAGGGGATGGACATGCCGGAGTCGTCATCGCTGTCGCCGGCAAGGGTGCCGGAGATGCCGAAGTCCGTAAGAGCGGGCCGGTTGTAGTCGGTCACCAGGATGTTGGCGGGCTTGATGTCCCGGTGCGCGATGCCGGCGCGGTGGGCGGTTTCGACGGCGGACGCCACCTGGATGCCGACGGCCAGCACCTCGTCCACGCTGAAGCGCTGCCGACGGTACCGCACGTCCAGGCTGGGCCGGGAGCAGTACTCCATCGCCAGGTAGGAGTGCCCGTCGTCCGTTACTTCCGCTTCAAAAATGGTCACGATGTACGGGTGCGAGGACAGCTGGGCCATGAGGTTGGCCTCGGACTCGAACCGCCGCCGGGCGCCCTCAGTCTTCAGGTCCGAGAGCAGCACCTTGACGGCGACTTTCCGGCGCGGCCTGTCCTGTTCGTAGAGGTAGACGTCGGAAAAGCCGCCGGAGCCCAGCAGGCTGATGTAGGTGAACCCGGGGATCCGGGGCGGCGGGGCAACGGGCCGTTTGGAACTCAAGGAATCTCCTCAAAACGCAGTGAGATGTCGTCGCCCAGTTCCGCGATGTCGCCGTCGAGCAGGATGGCCATCTCGTTCTGGGCCAGGCGGCGCGGGGGCTGCCCTTCGCGGACCAGGACTGTGCCGTTGGTGGCTTTGAGGTCGCAGAGCATCACGTGCCAGCCCTCAAGCCGCACCTCCACATGTGACCGCGAAATGTCCCCACCGGGGCTTGCCACCTGCACCAGGCGCGGCATCACCCCGCCCTGCACGCGGGACACGGACGGCTGCCTGCCGATGACCATCGACTGGTCGAGGTCCAGCAATTCACCCGTGGACAGCCGCATCCGCCCCAGCCGGGGGCGTGCCACTTGTACGGCATCCGGGAGCAGTGCGGCACCGCAGGCGCTGCACTGTGCATGGGTGGGCGGGTTGGCGTGGCCCCGCGAACAGACGCGTGCCAGCACCAGCGGGGCGCCCGAGGCATCCGGACGGCCGGCCGGCGGGGTGGCTGATGCACCGGAACCAGCCCCCGGGAGGCTGTTCTTCATGACCGTCTGGCCGTCGTGATCGGGGTCGAAGCTTGCCCCGGGTTCGGCCGGAGGTGCCTCCTGGGCGGGGCCGCCGAGGCCGCCGTCGGCCGGAACAGGAGCGTCGGCTGCCGGGGCCGGTGGAGTTCCGGGGGCCGGCGGCGGGGCCGGTGCGGAAGCGGACGCTGCCGGCGTGGATCCTCCGGTACGCCAGGGCACGGAATCAATGAGGCCCGTGGAAGCCGGACGGGGCCGGGCGGGTGCATCCGCGGCGGAAGCGGTGCCGGCTGCGGCGGACTGGCCGGTGCCTCCGTACACTGCACCCTCCGCTGCGGTCGCAGGCTCTTCCGGGGCAGCGTCCTGCGCCGTTTCGATCGCGGCTCGCTGTTCAGTGGCAGGCAGGGCAGGCTGCTGTCGGGCCGGGACACGGCCGGAATCGGGGTCCGGTTCCTCGCGTACCGCCGCGTCTTCGATGTTCCGCATCACTGTGCGGTCCCACAAGTGGTCGTAGGAACTGGTCAGCTCCACCGACGGAACAGCCTCGCCCATGCCGGTGCCGTGCCCGGCGGCCACGCCATCCGCCGGTTCCATC
Source organism: Pseudarthrobacter enclensis (assembly GCF_030811655.1). Lineage (GTDB taxonomy): Bacteria > Actinomycetota > Actinomycetes > Actinomycetales > Micrococcaceae > Arthrobacter > Arthrobacter enclensis_A. The sequence goes on along the minus strand of NZ_JAUSRE010000001.1, from coordinate 171,325 downwards.
CCGGCGGCCCTGGCCACCAACTCTCCGTCCGCGTCGATGATGGCGCCGGGGGCGATCGTGGCCTCCGGGTCGATGAGGGGCGCCGGGTCCATGAGGGCCGCCGCGGACGCCGGTTGGAGGTCTGCGCCCGCCAGGCGCTCATCGTCGGGGTCCATGCCGGGAGGCTCCCCGCCGCCAAGTTCCCCACTGTCCGGGTCCTCGTCGGCTGGGTCCTGGTCCAGGGTTCCCCCCACTGTCTCGGCGGAGGCTTCCTGGCCGCGAAGGACACCCTGCGGCGACGGGCCGGAAACGTACTCGCCGCCGATGCCGTCCACCTCACCGGTGGTATTCACCGCGAAGGGACCATCGGCAGCGGCGGGAGCCTCTGCAACCCCGGTGGGCGCCGCAGCAGGACGGTCGACGGCGGCGGGCCCTGAAGGTGCCCCGAGGGTCAGGGACTGCAGCAGGACAACACCCTCCCCCAAGGGCAGTTCAGTCAGGGGCGTTCCACGCTGTCCCGCGTCCTGCCCGATTGTTCCGGCGCTGTCCGCGATCACCAGGCGGCAGGTCCCCGGCACCACGAACCTGCGTTCGTTCCAGGTGGTCACGTCCCGGCCGTCAAGCTCGACAGCTCCCCCGGGCTGGTCGACGGCGAGGTCGATCCCGCCGCGCAGGAAGACCCGCAGGGAGCCGTTGAAGTCAAGGATGCCGAACGACGGGATGCGGGTAAGGGATCCGCCGGAGCTGCTGGTCACGGCCGCCAAGACCTCGTGCGGCTCAGGACGCCCGGCCAGGAGCTCCCATAGTGCGCCCGCGAGTTCAGCAGGTGCCCCGGGACCCAGCAGGACTGCGGTCCGGGACCGGATGATGCCCAGCCAGTGGCCTGGGGTGTAGCTAGCGCCGGTCATCGTCCGGCTCCCCCTCATGGTCCGTGCTTGCCACCACCGGTTCGGGCAGGGGCTCCGTGACCGCTTCTGACGCCGGGGGACGCGGCAGCGTCACTTCGTCTCCGTCATCGGAGGTCTGCCGGGGCGCCGTGGTGCCCGCGCCGTCGTCGTTCGCTACGTTCCGTGCGTCCACCACGATGGCGGTGACGTTGTCCCGGCCACCGCTGCGCAGGGCAGCCTGGATCAGGGTGTCCACCGCGTCCTGAGGGTCCGCCACGGTACTGAGGATGCGGAGGATTTCGTCATCGCTGAGTTCGCCGGTCAGCCCGTCGGAGCACACCAGGATGCGGTCGCCTTCCTCGACCGGGAGGAGCCAGTAGTCCGCCTCCGTCTCATCCCCTGTGCCCAGGGCGCGGGTGACCACGTGCCGGCGCGGGTGGACGGTGGCTTCCTGGGCGGTGATCTCGCCCGCGTCGACGAGTTCCTGGACCTCGGAGTGGTCTACGCTGATCTGCTCAAATCGTCCCTGGCTGAGCCGGTAGGTGCGGGAGTCGCCGATGTTCAGCACCAGCCAGTAAGGCATGCCCATCTGTTCCACGAGGACCGCGCCGGTCAAGGTGGTGCCGGCCCGCGCTCCGGTGGCTTCGCGGATGGAGTTGTCCGCACGGACAAGGTACTGCTGGAGGACACCGGCCGTGATACTCCGTTCGCCAGAGGCGATTTGGGGCATTTCGGCGAGCGCACGCACACACAGGCCGCTGGCGATTTCGCCGGCCTCGTGCCCGCCCATGCCGTCTGCCACGGCAAACACGGGGTCGGCGGCGATGTACGAATCCTCGTTCAGTTCCCGGCGGAGTCCCCTGTCCGTCCCGTAGCCGTACGTGAGGCTGAGGCCCGGGCCCGGCTGGATGGTGGGGGAAACACTGGCGGGGTGCTGGTTCATGCCTGTCCTAGGTAAAAGGTACGGTCTCCAAAGTGGACGCTGGATCCCGGGCTGACAAACGTGGGGACGCCCGGCACCAAGGGGGTGCGCAGGCCGTCCGGTGTGGTGACGGCGCTTCCGTTGGTTGACTGCCGGTCCGTCACCCAGATGCCCGCGCCGTCGGTGAGCAGGTGCAGGTGCGTCTTGGAAATGGAGCGGCCGGGATCATCCACGGCCAGCAGTTGGGCGTGTTGTTCCCCCGCCTGGCCCACGGGGTTGCGGCCCACCAGGACGCTGCGGTCCAGCTGGAAGTCACGGCCGTCGTCCAACCGGATGCGGAGGACGGCTACCGGGGCCGGTCCGCCGGCGCCGGGGCGCACTTGGGTGCGTTCGACGTCGTCGTCAACCTGCTGCGCGGCCACGCGGTGGCCCTGGGACGGGTCGGTGGGAACGGCTGCGGCAGGAGCGAAACCCGGGGCGGCACCACGGGCAACGGGGGCAGCCTGTACGGGGGCGTCGGTTGCGGGCGGCGCGAATGATGCCGGCGACGTGTAGGGCATGGTGTGGGACGGCATGATGGTCGACGGCGCGGGTAACTGGCCTGCACGGCTTGGGGATGCCGGCGCGGGAGATACGCCAAACTGTGGGGCCGGCGTGGCAGGTAACGGTGCGAACGCCGCCGGAGCTGCAGGGGCCGGCGTCCCCGGGCCCTGCATCAACGGGCCCTGCATCAACGGGCCCTGCATCAACGGTCCCCGCATCACCGGGTTCTGCGTAACTTGGACCCGGTGCTGCGGTGCAGGCGCCGAAGCCTGGGCCTGCTTCGCTCCTGCTACCGGGGACAGCACCTGCTGCACGGGGGGAAGGTCCAGTGGCGCAAAGCTGTACGGCCCCTGGATTCCCCCGGTGGTGATGGGATCCCTGCCTGCCTTGACGTCGAACACCAGCGTCCTTGCAGCTGCATCGTTCCAGCCGCGCAGGCCGCCGTTCCTGTCCCATCGGCAGGACACCACCACCAGTATTGCCCAGGCGGCACCCACGAGGAGCAGCGGCCCAAGGATGAAGAGAGCGGCATCGAACCACTTGAAGACGACCACCAGAACCGCGGCCAGCAGGGCCAGCAGGACGCCGGCGCCGGTGATGAGGCCACGCAGGAAGACGGCGCCGGCACCGGGCGCATAGCCATCGTGGTCGGCGCTGCGGATGCCCATCAGCAGGTTGCCGGGCGTTTTGCCGCTGCGGGCCTCCAGGCCGAGCACGACGAACAGGTAGGCCAGGGTCAGTCCGAGGCCGATGCTGCCGAACAGCACCAGGGAAGAGGTGTCATAAATGATGAAGCCGCCGCTTCTGGTCCGGGTGATCCCGGCGAAGCCGATGGCAAACGCCACCACCAGCACCGCCACCCCGGGCAGCCAGTCAATGACGGCAGCACCAAGCCGCTTGCCCGCCGCAGCCGGAACAAGCTGAAGGTTTACTGCCATTCCCGTTCCTCCCCCTGGAGCGGCTTCCACCGCGGCAAAACCGCCGGTGCTGCCCGGCCCGGAGCCCGCGTGCGGGCTGTCCGTGTGTGGGCTGTCCGTGTAGTAGGCGCCCACGTGCGCGGCGCCCTTCAATGCTGTGCCCGCCGGCTGACCTGCCGGGGGCCTTTCTACTACCGGGATAGTACCGGGAATCCCGGGCGTGTGCGCGGGGCGCGCCTCCCGGGCATCGCGACGGTCCCGTTCCGCGGGAATGCCCTCGAGGCGGCTGCGGCGCGCTGCCCGGTTGGGCAGCTGTGCGCCGCAGGCGGGACAAAACGTGGCCCCCGCACGAATCTGCTGTTGGCAGCGCGGGCAGCGTTCGGCGTCGGCGGTCACTGCTGTGCTGGTCCTTGCTGGTCCGGTGCCTGCTGGTCCGGTGCCTGGTGCCCCGCCCCGGGTGCGCCCGGCTCCTGCGGCGCGGCGGCTGCGCCGGAGGTACGACGGCGGCGGGCAGCAAGGATCCCGGCCACGCCGGGCAGCGCCAAGAGGCCGCCGCGCAACGTGATGCCGTTGCCGGAGTTCATGGCGGTCCGGGCATCGGCCAGCAGCGAACGCGGCGAGAAGCGTGCCTGTTGGCGGCGCCAGAAGCCCATCCCCGCGGTCAGCTCCTTGAGCGAACCGTCAACGATGGTCCAGTACTCACGGACGTCCTCCTCCGTGGGCTCGCCGGCGCCGAAGATCGAAGCGTCAGCCCGGCGGGCCAGCATTGTGGTGGTGCCCTGGGTGGCAGGGAACGCCTCGGCCAACACGGCAGCGCTTTCGCGCCGCGTCGAACGGGCGTCGACGGCGGCGCCCAGGTCGGTCGCCAGGCTCACCACTTCGCTCCAGCCCCCGCCCACCCGCTGGGCGGGGAGGCCGTCGCTGAAACGCGACTTCCGCCGTCGTGACTTCAACAGGGCAACCAGCAACAGCGGGAAGGCCAGGACCACCAGCGGAATGGCGGCGACGCCCAGCGCACCCAGGAGGGCACCCCAGAAGAGCCACGGGTTGTTCTTCTTCTGGTCCGCGTCCAGGGCGTCCGGCGAAGAGTCCGGCGGCAGGTCCGCCGGCTCCTGCGGCGGGGGCGGCGGCTGCAGCACCTGCGGCTTGGGCTTGGACTTGTTCTCGGGGTCCGGCGGGATGGGAATGTTGTCCTTGGGCGGGGTGGGATCAAAGCTGACCCAGCCAACCCGTTCAAACGCCACCTCAACCCAGGCGTGGACGTCCTTGCCGGTGATCTTCACTTCGCCTGCACCGTTTTCCGGGCTTGTCGGATCGGGGTAGAAACCCATCACCACGCGGGAGGGGATGCCGAGGTGCCGGAGCATCAGGGACATGGCCACCGCGTACTGCTCATCGTCACCGAGCATCTGCTTGGCAGTCAGCAGGCTGCGGATACGGGCCGAACCGTGGCCCGAAACGCTGGGCAGCTGGCCCTCGCTCACCAGACCGTTGCTGAACGCCCCCGTCTTCTGGAAATGGGCCTCGATCTGGCGCACCCTGTCGATGGCGGTGGGGGCATCAGCGGACAGGTCGTTGGCCTGGGAACCCACCACCGGCGGCACCTCCAGCGGGTCCGGGAGGGAAACCTTGGCGAAGTCGTACTGGGTCAGCTGACCGTGCTCAAGCTTGACGGGATCGGATACCTGGACGCTGTATGAATCGCCGCGGGACAGGCCGTTGGTGGTCACGGCGGTGTCCGTCCCCGGGTTGAAGTAGAGGCCGGCAGCAGCTGCCGAACCTGCCTGGTCAAAGCTTATGCCCGTGGTCTTGCGGCCGCCCGGGACGAAGAAGCCCTGGTAGTCCTCGATGTTGATGCTGATTGAGTAGTCGTTGGCGGGCACCACCCCTCCCGTGTCGGCGAGCGTGTTGATGGACTTGGCATCGCCCACCTTGCTGAAGTTGCCGGAGCCGTTGGGATCCATGTTGTAGTTGGTCCCGTTGAAGGCGTCCAGGGCGCCCAGGCGAACACGCCCGTCCTTCGGCAGCCCCTTGACCACGAACAGGGTGTCGTCCTTCTTGTCCTTCACGTACGTCCGGAAGCTGGCCAGAGGTGTGATGTAGTCCTTGGGGTCGAATGGGGGCACCACCACGTTGCGGAGGACCTTGCGGTCATCCCCGGCGCTGACAAGCGGCGCAGCCACCGCGGTGATCCCCACGCTGAGGACCATCACGCCCGCGGCCATGCCGAGCCTGCGGATCCTGGCACGCCGGGCAGCAGCGCTGTCTGTCTGGGGGCTATTGACGGCCACCCTCCGGGTGCTGTTCCGCCGCAGGACGTCCCGCCGGAACGTTGCCCAGGCGATGCCCAGCACGGTCAGGCCGATCCCGCGCTCGAGCGTGAGGAACGCCGCGTTGGTGCTGAAGGCGATGCCGGTGACGAACAGGACCAGCACGGGCAGGAGGGGCAGGTACGGGCTGCGGGCCCGCCAGGTCAGGAGCGCAGCAACGAGCGCCATGAGCAGCGAGCTAAGGAAGGGCACGATGAGCACGCCGCCGGCCGTTCCCACGGGCACGCCCACCGTAAGCATGTCCTTCCAGGCGAAAACGACGCCCAGGAGCAGGGTCCGCAGCGAAGCAAGGCTGGGGACGAAGCCGGCAATAGCGGAGTCCGGCACCGCCAGCCAGGTCCCCAACACGAGATACGCAGACAGGGCCAAGGCCGTGGTGATCAGCATGCCCAGGCGCAGGTGGGCGTTGGCCGCGCCGATGGCGAGGCCAAGGATGATGCCGCCGAACCCGGACAACAGGTAGTAGGGGTCACCTCCGAAGCTCAGGCCGAACCCGAGCAGGCCCAGGCCCAGCAGGACCACCAGGGCCCCGGTGTCGAGCAGGAAGTGCCACAGCGGCTGCCCGGTTGCGAAGGCCGATTCCGGGTTGGCGGCCTTGCGGCGGGTACGGGGTTGCGGGGACCGCGTTGATGCCGTCCGGCCCGGTGCGGCGCTCATGCGGCCGCCTTTCTCAGCACGATGGCAAGGTCGGCCAGGTCGCCGAGCGTCAGGACGGTGAGGTCTGCGATGTTGGCCCTGGCGGGCGCGGCCCGGGCTTCCACCCGGACCGCAAGGCTTCGCACGCCGGGCGGAACGGAGGCGGCGGCGGAACGCAGTTGCGTTGCCGTCACATTGCTGCCCACCACGAAGAAGACCACGGAGGCGTTGGGGACCGTATCAGCCAGGGTCCGGGCGAGGTCGACGGCGGTGCGGCGCATAGGAGTGCCCACGATCCGCGTCATGTCATCGAGCATGTTGCGCCCGGTCTCGCAGCGCAGCGGCCCCTTCTGGGTGAGGACGTCCAGTTCGCGCTGTTCCCGGATGGCCTGCCGGCCGATGGACGCAGCCACGGAAATGGCCATCTCAAACTCGTTGTCCGAGGCGTATTCGTCAGTATTGATGGACAGCGAGATGGCCAGGTGGGCCCTGCGGGTTTCCTCGAACTGACGCACCATCAGTTTGTTGGTGCGGGCAGTGGTCTTCCAGTGGATGTGGCGGCGGTCATCGCCCGGCACATAGTCGCGCAGGGCGTGGAAGGAGACGTCGGCGCTGGAGAGGTCCGTGGTGGGCATGCCCTCGAGGTCCCGGATGAAGCCTGCGGCGGAACCGGCCAGGGGTACAGTGCGCGGGTGGACGAAGAGGTCCTCCGGCTCTGTCCACAGCACCTGGCGGCGGAGCAGGTGCAGGGGGTCGGCGCGGACGGAGCGGACAGGCCCCACCACGATGACGGCACGCCGGGCGGTGGGAATGGTGAAGAGGTCCTCGTGGACCTGCCCCGGCTTCATCCGCGGCAGGTGGAACACGGCCGTGGTGCTGCCCACGGGCAGTTCCAGCGCGGCCGGCAGCAGCGGCCGTGCCGAGGTGTTGGAGACCGCAATGCTGCCCACCGCGCTGTCTCCCACCGCCACCCTGGTACGGGCGAGGTCCAGCACCACGCCATAGGAGGACCGGCCCAGGATGAAGGCCACGGCGAGGACGAACATGGCGAAGGCGGCTATGGACGCTGCAGTGGCTTCCTGCCAGCCGAACGCCTGCCCGGTGATCCACAGCAGGACGGCGGCGGCCAGGACGGACCACCCAAGGATGCTGACCACGGACAGCACCGGCCACGCGTACTTCAGCCAGCTGTCCCGGACGGCACGCCAGGCAGGTGCCATGGCCTGCAGGGCGGTACTGCTGGCCTCTGACCATACTGCTGCCGGATGCAGGCGGGTGGTGCGGCCGTTCCAGTGGAGGAGCTGCTGGAGACGCTCCGCGAGCCGGGTCAACGGGGTGCCGCTGGACGTGCCGTCGGACATAAAGGTGTGCCTTCGTTGTTGCGCTGGAATGGAAAGGTGGCGGCTGCAGCTTCGCGCTGCAGCCACCGGGTCAGGCGTTGGTCCGCTGCTGCGGGGCGGCTACGTCTGCCAGGATCCTGGTCAGCACGGCCTCGGCGGTGGCACCGGAAAACTCGGCTTCCGGGTCCATGACGAACCGGTGGGTCCACACCACGGCAGCCAGCTCCTTGATGTCATCCGGCAGGACGAAGTTCCGTCCCTGGGAGGCAGCCCAGACCTTGGCAGCCCGGACCATGGCCAGGGCGCCACGGACGGACACGCCCAGCCTGGTTTCCGGAGCGGTGCGGGTCTCCTCGCACAGCCGCGAAATGTACTCCAGCACCGCGGTATCGATATGTGCGGTGGCGGCGAGGTCGGCCATGTCGGCGACCGCCTGGGTGGTGATGACGGCGGACAGCTCCTTGGAGCGGTCCCTCAGGCTGCTCCCGCCCAGCAGCCGCACCGTGGAGGCGTGGTCCGGGTAGCCGATCGAGGTCTTGATCAGGAAGCGGTCCAGCTGGGCCTCGGGAAGCCGGTAGGTGCCGGCCTGCTCGATGGGGTTCTGGGTGGCCAGAACCATGAAAGGGCGGCCCGCGGAGTAGGTGACGCCGTCCACGGTCACGCGGGACTCTTCCATGACTTCCAGCAGCGCGGACTGGGTCTTGGGTGAGGCGCGGTTGATTTCATCAGCCAGGACGATGTTGTTGAAGATCGGGCCCTTGTGGAACTCGAATTTCTGCGTTTTCTGGTCGTAGATGGTCACCCCCGTGACGTCCGACGGCAGCAGGTCCGGCGTGAACTGGATGCGGTTGTTGGAGCCCTGCACCGTGGCGGCCAGGGCCCGGGCCAGGGAGGTCTTGCCGGTGCCGGGCGCGTCCTCGAACAGGACGTGGCCTTCGGCCAGCATGGCGGTGAAGGTCAGCCGGATGACGTGTTCCTTGCCCAGCACCGCCTGCCCCACGTTGGCAACCAGCTTTTCGAACGTGTCGGCAAACCACTCGGCCTGCTCGATGGTCATGGTCATGAAAAGCTCCTCTTTTTCTATACGGTTCGGTGGCAGTCAAGGGGCTTGGTGAATCAACATCTGCCGACATCCGGGCCGCTAATGTCGATGGTGGCCAGCTTCACGTACCATCCCGCCCACGGGCCACCGTCCATGCGGTACCACTTGTAGTAGCTGGGCGGGTTGGAGGTTTCGCTGGACCCGTAGATGTTCATCCAGCAGGCGCTGGGGATCCAGCCGTCGGAGTAGGACACCCAGTTTGCGTCGCTTCCGCCGCACGAGGGCGGTGAGGAACTGTAGCGGTCGGGAACGCCCGGTTTGCCGGGGCAGCTGTTGACGACCGATGCCTTGACCCTGACCTTGGTCGGGGCAGGCGGCGGGGTGGGGTCGGCACCGGACGTGGAAGTGGCGGGACCGCCAATATCGCCATTCACAACGGAGACGGCCCGAACCCGCAGGTTGTGGCTCTTGCTCCAACCTCCAGCTGAGGCGTCGAAGCGGTTGGCGGTGCCAACATTTTGCCATCCCCCGCCGTCCATGCTGACCTCGAAGTGGTTGAGCGGCCGGCCATTCATGTTGGGGTTGTTCCAGGTCCAGTGCACCTGGCCGTCGCCCTGCGTGGACGCCATACCGTTAACGCCCGGCGCGTTGGGCGGTCCGTACGGATTGCCCGTGCCGATGGCCTTGGCATCCCCGGACATGTTGTTCTTGGTGGAGGTGGCGATGATCGTGACGGTCACGTCGGTTCCGTTGGGAAGCCCGTTGATGTTGCCCCCGGGGGCAGCGATCGATCCGGACTGGCCCGAGGACGTCCGGTAGGAGTAGGCGATCTCGCTCGCGGTGGAGCCGTTGCGCTGCGCCTCCGTGAGCGGGGTGAACGTGACCTTGAGCTGTCCGCTGTTCCCGGTGTCCGCGACAGTTCCGCTGCTCACCTGGCCGGGTTTGCCTGCCGCCCGGATGGGTGCCGACTGGGCGCTGGTGGCGCTGGTGCCGGCCTTGTTGGTGGCCGCCACGGTGAACGTGTAGTTGGACTCCGAGTTATCCACCGTCACGTTCTGCGACGTGCCACCCACCTGCTGGCTGGATATCGCCGCACCGCCGCGGAGGGTGGTCAGGGTATAGGCCGAGACGGGGTCACCGTTGTTGTTCGGCGCGGACCAGACCACCCGCAGCTGGCTCTGCGAGCCGACCGGCGTTGCCTGGGACACGCTCGGGGCGGTAGGCGTGGCGGGCACGCCCGCGGGGACCTCCGCGGCTGAGTACGCGCTCCATTCGGACGGATCCCTGGCATCGTTGCGTGCCAGGACCCGGACCTTGTAGGACACGCCGTTCTGCAGGCCCTTCCAGACATAGTTGACGGACGTCAGTCCCTGGACCTGGGCGTTCTGGCCGGCCGGTGCCGGGGAGATCTCAAGGTCGTAGGACTTCACCGGTGAGCCCTTGCTCGCCGGAGCGGTCCAGTTGACCGTCAGTTGCTTGTCACCGAACTTCAGCGACGGCGCCAGCGGCGTATCCGGCTTCACGTCGGGGCGGACATCAGCCGATGCCGGGGACCGGTCGGACTCACCGAACTCATTGGTGGCCGTCACCTGGAAGTGGTAGGTGGTGTTGTTGGTCAGGCCGTTCAGGGTGCAGGTGTTGGCGGGGCAGTCCTGCCGGAAGCCACCTTCCCCATAGACGGTGTATTTGGTGATGGGCGAGCCACGGTCCGCAGGAGCGGACCAGTTCAGCAGCGCAGTCTGGTCCCCCACGCTTTGGGCCTGGGGCGTGGTGGGTGCTGCGGGCTTGTCCTTGACGGTGAGCCGGATGCGCGCCGTGGCATGCCGGGAATCGTCGCCGGTCTTGTCCTCCACCGTATAAGTCACCACCATGGTTCCGGTAAAGCCGGGCGCCGGCGTGACGGTCACCGAGTCACCGTTGACGCCCACAGTGCCGCTGCCCGTTTCGGTGTTGGCGGCAATGATCTTCAACGGGGTCTCGGGGAATGGGTTGGCGTCGTTGGCCAGGACGTTGATGGTCACGGGCTTGCCGGCGGCAGCGTTTGGTTCCACATCGTCGTTGGCCACAGGCTTGGGCCGGTTGGAAGCGGTGACCCCAAGCTGGTACGTGGCCGTCGCCGCGAGGCCCCGGGGATCCGTGGCCTTCACCTGCACCGCGCCGCGGGTTCCGGGAGCCGTCGAATCGGCCGCCGACACCTTCAGGGACTTGCCCTCAATGCTCGCATTGAAGCCGGCGGGGGCATTCCCTACGAGCTCGTACTTCATGTTTTCGACGTCGTCCCGGTCAGGGTCGGAGGTCAGTTTGCCCAGGTCGGTGCTGGCCGAGTCGCCCTTGGGGACGTCCACGTCAGCCCCAAGCAGCTCCGGCGGATTGTTCTTGTTGGGGTCCGGGAGGACCTTCGTGCGGATGCTGAGGGTGGACTTCAGGCCGGCCGGATCGTCAGGTCCCGTACCGTCCGTCACCTCGAAGGTCAATGACCCCGGCCCAACGTAGTCCGCACCTGCCGCGTACTTCAGGCCGGCGCCGTCCCGGGTGACCGGGTCGCCGCCGTCGGCACCGATGAGCTTGATCCGGTCAGCCTGGGTCAGGCGGGGCGAGCGCCCTTCCCGTACCTTGACCCATTCCTTGAGGTCGACGTCGACGGACTGGCCGGCGACCACTTCGAGGACTTCGTCCTTGGCGAGGGTGGGTACCTGCTGCCCGAGGCCGGGCACCCAGATGATGGCCGTGGACTGCAGGCCGTCAACGTCCTCTACGGTGTACGGGATGAGCTGGGGCTGTTCGGTGAGGTCGACCAGCACATTGCCGTTGCCGCCGGGCCGGGCCGTTGCGGCCCCGGTACTGATCTTCAGGTTTTCGCCCACGCCGTCCGGGTCCTCGTCGTTCTTGAGGACCGGCACGTCCACGGCAGTCTTGCCCATGGCCTGCGCCGAGGTCACCCTGTCATCCCGCGCAATCGGCGCCTTCAGGGGTACGTCCTTGTCCACCACCAGGCGGATGGTGGCCTGCGCGGTGGCATCCCGGTCATCCGCAACGGTGTACCGGACGTTGTAGGTCCCGGCCTCGTTCGGGGCCTGGAGGATGATGCGGCCGCTGTTCTTGCTGACGGTGGCCTGAAGGGCGGGATCAGCCTCGATGCCGTCGGTCAGGATGCGGATGCGGTCGCCGTCGGGATCCGTGTCATTGGCGGTTGCGTCCACTGCGATCTGGCGGCCCGGGCGCACCCGGACCTCGTCGTCCACCGGGGTGGGCTTTTGGTTGGTCTCGCCGCGCGGCGCGATGCCCACCGTCACGGTCCCCGTGTTCACGGCCCCCTGGCGGTCCACCACCTTGTAGCGGAAGGTATCGGTACCGGCACCGTCCCCGGCTGCGGTGAAGTCAATGAAGTTGCTGCCTACTGTGGCCGTGCCCATGGCAGGAGTGCTGTCAATACCGGTCAGCTGGACGGAGTCGCCATCGGGATCGATTCCGTCCAGTGGAACGGGGATCCTGACAGTGCCTGCCGCCACTACGCGGGCAGTGAGGTTCTTCGGCTGGGGCCGTGAGTTCTCGGCGCCTTCCAGCGGGAGGATGTGGATAGTGACGGCGGCGGCGCTCTTTTGGCCTTCCGGATCCACGGCGTTGTAGATGGCACGCACGGTCTTTGGCTGGCTCCCGGCGATGAACCGCAGGTTGTTCTCGGAGACGAAGCTCTTGCCGTCGGCCGGGTCCACGGGCTGCGGCAGCACGGGGTCCACCGTCAACTCCTGGCCCTGCGGGTGCGTGTCGTTGTCCAGGACCGGAATAGTGACTACGTCGTTGACACGGACATTCACCTCGTCCGGTTTGGGCTGCGGCGCTTCCAGCACCGCAGGGGCCGGGACGGGTACCACGGACACGCTTCCGGTAGCCGATTTCCTGCCGTTGGACATGGTGTATTCGAACAGGATGGGATCCTTGGTCCCCAGGATGTCCGTGATCCGCAGGACGCTGTGGTTGATCACGCTGACGGATACGGCGGCGTGATCAGGGAGCTTGACGGACTGCAGCACCAGGACGCCGCCGGAGGGATCGGAGTCATTGGCCAGCGGGTCCAACAGCACGCTTCCGCCGGTGGGCATCAGGGCTACGTCGTGGACGGCCACGGGGTCGCCGCCGTCGTTACCGGACTCCACGTCCACGCGGATGAGGCCTTGGCTGCTCTGGGGCCCGTTGCTGGCGATGTACGTCAGGTAGACGGGTCCGGGGGTAGTACTGCGGAAGGTGAACGTGCCGCCGTCGGTAACGGGGCCAAGTTCGGCGGGGCCGTTGGCTTCCACCTGTGCCAGGCGGAGGGCGCCGCCGTTGGGGTCGACGTCGTTCTTCAGCGGGGAGATGACCAGGTCCTGGCCCACCACGGCGGTGACGTGGTCAGCGTTGACCACCGGTGCCAGGGCTCCGGGCGGCCGGACGTTGACCACTACCTTGCCGGTGACGGTGGCCCGGCCGTCCCAGATGGTGACCTGGACGTTCTTCTTGCCGGCGGTTGCGCCGGAGTCCTGGAAGGTGAGCAGGCCGTCGCGCCGGACCTTGACCTGGTCCTGGTCGTTGTCCGCTTTCGCGTCCAGCAGGACCAGGTCGTCGCCGTCGGGGTCGATCCAGTCGGTAAGGATGTTCTGGCTGACGGTTTTGCCCTGTTCCACCAGCATGGTGGTGTCCTCACCGCGCTTGAACTTCGGCGGCTTGTTTTCGTCCGGTCCCACCACGCTGAGTGTGACCTGGCCGGTTGCGGACAGGCCGCGTCCGTCCGAGGCACTGTAATTGAAGGTCTCCGTGCCCGGCTTGGCGTCCGCCTGCACGGTGATCTGGAAGGCAGTTCCGCCGTAGATGCTTTCCAGCGTCCCGACTTTCGGTCCGGCGCCCGCCGCAACAGCCGCCGTGAGGACGTCGCCGTCGGGGTCCGAGTCGTTGTCCAGGACGCTGAGGACGGTGGTGCGCCCGGGCCGGACCCCGATGACGTCGGGCTTGGTTTCCGGCGGACGGTTGGGCTTGGTGCGGTCCGGCAGGATGTTGATCGTGTTGTTGTCCGCCGACTCCTGGTCCTGGTCGTCGGACTGGTTCTTGGGCGGGATGACGTCGTCCCAGTTGTTGACCAGCTGCATGTTCTGGTTCACCAGCCACACGTTCCCGGAGTTCACATCATTGAGGACCACCAGGTCCCGGTTCACCCGGAAGACGTACGACGGCGACGCACTCGCCTTCGGCACGTCCACCTTCTTGTCATCACCATCATTGACACAGTCCCGGACATACTTGTTCGCCCCAGACCACGCCGCATGCACACAACCGCCCAACTGCACCGGAGCAGCCGGGACGCCCTCGCCGTCGAACGTCACCGTCTTGGCCGTACCCCCGCCCAGCGGCTGCTTCACCAACGCCTTGCGCGTCGCAACAGCAACAACATCACTGCCAGGCCCCGGCTGCTGGAGCTTCGCATCCCGCGCATCATCCAGCGCCAACCGCTTCCCACCAGCCAAAAACAAATTCCCCGCTGCAGCATCCAACACCACCGGCTGGTCCCCCACCACCGTCATCTGCAAATCCCCGGCACCCTTAAGCCCATCCCAGGCGCTGGACTCGGACGACACCTTCTCCCCACCGGCATCCACACCCGTCACCGTCACCACCCCGGTCTTCGGATCCGCAGAATAAATCCGGTCATCAGAACCAACCACAGACACAATGCCCGCAGAACCCACCAGCACCGGCTCCGACGCTTCCTTATCAAAACCATTCACCGTCGACGGCGAAACAGCCCACACCTTCCCCGACGACGCCTCCGTTACAGAAATCGTCTGCGCACCAAAACTCACCACAGCAGAACCCGGCAACTGCTTATCCCCACCCAAACGCATATTCGCCGGAGACACCTGGTTCAACGTCGAACCAGTCACATCATCGACAAACACCTCACCCGCATGCTGCAACACATCAAACGTCGTCGATGCCGGCGTGACCGCGCCATCCAACACCCGGGACGGATAATTCAACCGCCCCACAGCATTCTTCGACTTCGACACCACCCACACGCCACCGTCATTCAACTCCACCTCAGTGGTCTTAAACCCCGGATACAACACAGCACCCGTCACCACTACCGCCACCACAGCACCAAAAGCAGTACCAGCGATCCGGCGGGAGCGCATCATCCGGCGCCATGGGGATACAGCGGCGCCAGGGCTCTTAGGGCGCGTTTGTCCGCGACGGTTCATGAGTGGAAATCCCCCGGATAGATTTTGGCTCGTTGCCGGGCAGCCGGCATCACAGGACCCCCGGGCACCACAACGATACCCCTATACGCCAGCAAATGGACAAATACTTCCGGGCCGGTTTGGAAACCCGGCGCCGGGTCGCGTCCTAGTCCAGGACCAGGCCCTTGCCACGGCCGCGGGAGAGCTGGACCGGGTTGATCTCGCCGAAGCCGCGGACGTTCTCCGGAGCCTGGGGCGTCATCACGAACCGCTCGTCGTGCTCCAGCGCGGACGCCGTCATGGAATCCACCAGCACCGTCCCCGGGTCGGCGAGGGTGGTCAGGCGTGCCGCGAGATTGACGGTGGGTCCGTAGATGTCGCCCAGGCGCGACAGGATCCTCCCCCACACCATGGCCACCCGGGCTTCGGGGAGGATCTCGTCCTCGGTGAAGGCCTCGGCCAGTGCCAGCGAAATCTCTGCCCCGGCCGCCGGGGTTTCGGCGATGTACAGGACTTCGTCACCCACGGTCTTGACCAGCCTGCCGCCGCCCACGGAAATGATCTCGGCGCATTTGTTCTCAAAGCGCTGGACCAGCCGCGCGAGAGTCTTCTCGTTCATCCGCCGGGACAGGCTGGTGTAGGACACCAGGTCTGCGAACCCCACGGCGCGGGCCAGGGGCAGCGGGGCGTCGTCCTCGTCGCCTTCCCGGCCCTCTTCGCTGGCCTGCAGGCCGGCCTCGGCCCGGACTGCCAGCCGCTGGACCCCCGCGTTGAGCTGCCGCCGCCAGGAGTAGACCAGGACCTCCTCAAGGGCGTCCACCAGTGCGGGAAGTTCGTTGACCAGCCGCTTGCGGGCCACCGCGTCGGTGACTCCCTGTTCGTGGACCATGTCCTCCACCAGGGCTTCGATCTGCCAGACGACCATGCGGTCGGTCATCTGGCCGATGGAGCGGGTGACCGAGATGGCGGCTTCCTCCGTGAGCTTGCCGGCTCGGACCAGGTCGACCACGGTGGACAGCGCCGCCTGGTCCCGTTCGGTGAAGGCAACGTCCTCGTCGCCGAAGTTCGGAAATCCCAATGCCCGCCAGAGCTTGCGGGCGGAGAGGAGGGAGAGCCCGGCGCCGGCGGCAACTTCACGACGGCGGAGCTTGCGTTCCCCGCCCAAAAGGCGGGCTTCGAGGGCTTTCATGGCGAGGCGTTCGGCGGACATGACGCCGGTGGGCGGGTGGCGGTCCATCCCGGTCGCCGCCGCGGTGGAAGCGGGTTCGGATCCGGTCGGGTCGGTCGACGGGCCTGCGGAAGATCCACCGTCGGGACCAAAGGCGGCGCGGGTTGGGATGTGCTCGACGCGTTCCTGCTGGGCCTCATCGGTCATCCCGTCCACCTTCTCTCATGTCCTCCGGAAAAGCACCGGCGGGGTAATACGTCGCGCCGCCCGGCTGGGCCCCGCTGTCGTCCGGCAGTTCCCCGATCGCGTCGAGGATAAAGTCGCGGAACCTGGCAACCTCGGGCACATCGCGAAAGGTCACAAGACCCTGGTGCCCGGTTTCCAAGGATATATTCCCCGAGCGCACCAGTCGCTGCAGCACCGATTCATGGACCGTGAGGTTGCGCACCGATGCCAGGTTCACCTGCTGGTCGCGTCGGTTCAGCAGTCCGTAGCGGGCCACCAGCCGGTGGCTGGTCAGGATGTAGCGTGTCCCCTGCCAGCGGAGCAGGCGGGGCAGGCAGTAGCCCAGCCACACGGCAGCAGCTGCGACGATGCACGCGGCGACCAGCCAGGGAGTCCATTGGCGGCCGAGGGCGGGGGCCAGGCGTGCTGCGCCGCCCCGGATGATCCAGGCGCTGCCGTACGCCGCCAGCGCCGGGGCCAGCACGAACGCCACGGCTGCCCCGGCCAGCTTCCTGGGCTGCGGGCGGGTAGTGACGATGACCTGCTCCCCGGGAAGGAGGTTCTTACGCATAACCGCCTTGGTCGGGTTCATCCGGCGAGGTCCAGGGCCGCAGGTGCACCACGTCCCCCGCAGTCACCACATGCTCGCGTGAGTTACTGTCCACCACCAGCAGGGAGCCGTATTCGTCCAGCCGCGAAGCGTGTCCAATGATTTCGTGGTCGCCGGGCAACTGCGCGCGGACCTGCTTGCCCAGCGTGACCATCACGGCTTCCACCCTCTTGTGAAGGGACGGGCCACCGGCCATACCGGCAGCGGGGTCGCCGTCGGCGTTGCAGAAACTGCGGTACAGGGCCGCAAAGTGCGACAGGTAGCTCTTCAGGAGGGCGGTGCGGTCCGTGGTGCGGGCACCTTCCAGGGCCACCGAGGTGGCCGTGGGAACCGGAAGCTCATTCTCACGCAGCGTCACGTTCAGGCCGGTGCCCAGGATGACGGGGGGCACCCTGCCGTCCGTCATGGGTCCAAGCTGGGCCAGGATGCCCGCGATCTTCCTGCCCCGCACCAGGACATCGTTAGGCCATTTGAGCTCCGCCGGAATGCCGGCCGTCTCCAGGAGGGTCTCGCGCAGCGCGAGTGCTGCGATCAGGGACAGCCACGAGTAGCTCTGGGTGGGCAGCGGCCTGCCCTCTGCGTTGACCGGGCGCAGCACCACGGAGACGGACACCGAACTCAGCGGCGGCGCTTCCCAATGCCGGTCCAGCCGGCCCCGCGCCGCGGTCTGGTACTCGGCGGTGAGAACGGAGAGGTCGGGCCACGCCGCCGGATCCACTGTGGCGCCGCGCAGTAGGTCTGCGTTCGTCGAGCCGGTGGAGTCCACCACGTCGAGCCGGGGAATCCCCGTGGCGGAGAGGAAGCGCTGGTCGGCCAGGTCCCCTCGGTTCAGGGGGGTGCCCGGTGCGTGTGCGTCGTCCATGCCTAAATCCTACCGAGCCGAATCGTGCCCGGCGGTGCGCCGCCCAGGCAGGTTTCGCTACAGGAAGATGTCCGGGACCAGCCGGTCTTCCGGTGCGCCGAGGCTGTAGGGGCGGAAGTCGGTCACCCCGGCGGCGCTGAGGACCTGCTCATCCGTGTAGAAGTTGCCCGACGGCGGGGCGCCGGGTGCAAGGTTGCCTCCGGTGAGGACTGCGTGGGCTGCGTCCGCCATGATCTGCGGTCCGCGGGCCGCAAGGACCATGGCCTCACCGTGCGGCATGTTGCGGATGGCGGCTGTGTCGATCAGCGTGCAGGGCCAGAGCGAGTTCACCCGGATCCCGTCGGCCTTCAGTTCCTCGGCAAGGCCCAGCGTTGTCAGGCTCATGCCGTATTTGGCCATGGTGTAGGCGAGGTGCCGGGCCGCCCAGGACGGATCGAGGTTCAGCGGCGGCGAGAGGGTGAGGATCTGCCCCTGCTCGGAGGCCCGGAGTGCCGGGAGCGCAAGCTTGGACAGCAGGAAGGTGCCCCGGACGTTGATGTCCTGCATCAGGTCGTACCTCTTCATGTCCACAGCGTCCGTGGCGGACAGGTCGATGGCCGAGGCGTTGTTAATGACGACGTCGATTCCGCCGAAGCGGTCAACGGCGGCTTCCACGGCGCCGGCAACATCCTCATCCCGGCGCACATCGCCCACCAGCGGCAACGCCTGGCCGCCGGCCTTTTCAAGTTCGGCGGCGGCGGTGTACACCGTGCCCTCCAGTTTTGGGTGCGGTTCGCCCGTCTTGGCCAGGAGCACGATGTTGGCGCCGTCGCGCGCCGCCCTCCTGGCGATGGCCAGGCCGATTCCCCGGCTTCCGCCGGAAATGAGGATGGTCCGACCGGCGAGGGAACCTGCTGCCCGGTACGGGCTTTCAGAAGCATGCAAAGCATCGTCGCTTGAAGTCATGAGACCACTGTAGCCCAACTAAGTTACCAGCGAGTAACATTGTGGAGGGGTTGCTGGAACGGCAGAAAATTGTAGGATCCCTACAGCTGCGGGCGTCCAAAGCGTCACTAGACTTGCCAGCAGGGTTCGTCTTTTGTGTGGATGCTACTTAACGCTCCGGACAGTGCGGCCCGCCAGCCAACAGAACTGACCTGCTACAGAGCCGGAGACACTTGATGAGCCACGATCTGACAACGACAGCGGGAAAGATTGCCGATTTCCGCGACCGCCAGGCGCGTGCCGAACAGCCCTCCGGCCCTGAGGCCATCGAAAAACAGCATGCACGCGGCAAGAACACGGCCCGCGAGCGCATCGCCATGCTGCTGGACGAAGATTCGTTTGTCGAGTTCGACGCCCTGGCCGTGCACCGTTCCACCGCCTTCGGCATGGAAAAGAAGAAGCCGCTCGGCGACGGCCTGGTTTCCGGCTACGGCACGGTGGACGGACGGCTGGTGGCCGTCTACTCCCAGGACTTCACGGTCTACGGCGGCTCCCTCAGCCAGGTCAACGGCGAAAAGATCGTCAAGGTCCAGGAGTTTGCGCTCCGCAACGGCTGCCCCGTCGTCGGCATCCTGGACGGCGGCGGCGCCCGCATCCAGGAAGGCGTGGCCTCGCTGGCCATGTTCGCGGATATCTTCCGCAACAACGTCCACGCCAGCGGCGTGGTGCCGCAGATCTCGCTCATCATGGGCCCGTCCGCCGGCGGCGCTGCCTACTCGCCGGCACTCACCGACTACGTGGTGATGGTGGACAAGACCTCGCACATGTTCATCACCGGCCCCGACGTCATCAAGACGGTCACCGGTGAAGACGTGGACATGGAAACCCTCGGCGGCGCCCGCCAGCACAACGCCACCACCGGAACTTCCACCTACCTGGCCTCGGATGAAACCGACGCCATCGAGTTCGTGCGCGAACTGCTGGACTTCCTCCCCTCCAACAACCTCGCAGAGGCACCCGTCCTGGGCCACCAGCAGGAGCTGGAGATTGACGACGACGACGTCGCCCTGGACACGCTGGTCCCGGATTCCGCCAACCAGCCCTACGACATGCGTGCCGTAGTGGAGCAGATCGTGGACGACGGGCACTTCCTGGAGATGCAGGCCCTGTACGCCCCCAACGTGATGATCGGCTACGGCCGCGTGGAGGGCCACACCGTAGGCATCGTGGCAAACCAGCCGTTGCAGTTCGCCGGCACCCTGGACATCGCCGCCTCGGAAAAAGCGGCCCGATTCGTGCGCCACTGCGACGCCTTCAACATCCCCATCATCACCCTGGTGGACGTCCCCGGCTTCCTCCCCGGAAAGGACCAGGAGTTCCAGGGGATCATCCGCCGCGGCGCCAAACTCCTCTACGCCTACGCTGAGGCCACTGTTCCCAAACTCACCGTGATTACCCGCAAGGCCTACGGCGGCGCCTACATCGTCATGGGCTCCAAGAAGCTCGGTGCCGACCTGAACCTGGCCTGGCCCACGGCCCAGATCGGCGTCATGGGCGCGCAGGGCGCCGTGAACATCCTCTACCGGCGCGACCTCGCCACGGTTGCCCAGGACGGCGGCGACGTTGAAGCCCGCCGCGCCGAGGTGATCCGGCAGTACGAGGAAGAACTCCTCAACCCCTACCAGGCGGCCGAACTTGGCTACGTGGACGCCGTGATCGCCCCCTCGGACACCCGCATCCAGATCATCAAGGGACTGCGCGCCCTGCGTGACAAACGCGCAAGCCTCCCCGCCAAGAAGCATGGGAACATCCCGCTGTGACCCCGAGCCCAAATGCGCCTGAGGCCGCCGAAACTCCCGCCACTCCCCTGCTCTCGGTTGTCAAAGGGCAGCCGACCGCCGAGGAACTGGCCGCACTGACCGCCGTCGTCCTTTCCCTCGGCGGCGAAAGCGCTGTCCCTGCCCGGACACCGGCCGTGCGGCACTGGGTGCGGCGGCAGCAGCTTCGGCTTGCCCCCGCCCCCGGGCCGGGCGCCTGGAAGCGCAGCCAGGGCTGACCCTCCCCACCGCCTCCCTAACCTCGCTTCGCTCGGCCAGGGAACCCCCGGCGGCGGGGGCCCACCCACATCCGGCAACCTCGCTTCGCTCGGCCAGGGAACCCCCGGCGGCGTGGGCCCACCCGGCCGGCCTGAGCGGCTAGGCTCGGAATGTGACTATCGACACTGCACCCGCCGCCCGTCCGCGTACCCGGATCGACGCCGTCGCGGACGACTACACCGACACCCTGATCAGGCTCAACCCGACGTTCGCCACCACCCTTGGCCTGCCCGGACATGAAACGGAGTACCAGGACTTCTCACCGGCCGGCATCGCAGGATTCGCCGAGGCGGCACGCGACGCACTCGCCGCGCTGGAGGGCCTGGAACCGGAGGACGACGTGGACGCGGTCACCCTGGACGCCATGCGGGAGCGGCTCGGCCTGCAGCTCCTCATCCACGCCTCCGGCTGGGAGTACGCGGAGCTGAACAACATAGCCTCCCCGGCCCAGGACATCAGGGCCATCTTCGACCTCATGCCCACCGGGACGGAGCAGGACTGGGAGCACATTGCGGGGCGTGCGCACAACGTGCCAGCTGCCATCCGCGGCTACACCGAGTCGCTGCGCCTGGCCAGGGACGCCGGCAAGGTGGCCGCCGCCCGCCAGGTGCGGATCGTCATCGAACAGGTGACCAAGTATGCCGCCGGGGACGGCTTCTTCGCCAAGCTGGCGGCGGAAGCCTCCACGGCCTCCGGAGCGTTGCCGCCTGCGCTGCAGGAAAAGCTCGACGCCGGCGTTGACGCCGCACGGCGTGCCTACACCGGGCTGGCAGAGTTCCTGCGTACCGAACTGCTCCCCGCCGCGCCCGAAAAAGACGCCGTGGGGAGAACCCGTTACTCCCTGGCCTCCAGGTCATTCCTCGGTGCCGAGGTGGACCTTGAGGAGACGTACACCTGGGGCGTCCAGGAACTCGACCGCCTTATCGCCGAACAGGAGAAGGTGGCAGCCGCCATCAAGGCAGGGGCCTCGATCGCCGAGGCCAAGGAAATCCTCAACAACGACCCCGCGCGCCAGCTCAAAGGCACCGATGCCCTGCGGGAATGGATGCAGCACCTTTCGGACAAAGCCGTTGCCGAACTCGCCGGAGTGCACTTCGACATCCCCGACGTGATGAAGAAACTCGAATGCCGGATCGCGCCCACGGACGAAGGCGGCATCTACTACACGGGCCCCTCCGACGACTTCAGCCGCCCCGGCCGGATGTGGTGGTCCGTCCCCGCCGGCGAGGACACATTCACCACCTGGGCCGAAACCACCACGGTGTACCACGAGGGTGTTCCCGGCCACCACCTCCAGGTGGCCACCGCAACCTACCGCCGCGAACTGCTGAACAAATGGCGCCGCAACGTCTGCTGGACCTCCGGCCACGGCGAAGGATGGGCGCTGTACGCGGAAAAGCTCATGCAGGAACTGGGCTACCTCAGCGACCCCGGCGACCACATGGGCATGCTGGACATGCAGCGCATGCGCGCCGCCCGCGTGGTCTTCGACATCGGCGTCCACCTTGAACTCGGGATGCCCGAACGCTGGGGCTCCGGCACCTGGACCGCCGACAAGGGCTATGCCTTCCTCAAGGAAAACCTCCCCATCAGCGAAGGCCAGCTCAACTTCGAATTCACCCGCTACCTTGGCTGGCCAGGACAGGCGCCCTCCTACAAGGTGGGGCAGCGGCTCTGGGAACAGATCCGCGCCGAACTCGAAACCAGGCCCGGATTCGACCTCAAGGAGTTCCACACGAAGGCCCTCAACATCGGCTCCGTTGGGCTGGACACCCTCCGCCGGGCGCTGTTGGGATAGCCCGGACAGCGCGGCCATCACCCCCGGCGCGGAGAGACATTAAGCACACCAATGCCGGGAATAAGTAACACAAGCCGCTGTGTGCCTTGTGTTACCGGGGTTTTCCTATCTCTCCGTCAACTGCTGGCGCGTAATATTTCTCAATATTCTTTCGACGTGGTATTGAGCGGAGGTCTAGCTTGTTCTGGTGAGCACTCAGACAAGCACCCCGTCCCCCGCAGGGAAGACCGGATTCCAGCTGCCCAAGTGGGCGGGCTCCTTCGGCTTCCAGATCATCGCCGCCCTCATCGTGGGCCTTGGCCTCGGCCTGCTGGCGAAGTACACCGGCAGCACCAAGGCGAACCCCAACGCGCTCGGCGCCACGCTGCAGACCATTGGTTCCAGCTACGTGTCTTTGCTGCAGACCGCGGTCGTGCCGTTGATCTTCACCGCCGTGGTCAGCTCGATCTCCAACCTGCGCCAGGTATCCAACGCCGCCAGGCTGGCCTGGAACACGCTGCTGTGGTTCGCCATCACTTCCCTGATCGCCGTGCTGATCGGCATGGGCCTGGGCGTGCTGCTGCAGCCCGGCGCCAACACCGGCATCACCGGGGACGCCAAGTACACCGGCAAGTCCGGTGACTGGTGGGCATTCCTCGTGGGCCTCTTCCCCAAGAACTTCCTCGGCCTGGGTGCAAGCTCCACCGTCGGCGACGCCGGCGCCGTCACCACCTCCATCAGCTTCAACGTCCTGCAGATTCTGGTCATCGCCATCGCAGTGGGCGTCGCCGCACTCAAGGTCGGCAAGGCCGCGGAGCCCTTCCTGAACCTTAACGCCTCAGCCCTCGCTGTGATCCAGAAGGTCCTCTGGTGGATCATCCGCATCGCACCGCTGGGCACCATCGGCCTGATCGGCAACGCCGTCGCCGTCTACGGCTGGGACACCATCGGCTCGCTTGGCAAGTTCACCGTGGCCATCTACGCCGGCCTGGCCCTGGTGCTGTTCTTGGTCTACCCCGTCCTGGTCCGCAGCCATGGCCTGTCCATCAAGCAGTACTTCTCCGGCGTTTGGCCTGCCGTCCAGCTCGCCTTCGTATCCCGCTCCTCCGTGGGAACGCTGCCGCTGACCCAGCGCGTCACCGAGCGCAGCCTGGGCGTCCCCCGCGCCTACGCCTCCTTCGCCGTGCCCCTGGGCGCCACCACCAAGATGGACGGCTGCGCAGCCATCTACCCCGCAGTCTCGGCAATCTTCGTGGCCCAGTTCTTCGGCATCCACCTGGACTTCAGCCAGTACCTGCTGATCGCGCTGGTCTCCGTCCTCGGTTCCGCGGCAACCGCCGGCACCACCGGCGCCGTGGTGATGCTCACCCTGACGCTCTCCACGCTGGGATTGCCGCTGGCCGGCGTCGGACTCCTGCTGGCCATTGATCCGATCCTGGACATGGGCCGCACCGCAGTGAACGTTGCGGGCCAGGCACTTGTCCCCACCATCGTGGCCAAGCGCCAGGGCATCCTGGACGAGTCGCTGTACAACGCCCCCCGCAACGGCACCCCCTTCGTCGAGGAGGAAGCTGTGATCGGCGAAAACGCCACCGACGGCACCACAGCCGACACCGCACCCCGCGAACTGCAGGATGCAAAGGCGTAACTCCCAAATAACCAAAAGAACGTCCCCGGGAAGTCTTCCCCGGGGACGTTCTTTGTTAAGGACGGCCGGCGGCTACACCGCAGACGCCAGCTGCCTGGTTAGCGGCCGCCGCCCCCGATAACGCCGTTCTGGACGGCCTTGGTCACGGCGTCGGCCTCCGCCTGCGTCAGCTTTCCGTCGGTGACGGCCTTGTCCAGGCGCGTCTTCAGTGCTGCTGCCCGCTCAGCCTGCTCCTCGCTGCGGATCTCCTGCAGGGCTGCCGTTACCTTGGCTTCATCAATACCCAGCGACTGGGCAAGCGATTTAGCCAGGGCCGCTTCACGGGCGGCGGGGTCCGGCTTCTGGCCCTCAGCGGGCGGAGTGGTGGGCTTGTTGGCGTCACGGAAGGACTTCAGGGCGTCGGCAACCTTGGCCTCGTCCACGCCGAGCTTCGCTGCCAGCGCCGACGCCTGCTCCATGCCCTGGCCGCCGCGGGCGCCGTGCCTGCCCATGTGCTCCTGGCCGGTTCCGGTGCTTCCGTCGGCTGAAGCGCTCGAGCTCGCACTCGGCGTGGGCGTTGTGGTGGTGGCCGAGGCCATGCCGGCAACGCCGATTCCGGCACCAAGCGCCAGCGCGGCGGCTGACAAACCCAGGGTCATCTTCTTCGTGCGTGTCATCTTTTGTCTCCTGATTCGCCGCCTTGGGGACGGCTGCTCGTGTTGTGCCTCTTGGCGAGACATAACAAGCTTCTCCGCCGATGTTCAGGAAAGGCTGTTGTGAACCTTTCGTTCACCTGTGAATGCAGGTTGCATAGAGTGCAAACTTGCACATAGTGTAAGCGCGTGAGCACACTCGATTCTCCTGCTGATGCCGGCCCCGCGCCTTCCCGGCGGGAGCTGAACAAGGCCGCCACCCGGCAGGCCATCACTGATGCCGCCCTGGCCCTCCTGCGCGGCAAGGGCCCGGGCAACTTCACGGTGGAGGACATTGCCGAGGCAGCGGGCATTTCCCGCCGCACGTTCTTTAATTACTTCGGCAGCACCGACGCGGCCCTGGCCTCAATCGTCCATGGATTCCTGGACAACGCCATCCAGCAGCTGCGCCTCAGGCCGGCGGACGAACCTTTGCTCGAATCAGCCCGGGCCGCCCTCGTGGCCCTCGCCGATCCCAAGGCCGTGGCACCGCTCGCTGAACTGTTCTCGCTGACCCAGCAGAGCCCCCTCATGGCCCACCCCGAACTCGAGGCCTGGGATCACTGCCGCGCGCAGGTGTTCATGGTTGCCCGCGAGCGCCTGGCCGGAACCCCCAGCGAGGCGGATGAGCTGTACGTCCACGCCCTGGCCGGCTCCGTCATCTCCTGCGGAAAGGCCGCCATGGAGGTCTGGTTCAACCGCCGCGGCCCGGACCTTTCGCCCGCTTCCCTGGCCGAGCTACGGCAACTGCTTATCGACGCCATGGCCCTGCTGGGCACCGGCTTCACCACCCCTGCACCATCCACGTCCCGCTCCTCCTGACCAGATCGGTATTCCGCATGGCACTCCTCCTCTACCGCCTCGGCAAGTTCTCCTACCGCCGGCGCTGGCTTGTCATCTCACTGTGGCTTGCCGTGCTGGTGGCCGTGGGCGGCTCGGCCGCAGCCTTCCACGGCACCCTCTCCAACAACTTCCAGATTCCGGGCACCGAAACGCAGCGGATCGCGGACAAGCTCAAGCAGGAGCTGCCCTCCGCCTCCGGCGGCAGCGCCACCATCGTCTTTGAAGCGCCCGACGGCGGTTTCACGGCCCAGAGCCGGGCGGCCGTGACGGACGCACTCAAAAAACTCCAGACCCTCCCGGACGTCCGCGGCACAGTGGATCCGTTCGCCACCCAGGCCCAGGTGGACCAGGCAGGCAAGGCCATCACCGATGGCGAACAGCAGCTGGCCGCGGGCCAGGCCCAGCTGGACGCCTCCCGCGCCCAGCTGGAAGCCGGCAACGCCCAGCTGGCGGCCGCCGAGCAGCAGCTCACCGCTGCCGGCGCCCCGGCCGCGGTGATCGAGGCCCAGCTGGGCCAGCAGAAGGCAGCCCTGGCACAGGGCCAGGCAAAGCTCGACGCCGGCGCCAAGGAACTGGAGGCGAATAAGGCCAAGCTGGAACTTGGCAAACGCCAGGCCCAGGCAGCATCAGCCATCCGCTTCGTTTCAGAAGACAACAAGGCAGCCGTGGCGCAGGTGCAGTTCAACACCTCCATCAACGGCCTGGCTCCTTCCGTTCGCAAGCAGGTGCAGGAGATCGCCCATGAAACCTCCTCGGCAGGTGTCACGGCACTGGCCAGCAAGGAAATCACCGAGGACATCTCCGCCCTGTTCGGCACCGCCGAGATCGTTGGCATCGCCGTAGCAGCCCTGGTGCTCATCCTCATGCTGGGGACCCTGGTGGCGGCAGGACTGCCGCTGCTCATGGCCATCATGGGCGTCGGCGTGGGAGTGGGCATCACCTTCGCACTCTCCGGCCTGTTCGACATGAGCTCCATTTCCCCCATGCTGGCCCTCATGCTCGGCCTTGCCGTGGGCATCGACTACTCGTTGTTCATCGTCAACCGGCACCGGACCCAGCTCCTGGCCGGCATGGACCCCGAAGAGTCCGTGGCCAGGGCCAACGGCACGTCCGGCAACGCCGTGGTCTTCGCGGGCCTCACCGTGATCATCGCCCTGGCCGCCCTGGTGGTTCCTGGCCTTCCGTTCCTCACGGTCATGGGTCTCGCTGCGGCGGGAACAGTGGCGGTGGCAGTCCTTGTCGCCATCACCCTGACCCCCGCCATGCTGTCCCTCATCGGGCGCCGCATCATCTCCAAACGTGCCTGGGCCAAGGCTGACGCGCACAACGCCCAACCGGACCACGAGGCCGCGGACCTTGCCGTTGACCGGGAACGCAGCACCCGGGGCTGGGGCGGCCTGGTCACCAGGCACCCCTGGGTGGCCCTCGTTGCAGGTGTCCTCCTCCTCGGAACCCTGGCCCTGCCGGCCACCCAGCTGCAGCTCGCCCTGCCCGACGGCGGCTCGGAACCGGTGGAGTCCGAGGCATACCAGGCGTACGACCTCACCGCCCGCAGCTTCGGCGAAGGCGTCACCGGTCCCATCGTGGCCGTCGGCGAGTTCCCCGCGGGCCTGGACTCGGCCCAGGCGCAGAAACTGCAGTACGACATTGCGGACAAGCTCCGTGCCGTGGATAACGTCGTGGCCGCCGTCCCGGTTGCCCTTAGCGAAGACCGCCGCACCGCCGTCTTCCAGGTCATCCCCAAGGAGGGCCCGGCCAGCGCCAGCACCGTCAAGGTGGTCTCCGAACTGCGTGGCCTCAACGGTGAAATCAAGGCCGACTATGACGTCACCATGGGCCTGACCGGGCAGACCGCCGGCAACGTGGACGTCTCCACCAAGCTGGGCGACGCCCTGCCGCCCTACCTGGCGATCGTCGTCGGACTTTCCCTGATCCTGCTGCTGCTCGTGTTCCGTTCCATCGTGGTCCCGCTGCTGGCCACGGGCGGATTCCTGCTGTCCCTGTCCGCCGCCTTCGGCGCTGTGGTTGCCGTCTACCAGTGGGGCTGGCTGGGGAACGTCTTCGACGTGGCCAACCCAGGGGCGGTGCTGAGCTTCCTTCCGATCATCCTGATCGGCGTGCTGTTCGGGCTGGCCATGGACTACCAGGTGTTCATTGCGTCGGGCATGCGCGAGGCCTACATGCACGGTTCGCAGGCCAAGGAAGCTGTGCGGGTGGGATTCCGGCACGCAGCCGCCGTGGTCACCGCAGCCGCGATCATCATGGTCAGCGTGTTCTCCGGCTTCATCTTCAGCCACCTCACCATGGTCCGGCCGCTGGGCTTTGCGATGGCCTTCGGCGTGCTGTTCGACGCGTTCGTGGTCCGCATGACCATCGTGCCCGCCGTGATGTACCTGCTGGGCGCCAAGTCGTGGTGGCTGCCGCGGTGGCTGGACCGGTTCCTGCCGGACGTGGACGTGGAGGGCGCCAAGCTCAACCGCGGCCAGGCCGCAACCGCTCCGGGCGAGCTGGTCCACTAGGCTGAAGCCGTGCTGCATCTGATTCTCGCCTCCCAGTCCCCCGCCCGCACCAAGCTCCTGGCGGAAGCCGGCATCCGGCACACCGTGCTGGTGTCCGACGTCGACGAGGAAGCCGTCCAGGCGAAGTACGGCGTCACCGACCCGCACGACACCGCGCTGCTGCTGGCCAGGGCCAAGGCGGAGGCCGTTGCGTCGTTGCCGGAAGCGGAAGGCGCCCTGGTGCTGGGCTGCGACTCCGTCTTCGAGTTCGACGGCGAGGCGCATGGCAAGCCGTACACCGCCGAGGTGGCCCGCGAACGCATGCTCCGGATGAGCGGCAGCGCCGGGGTGCTGCACACAGGGCACTGGCTGGTGGACTGCAGGGACACGGACGACGACGGCGGCGCCGGCCGCGGCTC
Organism: Pseudarthrobacter enclensis; assembly: GCF_030811655.1. GTDB lineage: Bacteria > Actinomycetota > Actinomycetes > Actinomycetales > Micrococcaceae > Arthrobacter > Arthrobacter enclensis_A. The sequence continues at coordinate 142,779 of NZ_JAUSRE010000001.1, read as the reverse complement.
GGGCGCCACGCTGGGGGCGGTGGCCTCCGCCGAGGTTTCCTTCCAGGACATGGATCCCGAAGAGATCGACGCCTACATCGCCACGGGTGAGCCGCTGCACTGCGCGGGCTCCTTCACCATCGACGGCCTCGGCGGGGCCTTCATCCGGAAGGTCGACGGCGACCCACACGCCGTCGTCGGTCTTTCCGTCTCCACACTCAGGGGCCTGCTCGCTGCCGCCAGCGTGCGCATCACGGACCTCTGGCCGCCGCGGTAAAGCACTTCATTTACGGCCCTCCTTGTAGCTTCCCTACAAAGGAGGGCCGCTTTACACGCGGATTCCGCAAGTAATATCGGCGGAACCCTCAAAACCGCGCTAGGCTCCCTGAAGGAAAGAAGGAGACGCCTTGTCAGCAAATTTGGAGCATTCCGCAGGAACCACGCAGCCGAGCCTCACAAAGGTGCTGATCGCCAACCGCGGCGAAATCGCCGTGCGGATCATCCGGGCGGCCCGGGATGAGGGCCTTGCCTCCGTGGCTGTCTATGCAGACCCGGACCGTGACGCACTGCACGTCCGGCTCGCTGACGAGGCGTACGCCCTGGGCGGCACCACCGCCGCCGAGTCCTACCTGGTCATGGACAAGATCATCGACGCCGCGCGCCAGTCCGGCGCCGACGCCATCCACCCCGGCTACGGCTTCCTCGCCGAGAACGCCGAGTTCGCCGCCCGCGTGATCGAGGCCGGGATCACCTGGATCGGCCCCTCCCCCGAAGCTATCTCCGCCCTGGGCGACAAGGTCCAGGCCCGGCACATCGCGGAAAAGGTGGGCGCTCCGCTGGTGCCCGGCACCGCCGACCCCGTCGAATCCGCCGGCGAGGTCCTGGATTTCGTCGACCAGTACGGGCTTCCGGTGGCCATCAAGGCCGCCTTCGGCGGCGGCGGGCGCGGCATCAAGGTGGCCCGCACCCGGGAAGAGATCCCGGAGCTTTACGAATCGGCCGTGCGTGAGGCCACTGCCGCCTTCGGCCGCGGCGAATGCTTCATCGAACGCTTCCTGGACGCCCCGCGCCACGTGGAAACCCAATGCCTGGCAGACGCCCACGGCAACGTGGTGGTGGTGTCCACCCGTGACTGCTCGCTCCAGCGGCGCAACCAGAAGCTCGTGGAGGAGGCCCCGGCACCTTTCCTCACCGAGGACCAGAACCGCCGGCTGTACGAATCCTCCAAGGCCATCCTGAAGGAGGCCGGCTACCTCGGTGCCGGTACCTGCGAATTCCTGGTGGGCCAGGACGGGACCATCTCCTTCCTTGAGGTCAACACCCGCCTGCAGGTGGAGCACTGTGTCTCCGAGGAAGTCACCGGCATCGACCTGGTCCGCGAACAGTTCCGGCTGGCACGCGGCGAGGAACTGGGCTACGGCGACCCCGAAGTGCGCGGGCACTCCATCGAATTCCGTATCACCGGCGAGGACCCGGGCCGGAACTTCCTGCCCGCCCCCGGCACGCTCCGCGTCCTGAAGAACCCCACAGGCCCCGGCGTGCGCGTGGACTCCGGCGTGGAGCAGGGCGACGTGATCAGCGGGAACTTCGACTCCATGCTCTCCAAGCTCATCATCACCGGCGCCAGCCGGCCGCAGGCCCTGCAGCGCGCGCGCCGCGCACTCGAGGAAATGGTGGTGGAGGGCATCCCCACCGTCATCCCGTTCGACCTCGCAGTGGTCTCCGACCCCGCGTTCGCGCCCGCCGAAGGCCCGTTCAAGGTCCACACCCGCTGGATCGAAACCGAATTCACCAACAACCTTCCCGCGTGGACTCCGGAGGGCACCGCAGATGCCGACGGTACGGCCGGGGACCGCCAGCGCGTGGTGGTTGAAGTGGGCGGCAAGCGCCTTGAAGTGGTTCTCCCCGCGTCCCTGGGCACGCCCGGCGCCGCAGCCGCCGGCAAGCCGGCCAAGTCCAAGAAGCGCTCCCGTTCGGCCGGCCCCGCCGCCGCCACCGGCAACGCACTCACCTCCCCCATGCAGGGAACCATCGTGAAGGTGGCCGTTTCCCACGGCGATGTGGTGACCGAAGGTGACCTTGTAGTTGTCCTGGAAGCCATGAAGATGGAGCAGCCACTCACCGCACACCGTTCCGGCACCATCACCGGACTGACAGCAACCGCGGGCGAAACGGTGTCCGCAGGCGCCATCATCGCCACCATCGAAGACTAGAAAGCGGCCGCCCAGCCATGCTCGCACCAAGCTTCCAGGAAGAAGTGGACCGCTACCACCAGGCGGTCCCCGAGATCACCCGGGGCAACCCGGCACCCATCAAGGACCTGTACTCAAGGCTCGATGACGTCACCCTTGCCAATCCGTTCGGCGGCATTGCCCGCGGCTGGGCGCAGGTGGAAGCCCGGCTGGACCAGGCCGCCCGGCAGTTCCGGGACGGCGAAATGCTGGGCTTCGATACCGTGGTCTCCTACACCGCCCGTGACACCGCCTACCTGGTGGAGACCGAACACTTCCGGGCACGGCTGGACCAGGCGGCTGCCACCGAGGAGTTCGCGCTCCGCGTGACCAGCATCTTCCGGCGCGAGGAAGGCTACTGGAAGCTGGTGCACCGCCACGCGGACCCGGCGGCCCGGCCACAGTCCCGCCGGTCGCTGATGCAGCCGCCTGCCTAGACCGTTCCCTGCCGCCTGGCTCCGGGCCCGCCTGCCGCGTGCTGGCGGGCAGCTGCGCCAGGAGGCAGACTTAGCTCATGCTGCCTTTCCTGCTCCTGGCCTCCCGGGCGGAGGATGCCGCCGCCGAGGACGAGTACGCCGCGTACCTGAGGTATGGCGGACTGGACGAGCGGGAGCTGCACCGGGTCCGGCTCGAAGCCGCGCCCCTGCCGGCCCTGGACCTGTCACGGTACTCCGGCGTGATCGTGGGGGGCAGCCCGTTCACCTCCAGCGACCCGCCGGAGCATAAGAGCCCGGTCCAGCACCGGGTGGAACGCGAGTTGTCCGCCCTCCTGGACCAGCTGGTTGCCCTCGACTTCCCGTTCCTGGGGGCCTGCTACGGGGTGGGCACGCTCGGCAGCCACCAGGGCGCCGTAATTGACCGCACCTATGGCGAGCCGCTGGGCGCGGTGGAGGTGGAACTGACCGAAGAAGGACTGCAGGACCCCATCCTGCAGGGGATGCCACAGGCCTTCACGGCGTTGACCGGACACAAGGAGGCCGTGAGGTTGCTGCCCAGGCACGCGGTGCTGCTGGCCAGCTCCGCCACCTGCCCCGTCCACATGTTCCGCATCAGGACAAACCTGTACGCCACCCAGTTCCACCCGGAGCTGGACACTGACGGCCTGGTGACGCGCATCGACATCTACCGGCACGCCGGGTACTTTCCGCCCGAGTCCGCCGAGGAACTGATGGCCAACGCCCGCAGATTCACGGTCACCGAACCGATGACGGTGCTGAAGAACTTCGTGGCCCGCTACTCCCGCTGATCGCTGTACCCCGCTGGGCAAGAGAATGCCCGGCAGACCACCAGGGTCCGCCGGGCATTTTCCAGGGGTGTCAGGCCACGTTGTTCTCGTAGTCGACGTCGCGGGTTTCGCGGGTGAGGAACAGCGCGATCAGGGTCAGCACCGCCATGGCGGTCAGGTAGACACCCACCAGGAAGGGGCTTCCCTTTGCCTGCTCCCACAGGGCCACGGCGATGAACGGGGCCACCGCGGCACCCAGGATGCTGGAGAAGTTGTAGCTGATGGCCGAACCGGTGTAGCGGACGTTCGTGGGGAACAGTTCCGGCAGCAGCGCTCCCATGGGCCCGAAAGTGAGGCCCATGAGCGAGAACCCGAGGATCAGCAGGCCCATCGTGCCCACGAAGCCGCCGCTGAACAGCGGGACAAACAGCAGGCCGAAGACGAAGATGCCGGCGGTGACAGCGATCAGCATCTTGCGGCGGCCGTATTTCTCGGCCAGGGGCCCGGAGACCAGGGTGAAGATGCCGAAGAAGACGACGCCGGCGATCAGCATCCAGAGGAAGTCGTTGCGGCTGTAGCCCAGGCCGGGAACGAACGCGGCAGCAGCGGCCTCGGACATGGGCTTCCCTGCCTTTTCGGCTGCCGCCTTGGCGCCTTCCAGGGTGGGCTTGGTGCCGTAGGTCAGCGTGAACGTGGTCATCAGGTAGAAGAGCACATAGGTGGCCAGCATGATGAAGGTGCCCAGGATCAGCTGGCGCCAGCTGGTCCTGAAGACGCGGCCCAGCGGAAGCTTTGCCACCTCGTTGGATTCCACCACCTTGGTGAAGGCGGGCGTTTCGATCAGTTTGAGCCGGACGTAGAGCCCCAGGATGACCATGACGGCGCTAAGCAGGAACGGCACGCGCCAGCCCCATGCCGCGAAGGCCTCGGGCGTCAGGGTGTAGCTGGCCACAAGGAAGATGACGTTGGCGATGATGAAGCCGATCGGGGCACCCAGCTGGGGGAAGGTGCCGTAGATGGCGCGCTTGTTGGCCGGGGCGTTCTCCGTGGCCAGCAGCGCGGCGCCGCTCCATTCACCGCCGAGCGCCAGGCCCTGGGCGAAGCGCAGGACCACCAGCAGCGCCGGGGCCCAGAACTCCCAGCCCGGCACCAGCGCCGTGGGCAGGCAGCCGATCAGGAATGTTGCTATACCCATGGTCAGCAGCGACGCCACCAGCGTGCCCTTGCGGCCGAACTTGTCGCCGAAGTGCCCGAAGACGATGGAGCCGAGGGGGCGGGCGATGAAGGCCACGCCGAAGACGGCAAACGAGCTCAGCAGCTGCGTGGTTTCGTTGGCGCTGGGGAAGAAGAGCTTCGGGAAGACGAGCACTGCGGCTGTGGCGTAGACGTAGAAGTCGTAGAACTCCACTGTGGTGCCGATCAGGCTGGCCACGATGACCCGGCCGCGGGAATTCACCGGCTGCTGTGCACCAGGCAGCGCGGTGGTATCGGTGGATGACATAGGTAAACGCTTTCGTGAGACCGGCCGGGCACAGGGGAAGCCTGCCTCCCGGCGCGAGTAGTTAGAGTTCGATCTTACTTCGCCACGTCCAGTCAATGGACGAAACGTCCACTATCCGGACCTGTGTTGCGTGTCTCATTTTCTGGTCCGTGAGGGTGGCCTCACGCGGCCGGCAGTGGGCGGATAGGCAAAAGTCACAGCTCGTTAACAAACATCGACGGTCCGCGAAACGCGCCGTCCCTACCTTGGGAGGAACATCATCCCCTTGAAGGAGGTAACCCGTGACTGTTGACCGCACCGTCGAGGCCGCCGTGCAGCCCGGCCCCGCCCGCACCACAGACACCCCTGTCCTTGAGTTCCGCCCCGGCCGATGGATTGCCAACTGGGACGCCGAGAACAAGGAACAGTGGGAGTCGGCCGGCCGCGCCATCGCACGGCGGAACCTGAACTGGTCCATCTTCGCCGAGTTCCTCGGCTTCGTGGTGTGGCAGCTCTGGTCCATTGTGGTGGTCCAGCTGCCGGCCGCCGGTTTTACGTTCTCCACCTCCGAAATCTTCTGGCTCATCTCCATGCCCAGCTTGGTGGGGGCAACGCTCCGCATCCCCTACACCTTCATGGTTCCCCGCTTCGGCGGCCGCAACTGGACGGTCGTCTCCGCCCTGCTGCTCCTGATCCCTTCCACCGGGCTGGCCCTCTGCGTCTCCAACCCCGGGACGCCGTTCGGCGTAATGCTCCTGGTGGCAGCCCTGGCGGGCTTCGGCGGCGGCAACTTTGCCAGCTCGATGGCCAACATCACCTTCTTCTACCCGGCCAGGGAGAAGGGCTGGGCGCTGGGACTGAACGCCGCCGGGGGTAACCTGGGCGCAGCCGTCGCGCAGCTTGCCGTTCCCATAGTGGTCACCCTGCTGGCCGCCGGTACGGTGAACCTTCCCATGGCCGGATGGATGTGGGTTCCATTCATCCTGATTGCCGCGTTCGGCGCCTTCAAGTACATGAACAACCTCACGAGCGCCAAGGGGGACGTGGCCGGCTCAGTGGCGGCGCTCAAGGAGCCGCACCTGTGGATCATGGCGCTGCTGTACATCGGCACCTTTGGCTCGTTCATTGGCTTCGCGGGGGTCTTCCCCAAGCTGATCAAGGACTACTTCCCCGCGTTCTCCTCCATCTCTGTGGGGACCGTGGCATTGTCCCTGGCATTCCTCGGCCCGCTGGTGGGCTCCCTGGCACGCCCGTACGGCGGCCGCATGGCGGACCGCATGGGCGGGGCCAGGATGACAGTCTCCGCATTCGGGGCCATGGCCGTGATCACACTGACCATGATCTGGACCCTGCCGTTGAAGAACTTTCCGCTCTTCCTGGTCCTCTTCCTGATGCTCTTCACCGCCAGCGGATTCGGCAACGGCGCAACATACCGGATGATCCCGGTCATCTTCGCCACGTCCAGCCGGGCCGCACGGAAGGGCGCAGATTCCGTGGCCACCCAGCGCCTGGCGTCCTCGGCGCTCGGCCTGATCTCCGCGATCGGTGCATACGGCGGCTTCGTGATTCCCCAGGTCCTGAATGCCTCCAGCACCGCAAGCGGCTCCTACACCCCGGCCTTCTACGGATTCGTCGGCGCCTACATCCTGATGCTGCTGGTCTGCTGGACCTGCTACATCCGCAAGGCCGGCCGGAACGCGATGGGACACGTCTAACATGCCCAAAAGCGCCGACACGCACTGCCCATATTGCGCGCTGCAGTGCGCCATGACGCTCACTCCCCGCGCGGACCTGGCCCCGGCTTCACAGCCGGGGCCGGGCCCCGCGCCTGTACTTCCTGGAACCAGCCCGGCAGCAGCAGCCGTCCCGGGAGCGCAGGTTGAGGTCCAGGGCCGGGACTTTCCCACGAACCGAGGCGGCCTGTGCCGGAAGGGCTGGACCTCGGCTTCCCTCCTGAACCACGCGGGCCGGATCACCGACCCCCTGCTGAAGGGCGCCGACGGCGTGCACCGGCCCATCGGCTGGGACCAGGCCCTGGATCTGGCTGCCAGAGCCGTGAAGGACACTCAGGCCCGCCACGGCGCGGACGCCGTCGGCGTTTTCGGCGGCGGCGGCCTCACCAACGAGAAGGCCTACCAGCTGGGCAAGTTCGCCCGGCTGGCCCTGGGAACTTCCCGCATCGACTACAACGGCAGGTTCTGCATGTCCTCCGCAGCCGCCGCAGGCATGCGCGCCTTCGGCGTGGACCGCGGCCTGCCCTTCCCGCTCGAGGCCCTGGATACGGCCAGCGCCATCCTGATGCTCGGATCAAACGTTGCCGAAACCATGCCGCCGTTCGTGCAGCACCTCAAGGGCGCCCGTGACGCCGGCGGACTGATCGTGGTGGATCCGCGCCGGTCCGCCACGGCAGCCTTCACGGCCGACGGCGGCGGGCTCCACCTTCAGCCCCTCCCGGGCACCGACCTCACCCTCCTGCTGGGCCTTTCCCACGTGGTCATCCACGAAAACCTGGCGGACGCCGCCTTTATCCAGGAGCGCACCTCGGGCTACAACGCCGTGGTCCGCAGCGTGAACGCCTTCTGGCCCGAACGCGTCCAGTCCATCACCGGTGTCCCCGCGGAGCTGATCCGCGACACCGCCCGGATACTCGCGGCCGGCGCCCGCAACGGCGGCAGCTACATCCTCACCGGCCGGGGCGTGGAACAGCACGTGGACGGAACCGACACCGCCACTGCCGCCATCAACCTCAGCCTCCTGCTGGGCCTGCCCGGCTCGGCCCGCAGCGGGTACGGCACCCTCACGGGCCAGGGCAACGGCCAAGGCGGCCGTGAACACGGCCAAAAGGCGGACCAGCTGCCCGGGTACCGCAAAATCACGGACCCCGCAGCCCGCGCGCACGTCGCCGCCGTCTGGGGCGTTCCCGAAGACATGATCCCCGGCCCGGGCCTGCCCGCCGTGCAGCTGCTGCAGTCACTCGGAAAGCCCGACGGCGTCCGGTGCCTTTTCGTCCACGCCTCCAACATCGCGGTGGCAGCACCTGACGCCAACGCCGTGATCCAGGGACTGCGGAGCCTGGACTTCCTGGTGGTCTGCGACTTCTTCCTGTCCGAAACCGCCGCGGAGGCGGACCTCATCCTTCCCGTCCTCCAGTGGGCCGAAGAGGACGGCACCCTGACCAACCTGGAGGGACGCGTCCTCCGCCGCCGCCGCGCCATCTCCCCTCCCGCCGGTGCCCGCAGCGAACTGTGGATCATGGCCCGGCTCGCGGAGCGGCTGGACGCACCCTCCACCTACAGCGAGGATCCCGAAACGGTCTTCGAGGAACTGCGGCTCGCCTCCGCCGGCGGACTGGCCGACTACTCCGGCATCGACTACGCCATGCTGGACCGGGGCGAAGCGGCCTACTGGCCCTACCCGGCAGGCAGCACCGGAACCCCGCGACTGTTCCGGGACGGCTTTGCCCACCCCGACGGCAAGGCGGTCCTGGTCCCGGTGGCGCCGCGCCGCCGTCGTACTCCCGAAGGACTGGCAACGGACCCCGCCGGCACACCCATGACCCTCATCACCGGCCGGCTCCTGGAGCATTACCAGTCCGGCGCCCAGACCCGCCGGGTCGCCGAGCTCGTCGCCGCCCAGCCCGAGGCCAGGGCCCAGCTCCACCCGGCGGCCGCAGAGGCCCTGGGCATCACGGACGGATCACTGGTGTCCGTCTCCAACGGGCGCGGCGAAGTGCTGTGCCGGGCCGAACTCAGTACGACCATCCGCCCCGAGACGGTCTTCCTGCCCTTCCACTTCCCCGGCTCCGAAAGCGCCAACCGGCTGACCGAAGCCGCCACGGACCCCGTCTCCGGGATGCCCGAATTCAAATTCAACACGGTATGGGTGCGGCCGGTGCCTGCGCCCGGTTCCGCCCGCCAACTGCAAACGACGGAGGCCTCATGAGCGAGCAGATTGTCATCGTGGGATTCGGCCCGGTGGCCGCCAGGCTGGTGGACGAACTCCTGCCAGCAGTCCGCGGAGGCCACGTCCGGCTCACCGTGGTGGGCGCGGAGGCTGAAGCTGCGTACAACAGGGTCCTGGTCGCCGACCTCGGCGTCGGCCGGACCACCGCGGACGCATTGGCCCTTGCCGATGCCGCAGATCTGGCTGCCCAGGGAGTGGACGTCCGCCTGGGACTCCGGGCCAGGCGCGTCGACAGGGCGCGGCAGCAGGTCCTGCTCTCGGACGGTGCGACGGTCCACTACGACCGCTTGGTGGTTGCCACCGGGTCCCGGCCGGTGATCCCCAACCTCACTGGCATCAATCCGGACCCGTCCTCCCCCGTCCTGCCCGCCGGGGTCACGGCACTGCGCGACCTCCGCGACGCCGCCGTACTCCGGGAGGCGGTGGACGGCGGCAAGCGGGTGGTGGTACTGGGCGGCGGCGTCCTGGGCCTGGAAACCGCGCTGGCGGCAGCCGAAGAAGGCGCCACCGTCACCGTGGTCCACAACGGGCCGCATCCGCTGGGCCGCAGCATCGACCGGGGCGGCGGGGCGGTCCTGGCCGCCGGGCTTCGCCGGTGCGGCGTCCGGGTGGCGGGCAACGCCCGCTCCACCGGGGTTGAGCACAACGCGCCCGACGGCGGCTTCTCGGCCTTGCTGCTCGACGACGGCTCCGCGATTGACGGCGACCTCCTGGTCATCTCGTGCGGCGTGCGTCCCCGGACAGAGCTGGCCGAGGGCTGCGGCCTGTCCACCGGCACCGGGATTTTGGTGGACCACCGGCTGCGGGCGCACCACGAACCGCACATCTTCGCCATCGGAGACTGCGCCGAAGTCCGCTGCCCGGATCCGGGCTGCGCCGAATGCCGCAACAGCAAGGGGCCGTCCGGGCTTGTGGGCCCGGGATGGCGGCAGGCCGAATGGCTGGCCGAATATCTCACCCTCCTTGCGGAGGGCTCAGCTGCGGGGGCGGAACTTTTGCCCGCGCTGCCCGCGGAACAGCCCGGCGTCGTGGTACTCAAGGCACGCGGAATGACCATGGCCGTGGCCGGCGACAACTCGGCGGACCCCTGGGACGAAGAAGCCCTCACGGCGGGAGCGGCAGCGGGCAGGCCGCGCCTGCAGGTGGCCCAATGGGCGGATCCGGAACATGGCCGGTACGTCAAGATGACCACGCGCGGAGGCGTGCTCGAAGGCCTTGTAGCCGTGGGCGTGCCGCGGACCGCCGCTGAACTGGTGGGGCTCTTCGAACGCGGCGCCGAGCTGCCGGCCGACCGGTCACTGCTGCTGCGCCTCGACGGGCCGGACCAGCTGCCGGGAGCCTCCGCCGACCCCGCCGGTACCGTATGCCGGTGCGCCGGGGTGAGCGGTGCTGCCATCACGGCAGCGGTGGCCGACGGCTGCTCCACGGTCACGGACGTCTCCAAGGCCACCCGCGCCGGCACCGGCTGCGGCGGATGCCACGAGGACATCAAGGGCCTCATCGAACGGCACTTCCAGGCAGTGGCCGCAGCCTGACTAGAACGCCGCGCCCCGTACCAGCGAGATGAGTTGCTCCTTCGTCTGCTCTGCAGTGGGTCCGGCCGGGGAAATCAGGACCTGCGCCAGGAATGTCGCCACGGTCTGCCCCTTGACCGCCTGCACGGACAGGATCGTGATGGGCACGTCCCCGGCCGGTCGAAGTGCCTTGGGCCCTGCGGGTTCGGTGGTCATGGAGAACGCAGCACTGTCCCCGATGCCATCCACCGGCTCGCCGCCCATGGCCGGGGCACCGAGTGGGGAACCTGAGGTCTTGAGGACTTCGACGCTGAAGATCATGGAGTCGGGCCCGGGTGTCCCCAGTTGGCCAAATGTGTAGCGGCAGCTGACTTCGCCCGGAAGAATCTGCGGTTCCGTTGCCGCCCCGAAGGCCTGCTTGACCTGGGCGGGACTGAAGAGCGCGCAAACGGCATTGTTGGTGGTGGCAGGCGGACCCACCGGCGGAGCGGCAGGGACGTTGAGCTGGCTGCCGTTGCCCCAGCCCGCGTCCGCTGCAGCCTGGGCGAGCGCCTTCGCCATGGCATTGCCGTCGGGGACGGCGCCGCCATCCATCGGCGGTCCCGTGACATACGGCATTTCGAGGGTTTCGCTGCCCCTGACGGCGGTCAGGACCACGTTGGCTGACGCGCCGCCGGCCTCGCCGCGGAAGTATCCGGTCCACTGCAGGCAGGCGAAGTCACCAATGCCGGTAACCGGCGAACAGTCGGACGTTGCCTTCGCTTTGGCGATGTCAGAGTCGGAAGCGGGCGAAACCAGGGCAACGGACAAGGCGGTCAGGCCCCGTTCCGGCGATTTGCCCGAATAGCTGCACAGGTAGGCCTTGCTTCCCGGTGGCCGGGCCGGGCTGTTCTGGCCCACGGGCACAAGTCCGGGGTCCACCTTGGCCGCGATCCCGGGGGTGATGAGGTCGCACGCCGGGCTGCCGGTGCCGGATCTGCCCGCTGTTCCGCCTGCTCCGCCCGCGCTGGGAGGCGGTGCTGATGTCGAACCCGGGCCGCCTTGGCCTGCCGGCGGGGAGCACGCGGCCAGGAGCAGGGCGAGCACCGCCGTCGTCATCGCTTTCCCAACGCCAGGGCCTTTGTTCGCATGTGCCAGGGTCCGCGCAGCCGTCATGGCATCAGTGTGACGCCCGCGCCACCAAGGGCCACAGAGTCGAAAGTACCGGGGCGTGGGTGGACAATCCCGGAGGGGTCCACCCTCCCACTGCCGCTGCGGACGGCCTTACATATGGACGTGCAGGCGGCGGGCAGCCTCGGAGATGGATCCGGTCAGCGACGGGTATACCGTGAAGGTGCTGGCAACGTCGTCAACGTGCAGCTTCTGCTTGACCGCAATGGAGATGGGGAAGATCAGCTCGGAGGCGTTGGGCCCCACCACCACACCGCCGATCACCGTGCCGGAGCCCTTCCGCGCAAAGATTTTCACGAACCCGTCCTTGGCGTTGCGCATCTTGGCGCGGGCGTTGCTTTTCAGCGAGAGCTTGATGACGTCGGCCTGGTATTTACCGGACTCGATTTCGGCCTCGGACACTCCGACGTTCGCGATTTCGGGCGAGGTGAAGATGTTGGATGCCACCTGGTGGAGCTTGAGCGGGGTGACGCCGTCCCCCATGAAGTGGGCCACGGCGATCCGGCCCTGCATGGCGGCCACGGAGGCCAGCGGCAGGACGCCGGTGCAGTCGCCGGCTGCGTAGATGTTGGGCGCGGTGGTGCGTGAGACGCCGTCCACCTTGATGTGGCCGCTGTCGCTGACGGCCACTCCGGCCTCTTCGAGGCCGATGCCTGCGGTGTTGGGGATGGAGCCCAGGCACAGCAGGCAGTGGCTGCCGGTGACCTTCGTGCCGTCAGAAAGCGTGACCACCACACCGTCGTCCGTGCGTTCCACCGTCTGTGCGCGGGAGCGGGACAGGACGCGGACTCCGCGGCGTTCGAAGACTTCCTCCAAAACCACGGCGGCATCGACATCCGAGCCGGGCAGCACACGGTCGCGGCTGGAGACGAGGGTGACTTTGGAGCCGAGGCCGTTGTAGGCGGAGGCGAATTCGGCCCCGGTCACGCCGGAGCCCACCACGATGAGTTCCTCCGGCAGGTCGTCCAGGTCGTAGATCTGGGTCCAGTTCAGGATCCGTTCCCCGTCCGGGCGCGCCGTCTCCAGTTCCCGGGGGTGTGCGCCCACGGCCAGCAGGATGGTGTCGGCCTCCACTGTCTCCGTCCCATCGGCCGTCAGGACCTCGATGGTGTGGGGGTCCAGGAGGCGGCCGGAGCCGGCGATGATGCGAACGCCGCGCTTCTCCAGGCCGTCACGGATGTCCTGGGACTGGGTGCGCGCCAGGTTGAGGAGCCGGTCATTGATGTGCTTGAGGTCGGCGTGCATCACCGGCACGAAGTCGCCGCCGTCTACGTCGAACTTCACTCCCAGCTCTCCGGCCTCGGCCACCCGGGTCATGAGGTCAGCCGTGGCGATGAGGGTCTTGGAAGGGACTACGTCGGTCAGCACGGCGGAGCCGCCCAGCCCGGCGCGTTCGATGATCGTGACCGTCGCCCCGAGCGAGGCGGCCACCATGGCGGCTTCGTATCCGCCGGGACCACCTCCCAGGATTGCGATCCGGGGGGAACTGAAATCTGGATGCGTAGTCACAGTCATCCATTCTCGCCCATCCACCGCCTGACCACCAAGAAAACAGGGCGTCCCGGGGCCAGCCGTGACAGGGGTAACAGGGGCGGCAGGATAACTTGTACTGGTGAGTACAACAGACTTCCTGAACACGGACCCGTTCGCCGCCGCCCGCGCCGCCGCGGACTACATCGCCGAAGAGACAGGCGTGGACCGCCACGACACGGCCCTGGTCCTGGGCTCCGGCTGGGGCGAAGCCGCCGACCTGGTCGGCGAGACCACCGCCACCTTGTCCGCAGAGGAAGTTCCGGGCTTCCACGCGCCTGCCGTGGAAGGCCATGTGGGCACCATCCGCTCCGTGCTGACCAAGGAGGGCAAACGCGCCCTGGTCCTGGGCGCGCGGACCCACTACTACGAGGGCAAGGGCGTCCGCGCCGTGGTGCACGGCATCCGGACCGCGGCAGCCGCCGGATGCAGCACACTGGTCCTCACCAACGGCTGCGGCGGACTCAACGAGGCCTGGGCCCCCGGCACCCCGGTACTGATCCGTGACCACATCAACCTCACCGCCGCTTCCCCCTTGGAAGGCGCTACGTTCGTGGACCTTACGGACCTGTATTCGCCGCGCATCCGTGGGCTGGCCCGCGAAGTCGATCCCACCCTGGACGAAGGCGTGTACGCCCAGTTCCCCGGCCCCCACTACGAGACGCCCGCGGAAGTGCAGTACGCCAAACGGATCGGCGCCGACCTGATCGGAATGTCGACGGCGCTGGAGGCCATCGCCGGGCGGCACGCCGGAATGGAGGTGTTCGGCATCTCATTGGTCACCAACCTTGCCGCCGGCATCAGCCCGCAACCGCTGAGCCACCAGGAGGTCATCGAGTCCGGACAGGCTGCAGGACCACGGATCTCCCGGCTGCTGGCAGACATCATCGCCAAGCTGTAGCGGCCGCGGCCGCCGGTTGCCGCGCGCGGACCGGCAATGACGATAGCGTTATGCCCATGACGACTGCCGATGCTGAACTTCGCCTGCTCGCCGAGGCCCGCGAATGGGCTGCCCAGGACCCGGACCCCGCAACCCGGGAGGCCCTCCTTGAGCTGGTCCGCCTGGTGGACGACGGTGATCCCGGAGCCCGGCAGGAACTGGAAGACAGCTTCCGCGGTACCCTGCAGTTCGGCACCGCCGGCCTGCGCGCTGCCTTGGGTCCCGGTCCCAACCGGATGAACCGGGTAGTGGTGCGCCGCGCAGCCGCAGGTCTCGCCGCCTTCCTGGGGGACGCCGTGGGAAAGGCCGCGCCCGGTACCCGGCCCCGCGCCGTCGTCGGCTATGACGCCCGGCACAACTCGGATGTCTTCGCGTCAGAAACGGCTGCCATCTTCACTGCGGCAGGCATCGAAACCTTCCTCCTCCCGGGCGCCCTGCCCACTCCCGTGCTGGCGTACGCCGTCCGGGCCCTGGGCTGCGACGGCGGCGTCATGGTCACCGCAAGCCACAACCCGCCGCAGGACAACGGGTACAAGGTGTACCTGGGGCGGCATGCCGTGGCGGCGGATGGGGACGGCGCCCAGATCGTAGCGCCCTACGATGCGGAGATTGCCGCGCGGATCGACGCGGTGGGAACACTGGGATCAATAACGCTTGCGGCGGATGGCTGGACCGTCCTGGACGGCTCGCTCGCTGCCGACTACGAACGGGCGACGGCGGCACTCGCCATGCAGGAACGCTTTCCCGCGCGGGACCTGCGCATTGTCCTGACCCCCCTGCACGGCGTCGGCGGCGGGACGGCCGTCGACGTCCTGGCGGCGGCAGGTTTCACAGATGTCACCGTGGTGGCGGAACAGGCCGATCCGGACCCCGATTTCCCCACCGTAAGTTTCCCCAACCCGGAAGAACCGGGCGCGCTGGACCTTGCACTGGAGGCGGCAGCCCGCCTGGATGCGGACCTGGTCATCGCCAACGACCCCGACGCCGACAGGGCTGCCGTGGCCGCCAAGGACCCCGACACCGGCGCATGGCGGATGCTCCGCGGCGACGAGGTGGGGTCACTGCTGGGCGCCCACATGGTGGCCCGGCTCGCCGACGGCGCTGCCACCGGCGCTGATGGGGACAGCCCCGGCGTCTTCGCCAATTCGATCGTTTCCTCGAGGCTGCTGGCCCGCATCGCCGCCGCGGCCGGCTTTGCCCACGAGGAAACGTTGACCGGCTTCAAGTGGATCTCCCGGGTTCCCGGCCTGGTTTACGGCTACGAAGAGGCACTGGGCTATTGCGTGGCGCCGGACCTGGTGAAGGACAAGGACGGCATTTCCGCAGCCGTCCTGATCGCAGAACTCGCGGCCACCGCCAAAGCAGCGGGCAAAACCGTCTTCGACACGCTCGATGAGCTCTACCTCCAGCACGGCCTGCACGCCAGCGACCAGCTCAGCATCAGGGTGGCGGACCTGGGACTGCTGGACGCCATGATGAACCGCCTGCGGGTCTCGCCGCCGGAATCGTTCGGACAATCGGCGGTAGAGGTCTTCACCGACCTGGCCGAGGGCAGCGCCGAGCTGCCGCCCACCGAAGGCCTGCTGTACATCACGCGCAACCTGACCCGCGTCATCATCCGGCCCAGTGGCACGGAGCCGAAGCTCAAGTGCTACCTGGAGGTCATTCAGCAGGTGGAATCCGCCGCGGAACTGCCGGCGGCCCGCCAGGCGGCACGGGCCTCGCTGGACGAAGTCCTGCACGACGTCAGCGAGGCGCTGGGACTGTAGGAACTGCGGTTTTAACCTCAAAGGGCGCCTGGGCCACGAAAGGCCCGGCGCCCCTTTGGGGTCTAAGTGCTACAGCTCCACCTCAACGAAGCCGTCCGTGATGCGGGTGCTGTACGCCGCCAGCCGAAGGCCGGGCGTAGTGAAGCATTCGCCGGTTTGAAGGTCGTAGAGCTCCTTGTGCAGCGGCGAGGCGATAGTGGGGCGGTTCCCCTTCGAACCGAGGATGCCACGGGCCATGACGTGGGCCCCGGTGGCCGGATCCTCGTGGGCCACAGCGAAAACTTCGGCCGGGGCGGTGCGGAACAGGGCCACCTGGCGGCCTGCCACCAAGGCAGCCTCTCCCCAGGCAGGCTCCAGGTCGTCAACCGCGCAGACGCGGTACCAGCCGGTCTCGAATCCAGCGAGGTCTGATTCGGCGGCGAGCGCCCCAAGTTCCAGTGTTGCCGTCATGTCCGGCTCCTTTCCCTGTGCCTGTTGTCCTTTGCAGTGGCCGCTTCTGCAACCGTGTTCCACGCTAGGGTCCGGGTGTTTCAACCGGGTGCGGGCAATGTGTCCGGTGCGTAAAAGAGACCTAACGCCGCACGAAATGTCCCCGTGATGCAGAAGTTAAGTTGGCGAAACAATTGGGAAACTGAGGCGAAACTGCCCCTCCCTAGGCTGGAGGCACAAGCTGCAGAGCACCGTCTGCGGCCCATGCGAAAGGCCCACAGTGACCGAACAGACTTCAAGCACAGAGACTCCGCGCCGCATCGTCGTCGCCGGCGGCGGCCCCGCGGCCCACCGTTTTGCGGACGCCATGCATGCCCGGGGCCTCGACGGCTGGCATGTCACGGTCCTCACCGAGGAAGCCCACCTCCCGTACGACCGGGTGGCACTCTCGAAGGCCCTCACCGATACCGGGGTGGACCTCACCCTGGGCACAGCCTCCATGTGGGAGCACGGATCGCTGGTCCTGAAGACCGGCGAGCGGGTGGTGAAAATCAACGCAGGCGCCAAGACGGTGGAAACCGCTGCAGGGAACAGCTATCCGTATGACGAACTGGTGGTGGCCACCGGCTCCGACGCCGTGCGCCTGCCCATTCCCGGCGCCGACAAGGCCCACGTCTACCGCACCCTCGAAGATGTGTGGGCCATCAACAAAGCCATCGCGGAGCTGACCGAAAGGCTCGGCCGCAAAATCAACGCCGTGACCATCGGCGGCGGCCTCCTGGGACTCGAATCGGCTGCCGGCACCGAGCAGCTGGGTGCCACGCCCGTGGTCATCAACGGTGCGCCGTGGCTGATGAACACCCAGCTGGACGAGGGCGCAGGCCAGGCCCTGGGGCGCCTCATCGAAGCGAAGGGCTTCGAAGTCCACGGCGGCGTGTTCCCCAGCGAAGTTTTGACGGACGACGACGGCCAGGTCACCGGGGTGCTCATGGCGGACGAACGCATCATCCCCGCTGACCTGGTGATTGTGGCGGTCGGCGTCAAGCCCCGCGATGAACTTTTCCGCGCGGCCGAGGGCGGAGAACAGGTGTTCAGTTTGGGTCCCCGCGGCGGCGTGGTCATCAACGACTACTGCGCCACCGAAGTCCCCGGCATCTGGGCCATTGGCGAGGTGGCCAACTTCGGCGGCATGTGCCTCGGCCTGGTGGCCCCGGCCAACACCATGGCCGAGATCGTGGCCGACCGGCTGCACGGCGGCGACGCCACCTTCCCCGGCTTCGACACCGCCACCAAGCTGAAGCTGTCCGGGGTGGACGTGGCCAGCTTCGGCGACGCCTTCGCCAGGACAGAACACGCACTGGAGATCGTGTACGCGGACCCTGCCCGCGGCGTCTACCAGAAGATCGTCACCACCGACGACGCCAAGACCCTCCTGGGCGGCATCTTCGTGGGTGACGCGTCTCCGTACATGAGCCTGCGGCCGCTCCTGGGCCGCGAACTTCCCGCAGAGCCCGGCGCCTTCCTCAGCGCGGCAGGCGGCGGCGAAGCTCCCGAGACCGAACTCCCGGATGACGCCACGCTGTGCTCCTGCAACAACGTCACCGCCGGCACCATCCGCGACGCCATCAACGGCTGCGGCGCATGCGAGGGCAATGCCCCGGTCCAGGAACTCGGGGAGCTGAAGGGCTGCACCCGTGCCGGCACCCAGTGCGGTTCCTGCGTGCCCATGCTGAAGAAGCTGCTGGAAACGGAGCTGACCAAGTCCGGCGTCGAGGTCTCCAAGGCCTTGTGCGAGCACATTGAACTGTCCCGCCAGGAGCTGTTCGACGCCATCCGCGTCCTGGAACTGACCTCCTTCGAGGAGATCATGGCCAAGTACGGCACGGGAGCGGGCTGCGACATCTGCAAGCCCACCATCGCCAACATCCTGGCCAGCCAGAACAGCGCCTACGTCCTGGACGCCGGCCGCGGCACCCTCCAGGACACCAACGACCGCGCCCTGGCCAACATGCAGAAGGACGGCACCTACTCGGTGGTCCCCCGCATCGCCGGCGGTGAGATCACCCCCAAGAAGCTTGGCGTGATCGCCGCCGTTGCCGAGAAGTACGGCCTCTACACCAAAATCACCGGCGGCCAGCGGATCGACATGTTCGGTGCACGCCTGGAGCAGCTGCCCGAGATCTGGAAGGAACTTGTGGACGCCGGCTTCGAGTCCGGCCAGGCCTATGGCAAGAGCCTGCGCACGGTGAAGTCCTGTGTCGGTTCCACCTGGTGCCGCTTCGGCGTCCAGGACTCCGTGGCGATGGCGATCAAGCTGGAGCTGCGCTACCGCGGCCTGCGCAGCCCGCACAAACTCAAAATGGGTGTCTCCGGCTGCGCCCGTGAGTGCGCCGAGGCCCGCGGCAAGGATGTGGGCGTGATCGCCACCGCGGACGGCTGGAACCTGTACGTCGGCGGAAACGGCGGCGCCACCCCCGCGCACGCCCAGCTGCTGGCCAAGGACCTGGACGACGAGACCCTGATCAAGTACATCGACCGCTACTTCATGTACTACATCCGCACCGCGGACCGGCTGCAGCGCACGGCGCGCTGGCAGGAAGAACTCGACGGCGGCATCAAGCACGTCGAGGACGTGGTGGTCAAGGACACCCTGGGCATCGCCGAGGAGCTGGAAGCCGCCATGGCCAAGCATGTGGACACCTACGTCGATGAATGGGCCGACACCCTGAAGGACCCCGAGCGGCTCCGCCGGTTCCGTTCCTTCGTCAACGCCCCGGACCAAAAGGACGACTCCATCACCTTCGTCCCGGACGAGCGCGGCCAGATGCGTCCCGCCACCCCCGAGGAAAAAGGCAAAGTCCTGATCGGCTCTTCCATCCCGGTCCGCGCCGCCACACCGGAAACCATTGGAAACGAGGCATAGCCATGCAGCTCAGTATCGACCTCACCGGCCGGGACGTCCTGGTGACGGGCACCCACGCCGCCGCGCGGCAGGCGGTGCGGCGGTACCAGGCCGCGGGCGCCGTCGTCCACCGCCTCATCAGCCCGTACGACGCCGGGCAGCCCGCCCAGGTGCCGCAGGGGACATTCCTGGTGGCCGCCGTCGAGGACGGCCAGCCCGGGTGGGCTTCCCTCCTGGACCGCTGCCGGGAAGCCGGCATTCCCGTCGCCGCCGAACCGGCCGCTGGCCCCGCGGGCCACGTAACGCTGGTGGGCGGCGGCCCGGGCACCAGCGACCTGCTCACCGTGGCAGCCGTCAAGGCGCTCCGGGACGCCGACGTCGTGTTTTACGACCGACTGGCCCCGTACCAGGAACTGCCGCTGCTGACCTCCGCAGAACTGGTGGACGTTGGAAAGAAGCCAGGGCACCACAAGGTCAGCCAGTCGGACATCGAGAAGCTGATGGTGGAAAGCGCATTGGCAGGCAACAACGTTGTCCGGCTCAAGGGCGGTGACCCCTACGTGTTCGGCCGCGGCGGCGAGGAAGTTGCCGCCTGCGTGGCAGCGGGCGTCAAGGTCCAGGTGGTCTCCGGCGTGACCAGCGCCATCTCCGTGCCGGCCGCGGCAGGCATCCCCGTCACCCACCGGGAAGTCAGCCACATGTTCACAGTGGTCTCCGGGCACGCGCCGCTCACCGAAAAGGAACACCGGCACCTGGCCGGCCTGGGCGGCACCATCGTGGTGTTGATGGGCATTGGAACCCTCCACCAGCTCGCCGCGGGCCTGCGCCGTGCCGGAATGCGCCCGGACATGCCCATGGCAGTGGTGGAGCGGGGCTACCGGCCCGGCCAGCGCACCACCATCGCGGACCTCGGCACCATCGCGTCCGCCGCCGCCGGCTGCAGCAACCCGGCCGTGCTGGTCATCGGCGAGGTGGTGCGGGTGGCTGAGGCCAACCGCGGGCATGCCCACGCCGCCGACCTGGACATGCTGGCGGCCTCGCTGCTGGGATCATGAAAGGATTGACCCCCATGACCGCACTTGCCCCGGCCAAACAGACGCAGCCCGAACCACCGCAGGCTGACGAAGCTCCAGATGCTGCCGAATCGCCGCTGGAGGGGTTCCGCATCGGAGTGACGTCTGACCGGCGGTCCCGCGACCTGATCGAAGCCCTTGAGCGCCGCGGCGCCGAGGTGCTGCACGCCCCCGCGCTGAAGATCGCTCCCGTCCAGGAGGATATGCGCCTCATCGAGGACACCAAGGCCGTCATCGCCGCCAAGCCGGACCTGTGCATCGCCACCACCGCCTACGGGATGCGCCGCTGGTGCGAGGCTGCGGACTCCTTCGGCATCGGCGACGAACTGCTGGACACGCTGGGGAACTGCCGCATGTTCGTCAGGGGACCGAAGGCACGCGGTGCGGTGCGCGCGGCAGGCCTTGCCGACGTCGGCATCAGCAGCGACGAAACCACCTCCACCCTGGTGGACATGCTGCTCACTGAGGGAGTCCGCGGCAAAACCGTCGCCATGCAGCTGCACGGTTATACAGATGTCCGCCAGATCGAACGCCTGCGCATGTCCGGCGCCACCGTCCTGACCGTCACGCCCTACCGCTGGGTTAAGCCCGACGGCGAGGACAAGCTTCCACGGCTGATCGAAGCTGCCTGCAGCGGCAACCTGGACGTCCTCACCTTCACCAGCGCCCCTGCGGTGGACGCCATGTGGAGCACTGCGCACGAAATGGGCCTGTACAAGCAGCTGGTGGAGAGCCTGAAACTGAACGTCACCACCGCCGTCGTGGGACCGGTGACTGCGCAGCCGCTCCTGGATGCGGGCGTCACGCCGCTGATCCCGGAACGGTTCCGCATGGGTGCGCTCATCCGGCTGGTGTGCGAGCACCTGGCCCTGAACCATGTCCGGCGGCTGGACACCCGCTCGGGGAACATCGAGCTGCGCGGCCGCAGCCTGCGCATCGACGGCCAGCAGGTGGAGCTGGCCCCCGCCCCCCTGCTGCTCCTGCGCGCCCTGCTTGGCGCCGGCGGTGCGGTCCTGTCCCGCGAATCCCTGTCCGACCTGCTGGAACTCCGGGGCTCGGTGCACGCGCTGGACATGACCGTGAGCCGCCTTCGCTCATCGCTGCCGGACGGAAAGCTGATCGAGACCGTGGTCAAGCGGGGGTACCGTATCCGCGTCTAGCAGCACCTCCGAACGTGGTTTGGCAGCGGCGAATGTGTCGACTTCCCCATCGATGAGAGGTGCGTCACGGGTTCTGTTACCGGCCGGTAAATACTGGCGAACAAGGGGTCCGGAAACGGCAACCGACGGGTAACACAACCGAAAAAGCAGGGCCCTACGCTGGGTTCCATCACGAAGTTCCGGCCGGTTCCCGGCCGCCAGCGAAAGGGCCAGCACATGTCCGCTCCGGCACCCTCAACATCCGCTTCCGCCGCAACCCGCATCGTCATCGCCGGTGCCGGTCCCGCCGCCCAGGCCCTGGTGGCACAGCTCGACCGCGCACAGTTCACCGGGACCATCACGGTACTGAGCAACCGTGATGACGCACCTGGGGAGCTGCTGGAGCTGGCCATGCTCCCCCAGGTTTCCGTGCGGTTCGGCCAGCCCGCCAGCCACATCGACGCCGTCAACCGCACCGTGGCCACCGCCGATGGCATGGAATTCGCCTACGACCAACTGGTCATCGCCACCGGTTCGGCCCCCGTGGCCGGGCCTGTGGACGGCGCCGCGCAGTGCCTGAGCTACGCCACCATCGACGACGCACCCCGCATCGCGAAGAGCGTGCAGAAGGTAGCCCGGGAGCTCGGGCGCCGCCCGGTGGGGATCCTGGTGGGAACCGGCGCCGCGGCCGGACAGGCCGAGGCGGTCCTGCGGGCCAAGGGCGTACGGCCCATCCGCACCACGGCCCGCCCTTCCGCCGTCATCCCGGCCGTCGTCGCCGGATCGGCTCCCCGGACGGCCGCAACCGCGGTGGTCTTCGAGGACGGCAGCAGTATGACCGGAGACCTCGTGGTCCTGGCCGAGGAACGGGTGTCCAGTGAAGGCCTGGCCGCCAGCGCGGGCCTGCGCAACGCTCCGGGAGGCGGCATCGTGATCACCCGCGACTACCGGACCTCCGTCCCGGGAATCTGGGCCATCGGCGACGCCGCAGCGTTCGACGGCGTCCGGCTGGGGCTGCTGGTGGCGGCCGCTTCGGCGGCAGGCGCCTGCGCCACCCAGCTGCTGACGGCAACCTCGGCAGCCCCGGTCCTCCAGGCGGCCGCCTGAGCGGGTGCTGCTCCCGGCGCCCTCCGCTGTGACAAGATGGTTTCCGAAACCGAGCCAACGCCGGGCCCACAAGGCCCTTCGAGAGGACCATCATGAGCAACGAAGCCACCGTTCACGCCGGCACCGCCGGTCCGGCCGCGGCCACGAACATTGCCTCCTACATCGACCACACGCTGCTCAAGCCCGAAGCCTCCGAAGCCGATGTCCTGAAGGTCTGCGCCGAGGCGGCGGAGTACGGGTTCAAGTCCGTCTGCGTGAACCCCATCTGGGTCAAGACGGTCACCACCGCGCTCAAGGGCTCGGGCGTCCTCACCTGCTCCGTGGTGGGCTTCCCGCTGGGGGCCACCCCCACCGATGTGAAGTCGTTCGAAGCCCGCGGCGCCGTGCTGGACGGTGCCGACGAAATTGACATGGTGATCAACATCGCCGCCGCGAGGGCAGGTGACAAGGGCGCCCTGGTGGAGGATATTGCGGCTGTGGCAGAGACCGTCCATGCCGGCGGCGCCATCCTGAAGGTCATCATCGAAACAGCGCTCCTGACGGATGGGCAGAAGGTGCTGGCGTGCCAGGCGGCAGTGGAGGCCGGGGCGGACTTCGTGAAGACCTCCACGGGCTTCAACGGCGGGGGTGCAACTGTTGAAGACGTGGCCCTGATGCGCCGGACCGTCGGCCCGGACCTGGGGGTCAAGGCCTCCGGCGGCGTACGGTCGCTGGCGGACGCGCAGGCTATGATTGCAGCAGGTGCAACACGAATTGGTGCCAGCTCCGGAATTGCCATCGTCAAGGGTGAACAGGGTTCAGCCGCTTACTGACCGGAACCGCGAGCCGCCACAGATCACGCCCCGCGGGGCCGAGGAGGAACACATGTCCAGCCAGATCAACCCGTCCAGCCAGGACACGGCGTCCAACCGTGAATACGTCCGGACCCCGCAGAACGAGAACAAGCTCGGCGGCAGCATCGTGCTCTTCGTGATCTGCTTCGCCCTGTTCCTGGGCGCCATCTACTCGCTGTCCTTCCTCAGCCTGGGCAACCCCTGGCCGATGGCCGTCTGCCTGATCCTCTTCGCGCTGGCCTTCTGGCTTCCGCAGACCATTTTCGGCCGCTCCGACTCCGCGGGCGAGCACTAGGCCCAAACAACTGCCACCCAGTTGGGACAGGCATCAGAAGCAGCCAGGACCCCGGACATCGTCCGGGGTCCTTTGCTGTCTGTCAGTTCCTGGGCGCTAGAACCAGAGCCTGATCCAGGCCCCCGCGGCAGCAGCCACACGGCCCCAGTGGTGCTGGGCGATGGCCCAGCCGGATACTGACATGCCGACCATGGCGTAGGCGCTCACAGGGATCAGCACCAGCCACTCCCGTTTGGAGCCGGCCCGCCCCAGCAGGGGTACGGACAGGGCGCCGTTGGGCCGCCATACGTTCCGCAGGAGGGGCAGCCGGCGCAGCACCTTCGGGGGCCGGAGTACCAGCGGCCACAGCAGCGGCACTCCCCCGGTGGTGATCAAATCACCGACGATGTGCACCACCACGCCGATCAGCATCGAGGTGGGCAGCCACGTCCACTGCTCCGGCGCGTAGACGGTGACCAGACCGGCCATCACCAGCGCGAAGATCCAGTTCGAGATGAACCCGCTTTTGGGAAACAGTTTCAGCGCCTTCGCGGCAATATTGATCAGGAACATGCACAACAGGCCGGCGCCGATGGACAGCCGGCCCCAGCCGGTGTCCATGTGGACCTGCGAGGCCAGTCCGGCCAGGAACACGAAGAACGCCGCCCCAAGGATGGAGTGCGTGCCCTGGCGGTGGCCGCCGCTGGCGTTTTCAATGCCCCGCGCGATCACGTTGGAGAGCGGCGGCAGGGAATGGGCCACCGTGCTGGAGCGGTGGTCCCAGTCGCAGACCAGGGCTGTGCCCGCGGTGGCCATGCCGCCGATCAGGATGCCCGTGGGATCCAGCGGATACCAACCCAGGGTGTAGGGGCCGGTGGACGCAACAGCTACCCACGCCGCGGCTCCCGACGCGGCGTGGTGTCCTCCCATCAAGTGTTAACTCACCGCCAGCGGGGCGTCGGAGAAGATGTTCCGGATCACGCCGTTGGCCCACTCCAGGATCTCGGCGTCCTGCAGGTCCCGGCCCCCGATCCGCGCTGTCTTGGGCTTGGGGATCAGGACCGCGTCCAGCGCAGGCTTGGCCTGCGACCCCGGGTACATCCGGTTCAGCCGCATGGTCTTGGACTCGGGGAGCGTGGCCGGGGAGAACTTGATGAAGTTTCCCTGCAGCGCCACGTCGGACAGGCCGGCTTCCCGGGCGCCAACCCGGAACCGCGCCACCGCCACCAGGTTCTGCGCCGGCAGGGGCAGTTCACCGTAGCGGTCCACCAGCTCCGCCTGGACCTCGTCGATGGCCTCGTTGGTGAGGGCCGCTGCGAGCTTCCGGTAGGCCTCCAGGCGCAGCCGCTCCCCCGGGACATAGTCATGCGGCAGATGCGCGTTGACCGGCAGCTCGATCTTCATCTCCGCGGCCTTCTCCTCGGCTTCGCCGCGGAAATCAGCCACGGCCTCGCCCACCAGCCGGATATACAGGTCGAAGCCCACGCCCTGGATGTGGCCCGATTGTTCGCCGCCCAGCAGGTTCCCGGCGCCGCGGATCTCCAGGTCTTTCATGGCCAGCTGCATGCCGGCGCCGAGCTCGTTGTGCGCGGCCACGGCCTTGAGCCGTTCGAGCGCCACCTCGCCCAGCGGCTTCTCGGACGGGTACAGGAAGTACGCGTAGGCACGCTCGCGGCCGCGGCCAACACGGCCGCGCAGCTGGTGCAGCTGGGACAGCCCGTACTTGTCCGCGCCGTCCACGATCAGGGTGTTGGCGTTGGAGATGTCCAGGCCGGTCTCGATGATGGTGGTGCAGACCAGCACGTCGAACCGGCGCTCCCAGAAATCGACGATGATCTGTTCCAGCCGGCTTTCGGACATTTTGCCGTGCGCCACCTCCACACGCGCCTCGGGCACCAGTTCGCGGATCCTGGCCGCGGTCCGCTCGATGGTGGACACCCGGTTGTGGACCAGGAACACCTGGCCTTCGCGCATCAGTTCGCGCCGGATGGCGGCAGAGGTCTGCTTGTCCGTGTAGGGCCCCACATAGGTCAGGACGGGATGGCGTTCTTCCGGCGGAGTGGCCAGGGTGGAGGTTTCGCGGATCCCGGTGAGGGACATTTCAAGGGTCCGGGGAATCGGCGTGGCGCTCATGGCCAGCACGTCCACGTTGGTGCGCATCTTCTTCAGCGCCTCCTTGTGTTCGACGCCGAACCGCTGTTCCTCGTCCACGATCACCAGGCCCAGGTCCTTGAACTCGAAGTCCTTGGACAGCAGGCGGTGCGTGCCGATCACCACGTCCACGGCCCCGCTCTTGACGCCTTCCGCCGTTTCCTTGGACTCCTTGGCGGACTGGAACCGGGACAGCGGCTTCACCCGCACGGGGAAGCCGGAGAAGCGTTCGGTGAAGGTTTCGTAGTGCTGCTGGGCCAGCAGGGTGGTGGGCACCAGCACGGCCACCTGCTTGCCGTCCTGGACGGCCTTGAAGGCTGCGCGCACCGCGATTTCGGTCTTGCCGTAGCCCACGTCGCCGGACACCAGGCGGTCCATGGGGATCTCCCGCTCCATGTCCGCCTTGACCTCGTTAATGGTGGTCAGCTGGTCCGGGGTCTCCACGTACGGGAACGCTTCCTCCAGTTCCCGCTGCCAAGGGGTATCGGGGGCAAAGGCGTGGCCGCGGGAGGCCATCCGGGCCGAGTACAGCCGGATCAGCTCGCCGGCGATCTCCTTGACGGCCTTGCGGGCTTTGGACTTGGTGCTGGCCCAGTCAGCGCCGCCCATCTTGCTCAGGACCGGGGTGTCGCCGCCCACGTAACGGGTCACCTGGTCCAACTGGTCCGTAGGCACGAACAGCCGGTCGCCGGGGGCGCCGCGCTTGGCGGGCGCATATTCCAGCACCAGGTATTCACGCACGCCGTCACCGCCGCCTGCCACCTTGCGCTGGATGAGTTCCACGAACCGGCCGATGCCGTGCTGTTCGTGGACCACGTGGTCCCCCGCCACCAGCTGCAGGGGGTCGACGGCGTTGCGCCGCTTGGAGGGCATCCGCCGCATGTCCTTGGTGGACCCGGCGGAGGTGCGGCCCAGCAGGTCGGCTTCGGTGAGCAGGCCGAGCTTGAGCCCATCCAGGACAAAACCACGGCCGACGGCGGCAGTGGTCACTTCGATGATGCCCGCCTGCGGCTCGTGGTCCAGGCTGTCCACCCGGGCGCACGGAATGTCGTTCTCGTGGAACAGCTCGGCCAGGCGCTGGGCCGGGCCCGGACCTTCGGTGGCCACCACGATTCGCCACTGGTCCCGGACGTGGGAGCCGATGAAGTCCATCATCTCCGCGACGTCACCCTGGTAGCCCCGGGGTTCGCGGGCGTGCAGGTTCAGCACGTCGATCTCGGGCAGCAGTTCGGCGTCCTGCGCCAGCGACGTGATGGACCACCAGGACACCCCGTGCCCCAGCGCAGAGCCGCGCGTTTCGGCCAGGGACCGGAAGCTCGCCGAGTGCAGGGCCGCACTGGCCTGCGAGCTGAGGTCCAAAGGTGCCGCCCCGCCGTCGGACGCCGTGGACCAGGCCGCCTCGAGGAACTCCTCATTGGTGGCGGCCAGGTCATGGGCGCGTGTACGGACCTTCTCCGGTTCAATCACCACTGCAATGGAATCGGCCGGCAGTTGGTCCACGAACGGAACCATCGCGTCCACCAGCACCGGTGCCAGGGACTCCATGCCCTCCACGGCGATGCCGCCGGCGATCTTTTCCAGCATGTCAGCCGCCGCGGGAAGCTGGGCCTTCAGGGTGGCGGCGCGGGACATGACGGAAGGGGTGATGAGGATTTCGCGGCAGGGCGGGGCATGCAGCTCCGTGGGGTGGTGGATTCCGGGTGCTGACAGCGAGCGCTGGTCGGCCACGGCAAACCACCGCATCTGGTCCACTTCGTCCCCGAAGAACTCCACCCGGATGGGGTGGTCCTCGGTAGGCGGGAAGACGTCGATGATGCCGCCGCGGACGGCGAACTCGCCGCGGTGGGTCACCATGTCCACCCGTGCATAGGCGGCGTCGGCGAGGCTCTTCACCACGTCGGTGAACGGAACGTCCTGGCCCACTTTCAGGGTGACCGGAACCAGGTCGCCCAGGCCGGCCACCACCGGCTGGACCACGGCGCGGACGGGCGCGACGACGACGCGCAGGCTGCCCGCCGTCGAACTTTCCGGATGTGCCAGGCGGCGCAGGACGGACAGGCGCCGGCCCACGGTATCCGAGCGCGGCGACAGCCGCTCGTGCGGGAGTGTCTCCCAGCTGGGGAACTCGGCCACCGAGTCGGCGGGCAGGTAGGCGCGCAGGGCCGCGGACAGGTCCTCCGCTTCCCGGCCGGTGGCGGTGACTGCCAGCACCACGCCCGGCGCACCGCCTTCTGCCGCCGCCGCGAGCCCGTCCGCCATCTCCGCCAGCAGCACCGGGCGCAGGCCTGCAGGGGCGCTGATCTGGTAATCCTGCCCACGGACCGCGAAGCCACGGGCAGCCTCTGCCCGGACGCGGGCGAAGGTCTGGTCCGGCTCCAGGGCGCGGCGCAATCCGTCGAGCGACGGGCGCGGGACGCCGGACGTGCCCGTGCTGGATGTGCCGGCGGCGGACTGGCCGGGAAGACTCATGGCAGAAGCTCCTGTGGTGTTCATCGAAGGCAAGCAGGCAACGCGAAAACCCGAAATTCGCTGCGAATCCCGGGTACTCCCAGCCTACCGCGCAGGAACGACATGGCAGCGCGGCACAAACCTCCTGGGAATACATCTAGGCTGGCAGCACCGGGCTTCCCGCCGGGCCTTCTCCGCCGGAGCAGCCGTCCTGACCGGCCGCCGCTCCGAATTCCAAGGGACGAACAGGAGCAAGCATGACCGCAATGAGTGCCCAGCCAACACCAACGACCGTCCTTGTCACCGGCGCCACCGGCTACATCGGCGGCCGCCTGGTGCCCAGGCTCCTCGAGGCCGGCCACACCGTGAAGGTCCTGGTCCGCTCCCCCGACAAGATCGCCGGCGTCCCGTGGCGGGACAAAGTCGAGGTGGTGGAAAGCAGCCTGGACGACGGCGACGCCCTCCGCGAAGCCCTGGCCGGCGTCGACGTCTTCTACTACCTGGTGCACTCGATGGCCGCCGGGGCGGGATTCGAGGCGAAGGAACAGGCCATGGCCCGGACGGCCGCCGACGCAGCTGCCGCCGCGGGCGTGCGGCGGATCGTCTACCTTGGCGGGCTGCACCCGCAGGGCGTGGAGCTTTCCATGCACATGCGCTCACGTGAGGCAGTGGGCAAGGTGTTCCTGGACAGCCCGGTGGACGCCATTGTGTTCCAGGCCGGCGTGGTGATCGGCTCCGGCTCGGCCTCCTTCGAGATGATCCGGCACCTCTCGGAAACGCTGCCGCTGATGCCCGCGCCCAGCTGGGTGCGGAACCGGATCGAGGCCATTGCGGTGCGCGATGTCCTCTACTACCTGGTGTCCGCCGCGTCGCTGGAGGGCCCGATCAACCGGACCTTCGACATCGGCTGCCGGCAGGTGCTGACCTATGCGGGCATGATGAAGGAGTACGCGGCTGAAGCGGGACTGCCCTACCGCGTAGTGCTGGCCCTGCCGGTGCCGGCGCCCAAACTGGCAGGTATGTGGGTGGCCCTGACCACCCCCATCCCGCTCTCCATGGCCGTTCCCCTGGTCCAGTCCCTGCAGCACGATGCCGTGTCCAACGAACACGACATCGACCAGTACATTCCCCAGCCCGACGGCGGCCTGACGCCCTACCGGACAGCGGTGGCCCTGGCGCTGGGCAAGGAGCGGGACGGACAGGTGGAGACCACCTGGGCCAATGCCGGCGCCGACTCCGATCCGCTGCCCAGCGACCCGGAGTGGGCCGGGCACAAGGTGTACATCGACGAACGGACGTTCCACGGCGATGTGGACCCCGCCCACGTGTGGACCATCATTGAGGGCATTGGCGGCCGGAACGGCTGGTACTCCCTGCCCCTGGCCTGGCAGGTCCGGGGGTGGCTGGACAAGCTCACCGGCGGTGCAGGCCTGCTCCGCGGCCGCCGGCACCCGCACACGCTGGCCGCAGGAGAGGTTGTGGACTGGTGGCGGGTGGAACGGATCGAACACGGCAGGCTGCTGCGGCTGCGGGCGGAGATGCGTGCGCCGGGACGGGCGTGGCTTGAGCTGTCCGTGGAGCCCGACGGCGGTGGCAGCCGCTACCGGCAGCGCGCCATTTTCTTTCCCAAGGGATTGAGCGGACGGTTGTACTGGCTGGCTGTGCTTCCCTTCCACAGCCTGATCTTCCCGGCCATGGCACGGAACATCACCAGGGCTGCGCAGAAACTGGCCGATGCGGACCGCGCCCAGGTGACACCGTAGGATGTTGGAGGCGTAAATCCTTTCCCCACGTCCCAGGAGGACCCATGGCGCTGAGCGCAACCACCACCCTTCCGCATTCCGTTGACAGCGTGGCCGCTGTGCTGGTGAACGAGGATTTCCAGCGCCACGTCAGCCAGCTGGTGGGCGGCAGCCTGGAATCCTTCACCGTGGACGGCGACATTGCAGGTGCGTTCAACGCCACCTCCGTGCGCACGCTTCCCACCACCCGACTGCCGGAAATCGCCCGCAAATTCGTGGGTGAGCACCTCAAGGTGACCCAGGTGGAAAACTGGGAAGCACCCGCGGCAGACGGCTCGCGCCAGAGCAACATCTCCCTGAAGATCGCCGGGGCCCCGGTGGACGTCACCGCCGTGCAGCGGCTGGTGGCCGACGCCGGCGGAACCCGGGTGGAGCTTGAGGGCGCCGTAAAGTCCTCCGTTCCGTTCCTCGGCGGCAAGATCGCCGACGCCGCGGAGCCCATGGTGGCCAAGGCACTGAACCTGCAGGCCGCACAGGCACAGGCCTGGCTGGAAAGCCACTAACCCGTGCAGCTTCCCGTCTTCGCCGCCCTGGTCCTGATCGTGGCCGGCATCTGGTCCCTGGTGGTCTGGCCGCAGTTCCTGCGCCGGGTGATGAAGGATCCCCGCGCCCGCGATGCGGCCGGAAAGGCAACAAAATTCCTGACCGTCCATGTGGTGCTGGTCAGCATCTCCATGGTGCTGGGACTCGCTACCGCTGTGATCGGCGTCCTCGGCCTGATCGGCTGACGGAAACTGACAGAAAAGCCCGGGCCTTCCTCCTGCTGGATGAAGGCCCGGGCTGCTTGCGTTTCGGGCTCAGGCGGCCTGGTTGAGGGCGTCTTCGGCGGCCACCCAGGAAATCATGGCGCACTTGACCCTCGCGGCATACCGGGCCACTCCCTCGAACGCGGCGGCATCTCCCAGCAGCTCGGGATCGGCATGGACCTTGCCGCGCGAGCGGAGCACCTCCCGGAAGCTGTCGATAACCTCATGCAGTTCGGCCACGGTCATGCCCTGGGCAAGGTCGGTGAGGACGGAGGCGGAGGCCATGGAGATGGAGCAGCCCGCCCCGTCCCAGGCGATCTGCGCCACTTTGCCGTCCTGCACCGCGAGCCGAAGGGTCACTTCGTCCCCGCACACCGGGTTGAGCTGGTGCGACTGCCCCGTTGATGTGCCCTGGGGCGCTTCCGTCCCGGCGAGGCCGCTGCCGTGGCGGGCCTTGGAATGATCCAGGATGATCTGCTGGTACAGCTGGTCGAGGCTCATGGTGCTACCTTTCGTCTTCTCCGCTACGCGCGGAAGTAGGCCCGGACGCCGGCCACGGCTTCGAGGAAGCGGTCCACGTCGTCCGTGGTGTTGTAGAGGTAGGCGCTGGCCCGGGTAGTGGCCGTCAGTCCGAGCCGCCGGTGCAGGGGTTGGGCGCAGTGGTGACCCACACGGACGGCGATTCCGCGGGAGTCCAGGAACTGCCCCACGTCGTGTGCGTGGACGCCCTCGACGTCGAACGCGGCCAGGCCGATCCGCTCTTTTCCCGCGGCCGGGCCGAGGACCCTGATGCCGGGAATGCTTTCGAGTCCGGACACCATGCGCTGGCCCAGTTCGGCCTCCCATGCGTGGATGCGCTCCAGTCCGGTCTCGGTGAGGTAGTTGGCGGCGGCTGCCATGGCCACCGCCTGGGAAATCCGCTGGGTGCCGGCTTCGAAGCGTTGCGGCGCCGGAAGGTACTCGGCCCGCTCCATGGTGACGGTGGTGATCATTGATCCGCCGGTCAGGAACGGCGGCAGGATGTCCAGTAGCTCCTGCCGTCCGTAGAGCACGCCGATTCCGGTGGGAGCCAGCATTTTGTGGCCGGAGAAGACTGCGAAGTCCACGCCGAGTTCCTTGACGTTCAGGGGCAGATGCGGTGCGGACTGGCAGGCGTCCAGGACCACCAGGGCTCCTGCGCTGTGGCCCAGGGCTGTCAGTTCCGTCACGGGGTTGATGATGCCAAGGACGTTTGACGCGTGCGTGAAGGCCAGGACCTTGGTGCGGGCGCCGATGATCGCCGCGGCCTGGTCCATGCGGAGGCTGCCGTCGTCTGCGATGGGGATGTACCGGAGCGTCGCCCCGGTGCGGAACGCCAGTTCCTGCCAGGGAATGAGGTTGGCGTGGTGTTCCATCTCGGTCACCACGATCTCGTCGCCCGGGTTCAGCGCCAGTTCCTTGAGCCCCCGGTCACCGCGACCCTGGGCTGCCCACAAACCGGCATTGGACAGCGCGTAGGAGAGGAGGTTCAGTCCTTCCGTGGCGTTGGATGTCCAGATGGTTTCCTCGTAGTCCGCACCAATGAAGTCGGCAATCGTCTGCCGGGCATCTTCGAAGGCCTCGGTAGCCTCGACTGCAAGATGGTGGGCTCCCCGATGAACCGCGGCGTTGCGCTGTTCGTAGAATTCCTGTTCGGCCTCGATGACGCTGGCCGGGTTCTGGGACGTGGCGCCGGAGTCGAGGTAGACCAGCGGCTGTCCGTTGACCAGTTGGTTGAGGACCGGGAAGTCGTTCCTGATGCGCAGCACCTCGGCGTTGTCAATGGCAGGTACGGCGCGTTCCAGTGTGGCTGGCGTTGATACTACGGCCAAAACGAACTCCTTGGGCTGCCAATGTCTGACATCCAATTGTCCCACACACGGCGGTGGCGGCCGCCCCGGAGGGGTAGCCGCCACCGCTGCCCCGGGCTTCAGCCGAGGGAGCAGAGGGCCGGCGACGGCTGGGGGGAGAGTCTCGGTCTCAGAAGACTCTGACGTCGCCGGCCCCGTCCATGCCCGGTCCGCGGGGACCGGAAAATTGAAAGGGCCTCAATGTGTCCGTGTGGCTGCTCTGCGGCCTCCAGCCTGCCGCTTTGCTTTGCCTCCTTAAGTAAATCCGGGAGTGCCCTCCCGTACACGAGTAGGGAGTACTCGATTCCTCCCGCCCGTACTACTAGCCCTCGGTGCTCCTACGCGCTGTAAGACCCGGGGCCGGCGGTTCAGGACGCTTCCGCTGCGGGGGCGCACGCGGAAACCAGGCGCCGGGCGCCTGGGCGGCTTGCTTTGGGAAGCGCCTACTTGGGGAGTGCCGATTCCAGTTCGTCGCGGCTGCGGACGCCGAGCTTGACGTAGGTGCGGTACAGGTGGCCTTCAACCGTCCGGACCGACACCATCAGCCGCTGCGCAATCTCCCTGTCGGTGAGGCCCTGCACGGCCAGTTCAACGATGTCCTGTTCCCGGCGGGTGAGCCGGATGGTGGGTGCCGCCGCTATGAAGCGTCCTTCACGGAAGCGCTCACCGAGTTCGTGGTCGCACTTCTCCCGCTGGGCAACCGCCTGCCGCGACCGGCGGCGTTCGCCGGCCTGCTCCAGTACGGTGCTCGCACGCGCGTAGGCCTCCCGGGCCAGGTTGGCAAAGCCTGCCTCCTCCAGCGAGGCAGCCGTCGCCATGAGAGTGTCGCCGTCGGCGTTTTCCCATGCGGTGGCCAGCGTCAGCATTGACTCAGCCCACCGGCCTTCCACTTCCCTGGCCACTGCCTGGACCATGGGAACCACCGAAGGGTCCCCGAGGTCCCAGCACATGGCCAGGACTTCCAGGAGGTTTCCGCTCCTGGCGGAGGCCTCCGTGGTGGTCATCAACGTCTGCAGGGCCGCCAGGCCCTTGCCGTCACGGGCCAGATATTCGCCGGCCGCTGCCACGTAGGCTTCAGCGGGAAGATCATGCGCAGGCCAGCCGGTATCGGCATCCTTGTGATCCTGTTCCAGGCGTTTTGCCTGCTCGGAATCTCCGAGCCGTGCCGCGGCGTAGAAGCCCAGGGCGGCGCCAAAGCGATACAGGTGCAGCGGGTCATTCAGCCTGAGCGCTTCGACGGCGGGCAGCAGGACCTGGTAGGCGCGCTCCATCCTGCCCTGCCGCAGCAGCGAGTAGCCCTGGAGCAGTTGGAGGCTGCCATTGAAGGTGGCCGCGCCCTGTGCATGGCCGGCCGCGTAGTGGTTGATTTCCCGCTCTGCCGACTCCCATTCACCCATGGCGAGGTAATCGGAGACGAGCCGTCCCAGCACGAACTCCGGGAAGAAGAACAGGCTGTCTTCCAGCGGGGGCAGCTCCGAAGCAGCCAACAGGGCCGCCTCAAGTCCCTGGACCGGCCGCCCCGCTGCGGCAAGGGCATGGGCCAGGAGACCCTCGGCCAGGGCGCGGAGGGGTTCTGCCCCGAGTGCCGGCGGGCGCGTGCGCACGGCCTCCACTTCGTCACCCAGCGCCTGGACGTTCACCTCGGCCCCCAGATGAAGCAGGTGCAGGAGCTCTTCCTGCCAGCTCTTTTCGGCGTCGCCGCCGGGCACGATGTGCTTTTCGACGTCCCCGGCAACCATATCCAGGGGGTGCCCGACGCCCTGGTGCGCGGAGACCCGGAGCAACAGCACGGCGGGCCCCTGGGCGTCGTCGGCCAGCGGAAGCCAACATTCATCGAGGAGGGCAGCGGCCTGGTGGTAAGCGCCTTCATTGTAGAAGGCGCGGGCCTGGATCGCCTGGGCAAGCGGAACCAACGCGGGCAGGTGGATCCGCGCCGCAATGGTCCGCGCGCTCTGGTTGCGGAACCTGAACAGCGCTTCTTTTGCCGCCGCCAGCATCTCCTCATCACTGACCCGGACGCCGCACTCAAGGGCCCACTCCACGGACCGCAGCCGCCCTTCCCCCTGCAGCAGGGCCGGGTCCTGGTGCGCTTTGACCTTTTCCAGCAGTTGAAGGCTGCGGGAGACCGACACGGTATTCCTGATGGCCCCGGCAAAGAGGCCGTTCCACATGGAAAGCTCGGCCGGAACGCCCGGCGCTTCGACGATCATCTGCTGGTCCAGGAGTGAGCGGACCACTGCTGCACCGCTGATGTCTTCGATGACTTTCCTGCCCACCGGGCCGGCCAGGGCAATGAGCTTCAGCGCTTCCTGTTCCTCGGGCCGTCGCCGGAGGTGGTCTTTGGCAACCACCGCTGCCAGCCGTGCCCCGTCGGAGGGCAGCGCGCCCAGGAGCATCCAGATTCCGTTGCGCTTTGCAAGGACGCCTGCCTCCGCTGAATCGTGGAGCAGGGCATCAAGGATCCGTGGATTGCCACCCGAGGCGTTCCAGATGGCGTCCACCGTTGCGCCGGGGACCGTCCCGTCGAGAGCGTGTTCCAGGACCTCCTCAACCTGTTCCCGGTTGAGGGGGCGCAGGTCCACCCGTTCGGCCAGGCCGTCGTACCAAAGCTGGTCAAGCGGCTGGGGCAGGCCTGGGCGGGGACGGGCGGCCGCCACCACCGTTGCCCAGCCGGCCGAAATCACTTCAGCCAGCACGCCGGCCGAAGCATCGTCCAGGTGGTGGGCATCGTCCACGGCAAGCAGCACTGCCGTCCCGTTGCCGGCCTTCAACTTCTCAAAGTATGACCACATCGACCGGAGCACAGCCACGGGCGAGACGGATTCCTCCGCCGTGAGTTCCCCCGTGTAAGGAGTCAGGACACCGAACGGGACGCCGGCCAGGGCCGAACTGGCATGGATGCGCAGAATGGTCATGTTCCCTGCAAGGCGGTCCGTCACCGCGTCAGTCACCGCCGACTTTCCAATGCCGGGGCCGGCCATGATGAACACAGCGTGGTGGGTTCCGGCCCCAAGCATTGCGCAGATGCGGTCCACCGGCTCACGGCGGCCGGTCAGGAGCCGGTGTGGGGACGAAGGCCTGTGGCCGTTAGACGAGTCCAGTCAGATCACCCCTTGAAGTCACGCCAAGCTTGGTGAAGACCTGGTATAGGTGGCCTTCGACGGTGCGGACGGAAACCCCCATCTCCATGGCGATGTCCCGGTTGGATGCTCCACGTCCGGCCATCCGGGCAATCTGCCGCTCCCGGCTGGTCAGGAGCGGGCTTCCGCTGCTGGGCACGATGGGGAGGTTGGCCACGGTGGCCGCCAGGATGTCAAGCCTCGCCTGTGCGGTCCTCGCCGAAAGGGCGTCCCCGTCCTGGCGGGCGAAGTCCACGGCCAACGCCATGCACCTGGCCTCGACGGCGTCGAGTTCCAACGTGGCAGCGAGTTCGCCGCCTGCCAGGAGGGACTTGGCGTCCTTCGTCCTGCTTCCGACGGCGATCAGTCGGGAGACTTCGGCCAGCGGGCCCTGCCGGTGGCCAGCAATCTCCTCGAGAAGCCGGAAGTCGGCGTCGCTCCCGTTCACGGTTGCCGCCAGCAGTGAGATGCCTGCCACCGTGTACCTTCCCGCTTCCAGGTTCCGACGGGCTGCCTGCTTCAATCCCGCGACAGCCTCCGCATCCCCCAGCCAGCGCCCGGCGACGAGGGCGCAGAAATCGACGATGCATTCCGTGACGAACCCCGAGCGGCCTGGCATCCGTTGCAGTTTGGCGAGGTGTTTGCGGGCCATGGCCGCATTGCCCGTCTGGGCGTAGGCCAACGCCGTGGCTGCATACGCTGTGCGCAGCGCGGACTGGACCGGCTGCAGCTCCAACTGGGCAGTGGCGGAAATCAAGGGCTCCAAGGCGGCCTCGCCACGGCCGGAAAAAGCGAAGGCGACGCCGGCCGCGAGTTCGGTGGCCGCGCTGCGGTACGGAAGCCGGTGCAGCTGGCCGGAGCTGAAGGGGCTGAGGAGGTCGATGCAGCGCCGCCACTGGCCGGCCATGAGCAGAACGACGTAAGCCTCCCTTGTGTAGCGCTCCCGCAGGCCCACGATGTGCGAGGCATCGGTGAGTTGACCCCCCAACTGGCGCATGAGGCCAAGGGCGTCCATTTCGCGTCCCGTCAACGCAAGGGCGCCCATCAGGATGATCGCGGCCTGGATCCGGAACGCGGTGTCAGGGTTGGCGTCAGGATCGGCCGCCTGCTCGAGCGCCGGGATCATGGCTGCAAAGTCACCGGCGTGGGCACGGTACTCGAATTCGCTCAACGCGATGCGGTTGGCAGCCACCGAGGCGGGCTCGGGCCAGGAGGAATGCCGGGCTGCCGGGTCCAGGTGTTCGCGCGCGTCCGCCAGGAGCCCCGGGACCCGGGCCGCCCGTTCCGGAATGGAGAGCATCACCCGCGCCTTCGCGGCGACCACCTGGGCGTACTCGTCGGGGTCGAGGGCCTGGAGCTCGGGCTGGGAGATGTCTTCCAGGGCGGACAGCGCCTGGACCGGCATGTCCAGCTGGAGATACGCGGCAGCTTTTTGCCGTTGCGCGGACGCCCACTGGGCGTCCGACCGCTGAAGCATGCCGGCGTAGGCCAGGGCAAAACGGGGGTCGAAGAGCTGGACCGCTGCCTGGGCGGCCGCGAGCGCCAGCGGCGGGCTCAGTTCGGCCTCGCACTCGTGGGTCCAGGCGGCGAAGGACATCAGTTCTTCCACGGTCATGAACGCCGGGTCCGGCTCCTCGCCACCAAGCAACATACTGCGGAGTTCATGACGGCGCGAAATACTCAGCCAGGTCCTGACGACGTCCCCGATGTATTTCTCCCGCAGCGACACCCAACGATATTCGGAATCGTCGATCTCCAGCAGGCCGCCGTCCTCCATGTCGGCAATGACATCCGAACCATAGATGGCGGTAAGGCTGGCCAGTTCCACCCGCCGTGCGCAGGAGAGCATCTCGATGACTTCCCGGGTTTCGGGTGTTTCCCGTGACCAGCGGGAGCGGACGATGTCATCCAGGCTCGCTGCGCCGTCCAGCACCACCTTGTCCCGCAGTGTCCAGACAGAGTCCGACAGGACCAGGTTGCCGGAGAGCTGCTGTTCTGTGACCAGGGCTTTGAGCAGCAAGGGATTCCCGCCCACCATCTGGTGGTAGGTGCTGACCAGCGAGGAAGCTACGCGGTGCCCCAGGAGGGACAGCAGGACCTGCCGCGTTTGGAGTTCGTTGAGGTTGCTCAGCCGTACTTCGGTCAGCTTCCGGTCCGTCAACAGCCAGTGGAAATCCGCCGGCAGGTCGCTGGAGTTGGGCGCGACCGCGACGATCTTTGCCGTACCGGTCAGCAGGACGTTCAGCAGCACCCCCGCACTCATGTCGTCGATGCTGGCAGACGTGTCCAGGGTAATGATGCAGGGCCTGCCCGCGGCGTCGCTGCGGATCAACGACGTGATGCCGCGAAGGATGGCCGTGGGCGACCCCATGTAAGCCTGCGGCAGCCTTGCCAACAGGAATGAAAGGCAACCGTAGGGCGTGGTGGACCCGGCAGGGCCGCTGCGCAGCTGCAGGGACCAAATGTTGGGACCGAGGTCCGCCACTGCGGCGCGGGCAAGGGAGGACTTCCCCACTCCCCTGGCTCCGGTGATGACGACGCCCAGTGAATCCTGGCTGGTCAGGGCGGTGCGGACGGCGTCGAGGTTGACGCTTCGAGCAGGCATGGACCATTGCTGGCCCTCCGGCGCCGTGGAGGGGGGCGTGGGCAGCACGTCACCGTGAGGTGTTGACCCACGTCCCCAGCTGAGTGGCTCGATTGACATGAACTTTTCCCCTACATCCTGCATTAGCGGGATGTAGCCCCATTGCTCCCCCGCATAGGAAGAAGAGTACCTCGTGCCACAGACAAGGAAACAGGGTCAAAGGGAACTTTTACGATTCCGGCGCGCGTGATCCTGACTTGGCCGGATGGAACCTCTGCTGCGCGGCGGTCAGCCCTTCCTTGAGCAGGGACTCGACGGCGTCGGCGGCATCATCGAGCAGGAAGGGCAATTCCTTCTTCTCCACAGTGCCGAAATCCCGCAGTACGTAGTCTGCGGTGTCCATCCTGCCGGGCGGCCGTCCCACACCTACGCGCACCCTCAAGTAGTCCTTGGTGCCCAGCGCCTTGGAGATGTCTCGAAGCCCGTTGTGGCCGCCTTCCCCGCCGCCGAGCTTGAGTTTGACCGTGTTGAAGGGGATGTCTATCTCGTCATGGACGGCCACCACATGGTCTGCCGGGATGCCGTAGAAGCCGGCGAGGGAAGAAACCGGGCCGCCCGAGACGTTCATGTAGCTCATCGGTTTGGCCAGGACCACCCGGGGGCCGCCGATGCCCAGCCGGCCCTCCAGGACCTGGGCGCGGGCTTTGTGCGTCTTGAATCCCGCCCCGATCCGGCCGGCAAGTTCATCGAGCACCATCTGGCCCACGTTGTGCCTGTTGCCTTGGTACTGGGTGCCGGGGTTGCCGAGGCCAACGATCAGCCAGGTGTCTGTCATGGAATCAATCCTATTGATGCGGTGTGGGTGGACCGGAAACTGCGGGGAGGGACACCGCAGGCGGAAACGAACAGTGGCCGGACCCATGCGGGTCCGGCCACTGCGCAAACTGCGGAATGGTTACTCGGCTGCGGCTTCTTCGGCTGCAGGAGCTTCCCCTGCTCCGGCCTCGGCGGGAGCTTCGGTTTCTGCTTCCTCGGCGATTTCGACGGCCTCGGAGATGTTCACCACGAGCGCTTCGGCGTCGGTCAGGAGGACCGTCCCCTTGGGCAGCACCAGGTCGGAGCCGTGGATGTGCTCGCCGGCAGCGCGGCCTTCGATGTTGACGACGACGGACTCGGGGAGGTGCGTGGCCTCCGCTTCGAGGGACACAACGGTCAGTTCCAGGTTGTGCACGGTGCCGGGTGCGGTTTCGCCCTCGACGTGGACAGGAACGTCAACCGTGACCTTCTCGCCCTGGCGGACGGTCAGGAGGTCGATGTGCTCGATGATCTGCTTTACGGGATCGCGCTGAACATCCTTGACCAGGGCCAGGTGGCCTTCGCCGTTGATGTCCAGGGACAGCAGGGCGTTGGGGGTGCGGACGGCCAGGGTGGTGGCCTTTGCCGGCAGGGTCACGTGGATGGGCTCTGCACCGTGGCCGTAGATGACGGCGGGGATCTGGTGGTTCGCACGGGCGCGGCGGGCGTAGCCCTTGCCGAATTCGGTGCGCAGTTCTGCTGCGAGCTTCTGCTCAGACATGGATATCTCCTTGAAGACTAAACGGTGTTCAGCAAGGGCGGAGGTCTGATGTGACCTTCAACGCCGGGCGGCCGGAAGGCGGCCCTTCAAGAAGGCGGTCCCCACGGGGACCAGCAGACCCAGT
This sequence comes from Pseudarthrobacter enclensis, assembly GCF_030811655.1. GTDB lineage: Bacteria > Actinomycetota > Actinomycetes > Actinomycetales > Micrococcaceae > Arthrobacter > Arthrobacter enclensis_A. The sequence goes on along the minus strand of NZ_JAUSRE010000001.1, from coordinate 102,803 downwards.
CGATAACGGAGGCTATGCCCTCCCTCGCCAAGGTATCGGGAAACAGCCTACCAGTCGCGGGCGGTTTCCCTAAATTCCCACCGGCTGCCTGAGCTCGCAAGCTCACCCAGGGAACCCTGCCGGCGTGGGCCCAGGGCGGGCATGGGTGGTTGAGGCCGTCGAAACCCAAGGGCTGGTTTCGAAAGCCTCAACCACCGGCGGCGGCTAGGCCTTGCCGTCGAACAGGCTGGTGACCGATCCGTCGTCGAACACTTCGCGGATGGCCCTGGCGATCAGCGGCGCGATGGAAAGCACCGTCAGCTGCGGGAAGCGCTGGGACGAATTCAGCGGAAGGGTGTTGGTTACCACAACTTCACGCGCGCCGGACTCGGACAGGCGGCGGGCGGCCGGGTCGGAGAACACGGCGTGCGTGGCGGCAATGATGACGTCCTTGGCCCCGGCGTTCTTCAGGACCGTGACGGCGCCGGAGATGGTTCCGCCCGTGTCGATCATGTCATCGATCAGGACACAGGTGCGGCCCTCGATCTGGCCCACCACTGTCTTGGAGACGGCCTGGTTGGGAACGGTCAGGTCGCGGCTCTTGTGGACGAAGGCCAGGGGCGCGCCGCCGAGGCGTTCGGCCCACTGCTCGGCAACGCGGACGCGGCCGGTGTCCGGGGAGACGACGGTGATGTTGTCCGCCGCGACGCGGGTGCGGATGTAGTCGGCGAGCAGCGGGATGGCCATCAGGTGGTCAACCGGGCCGTCGAAGAAGCCCTGGATCTGCGAGGTGTGCAGGTCCACGCTCATGATGCGGTCCGCGCCGGCGGTCTTGTAGAGGTCCGCCACCAGGCGGGCGGAAATGGGCTCGCGGCCGCGGCCCTTCTTGTCCTGCCGGGCGTAGGGGTAGAAGGGCGACACCACGGTGATGCGCTTTGCTGAGGCCCGCTTCAGCGAATCGATCATGATCAGCTGTTCCATGAGGTGGTTGTTCAGCGGTGCCGGGTGCGCCTGGATCACGAAGGCGTCCGTGCCGCGGACGCTCTCGCCGGCGCGGACGTAGATCTCGCCGTTCGCGAAGTCGTAGGCGTCAACGGGAAGGAGGTCGGTGCCCAGTTCCTTTGCGATTTCCCGGGCCAGCTCCGGATGGGCCCGCCCGGTGGCGAGCACCAGCTTCTTTTCGCCGTGCGCCGTAATTTCGCTCATTGTTACTTGCCCTCTTCTGTAGATGCCGGGGTACTTGAGGAGTCATTGGTGGCCGCCTGGGCCAGTTCAGCGGAGCGGGTTCCCGGACGGTGCGCGGGCACCCATCCTTCGACGTTGCGCTGGGCAGCGACGCTCAGGGCCAGCCCTCCGGCCGGTACGTCTTTGCGGATCACCGCGCCGGCGCCACTGTAGGCGCCGTCCCCCACGGTGACGGGGGCAACAAAGACAGTATTGGAGCCTGTACGGACGCCCGAGCCGATCACCGTGCGGTGCTTCTTCTCGCCGTCGTAATTGGCCGTGATGTTGCCACAGCCGATGTTGGTGTCTTCGCCGATTTCGGCGTCCCCTGCGTAGCCCAGGTGGGACAGCTTGGAGCCGCGGCCGATGGTGACGTTCTTGGTTTCGTAGAACGCGCCGATCTTGCCCTTTTCACCCAGCGCGGTGCCAGGGCGAAGGTAGGTGAAGGGACCGACGGCGGCGCGGGGGCCGATGACCGAACCGGAGCCGTGGGTGCGGACCACCGTGGCGCCCTCGCCGACCTTGACGTCGGTGAGGGTGGTGTCGGGGCCCACGACGGCGTCCCTCGCCACCGTGGTGGCGCCGTGCAGTTGGGTGTTGGGCAGCAGGCGGACGTCCTCGTCCAGGGTGACCGAGGAGTCAATCCACGTGGTGGAGGGGTCGACGACAGTGACGCCGGCACGCATCCAGGCTTCCACGGTGCGGCGGTTCAGTTCCGCGCCGAGGGCGGCGAGCTGGACTCGGTCGTTGGCGCCCTCCACCTGCCAGCGGTCGGCGGTGACGACGGCGGCAACCCGCCCGCCCGCCTCCCGCGCCAGTCCCAGGACGTCGGTCAGGTATTTTTCGCCCTGCGCGTTGTCGGTGGTGACCTTGGCCAGGGCGTCACGGAGCACGGCGGCGTCGAAGGCGTAAATTCCGGAGTTCACTTCCCGGATCAGCTTTTCGGCGTCAGTGGCATCCTTGTGTTCGCGGATTCCGGTGACGGAGCCGTCCCCGCCGCGGAGGATGCGGCCGTAGCCGGCGGCGTCATCGAGGACTGCCGTGAGGACCGTGACGGCGTTGCCATCGCGTTCGTGGGTGGCAACCAGTTCGGTCAGCAGGTCACCCGACAGCAGGGGCACATCGCCGTAGGTAACCACTACGGTTCCTGCCAGGTCCTGGTCGGCATGCAGCGCCTCAAGCGCAGCTTCGACGGCGCGGCCGGTGCCGGGGACGTCGTCCTGGTCAACGATGACGGCCTGCGGGTCCAGGGCAGCGACGTGGCTTTCCACCAGGTCCCGTTCGTGGCGGACCACAATGGCCAGCCGCTGCGGGTTGATGCTGCGGGCCGCCCGGAGGGCGTGGCCCACCATGGACAGGCCGCCGATTTCGTGGAGGATCTTGGGGGTACGCGATTTCATCCGGGTACCGGCGCCTGCTGCCAGAACGATTACAGCGGCCGGGCCGGTATTCTCGGGGATCACGTACGGGCTCTCCTTGCTTGGTTGTGCTGGCGCTTCGGGGTGTTCTGCGGGCCACGCCGCTGCGCACCGGGTGCCATCCTCATGATCGCTCCTTGCCCAGCAGTTCCGCCCATAGGATTCGAACCTATACTCCACGGCTCCAAAGGCCGGGGTGCTGCCGTTACACCAGAGCGGACCGTGCCGGAAGACTCAAGGCCCGGGCACAAGTCCCTATTTTGCCACGGGTTCAGGCCGCCGCGCGACACGGCGGGTCCGGGCCCGGCGTTCCTCCGGGAATCCCGCCGCCTGCGGTGGGGCATGATGGGAAGGTGAGCAACAACCTTCCGCGGATGCGGATGACTGGCCTGCAGCGCAGAAGCCAGCTGATCGACGTCGGCCGCGGCCTTTTCGCCGCACGGGGGCTGGACGGGACCACCATTGAGGAAATCGCGGCCTGCGCCGGAGTGTCCAAGCCGGTCATCTACGAGCATTTCGGTTCCAAGGAAGGGCTGTACACCGAAGTGGTGGACTGCGAGTTCCACATCCTCCTGGACGCGATCAACGCAGCCCTCACCGAGGAAGCCAAGCCCCGCGTCCTCGTCGAGCGCGCAGCACTCGCCCTGCTCACCTACATCGAGGAGCGCACCGAGGGTTTCCGCATCCTGATGCGCGACGCTCCCCCCTCCCAGCCGGAAGGCGCCTTCTCCACCCTGCTCTCCCACGTCACCGCACGCGTGGAGCACATCCTCTCCGACGAATTCTCCCGCCGCGGCTTCAGCGGCGAGGACGGTGCCATGTACGCCCAGATGCTCGTCGGCATGGTGGCCATGACCGGCCAGTGGTGGCAGGACAGCCGCCAGCCCGACAAACACACCGTAGCCGCGCACCTGGTCAACCTCGCCTGGAACGGCCTGACAGGCCTCAAAAGGGACCCTGGGCTGCAGTCTGAACTGTGAGCCCAGGCCGCCTTCGTCCTGGTCGCCTACACGGCGCAGGGGCCCTTCGCCGTCACTTAGACACAGCGCATAGGTGACGTTCCGGTCGCTGGGCGACCTCCACGCCACGATGCGCCGCGATGCGCGACTACACGAAGGCCCCCAGCTCCGCTCTTGCCCGCGTCGCCTTTGTCAGTCGCCCAGGAGTTCTGAGGACTCCAGCCACTCCATTTCCAGGGCGTCCTTTTCGTCCGTGAGGTCCTTGAGCTGCTTGTTTTGGTCGGCGAGCTTGTCGAAGTCGCCGGCCTCGGTGGTCCTCACCATGGCGTCGTGGAGTTTCTTTTCCTCCTGATCGAGCTTCTTGAGCTGCCGCTCGATCCGGTTGAGGGCTTTGCGGGCCTCGCGCTTCTCGGCTTCGGTGGCACCGTTTGCCGTGGCCGCCGTTGTTTGGCCGCCGGCGCTGGTCACAGGGTTTCCGCCGCCGGTAACGGTGGAGCCGGCCTGGGCCGCTTCGCGCAGTTCAAGGTACTGGTCCACGCCGCCGGGCAGGCCACGGAGCTTCCCGTCGCCAAGGAGGGCCATCTGGTGGTCCGTCACGCGTTCCAGCAGGTAGCGGTCGTGGCTGACCACCACAAGGGTTCCGGGCCAGCCGTCCAGGACGTCCTCGACGGCGGCCAGTGTGTCGGTGTCGAGGTCGTTGGTGGGTTCGTCGAGCATCAGCACGTTGGGTTCACCCACCAGCAGGCGGAGCAGCTGCAGGCGGCGCCGCTCGCCGCCGGACAGGTCGCGCACCGGCGTCCACTGCTTCTGGTTGGTGAACCCGAGCTGCTCCACCAGCTGGCCAGCCGTGAATTCCTTGCCGCCAACATTGAAGGAGCGCTTTTCCCGTTCGATGACCTCGATCACGCGCAGGTCCGCGACGTCGTCGAGTTCCTTGACCTCCTGCGTGAGGACGGCGGTGACCACGGTCTTTCCGCGCTTCAGCCTTCCGGCGTCGGGGGTGATCTCGCCGTTGAGCAGCTTCAGGAGGGTGGTCTTGCCGGCACCGTTGACACCCACCAGGCCCAGGCGCTCCCCCGGGGCCAGGCGGAGGGTGATGTTGTCGAAGAGCTTCCTGCCGTCGTCGCCGCCCTGGAAGTTGAGGGAGACGTTTTCCAGGTCCAGGACGTCCTTGCCCTGGCGGGCGGTGGCCATTTTGCTCAGCGCCATGGAGTCGCGCGGAGCGGGAACGTCGGCGATCAAAGCGTTGGCCGCCTCGATGCGGAATTTCGGCTTGGCAGTGCGGGCGGGTGCGCCCCGGCGCAGCCACGCCAGTTCCTTCTTGACCAGTTGCTGGCGCTTGCCTTCCACCACGGAGGCCATTCGGTCACGCTCGGCCCGGGCCAGCACGTACGCGGCGTAGCCGCCTTCGAACGGGTCCACGATCCCGTCGTGGACTTCCCACGTCTTGGTGCAGACTTCGTCAAGGAACCAGCGGTCGTGGGTGACCACCAGGAAGGCGCCCTGGTTGGCCCGCCAGCGAGTTTTGAGGTGCCGGGCCAGCCACGCCACGCCTTCGACGTCCAGGTGGTTGGTGGGCTCGTCCAGCATGATGACGTCGTGGTCCTCGATGAGCAGCTTGGCCAGCGCCACCCGCCGCTTCTGCCCACCGGAGAGCGAGTGGACGTTGGCGTGCCAGTCGACGTCGGACACCAGGCCGCCCATGATCTCCCGGATGCGGGGGTTCCGTGCCCATTCGTAATCGGCCTGGTCCCCCACGATCGCGGCACCCACCGTCAGGTCGCCGTCGAGCACGTCGCTCTGGTCCAGGTATCCCACGTTGACGTCGCCGCGTTTGGTGACGCGTCCGGAATCCGGTGTGGAGCGCAGCGCCAGCAGGCGCATCAGGGTGGACTTGCCGTCGCCGTTGCGGCCCACCATGCCAATGCGGTCCCCCTCCTCCAGGCCCAGGGTGATGCCGTCCAGGACGGTGCGGGTCGCGTAGGAAACCGTGAGGTTCTCGCCGCCGAGAAGGTGTGCCAAAGGGAACTGCTTTCTGCTGCCGGATTGGAAGTACTAAAGGAGGGTGTCGGAGATGATGCGCGCCCCCGGGACCGGGCCGTGGACCGGGAGGGCTGTCAGGCCATGGCGCCGAAGGTCCTCAGCCAGCGCCTCCGCCGCAACGGAATCATCGGCCAGCAAAGCCACAGTGGGGCCGGAGCCGGAAACCAGCCCGGCGATGGCGCCGTGGGACTCGCCGATTCCCAGCGTATCGCGCAGTGACGGGGACAGTTCAATGGACGCCCGCTGCAGGTCGTTGACCAGGACCCGGCCCAGAGATTCGGCATCGCCGCCGCGCAGCGCCGCCAAAATCTGCGGATCAACGCCGCTGGGTTCTGTGGCGTCGACCCCCTCGGCCCCGCGCAACCGGTCAAGTGTCCGGTACACCTCGGGCGTGGACAGGCCATAGTCGGCCACCACCAGGACCCAGTGGGTCTGCGCCTTCGCCAGTGCCGGCGACAATTTGTCGCCCAGGCCAAGACCGACGGCGGTGCCACCCAGGAGCGAGAAGGGGACGTCGGCGCCCAGTTCGGCTGCAAGATGCGCCAGTTCCTCGCGGGACAGTCCGCTGTTCCAAAGGGCATCGCAGGCCAGGAGCGTGGCAGCGGCATCTGCCGATCCCCCGCCCATTCCACCGGCCACCGGGACGCGCTTGGTGATTTCCAGGTGCACGCCCGTGGCATGCTCGGACACATCGGCCATGATGGCGGCTGCCTTGTAGGCCAGGTTGCTGCTGTCCAGGGGAATGTCGACGTCGTCCAGGTCCAGGGTGCTCTCCGGACTGAGGCTGATGGTGATGCCCGGGGTCGCGGTACTGGTGGCCGCCACTTCCTCGTAGAGGGACACGGCAAGGTACACGCTGGCGACGGAGTGGTACCCGTCCGGCCGGAGCGGACCCACGGCCAGGGACACGTTGACCTTTCCAGGCGCCTTGACCCGCACTGTCCTGGCGGCGAACCGCCCTGCCGCGCTCACGGGCGGTTTTCCCTGGCTTCGGCGATCCTGGCGAAGGCGGCGATGTCGATGACCTCGCCACGCGCCGTGGGGTCCACACCTGCTGCAAGCAGGCAGCGTTCCGCTTCCGGGGCTCCGCCGGCCCAGCCGGCCAGCGCGGCACGAAGTGTTTTCCGGCGCTGGGCGAACGCAGCGTCCACCACGGCGAACACCTGTTCGCGTGTAGCGGTGGTGGCCGGAGGTTCGCGCCGGGTGAAGGACACCAGCCCGGAGTGGATTTTGGGCGCGGGCCAGAAGACGTTCATACCGATGACACCGGCCTTGCGCATCTGGCTGTACCAGGCGGCCTTGACGGACGGTACGCCATAGGTCTTGGAGCCGGGACCGGCCGCCAGCCGGTCCGCGACCTCATCCTGCACCATCACCAGCCCGTGCTGCAGGCTGGGGAAGTGCTGCAGGAGGTGCAGCACGACGGGGACCGCCACGTTGTAGGGCAGGTTGGCCACCAGCGCGGTGGGTTCCACCGGCAGTTCGGTCACCTTCATGGCGTCGGCCTGGACCAGGTGGAAGGATCCTGCCGCGGAGGGCCGCCATTCCTTCACCGTCTCCGGCAACCTTGCGGCAAGGACGGGATCGATCTCGACGGCGACAACCGCCGCGGCCGCATCCAGCAGGCCCAGGGTGAGCGACCCAAGCCCAGGCCCCACTTCGAGCACCGTCTCTTCGGGTCCCACCCCTGCGGCGGCTACAATCCGGCGGATGGTGTTTCCATCGATGACGAAGTTCTGGCCCAGGGTCTTGGTGGGCCTGACCCCGATTTCCTCTGCCATCCGGCGTATGTCGGAGGCACCGAACAACGGTGCGGGCGCGGCGGGAGTCGGTTCAGTCACCTAGGTATCCTATCCCGCGCCGCGGATTGGCCCTGCCGGGTTAACGGCAGTGGCCGGGCCCGGAGTACCCGGCCCGGCCACGATGTTTCCTGCAGTCAGGAACTGTAAATCAGCTACTGGCAGCCCAACCGCAGCCCCAGGGCGACAGCCCGCGCTGCGCGTATACGCGGTTGGCGATGTCGATCTGCTGCGCCTTGGTGGCCAGGCTCGCATTGGGGGCATAGGCGCCGCCGCCGGCGCCAATCCAGGTGCGGACGTCGAACTGGAGGCCGCCGTAGTAGCCGTTGCCGCTGTTGATGCTCCAGTTGCCGCTGGACTCACACTGGGCAATCTTGTCCCACATGGCCTCGTTCATCATGGCCGGTGCGGCTGCGCCGGTGTTGGCGCCCGCGGCGGGGGCCGGGGCAGCCTGGGCTACCGGCTTGTCCTTTGTACCCACGGTGACCTGTTCGTTTACAGGCTGGACTGCGACGTTCTCCGACACGAGCGTGCGGGAGGCTTCCCGTCCGTCCACGAGGACCAGCTTGAAGGTGCGCTCCAGCTTTCCGGCCACGCCGGCCTGGGTCACTTGCTTCTCACCCTTCAGCATGTCCGCGCTCTCGGCGGTGACAGTCTGGAACGGCACGTCCTCGCTCGTAGTTGTGGTCTGGCCGGTGTCCACGCGGGAGACCTTGATGACCATGTTGTTCACCACATTGGCGTTGGCAGGCTGGGAGGTACGGTCATTGGCACCGAGGGTCACACCGGAGTCCTCCAGGACCTTGCCGACAGTGGGGGCGGTGGTGGTGGTGGTGTTCACCTTGCCGTCGGCCACGATGCTGACGGTCTTGGGGGTGGAGATGGAGACATAGGAGCCGGCCAGCGAGAGGGTGGCGTCCTTGGGCGCCGAAACCTCGGATGCACTGGCAACCCCAAGCTCGGTCACCAGGTCTTCAACGTCCTGGGCCGTAGTGTTCACGGTCTTCTCGGCACCGTCCAGGCTGACCTTGACTTCCTTTGCCTGGTTGATGTTGATGACCGTGCCGTTCTGCACGGTTGCATCAACCGAAGGCGAAACGCGATCGCCGGGCTTCAGTTCCAGGTTGGCGCTCCTGACCACCTGGGCGACTGTTCCACCAAAGGACTGCACGGACGACGTCTTGCCGTCCACGTTGAGCGTGATTGTTTTGTTATTGCCCACGAAGGCTACGAGGCCTGCGACCAGGCCGCAAAGCACCAGCAGCTGGGCGCCAACCTTTATAAAGCTGAACTTGCCGTCCGATGTGAAGAACTTGATCACGATTGCCCGTAACTCTCGGTCCATCCGGGCACGGGGAAACGCGCAGAAAAATGCCCGGAACAGACCTGGAAAGGACAGTCCGGGCAACGATGCGCCGCCACACTCCTGGCAGTGGCAAGGCTGGCTGGAGTCCAGGCCGGGCCGGCTGCGCAAGGAGTGAAATTACCCGATGGCCTTCCCCGACCCCGGCTAATAGTTTCCCACTGTAACCGTAGCGTTATAAAGCGACCAACATTTTTGCATACCAGATATGCATTTACCGGGAGGATGAGGTCCGCGGATCAGGCCCAGGATCCGTATGCCCGTACGGTATTTTCACTGATGGCGGCGCACAGGCCGGAGAGGTCGGAGCCTGTCAATTCTGCCATGGCCCGCACGGTGTACGGGACCATGTAACTGGCATTGGGACGCCCCCGGTGCGGGTGCGGGGTGAGGAACGGGGCATCGGTTTCCACCATGATGAGATCCCGCTCTGCCACTGCGAGCGCGGCGCGCAGGTTTGCGGCATTCCTGAAGGTCAGTGTGCCGGCAAATGACATCCACCAGCCATGTTGGTTGCAGGTCCGGGCCAGTTCCTCGTCACCGGAGAAGCAGTGGAAGACCACCCTTTCCGGCGCCCCTTCCTCATTCAGCACGCGCACAACATCGGCGTGCGCGTCGCGGTCGTGGATCTGGAGCGTGAGGTCCAGCCGCTTGGCAATATCAATGTGCCGGCGGAACGAGTATTCCTGGTGGCGCAGCCCCTCACCTTCCGTGCGGAAGAAGTCCAGGCCCGTTTCGCCGATGGCCCGGATCCGGGGATGCGCGGCCAGGTGTTCTATCTCGGCGAGCGCGGCTTCGAGTTCATCGCGGGCAGCATAGTGCGGAGCGTCGTTGGGATGCAGGGCTACAGCTCCCAGGAGCCGTGGGTCCTGGTCCACCGCGGCCACCGTGAACCGTGAGGATTCAAGGTCGCAACCCACCTGCACGGCCCCCTGGACCCCCACTGCCTCTGCTGCGTCGAGAGCGGCCTTGATCCCCACAGGCCCCTCCCCTTCCGGAAAGTCCAGATGGGTGTGGTTGTCCATGACCGGAACGGGCAGGGGTTGCGGCGCAGGCGGGAAATTCCTCCGGCGGACGGCTTCCGGCCCGGTGGCCCCGTCAGCGGCAGGCGCCCTGTAGGCGGCAGGGATCGACGAATCGCACATGTGCCCAGCCTATCGGCCGCGGGCCTCCCCAAATTTGCCGGAACTCTCTGTCAGGCATGGCAGTTGTGTTAGTAGTCTGGAACGAGTACACGCGCACGCCCACCGTGGGGCGTAGGCAGGCTCGCTGTCCCGTCCACGTGAACCCGGGCTGAAAGGTTGCCGATGGAACCCCACCGACGCACTGCCACCAATGGAAGCGCGCCAAACCTCAACCTGGCCGGCGTCTCCGATCCCGTCAGCCACCTGAACGGACACCGTCCGGTGGCCATGGACCCAGGGGCTTTCCACGCGGCGGCACAGCGCATCCTCACCACCGTAAACACCGTCATCGACGGCAAGTCCGACGCCGCCAAGCTGGCGCTCACTGTCCTCCTCGCCCAGGGCCACCTGTTGGTTGAGGACGTGCCCGGCGTCGGGAAAACCCTGTTGGCGAAAACCCTTGCCCGGACCATTGACTGCACCGTCAACCGCATCCAGTTCACCCCGGATCTCCTGCCCTCCGACGTCACAGGCGTGTCAATCTACAACCAGGCCTCCAGGCTCTTTGAATTCCGTCCGGGCGCGGTGTTCGCAAACATCGTCATTGGCGACGAGATCAACCGTGCTTCGGCCAAGACGCAGTCCGCCCTCCTGGAATGCATGGAGGAGCACCAGGTCACGGCGGACGGCAGCACCTACAGGCTCGATGAACCATTTATGGTGGTGGCCACGCAGAACCCCATTGAAATGGAAGGGACGTATCCCTTGCCCGAGGCCCAGAGGGACCGCTTCATGGCCCGGATTTCGATGGGATACCCGGACATGGATGCCGAAATCGAAATGCTGGAAACCCACCAGGCCGTCTCCCCGCTGGCCAATGTCTCCCCCGTTGTCACGGCCGCCGATGTCGCCGCCATGACCGCCGCTGTGCAGAAAGTCTTTGTCTCCGGGCCCGTCAAGGAATACACGGTCTCGGTAGGCAGGGCTACCCGGGAAAGTCCCATGCTGCGCCTGGGCGCCAGCCCCCGCTCCATGCTCCAGCTGCTGCGCGCTGCCAAGGCCACTGCTGCCCTGGACGGACGCGACTTCGTCCTGCCGGACGACGTGGCGGACGTGGCCCAGGCGGTCCTGGCGCACCGCATCATCCTGGACCGCAAGGCCGCGGGTGCAGGTGAAACCCCGCACAGCGTCCTGCGGAACATCCTGTCCCGGCTGCCCGTGCCCCAGGCCCAGGCCGGCCGGGCTGCTGCCGGTACAGTCGGCAGGAACCGCTAGGCAGGCACCATGGGCCTGCTGGACAAGCTTCCTCGCTACCTGTTCACCAGGCGCGGCTGGGGCATGCTTGCTTCCGGCGCCTTCACGCTTGCTGCGGCCCAGGTGATGGGACGCCGGGACCTCCTGACCCTGGCCCTGCTGCTGCTCGTACTTCCCCTCATCTCCCTTGCCGGCGTCCGCCTGGCCAAGCCCCGGTTCCGGGTCTACCGCGAGTTCAATCCTTCCCCCGTGGAAACCTCGGCCCCTGCCGCCGTGCATCTTGCAGTAGCCAGAACGGACCCTGGGAGCGGCCGGGTGGCCATGGAGGAACGGCTGCCCCCGCAGTTCGGGCACGCACCGGCATTCCGGTTTCCGTCCCGGTCCGCCTCCGGCGGAGTCAGCCGCTACGAGTACCGCCTCAGTTCCAGGCACCGGGGCCAGTTCAGGATCGGGCCCGTGACCGCCGAGTTCACCGACCCCTTCGGGCTGTCGCTGCACCGCCAGGCAATCGACGACGGCGACGTCCTCACGGTGACGCCTGCCGCCGTCGTCCTGCCTGCCACCGGACTGGCCGGAGCGCGCGGCTATGACGGTGTCACCGCCACGCGGGTGCGGGCAAACCCGAGTGATGACGACGTCATGACCCGCGAATACCGCCACGGCGATCCCATGCGGAGGGTGCACTGGGCCGCCACGGCCAGGCACGGGGCACTGATGGTGCGGCAGGAGGAATCCGTCACCACGCCCGAAGCAACCATCCTCCTCGACCACCGCCCGGGTGCCTTTGGCGGCCCCGGAGCGGCAACGGACTGGAAGCGGGGCCAGGACGGCCACCCAATGGCCACCAGCGAAACCTTCGAATGGTGCGTTGTTGCCGCAATGTCCATCAGCGCTCACCTTGCTGAGCGCAATTACAGCCTGCGCCTGCTGGATACCGGAGGGGATCCGGCATTCCTGCACTCTCCTTCTTCGCCGGAACCGGCAACTGAAGCGTACGCCGGGACGTCCGGCCTGCAGTCCATCGCAGAAAGCCTCGCCGCAATCCAGCTGTCCGGAAGCCCGCATCCGCGCCGGGACGGTGCGCGCCGGAACGCAGCCGGCCGAGCGTCCCAGTCCCACGGAGCCACGGCCCTCCGCATTCCACCAGACACCACCCATGAGCCACCGGCATTCGATGACCGTCTGATGGACAAACTGTCCGCGCACCGGATGCGGGGGCCTGTGATAGCAGTCCTGGGCCGCATTACCGCTGAGGAAGCCGTGGCCCTGGCACCGGCTGCCGCGTACGGCACCAACGCGTTCGCCATCGTGGCCGTGGAGCGGCCGGCTGAGGCCCGGAGCGTCCTGGAAGTGCTGCGCCAAGGCGGCTGGCAGGCCGTGGCCGTTGATCCAAAAACGCAGCTTGCCGGGGCCTGGGCCCAGTTCGACCAGGATCCCGCCCTGCCGTCGGCTCCGGCGTCAGAGGTCCGGCGGGGAGCGGGGTTGACCAGATGACCGTGGCACCGGCCCGGCCAACAGGCGGGGAGCAAAAGGCGGCACGCCAACCAGACCGGCCGGACCGGACGCGCGCGGGCGCCTACCCCTGGGCCATGGCGGCAGCCATCATGGTGGCTGTCTCCGGGGCGGCACTGTCCCTCAACGGCGTCCTGCGCGGCTGGAACTGGTATTGGCCGGGCCTCACCACGGTCCTGGTGGTGGGGTTCACCCTCGCCGCGCTGCGTTCGCTCCGCGCCCAGCCCCTGCTGGTCACTGCCGGAGGATTCATCGCGCTGGGTGCCGTGCTGACGCTGACCTTTTTCCGCAGTTCCAGCTTCCTCTGGGTCGTTCCCACCACCGCCACCCTCCAGGACCTGAACCGGCTTATCGGGCGGGCCAGCGAAACGGTCCTTGGCGAGACAGCCCCCGTGGCGCCCAATGCCGGGATCGTGCTGGTCTCCTGCGCCGTGCTCGGCCTGGCCGTCATCCTCGTTGACGCGCTGGCCGTACCCCTGGGCATGCCGGCCGCCTCCGGAATGGGCCTGCTGGCTTTGCTGGTGGTTCCCGCCATGATTAAGCCTCAAAGCGTGGGTGCGTGGAGTTTCCTTGCCACCGCAGCGGGCTACCTGCTGATCCTGGCCTGCAGCCAGTGGTTTGCTCCGGACGGCAGGGTGGAGCCCGGGCCGGCCCGGAGTCCGGGGGTGGTGCGGCGCGCAGCGCTGACCGGAGCCGTGGCCCTGGCTGCAACCTTGGTGCTGCCACTGGCCATCCCCGGCTTCGACAGCGGTACCTTTCCACAAGGGTCCCGGCTCAATCCGTGGGGCGCCTCCAACAGCCTCAATCCGATGATCACACTGGGTAACAGCCTTCGCGCTCCTGACGGCAGCGGCAGGATCACCTATGCCACCAACTCCGGGACACCGCTCTACCTGCGCTCGGTGACCGTGGACAACTTCGACGGCGATTCCTGGGGACCGGATGACCGCTCCGCCTCCCGGGTACCCCTGGACGGCCGGATCGACCCCGGCTATGCAATCCTGGCGGACGAGCAGGTCCGGCTGGTCACCGCCATCGACGCCGGATCCTTCAACAGCCCCTACCTGCCAGTACCCTACGCCCCCGAAACCATCAGCGGGCTCGGCGGCCAGTGGACGTGGGACCCGGCCACCCTGAGCATCAAGGGGACGGACACCACCACGCGAAGGCAGGAGTACCTGGTCACGTCCGCACTACCCAAACTTTCCGCAGCACTGCTAGCGCAGTCCTCGGGACAGGTGCGGGACGTTCCGGACGTCTTCACCCGGATACCGGCCAACGTTCCGGAGATCGTCAAAACCACGGCCCGGACCGTCGCGGCAGCCGCGGGAGCGCCGTACCAGAAGGCCATGGCCATCCAGAAGTACCTGCGATCGTCTGAGTTCACGTATTCGCTGCAGTCGCCCGTGCAGGGCGGTTACGACGGCAACGGCCTCTCCGTCCTGGCGGACTTCCTGCAACAGAAGAGCGGTTACTGCATCCATTTCGCCTCCGCCATGGCGGTAATGGCCAGGCTGGAAGGCATTCCAAGCAGGATTGCCGTGGGCTATGCACCCGGCAGGCTGACCGGTGCAACGGTCACGGTGGCCGGCCAGGGGGCCCTTCCGGAGTACGAAGCCGATGCGCGCGACGCCCACGCCTGGCCGGAGCTCTACTTCCAGGGCCTGGGATGGGTACCGTTCGAACCGACGCCGTCCCGGGGAGTGGTACCGGACTACGCCGTTGACGGGCCGGCCCCATCGGTCCCGGATACCCTGGGGAACAATGACGGGCTCGTTCCCGACGCCGCCCCCGTACCCACCACCCCGCCCAGTGCCACCGCCCAGGCCGCACCCGGCGCCGGAAGCAGCAGCACCGGCGGCACGGAGCTCATGCCGTGGCTCCTCGGCGGTGGCGCTGTGGCAGGCCTTGCCCTCCTGGCCGCCGCCCCGCACCTGGTCCGCGCCGGGACACGCTCGCGGCGGCTGCATCCCAAGCGGGCGGACCGTGCCGTTCCGCTGGCATGGAACGAGGTCATGGACCTCGGCACCGATTACGGCCTTCCTGCGGAGCGAAGCGAAACACCGCGGGCTTATTCGGCGCGGTTCCGGGAAGCACTGCTGGGTGAGCCCGGGGGCATGGACCGGGACGCGCATGCCGCCATGGCCACCCTGACCTCCGCCATTGAGCGTTACCGTTACGGCCGCCCCGATCAGGGCGGTTCTCCTGACAGCGGCCTTGTGGCCGGTACTGCAGCAGAGGAGATTGCCGCCGTCGCAGCGTCCCTGCGGGCGAACGCCACGCTGCCCAGCCGATTGGGCGCGGCATGGCTGCCGCGGTCAGTTACCAGACGCCTGGGTCAGCTTGCCGGGACTCCGTTCAGTGCGGCCAACAGGGCATTCGGGGCCGCAGCTGCTGCCACGGCCCGCCTGTGGCACGGAAGCAGGGGCCGTGCGCACGACGCCGGGCGCAGGGCAGGCGGAGGCTGAATCGAAAGTGCCGGCCGGGTTAGCCCGGCCGGCACTTGTTTGTTTAAGGCGGCGGGCCGCCTGGTACTAGCCCGCGTAAGGGTCGGCGATGCCGATGTACTGGGTGTAGAGGTATTCCTCGATGCCCTCCAGGCCACCTTCGCGGCCCAGGCCGGACTGCTTGACGCCGCCGAAAGGTGCGGCGGCGTTGGAGATGACGCCGGCGTTCAGGCCGAGCATGCCGGTTTCGAGCTTTTCGCCCATCCGGATACCGCGGTTGATGTCCTTGGTGAATACGTACGCCACCAGCCCGTACTCGGTGTTGTTCGCCAGACGCACAGCCTCATCCTCACTGCTGAAGGTGATGATCGGGGCAACAGGACCGAAGATCTCCTCGGACAGGATGCGGCTTCCCTCGGAGACGCCGGACAGGATCGTGGGCTGGTAGAAGTACCCCGGCCCCTCCACGGGAGCGCCGCCCAGGACCGCCTTGGCACCCGATGCAACAGCGTCGGACACCAGCTCGTGGACCTTGTCACGGCTCTTTGCATCGATCAGCGGGCCAACCTTGGACTCCGGCTCGGTACCGCGGGCCGTGGTCATTTCCTTCATCTTCGCGGCGAACTTCTCCGCGAACTCACCGGCCACGGACTCGTGGACGATGAACCGGTTGGCAGCGGTGCAGGCCTCTCCCATGTTCCGCAGCTTGGCGGCCATGGCGCCGGTGACTGCGGCGTCGAGGTCCGCATCCTCGAACACCAGGAAGGGGGCATTGCCGCCCAGCTCCATGGAGGTCCGGAGCACGTTTTCGGACGCGTCGGCGAGCAGTCGGCGTCCCACTTCGGTGGAGCCGGTGAAGGACAGCTTGCGCAGCCGGGAGTCCTTGACCAGGGGTCCGGTGGTGGCGCCTGCCGTTGAGGTGGGGATGACGTTGAGGACGCCGGCGGGCAGCCCTGCTTCCTGCATGACGGCTGCGAACAGCTGGGACGTCAGGGGTGTCAGGTTTGCCGACTTCAGGACCATGGTGCAGCCGGCGGCTACGGCCGGGGCGATCTTGCGGGTGGCCATGGCCAGCGGGAAGTTCCAGGGGGTGATCAGCAGGCAGGGGCCCACCGGCTTCTTGGTCACGAGGAGGCGGGACTTGCCGTCCGGCGAGACGGAGTAGCGGCCGAAGGCCCGGACTGCTTCCTCCGAGAACCAGCGCAGGAATTCGGCGCCGTACGTCACTTCGCCGCGGGCTTCGGCCAGCGGCTTGCCCATTTCCAGGGTCATCAGCAGGGCGAAGTCTTCCGCCCGTTCGGTCACCAGGTCGAAGGCGCGGCGGAGGATCTCCCCGCGTTCGCGCGGCGGCACCTTAGCCCAGGAGTCCTGGGCAGCGGCGGCAGCGTCCAGGGCCGCGGCGCCGTCTTCGGGGCCGGCGTCGGCAATGCTCAGCAGCACCTTCCCGGTGGCGGGATCCTCGACGTCGAACGTCTTGCCGGAGGCGGCATCGCGCCACTCACCATTGATGAGCAGCCCGGTGGGAACGGAGGCCAAAAGCCGGGTTTCGCGCTCGGCGGTAACGGCCGGCTGTGCAGTGACAGTCACGATGACTCCCTCGTCAGTAGGGTTGTGGCAGCCCGTGGCCGCGGCCGGAGTGACCGGGATCATGGGGCTGATTAACAGCCAGACTACTGCGGGCCACCCGCATGGTCTACGCCGTTGCGCACTGCGGGATCGCAGCTTCGCTGTGCAGCTGCACTAAAGCCGGACGCGTGGCCGAGGGCCCTAGCGGGCGGCGAGGACTGCCGAGTACAGCTCCCGTTTACTCACCCGCGCATCGTCAGCGACGGCGGCAACTGCCTCCTTCAGGCGGATGCCCTGTGCGACCAGCTCGTTGACCGCCGCAACGCGGTCTTCCGGAGTTCCGGCCGCCTGCTCGGGGGCGCCGCCGACCACCACGGCGATCTCGCCGCGGACCTCGTTGTCCTCAGCCCATTTGAGGAGTTCGCCCACAGTGCCACGGATCACTTCCTCGTAGGTCTTGGTCAGTTCCCGGCAGACGGCGATGGGGCGGTCCGGGCCGAACCTTTCGCGCAGGGCGCGCAGCATGGCTTCGAGCCGGTGCGGCGCCTCAAAGAACACCATGGTGCGCCGCTCACCTGCGAGGTCAGCCAGGCGCGAGGCCCTTTCACCGGCTTTGCGCGGAAGGAATCCCTCGAAGCAGAACCGGTCTGTGGGCAGTCCGGACAAGGCCAGCGCGGTGAGGACGGCGGAGGGGCCGGGGACCGCGGTGACGGGAAGTCCCGCGGCGATGGCCCCTTCCACCAGCCGGAAACCGGGGTCCGAGACCGCAGGCATTCCGGCGTCCGTGACCATCAGGAGCGTGCTGCCGGTACGCACCTGGTCCAGGAGCTCGGCCGTCCGGGTAGCCTCATTGTGTTCGTGGTAACTGATGATGCGGCCGGCCACGGCCACGCCCAGGCTCTGGACCAGGCGGTGGAGGCGGCGCGTGTCTTCGGCGGCCACAATGTCCGCCGTGGCCAGCAGTTCCACGAGCCGGGCGGAGGCGTCTCCGGTGTTCCCGATGGGAGTGGCGGCAAGGACGATACGTCCCGCCGCGGAGGTGCCGGTCTCGGAAAGGGGGCTGGGGTTCGGGTCCACCCACCCAGCCTACTGCTGCCGGAGTCTCCAGCCGCAAAAGGTAGCATGGGGCTCGTGACGCACACCTCGACGCGGCCCGCCGGGGCCGGGAAAAACAGCCCGGAGTCCCCCTCAGGAGCAGGCGCCACAGCGGCGCCCGGCAGGAAGGCCGAGCGGGGATGGATCAGCCGCCCGGACCACGCGTTTACCGCAGAGGCACTTCGGGAACGGCTTATCGGCGCCGGCCTGCAGTGGCGGGACTATCCGCCGTCGCTGCGGCTCTGGTTCATCCTGGTTCCGGTCCTGACGGCCGTCATAGGCGGGGTCCTCCGTTTCGTCCGCCTCGAAGTACCCCACAAGCTGGTGTTCGATGAGACGTATTACGTCAAGGATGCCTACTCCTACCTCATCAGCGGTTATGAACGCAGCTGGCCTGACAAGGCCAATGATTCCTTCAACGCAGGCAATCCCGACGTCCTGCTGAACACGCCCGAGTATGTGGTCCACCCGCCGGTGGGCAAGTGGATGATCGCGGCCGGCATGTGGCTGTTCGGGCCGGAGAATCCTTTCGGCTGGCGCTTTGCCGCGGCCCTCACCGGCACCCTTACCGTCCTGCTCATCTCCCTCATCGCACTGAAATTGTTCCGCTCGCTTCCGCTGGCGGGCGCCGCCGGGCTGCTCCTCGCCGTCGACGGCCACCACCTGGTGATGTCCCGGACCTCGCTGCTGGACATCTTCCTGACGTTTTGGGTACTCGCCGCCTTTGGTGCCCTGCTGATGGACCGCGACGACGGGCGCCGCCGGCTGGCGGACCGCCTGGCCCGTGCCGCTGCGGCCAACGGTGGACAGCCCCCGGCCGGGGCGCTGCTGTCCGGGCCGTGGCTGGGCGTGCGGTGGTGGCGTGTTGCCGCCGGAGTCTGCATGGGCCTGGCCGTGGGGACAAAGTGGTCCGGGCTCTTCTTCCTCGCCGGTTTTGGCCTCCTCACGGTGCTGTGGGACCTCAGCGCGCGGCGCGTGGCGGGCATCCGTGGCTGGATCAGCGGCGGCCTGATCCGGGACGGAATTCCCGCGTTCCTTGGCATGGTCCCCGTGGCAGGAATCGTCTACTCCGCCACCTGGACAGGCTGGTTCCTCTCGGACAACGCGTACTTCCGCCATTGGGCGGAAAGCAACCCCTCGCCGGAATGGGGCTGGCTTCCCGACTCCGTCCGGTCCCTGGTGCACTACCACCTGGAAGCCTACAACTTCCATCAGGGCCTCAGTTCCGAGCACCCGTACCAGGCCAGTGCCTGGAGCTGGCTGGTGATGGGACGGCCAACATCGTTCTTCTATGAGTCCCCGCCCCAGGGGACGCCCGGCTGCGACGTCGAGAAGTGCACCTCCGCCATCCTGTCCGTCGGAAACCCGCTGATCTGGTGGGCAGCCGCCATTTCCCTGGTGGTCCTGCTGTTCTGGTGGGCGGGGCGCCGGGACTGGCGGGCCGGAGCCGTCCTGGCCGGCGTTGCCGCGGGCTACCTGCCGTGGTTCATGTACCCGCAGCGGACCATGTTCTACTTCTATGCGGTGTCGTTCGAGCCGTTCCTGGTCCTGGCCCTGGTGTACTGCATGGGGCTGGTCCTGGGTAAGGCGACGGACCCGCCCCAGCGCCGCCGCGCCGGGCTGCACCTGGTAGTCCTGTTCCTTGTGGCCGCCCTCCTGCTGTCCGCGTTCTTCTACCCCATTTGGACCGGAGAGGTCATCCCCTACGTCGACTGGAGGGCCCGGATGTGGATGCCGTCCTGGATCTAGGGCAGGATGGCAACAAAGCCCTGAAGGAGCCGCTGCCGCGGCATGGCAGCGGAAACGGAGACCTGCTGTGAGAGAAGCGAGCACGGAACTGCTGGTTGAGCTGGACGCCAACAGCAACGTGACGGACCTGCTGCTGGAGCAGCACGCCGCCAACCCGGCGCGTGCCCTGTACCGGCGGAAGGGCCCCAACGGCTGGGTGGACGTCCCCGTGCAGAAGTTTCTCCAGGACGTCGCTGCCCTGGCCAAGGGCCTTATCGCCGGGGGCCTGGAACCCGGGGACACCGTGGCCGTCATGTCCCGCACCTCGTACGAGTGGACGCTGGTGGACTTCGCCATCTGGTTCGCTGGCGGCGTCACCGTGCCTATCTACGAAAC
Source organism: Pseudarthrobacter enclensis (assembly GCF_030811655.1). GTDB lineage: Bacteria > Actinomycetota > Actinomycetes > Actinomycetales > Micrococcaceae > Arthrobacter > Arthrobacter enclensis_A. The sequence continues at coordinate 82,896 of NZ_JAUSRE010000001.1, read as the reverse complement.
ATCCTCGGCCAGCCAGGTGGAGTGGATCATCCGTGATGCAGGGGTCCGGCGGGTCTTTGCCGGCGACCGCGCCACGGTGCAGTTGGTCACCGGCGTGGTGGCAGGATCGGCCGAGCTCAGCGACCGCCTGGTCAATGTGGTGCGGATGGATTACGACGGCGAGGCACCGGACCTCGCCAGCCTCGCTGCTGCCGGCGCCGGAGTCAGCGACTCCGAGCTGGAGCGGCAACGCAGCCACGCCGGGCTGGCAGACCTCGCGTCGCTGGTCTACACGTCCGGCACCACGGGCAAGCCCAAAGGGTGCGAGATCACCCACGGGAACTTCGCCCTGGTCGCCAAGAACATCGTTGCGTTCCTGCCGGAGATCCTGCTGAAGGACCAGGCCCGCACCCTGATGTTCCTGCCGTTGGCGCACGTCCTGGCGCGGGCCGTCCAAGTGGTCTGCGTGAGTGCCGGCGCCACCGTGGGCCACACGCCGGGGGCTGCGCAGCTGCTTGATGATCTGGGGACGTTCCGGCCCACCTTCCTCCTGGTGGTGCCGCGCATCTTCGAAAAGGTCAGGGCAACGGCCGCGCACAAAGCGGCCCTGGCAGGCAAAGGCAGGCTCTTCGGCGCCGCCTCAGCGGCCGCCATCCAGTACTCACGCGAACAGGACCGGCAGAGCCGGGGTGAAGGTCCGGGGCCAGGGCTGCTGAGCCGGGTCCGGCATGCAGTGTACGACCGTGTGGTCTATCCCAGGCTGCGCCAGGCGCTGGGCGGCGACGTGGGGTACACCGTTTCCGGTGCCAGTCCGCTGGCCTCGGAGGACGCCCACTTCTTCCGCGGTGTGGGAATCCCCGTACTCGAGGGGTACGGGCTGACGGAGACCACAGCGCCCTGCACCGCCAACACTCCGTCCCGCACCAGGGTGGGAACCGTAGGCATCCCCATCCCGGGGACCACCATCCGAGTGGCCGAAGACGGCGAGATCCTGGTCAAGGGAATCGGTGTCTTCAGGGGCTACCACGCCAACCCTGCCGCGAATGCCGAAGCGTTCGTGGACGGCTTCTTCCGCACCGGTGACCTCGGTGAGCTGGACAAGGACGGCTTCCTGACCGTCACGGGCCGGAAAAAGGACCTCCTGGTCACGGCGGGCGGGAAGAACGTGGCGCCCGGGCCGCTGGAGGAGAAGATCCGCACCCACCAGTTGGTGGGCCACGCCGTGGTGGTGGGCGACGGCAAGCCTTTCGTCTCGGCCCTGCTGACCCTGGATCCTGAGGGGCTTGCCCACTGGCGCGCCGAGCGTGGTTTGCCTGCGCTTCCCCTTAGCGAGGCCGCAACGGACCCCCAGGTCCTCGCCGCCCTGCAGGAGGCGGTCGACCTGGCCAACCAGACGGTGTCCAAGGCCGAATCGGTGCGCACCTTCCGGCTGATCGACGCCGACTTCTCGGTGGAATCCGGTCACCTGACGCCGTCCCTGAAGCTGAAACGCTCCGCCGTCGTCAAGGAATTCCAGGCGGAGATCGCCAAGATCTACGGCTGAACGGTCTTTTCCTGCTTGCCGCCGGCAGGCTTGTCCTCCCTGGGAACTCCACGGCGCCTGCGCGTGGGCCAGGTGAGCACCAGTGTCACGATCGACGCCAGAAGCACCATGGCCCCGATGGCGATGCCCGCGTCCATCCAGAACTGGCTGGGGAACAGCCGGATCAGTGTGTCGTCCAGGCTGAAGGTCCACGAGCCGTCGGCAAAGAAGATCCGGTGGAAGTCGGTGAAGAACTGCTGCCATCCCAGCGCCGCCAGCGTGCCAAGGCCAAGGATCAGGACCAGCGTGATGATGGACCCGGCGAAGAACCCGCGCCGGACCCCGCCGGTGCTGCGCCGGCGCAGGTACAGAATGGCGATCAGCGCGAGGAGGAGCAACCCAGCGCCGGCGCTGAAAGTGGAAAGGATGACGGTCTTGACGTCAGCCATATGGCTGACTTCGCCGTCCTTGAAGAGCTTGTCGCCTCCGCGCTGCACCAGGTCGCCCAGGTAGCGGGGGCCGGCCCAGTTGCTGAGGTAGTCCACGGCGTACGAACCGTAGGTCATCCTGTCGTCGGTGTTGAAGCCGTACCCATCGCCCGGGAAGCCGGGACGGTTGTACTCCACCCAGAGAAACAGCGGGCTGGTCACGGCCCGGACGGCCAGGATCAGGAGGATGAAGGGGTAAATGATGGCCAGCAGGACCTGCATGACGCGCGGCGCCACGGGCTTGGCGTTAGCGGCACTCTCACGCTCGGCATTCCTGCGCTCCACCTCCTCCTGGGGCGGCCGGACGTGCAGTGCCGAGGTGGGAAGGGGTTCCTTGAATACGGACGAACCGTCGCTGCCGGCCGGATCCTTTTCCGGGGATCCGGCAGCCTGGTTTCCAAGCGCGGAAGATCCGACCGCGGCTTCGGCCGCTTTGCGGTCGGCCCGGCTTTCGGGCTGCACGGCCTTGTCCGTGCCGGCTGGTGCGTTCCGGACGGATCCTTCCGTGCCGGGCCCTGCCCCGCCGGACTCGTCGCGGTCAGCGGCGCTCCCGCTCCCCTTCCGCCCGGTGGATCCGTCCCCTCCGTCGGCTGTCAGCCAGGAGAACGCGGGCTCGTCGGAATCCCCGGACGTGTCCAGGAAAGGTTCCGGCTGCGGCACGGCGCTTTTGGCGCGGGCCGGTGTTTCGTCATTCACAGCAGCGTCACTTCCGTTGGGTTCCGTGCCGGGCCCAGTCAGCCGGCGCGATTATTCTGCTGACGAGCCTACCGTCCGGAACTTCCACTGGGCGAGGAACCACCCCGGCAGGATTACAACGATTCAGGCAGCGATTTCCGTGTAGCCTGCATCTTCGCCGCGGAGGTCGCCGCGTTCGCCGGCCAGGTATGCCCGCCTGCCCAGCACCAGGACGTACGTCCAGTACGCTGCGAGGACAGCGGCTCCGATACCGATCCTGGCCCAGGCGGGCAGCGGACTCGGCGTCACGAAGCCTTCCACCAGGCCCGAGACGAACAGGACGAGGACGAGTCCAAGCGCCACCGTTATCAGTGACCGGCCCTCCCCGGCCACGGCCCGGGCACGGGTGCGTGGCCCGGGTGAGACCATGGCCCAAAAGATACGCAGGCCGGCGGCCGAGGCAACAAAGACCGCCGTGAGTTCCATCAGTCCGTGCGGCAGGATGTAGCTGTAAAAGACGTCGGACTTACCGGCAGCCGCGAAGATCCCCGCGGCGATGCCCACCCCCTGGGCGTTGCCGAACAGGATCATCGGTACCCATACGCCGGTAATACCCAAGGCCACGGCCTGTGCACTGATCCAGGCGTTGTTGGTCCAGACAGCGCCGGCAAAGGATGCGGCCGGATTCTCCGAGTAGTAATTGACGAAATCCTCGTTCACGTACTGGGCTGCCGCGGTCTCGGACGCCACGGCCTTGAGCGCTTCAGGGGACGTCCCGATCCATACCGCATAGGCAGCAGCAATGAGGACAAATGCCGTGCCGCACGCGAGGGTGAGCCTGGTCAGCCGGTACAGCGCCGCGGGCAAGGCCACCACGAAAAACCTTGCGAGGTCGGCCATGGCGTTGGACCTGGCGCCGGTGAAGCGCGTCCTCGCCAGTGCCAGCGTCGCGGAGAGGGAGGACGACAGCGCGCTTTCCGGTGCCACGGAACGCACGAGTGACAGGTGCCCGGATGTGGACTGGTAGAGCGTGAGCAGTTCGTCAGCCTCGGCGCCGCTCAGCCGGCCTTTGCCGGCCAGCTCCTGCAGCCGCGCCCATGTATCTGCATTAACGGCGGCGAAGGCATCCATGTCCACGGCAACAGCCTAGCGCCCGGCATTAGACTTTGAGCGTCCGCACCAACCGATCATGCGCAACATCAGCTGCGAAGGGCAGGGACGCAGTGTGAGTCCGATCATCACCGGCGAGGCAGTGGTCCTGGAGCTTCGGCCCGCCAGCTTTGCCGCCCGGGCCCTGGGCCTGGCCATCGACATCGTCGTCCACTTGGTCCTGCTTGTGCTGATCATGATTGGCTTGGCCGCCGCCGGCTCGGACCTGGATGGCGCCGCCGCCCGGGCCCTTGCACTGGCCGCCGTCGTCTTTTGCCTTGTGGTGGTGCCGGTGGCCGTGGAGACCTTGAGCCGCGGCAAGTCGCTGGGAAAACTCGCCACGGGCCTGCGGGTGGTCCGCGAGGACGGCGGCGCCATCCGGTTCCGGCACGCCGTGACCCGGGGGCTGACCGGATTCCTCGAGATTTACCTGACGTTTGGCGGCCTTGCCCTCGCCGTCGCGCTCTTCAACGACAAATCCCGGCGGCTGGGCGACCTGCTGGCCGGCACCTACGCGGTACGAAGCCGGATACCGGCCGAGCAGGCCATCAGGGTTTTCGTTCCGCCGCACCTGCACTCGTGGGCTGCAGCGGCGGACATTGGGCGCATCCCGGATGCCACGGCACGCCGGGCGGCCCAGTTCATCCGCCAGGCGGGCCGGATGGCGCCGCCTTCCCGGGCAGGCATGGCGGCAACGATCGCCGCAGAGCTGTCGGCCCATGTGGCACCGGCCCCGCCGCCGGGGACCGTTCCTGCTGACTATCTGGCCGCCGTGGTCGCTGAACGGCGCAACAGGGAGTTCGGCAGGCTGTCGCAGTCACGCCGCCGGTACATGCAGACAAGGCAACGGCTGCAGCGCCTGCCGTTTGGCGACTGACTCAGTTGGCGTACTCGCTCCAGGGGATGTTCCAGTCCCCGAACCCGTCGGTGTTCGCAGCGTAGTCGCCCTCGGTGTTGATGATCTGGACCACGTCACCGGTGCCCATGTTGTCGAATACCCAGGCTGCACCGTCCGGCAGGAAACCGATGCAGCCATGGGACACGTTGGTGTTCCCGATATAGGGGAATGCGGAATCGAGTGCCTGGTGGATGTAGGCCCCGCTGAGCGTAAGGCGGATGGTGTATTCCACGTCCGCTTCACCGTAATAGGCGGGGTCACCGGGTTTCAGTCCGATGCTTGCCGCCCTGAAGTGGTCAAAACGGTTTTTCTCCATCAGCACCGCGTACCCCTTCGCGGAGGGGAAGCGCTTGTCCCCCATGCTGACGGGCAGGGTCTTCACGGGCTGGTCGTTGACGCTCAAAGTAAACGTGTGTGCCGTGGCATCTGCAACGGCCACCTTCTTGTCTCCGATCGAGACGTTGACCTTCTTGTTGAAGTTAGCGATCTGGCCGTTGCCCAGGTCAACGCCGAAGAGCTGCATGTCCATGGTGACGGTCGAGTTGGCTGCCCAAAAGTTCTCCGGGCGGTAGCGCACCATGGTGTCGCTGTACCAGTGGAACGCCCCCGTCTGCCCTGCGGAGGTGCTGATCTTGATGGCCTTTTCCACCGCCGCACGGTTGGTCACGGGCTCGCTGAAGATGACCTGCAGTGGCTGGCCTACGCCAACCTTCATACCGTTCAGCGGATAGACGGCGGCGTCGGCCTCGTGCGAACTGGACACGGTATTAAAGGACTGCGTGGTGCTGGTCTCGCGTCCAGCTGAGTCCTTGACCACGTAGGTGTAGCTGTACTCGGTGTTGAACTCGAGGGGCGCCGTGGCGGACCACGACGTCCCACTCGGGTCGATGCTGCCGTCAATGGTCTTCCCGGCAGTGCTGGCCAGGGTGACACGCTGGATGGTCCCGTTGCCCACTTTCAGGGACACCGGGGCCGCTGGATTCACCTGCTTGGCACCGTTGGCGGGCGCCGCGTCAAGCTGGACCGGCGGCACAACGGGCGATGCAATGCCCGGCGACGTCCGCAGCGCGGAGCCTGCTTCCGATTCGAGGGGTCCGCCCGCAAGGCCTGGAGCGACGGCGGCGAAAACCCCGCCCACGGCGGCCAGGATACAGACCGCGGCCACGGCAAGGACTTTCTTGGCGGTCCCCCTGCGACGGGGCTTTACATCAGGCTCCATGTTTTTGATCCTAGGTGCAGGACATAACGGCCCGGGCGCTTGACGGCACCCGGGCCCCTAGGTCTCAGTAACGATAGTGCTCCGGCTTGTAGGGGCCGGCTGCATCAATGTCCAGGTATTCCGCCTGGTCCTTGGACAGTTCGGTGAGCTCGACACCCAGGGCGTCCAGGTGCAGCCGGGCCACCTTCTCGTCCAGGACCTTGGGCAGGACGTAGACCTTGTTTTCGTATTCGTCCTGGTCCCGCTTGGTCCACAGCTCAATCTGCGCAATGGTCTGGTTGGCGAACGAGTTGCTCATGACGAAGGACGGGTGGCCGGTCGCGTTGCCAAGGTTGAGCAGCCGGCCCTCGGACAGGACGATGATGGAGCGTTCCCCATCAGTGCCCTCATCGAAGACCCACTCGTGGACCTGGGGCTTGATTTCAACCTTCTTCACACCGGGGACCCGGGCCAGGCCGGCAATGTCGATCTCGTTGTCAAAGTGGCCGATGTTGCCCACGATGGCCTTGTTCTTCATCCCGGCCATGTGCTCGGCCATGATGACGTCTTTGTTGCCCGTGGTGGTGATGAAGATGTCGCCCTGCGGCAGGACCGACTCCAGCTTGGCTACCTGGTAGCCGTCCATGGCAGCCTGCAGGGCACAGATGGGATCGATCTCCGTGACGATGACACGCGAGCCCTGGCCGCGCAAGGCCTCGGCCGCGCCTTTTCCGACGTCGCCGTAACCGCAGACCACGGCAACCTTGCCGCCCATCAGCACGTCCGTAGCGCGGTTGATACCGTCGGGGAGGGAGTGGCGGATGCCGTACTTGTTGTCGAACTTGCTCTTGGTCACGGAGTCGTTGACGTTGATGGCAGGGAAGAGCAGCTTGCCCTGGTCCGCGAGCTGGTAGAGGCGGTGGACCCCGGTGGTGGTTTCCTCGCTGACGCCCTTGATCGTGGCGGCCGTCCGGGTCCACTTGTGGGGGTCTGTGGCAAGGGAGCGGCGCAGCACCTCGAGGAAAATGCCGTATTCCTCGGAATCCTCCGGCGCGGCGGAGGGGACGGTGCCCACGGCTTCGAACTCAACGCCCTTATGGACCAGCATAGTGGCGTCGCCGCCGTCGTCGAGGATCATGTTGGGGCCCAGCTCGGGGTTCGTGTCGGCACCGGGCCAGGTGAGGATCTGCTCGGCGGTCCACCAGTACTCTTCAAGCGTCTCGCCCTTCCAGGCGAACACAGGCACGCCCTGCGGGTCTTCGACGGTGCCCTTGCCAACCACCACGGCCGCAGCGGCCTCGTCCTGCGTGGAGAAGATGTTGCAGGAGGCCCAGCGGACCTCGGCGCCCAGCGCGGTGAGGGTCTCAATCAGCACGGCCGTCTGCACCGTCATGTGCAGCGAACCGGCGATCCGTGCGCCCTTAAGGGGCTGCTCGGGGCCGAACTCCTTGCGGAGCGACATGAGGCCGGGCATCTCGTGCTCCGCAAGGCGGATCTGGTGGCGGCCGGCCTCCGCCAGGGAGATGTCGGCAACTTTGTACTCAAAAGTCATGGGTGGTCCTTTGCTTGGTCCGGGAACTGGTCCAGTCCCGTTCTGCTGTGTCTGTGCTGGCGATAGGGCGTACTAGTGGCCGGCCGTGGCGGGATCGTGCTGGTCTGAACCCGCCGACGCTGCTGCGGCAAGCAGTTCCGGAGGCAGCAGCAAAGGGATCCCGTCCTCGATGGTGTACCGGGTCCTCACCCCGGTCTCCCCTGCGGCGGTGGCGACCAGCTCCTCCCCCTCCTGAACCAGGGCAGAGCCGGTGACGGGGCAACGCAGGACGGACAACAGCTCGGGGCTGATCTTTGGCATTTGGTCATGCTCCCTGGCGGGCGCGCTCGCGCCGGTAGCGGAAAAGATGTGCAGCTCCAGCGTACCGCCAGATGGGGGTCAGGAAGGTTCCCGGAGGACACGCAGGTGTCCCCGGCGTGCCCCTTCAGTAGCGCCGGGTGCTTCCAAAGCGGAATGGTGGGCCCGCTGAGCGGGAGCCTGGGCTTCCGGGGGAAGCGCCGCCGCATCCCGCACGGCGTTGGCCAGCGCCAACAGGTCATCGGGTCCGGGCTGCTGGGGGGTGGAAGGCATTGCCAGCCGCAACACTTCCCAGCCGCGGGGAACCGTCAGCGAATCGGCGTGCTGCTCGCAGAGGTCGTAGCAGTGGGGCTCCGCGTAGGTGGCGAGCGGGCCCAGGACAGCAGTGGAGTCTGCGTAAACGTACGTCAGGGTGGCTACCGCCGACTGGCGGCAGGCAGACCTTGAACATTGACGTATAGCTCCCACGACATCACAGACTACCCCTTCAGGGACCAAAAGCCGCGCATTGCGGCCGCTGTCCGGCGCGGGCGCGAAGCTGCGGTGATGTATCGCGTAAATGCTCCCCCGGGTTTAGAGTCGATATATGCAGTCATCGAACCATGAATCAGGTTTTTCGGTCCGGTTGGCTGACCCTGATGCTCACGTGGCTCAGGGTGGGGATACCAACGGCAGGAGCTTTTTCAGGCGGCGCCGGAACCGCCATGGCCGCGGCCTTCGCGGCGAGGTAATGTTGCCCACCCACCCTGGATACCGGACCCGCGGCGACCGGTTCGATGACATGGTGCTGGACTCCGCGCAGCGGCTGCACGACATCTGGGGAAAAACGCTGGATGGCGTCAGGTTCGGGGTGGACGAGATCCCGCCCGACCTTGAACAGCTGGCAGCGAACGGGTCCCCGGCACCCATGGGCGCCTACATTCCCGCTGCCGGTGATGACGGGCCCACCATTACCGTGTACCGGCGGGTTGTTGAGCAGGCATGCTCCAGCGCGGAGGAACTGCAGGACCTGGTCCACGACGTAGTGGTTGAGCACACGGCAGAGATGCTGGGCGTGGCGCCGGAGACCCTGGACCCGGTATACCGGCGGCGCTACTGAGCCAGTAGTGCCGGGAACCAGCGGCTCCTAGTAGCCGAGTTTTACCGGGACGGTCTCCTGGCCGGCTGCGGCCGCGAGGAAAGCCAGGGATGAAACGTCGTTTCGCCCGTCCTGGCCCACCAGCACGGCTCCATAGGCGGCGGCGTCACCCGACGCGGATACTGCGCAACCTACGACATCCGATCCTTCGGCCTGATCCGGGATGCTGATGGAGGCGGTTGTGCCTCCGGCAATATCGGCCGTGGCGGGTGCACGAACTTTCCCGTCGGCGGTGATGGGCGCGTAGGTGATGGTGGCCCTGGCGTCCAGGGCCCCGAATACCAGTTGCCGGAGACCGCCTTTGGGGACGGGAACAATGTGCTGGCTGCCAAGCCGCACGGCGGAGGAAGCCCAGGCCACGTCCGACGGCTGTCCCGCTTGTAGTCCGCGGCTGATGCGGGCGGCGGCAACAAAGGAGACATCGGATGAGGCCGAGACGGTGTACTGCCCGGCAGGTACTCCGGACAGGGATACCTCCGTGGTCGAACCTGCTTTGGCGGTGATGACGCCACCGGAGGGAAGCGCATGCTGGCCGTCCCGCCCGTACAGCTTGACCTCCACCACCGCGTCCGATGCACCGGGAACGGTCAGCTCAAGCGCCGGTCCGGCATCCTTGTAAGCGGTCTGGGCCGTCAGTGCGGCAACTCCTGCGGGGTCCTGGATGTCCACTCCGGTCATCACTTGGCGTATGGCAGGGGCAGTCCCGGGGGTGATGAAATCCACGCCGCCCGGAGTGAGGCCGCGCAGGACACTCTGCTGGATGGAAGCAGCCACCGGGCCACCGGCGCTGCGCACGTGCACGCCGAGCCGGGACTCATTGGGGGCCAGGCCGGCAAGGACAACACTGCGCGTCGTGCCGGGCGCGACCAGCAGTCCCCGGCTCCCCGGGGCCTGGATCTGGCCGCCTGCTCCAAACAGTTCCAGGCTCACGGTGGCCGGGGTACTGGAGGCATTCGTCAGCGCCAGCACGGAGGTGCGGCCGACAGTGGTTGCCGCCCCCACCAGCCATTGGTCGTTCGAGGGCTGCCCGCACGTGGCCGCGGCGCTGCCTCGGAGGTCGCCGTCGCTGGCTGTGTATTTCATGGCCCCGGCCGCTGAGGCATTCTGGTTTGCCACGGGGTTGGCGCTGAGGACGCTCACCTGGTCCACGGTCCGGTCGGCGAGGACGCCGGCGAGGAGCTGCTGTGGGGCTCCGGGGGTCGGGGCGGGTCCAGGGTCCTTGGAAATATCGACGGCGGCCGTACCGTCCAGGTGAGCCAGCCGGCTTCCCGGGAGTACGCCTCCCGCGCTGAGGACGGCGGCAGTGACTTTGGTTGCGGCGGACGCCGATTCAGGCCGGAACTGCGCGTCGGTTCCGGCCTCTGTACCCTCCAGCAGCCGTGCGGGTCCGGGGCAGACACCTACGCTGGCTCCCGCCGGAACAGCGGCTTCGGCCGCCGGCACCGTCCGGCTGGAGGAAGGAGCCGGCACCAGTGATCCTGCCGCCACCACTGCTCCGGCGCCGGCAATGATGAGGACGCCCGCGGCAACTCCGGCTACGGATGCCACCCGCCCTTTGCCGCCCGGCACCCGGCTGGCGCCACGCGGGGACGCCTTCCTGCCGTGGTTCTTCCCGGCCGATGCCAAGGTTCCGGGCACGTCTTGCTGGTCGGCCCCGGCCGGAACGCCGGCGTCCGGCGTGGTGTGCTCATGCATGTTGGTGTTCCTTACGCAGGGAGCCCTCGTCACGGGAGAGGCCGGTCCGCGGCCGTCGTGCCGGCATGGGGATTGCCAGGATGATGGTCAACCCAATGATCGCGATCTGGGAAGCGGCAGCCCAGAATGACCATGGGTTCTCGTAGCGGACGGTCAGCTGGCCGGCCGATGCAGGAAGCGTAAAGGCCTGGGACCAACCGGCGGTAGTGGAGGTAAGCTTCCGGCCGTCCAGCCACGCGCTCCAGCCGGGATCCGCCCGCTCGGCAAGGACAACCAGCCGGCCTTCCGGTCCTGCCGGGACGGCAGCGTCCACATCATCAGTGCCGGAGTCGACCAGGGCGGTGGCAGTCCCACGGGAATCGACAATCCGGACCCGGTGGGCGACGTCAGCCGCCTGAAGGACCGGCTGGTTCAGCGGGCTGACGCGCCAGAGCCAGCCAACGTCGGTCTGGCCCACTGCGACGAGGCCCGGAACTGCGTCCATCCGGCTGGCGGTCAGCTGGGCTGCCGTATCCGCGGAACGGAGCACGACAAATCCAACGCCGAGCTGTTCGAGGTCGGGGCGCGGGTCCACGCCCTGGCCCGCAACGAGGGTGGCCACGACGCGCCGCAGAGCTGCGGTGACGTCGTCGTCACCGCGGACTTCTTCGGCGCCTGGTGCGCCGATGACGCTCCGTGCGGAGGCGATGGCGGAGAGGCCGTCCAGCGTAGTGCCGGATCCGCGCATCAGCGACGCGCTGAAGGTACCGTCGTCTCCGGTGCTCAGCAGGAGGGTGCGCGTCTGTTCGGGACCGGTCCCCCGGTCGATGGCGGTGGCGGGAAGGGACCGGCCGGGAGCGGCTTCCACGAGCCGTGCAGCGCCCAGCGCTCCCCCGGTGCCGGAAGTGTTCGGCGCTGAAGAGAGGGCGGTCCCCTGGGTTGCCGCGGGCTGGTTACCCGCTGCGGCGGCCGGACGCAGTAGGTTCTGTGCGGACCAGTCGGCCATGCCCGCGAGCGGGCCCGCCAGCAGCACCACCAGTCCCAGCGCAAGCGCGGCGCGCGCCGCCGTCTTGGTCTTAGCTCCGTTCCCGGCAGCCTTGTCCGCAGCGGACAGCAGTTGCTCGGCGCCCAGGATGGCTGCCGCAAGAAGGGCGAAGGACGCGGCCGAGACTGCCGGGCCGGAGAAGGGCGCCACCAGGAGGCCCGCGTTCAGCCCCGTCACTACGTGGCTGCAGAACCAGCCACTGGCCAGCGCGATGACCGCGGCAATCCAAAACCATCTGGCGGTCCCTGCCCGCTGTCCTTTTGAAAAGACTCCCAGGATGGCGAGGAGCAGCACGGGCGCCGCGATAAGCAGGGCGAGCAGCAGGGCCCACGGCACGGTGCCGCTGGTGAAGGCAGCCAGTCCCTGGAGGCCGGCGCCGGGGTCGAATGAGAGCGGCTGGCCCAGGACCTGCTGCCACAGCGGTGCGGCGTCGAACCCAAGCGGAAGACCGGGATCGGCAAGGAGGGCCCGGGGCCTGTCGAGCGTTGACAGCGCGAAGGGGATGAACAGGGCGGCGGTGGGCAGCAGCGCCCACCACACCGTTCGCCCGCGGCGGCGCAGCAGCAAACCGCAGAGCAGGATGACCACGGTGGCCGGGATGACCAGTGACGGCGCCGACGCCGTGGTGACTGCCAGGGCCAGGCCCGCTGCAGCGGAAGCGGTCCAGGAGGGCGTGCCGTTGACCCCCGGCTTGGCGGGGGTCTGTTCGCCGGCCGTGTCAACGGATGGCGCGTCGGCGTTGAAGCGGCCGTGTCCTACTGCGGAGCCCGTGGCCCGCAGCAGGCCCAGGACCACCAGCGGCAGCGTGATGTGTGCAACCAGCGCACCGGCGCGGCCTTGGTTCAATGCAACCTGCAGTGCCGGTGAAGCCGCCCAGAAAAGGGCTGCAACCAGGCGCAGCCGGCGGCGCACTGTCAGGCCGCCTGCCGCAAACCAGGCGGTGAGGCCGGACAGCGGGGACCCAAGCAGAAGCAGCCAGGCCATGGCCGGGTTGGCGTCGCCACCGCCGAGGACTCCGATGAGCCACAGGACGTAGTCAAAGGGATCGCCGTGCCCGGGAAGTCCGGCTCCAAGGCTGATCCACCACGTGGAGGCGTTGTGCCAGACGTCCCCGAGCCGTGGAGAAACAGGAATAAGGGCGCCGCCGGCCACCGCGCCGGCCCGGAACAATCCCGCCAAAGCCAGGAGTGAGGCCACGGAGGCGATGATAACGGCGGCCAGGGCACCGTTGCCCACCCATCCGCGTCTGGTGGTGGCCAGGGCGGCAAAGTCATCGGCGGCGTCACCTGTGGGCTGGTGCGCGAGGGGATCCTGGACAAGGTCGTCAGTACCTGATCCGTCGGACCCCAGCGCCTCCATCAGCGACCGCCGGTGGCTCCAGACCTCCCGCCGGGGCGTCTGGAGCTTGCGGATGACGGACCGGCGGATACGTCGCGTGCGTTTGGCGGTCCGGCGGCCCTTTGCCAGGGCCCGGGGCCTGGCCAGTGCGGCGCAGGTTGCAAGGAGCTGGGAAATGCCGTGGCCGGGATCCTTGACCACGATGCTCAGGACCAGCTTGAAGAGGCTGCCGAGCAGGGCGCCGATGCCATGGACGGGCACCATCCACAGGGGGCTGTGTTTCAGCCGGAGGTGGACCTGGGCTTTTCGCGCCGCGGCCGGGTTCCCAAGGGCATGCGGCCGGTGGGCCACGTGGAACATGCGGGCGGCAGGGACCACCACGACGCGATGGCCCGCCAGGCGGTTGCGCCAGCAGAAATCCACATCGTCACCGCTGCCGGGCAGTGCGGGGTCGAACCCGCCCAGTTGCTCCCAAACGTCGCGGCGGACCAGCATGCCTGCGGAATTGACGGCGAAGGTATCAGACCTGCCGTCATACTGGCCCTGGTCCATTTCATCGGCATCGATCAGGGTAAGCCGTTCGGCCCAGCGGCTCGTGGAGAGCCCGACGTCAATGAGCCTGCGCGGTGAGTGCCAGTCCAGTTGCTTGCAGCCTGCAACGGTGACCGAAGGCGCGCGTTCCACGGCGCCGAGAAGTTCAGCGAGGGCTTCAGGCGCCGGCGCTGCGTCGTCATGCAGCAGCCAGATCCACTCCGCGGTGGCACCCTCGGCGGACTCCGTGAACGGCGCCAGCTCCGCGAGGGCAGCGGAGACGGCGGCGCCCATGCCGCCCTTGGCCCGGGCATGGCGGACGACACTGGCCTCCCCAAGCGCTTCACTGAGAAGGCGGACGGAGTCATCGCCGGACCCGGTGTCCACGCCGATGGCGCGGTCCACGGGACGGCTCTGGGCAGCCAGTGCTGAAAGGGTTCTGGGCAGGTAGGCACTGCCGTTGTGGGCAACCACAACGGCAGTGACGTGCACATCCTGAAGAATTAGATTGCTCGCTTCCTTAGCCGCCGGCGTTCACGCTCGGAAAGGCCTCCCCAGATGCCGAACCGTTCGTCGTTGGCCAGCGCGTACTCCAGGCACTGCGACCGTACGTTGCAGGCCCCGCAGACTTTCTTGGCATCGCGGGTGGAGCCGCCCTTTTCGGGAAAGAAGGCTTCCGGATCCGTCTGGGCGCACAGGGCGTCCGTTTGCCAGCCCAGCTCCCCCTCGTCATCGAAATCCTGCTGAAGCGGCAACCCGATCCATACCGGCTGGACATTGCCGGCGGCAGCGAGTTCCATTGGGGGGTCTAGGTCATCTTCGGACTCAGTAACCCCTTCGAGGAGGGCCTGATGCGCCGCGAGGAACGCCGTGGCCTGGTCCTCCAGGATAGTAGTGGAATCCCTGTTGTACCGCTCCGCAGCATCAGGATCGGCGGGATCCACGTACCAATCACTCGGCACCCCCCGCGCACGGTATTTTGCCGTTGCCTGACCGGCTACGACGGCATCTTCCTGGATACGCTCTGCTTGCCCCACGGCGACCCTCCTGATGTTTTCAGCCACTGCCTGGATACGTGGACACTCGGTTGTGTGCCGGTATTTACGCAATTGCTTTAGTTACCTAATTACACGTGTGTAACTAGGGTGAGTCAAGCCGTTGCCGGGATAATAGACACTTGCCGCGGTGATGCTTGCGCACGCCACGCCCGGGATTTTCATTCACCCGGGCGTGGCGGAGCGGCCAGGGGCACCCGGAAGCTCAAAAAAGCGGTCCAAACCTTGTGCTGGCGGGGAAAATACCCGCTCTTGTGGAAAATAGCAAGCATCCTTAGCAATACTGGTGATTAACATCACATTCCGTCGGCCCGCCTGCCAGGGACGTCCGCCCGCATTCCCCGGGTAGCCGTGAGTGGCAGGATGAAGCCATGACGACAATCCCGGCTATCGGCCTCATGCACAGCCTCCGTTCCGGCAACGCCACGGCACCACGCCTCACCTGGTACGGACCCGACTCCGAGCGCGTGGAACTGTCGGGCCGCGTCCTGGACAACTGGGCAGCCAAGACCAGCAACCTCCTGCAGGACGAACTCGACGCGGAGCCGGGCATGCGACTGCGGCTCTCGCTGCCCGCCCACTGGAAGGCTCTGGTTTGGGCACTGGCTGGCTGGCAGCTTGGCCTGGAAACGGTGCTCGACGGCGGTCCCGCCGATTTCCTCGTGACGGACAGTCCCGGCGCGCACGAGGGTCAGTACGACGCCGTGATTGCCGTTGCGCTGCCGGCACTCGCCATGCGCTGGGCGGGCGACCTCCCGGCCGGCTGCCTGGACTACGCTGCGGAGGTGCGGTCCCACGGGGACGTGTTCATGCCCCACACAGACCCGGACCCGTCAGGCCGCGCCGTCCTCACCGGTCAGGGAACGTCGGTCCTGCACGGGGAGCTGATCACTGGTTTTGCGGTGCCGCACACGGACGGCGCCAGGCTGCATGTCCCGGCCGCGGCCGGACTTGAGAACGCCTTGGCGCATGCGCTGGGGGCCTGGCAGCGTGACGGCTCCATAGTATTGACTCACCCCGAGGTGGCGCTCACCGACAAACTGCTGGCGGCCGAACGAATCCACGGGAGTTAGCAGCGCCTCCGTCAGGCCTGCGGGCCGCCATCGGTAGGAGTGGAGGCCGCCCGCTCAGCGGCACGCGCGGGCTCGCGGTGGGGGTGCGCCTCGATGATTTCGTGGTCGTGGGAGAACTCGGGTTCCTGGTCCAGTTCCTGGTTGAAGACCAGGAAGCGGTAGGCAAAGAAGCGCACTACCGTGGCCACCAGGATGCCGACGACGCCGGCCAGGAACAGCAGGTTCTTGTCGTCGATGCCCATCCCGTACTTGGCCAGGGCCGTCAAGCCGGTGGAGATGCCAATGCCGATCCCGTTAATGATGACGAACATGACAAACTCACGGACCACATTGGCCTGGCGTCGGTGCCTGAAGGTCCAAAAACGGTTCGCCACCCATGAGAAGACGGTGGCGACGGTGGCGCCCACGAACCGCGCTTTCGCTTCGCTGTCAGACATGGGTCCGTGCATCAGGTAGTAGGTCAGGCCGTTATCGATGACGAACGCCACACCGCCCACCGCTCCAAACTTGGCCACCTCACGCCAGAAGAGCGAGGCGAGCCCCCGGATACGATCTGCAAGTGCGTTAAACATGACCCTCCATGGCCGCGACGAACTGTGGGCCACTCGGCCAAGGGTCCATTTTAGCCCCCAAAGCTTTGAAAGGCCCCCCGGCGGCAGGTGCCCGTTGCGCGGTCCGGGGAGAAACTGTTCTTCCCGCGGACCGGTAAAACCGCCGATCCTTTCCGTTTTCGGTAGGCTGGCACATGTGACTTTTCCAGTGATAGGCGTGGTTGGCGGCGGCCAGCTCGCGCGAATGATGGCCCCTGCCGCTACTGCACTCGGCTTCGAACTCCGCGTCCTCGCCGAGGGCGACGACGTTTCCGCAGTGTCAGCCGTACCCGCGACGCCAGTAGGCGATTACAAGGACCTGCAGACGCTCCTGGAGTTCTCCAAGGGCCTGGACGTGATGACGTTCGACCACGAGCACGTGCCCACGGACCACCTCCGCGCCCTCCAGGAGGCCGGAGTCAATGTCCAGCCCGGACCCGATGCGCTGGTCCACGCGCAGGACAAACTGGTGATGCGTGCCGCCATCGACCGCCTGGAACTGCCGAACCCCGCTTGGGCGTCCGTAGTGGACGTTGACGCGCTGGTTGAATTCGGCGATCGGACGGGCTGGCCCGTCGTCCTGAAAACACCCCGCGGCGGATATGACGGAAAGGGCGTCAGGATCGTCGCCTCCGCCGATGAAGCCGCAGAAACCGCCGACTGGTTCGCCGCCATGAGTCCCCTGCTGGCCGAGGCGAAGGTCGAATTCACGCGGGAGCTCTCCGCACTGGTGGCACGCAATCCCGACGGCGAGGCCCGGGCATGGCCGGTGGTCCACACCATCCAGGTGGACGGCGTTTGCGACGAGGTGATTGCCCCCGCACTGGATATTCCGCTGGAGGTCGCTGCCGCGGCCGAGGACGCCGCCCTGCGCATCGCGGCGGAGCTGGACGTGACCGGCGTCCTGGCGGTGGAACTCTTCGAAACCCCCGGCGCCGGAGCCGGGTTCCTGATCAACGAACTGGCAATGCGGCCGCACAACACAGGTCACTGGACCCAGGACGGCTCCATCACCAGCCAGTTCGAACAGCATCTGCGTGCCGTCCTGAACCTGCCCCTGGGTGCCACCGATGCGCTGGCACCCGTGACTGTGATGAAGAACTTCCTGGGCGGGGACAACCAGGATCTGTTTTCCGCATACCCCATGGCCCTTGCCTCCGAGCCCGCCGCGAAGGTCCACTGCTACGGCAAGTCCGTACGGCGCGGCCGCAAGATCGGCCACGTCAACCTGGTGGGCAGTTCCACCGCAGAGGTGGACTCCGTCCGGCGCCGTGCCGCAGCTGTGGCCGGCATCATCCGGGACGGCCGTGCTGCCGCCGAAGAACCATCCGCACTTTTCGAGGAGAACGCATGAGCGCTGAAGCCACCCCCGCTGCCGCTTCCGGCCCCAGTCCCCTGGTGGGCCTGGTCATGGGCTCCGACTCGGACTGGCCCGTGATGGAGGCGGCGGCAGAAGCCCTGGCCGAATTCGGCATCCCTTTTGAGGCGGACGTCGTCTCCGCCCACCGCATGCCCACCGAAATGATCCGGTACGGCCAGACTGCCCACGAACGTGGGCTGCGTGTCATCATCGCCGGTGCCGGCGGGGCGGCCCACCTGCCGGGGATGCTCGCCAGCGTCACGCCCTTACCCGTAATCGGCGTGCCGGTGCCGCTGAAGACCCTGGACGGGATAGACTCCCTGCTGTCCATCGTCCAGATGCCCGCCGGCGTGCCGGTGGCCACTGTATCCATCGCGGGAGCCCGGAACGCCGGTCTGCTGGCCGTCCGGATGCTGGCGTCCGGCACCGACGAGCTTGCCGCTTCACTGCGTGCGGATCTCCTGGACTTCGCCGCCGACCTTAATGCTGTGGCCTCGCGCAAGGGTGCCAGCCTGCGGCAAAAGGTCAGCGAAGTCTTCCCTGAAGGTTCCGGCGCTCTTCGGGGCAGCCGTTAGGGCGGCGGGCATGGCCACCAGCAGCAGTGTGCCCCACACTGGTTCCGGCCCGTCCCTCATGGACCCGGTCCGCTACCCGGTCAGCGCTTCCTCCCCGGTGCGCACCAAGCGCGCCTTCGTGCTGATCCTGCTGACGCTCCTGCTTCCGGGCAGCGCCCAGCTCGTTGCTGGCGACAGGAAACTGGGACGGACGGCACTGCGCGTAACGCTCTCTGCATGGGCGGTCCTGCTGCTGGCCGTACTCCTGCTCCTGCTCAACCGAAGCCTGGTCATCAGCGTCGTCACCAACCCTGTCACGTCCCTGGTCTTGGTGGTCCTGCTCGCGGCGCTGGCCCTCGGCTGGTCGTTCCTTTTCCTGAATACACTGCGCCTCATCCGCCCTGTGCTGCTGGCACCCCGGGCGCGTCCCGCCGTCGGGATTGCCCTGGTGCTGGCGCTGGTCCTCGGCAGCGGCTCAGTGGGCTACGCCGCCTACCTCCTGAATGTGGGCCGCAACGCCATCGGCAACATCTTTTCGTCCGGCCCGGCAATCAAGGCCGTGGAAGGGCGCTACAACTTCCTCCTGATGGGCGGCGACGCGGGCGACGACCGCACCGGCCGCAGGCCGGACAGCCTTTCCGTCCTGAGCGTTGACGCCGAGACCGGTCAGACCGCCATTATTTCGGTCCCCCGGAACTTCCAGAACGCTCAATTCAGCGCAGGCTCCCCCATGCGTTCCATCTACCCTGACGGCTACAACTGTGGCAACGAATGCCTGATCAATGCCATCAACACCGAGGTCACCAACGAACATGCAGACCTCTACCCGGGGGTGCCCGATCCCGGCGCCCAGGCAACCATGGAGGCCGTCTCCGGAACACTGGGCATGCAGATCCAGGCCTACGTCCTCGTGGATATGGACGGCTTCTCCAAGCTCATCGACGCCATGGGCGGCATCCATATCAAGGCCGGCGGCTGGGTCCCGATCAGCGGCGAGACCATTGACGAAGCCAACGGAATCCACGGGATGCCCCTCGGCTGGATCCCCGCCGGCGAGAACAAGCTGGATGGCTTCCACGCGCTCTGGTACGGGCGCTCCCGGGAGTTCGTGGATGATTATGCCCGGATCGCCCGCCAGCAGTGCGTGCAGCAGGCCATGCTGAAACAACTGGATCCCGCCACCTTGCTGTCCAAGTTCGAGGACATCGCCAATGCGGGAACCAAGGTAGTGGACTCCAACATCTCCTCCACCCAGCTGGGCAGCTTCCTGGACCTCGCCATCAAAGCCAGGGGCAAGGACGTCAAGAGGCTCACCATCGGGCCGCCCGACTTCGACCCGTCGTTCTCCACCAATCCGGACTTTGACCAGATCCACCAGCGGGTGGACCAGGTGCTGGCGTCCGCATCTGCCAAGGGTGCACAGTCCGCAGGAATTCCCGACGGCGGGGCCGCAGTTCCACAGGCAGGCGCCGGACATGTCCAGGCGGCAGGGGCTGTCCCGGCCGCGCTGCCCGAAACGGCAAAGGCAGGGCAGCAGCCCCCGCCGTCGGACTTCACCCCGGTGACCACGACGCCGGATGGCGAACCGATCACCGAAGCAATGCTCAACGACCTAAAGCGCCAAGGCGATGAAGAGGCTATCCGCCAGCTCGTGGCCACTAACGGACAGTGCGCCCCGCTGTAGCGCACGGCCATTGGCGGCCAGCAACTCATCACTGCCCATACCCCTAAGGAACGGAACCGTTTTGTACGAGCTTGAGAACGTCCTCAGGGACTACGCCTGGGGGTCGACGACTGCCATCGCCTCACTGCTGGGCCGTCCCGAATCCGGGCGGCCCGAGGCGGAACTGTGGATCGGCGCGCATCCCGATTCTCCCTCGGTGGCCCACGTCCCGGAGGACCGGACCACGAGCCCTCTCGATGCGCTGGTCTCTTCCGACCCCGAACACTTCCTGGGCGCGGAGTCCGTTTCCGCCTTTGGCCCGCGGCTGCCGTTCCTGGCCAAGATCCTTGCGGCCGCGCAGCCGCTCTCCCTCCAGGTCCACCCAAGCCTTGAACAGGCGCGGGAAGGGTTTGCCCGGGAAAACGGGGCCGGACTCGATCCGCATGCCCCAAACCGGAACTACAAGGATGACAACCACAAGCCGGAGATGATCTTCGCGCTCACTCCGTTCGAGGCGCTGTGTGGCTTCCGCCCGGCAGCTGAGACGCGCCGGATCCTGCAGCACATTGCCGGGGCCTTCCCGGGCCGTGAACAGACCCCGGCGCTGCTTCAGGCCCTCATCGACGATCTCGCTGCCGGGGATGAGGGTGCCGGGCTCCGCCAGGCCTTTGAGCGGCTGATCACCGGGGGCGAGGCGGTTGCAGGGGAAACGGCCCTGGTGGTGGAAGCCCTGCTTTCCGGCGGGTCGCTTGAGCCGTTCCAGGCCGAGCTGGGCACGGTCATCAGCCTCAATGAAAAGTACCCGGGCGACCCGGGCGTCCTGATCTCGCTGCTGCTGAACAG
Source organism: Pseudarthrobacter enclensis (assembly GCF_030811655.1). Classification (GTDB taxonomy): domain Bacteria; phylum Actinomycetota; class Actinomycetes; order Actinomycetales; family Micrococcaceae; genus Arthrobacter; species Arthrobacter enclensis_A. The sequence goes on along the minus strand of NZ_JAUSRE010000001.1, from coordinate 62,274 downwards.
GATCTCGCTCAAGCCCGGAGAGGCCGTCTATCTTCCCGCCGGGAACGTGCACGCGTACCTGCACGGCCTGGGCGTGGAAGTCATGGCGTCCTCTGACAATGTCCTCCGGGGCGGCCTGACGCCCAAGCACGTGGACGTCCCGGAGCTCCTGCGTACCATCGACTTCCACCCGGTGGCTTTACCAATGCTGGCTGCGGAACGGACGGTGATGGACCAGGAACTGTTCCGTCCACCGTTCCGGGAGTTCCAGCTGCAGCGCATCGAGCTCGGGCCAGGCTCGGGGCCGGTTCCGCTGGCGCAGTCAGGCGCAGCGGTAGTGATCGTGGTAGCCGGTTCCGTGTACCTCGACTCCCCCAAGGGCGATCTGGAGCTGTCCCGGGGCGGCAGCGCATTCATCGCCGCGGCGGAAGCTCCGGTCAACGTGCACGCAGTGGCTGGGAGCGCCGAGCCGGCCTTGGCATTTGCCGTCACCACCGGTCTCTAAGCCCGCTCCGCTACAGCAACAAAGGGCGACGGCGGCACCCTGGAGGGTGCCGCCGTCGCCCTTTGTCCTGGCGGCTCAGTTGCCGGGCCGCAGCTTCCGTATCAGTGGGCGGATCTGCCCGGCTGCGGTCTTCAGCAGCCGGCGCCCCTGCTGGAGGCCCTTGCGGGCCATCGGCATGGCCTTGGAATAGGCGGGGTAGAACGGGGACAGCGGCTTTTCCCAAGTGCCCAGGAGCATGTCTTCGTGCCGCGCGAACTGCTTCTTGAAGTCGGAGATGCCGTCGTTGAGCAGGCCGTTGAAGTCGTACCGGGTGCAGCCGTCCTCGCGCATTGACGTCAGGGCCGCCCACTTCACGCCGTAGTTCACGCGCTGCTTCTGGCCTTCGGCCGACACCCCGCCGTAGAGTTCGAACGCGGTGGCGCCGCTGCGCGACAGCCACGTGAAGGCAAGCAACTGTTCCCCGTCGAACGCACCGATAATCGGGGACGCGTCGCCGAGGTTCCGGAAGATGTCCCGGTAGTACTGGTCTTCGTGGATGCCGAAGCCCGCCCGCTCTGCGGTCTCATGGTAGATGGCAAGGACCTGTTCCAGCTCGGATTCGTTCTTGACCTTGCGGAACTCCACGTCACTGCGCATCGCCTTGCGGATGTTGGCACGGGTGGACTTGGACATCTCCGCCATCAGTTCGTCGTCGGTCCGGGTGAGGTCCAGGATGAGCGTGCGGGGAATGAGGACGGTGTTGGTCGATTCCCGGAAGCCGGAAGAAGCCACGGCACCGGCAAAAGCGGAGTCCCGGTCCCAGTCCGGCTCGATGCTGAGAGCCACAGCCTGGTGGCGGACTGCGGCGTGTTCGGCCAGGCGGTTGAGGACCTCCTGGGCGTGTTCCAGGGAACACATCGGGCCGCGCGGGATGTAGGCCAGTGCCCGGAAAGGGAAGGGAAGACGGCGGATGAGCAGCTGGGCGCTGCCGATGGTTACGTCCCCCGACTTGACCAGGACCCGGTCCACGGACCAGCCATGCATCGCTTTGGTCTCGCCCCACCCCCACAGCTGTTGCGGGTGTCCCTGGAACTTGTCGACGTTTTCGTCCCAGAGGGCGCGGTCAGTACAGGGAACAACAGCAGGAATCATGGCTTAAACCCTATACCAAGGCATTAACGGCAAAACCCCGGTGCGCACGTGGGCGCCCCGGGGTTTGCCATCCGGCACTGGACGCGGATCAGCTCTTGCGGGCGTAGTTCTCCCACTTGCTGGCCTGGTGCTCGCCTTCGACAAACCGGATCGTGCCCGACTTGGACCGCATCACGATGGACTGGGTCAGGACCTTGTCCTTGGAGTAGCGCACGCCCTTGAGCAGGTCACCGTCTGTGATGCCCGTGGCGGCAAAGTAGCAGTTGTCGCTGGAGACGAGGTCGTTCGTGGACAGCACGCGGTCCAGGTCGTGGCCGGCGTCGATGGCCTTCTGCTTTTCCTCGTCGCTGGTGGGCCAGAGGCGGCCCTGGATGACGCCGCCCAGGGACTTGATGGCGCAGGCGGCCACGATGCCCTCAGGCGTACCGCCGATGCCCATCAGGGCGTCCACGCCGGTGCCGGAGCGGGCCGCCGCGATGGCGCCGGCGACGTCGCCGTCCATGATGAACTTGGTGCGCGCGCCGGCTTCGCGGATTTCCTCCACGAGCGGGCGGTGCCGGTCACGGTCCAGGATCATCACGTTGAGCTGGTTCACCTTCACGCCCTTGGCCTTGGCGATCAGGTGCAGGTTCTGCTTGACCGGAAGGCGCAGGTCCACCATGTCCGCGGCTTCAGGGCCGGTGACGAGCTTTTCCATGTAGAAAACGGCAGAAGGATCGAACATGGAGCCGCGCTCGGCGACAGCCAGGACGGCCAGCGCATTGTTGATGCCCAGGGCGGTCAGGCGTGTCCCGTCGATCGGGTCAACGGCAACGTCCACCTCGGGGCCCGTGCCGTCGCCAACGCGCTCCCCGTTGAACAGCATGGGGGCTTCGTCCTTTTCGCCTTCGCCGATCACCACGACGCCATTGAAGTGGACGGTCTGCAGGAAGGAACGCATGGCGTCCACGGCTGCACCGTCGGCGGTGTTTTTGTCACCGAAACCAACCCAGTGGCCGCCGGCGATGGCAGCGGCTTCGGTGACCCGGACGAGTTCAAGGGCAAGGTTGCGGTCCGGCTCGTCGTGGCCCACAGCAAGGGACGGTGAAATCGTGGAGTACTTCTGGGTCATGGACGCTGGTGACACGTGAACCTCTTCTTCGAGTGGCGATCATTGAACCCGCCTGCCGGTGCAGCAGAACGGTGATTCCTCTGCTATCGATCATAGTCGGGGCGCCGCGCCGCGGGCGGCCCCGTGACGCGGCTCCGCAATGTACGCCGGCCGGGCCCGGGCGCTCCCGGCCGGCCCGAATGGAAGTCCGGTTCAGGGATGGGCGACTATAGAGGGGTGAATGACATCCAGGAAGCCACCAGTCCCAGCCCGGAAGGGGCGCAGCCCGAAGGCCGTCCGGCCCCGGCGGGCGGCAGTGCGGATACCCCCATCAGGCCCGTGATTCCGGCGGCGGCTGCCAAACGCGCCAACGCGTCGGTGATCGGCATGATCATCGCCCTGGTCCTCAGCATCGCCGCGTTCCTGCCCGTTGTCCTCATGAACCCGCAGCCGAAAAGTGACGGCTACCGGCCGGACGTGGATGTTGCGTCGGTGGCGCGGAACGCGGCGGATGTGGCCGGTTTCACACCGGTTGCTCCGGACACGGGCAACACCTTCCGCGCGAACTATGCCCGGTGGGAGGCAGGGACAGCCAATGGTGTCCCCACCTGGGAAGTGGGGTACCTCACCCCCAAGACCTCCTTCATCGCCCTGGTGCAGACCACTAAAGCCAACCCCACCTGGCTGCTCCAACAGACCAAGAACGCTCCCGTCACCGGGACCCGGAATGCCGGCGGCCAGGACTGGGAACTGCGGGATACCGGCAAGGGCGAAAAGTCCATGATCCTGAACTACCGTGGCAGCACCGTGATCCTCTCCGGGGCCGCGCAACTGGACGAACTGGCAACCCTGGCCACCGCCGTCGTCCGGTCCCTCGAAACCAACCCGGCAGTCACGGTTTCCCCGTCCGCCGTCCCCACCCCGTAAAGTGGGGGCCGTGACGACTAACCTGACCCCTGCACTGGCCTGGCGCCGCCTGCGCGAAGGCAACGAACGTTTCGTAAACGGCGAATCCTCCCACCCCAACCAGAACGCTTCACGGCGCTCCTCACTGGTGGACACGCAAAATCCCTTCGCCGTCATCTTCGGCTGCTCCGACTCCCGGCTTGCGGCAGAGATCATTTTCGACGTCGGCCTCGGTGACGTCTTCGTGGTCCGCACGGCAGGACAGGTGATTGACGACGCCGTCCTGGGCTCGCTCGAATACAGCGTCGCGGTGCTGGGGGTGCCGCTGATCGTGGTGCTCGGGCACGACAGCTGCGGGGCGGTCACGGCCACCCGGGATGCCGTTGAAACCGGCGAGATGCCCGCAGGCTTCATCCGCGACCTCGTGGAGCGCATCACGCCCTCCGTCCTGACGTCCCTGCGGAACAACCAGACCGAGGTCAACGACATGGTGGTGGAAAACGTCAAGCAGATGTCCCAGCGCCTTGCCGACAGTTCGCGTGTGATTTCCGACGCAATTCAGGGCGGCCGGACCGCGGTGATCGGCCTCTCCTACCGGCTGGCGGAGGGCCGCGCCGACCTTGTTTCCGGAATCGGCGAGCTTTAACAGCGCCCGGCGGCGGTCCTTCGGGCCGCCGCCAACGCTGCCTTAACGGTTTTCGATGGGGCGCCCGATCGCCATAAGCTAGCCCCATGACTTCCACTGAAGAGTTCCGCATTGAACATGACACGATGGGCGAAGTCCGCGTCCCCGTGAACGCACTGTACCGCGCGCAGACGCAGCGGGCAGTGGAGAACTTCCCTATTTCCGGCAAGACCCTGGAGCGCACCCACATCGAGGCGCTGGCACGGGTCAAGAAGGCTGCAGCCCAGGCCAACGCAGAACTGGGCGTGCTCGACGGAGAGCTGGCCAAGGCGATTGCTGACGCTGCCGATGAGGTGGCTGCGGGCAAGTACGACGGCGACTTCCCCATCGACGTCTTCCAGACCGGTTCCGGCACCTCCTCGAACATGAACACCAACGAGGTCATCGCCGAGCTGGCGACCCGCGCTCTGAAGGCCGCCGGCAGCGACAAGGTGGTCCACCCGAACGACCACGTCAACGCCTCGCAGTCCTCCAACGACGTGTTCCCCACCTCCGTGCACGTTGCCGCAACCTCCGCGCTGATCAACGACCTCATCCCCGCCCTGGGTTACCTGGCCGAATCGCTGGAACGCAAGGCGGCCGAGTTCAAGGACGTCGTCAAGTCCGGCCGCACCCACCTCATGGACGCCACCCCGGTGACCCTGGGCCAGGAGTTCGGCGGCTACGCCGCGCAGGTCCGCTACGGCATCGAGCGCATCAACGCCTCGCTCCCCCGCGTTTCCGAGGTTCCGCTGGGCGGCACCGCCGTTGGCACCGGCATCAACACCCCTGCCGGCTTCCCTGAGCGCGTCATCGAACTGCTCGCCACGGACACCGGACTGCCGCTGACCGAGGCCCGCGACCACTTCGAGGCCCAGGCCAACCGCGACGGCCTCATCGAAGCGTCCAGCCAGCTGCGCAACATCGCCATCTCCTTCATGAAAATCAACAACGATCTCCGCTGGATGGGCTCCGGCCCCAACACAGGCCTGGGCGAAATCGCCCTCCCGGACCTGCAGCCCGGCTCCTCGATCATGCCCGGCAAGGTCAACCCGGTCATCTGCGAGGCTTCCATCATGGTCGCAGCCCAGGTCATCGGCAACGACACCGCCATCGCCTGGTCCGGCACCAACGGCGCTTTCGAACTGAACGTCGGCATCCCCGTGATGGCCGCCAACCTGCTCGAGTCCATCCGCCTGCTGGCCAACACCAGCCGCGTGATGGCGGACAAGATGATCGACGGCATCACCGCCAACGTTGAGCGCGCCCGCTTCCTGGCCGAGGCTTCCCCGTCCATCGTCACGCCGCTGAACAAGTACATCGGCTACGAGAACGCCGCCAAGATCGCCAAGACGGCCGTCAAGGAGGGCCTGACCATCCGCCAGGCCACCGAGAAGCTGGGCTTCGTCGGTGAAGGCGACGGCAAGGTCTCTGAGGCTGATCTCGACAAGGCCCTGGACGTTACCACCATGACGGCCCCGGCCCACAAGGCCTAGCAGCGCCAGTTCCACTCCGCGTACGACGGCGGCCGGCACCTTCCACACGGAAGGCTACCGGCCGCCGTCGTACTTAAGCGTGGCATCCAGAAGGTGCCACCGCGTGGGCCTTTAGGGCTCGAAGTGGACGGCACCGGAAGGGGAAAGGGCCTGGCGGATGCTGGTGAGGTGCCCGGGCATGAGTTCGGGAAGCTCGTCCAGGCCAAACCAGCCGACAGCCAGGGATTCGTCGTCATTGACCCTTGCCTCACCGGAGACGTAGCGGCACAGGAACACTACATCCAGGAACTCGCAGACGTCTCCGTTGGGGTAGGTGACCGGACCGACGGCGCCTACGGAGACCACGCGTTCGGCCTCCGCCACCACCGCGGTCTCCTCGAAGATCTCCCTCACCAGGCCCCGGGCGGGCTGCTCCCCCGGATCCAGCATGCCGCTGATGAGCGCCCACTGCCGGTTGTCCGCGCGCTGGGCCAGGAGGATCCGGCCGGCGTCGTCGACCACCACGCCCCGTACCCCCGGGACCCAGAGGGGATCGTTGCCGATCTTCTTGCGCAGCTTCAGGACGTATTCGGGTGCAGGCATACTGCCAGCCTACCGAAGAGCCGCTGACTTCCGCGGGCGCCCCGGGAGTGGTTCACGCAGGCAGCAGCATGGCGGCAGCGGCGCCGGCGAGCATGAACGGACCGAACGGTATGGCGGACTTCAGGGTCCCCCGCCGTGTCACCAGGATTGCCAGGGACCACAGCCCGCCCAGCAGGAAAGCCAGGAAGGTACCGGCGAACAGGTGCCCCCAGCTGAGGTAGCCAAGGTACATACCCAGCACGCCGGCGAGCTTGACGTCCCCGAATCCCATGCCCGGCGGGTAAACGAAGCGCAAAATGAAGTAGAAAAGCCAGAGGATGGCAGCGCCGGCAATCACGCGGACCAAAGGCGTGGCCAGAACCGCGCTGAGCGTCCCCCGGGCCGGATCGGGGCCGGTCCAGGCCACAGCGGCCGCCAGCAGGAGAAGCGCACCGGCCACGGCATAGGACGGGAAAACGATCCTGTTGGGCAGGAGGTGGTGCCGGACATCGATAATGGTGAGCCTGACGGCCATCACGGCAAAGTAGAGGCACGCCGCGAGTACCAGCCAAAAGGCAAGCGGTGTGTGCTGCCAGAGTTCGCCGAGTCGTCCGATCACCCCTCGGATGCTACTGGATCCACCCATTCCGGCCGTAGCACCGCCGCGTAAAATGTGGATATGTCCACCTGGGACTCCCGGCGTCGCCCGGCTCCGGATACTCCTGCCCCTGCGGACCTGGCTGCCATGTTCCGGAACCTGTGCCGCTCTTCGCCATGGAAATGGCAGTCCCTGCGGTTTGAGTACTGGGACCAGCCGTTTGCCTCTGCGCCTGCCCCCGGAGCTCCCTTCGTCCGCGCCTGGCTTCGCCGTCCGGGGGCCCTGCGGCTGGAAAGTCCGGAGGGACTGGTCCTGCACAGCACCACCGGAATCAACGATTCCAGGGACGTCTTCTACGTGAGCGCCACCCGCAAGTCCTGGCTCCTCCCTCCGCACCTGGTCACCCCCGTCTACGACGACGCAGGCCTGGTGCGCCGCAGGCCCGAGGCCGCCTACGGCGAGCCGGGCTTCGGCAACGGCCGTTTCTCCGCCGCGCTTGACCCGGTGGAGCTCGCGGGCAACGCACCGGTACCCATCGAGTTTCCCGGCAGCAACGCCCTGGACATCCAGGATCTCCGGTACGCGGCCCATGAAGGCCGCCCTGTCCTCGAGGCGGAGGTGGTACCGAACGCTGCCTACCGGCCCGCCGATCCGTCAGCACCGCTCTGCCTTCCCGGCAGGTCCCGACTCCGCGTGGACGTGGGTACAGGAATCTGCGTGTCCAGCCGGTCCCTGCAGCCCGACAAGGACGAATATGGACATTGGATCCGCATTATCGCCGTGGACGAGTACATGCTCGATGACCTCTTCCTGGCCGAGTCCATGAACCTGACCGACGTCCGCCGGCACATCAGCTGGGACGTGCCCGCCTGAGGGTGGCAGATCCCGGGCGTGCCATCGGCTAGGCTTCGCGGATGACGACGATGAGCTCCATCTGGCCCCTGTTCGACCTCAAGCTGAGGACGCCGCGCCTGGAGCTCCGCCCCATCACCGACCAGGACATCCCGGCAGCCGTCGATGCCGCCCGCAGCGGCATCCATGAACCGGGCAGGAATCCCTTCAGCACGCCCTGGTCCGAGCTGCCGGACGATGAACTCGGTCCCAACATGGCCCGCTGGTACTGGCGGTGCAGGGCTGAGTGCACACCGGAGAACTGGACTCTGCTCCTGGGCATCTGGCACGAGGGCCAGTTCGTCGGATGCCAGGACGTCGGCGCCAAGGAGTTGGCGGCGCTCAAGACCGTCAGCACCGGATCGTGGCTCAAGCAGTCCGTGCAGGGCGTTGGCCTCGGCAAGGAGATGCGCGCCGCCGTCGTCCTCTGGGCCTTTGACTGGCTAGGCGCCGAAGTTGCCGAATCCGAGGCCGCCCAGTGGAACACCGCTTCCCTCGGCGTCTCCCGCTCCCTCGGCTACGAACCCAACGGCATTACCCGCAAGGCCTGGGGCAGCAAGGTCCAAACAGTCCAGCACGTCCGCGTCACCCCGGACACGTTCAAACGCCCCGAGTGGTCCCTGCAGGTCCAAGGGCACGAGGCAGCGGCCAAGTTCCTCAGCGTGCGTTGATTGCCTGTCCGTGGCTGGGTACGCCGGGCCACGGTCCTTCTCCGTCGCTTAGACACTGCGCATAGGGCCACCTTCGGTCGCTGGGCGACCTACGGCGGCCGATGCGCCGCGATGCGCTCCTACGAGGAGGCCCGTAACCCGGCTTGGGCGTGGGGCAGCCTTCCGGCAGCGTGCGTCAAAGGCGAGGAACGAGCCAGCACGCAGAGGAAGGGTGCCCCACGCACCCCCGTCAGCCTTCCAGGAGCTCTGTCACCAGGGCGGCGATGGGAGAGCGTTCGGAGCGGGTGAGGGTGACGTGGCCGAAGAGCGGGTGTCCTTTCAGGGTTTCGACGACGGCTGCGATACCGTCGTGGCGGCCGACGCGGAGGTTGTCCCGCTGGGCGACGTCGTGGGTGAGCACGATCTTGGAGTTCTGGCCCATGCGGCTCATGACGGTGAGGAGGACGTTCTTTTCGAGCGACTGGGCCTCATCGACGATAACGAAGGCATCGTGAAGGGAACGTCCGCGGATGTGGGTGAGGGGCATGACCTCGAGCATGCCCCTGTCCATGACTTCCTCGACGACTTCCTGGCTCACCAACGCGCCGAGGGTGTCGAAGACTGCCTGCGCCCAAGGGTTCATCTTCTCGGACTCGGATCCGGGCAGGTAGCCAAGTTCCTGGCCGCCCACGGCATAGAGCGGCCGGAAGACGATGACCTTGCGGTGTTCGCGGCGTTCCAGCACGGCCTCCAACCCGGCACAGAGGGCCAGCGCCGACTTGCCGGTGCCGGCGCGGCCTCCAATGGACACGATTCCGACGGCGGGGTCCATCAGCATGTCGATGGCCAGCCGCTGCTCGGCCGAGCGGCCGTGGAGGCCGAACACGTCACGGTCGCCCTTGACCAGGCGCACCTGCTTATCTGCACCCACCCGGCCGAGGGCGGAACCGCGGTTGGAGAGCAGGACAAGCCCGGTGTTGACGGGAAGTTCGGCTGCGGCGGGGATGAAGACGGGCTCGTGGCCGTACAGTGTTGCGATCTCCTGCTCGTCGGCCTCGATTTCGGCAACGCCCGTCCAGCCGGAGTCCTTGACCAGTTCGTTGCGGTACTCGTCTGCGGTGAGCCCCATGGCAGATGCCTTGACCCGCATGGGCAGGTCCTTGGAGACCACGGTGACGTCGCGTCCCTCGTTGGCCAGGTTCTTGGCCACCGCGAGGATTCGGCTGTCGTTGTCCCCGCTGCGGAAACCCAGCGGCAGTACTTCCGCGGAGATGTGGTTCAGTTCCACCATGAGGGTGCCACCCTCCTCGCCAATGGGAAGGGGCTGGTTCAGGCCGCCATGCTTGATCCGAAGGTCGTCAAGGAGCCTGAGCGCCTTCCGGGCGAAGTAGCCGAGTTCGGGATCGTGCCGCTTGGATTCCAGTTCGGTAATGACCACGACGGGAACCACCACCTCGTGTTCGGCAAACCGCAGGAGTGCATGGGGATCGGAGAGCAGGACAGAGGTGTCGATGACGAACGTGTGGATGTCGGCTTCCCTTCCGGAGACAGCAAAACCGGCCGCAGCATCAGTTGCCGCACCGGTTTCAAAGGTGGCTCGCTCGGCGCGAGAGGTAGCTTTCCCGCCCTGTCCAACCAGGACCTCGGGCAGTTGTTCAGAAGTAGCCACATCGACTCCAGCCCCGGGCGCAAGCCCGGAATTGTTATTGGTGAAGCGGCTCGGCCACGAGGCCGGGTCCGGCCTCCCATACAACCGGTGCGATGTTTCGCTCCATGTACTGGCCTCCCCGATCAGCCGGCGGTTTTGCCTGCTGATGGATATAACGTAAATCCACCACAGGTGATTTCCGCAACCATTTGGCCGCGATTTCTCTGGCGGATGTATGAACTCGTTATGAACCGGGGGTTTCAGGCGCCAAAGCGGCGCTGGCGGCCCGCGTAGTCCCGCAGGGCACGGAGGAAGTCCACCTTCCGGAAGGCGGGCCAGAGGGCCTCGCAGAAGTAGAACTCGCTGTAGGCGCTTTGCCACATCAGGAAACCGGAGAGACGCTGCTCCCCCGACGTCCTGATAACCAGGTCCGGGTCCGGCTGGCCGCGCGTGTAGAGATAGCGGGAGATGTCATCCACGCACAGGTCATCGGCGAGCTTGGAGATGTCCATGCCCTTGGCCACGGCGTCGTGCAGCAGTTCGCGCACGGCATCCACGATCTCCCTGCGGCCGCCGTACCCTACAGCCACATTCACGTGGATCTTCTCCCTCACAGGGGTCCTGGTCGTGAGCTTGTTGAGCCGTTCGGCCAGGTAGTCGGGCAGCAGTTCCGGGGCGCCCATGGCGTGCACGGAGATGTTCGCGTCTTCGTCCAGCCGGTCCAGCGTGTTGGCGATGATGCCCATCAGGAGGTCCAGCTCCTCGCTGGAGCGGTTCATGTTGTCCGTGGACAGCATGTACAGCGTGACCACTTTGACGCCCAGCTCCTGGCACCAGCCCAGGAATTCGTGGATCTTGTCGGCGCCCGCCTGGTGGCCCTGACTGGTGGGGGCGTTGAACTGCTTGGCCCAGCGCCGGTTGCCATCGACCATGACGCCGATGTGCCGCGGAATGCGGTCGCGCGGGAGATCCCTGAGAAGCCGGCGCTCGTAATAGCCATAGAGGAACCCGGGCAACTCCACGCGTCCACTCACCTGACTTTCCTGCCGAACGTACATCCACATCCTAGGCTACCGCTCGCGGGAGCCTGGACCGGCAGTACAGAAACGCGGCACGAAAGCTATGTTACTCACCGGTAACTTACCGGACCGTAGGTTATTCTGGTGTCATGAACAGCCACTCCCCCGAGGCCTCGGCGGCACCCCCGCCGGAGGACCGGACTCCCGGCCTGCAACCGGACGCCAGTGCCGTGGACGATGCCGCGGTCCGCCTGGCTGAGCTGCTGATGATCAAGCCGAAGTGGCGCGGATGGATCCACACGGTAACGGCTCCTCTCGCCCTGGTCGCCGGCGTCATCCTCGTCGCCCTTGCCCCCACGCCGGACCGCAAAGTCACGTCCGCCGTCTACGCCGCCACCGGCGTCCTGCTGTTCGGGGTGAGCGCGGTCTACCACCGCGGCAACTGGTCACCGCGCGTCAAGCTCGTCCTGAAGCGGCTGGACCACACCAACATCATGCTGGTGATCGCGGGCACCTACACCCCGCTGGCCTGGACGCTCCTGGAACGGGGACAGGCCATGGTGCTCCTGTGGGTAATCTGGGCCGGAGCCATCCTCGGCGTCGGTTTCCGGCTGTTGTGGACTGACGCGCCCCGCTGGCTCTACGTGCCCATCTACATCGCGCTGGGCTGCGGTGCGCTGTTCTACCTGCCGCAGTTCTTCCAGGCCAGCGTCACGGCGGCCGTGCTGGTTTGCGTGGGTGGCGTCCTGTACATCGCCGGCGCCGTCTTCTACGCGCTGAAGAAGCCCAATTTCAGCTACTACCACTTTGGTTTCCACGAACTCTTCCACGCTTTCACCGTGTTTGCATTCGCTGCCCATTTTGGGGCAATCGCCCTGGCGGTCCTTTCCTAGCGGCAGGCTCCCCAGGAAACGGCCGTTTCGGGGCCGGCCTACTCGCGGGGACGGGAAAGCCCGTTAGACGACCCGTCTTCCCTGGACTGACTGGACTGACTGGACGGCCGGTGCGCACCGTCGTCGAGCCCGTCCTGGTCCTCCGCAGCTTCCACGTCCGCCGCAGCGGCGGCCGCCATGCGCTCTTCCTCCACCTGGGCCCGGTACCGGACGCGGCGGATCCGCCGCACCATGTCGACAATGAGCAGGGCGGTCGCCACGACGAAGAAGGCCGTCATGATGAATCCCAGCAGGCCCGGGGTCACCTGATCCTCGGAGATGCCGTCCCTGAGTGTCGGAGTGGGCAGCGGGGTGGGCGTGGTGGCCAGGCGGAGGAGCAGATAATGCACGGTTGAAACCTTCTGGTGGAACGGATGCAGCAGGAAGCGGACGGAGTGTCGCCGCGGCTATCTTCTACGCAAGATAGAAATTGTCTGCCCTGTCTATCTTAGCCCTGCAAACAGGTCCTTTTCGGGGAGCTCCGAGTGCACCCGTGAATGAATCAGCGAATAGTCCTCCCAGGGCCAGACCCGGCGCTGCATCTCCGGCGAAACGGCGAAGAAGAATCCAAGGGGGTCCACCTGTGTCCGGTGGGCGCGCAGCGCGTCGTCGCGCACCTCGAAGAAGTCTCCGCAATCCACCTGCGTGGTGGTGGCATGGGCGGCCGGTGGCGGCGTGTGTCCCTCGGCGTCGGACTCCAGCCAGGCGGCCAGCCGCTCGGCATACGGGGACTGCAGCCCGGCCTCTTCCAGGGCGAAATGAAGCGCCCGGAAACGCTCGGGGCTGAACGCCCGGTCGTAGTAGAGCTTGCTCGGCTCCCACGGCTCCCCCGCCCCAGGGTAGCGTTCGGCATCGCCCGCCGCTTCAAAGGCTTCCACAGCCACCCGGTGGGCCATGATGTGGTCCGGATGCGGGTAGCCGCCGTTCTCGTCGTAGCTGAGGATGACGTGGGGCCTGAAAGACCGGACCAGCCGCACCAGGGGCGCTGCGGCCTGGTGCAGCGGCAAAGTGGCGAAGGAACCCGACGGGAGGGGCGGAAGCGGGTCTCCTTCCGGAAGGCCCGAGTCGACAAACCCCAGCCAGCGCTGGCGGATGCCGAGGATGGTGGCGGCGCGCTGCATTTCCAGCCTGCGTGCGCCGGCCATGTCCCGCTTGGGATGCGGCTCGCCCTCCACTGCGGGATTCTGGATGTCTCCCCGCGATCCGTCCGTGCAGGTTGCCACGAGGACATCCACGCCGGCAGCCGCGTACATGGCCATGGTGGCAGCGCCCTTGCTGGATTCGTCATCCGGGTGGGCGTGGACCGCGAGCAGCCGGAGCGGCACCTGGGGGTTGCTGGACGCTGTCATGGAAGAGACGGCTCCTTATTCTTCTTTCGCGGCATGATGGCAGCTGTCGGATGATGTGGGGGCGCCCCGCCCTGCGGCGGCCACGGCCAACGCAGGGAGTATGGGGAAAGGGCACTAAACTGGTCTGGTGACTTCCCCGGACCAGCCGGCCCAACCCGCGCCCGCAGACACTAGCCTAGCCAATCGGTATGGTGCTAAAAAGCGCCGGCTCTCCCCCAAGGCTGCCCGGGTTGTGATCGGAGTGGCGTTGGCTGGGGGAATCGCTTTCCTGGGGTGGGCCACCACGTCCAGCTCGCTGTCCGGGGTGACCTTCAAGGACGTTGGCTACAGCACCACCGATTCAACGCTCGCCGAAGTGGACTTCCAGGTCACCAGGGAACCGGCCAAACCCGTCAAGTGCGCCGTGAAGGCCCTCGATTCAAAGTTTGCGGTAGTGGGTTGGAAAGTGGTGGACGTTCCGCCATCGGCGGCAGATGGAACGCCCGACGGCGGCAGGACAGTGGCCCAGCGCGTCACCTTGCGCACCGAGTCGGCGTCGGTCTCCGGCGTGGTGGACAGCTGCTGGATACCGGGCGGAGAGTCATAGGTCGTGTGACGTGCAACGCTTCAGTGTTGGGTTATCTCCAGTGGATTGACTACAATGGAGAGATACCTTTACCCCGCTGAGCTGGTTACTGTTCCACAAGTGGCCACCGTGGCGGGGTCTTTTGCATGTAGGACCACTAGAGGAGAAGTCCGTGTCTACCACCAACAGCGCATCTGCAGCCTGGCTCACCCAGGAAGCTTTTGACCGCCTGAAGGCAGAGCTGGACCACCTTTCCGGCGCAGGCCGGGCGGAGATCGTCCAGAAGATTGAAGCAGCGCGGCAAGAGGGGGACCTCAAGGAAAACGGGGGCTACCACGCGGCCAAGGAGGAACAGGGCAAGATCGAAGCCCGTATCCGCCAGCTGACGGTGCTGCTCCGTGACGCCCATGTGGGTGAAGCGCCTGCCGATGACGGCATCGTTGAACCCGGCATGATTGTGGTCGCCAGGATCGCGGGTGACGAGGAGACCTTCCTGCTGGGTTCGCGCGAGATCGCTGGCGACTCCGACCTGGATGTCTTCAGTGAAAAGTCGCCCCTTGGTGCAGCCATCCTGGGCCATAAGGAAGGCGAAACCCTCAGCTACGTTGCGCCCAACGGCAAGGACATCAAGGTGGAGATCCTCTCTGCCAAGCCGTACGCCGCGTAGCGTAACCATCCGGCGCAGACAACCGGCGGCCGCCCTCCACGGGGGACGGCCGCCGGTTCGCTTTAACGCTCCCGGGCCGGTCCAGCTGCGTTGGCACGAACCCGGATCAGTCCTGCCGCGTGACGGCGGGCAGGCGCGGACGCAGCAGCAGGGCGGCCACCACCCCACCGGCGGCGCCGCCCAGGTGCGCCTGCCAGCTGACGTACCCGGCCACGAACGGCAAAGCGCCCAGCAGGATGCTTCCGTAGCCCATGAAGAGGACCGCTGCGAGCAGGATCTGCCGCCAGCTGCGGTTGAAGAATCCCCGCACCAGGAGGAACGCAAAGAGCCCGAAGACCAACCCCGAGGCCCCCACGGTGACGCCGTCGCCAATAAGCCAGACCGTGAGGCCGCTGCCGAGCCAGCTGAAAGCCAGCGCGGTGAGGAACACCCGCAGCCCTGAAAGGAACACCAGGAAACCGAAGATGACCAGGGGAAGGCTGTTGGACAGCAGGTGGTTCAGGTTGGCGTGCAGGAGCGGAAAGGTCAGGATGTCCAGCAGCCCGTCGGGGCTTCTCGGCCGCAGGCCAAAGGTCCGGTTAAGTGCTCCCATCATCAGCGTGTTGAGCACTTCGATGGCGAACAGCAGCGCTACGAACCCGCCAAGGACCGCCAGTCCGGCCCTTGCGCGGGAGGCAATGGTGTGGCGCTCTGGATCCCGCCCGTCGCCCGTGGGTCCGCTGACCGGTCCCGCCATCGCCGTTCCTAATGCACCACGATTGGCTGGAAGCCCTCGGCGCGGAGGGCGCTGAGTACTTGTTCCCCGTGCTGGTGGCCTTTGGTTTCCAGGTTTACGGTGATGGAGACGTCGCCCATGCTGATGGAGCCACCCACCCGGGTGTGGTCCAGGCCGGTGACATTGGCGTCGTTTTCGGCGATGATGCGGGCGATCGTTGCCAGCGAACCCGGGCGGTCATCCAGCATCATCCGCACCGTCATGTAACGGCCTGCAGCGGAAAGGCCGCGCTGGATCACCTTAAGCATCAGCATGGGGTCGATGTTGCCGCCCGACAGGACGGCCACGGTGGTTCCGGGGTTCTCGATCTTGCCGTCCATGAGGGCAGCCACGCCCACGGCGCCTGCTGGTTCCACCACCATCTTGGCCCGTTCCAGCAGGAAGATCAGGGCGCGGGCCAGCGAGTCTTCACTGACGGTGACCACATCATCAACCAGTTCCCGGATGATGCTGAAGGGCAACTGCCCCGGGCGGCCCACCGCGATGCCGTCGGCCATGGTGGACACCTTTTTGAGTGGCACCAGGGCGTCGGCGGCAAGCGAGGGCGGGTACGCTGCGGCGTTTTCCGCCTGGACACCAATGATCCGGATCTCCCGGCCGAGTTCCCGGGCGCGCGCCTTGATGGCGACCGCGACCCCTGCCAGCAGTCCCCCGCCGCCTACGCCCATGAGGACGGTATCGACGTTGGGGACCTGCTCCAGGATTTCCAGGCCCACAGTCCCCTGGCCTGCCACCACGTCCACGTTGTCGAAGGGGTGGACGAAGACCATGCCCGTTTCATTGCTGTAGCGCTGGGCCTCGGCGAGTGCCTCGTCCACGTTGTGTCCATGCAGCACCACTTCGGCGCCGTGGCTGCGGGTGGCGGCAAGCTTGGGCAGTGCTACGCCGAGGGGCATGTAGATGCGGGCCTTGATGCCAAGGCTCTTGGCGGCGACGGCGACTCCCTGTGCGTGGTTGCCGGCGGACGCTGCCACCACCCCCCGCTTTTTCTCGTCCGGGGAAAGCCGGGCCATCCGAACGTAAGCGCCGCGCACCTTGAACGAGCCGGCACGCTGGAGGTTCTCGCACTTGAAGTACACCTCGCCGTTCACCATGCCGCCAAGGGCCCGCGACGATTCCACAGGGGTGCGCGCAATAATCCCGTCAAGCAGCTTCTGCGCCTCAAGGACATCGTCCAGTGTGACGGGAAGGGTTTCAAGGATCTTCACGGACTACTCTCCTCTGGGTTCCGCCCGGCTGCCTTCCGGCGAGGAGGCACGGGCATCACGGTGTTCGGCTGGAGTGCCTGCCGCGGTGTCCCCCACGTCTTCGGATGCAGTCCGGGGTTCAACATCCTGGATGGTGTTGTCCCCGCCCGCTCCGGCGGTGATGGGCTTCCCGGCAATTACCGGCACCTGTTCATGTTCCCACGTTCTGGCGGCGATGTAGCGAACGGCCGAGTTTGCTACGGCCAGGATGGGTACGGAGAACAAGGCTCCGGGGATGCCCGCGAGGTAGGAACCGGCCGCAACGCTAAGGATCACGGCTACAGGGTGCAGCGATACCGCCTTGCCCATGACCAGGGGTTGCAGGATATGGCCTTCCAATTGCTGGACCAACAGGACGATGGCCAGCATGACCAGGGCGTTTACGGGGCCGTTGGCCACAAGGGCCAGAAGGACGGCGACGGCGCCCGTCACCAGGGCGCCGACCACCGGAATGAAGGATCCAAGGAAGACCAGCACACCCAGGGGAAGCGCCAGCGGGACGCCAATAATCGCCGCGCCCACGCCGATGCCGAGCGCATCGACGGCCGCCACGAACATCTGGATGCGTGCGTAGCTGACCATGGACGCCCAACCCCTATGGCCGGCCCCGAAGGTGGCGGCACGGGCTTTGCGGGGAAGCATCCTGACCAGGAACGCCCAGATCCGGTCACCTTCCAGGAGGAAGAAGATGAGGATGAAGAGCGAGAGAAGCATCCCGGCGGCGAAGTGTCCGGCGGTGCTGCCAAAGGACAGGGCGCCGCTGACGATGCTGCTGCTGTTGTTCTGGAGCGCGTCCGTGGCTTCCTTGACATACTGGTCGATCTGGGTGGCGGTGAGGTGCAGGGGGCCCGCGGAAAGCCAGTCCTGGACCTGCCGGACGCCCTCAAGCGCCTGCGAGTAGAGCTCGCCGAACCCGACCGCCAGCTGCCTGCCCACCAGTGCCAACGCACCGGCGATGACGCCGATGAAGCCAAGGACAGTCACGGCGACGGCCAGCCCCGCCGGCAGTCCCCGCCGCTTCAGCCAAGCCGTGACGGGGCTGAGCAGTCCGGCGAGGAGGGCCGCCACCATGATCGGAATAATCAGGAGGGTGATGTGGCTGAGGAGCCAAACCAGAGTCCCCACCATCAGGAGTATCAGGCCGAGGCGCCACGACCAGGAAGCGGCGATGCGGATGCCGTACGGTATGTCCTTGTCCAGTTCGCGGTCAGTGAGCACCCGAAGGGGCGCAGCGGCGGCCGGCGCCGCTGGAGCCGAATGGGCGGGAGCTGGGTGGGCCAGGGTAACGTCGTCCTCTTTTGGCGTCATATCCCCATACTTCCGCAGCCCCAGCCCAAAGCAAACTAGCGGGCCGCTGCGCCGGGTCGGTAGTCGATGCCCCACTCCATGCTGAAGGATTCTCCGGGGTCAAGCCAACGGAGTCCCTCCCCTGAGTTGAACGCGTTCGCGGGCCCGGTCATCGGCTCTATGGCCACAGCCCGTTCCCGCCCCGGATACACCGTGCTCACGTAAACGTGGACGTAACGGCAGGCTTCGTCCTGCCAGAGGGAGACCTCACTGCCGTCAGCCGCAGCCAGGATGTGGCGGGCCCGGCCGTCCCGGTAATGGAGGTCCGTCAGGGCAACATCCACTGCCAGGTCCGCCACACGCTGCCCGGAACGGAAGTCCACATCGCCGTCAACAGGGGCCGAACTGCGGGGAATCAGGCGCTCGTCGGTCACCAGCCGGGTGTCGGCGGAAACCGTCAGCCGCAGTTCCTCAACCGGTGTGTCACCAACCCGCAGATAGGGATGCGCCCCCAGCACGAAGGGCGCCCCGGCCGAGGCGTCATTGGTGAGGGTTTGCCGGACGTGGAGCCCAAGGTCTTCGGAAAGTCGGTATTCCACGCGGTGGCGCACCAGGAACGGGTAGCCGTGCTGCGGGAAGACCGTCGCCTCCAGTGCCACGCCAAACCGGGACTCCTCCACCAGTGCGTAGCCGGTATTCCGCAGCAACCCGTGGCTGGCGTTATTGCGGGAAACCTCGGTGATATCCAGCTGCTGCTTACGGCCATCGAGGAACCATTGCCCGTCCTCCACCCTGTTGGCCCAGGGCGCCAGGGTAATGCCGGAACCGCCGGGGGAAATCTCGTCATCACCGTACGTTTCGGTCAGCAGGACGCCGCCCCGGGTGAATGAGCGCAGCCCGGCGGCGAGTTCGGTCACCGCGGCCACGGCGTCACCCCGGCGAAGTTCATATTGGCGTCCCGTGGCGCAGGACCGGATGGACGTCGGTTCCGTGTTTCCTTGTTCTGAAGAGGCTGTCATGGGCATTACCGTACAACGGGCGGGCGCAGACCCCATATCCGTTCCTGTTACTTTTTGTTGGAAACTATTCATTCTTGATCGTTTGTGCGAAAATTCTTTCATGACCGGGATTACCAGCACCAGACTCTCCGACGGGCGGGAGCTGATCTACTTCGACGACGCGGGCACCAGCGACTCACGGGCCGCGCACCTCACTGCCGATCACCGGGGGCTGCCGCCCCGTGGCGAACCGGGCGAGGTCCGCTTCGATGCCCTGACGGGTGAATGGGTGGCCATCGCTGCCCACCGCCAGGCCCGCACCCACCTGCCGCCGGCAGACCAGTGCCCCATCTGCCCCACCACTCCCGGCAACGCGTCGGAAATTCCGGCGGCGGACTATGACGTGGTGGTCTTCGAAAACCGGTTCCCTTCCCTTGGACCGGCACTGGGCCCCGTCCCGCAGAACGCCGTCTGGGGAACGAAAGGCCCCGCCTACGGCCGGTGCGAGGTGGTCTCCTTTACTCCCGAGCACACAGGATCCTTCAGCGGCCTGAGCCCGGAGCGGTCCCGCACGGTGATCGAAGCCTGGTCGCAGCGCACCGCCGCACTCAGCGCCCTGGCCGGCATCAAGCAGGTTTTCCCGTTCGAGAACCGCGGTGCGGACATCGGGGTTACGCTGCACCACCCGCACGGACAGATCTACGCTTACCCTTACGTCACGCCCCGCGCCGGCGTGCTGGGCAGTGCCGCCCGGAAGTACTTCGACGCACACGACGGGCGGGACACCCTGACCGGATCCCTGCTGCGTGCCGAGCGGGAAGACGGCAGCAGGATGGTCCTGGAGGGGACCCATTTCAGCGCCTATGTGCCCTTCGCAGCCCGATGGCCGCTGGAGATCCACCTGGTCCCCCACCGCCACGTCCCGGACCTGGCCGGCTTAAACGGGGCGGAAAAGGACGAGCTGGCACAGGTCTACCTGGACCTGCTCAAGCGGGTGGACGCCCTGTATCCCACCCCCACCCCCTACATCTCCGCCTGGCACCAGGCCCCGCTGGATGACCTCTTCAGGCCGGCCGGTTACCTCCACCTCCAGCTGACCTCTCCGCGCCGCGCCGCCGACAAACTGAAGTTCCTGGCCGGGTCGGAGGCGGCCATGGGCGCGTTCATCAACGACACCACACCCGAGAAGGTGGCCGAACGGCTGCGCACCGTCGCCGTACCGCCGCCATCCACGACCGTCACCGCCGTGGCGACCACCCCGGAAGGAGCATCGGCGTGAGCAGCCGGAACCAGGAGCACGGCCGGACGGCCCTTGCCTCATCCCAGGACCTCAGCGCCCGCTTCGAGCAGGAGTTCGGCGGCGCACCCGACGGCATATGGCAGGCGCCCGGCCGCGTGAACCTCATCGGTGAGCACACCGACTACAACGAGGGCTTCGTCCTGCCCTTCGCCATCGACCGGACGGCCCGCGTGGCCGTTGCCGCCCGGCGCGATGCCACTGTCCGGCTGTTGTCCACATACGGCGACCAGGGCGTCGTCACCACTACGCTGGACGCGCTCCAGCCCGGAACAGCGAAAGGCTGGACGAAGTATCCGCTGGGCGTGCTGTGGGCGCTCAGGGAGCGCGGCATCGCCGTTCCGGGGGTGGACCTGCTCCTGGACTCCAACGTGCCGCTGGGTGCCGGCCTGTCGTCGTCGCACGCCATCGAATGCGCCGTCATCACGGCCCTCAATGACATTACGGGCGCCGGGCTGGAGGCGCAGGAGATGGTACTGGCCACACAGCGGGCGGAAAACGCCTTTGTCGGGGCCCCCACGGGCATCATGGACCAGTCCGCCTCGCTGCGCGGATCGAAGGGACACGCCGTCTTCCTGGACTGCCGGGACCAGACGGCAAGCCTGGTTCCCTTCGAGACCGAACCCGCCGGCCTGGTGCTCCTGGTCATCGACACCAAAGTCTCACACTCGCATGCCGACGGCGGCTACGCATCCCGTCGGGCTTCCTGTGAGCTGGGGGCCGAGGTGCTGGGAGTCAGGGCACTGCGCGACGTCGAGGTGGCAGACCTTGCCGAAGCAGGCGCGCTTCTGGACGAGGTCACCTTCCGGCGGGTGCGGCACGTCGTCACCGAGAATGACAGGGTGCTCCAGACGGTGGAACTTCTGGGCGGCCCCGGCCCGGCCGCCATCGGCCCCCTGCTGGACGCCAGCCACGCCTCCATGCGCGACGACTTCGAGATCTCGTGCCCCGAACTGGACCTGGCCGTTGATGCCTCCCGGGCCAACGGCGCCATCGGTGCCAGGATGACCGGGGGTGGGTTCGGCGGGGCGGCGATTGCACTGACCCCGGCGGACTCCGAGCAAAAGGTGCGTGACGCCGTCGCCAAGGCATTCGCCGAAGCAGGATTCAAGGCGCCGGAAATCTTCACCGTCTCCCCCGCTGCCGGAGCCATGCGGATCGCCTAGCCGGTCGCGGCTGCACAGGCGCAGCGCTTTAACGGCCGCGGGCCCCGCCAGATTGGCGGGGCCCACGGTTGTTGCGGCTTACGACGGCGGCAGCTGCCTGGGCACCTAATCGTCACCACGGAGGATGGCCAGGAGACGGATGATCTCCACGTACAGCCACACGAGCGTGACAGTCAGGCCGAAGGCGGCAGTCCAGGAGAAGCGCTGCGGGGCACCGCTGCGGACGCCGGCTTCGATGCTGGTGAAGTCCATGATCAGCGAGAAGGCGGCCAGGCCGATGGCCAGCAGGCCGATGAAGACGCCCAGCGGGATGCCGAAGATCACGACGCTGGTGCGCAGGCCGAACGGTTCCTGCACGGCGCCGGTCCAGACCAGCACCAAGTTGATCAGCGAGAACACTGCGTAGCCGATGATGGCGATCATGAAGAACCGCATGGCACGGGGTGTGGCCCGGACCTTGCCGCTCTTGAAGAGGACCAGGGTGACGGCGAAGACCGAAAGCGTGCCGATCACGGCCTGCAGGCCGACGCCCGGGAACTGCGTGTCCAGGATCCTGGTGAGGCCGCCCAGGAAGAGTCCTTCCAGAGCTGCGTAAGCAAGGATCAGTGCCGGTGAGGGCTGCTTCTTGAAGGTGTTGACCATGGCCAGCACGAAGCCGCCCAGTGCGCCGACGATCATCAGCATGGAAGCGAGCGGCAGTCCCACGGTGAGGGTGATGGCTGCGCCCACCAGCACAGCGCCCAGGCACGCGGCGGTCTTCATGATGACATCGTCGAACGTCATGCGGCCGGTGTCCGCCGGGCCGGCCGACGGCTGGGCGTACATCTGGCGCAGCTGCTCGTCAGTCATGCTCTGCGGCTGCCCGTAAGGGGCCTGGCCGTAGGGCTCCTGGCCGTAGGGCTGCTGACCGTATGCGGGCTGCCCATACTGCTGCTGGCCGTACGCGCTCTGGCCGTACTGGGCGCCGTAGGGAGCCTGCGGGACAGGCGGTGCCTGGGTGGCTCCACGGAAATTCTTTCCGTTGAAGATCGGGTTGCCGCCAAGTGCCATTGCGGGGTTCCTCCATGTGGGTTTGGGTGATGAGCTTTTTGTCACGCTACCAATTCCCACGTGGAGGCAGTGGGGAAAGTTCCCCCGGGGCCCGGTTGCAACCGAACCGTGACCGTTGCGGCCCGTTCGGGCACCGGACCCCGTCCCTCGCCTATCCGACGCCCAGGTACGCCTCCTTGACGGAAGGATCTTCCAACAGCTCCTTGCCGGTGCCGCTGCGGGTGATCGCCCCCGTCTCCAGCACAAAGGCGCGGTGCGCCCCGGCCAGCGCCTGGTTGGCGTTCTGCTCCACCATCAGCACCGTGGTGCCCTGGTTGTTGATTTCCTTGATGATCTTGAAGATCTGTCGGATGAACTGCGGTGCCAGACCCATGGATGGCTCGTCCAGCAGCAGCAGCTTCGGGTTGGACATGAGGGCGCGGCCGATGGCGAGCATCTGCTGCTCGCCGCCGGACATCGTGCCGCCAAACTGCTTTTCCCGCTCTTTCAGGCGCGGAAAAAGGTCAAAGACGCGGTCCAGGTCCTTGGAAACGCCGCTTCTGTCCTTGCGCCCAAAAGTTCCCATGTCCAGGTTTTCCATCACCGTCATGCCCGGGAAGATCCCGCGGCCCTCGGGGGCCTGGGAAATCCCGTGGACCACCCGGATATGGGCCTTCATCCTGGTGATGTCCTGACCGGCAAAGGTGATCTTGCCTTCGGTGCAGTTCAAGAGGCCGGAGATGGTCCGCATTGTGGTGGTCTTGCCGGCGCCGTTGGCCCCAATCAGTGCCACCACTTCCCCTTCCTCGACCGTGAAGGAAATGTCGCGCAGGGCCTGGATCCGTCCGTAGTGGACGGATACGCCCTCAAGCTCAAGCAACGTCATCTTCAGGCTCTCCTAGGTAGGCGGCAATGACACGCGGGTCCTCGCGGATTTCGCGCGGCAGTCCGTCCGCAATCTTTTTCCCAAACTCCAGCACGACGATCCGGTCCGTCACGCCCATCACAAGCTTCATGTCGTGCTCGATCAGGAGCACGGTGTAGCCCTCATCCCTGATGGTGCGGATGAGCGCCATCAGTTCCTCTTTCTCCGCGGGGTTGAAGCCGGCGGCGGGTTCGTCAAGGCAGAGCACCTTTGGGTCGGTGGCAAGTGCGCGTGCGATCTCCAGCCGGCGCTGGTAGCCGTACGGCAGCTGCCGGGACAGCACATGTGCATGGCTGCCGATGCCAACGAAGTCCAGCAGCGCCATGCCGCGCTCGATGGCCGACTTTTCCTCCCTGGTGTGGGTGGGCAGGCGCAGCAACGCCCCGCCAACGCTGGTGCGGTGACGCGCATCCAGGCCTACCACCACGTTCTCAAGGGCAGTCATTTCGCCGAACAGTCGGATGTTCTGGAAGGTGCGCGACAGCCCCAGGCGGGTGATCTTGTGCTGCTTGATGCCGTTCAGGACCACGCCTTCCATCACCACCTTCCCGCTGGTGGGCTTGTAGACGCCGGTCATGGCGTTGAAGCAGGTGGTCTTGCCGGCACCGTTGGGGCCAATGAGCCCCAGGATCTCGCCCCGCTTGATGTTGAAGCTGATGTTGTCCAGGGCCACAAGGCCACCGAACTTGATGGTCAGGTTCTGCACCTCGACGATGTTGTCACCCACCTTGACCGCGATGTCCCGGTCGGGCGCCACTTTCTCCGCCAGCTCCTGGTCGACCCCTGCCTCGGCCAGGGCTTCCATGTCCGGTTCCGGCGCAACAGGGGCAGCAGACGTTTCCTGGGCGGTGTCATCCCGTGCCGGTTGCTCCTCCACGCTGCTGGAGCCGCTGTGCCTCTCCTCGGAGCTCATGCCTCCGCTCCTCTCTGGCCGGCCGCTCGGGCGTCCGGTCCGGCCGGTGGTTTGTCCATGTCTTTGGTTTCAGTGGCGTCACGGCTGGTGACCTTGTTCAGGGCAGTGCGCCCGTAGGCAAGCAGTCGCTGCCGGGCCGGAAGCAGTCCCTGGGAACGGAAGATCATGATCAGTACCAGGGCGATGCCGAAGATCAGGTATTTGTACTCGGCAATAGCGGTGAACCGGAGCGGTATGTAGCTGACCAACGCCCCGCCAAGGATGGCACCCACCTTGTTGCCCGCACCGCCCAGGACGACGGCGGCGAGGAACAGGATGGACGTGGTGACATCGAACTTCTGGTTGTTGACAAACCCTACCTGGCCGGCAAACAGGGCACCGGAAAGGCCGCCGACCGCAGCACCGATAGCGAAGGCCCACACCTTGTATTTGAAGGTGGGGACGCCCATGATCTCTGCGGCATCCTCATCCTCGCGGATGGCGATCCACGCCCGGCCCACCCGGCTTCGTTCCAGGTTGCCCACCAGCAGGGTGACGATGATGATGATCGTCAGTGTCAGCCAGTACCAGGGCACGCCGTTTGAGTTGGAGAAGATCGGCGTTCCGTCGGCCCCGTCACCGGGCGGGTGGCCGACGTTCTGGAAGCCCACTTGGCCTTTCATGGCCGGGATGATCGTGGCCAGGATGCGGATGATTTCCCCGAAGCCGAGCGTCACGATGGCGAGATAGTCGCCCCTGAGCCGGAGGGTGGGCACGCCCAGCATGACGCCAAAGAACATGGTGACCGCCATGGCCACAGGAAGTGTCCACAGATAGGGGATGTGCAGGTAGGGCGAGTCCGGGCTTGTCAGCATGGCGGCAACGTACGAACCCACCGCGAAGAAGGCGACGTATCCCAGGTCCAGCAGGCCGGCGTACCCCACCACGATATTGAGTCCGACCGCGATCAGCGCAAAGCGTGCCATGTCGAAGCAGGCCAGGGCGAAGTTGTTGCCGGGTTCGGTGGTGATGATCGGCGGATTGATCAGCGGCAGCATATAGGCCAGGACCACCACGACCACCAGGAATGCCCACTGCTGCTGGCGGGACAGGGCGTGCCACCGGTCGGAGAAGTAGCCGGACTTGCGTTTGCCCTGCGGCCGGAGGGAGCTTCTGCCCGGTGCTTTCGACGACGCTTCGCGGTCCTCTGCAGCCTGTTCCGCGGCAGCAGTCTGCAGCGGCGTGGGGCCATCCGTCATACTCATGCTTTGCTCCTTCCAAGGGAGGTGCCCAGGATGCCTTCGGGCCGCAGCAGCAGCACGAGCACCAGCACCACGAACGCCACGACGTCGGTCCACTGCGAGTTGCCCAACAGGATCTGGCCGTAGTTGCCGATCAGGCCGAGCAGCAGGCCGCCCAGCAGGGCACCGCGGACGTTTCCGATGCCGCCCAGCACCGCGGCCGCGAACGCCTTGATGCCAAGGACAAACCCACCGCTGTACTGGACACCGGACGGGATCTTCATGACGTAAAACAAAGCGGCGGCTCCTGCGAGCAGGCCTCCGATGACGAAGGTGGTAATAATAATGCGCTCTTTGTTGACGCCCATCAATGTGGCGGTGTCGGGGTCCTGGGCGACTGCCCGGATGCCGCGGCCGGTGCGCGACTTGCTGATGAACCTGTCAATACCCACCATCATGATGACGGCAGCGATGATGATCACCAGTTGCTGGGAGTCGACGATGGTACCGAAGACGTCGAAAATGGGCGTGGGCCGGAACATCGTCAGTGCAAGCTCAGGGCTGGGACCGCGCCACAGGTAGATCAGGTACTGGATGGTGAAGGAAGCACCGATGGCCGTGATCAGGAAGACCAGGCGTGGTGCATTCCGTTGCCGCAGGGGTTTATAGGCGATCCGTTCCAGCAGGAAGGCTGTGACCGCCGAGGCGACCATCGCGAGGACCAGTGCCAGCAGCAGGTTCAGGATAATGGCCCAGATGTCGAGGCGGGGAGCGGAGGGGCCGAAGCCAAGGCTGCTGAGGGTGAAGAAAACTGCGTAGCACCCAACAATGAACACTTCCGAGTGGGCGAAGTTGATCAGGTTCAGAACGCCGTAAACGAGCGTATAGCCGAGCGCAACGAGCGCGTAGATGGCACCGAACGTCAGGCCATCGAATGTGGCACTCCAGAAATTCTGGATCAGGGACGGTATGTCGAACGTGATCCAGTCATTTTCGGTGGGGAGCAGTGGGACGAGAGAGGGAAGCATGGGAACATCCTGATCCAGTTGCACGCGGCCTTGTGGGCCCGGCCGTGGGACTTGTGTCTATTGACGTTGCTTGTCGATTGACGTTGCTTGGTCCTGGGCTGCTGCCAAGCGAAGAAAAGGCTGTGGGGGCCCATAGTGCTGGCCCCCACAGCCTTTTCCCGCCGGGCTGCTACTCCCCGATTGGGCCGATCGGTACGATCTTGCCGTTGTCAACCTTGTAGCCGTAAACAGTCGGAGCCTGGAGCTCGCCCTTGGCATCCCACTTGTAGTGCTTGCTCAGGCCGTCCTTGTCATAGGCCTTGACCCAGGCCAGCAGGTCCGCGCGGCTCTGCTTGCCCGCGTCAATACCGGACAGGAGCACAGTAGCGGCGTCGTAGCCTTCGATCGAGTACGTACCGGGTTCGGCGCCCTTGGAGACGTCCTTGTACGCGGAAGCGAAATCGGTAATCAGTTCACCCGGGATGCAGGGGCAGGTGAAGTACGCGTTGTTCGAAGCGTCGCCTGCCTGCTTGATGAACTGGTCATCCTTCACACCGTCAGGGCCCACGAACGTTCCGTTGAAGCCCTTGGAGACCAGCTGCTGGTCGAACGGTGCACCCTCGGCGTAGTAGCCGGCGTAGAAGACCGCGTCCGCCTTGGCGTTCATGATCTTCGAAATCACGGCCGAGAAGTCCTTCTGGCCGGTGGTCACCTTCTCCGTGCCGGCCAGGGCACTGCCGAGCCCGGCCGAGGTGGAGGTTCCGAGGCCGATGCCATAGTCCGAGTCATCCTGGACCAGGTAGACCTTCTTGGCACCGATCTTTCCGGTGAGGAACTTGGCCGCAGCGGGGCCCTGGACGGCGTCATTGCCGAGGCCACGGAAGAACGTGGTCCAGCCGTTCTCCGTCAGGGTGGGGTTGGTGGCAGACGGCGTGATGTGGACCAGGCCCTTCTGTTCGAAGATGTTGCCCGTGGCCTTGGACTCGCCCGAGAACGGGAGTCCCACGACCCCCACGATGTCCGGCTCGCTGACCATCTGGGTGACGGGACCGGTGGCCTTGTTCGGGTCACCTTCAGTGTCGAATTTCTTGAACTGCACCTGGCAGCCCGGGTTGGCCTTGTTGTGCTGGTCGATGGCCAGCTGGATGCCATTGAAGATGTTGACGCCCAGCTGGGCGTTGGGGCCGGTCTCCGCGCCCGCGTAGGCCAGGGTGGTGGTGGAGGGGCAGTTCGCCTTGCCGTCACCGGCCGGCTTGACCGCACCGGCGGGAACATCGACTTTCGAAATGGCGGGGATGTTCACCTTGCTGGACGAGCCGGAACTTTCGGTGGTGCCGGGGCCCGCCTGGTTGGCGCAGGCCGACAGCAGCACGCTGAATGTGGCTGCCGCTGCCAACGAGGTGAGGACTTTCTTTCGGTACATTTGTCTGCCTTCCGAAACAGGGCCATGCGATGCGCGTACGGATCAAGGGCGCTTCGGCGCCCGGAATGGGACCAGGTATTCCTGATTTAGCTTCAAGCTAATGCATAGACAGCAGCGAAACTCAGTGACTGAGGTCACAGCCTTATAACAGTCGTTGCCTATGCGGAATTAAACGCCGGAAGCCGCCTGCATCGCAGGCGGCTTCCGGTGCCCGCTGGACCATGCCATGGACGGGACAGTGTGTACCCCAGGTGGGACTCGAACCCACAACACGCGGATTTTAAGTCCGCTGCCTCTGCCAATTGGGCTACTGGGGCGCCGGGACAATGGTACCTGTCCAACCCGGGTTGGCCGGAAACGCCGACGGCGGCCGGCCCGCAAAGGGACCAGCCGCCGTCGGACGCTGCCAGCGTACCGGGACAGGCGCGTTATTTGGCGTTTGCCGCTACCGTTTCCTTGGGAGCGGCGGCAGCGGTTGAACCGGAACCGGCGGCCGGAGCGGCAGCCGGTGCAGCGGCAGGCTTGGGGG
The DNA here is from genome assembly GCF_030811655.1 of Pseudarthrobacter enclensis. GTDB lineage: Bacteria > Actinomycetota > Actinomycetes > Actinomycetales > Micrococcaceae > Arthrobacter > Arthrobacter enclensis_A. Next base: position 33,807 of record NZ_JAUSRE010000001.1, on the reverse strand, counting down.
CCGGGGTGGCTGCCGCCACGAAGGCACCGCGCGGGTTGTCCAGATCCATCAGCTGGGTGGTGTCGCGGCCGGCGAAGAAGCCGATGATCCAGTTCAGGATGACGCGGAACTTGCGTTCAACCGTGGGCATGGCCATGCCGTGGTAGCCGCGGTGGGCCAGCCACGCCAGTCCCCCCTTGAGGCCAATGCGGCCCAGGAGGTTGATGTTGGCAACGCCCTTCCATTCACCGAAGCCGGCAACCGCACCCAGGTTCTTGTGCTTGTAGTCCGTCAGCGGCTTGTCCCAGCGGGAAGCCCACAGGTTCTTGGCAAGGCGCTTGGCTTGGCGCAACGCGTGCTGGGCGTTGGGGACGCAGGTGCCGTCGGGGAGGCCCTTCCCGGTGAGGTCGGGGACTGCGGCGATGTCGCCGGCGGCCCAGGCGTTCTCCACGATGCCTTCATCGCCGGAGATGCGCAGGTCCGGCAGGACGCGGACGCGGCCACGCGGCTCGAGCGGGAAGTCGGTGGAGCGCACCATCGGGTTGGCCTGCACGCCGGCCGTCCAGACCAGGGTGTCGGCCTCGAATTCCTGCGCCGGGGTCTTGTCCGGGAGGTTGATGAGCTTCAGGGTGCCTTCGGCACTGTCCAGCGAGGTGTTCAGCAGGACCTCGATGCCACGGCTGCGCAGATGCTCGACCACCCAGTCAGCCTGCTTGGCGGTAACCTCGGGCATGATGCGGCCCATGGCTTCGACCAGGACGAAGCGGACTTCCTCCTGCTTGATGCGCGGGTTGTTGCGCACGGCGGCGCGGGCGAGGTCTTCCATTTCAGTGATGCACTCGATGCCGGCAAATCCGCCCCCGACCACCACGAAGGTGAGGGCCTTGGCGCGGGCTGCGGGGTCGGTCATCGTGGAGGCAACCTCAATGCGCTCCAGCAGCTTGTTGCGCAGGGCAACCGCTTCCTCAATGGTCTTCAGGCCGATGCCCTTGTCCGCAAGGCCCTTGATGGGGAAGGTGCGCGTAATGGCGCCTGCAGCCAGCACAACGTCGAAGTAGGGAACCTCAAAGTTCTCGCCGCCGTCGGCGGGAGCCACCACGGCGGTGCGGTTGACGTGGTCGATCGAGGTAACGCAGCCCTGGATCAGTTCCGTCTGCTTCAGGTGCTGGCGGTGGGACACCACCGCGTGGCGGGCTTCGATGTTGCCGCCGGCCACCTCGGGAAGGAAGGGCTGGTAAGTCATGTAGGGCAGCGGATCGACGACGGTAACGATGCCACCGGCGTTCGCGATCTTCTTCTGCAGTTTCAGTGCTACGTACAGGCCGACGTACCCGCCGCCGACGACGAGTACCCTGGGACGGTCCTGGAGCTGTGGGGTGGTTGCCATAGTTTAAGGATAGCCCAGTTTGTGAAAATCTTCACTAACCGGTGCGGCCGTCCGTAACGTGCGGTTTCCGGTGTGGATTGACCCGCTCCGTGGCTCCCGTCTCCGGTTCTTCCCCGGGGGCCAGGGGGTCCCCGGCAGCCCTGCGGAGCTGGACGGCGGCCGCCGCGATGATCGCCAGGAACAGTGCGGCAAATCCAATGACGACGGCGGCGCCAATGGCACTGTCCCGCTGTGAGGGCGCCTTGGCTGCGGGAACGGTGGCTTCAGGAAGCGTGGGTGCGGCACTCGCCACCGGAGTCGCGGAAGGCACCGGAGTTGCGGGCACGGCGTTGCCCCGCCGGTGCACGCGGATCCATTCAGCGATAGTGCCCAGCGGGTTGACGGAGACCTCCGGGACATCGGCCTTGAGGGCAGCCTCGGCGTTGAGGATGCCGTAGCCGTACAGGGGGTCTTTCCCCGGAGCGCCTGCGTCCCTGGCGGTGGTGATGATCCTGTTGATCACCTGTTCGGCGCTCATGTCCGGCCACTTGGACCGGATCAGGGCTGCGACACCGGCCACGATGGGTGTGGAGCCGGAGGTGCCGGCCCATTCCGCGTAGCCGCCTCCGGGGAGGCCGCCCACAAGGTTCTCCGCAGGGGCAGCCACGCCGATGCTGATCCCCTGCGATGAGGCGTCCACGCTGGCCACGTTCTTGCGGTCCACGCCGGCCACGGTGAGGACGCCCGGAATGGTGGCGGGGGCGCCTACCTGGGTATTTCCGCCGATGCGGTTTCCGGCCGCGGCAACAATGACCACGTCCTTTTGCTCTGCGTAAAGGAAGGCGGCATCCCAGCTTTGCGGCCACTGCGGCGTGGTACTGCCCAGCGATATGTTGATCACCCTGGCGCCGTTGTCCACGGCCCAGCGGACCGCTTCCGGAATCTGGTCCTGGTCGCTCTTGCCGGACGGGTTGGGGGAACCCAGCCAGGTGGACACGGAGAGGAGCTGCGCTTCCGGTGCCACACCAATGATGCCGTCGGGCGGGGTTGCGGCCGGCCCGGCGCTGGGGCTGGCGCCTGCGGGCTGGTGTCCGCGGCCGGCAAGCATGGTGGCCACCAGCGTGCCGTGTTCGGGCTTGGAGCCCACGCTCTTTTGCCCGTTGGGATCGCCGGAACCGGAGGCGTCGTAGCCGCCCGTGACGGCACCTTTGAGGTCCGGATGCTGGGCGTCGATTCCGCTGTCGATGACCGCTACCTTGACGCCTGCACCCTTGGAGACTTCCCAGGCTTTGGTGATGCCGGAGTCGGCCAGCCAGTACTCTTTGTCGCGCCAGTCGTCTGCGCTGGCTGCGGGGGCGGTAAAGAGGCCGGCGCAGAGGCAGCAGGCAGCCAGGAGGACAGCCATGAGGGCCGCCGACGCCCGGGGAAAGTGCGGGGTGGAAGCTGTGGTGGACTGCATGGGCCTATCCGATGCTCAGCGCGATGCCGTCGAGGATGTCGTGCTCGCTTGCGGTGGCCGCGGTAATCCTCCCGCGGGTCAACTCCCCCATCCGTTCCAGGATGCGGCGCCACACCAGTCCCCCGGCGCCGATCACGTCCACGCGGCCCGGGTGCATGTAGGGCAGTGCGGCACGCTGGTCCCGGGTCATGCTGAGCAGGTCGGTGGCAGCGGCGCGCACGTCCCTGATGGGCAGAACGGCGCCGTGGATGGCTTCCGGCGAGTATTCCGGCAGGCGAAGCGCATGCGCTGTGATGGTGGTGACGGAGCCGGCAACACCGACGACGGCGGTGGCGCGCTCAAGCGGCACGTCCCGTCCGGCGCGGCCCAGTGCAGCGTCCACGTCGGCTTCCGCTGCGGCGATTTGTTCGGGTGTGGGCGGATCGTTGCGCAGGTGCCGTTCGGTAAGTCGGACGCAGCCGATGTCGACGGACTTGGCTGCGGTCACCCCCGCGGCGGTGCCCAGGACGAACTCGGTGCTCCCGCCGCCGAGGTCCACCACCAGCACCTCGTGGCCGTCGAGGATGGGCAGCACGCTGCTGGCGCCGGCAAAGGACAGCGCCGCTTCCTCATCTCCGGAGATCACTTCCGGCTCCACGCCCAGAAGGTCCTTGACCCCGTCCACGAAGACGTCCCGGTTGCGTGCGTCCCGGCTTGCCGAGGTGGCCACGAAACGCACCCGCTCCGCGCCGTGCTCCCGGATCATGCGGGCATAGTCGGAGGTTGCGGCAAATGTCCGTTCCAGTGCTTCCGGAGCGAGTTCGCCCGTGGCATCCACGCCCTGGCCCAGTCGGACCACGCGCATCTCCCGCACGACATCGTTGAGGACTGTCCTGCCGTCATTGCGGTCAATGTCCGCAATGAGAAGCCGGATGGAGTTGGTGCCGCAGTCGATGGCGGCCACGCGGGTCATTCGGCGGCGCCTGTGCTGCCGGCGGACTTCCGCATCGGGGCGGGACGGCCAACGAGGTCCGGCAGGCCCTGGGGTCCGTGGCGGCTGAGGTCCCTGGACGGTGCCTCGCCGCTGGTGTCCCAGGCGCCGTCGCAGTAGCACTTGTCCGCCGTCCACCATTCGCTGATCATCTCCAGCGCCCTGTCGCCCAGGGGGTTGGCACCCTTGCCGGCCGCCAGGGAGTGGCCCACCAGGACATGAAGGCATTTGACGCGGGCAGGCATGCCGCCGGCCGAGACACCGTCGATTTCGGGCACAGGGCCGATGCCGGAGCGCCGGCCGATTGCCTCCCGGGCGGCCAGGTAGTCCTCGTGGGCAGCCCGATAGCCGGCTGCGAGCCCAGCGTCGGAGGTCAGCTCGTCATTCATCGTGTTCATGACCCCGGCCGCTTCGAGCCTGGAAACCGCGGCGGTGATCACCGGGTGCGTCAGGTAGAAGGTGGTAGGGAACGGGGTCCCGTTGCTGAGGCGGGGTGCGGTGGCCGCCACCAGGGGGTTGCCGCACACGCAGCGGGCAGGAATCTCCACGACGTCGCGGACGGGTCGTCCCAACTGCCTGCTCAGTACTTCAAGGTCGTGGGCGGTGGGTTGGCGGGATTCGTCCCGGGCGGCTGCCGTGTTGTGTTCCATTGTCGCGGGCCGTCCTTCCTGTGCGGTTCAGTCTGTGGCCGCGCGCCTGATGGACTCCCACAGGGAATCCACCCACGGCAGATCGGCGGGGTCTTGTGCTGTTGCTGCGTCGGCGGGGCTACTGCTTTCTCCGGCCGGCTCATCGCTGCCAAAAACCCAGTAGCCGGTTTCGCCCGGCATAACCATGTTAATGCGGTCGCGGGCCTGCTGCTTGACGTAGTTGGGGTCCTGCCAGCGCGACACCTGCTGCCGAAGGGCGTCGCCTTCGGCCTGACGTGCGGCGATATCGGCGTTCAGCGCGTCAATTTCGGCCTTCTTGTCGAAGAAGATTTTCACCGTGGGGGCAAGCATGATGGTGATGGCGACCATCACCACGGCCAAGGCAAGCATGCGGCCGGAGAACGCCTTGGCGGGGACCGGGTGCTGGTCTTCTTCGCCGGCTCGGCCGGCGTCCACAGGGCTGCTGCCCTTGCGTCCGGCAACCGGTTTGGGCTTGCTCCCCTCCCCCGCTTTCCCGGCCTTGGCCCGCTCCGCAGTGCCACGCCCGTGGTTCTGCCCGGACGCCGCAGCGTCCGGGGACGCTGCGCTGCCCTTCGACACCGCAGCCTTGGCCGGCCGGAAATCGGCCCGGATGATCTCGGCACCGTCGGCGGACCCGGCGTCGTCCGTTGCCTTGGCTTGACGGGTGGGGGCAACCTTGGGAACTTTGGGGCGGCGGGTAGCCATGACACTCCTGAAACGCAGCCTGCTGGACCAAATGCTGCTGGAAACAACAGCGGTGGCTATGGTCTTTCAACCATAGCCACCGCTGATGGGTTTAGGCGGTTACTAGCCCTTGAAACGCGGGAACGCGCTGCGTCCGGCGTAGCGTGCGGCGTCGTCGAGTTCCTCTTCGATGCGCAGCAGCTGGTTGTACTTGGCTACGCGCTCGGAGCGGGCCGGTGCACCGGTCTTGATCTGGCCGGCGTTGGTGGCCACGGCGATGTCGGCGATGGTGGTGTCCTCGGTTTCACCGGAGCGGTGCGAGGTGATGGTGGTGTAGCCGGCCCGCTGGGCCAGGCTGACGGCGTCCAGGGTCTCGGTCAGCGAACCGATCTGGTTGACCTTGACCAGCAGGGAGTTGGCGGTCCTGGTGTCGATGCCGCGCTGCAGGATGGACGGGTTGGTCACGAAGAGGTCGTCGCCCACCAGCTGGACCTTGTCGCCGATGGCGTCGGTGAGGGTCTTCCAGCCTTCCCAGTCATTCTCGTCCAGCGGGTCCTCGATGGAGACCAGCGGGTAGTCGGCCACGAGTTCGCCGTAGTAGGCGCTCATCTCGCTGGCGGACAGTGCCTTGCCTTCGAACTGGTAGGCGCCGTCCTTGTAGAACTCCGAAGATGCGACGTCCAGGGCCAGGGCGATGTCCTTGCCCGGGGCGTAGCCGGCGTTCTTGATGGCCTCGGTGATGAGGTCCAGGGCTGCGCGGTTGGACGGCAGGTTGGGGGCGAAGCCGCCCTCGTCGCCGAGCCCGGTGGACAGGCCCTTCTGCTGCAGCACGGACTTGAGGTTGTGGTAAACCTCAACGCCCCAGCGCAGGCCCTCGGAGAAGGTTTCGGCGCCGATGGGGGCGATCATGAATTCCTGGATGTCAACGTCGGAGTCGGCGTGCGATCCACCGTTGAGGATGTTCATCAGCGGCACGGGCAGGACGTGCGCGTTCGGGCCACCCAGGTACTTGTACAGCGGCAGGTCGGCGGAGGCGGCTGCGGCGTTCGCAACGGCCAGCGAGACGCCGAGGATCGCGTTGGCGCCGAGCTTGCCCTTGTTGGGCGTGCCGTCCAGGTCCAGCATGGCCTGGTCGATGCTGCGCTGGTCCGTGGCGTCGAAGCCGGTCAGTGCGGGAGCGATCTGGTCGATCACGGCGTCGACGGCCTTCTGCACGCCCTTGCCGAGGTAGCGGCCCTTGTCGCCGTCGCGCAGTTCGACGGCCTCGTGCTCACCGGTGGAGGCACCGGAGGGAACCGCCGCGCGGCCGATCTGGCCGTCCGACAGCAGGACTTCAACTTCAACGGTGGGGTTGCCGCGGGAATCAAGGATCTCGCGGGCGTGGATGGCATCGATAAGCGCCATGAATTTGCTCCTTATGGGCGATTAACGGGGGGAATCAGGCTGAAAACTCGACGTACGCGTCACGGACCAGCCTAGTCGAGAGTGCTCCGGGTTACTCAAACGGGTCAAGGCCGGGACGTCATGATGGCGCGTGGTCACTTGGCCCACTTTGGCCACGCTGATACCGGCTGACGGCGGCGCGGAGCGCGCGCTCGGCGTCCATGCCGTTGTCCCGGGCGGAACGCACGACGGCGAGCAGCAGGTTTCCGAGCTCATCCTCGCTTTCGGGAACCGGGACTCCGCCCGGCAGCTCCAGGCCCGCCCGGGCTGCCCGGTCCAGCGATTTTTGCGCCCTGGCCAGGGCCGGGAGGGCTGCCGGGATGCCGTCGAAGGCGTTGCGGTGCCCCGGCCGTTCAGCCCGTTTGACCGCATCCCACTTCTGCTCGATCTCCTCCACGGTGGCGGGAAAGCTGTCCTGCAGCGAACCGTCGGGCCGGAAGACATGCGGGTTCCGGCGCACCATTTTGGCACTCAGGCCGCGCGCCACGTCGTCGAACGTGAAGGCACCGCGCTCCTCAGCGAGCCGGGCGTGCAGCACCACCTGGAGCAGGACGTCGCCCAGCTCGCCCTGGAGTTCGGCGTCGGGGTGGCCCTCCTCGATGGTTTCGGCCACCTCGTATGCCTCCTCCAGGAGGTACTCCACCAGCGATGCGTGCGTAAGGGCGCGCATCCACGGGCAGTGCTCGCGCAGCTGCGCCATCTTGTCCAGCAGTTCCGCCGTGGCGGAACTGCCGGACAAGGAATGCTGGTCAGCCAAGGTTGGCGTAGGCGTCGTTGATGTATTCCACCAGCGCCTCCTTCTCCTCCAGGGGCAGGAAGGACGCCTCTGCGGCGTTCAGGGTCAGCTCCAGCAGGTCGTCGAGGTCGTAGTCGAAGGTTTCCACCAGCAGGTTGAACTCATCCGTCAGGGTGACCCCGCTCATCAGGCGGTTGTCAGTGTTGATGGTGACGTTGAAGCCCAGCTGGTAGAGCATGTCCAGGGGGTGGCTCTCGATTCCCTCGCCGAACGAGGCAATGGCGCCGGTCTGCAGGTTGGAGGAGGGGCAGATTTCCAGCGCGATCCCACGGTCGCGGACCCAGCTGGAGAGATCGCCGAGGGTTACCAGGCCAACCGTGTCCCCCGCTTCATCGTCGTCGTCGAATTCCACCATGATGTCCTCCGCAATGCGGACACCGTGTCCCAGCCGCAGGGCGCGGCCGTCCACCAGGGCGGACTGGATGCTCTCCAGGCCGGCCGCCTCACCGGCGTGCACGGTGGCGGGGAAATTGTGCTGGGCCAGGTAGGTGAAGGCGTCCTTGAACCGGCTGGGCAGGAAGCCGTCCTCGGCACCGGCGATGTCAAAGCCGACTGCGCCCTTGTTGCGGTGGCGGACGGCGAGTTCAGCAATCTCCTGGCCGCGGTCGGCATGGCGCATGGCGGTGATCAGCTGGCCCACCTGGATTTCGCGTCCGGTCTCGGACACGGCCTCGACGCCGGCCTCCAGGCCCTCCTGCACCGCTTCCACGACCTCGTCCAGGCTGAGGCCCTTCTGGAGGTGCTGTTCGGGTGCCCAGCGCACTTCGCCGTAGACCACGCCGTCGTCGGCAAGGTCCTCCACGAACTCCTTGGCCACCCGGAACAGTCCGTCGTAGGTCTGCATGACGGCTACGGTGTGGTCGAACGTCTCCAGATAGCGCACCAGGGATCCGGAGTCGGCTGATTCACGGAACCACTGGCCCAGGGCCACCGGGTCCGTTGAGGGGAGCTGGTGGCCAACGGCCTCGGCCAGTTCGATGATGGTGGCAGGACGGAGTCCCCCGTCCAGGTGGTCGTGAAGGGAAACCTTGGGCAGGCTCTTCAGGTCAAAATCGATGGCAGGGGCAGCGTCAACAATGGGCTCAGTCACGTTCCCACCTTAGGGTGGGCCGGTGTTCAAAGCCAGCCGTTCAAAGCCGGCGGCTACTTGGCCGCGGGACCGGCCTCTGCCGACGGCACCACGAGGGCATGGGTGCCGGGACGTCCGTCCTTGCCGGAGCCGGAGCCGGAGGTTCCCTCGCTCCAGCTGTCCGTATCCGGCCCGTCGTTCCGGCCGAGCCGCTTGTGCCACCAGCGCAGCAGGTGGTCGATGAGGACTCCCAGGACGATCGCGAACACCACCGCGATGCCCGCGCTCAGCAACGGATTGTGGTGCAGCCACGGGAACGAGCTGGCAAGCAGGCCGATGCCAAGCGAGTAACCCACCCACGTGAGGCAGGCGACGGCGTCGAATGCGAAGAACCTGCGGTGGGAGAAGCCTGTGCTGCCGGCTACGTAGTTGACGGCAACGCGCCCCCACGGAATGTACCTGGCGGTGAAGATCAGCACCGCGCCGCGCTTCTCCAGCTCGTAACGGGCCCAGGCAAACACTTTCCGTACTTTGGGGCGCCGCATCCATCCCCACCGCTCCAGGCCGATCTTGCGTCCGAGCATGTAGGCCATGTTGTCACCGGCAATGGCACCCACCAGGGCGGTGATACCCAGGATCCAGAGGTTGGGTTCGCCGCTGTGCCGCGAGAAAGCCGCGAGCGCCACGATAAGGGTCTCGCTGGGGACCACCATGGCGAAGCCGTCCACGAAGAAGAACACCAGCAGCGCCGGGTAAATCCACCACTGGCCCGCTGCATGGAGCACGGCCTCATTAATAAACTCCACGCGGTGTTGCTCCTGTATGAAAATGACACAGCTAAAGTGCCGCAGCCAAAGCGGAAATCGTTCCTAAGTGTCCCACGGCGGGGGCGCTGTCCGCTACGCCCTGATGCAGGGAATCGCCCTGTTAAACGAGCCTGTCAGGTGCCGGGTTCCCGGATGCGTTCCACCACGTTGGGTTTGCCCCGGAATTTGTTGATTACCAGGTCCACCACAATCCCAAGCGTCACCGCGCAGATGATGGCGATGGCCGCCCCCAGTACATGGTTGTCCTCAAACCACTGGCCGAAGAAGAGCCCTATGGCCACGGAGTATCCGCCCCAAAGGCCGGCCGAAAGGATGGTCAGCCCCGCGAAGCGGAGATGGGAATAATGGGTCACTCCAGCGGTCAGGTTGACTGCCACCCTGCCGATTGGAATGAAGCGGGCCACAAGGATCAGCGACGCGGGCCGTTTCCGCAATTCCCTGCCCGCCCAGCGGAACGCGCTTTGCATGCGGGGCCCGCGCATCCATGCCCAGCGCCTGGTGCCTACGCGCCGGCCAAGAAGATAGGCAATATTGTCCCCGGTGAAGGCGCCGGCTGCGGCCACCAGGGCAAGGAGCAGCGGGCTGGGAACGTCGGCAGTGGCGGCTACGGCCGCGAGGCCCACCACCACCGATTCGCTGGGGACCGGCGGAAAGAAGCCGTCAATGACACAGCAGGCCAGCACCAGGACCAGCACCCACGGCTGTCCGGCTGCGGCGAGGATGAAGTCGTTGATGGCCTGCATTGATACCTATGCTATGCGGTCGATGATCAGCTGCTGGGCGGGCCGCGAGCCTTCCGGCGCGATGACCACGGCGTGTTCCAGGGCTTCCCGTGCCCGTGCGAACCGGTCAGGGGTGTCGGTCAACAGCGTCATCAGGGGTTCACCGGCCCGGACGGTGGCACCGGGCTTGGCGTGCATGCGCACACCCGCCCCGGCCTGGACGCTGTCCTCCTTGCGCGCACGGCCGGCGCCGAGGCGCCAGGCCGCCACGCCAACGGCGAGCGCGTCGAGTTCCACCAGCACGCCGTCGGCAGGGGCGTAGACGACGTCGGATTCCCTGGCCTCCGGAAGGGCGGCATTGGGGTCTCCGCCTTGGGCGGAGATCATCCTGTTCCAGACGTCCATGGCACGGCCGTCCTTCAAGGCAGCAGCGGGGTCGGCGTCCCGCACGCCTGCGCAGGAGAGCATCTCTTCGGCGAGCCGGACGGTCAACTCCACCACGTCTTCCGGGCCGCCGCCGGCCAGGACCTCGACGGACTCCTCCACCTCGATCGCGTTGCCGGCAGTCAGGCCCAGTGGCGTGTTCATATTGGTCAGCAGCGCCACCGTGTTGACGCCGGCGTCCTTGCCCAGGGCCACCATGGTCTCGGCCAGTTCCCGGGCCCGGGCCTCATCCTTCATGAACGCTCCGCTGCCCACCTTGACGTCCAGGACCAGCGAGCCCGTCCCCTCGGCGATCTTCTTACTCATGATTGAGGACGCGATCAGGGGAATCGCTTCCACTGTGCCCGTGACATCCCGCAGCGCGTAGAGCTTCTTATCAGCGGGCGCCAGGCCGGCGCCTGCGGCGCAGATCACTGCACCAACGTCCTGGAGCTGGGCCATGATCTCGTCATTGCTGAGGTTGGCCCGCCACCCCGGAATGGATTCCAGCTTGTCCAGGGTGCCGCCGGTGTGTCCCAGTCCGCGCCCGGACAGCTGCGGTACTGCGACGCCGAAAACCGCCACCAGCGGAGCCAGCGGCAGGGTGATCTTGTCACCCACGCCCCCGGTGGAGTGCTTGTCAGTGGTGTACTTCAGGCCGCCGTCCGGACGCCGCAGGCTGGAGAAGTCCATCCGTTCACCCGAAGCGATCATGGCGGCGGTCCACCGTGCGATCTCGGTTCGGTCCATCCCGTTGAGCAGGATGGCCATGTTCAGGGCTGCCATCTGCTCGTCGGCGATGGCTCCCCGCGTGTACGCGTCGATGGTCCAGTCGATCTGCTCCGGGCTCAGCGTCCCTTTGTCCCGCTTGGTGCGGATGATGTCGACGGCGTCGAACGCTCCGGCTTTGCTCTCAGTCACCGGGTCTCCTCCAGGTGTTGGGGACCAAAGGCGTCAGGCAGCACCTGGTCCATGGTTTTGATGCCTTGGGTGGTCATGAGCTGCATGTCCGGGGCACGGAATTCGTACAGCAGCTGCCGGCAGCGTCCGCAGGGCATCAGGATGTTTCCCGCCCCGTCCACGCAGTAGAAGGCCCGCAGCCGGCCCCCGCCGGTCATCTGGAGGTTGCCCACCAGGGCGCACTCGGCGCACAGGGTCAGTCCGTAGCTGGCGTTCTCCACGTTGCAGCCGCTGACGATCCGGCCGTCCCGGGTCAGCGCCGCAGCGCCCACCGGAAATTTGGAGTATGGGGCGTAGGCGTTCTTCATGGCAGCGACGGCAGCCGCCTCAAGGGCTGCCCAGTCCACGGTTCCCGTGTCCTCCACGGCCGTCACCCCTTGACGTACGGTATGCCGTCGGCGGCGGGCGGCCGGGAGCGGCCCACCAGTCCGGCCACCGCGATGACGGTCAGGGCGTAGGGCAGCATTGCCATGAACTGGCTGGGCACCGGTGAGCCGATGATGGTGATGATGCTTTGAAGGTTGTCGGCGAATCCGAACAGCAACGCGGCCAGGAACGCCCCGATGGGGTTCCAGCGCCCAAAAATCATGGCGGCCAGCGCGATGTAGCCCCTCCCGCCGGACATGTCCTTGCTGAACGCGTCCACCGACACCAGGGTGAAGAAGGAACCGCCGATTCCAGCGATCGCACCGCCCATGAGGACGTTGATGAACCGGGTCCGGTTGACGTTGATGCCCACCGTGTCCGCTGCCTGGGGATGTTCACCGACGGCACGCACCCGCAGGCCCCACTTGGTGTGGAACAGGCCGACGTAAACAACGATCACAGCCACGTACATGAGGTAGCCGACAAGGGACTGGCGGAACAGGATAGGTCCGATGATCGGGATGTCGGCAAGGAACGGGATGTCCACGGCCTGCAGCCGTCCGGGTTTGTTCAGGTGCTCGGGGTCCGCTGTCAGCAATGTTGAGAACAGGAAGCTGGTGAGCCCGCTGATCAGGACGTTGAGCACCACGCCGACGATGATCTGGTTGACGAGGTACTTGATGCTCACCACGGCCAGGACCAGGGACACGAGCGCCCCTGCGACAGCAGCGGAGAACAGGCCCGCGTACACGTTGCCGGTGACAGTGGCCACGACGGCGGCGGAGAAGGCACCCAGCAGCAACTGGCCCTCGATGGCGATGTTGACCACGCCGGCCCGTTCACAGAGCACCCCGGAGAGCGAACCGAACACCAGCGGCACAGCCAGGGTGACGGCGCCGGCCATCAGCCCTGCGAGGGAGATGGACGGCTCGGGGTCCCGTCCGCCCGCCACGATCCAGATCATGAACCCGGCGAGGAAGACGACGGCGAAGCTTCCGCCCACCCAGGCGGGGACCTTCCTTCGCTGTACGGTCAGGAAGCAGGCGTAGGCGGCGAGGGCAAGCAGCAGGACCGAGCAGATCCAGCCGAACACCATCGAGGGAACGGTGATCTTCTCGACCCGGGCGACGCCCAGGGCGGCCAGGCCCAGGACGACGATGGCAGCGATAGTGGTGGCGGGAATCCAGCGGTCCACTCCCCCGCCCTCGCGCCGCTGGCTGATCCAGCGGAAGCCGACGTAGGCGGCGGCCGCCAGCGCCACAGCCAGGGTGATCCACGCTGCGGTGGAGGAGGCATTCGGATCACGGGCTTCGGCGATCCGGAAGCCGGCAGATTTTGTGTTGGCCAGGAACCCGAACAGCACGGTGCCCAGGATGGCGAGCAGGCCCAGGCCGACGCCGGCCTTCCAGCTCACCAGTTCCGTTGTGCCTCCCCGGCTGCCGGCACGGTTTGCTCCGGTTGTCTTGCCGGTTCCCTTTCCGGTGCCTGGCTGTTTGCCGGCGGGAGATTGTGTGGTGGCGCTCATGCTGCCGCTCCGCTCTTGACGCCGCCGGTACGCGAACCTGCGGTCCCACTTGTGGTGGTCTTCTTCTTACGGGGGTTGAGTCCGAATATCGCACGGACCAGCGGGGGTGCTGCGATGAACAGCACGATCAGGGACTGGATGACGAGCACGATGTCGATCGGTGTCTGTGTCTGGGCCTGCATTGCCACGCCGCCGGCGCGGAAGGCGCCGAACAGCAGGCCCGCGAAGAAGGTTCCCCACGGCGTCGAGCGTCCCAGCAGTGCGACCGTGATGGCATCAAACCCGATGGAGGCGGCGACACCGCCGGAAAGGTACTTTTCCGTGCCGGACACCTGGGCCACGCCGGCCAGGCCGGCCAGGGCACCGGCGATCGCCATGACCAGGATGGTGCTGCGGGCGACGTTGATGCCGGCGGTGCGGGCGGCGCTGGGGTTTGCGCCGACTGCCCGGAACTCAAAGCCGATCGTGGAGCGGTTGAGCAGCCACCAGACCAGGACTGTGGCCGCTACGGCAACCAGGAAGCCCGCATGCAGGCGGAATTGCGGTCCGAGCAGTTCGGGGAACAGCGCAGTGGAGTCCAGAAACGGTGAGATCGGGTTGGTGGAACCCTTGCGCTGGAAAGCCGGGGTGGTGAGCAGGAACAGCAGCAGGAAGTTGGCGATGTAGTTGAGCATGATGGTCACGATCACCTCGTGCGCACCGGTCCGGGCCTTCAGCAGGCCCACAACGCCGCCCCAGACCGCGCCGCCGACCAGACCGGCCAGGATGACGAGAAGCAGGTGCAGGCCGATGGGCAGGTGCCAGGCGAAGCCGATGTAGGCGCCGAAGAGCGCCCCGAAGATGATCTGCCCTTGGGCACCGATGTTGAACAGGCCGGCGCGGAATCCCAGCGCGACGCCGAGCCCGGCGCAGATCAACGGGGTTGCGACGGTGAGGGTCTCGGTGATCGGATACAGCTGGGCGGCCAGGTCAGCGCCGGCCCAATTGAAGATGGACCCCTGCACGAGGGCAGTGTAGGGACGGATGACCTCGGTCAGGAGGTCCCCGGGCTGGGCGAAGAAGTAGCCGGCCGCGAGGGCGACCTTGGGGTTGGTCACTGCCATCAGGATGCCGCCAAGCACGATGGCAAGCAGCACGGAGAGGAAGGAGACCATGGCGTTGCCAGTGAAGATCTGGTGCAGGACGGATCCGCCGCCGTCCCGGTCATGGTCGCGGCCGCGTCGCTGGGTGGCTGCCGGAACGGCGGACGGCGGCATCTGGCCGCCTGCGGTGTCCAGCACGACGTCGGAGGCGACAGCCTCGGCGGTGGTGCCGCCCGGCACCTGGGTGTCGGCGGCCACATGGGCGCTGTCGTCGCCTAGCGCCTGCGGTTCCGGGGTTGTCTTCTCAGACATGGGATTCTCCTTCGTGGCCGGCAGGCTCCGAAACCGCCGCTGTGGTCGTGGCGCCGGAGGCATGGGCGGAGGCGCTGGCTTCGGCTTCTGCGGCCGGGACACCGGCCATCATCAGGCCCAGCACGTCGCGGGACGTGGTGGCGGGTACGATCCCGACCAGCCGGCCGCGGTAGAGCACCGCGATGCGGTCTGCCAGCTGCAGTACTTCGTCAAGTTCCGTGGACACGATCATGACCGGCGTTCCGTGGTCACGTTCTGCGATGACGCGCTTGTGGACGAACTCAATCGAGCCGACGTCGAGCCCGCGGGTGGGCTGCGAAGCGATGAACAGGCGCAGCGGACGCGAGAGTTCGCGGGCCAGCACGACCTTCTGCTGGTTGCCGCCCGAGAGGGTCCCCACCGCGGCCGAAACGGACGGGGTGCGGACGTCGAATTCCTCGACCTTCCTGGCGGCGTTGTCCGCAATCACGCCCGGCTTCATCCCCACGCCGCGCGCGAAGGGTGCCTTGTCGTAGAGGTCCAGGATCATGTTTTCGGAGATGGTAAACGTGCCCACCAGGCCGTCAAGGGTCCGGTCCTCGGGGACGAAGCCCACCCCAGCCCCGAGGACGTGCTTGACGCTCTTTCCCAGCAGTTCCTCCCCGTCGAGCGTGATGGACCCGGCCACGTGCGGCTGCACGCCAAGAATCGCCTCGGTCAGTTCCGTCTGGCCGTTGCCTTGTACTCCGGCGATGGCGAGCACTTCGCCCTTGGCGATGTCGAACGACAGGTCATCGACCACGTGCTGGCCGTTGTGGTCCGTCACGGTCAAGTTGCGGACCTTGAACGTCACCTCACCGGTCTTGGCCGGTGCCTTGTCGAGTGTCAGGCTCACGGTGCGGCCCACCATTGCGGACGCCAGTTCGGTGGGGGAAGCCGTCGGGTCGGCCTGCCCGACCACCTTGCCACGGCGGATGACCGTGATGGTGTCCGAGATGGCTTTGACTTCACGCAGTTTGTGGGAGATGAAGACGATCGACTTACCATCGCGCTTCAGCTGCCGGATGATGTCCAGGAGTTCATCGGTCTCCTGCGGAGTCAACACGGCAGTGGGTTCGTCGAGGATGAGCACCTCGGCATCACGAACCAGCGCCTTGATGATTTCGACCCGCTGCTGGACGCCGACCGGCAGGTCCTCCACCATGGCGTCGGGGTCGACGTCGAACCCGTATTGGTCCGAGATGCGGCGGATTTTCTCGCGCGTGGCTTCCAGATTGAGCAGGCCGGCGGCTTTGGTAGTCTCATTTCCCAGCGCCACATTCTCGGCCACTGTGAAGACAGGGATGAGCATGAAGTGCTGGTGGACCATCCCGATGCCGGCCGCCATGGCCTCGCCGGGGTCTTTGAAGACGACAGGCTTGCCATCGACCAGGATTTCACCCTCGGTCGGATCGTACAGTCCGTAGAGCACGTTCATCAGGGTGGATTTGCCTGCGCCGTTCTCTCCCAGGAGGCAGTGCACCTGCCCCGGTTCGACGACCAAATCGATGTGGTCATTGGCTACCAGGGACCCGAATCGCTTCGTGATCCCTTTCAGTTCGAGTTTCAAAACCCCAACCAATCTGTGTGTGTATGGATCTGCTCCGGCGCGCTGTGGGCGGCAAGGCAGCGGGTAGTCCCAGCCTAGTGTCACGTGTGGTTCCTGGGCAGGGCAGGCAGGCGGCAAAAAGGACCGCCGGCATGGTGCTGGCAACCGTACGTTGCCGGCAAAACAGAACGCGCTGCCCTCCGGCCGGGGTAACGGCGGAAGGGCAGCGCGCCCCGCGGTTCGGTGCTTACTTGGTGGGGCTGGACTTCGACTCGACCTTGACGGTGCCGGAGATGATGTCCTTCTTGAGTTGGTCCAGTTCGCTCTTCAGGTCTGCCGGCACGGCGGAATCGAGATCGTGGAACGGAGCCAGGGCCACGCCGCCGTTTGCGAGGGTTCCGATGTACGGGGAGGCGTCGAACTTGCCGTCCTTGTCGTCCTTGATGACCGATTCCACAGCGGTGGCCATGGTCTTCTGGACGGAGGACAGGATCACGGACTTGTAATCCGGGGCAGTCAGGTAGCCATCCGAGTCAACCCAGATGAGCTTGGCGTCCTTACCTTTGGACTTCGCATCCAGGATCGCGCTGCCTGCACCGCCGCCCACGGGACCCGCCACGGGGAGGACGATGTCGGCGCCCTGGTCAAGGAAGCCCTGGGTCAGGACCTTGCCCTTGTCGACCTGCTTGAAGTCACCGACGAAGGTGCCGTCCTGCTTGTCCTTGTCCCAGCCGATGAGCTGGACGTTCTTGCCCTTCTTCTCGTTGTAGTACTTCACGCCGTCGGCGAAGCCGTCCATGAAGATGGTCACGGTGGGGATGTTGATGCCGCCGAACGTTGCCACCTTGCCGGTCTTGGAGGTGCCGGCTGCCAGGTAGCCGGCCAGGAAAGCAGCCTGGGCGGTGTCATAGACGATCGGCTTGACGTTCTTGGGGAACGTGGGGTCGTTGTAGTCGATGATGGCGAAGTGGCTGTTCGGGTTGGCCGTGGCAATGGACTTGGTGGCGTCGCCGAGCAGGAAGCCGACGGTCACGGTGAGCTTGCAGCCCTGCTGCACCATGGAGCGCAGGTTGGGGTCGTAATCGGTGTCAGCCTTGGACTGGACATGCTTCTCCTGGATGCCAAGGTCCTTGACCGCACTTTGCAGGCCCTCGTAGCCGGACTGGTTGAACGACTTGTCGTCGAAGCCCCCGGAGTCAGAGACCATGCATGCGGTGTAATCGGACTTGGGCGCAGCGCTTGAGCCCCCCGACGAGGACGGCGGTGCTCCACACCCGGCCAGCAGGAAGGCCGCGGCACCTGCGGTGGCCACGCCGGCCATTGAACCGCGCTTGAAGCCGGCACGCAGTGATTTCTTCAATTTTCCTCCAGGGATGATGCGAGTGGCGCTACGGGCTGGAATTCAATGAGTGTCCGTTTCGGCGCTGAAATTCTGTTTTCACTGAAGGCACGCAGCACTGCGCCGGAGCGCACTGACGGCACTTACTTTAGTGGCCTGCGCCACGTCGCCATAGCACGTCGGGAGCCCATCCGGGAGATTGTTTACAAGTTGTTACCATGCAGTAAGGGCACCGCTAAGCGCGGTGCCCTTACTGGCTGCCAATGGTTGGGCTGGCTACAGCCGGACCAGCATTTTGCCGGTGTTCGCGCCGTCCAAAAGGTCCATGAACGCCTGCGGCGCGTTCTCCAGGCCGTCCACGATGGTCTCGTCGTAGCGCACCGTCCCGTCCGCCAGCCAGGCGGCCATCTTCTCCGCAAACTCTGCCGCGTGCTGCCGCTGTCCACCGACCAGGAAACCTCGAAGCGTGAGCTGCTTGCCGATCGCCTGCATCAGGTTGTGGGGCGCCGGCGTGGGTTCGGTGGAGTTGTATTGCGCGATGGCACCGCACATTGCCACCCGGCCGCCGACGTTGAGGACTGACAGGGCGGCTTCGAGGTGTTCGCCGCCGACGTTGTCGAAGTAGACGTCGATGCCGGCGGGGCCGGCGGCCTTCTGCAGCTGTTCCACCACGGGACCATCGTGGTAGTCGAAGGCGGCATCGAAGCCAAGTTCGAGGAGCCGCGCCACCTTGGCGGGCGAACCGGCGGAGCCGATCACGCGGGACGCGCCCATGGCCTTGGCGATCTGGCCTACCAGGGAGCCCACGGCACCGGCGGCACCGGAGACGAACACGGCGTCGCCCGGCTTGAACTCCGCAACCTTAAGCAGCCCTGAGTATGCCGTCAGGCCGGTCATGCCCAGGGCCCCCAGGAACGCCGAAGCCGGGGCCAGGTCCGTGCGGGCCAGGGTGGCGGCAGCGCCGTCAACCACGGCGTACTCCCGCCAACCGAGGGAATGCACGACGACGTCACCCTCCTTGTGTGCGGACGAACGGGACGCGATCACCTCGCCCACCGCACCGCCGTCGAGCGCCTTGCCCACGGCGAAGGGGGCGGCGTAGGACTTCACGTCATTCATCCGGCCACGCATGTAGGGATCCACGGACATGAAGAGGTTCCGCACCAGGATTTGGCCGTCCTCGAGCGCGGGAAGCGGGGACTCTGCCAGCTCGAAGTTGTCGGCGCCCGGGCGTCCCACCGGACGGGAGGCCAGCCGGATTTCACGGGTTGTGGTTGCCAGTGCTGTGCTCATGCTGCGTACTCCAGAATCTTGAGGTCGACATTGATGTTGCCGCGGGTGGCGTTTGAATAAGGGCAGACCTGGTGCGCTTTGGCCACCAGGTCCTCCGCGGTTGCCAGGTCCAGGGCCGGAAGGGCGATTTCCAGCTCTGCGGCCAGCCCAAAGCCGGCCCCGCCGTCCAGCTGCCCCAGATGGATCTTCGCCGCCACCGCCGAGTCAGTGAGGTCGGCGCCGGCCTTGCGGGCCACCAGCCGCAGCGCGGAGTGGAAGCACGCTGCGTATCCGGCGGCGAAGAGCTGTTCAGGGTTGGTGCCCTGGCCGTTGCCGCCAAGTTCGACGGGGCTTGCCAGCTCAACTGCCAGCCGGCCGTCGTTGCTGCGCGCAGTGCCGTCGCGCCCTTCGCCGGAGGCAAGCGCCTCGGCCGTATAAAGAGTCTTCATTGGGGATGTCCGTCCTGTTGGTGGATGGTTACAGCGATTCATGCAGTGCGGCCGTGAGCTTGCCCAGGGTGGTCCGCAGTTGCTCGAGTTCGTCGAGGGAAAGGCCGGCAGCGTCTGCCAGCCGCTGGGGAATGGCACTTGCCGGCCCGCTGAGGCTGCGCCCAGCAGGCGTCAGATGGATGGCCACTCGGCGTTCGTCCTCGCCGGACCGCCGGCGCTCCACCAGCCCAAGTGCCTCCAGCCGCTTGAGCAGCGGCGACAGTGTGCCAGAGTCCAGCCCCAGCTCCCCGCCGAGTTCCTTCACGCCGCGTGGTTCGTTTTCCCACAGCACCAGCATCACCAGGTACTGCGGGTAGGTGAGTCCGAGCTCTTCAAGGATGGGCCGGTAGACAGCGGTGGCGGCGCGGGACGCCGAGTACAGCGCAAAACATACTTGCCGGTCCAGGCGGGGCGCTTCGGTCATAACAATAACGTATCGCACAACTAAATTGTGCACAACTTAACTGGCGCAGCGATGGCCCGGGCCACCCGCCGTCGTACCTCTGACGCGGCTGGCGAGGACAGTGTCCCGGCTAGGGAACCGGCGCCTGCTCGAGGTCCCGGACGGTGCGCAGGGCTGCTGCGGCGAGGACGCGGATGCCCATGCCCAGCGACCGCTCGTCCAGGATGTAGTCGCCGCGGTGGAGGTCGTAGTCCTCGCCGCCCGGGGTTTTGGTGCCCAGTCGCATCATCGCTCCGGGAAGTTCGGCCAGGAACCACGCAAAGTCCTCGCCGCCCATGGATTGCGGGGTCAGCACCACGGCGTTCTCGCCGATTTCAGCGCGGGCGGCAGCCTCGATAATGGCGGTCTCATGCTCGGAGTTCACTACAGGGGGCACTCCCCTGGTGTGCTCCAGGTGCACGTCCACGCCGTAGGGCGCCGCCACCTGGTGGACCACCTCGTCCAGGAGTTCACCGGCAGCGTGCCAGGCGTCCCGGTCCAGGCACCGCATGGTGCCTGCCATGTAGCCGGTGCCGGGGATGGCGTTGGGTGCGGAGCCGGCCGTGATCTGGCCCCACACCACGGACACGCCGCTGCGGACATCCACCCGGCGGGACAGCACCGCAGGGACGTTGACCGCGATCTGGGCCAAAGCGAACACCAGGTCCTCGGTGAGGTGCGGACGTGAGGTGTGCCCGCCCCGGCCGGAGAGTTCGATCCGGATGGTGTCCGAGGCCGAGGTGATGGCACCGATGCGCGTTCCCACCTTGCCCACTTCAATCCGAGGGTCGCAGTGGAGCGCCAGAATGCGGGGAACCCCCTCCAGGACGCCCTGCTCGATGCAGGAGTGCGCTCCGCCGGGCATCGTTTCCTCGGCCGGCTGGAAGATGATCCGGACGGTGGCGCCAAGCGGCGTTTCCTGGTGCATCCGCTGCAGGACCAGGGCAATGCCCAGCATGGTGGTGGTGTGCACGTCGTGCCCGCAGGCGTGGGTCACGCCGTGGTTCCTGGACGCGAACGGCAGGCCGGTTTCCTCGATGATGGGCAGGGCGTCGATGTCACCGCGGAGGGCGGTGGCAATGGGGCCTTCGCCCACATCCACCGTCAGGCCGGTGCCCTCCAGGCGGCGTGGGGACAGGCCGGCCGCTTCGAGCCGCTCGGCCAGCTTTTCAGTGGTGCGGAATTCCTTGAAGGACAGTTCCGGGTGCGCATGGAGGTCCCTCCGGAATTCGATCAGTTCCGGCAGGAGCGGTTCGAGCCACGGAGCCACCAAAGCGGTGGGCTCGGCTGCAGTAGTGTAATTGCGCACTGCTTCACTCTAGCGAGGGTGCCCGCTTTAGCACCCATTCACTGACGCAGCATTACATCGGAACCTGCCGGCACGCGCGGCGCCGGCAGGTTGTGCCGGCTAAAGAACGTCCGTGTCCCCGCTTGCCTTCAGAGCGTCCACGGCGGCCTTTACCCGCTGGGAATTGGCCATGGTGGTCACCAGCAGGGCATCCGGGGTATCGACGATGACGACGTCCTGGATGCCGATCAGCGCGATCACGCGCTTGGTGTCCGTGACCACCACGCCGCTGGAGTTCTCGGTGAAGACGCGGGCGCCTTCACCGAGGACGGTGACGTCGTCCACTTCCTTGGCGCTGTTCAGCCGGCCGACCGAGGCGAAGTCGCCAACGTCGTCCCAGCGGAAGGACCCGGGCACGACGGCGACGTCCCCGGCTTCGGCGGCGGGCTCGGCCACTGCGTAGTCGATGGCGATCTTGGGCAGGGTGGGCCAGATGCGGGCGGTGACCTCGTCACGCTGCGGGGTGTCCCAGGCGCGTGCGATTTCCTGCAGGCCCTGGAACAGTTCGGGCTGGTTGGCCTCGAGGTGCTTGAGCATCAGCGAGACGGGCGCCACGAACATGCCGGCGTTCCACACGTAGTCGCCGCTGTCCACGTACTGCTGGGCCACCACCTCGTCGGGCTTCTCGACGAACTCCACCACGTCATGGGCGCTCGGCGCTCCCTCGACATTCAATGCCTTGCCGGAACGGATGTAGCCGAAACCGGTGGAGGGGTGGGTGGGCTTGATGCCGATGGTGACGATCTTGCCCGCGGCGGCCGTGTGGATCGCCTCGCGGACAGCCTGCTGGAACAGCGCATCCGGGCTGATCACCTGGTCAGCGGCGAAGGAACCCATAATGGTGTCGGGATCGCGCTCATGCAGGATCGCCGCGGCAAGGCCGATGGCTGCGGCCGAGTCCTTGGGCTCCGACTCAAGGACCAGGTCGGCGTCGTGGACCTCGGGAAGCTGGCGGCACACCGCTTCACGGTGCGCCTTGCCGGTCACCACCAGCATCCGGTCGCCAGCCAGCGGGTGCAGGCGGTCATATGTGGCGCGCAGCAAAGTGCTGCCGGATCCCGTGAGATCGTGAAGGAACTTGGGAGCTGCTGCTCGTGACAGAGGCCAGAGGCGGGTCCCCACTCCGCCTGCCGGAATCACCGCAATGAAGCGGTCAAGGGGTGAAGCCGGGCTTGTCACTTTGTCTGTACTCATCACGGCTACTTTAGCCGAAGGGGGGCAAGTGGCTCCTGTGATGACACCGGCCGTGATGTCACCGGCGCACCGTGATTCGCCCCGCCGCCGGGTCCAAATGCGGCCAATGGTGTGGTGTTGGTCTCATTTAGGGCGAAAATCCGCACCAGCACTGGGCACCAACGAACGTCTAAATTGAATAAGCTGTAAGCGGAGCCTAGATTTAGGCCTGAGCTACGAGTGCTCTCGCAGCAGGCGTTCCCCCCGCATGGATCTCATGCCAGCGCCGCTGTGTTGCAGGGAGGTTTATCAGTGCCGACAAAACCAGCTGGCACCTTGTACCGCGGCCGTGAAGGCATGTGGTCCTGGGTAGGACACCGCATTACCGGTGTAGTGATCTTTTTCTTCTTGTTGGTCCACGTGCTGGACACCTCCTTGGTGCGTGTGTCACCGGAGGCCTACACCGCTGTCATCGGCGCCTACAAGAACCCGCTGATGGCATTGGGCGAGACCGGCCTCGTCGCCGCCATCGTTTTCCACGCCTTCAACGGCCTGCGGATCATTGCGGTCGACTTCTGGAAGAAGGGTGCCAAGTACCAGCGCCAGATGCTGTGGGCAGTGCTGGCCCTCTGGGTTGTGACCATGGTCGCCTTCTCCATCCGCCACCTGTCCCTCGCCCTCGGAGGTCACTAAGCCATGACTGCAACGATCGAGAGCCCCCGCAGCGGGCGGATCGCCCCCCGGTACCGCCGGAGCGGCGGCGCCAAGGGCAACTTCGAGATGATCGCCTGGCTGTTCATGCGCCTCTCCGGCGTGGTGCTGGTGGTCCTCATCTTCGGCCACCTGTTCGTGAACCTCATGGTGGGCGAGGGCATCCACGCCATCGACTTCGGGTTCGTGGCCGGCAAGTGGGCTGACCCGTTCTGGCAGTTCTGGGACCTTGCCATGCTGTGGCTGGCCATGCTGCACGGCACCAACGGTGTCCGCACCATCATCAACGACTACGCGGAGAAGACGTCCACCCGCCGCTGGCTGAAGACGGTTCTCTATGCGGCCGCAGTGGTCATCATCCTCCTTGGCACGCTGGTGATCTTTACCTTCAACCCGTGCCCCGTGGTGAACGGCGTCGCCCTTCCGGGCGGATTCTGCCCTGCCTAGCACTGGCACCACCCCGGGCCCGCGGGCATTGCCGCGGGCCCTGTTTTGCGGAGCAGGCAAAGCCGCCCCGTTGTTTCATAGCGAATTTTGAGAGAAAGAGCGTCTGGTATGCAGGTCCATAAGTACGACGTCGTCATCGTCGGTGCCGGTGGCGCTGGCATGCGCGCCGCGATCGAATCCGGTCAGCGCGCGCGCACAGCAGTACTGACCAAGCTCTACCCCACCCGCTCGCACACCGGTGCGGCACAGGGTGGCATGTGCGCAGCCCTTGCCAACGTCGAGGAAGACAACTGGGAATGGCACACGTTCGACACCGTCAAGGGCGGCGACTACCTGGTTGACCAGGACGCCGCGGAGGTCATGGCCAAGGAAGCCATCGACGCGGTGCTGGACCTGGAAAAGATGGGCCTGCCGTTCAACCGGACGCCCGAAGGCCGGATCGACCAGCGCCGGTTCGGTGGCCACACCCGCGACCACGGCAAGGCTCCGGTCCGCCGGGCATGCTACGCCGCGGACCGCACCGGCCACATGATCCTGCAGACCCTGTACCAAAACTGCGTCAAGCACAACGTCGAGTTCTACAACGAGTACTACGTCCTGGACCTGCTGACGGTCGAAGAGGATGCTGTCCGCCCCGACGGCACGCCCTACAAGCAGAAGCGCGTGGCCGGCGTCGTGTCCTACGACCTCGCCTCCGGTGAACTGCACGTGTTCCAGGCCAAGTCCGTGGTCTTCGCATCCGGCGGCGCCGGCAAGGTCTTCAAGACCACGTCCAACGCCCACACCCTGACCGGTGACGGTATGGGCATCGCATTCCGCCGCGGCATCCCGCTGGAGGACATGGAGTTCTTCCAGTTCCACCCCACCGGCCTTGCCGGACTGGGCATCCTGCTGTCCGAGGCCGCCCGCGGTGAAGGTGCCATCCTCCGCAACTCCGAGGGTGAGCGCTTCATGGAGCGCTACGCCCCCACCATCAAGGACCTGGCACCGCGTGACATCGTGGCCCGCTCCATGGCCAACGAGGTCCGCGAAGGCCGCGGCTGCGGCCCGAACAAGGACTACGTCCTCCTGGACCTGACCCACCTGGAGCCGGCACACATCGACGCCAAGCTTCCGGACATCACCGAGTTCGCCCGCACCTACCTGGGCGTGGAACCGTACACCGAGCCGGTGCCGGTATTCCCCACGGCGCACTACGCCATGGGCGGCATCCCCACGAACATCGAGACCGAGGTCCTGCAGGACAACGACACCGTGATCCCCGGCCTCTTCGCCGCCGGTGAAGTGGCCTGCGTATCCGTCCACGGCTCCAACCGGCTGGGCACCAACTCGCTCCTGGACATCAACGTGTTCGGCAAGCGCGCCGGCATCGCCGCTGCGGAGTACTCCAAGACCGCCCCGTTCGTGGAGCTGCCGGAGAACCCGCTGGCCTACACCACCGAACTGCTGGACATTGCCCGCAACGGCACCGGCGACGAGAAGGTGGCGCAGATCCGCAAGGAACTGCAGGACACGATGGACGCCAACATGCAGGTGTTCCGCACGGCGGACACCCTGAACCAGGTGCTGCGCGACATTGCCTCCTTCGAGGAGCGGTACAAGCGCATCAACGTCCAGGACAAGGGCAAGCGCTTCAACCTGGACCTGCTCGAGGCCGTTGAGCTCGGCTTCCTGCTGGAACTGGCCAAGGTCATGACCGTGGCCGCACTGCACCGCGAGGAATCCCGCGGCGGACACTTCCGCGAGGACTTCCCCGAGCGTGACGACGAGAAATTCATGAAGCACTCCATGGCGTACAAGGATGACCATGCGCCGGCCGACGGATCGGCGGAATCAATCGCCGGCATCCGCCTCGCCACCAAGCCGGTTGTCTTTACCCGCTACGAGCCGATGGTGAGGAAGTACTAAGATGACCGCTGAAATCGCTGAGCCAGCCTCAAAGGTTGAACTTCCTGCCGGCGTCGGCGGAGGCGGGGAAATCCCCACGTTCGACGTCCACATGCGGGTCCGCCGCTACAACCCGGAGGTTTCCGGGGAAGCCACCTGGGACGACTTCCACCTGACCATGTACGGCACGGACCGCGTGCTTGATGCCCTGCACAAGGTCAAGTGGGAAATGGACGGCACCCTGTCGTTCCGCCGCTCCTGCGCCCACGGTGTGTGCGGCTCGGACGCCATGCGCATCAACGGCCGAAACCGCCTTGCCTGCAAGACGCTGCTGAAGGACCTGGACACGTCCAAGCCCATCACAGTGGAGCCCATCAAGGGCCTGCCGGTGGAGAAGGACCTGATCGTGGACATGGAACCGTTCTTCCAGTCGTACCGCGAAGTCATGCCGTTCCTCATCAACAAGGGCCACGAGCCTACCCGCGAACGCCTGCAGTCCGCAGAGGACCGGGAACGCTTCGACGACACCACCAAGTGCATCCTGTGCGCCGCGTGCACGTCCTCCTGCCCCGTGTTCTGGACGGACGGGCAGTACTTCGGTCCCGCAGCGATCGTCAACGCACACCGCTTCATCTTCGATTCCCGTGACGATGCCGGTGACATGCGCCTGGAAATCCTCAACGACAAGGAAGGCGTGTGGCGCTGCCGCACCACCTTCAACTGCACCGAGGCATGCCCGCGCGGCATCCAGGTCACGCAGGCCATCGCGGAGGTCAAGCAGGCCATCCTGGCCCGCCGGATCTAGTCGCGTCCAACAACAGGTACAACGGCCGACGGCGTCGCCCACCACACGTGGTGGCGGCGCCGTCGTTCGTTTTGGCACAGAAAGGGGACGGCATGTCCCGCTCCGAAAAAGTCTCCTTTGCCGGTTCCACGGGCGAAATGCTGTCCGGCATCATCGACGTCCCGGAAGGTCCGGTTAAGGGGTGGGGCGTCTTCTCGCACGGCTTCACGCTGGGCAAGGACAGCCCCTCCGCAGCCCGCATGTGCAAGGCGCTGGCGGACAGCGGCATTGGCATGCTGCGCTTCGACAACGTGGGACTGGGCGGCTCTGCCGGTGAATGGTCCGCGGGGTCCTTCAGCCACAAAGTGGCTGACACGGTAAAGGCTGCGGAGTTCATGCGCAGCGAAGGGAAGGAGATTTCGCTCCTGGTGGGGCACTCCTTTGGCGGCGCCGCCGTGCTTGCGGCCGCGCGGGAGATCCCGGAGCTCGATGCCGTTGCCACGGTGGGCGCACCCTTCTCCCCCAAGCACGTGGCGCACGTCTTCGATGCAGCGCTGGACAGGATCCTCAGCGAGGGCAGTGCCGAGGTGGACCTTGGCGGCAAGCGGGTGGAAATCCGCCGTCATTTCGTCGAGGACCTGGAGAACGCAGACCTGACGGACTGCATCCGGCAGCTGCACAAGCCCCTGATGGTGCTGCACTCCCCCACCGACAACACGGTGGGGATCGAGAACGCCAGCACCATCTTCCAGACCGCCAGGCACCCGCGGAACTTCGTATCGCTGGAGGGAAGCGACCACCTGCTGACGGGCAAGGGCCAGGCTGCCCGGGCCGCCCGGATCATCGCCGCCTGGGCAGACCAGTACCTGGACGCCGGGAACGGCTCCTAGAACGGCACCGGAGGCCATCCCCTGTGGTCAGGTCTGGGGCGTCGCTCGGCGCGCCCCGAGGATGGCTTTCCGGGGAGAGCTGCCGGAGTCCAGGTCGGCCTCCCGCACGGCTGCCCAGCCTGCGGAGACAAGGTAGACCTGGCTGACCAGGTTGAACCAGATCAAGAGCCCGATGATGACGGCGAACGAGGCCAGGAGGGGGTTGCGGCTGGCCCCGCCCAGGAGCTCGGTGCTGAAGATCTGCAGCACAGTAGTGCCCAGGGCGGCGAGGATGGTGCCCTCAAGCAGGGCCTGGCGTGAGAGCTTCAGGCCCGCTGCCAGCCGGTACATGATCAGCGCGGTAACCCAATTCAGCACCAGCGGGACGAAGATTTTGACGGACGTGGTGAGTGGACCGGCCAGGGCTTCGGTAAGGTGCAGGAAGTTCGAAACCCAGCCGGCCGCCGTGCCGAATACCAGTGACGCACCCGCGCTGAGTACCAGGGCCACCCCCAGCAGCAGGAGGGTTCCGGCGTCGCGGAGTTTCAGCAGGATGGGGTTGACCATCAGTGGCGGCAGTTGCAGCATGCCACGGAGGCCGTCCCGCAGGCCGTTGATCCAGCCGAGGGACGTGACAACCGTGACCACGGCACTGATGATGGCGGTCCAGCCAAGGCTGCCGGGATTGAGCAGGTCCTTGGGATCCACCAGGCCCTGGCCGCCATTGATCTTCAGCAGGCCGGGGGCGCTGGTGGCCACGCTCTTGATGATCGTGTCCAGCAGCGCCGGTTGACTGCTCAGCACCAGGCCAGCCACGGAAAAGCCGGTGGCCAGCAGGCCGGTGATGGAGAAGAACATGGTGAAGCCGATGCCGGCGCTCATCAAGGGCCCGTAGTGGAGGCTGTAATGCCGGAACGCGCGCATGGGCCGCAGGACGTTCACGCGGGCAGTGAGCCACTGCACAAGGGCCATCAGGGCGGCGAACCTGGCTCCGGTCCTGCGCACCCTGTTCCACTCCATCCGCTTCTGGATGACCTCCAGCTTCAGCTGGGCGTGCTCAGTGGGCAGCGGCTGCTGGTTACCCTGCGTCCGTTGGGGTGTCCGCGGCATCGCCCCTGAAGCGGGTGTCGCCGTGGTTGTCAGTTTCGGTCCCAAAGTCCAGCTCTTCCCGTAGCTGCCAGATGCCGTCGGCATCATGCTCATAGAGTCCCATGCTAACCACGGGGAAGGTTGCCCTGTAGTTCTTCAGCACCGTTTCGGCCTCATCGAGGCTTTCGGGGGCAACATCGTGCGCGATGGTTACGTGGGGATGGTAGGCAAAGGGCAGTTCGCGGTGGAGCGGGCCCTGCTGGAGCTTGCGGTGCAGGTCCACGCAGTGATCAAACCCGTCCTCCACGTTGATGAAGACCACGGGAGAAACCGGCCGGAAGGTTCCGGTCCCGGCGATGGTGACCATAAAGGGGCTCTGGCACCTGGCCACTTCGCGCACGTGCCGGCGGGTGGCCTCCCAGTCCTGGGTGGGGGTGGTGGTCACCAGGGTGATATGTGCCGGTACCACGCCCGCCATGGGGTCGCCGAAAGACGCCCGCCATCGCTGGAGTTCTTCGGCGATCTCCGGCGGAAAACCCAGGATGACGCCCACGCTGATTTCGTCGCTGGGCGTCACGCTTTGTTCGGCGCCGGGGCTCTTGCCTGACTGGTCTCCGATTCGGTCGGCCAGGGTCCGCTCGGCCTGGGCGGCAGAGCGGGCACCTCCCCTGGCGGTGACGTTTCCCGAAGACATGGCGCTAGCGGACTCCTGCGAGGCTGAGGGACGGCAGGAAGCCCATGCGCTGGTACACCTGGCCCAGGGTGACCGAGGCAATCTCGCGGGCCCGTTCCGCGCCGAGGGCCAGCAGCCTGTCGAGTTCCGCGGGATCGGCCATGAGTTCGTTGGTCCGGTTGCGCAGGGGGGTGATGAAGTCCACCACCACCTCGGCGAGGTCCACTTTGAGGTGGCCGTACATTTTGCCCTGGTATTCGGCTTCCAGGTCCGCCACGGACTTGCCCGTAAGGGAGGAGAAGATGGTCAGCAGGTTGGAGACCCCCGGTTTCTCCTCCGGGTCGAAGCGGATGTCCGTGCCGGCGTCTGTCACTGCGGACTTGATGCGCTTGGCGGCGATCTTGGGATCTTCCAGGAGCTGGATGGCGCCGTTGGGGGACTCCCCCGTCTTCGACATTTTGGCGCTGGGATTCTGGAGGTCGTAGATCTTGGCGCTTTCCTTGACGATGGTCGCCTCGGGAACGGTGAACGTGTGGCCAAACCGGGTGTTGAACCGTTGGGCCAGGTTCCGGGTGAGTTCAAGGTGCTGCCGCTGGTCCTCACCCACGGGCACGAGATCACTCTGGTAAAGGAGGATGTCCGCGGCCATCAGGGTGGGGTAGGCAAAGAGGCCCAGCGTGGCGGCGTCGGCGCCGGACTTCTGGGTTTTGTCTTTGAACTGCGTCATCCGCGACGCCTCGCCGAATCCCGTGATGCAGTTCAAGGCCCATGCAAGCTGGGCATGCTCGGGAACATGGGACTGGACAAAGAAGATGCTCTTGTCGGGGTCGATCCCGGCGGCAATGTACTGGGCAGCCACGATCCGGGTGCGCTTTGCCAGTTCCGAGGGGTCGAAATCCACGGTGATGGCATGCAGGTCCGGGATGAAGAAGACGGCGTCATACTCCGCCTGCATGTCCACCCAGTTGCGCACGGCTCCGATGTAGTTGCCCAGGTGCAGGGAATCGGCGGTGGGCTTGGCGCCGGACAGGATGCGCTTTTTGGCGGTGGGGGAAGTCTGGGTGGTCATGGAAAAACTTTCGGGCTTAGAGCTGGTAGTCCACTACCAGCGGGGCGTGGTCGGAGAAGCGGGTGTCCCAGGAGGCTGCACGGTCAACGACCGCCGAAATGGCGGACGCCGCCAGCCCGGGAGTGGCCAGGTGGTAGTCGATGCGCCAGCCGGTGTCGTTGTCGAACGCCTTGCCGCGCCAGGACCACCACGTGTAGGGCCCGTCGACGTCGCCGGCCAGGTTCCTGTGGACATCGTGCCAACCGATCTCCTCGCCCAGGAAACGGTCGAAGTAGGCGCGTTCCTCCGGGAGGTGCCCGGCCTTCTTGACGTTGCCTTTGGAGTTCCTGATGTCCCTGGGCGTGTGGGCGACGTTCAGGTCCCCCACCACCAGGGCGTGGTCGCTGTGCTTGGTCAGCTCCGGAAGCCGGGTGCTCATAACGTCCAGGAAGCGGAACTTGTCGTCCTGTTTGGGGGTCCCCACTTCGCCCGAATGCACATAAGCGCTGGCAACGGTGAGCTGGACAGGGTTCCCTGCGGCATCCGGGACGCGGAAGTCGGCCTCAACCCAGCGGCCGGCAGTGGCGAAGTAGTCGTCGCCGATGCCGTTCCTGGTGTCGAGCGGTTCCTGGCGGGACGCTATGGCGACGCCGGCACGGCCTTTGGCTTCCGCTTCGGCGTGCAGGATGTGCCAGCCATCCCCCAGCAGCTCCCGGACGATCACGTCAGGGGCGCGCACTTCCTGCAGGCAGAGAATGTCCACTTCGCGCGGCTCCAGCCACGCCGCCATGCCGTTTTTGTAGGCAGCCCGGAGGCCGTTGACGTTCACGGATGCGATGCGGATGTGGTCCTTGTTCAATGCCGAGCTCACCCGCTCCACTCTAGTCGATGATGGTCCCGGTCACCGGCTCGCCGCTGCCGCCGGAAGACTTGATCATGTCCCTGGCGTTGGTGGCCGTGATCTCGATCGTCTCCAGGGCGCGGTTGATGGTGTCCTGGTTGGCGGCAGCGCCCTTGGCGCGTTCCTCCTCCACCACGCGGACCTGCACCTGGACGATCTTGAAGGAGTGGTCCAGCTTCAGGTCCCGCACTTCGTCAGCTTCGCGGCGCTCGTAGATGACGCGTGTGCCGCCCTGGTCCGCAGCTGTATGGGCCGGCGCGCGTCCGGTGGCCGTGTGGAAGGCGCTCTGCGCCTCTGAGAGCTTCGCCCCTGCCTTCTTGGCGGCCCGCTGGATGCTGAAGACCACAAACGCTGCCAGCGCCAGCCAGAAAGCGGCAATGACGGCGACAACCCAGCCCACGACGTCGTTCTGGTTGGCGGCGAAGATGACCGCCACAATGAAGGCAGTCACCAGCACCATCAGGCCCGGCCCGCTGATCCGGAACATCGAAAAGCCGCCCCTGGCGGGTTTGGAGGATGACGAAGAGCTGCCCAAAGTTCGCATGGAGCTATTGTCTCAAACGGTGGACCGTGCTCCCGCCGCCTTCCACCTCGGGCGAACAGCGCGGGAGCAATCGGTCACTTCTGGCGTCGGTCTCCGCTGCGCAGGACCTCCAGCCGCTGCCGGAACTCTGTCTCGTCGACCTCGCCGCGGGCATAGCGTTCGCGCAGCACTCCTTCGGCCCCCTGGCCGGCTGCCCAGTGCTGGTTCCGGCGCCAGGTCCTGCGGGCCACGAAGATGAACAGCGCGATCACCAGGATCCAGAAGAGCGGGAACAACAGGAACCAGGGGGAAAAGGCACCGTGCCAGGATCCGTAGGCGACTGTGTCGGCTGGCACCTGCGCAGCCGCGGACAGGGCTGCGGCGGACAGTGCGGTGGTCAGTGAAGGCAACATTTTCGTTCTCCAGACTTTCTCAACAGGCCGGGGATCCGGCCTTGTATCGAGTCTCGTTGCCGGAGCCTGCGGGCGCGTCCGGCGGCGGGAGTCACCTGCACCCGGCCGCGTACTCCCCTGGGAGTCCGGCGGCTGCACCCGATGCCGGGGTCAGCCTGCCCAGCCCGGCCTGACGAGGCCGGATTCGTAGGCCAGGACCACCAGTTGCGCCCTGTCCCTGACCATCAGCTTCGCCATGATCCGCGAGACATGCGTCTTTGCCGTGAGCGGAGTGATGAACAGCCGGTCCGCTATTTCGGCGTTGTTCAACCCCTCCCCCACAAGCTGCAGGACTTCCCGTTCCCTCTCGGTGATGCGGTCCAGCGCCACGGGCGGTTCGGCGGCGCGGGAGTGGCGTGCCAGCTGGGCCATGATCCTCCGGGTGACAGACGGCGACAGCAGCGCATCGCCGTCATGCACGATGCGGACCGCGCGCAGGAGCTCGGCCGGTTCGGTGTCCTTGACCAGGAAACCGGCGGCACCGGCCCGCACGGCCTCGGCGATGTATTCATCCAGCTCGAAGGTGGTGAGGATGACCACCCGGGTACCGGACAGCGAGGGATCGGAGAGGATCTGGCGCGTTGCCTCCAAGCCGTCACCGTCCGGCATGCGGATATCCATCAGCACCACGTCGGGGTGGTATTGGCGGGCGAGCCGCGCCGCTTCGCGACCCGTCCCGCATTCCGCCACCACCTTCATGTCGGCTTCTGCGTCCAGCAGCGCCCGGAAGCCCGCACGGATGAGGTTCTGGTCATCGGCAAGCAAGATGCTGATCATCCTGGTTCCTGCCCTGCACGGGCGGGCAGCGGGAGGACCGCGCGGACCCGCCAGCCCGTACCGGACGGTGCTGGCCCGAGCCCAAGCCTGCCGCCCAAAGCTGCCACCCGCTCCCTCATGCCGGTGATGCCGTTACCTTCGGGCAGTGTGCCGGCCCCGGCACCGTCGTCGTCAATGGTCACCAGCAGCTCCCCTTTCGCAGCGTGGATGGAAACCTGGGCCGTCCGCGCCCCGGAATGCCGGACCACATTGGTCAGCGCCTCCTGGATGATCCGGTACGCCGTTTCCTGCACTGCAGCGGGAACGTGTTCCGTACCCGGGCCGGCCTGAAGCCGGACCTCGAGCCCGGCCCGCCGCGCGTTGTCAACGAGTTCCGGGACCCGGTCCAGGCTCGGCCGGCTGGTGGGGCTCAACGGCGCATCTTCCCGGAGGACGCCCAGCAGCTGCCGGACCTCGGCCAGTGATTCCCTGCTCGCTGCCTTGATGGTCTCCAGGGCGGGCCGGAACTGCGCCGGATCCTTCTCACCCAGGTGCAGCGCCACCGAAGCCCGAACATTGATCAGGGACAGCGAATGGGCCACCACGTCATGGATGTCCCGGGCCAGGGCAAGCCGGTATTCGTCGCGGGCAGCCTGCTCCGCCGCGGCCTCCTGGCGGCGCCGTTCGGCCAGCCGTTCGCCGCGGAACCGCACCCCTTCGCCGATCAGGACCAGGATGGCCAGCCATGAGGAACCGGCAAATGCGCGGACGAACGCCGTTTCGTCGCCGCTGCGTGCGGCGGCAAGAAACAACGCCAGGATTCCTGCCGCCGCCCCCAACCATGCCGCAGCGCGCTTTCCGGCCGCCGCCGTCAGGATCAGGGCCAGCGCGACGGACAGGACCACCGGACCCCAGGCGTAGCCCATGGCAAGGTACGCTGCGGTGGCCCCGGCGGCGACGGGCAGCATCACCAGCGGCGCGCGCCGGCGAAAGGCCAGGGCTGCGGGGCCCAGCAGCAGAAGTGCCAGTGCCAGCGGATCCAGCGGGACGTGGCCGGGCTGCCGTGAGGACGCGAACGCCGACCCTGCCACCTGGATCACGGCGACCACCACCACGATGACGGCGGTGGGCGGTCCCCTGAAACGGTGCTGCATGGTCCGAGCCTATTCCCGCGGACTGTGAAAGTCGTCAGGTGGGCGGCGTAGCGCCCGTACTCCTCCTGGAGTAGGTGCACGGGCCCGCCTCGGCGGGCCTGCCGGCGCTACGGCCGACGGCGGGGGGGGGGGGGGCGTCGCGGGACGCCCGCGCCCCGCGCCCGGCGCGCCGGCGGGGGCGGGCAGCGACCCCCCCACCCCACCGCGGCGCGGGCCCCCAGAACACAAGG